>CAVZOL010000008.1:0-503510 GCA_963776895.1 Ignavibacteriota bacterium | reverse complement strand
CACCGAACTACGACGTATTGCTAGTCCGCCTACCTGCTGGTGTTCGGGGACAGCGCGGACGCGTTCTTCCGCTACTTCGGTGTGGACGGTGACTACCGCGCGTCCGGCCGGTCGCTGTTCACCGCCGAGACCCACCTGCGCCACCTGGGCGAGGCCAGGGTCGGCGACCGGCTCGGGCTGTCCCTGCAGGTGCTCGGCGTGGACGCCAAGCGGCTACACATCGCCCACGAGATGCATGGCGACGGCGGTCGGGGCCCGGTGCTGGCCACCGCCGAGCAGTTGCTGCTGCACGTCGGCGCCACGGCCAGCCAGGGGACGCGGGTCACGCCGTTCCCGGCCGAGATCGCCCCCCGGCTGGCGCAGATCGTCGGCGCGCACGCGGCGCTGCCCGTGCCCGGTTACGCCGGCGCTTCGATCAGGCTCCCCGGCGGGTGAGCGCGGTGGACCTCGACCTCACCGAGGAGCAGCGGCTGATCGTCGGCACCGTCCGCGACTTCGTCGAGCGTGAGCTCTACCCGCACGAGGACGAGGTTGAGCGCCTCGACGAGGTGCCGCCAGACCTGGCCGCCCAGATCCGGGCCAAGGCGCTCGCCGCCGGCCTCTACGCCGCGAACATGCCCGCCAACCTTGGCGGCGGCGGCCTGGACGCGGTCGGCGTGGTGCTGGCCGAGCGCGAGCTCGGCCGGGCGTCGTACGCGCTGCAGATGCTGGTCGAGCAGCGGTTCCACATCGGCCTATTTACACTGAAACTTGCCTTTAACGCGAGTAAACCGGGGTTTTATACTGACTTTATTACGATGCCCAACGAACCCATTCTACCTCTTTCTGTTCAAGGGCTTTTGGAACCTAAAGATGCTGTTGAAACACAACCGGTAGGAACAATTTATTTTTATCTTTACCCGAATCCGTCGCCTGGGTTGTTGACGATTCACACGGAGAACATTACCACGGCCCATGTAATCATCACTGACGTTCTTGGAAGAACTGAGCAACAAACAGACTTCGCCGGTGATTGGATTTGGGATGGAGCTTCTGTCAGCGACGGAACTTACTTTGCAAACATTACCGCAACCACTGCAAGTGGGTTCCAAGTGCATGAGATTCGACGAATTGTTATATTGCATTAATTGCATATAATATCGATAGGGTACTACATTTTAGATAATTTATACTTTTCGGGGGGGCAACCACTGGTGTTGTATTTTTGTACCAAGAGTTAAGTCCGAATTCTTGCTTCAAGCAATTTTCGTTCTTACCTTGATCTGTTTTTGTACATTAACTAATTTAGAAAGAACATTACATGAAGAAAATCTCTTCGCTCCTTGGATTAGCGCTTCTCGTGATGATTACAACGATGGGCGCGAAGCAGAATATGAATGATAACATGGTCATGATGAACCTGTCAAATTGCGCATACAGCGACACCTATACGCTAAACCTTGCGACGGGTGGGCCGACGCCGGAATTATGCACAGCTGGTCGGGTCAATCAATTCGACATCGGAACAGACAGCCTCGAGTCGATCACAATATATGGCACGACGATACCGGTTGGCGATTCGGTTTCAGTAAACCGAGGGCCTGCGGGGGGTGAATTATTTATTATAGCCCCAAACCATTCTATTCTCCCACTAGAGGCGGACACTGTTACTTACTATGTCTCCAGTAATTAGAATGAGAGCATGAAGGCCGGGAATATCCCGGCCTTTTGTTTTTGTGTTGTGTGTTATGGGGAGTTTATGGTGTTGCGCGGGCGTTTCAACCGCCATTCGCAATGTCATGACAAAAGAGAAAGCCATCGCGATAGTACTCCTGCAATTTGGCGGGCCGGATTCGCTCGACTCCGTCGAGCCATTCCTTTTCAATCTTTTTAGTGATCCGGATATTTTTAATTTACCTTTTGGTCCGCGATTCCAAAGGTTTGTGGCCAGACAAATTTCCTCGCGCCGTGCGCCGAAAGTGCGCTTAAAGTATGCCGAGATCGGGGGAAAATCTCCTATTGTTGAAAAGACGAATGAGCAGGTCGAAGCGTTGCAGAATTATCTTGACACGCATTATCCTGAAATCAAAGCAAAGGTTAGTCTTGCTGCAAGATATTGGAAGCCTTTTAGTTCGGAGACAATGCAAACGCTTGTTCAAGATGGAACTTCCGAAGTCATTCTCTTGCCTTTATATCCACAGTACTCAGTTGTGAACGCTGGTTCAAGCTTTAATGAGTGGGATCGCGAAGCAAAACGTTTCGGAGTTCAATTTACCGATCGACGGGTGCGAGAATATTATCGTAACGAGAAATATATTCGTGCAATAAACGCGCGAATCGATGAAGGTCTCGCCTATTTCGAACATCCCGAAAAAGTGTTTCTCCTGTTCTCTGCGCATGGAACCCCGCTCGACCTCGTAAAGCGCGGCGACCCATACTCCGCGCAGATCCGAGAGACGATGGAACTCGTAATGTCGCAGAGAGGTCGCGATAAACAGTATATGCTTTCATTCCAGAGCAAAGTTGGACCCAAGCGATGGCTTACGCCTTCTACGACTGCCACTATTTCTGATTTAGGTCAGAAAGGCATTACCGACATGCTTGTAATTCCCATCGCCTTTGTCAGCGACCATATAGAGACACTTCACGAACTCAACATTGAAGAGCGAGTAACGGCAGAAAGTGCTGGGATCAAAAATTACCACATTATGAAAGGCTTGAACGACCATCCTCTCTTTATAGAATGCCTTGCCGATATAGCAATTCAAGAAATTAAAGCTCTTAAAAACGAATAATGGACATTCGCCTTTTTATGGAAGATATTGCTCGCGGTGCGGGCGATATTACGCTCAAATATTTTAATAATCCGGAACTTCAGGTCATCACGAAAAGCGATGCAAGTCCCGTAACACGGGCGGACCGTGAATCGGAGAAATATTTGCGCAAGCGCATTCGCGAACACTTCCCGAATGACGTTATTCTTGGTGAGGAGTATGGAGAGGAGGGTTCCGATCGCAGCCGGCGTTGGATTCTTGACCCGCTCGATGGCACCAAGAGCTTTGTGCATGGAGTACCGCTCTACGGGGTGCTCATTGCTCTCGAACAGGATGGCGAAATTACGCATGGTATTGTGCATCTGCCAGCTTTGAGGGAAACCGTTTCAGCGGGAGTCGGGGAAGGCTGTTATCTCAATGGCCATCGGTCACATACGTCGAATAAGTCCCATTTGCCGGATTCCTTGCTATGCACAACCAGCCCAAGCCGACTCGAAGATTTGCTTGGAAGAAGTAAGTATGATAAAATTACCCGATCATTCGGACTTTATCGTGGATGGGGGGATTGTTGGGGGCATATTCTCGTTGCCACAGGACGCGCCGAAGCGATGTTGGATGCAAGAATGGCACTATGGGATTCGGCACCGCTTGGAGTGATCATTTCTGAAGCAGGGGGAAAATATTTCGATTTTTCTGGCGAACAGCGAATCGATGGCGGGAATCTTGTCAGTTGTGCTCCTGGCGTTGCCGATGCAATGCGCAAAATGCTATTGACCAATGCCTGAGTTCATTGTAATCGGAGCTGGTATCTCCGGCTTGACGGTAGCTCACAAACTCGTGCGAGCCGGTAAGGATGTGATCGTTCTCGAGTCCTCCGATACAGCGGGTGGAAAAATTCTCACCGAGCGAATTGACGGTTATCTTCTCGAAGCTGGTCCAAATTCCCTGCGCGTTGAAAATCAGGAGACGGTTGATCTTATCGAGGAATGCGGATTGACTTCTCGGATGATCGAGGCAAGTCCGAATTCAAAAAAGCGGTTCATTCTCAAAGATGGGAATTGGGTGAAAATTCCCGGAGGGCCAGGTGAAGCGCTCTCAAGTCCTCTTTTTTCTCTTGGAGGCAAGCTTCGCATCTCATTAGAGTTGTTTATTCCCAAAACGAAGTCTGACGATGAATCTGCCGCATCTTTTGTCGCACGCCGATTGGGCAAAGAAGTTCTGGATTATGCTGCCGATCCTTTCATAACGGGAATTTATGCGGGCGATCCACAGAAGCTAAGTATGCGATATGCATTTCCTTCGATGTGGAATGTTGAACAGCGCTATGGTTCACTTTTAAAAGGCATGGTGAAAGGACGCAAGGGACACACAAAGGACAAAATAAAACCCCGCATCATTTCTTTTCCTGAGGGATTATCTGAACTAATGAATGCGATAAAATCTCAGTTAAGCCATTGTTTGCAACTCCACAATGGCGCGCTACGAATTGAGCGAGTGCAGAATGGTTTTATAGTAATGACCTCCACTGAAACGTTTGAAGCTCGTCAAATAATCTTTGCGTCGCCGGCTTATGATGTTGCTCCAATGATTCATACTATTGCTCCAGTGTTAACTAAAACGCTTAATGGTGTTGCTTATCCATCAGTCGCCGTTGTGTATCTTGGCTACCGGGAAGATCAATTCTCTCCCCAGCCGGAAGGATTTGGCGAGCTCATCCCTTCCAAAGAGAATAGAAAAATTCTCGGTGTCATTTTCAACTCATCGAATTTTCCGGATCGCGCGCCGGAAGGTCATCTTTTGTTCACCATTCTCATGGGTGGCGCTCGAAAAGCCGAAATAGTTGAACAACAAGACGACAAAATACTTGAAACAGCTCTTAAAGAAATAAACGATCTTCTCAAGCCATCGGACGCCCCAACGTTTCAGCATGTTCGTGTTTGGAAGCGCGCTATTCCGCAATATAATATGGGGTACGCCACAGTGCTCGATGAAATTCAGCGAACAGAACAGAATAATCCCGGGCTCCATTTCATTGGCAATTATCGCGGCGGCATTTCAATGGGAGCTTGTATCAAGAATGCAACGGAACTCGCAAAAAAGCTTGTTTGAGGAGTTAATGCACGATCATAATCACGAACTCGATATTGAAGAATTTACAATTCCAGCAAGCTCTCGCACGCGGCGCACGCGCATGGCGGAGCGCCACCGGCGTCTCGTTCGTGAAACATTACTCGCCCCTTCAAATTTTATTTTGCCGCTGTTTATAGCCGAGGCTGCCGCGAACTTCCGAAAACCGATCGATGCAATGCCGGGAGTTGAACAATTGGGAATTGATGGCATTCTTCGTCACTCGGAATCTGCCCTGAATGCAGGGTTAGGTGGAATCATTCTTTTCGGCATTCCAGCGCATAAAGATGAGTTTGGTACTGAAGCCTACAATGATCAAGGAGTAATTCAAAATGCCGTCAGAGAGATCAAGAAGAGATTCCCAAATCTGCTGGTCGCAACCGATGTATGCCTATGCGAATATACCGAGCACGGACATTGCGGCGTAGTGGAGCAAAATCGTAATGGAGAGATAGAAATTGTTAACGATAAGACGGTCGGACTTCTCGTGCGTGAGGCTATTAGCCATGCCGAAGCCGGAAGCGATCTAATTTGTCCAAGCGATATGATGGATGGCCGTGTGGGAGCTATCCGTGATGCGCTCGATCAAAGTGGACTTGAATCGCTGCCGATCATGAGCTATTCTGCAAAATATGCTTCTGGATTATATGGCCCATTCCGAGATGCGGCCGGAAGCGCTCCAACTTTTGGTGACCGCCGATCGCATCAAATGGATGTTGCAAATTCGGATGAAGCCATGCGCGTTGTTCAACGCGACATCGAAGAAGGCGCAGACATTGTGATGGTGAAACCTGCAATTTCATCGCTCGATATTATTCGCCGCGTGAGAGAACAATTTCTCGTCCCGGTCGCTGCCTATCAGGTGAGCGGAGAGTACTCTATGATAAAAGCAGCGGGACAAAATGGCTGGATCGACGAGGATCGCGTAATCATGGAATCGCTGACATCGATCAAGCGTGCGGGAGCTCGATCATTCTCACGTATTTTGCACTTCAGGCCGCGAAACTACTTGTAGTGGTGCGGTTCCCGCTAATCCTCAATGAATCATTCCCTCAGTCATCAACTTTTCGAACGCGCTCTGCGCAGCATTCCTGGCGGCGTGAACTCCCCTGTTCGCGCATTTAAGTCTGTCGGAACTGATCCGCTGTTTCTCACTCGCGGCGAGGGTGCGTATGTTTGGGATGCCGATGGAAATAAATTTATTGATTATATAGGATCTTGGGGACCTCTTATTCTTGGTCACTCACATCCGAAAGTTGTGGAAGCGATTCAAAAACAAGCAACTATTGCAACAAGTTTTGGAGCACCGACTGAGCTTGAGGTGGAATTAGCTGAGCTTGTCATCAGCATCATGCCTTCGATCGAGATGCTACGGATGGTTTCGAGTGGCACCGAGGCAACGATGTCCGCGATTCGGCTTGCTCGGGGCTATACCGGCCGTGAAAAGATCATTAAATTCGAAGGCTGCTACCACGGCCACGGAGATTCGTTCCTAATCAAAGCTGGCAGTGGAGCGTTAACCTTAGGATCACCCAATTCGCCTGGCGTAACAGTAGGAACCTCAAAAGACACTTTAAATGCAAGATATAACAATTTCGCATCTGTAGAAAATCTTGTTTCAGCAAATCGCGGTGAGATCGCTGCGATAATTGTTGAGCCTATTGCGGGTAACATGGGTGTTGTTCCCCCAAAACCAGATTTCCTTCCCGGATTGCGAAAAATATGCGACCGTGAAAAGATCATACTTATCTTCGATGAAGTGATGACTGGATTCCGCGTTGCACTCGGTGGAGCGCAGGAGTTGTATGACGTTCAGCCAGATCTGACAACATTGGGAAAGATCATAGGAGGTGGTCTGCCCGTTGGCGCGTTCGGCGGCAAGCGGGAGATCATGGAAATGCTTTCGCCCGTTGGGCCAGTCTATCAAGCAGGAACGCTGAGCGGCAATCCGATTGCAATGGCTGCAGGTTTAGCAACGCTAAAAATACTGAAGGATGAAAATCCTTACCCAGAATTGGAGAGAAAATCTGCATTCTTAGAGAAGCATTTTGCTGAAAATATTCTCTCCACAAGTGTAATGGCAACCCAAACTCGCGTTGGCTCAATGCTCTGTCTTTTCTTCACAGACAAAGAAGTTATCGATTACGAAAGTGCCATTACTTCGAACACCAATGCCTTTGCAAAATACTTTCGGGCAATGCTTAACGAAGGCATTTATCTCGCGCCCTCGCAATTCGAGGCGATGTTCGTTTCAATGGCGCATAGCGATGAAGATTTGGAGCGGACGGTGGATGCGAATCGGAAGGCATTAATGAGAGCAATTATTCATTAATTGTCACGATTGATAAATGAGGAGGATTGGATTGCCATTTGCCGCCGTCCCAAAGAGTGCCTGCTCCCATTCCCCAAAATCCATCGTGCTGAAAAAATGGAGCCTGAAGTTGAAGGATTCTTCGAATGAACGAATATGTAAAAATTTGCGAGAAGTGAGATAAAAATTGCTTTTTGTTTTTTAGAATGACGAATTTATGATTTGTCCCTCTCAGATCCAAACGAACCGGGTATTCCATGCAGTCTGCAATAGCATTGCGATCTCCACGACTGAGCGCAATTTGAAATGCTTTCAATAACGAGTCTTGAGTGAGTGTTTCTTGGTCAATATATGACGGATCTCGAATAAAAGAGACTTTTCGACTTGGGAGATTTGGTGTTTTCAGAGTGCCACGAAGTGTATCATAATCGAAAGAGAACATACCGATAAAAAGCGTGTCGTAAGTTACAGGACTAACGAAGATAGGTCTTTGTATGGTAAATATTCCAGAGGAATCATAGGGAATAAGGGAAGCATGAATCATGCCATAATCGCCAATGAAATTGTCCATTGGTTCTCGACCGGCGAGACCCGCCGAATCAAATTGCTGAATATCAACATGCTGAAGAAGCAAGAAACTTAAAGTATCGTGTTCCTCAATCGCAACGTACCTCTGTCTCAAAGGAGGTGTTGGCGGAAGATTGTAAGCTTTGATCTGAGGATTACCATTCGAAAAAAGCGCAACTAGTATTATTCCGAAAAACATCTACCCTCCGTAAGCCGCTATGCCCGTTATATCTTCGCCCAGCACGAGTGTATGAATATCGTGCGTGCCTTCGTAGGTATTGACGGATTCTAAGTTCATGCTGTGGCGCATGATCGGATACTCGCCGAGAATGCCGTTCGCGCCATGAAGATCGCGTGAGATGCGAGCAATTTCGAGCGCCATCTGCACGTTATTGCGCTTTGCTAATGAGACTTGCGCGGGTTTCATCGTTCCCTCATTCTTGAGAGTTCCAAGCCGATAAACTAATAGTTGAGCTTTCGTAATTTCCGTCAACATCTCCGACAAGTTTTGCCTGAACGAGCTGGAATCCGCCGATAGGTTTGCCGAATTGAATGCGGCTTTTGGCATAATTAACGGAGCTTTCGTAACATGCCATTGCCGCGCCTATCGCTCCCCATGCGATGCCATAACGAGCTTGCGTGAGGCACGAGAGCGGACCTTTTAGTCCCTTTACTTCTGGCAGTAAATTATCATCGGGAATGAAAACATCCTGAAACACAAGCTCACTCGTTACGCTGGCGCGGAGGGAGTATTTGCCTTTCATTTCTGGCGCTGAAAATCCCTTCATGCCACGCTCGACGAGAAATCCGCGAATATTCTTCGCATCATCGTTATCGAGTTTTGCCCAGACGACAGCGACATCCGCAATCGTGCCATTCGTGATCCACATTTTGGCGCCGTTGAGCACAAATCCCCCGCTCACCGATTTAGCCTTCGTTACCATTCCGCCAGGATTTGAACCGAAATCGGGTTCCGTAAGTCCGAAGCAGCCTATGGCCTCTCCTGTTGCAAGTTTGGGTAGCCATTTCAATCTCTGCGCTTCCGAGCCGAAGGCAAAGATCGGATACATTGCAAGTGCTCCTTGCACGCTCGCAAACGAGCGGACCGAAGAATCGCCCCGCTCCAACTCTTGCATGATGAGGCCATAAGCGATATTATCGAGTGCCGCACAGCCGTATTTTTCAGGAAGCGTTGAGCCGAGCAATCCGAGTGCGCCGATCTTGGGAATCAGCTTCATCGGAAATGTCATCGCCTGATTGTGCGACTCAATGATCGGCAATACTTCAGATTCCACGAACGAGCGGACGGTATCACGCACCATGCGTTGCTCTTCGGTCAGGAGGGATTCAATATCGTAATAATCAACAAGCATATAAAGGCGTAAATCTGGATAACACCGGAAATAGAGATTACATCTAATACCATTTCACAAAGCAAGCAGTTTCAAAATAATTGGCATAGTTTCAAGGAGCCAAATCCCTGCTTCAGCCGTTCCATGTGCTCACCATTGATTTCAATTCTCTAACGAATGGCATTACTCGAAGTTAAGCATCTCCAAACCTATTTCTTTACCGACGATGGCGTCGCCAAATCGGTTGATGACGTGAGCTATACGGTTGATCGACGCGAGACGCTTGGCGTGGTCGGCGAATCCGGCTGCGGCAAGTCTGTAACAGCGCTTTCGATCATGCGACTCATTCCCGATCCTCCGGGCAAGACGGTCGGTGGTGAAGTGCTGTTCGAGGGAAAAGACCTTCTCATGCTTCCGGAGGAGGAAATGCGAAAGATTCGTGGCAATAAGATCGGTATGATCTTTCAGGAGCCGATGACCTCACTCAATCCGGTATTTACGGTCGGCGATCAGATCGAAGAATCGATACTGCTTCACCAAAAAGTATCGAAAGAACAGGCCAAAGAGAAGGCGATCGAAATGCTGAGGCTTGTCGGTATTCCTGCCCCGGAGCAACGGTACGGTGAGTATCCACATCAGCTCTCCGGCGGAATGCGCCAGCGCGTGATGATCGCCATTGCGCTTTCCTGCAATCCCGATATCCTCATCGCTGACGAACCTACCACCGCGCTCGATGTGACGGTGCAAGCGCAAATTCTCGAGCTTATCAAGCGGTTGCAAAATGAGCTTGGTATGGGTGTCATTCTCATTACACATGATCTCGGGGTTATAGCGGAAACGGCGGATAAAGTCGCCGTGATGTATGCTTCGCATATTGTGGAATATTCCGCTGTCGATGAGATTTTTCATAATCCGATCCATCCGTACACGGTAGGCTTGCTTGGCTCGATCCCCAAATTGAATGTTGAGTCGGAACGCTTGATGACGATCGAAGGAACCGTTCCATCGCCTGTGAACTTCCCCGTTGGATGCAATTTTAACACGCGATGCGCATGGGCCACGGAAATCTGTTACAAGGATGAACCAGCTCTATTAGAGCATGAGAAAGGACATTTCTGCGCGTGCCATCATTGGGATAAAGTGAAGGCCGAGCGGCCTGCAAATTTGGTGGAGGGATAGGTCCGTGACTTACGAGGAAATCGAAACGCCCTCTATTTTCCTCTCCTCAACTGAATTTGAGGGTGCTATCATCCAGGGTGAAACAGCGATCGAGCTCGATCTCAGCAATTACAAATTCATTGATTGCGCGTTCGAACGATGCCAATTAAGCTCTGTAAAGATACATGGAGCCGTCATTCAGGCGGCATTTAAGTATTCGAAGATCGAAGGCGTTAATTTTTTCACGGCGAAGAAATCGTTGTTATCTATTAATTTCGATTCCTGTCTTATTCGGCATTGTTCGTTTGCGGAGTTAAAGTTACCGAAGGTGAAATTCACGGGATGCGAGCTTCAGAATGTCGATTTCTCGGATGCCGATCTTTCTTCCGCAGATTTTTCGAATACAACATTCGTCGATTGTGTTTTTCGGAATACCAATCTCGCAAAAGCTGATTTTCGATACGCATCCGGGTATTTCATTGATCCGACACAGAACAAGATCAGAGGTGCACGATTTTCATCGCCGGATGTCCTTAATTTGCTAGCAGGCTTCGATATTGTGATCGAATAAGCTCACGAGGAGAATGCGAAATTCAGCATTCGATACACTAATTTCGCCGCAAGATACGTGGAGTGTTTCGTCTTCGGATCGGGACTAAGTTCTACCACATCGAATCCTACAATGCGTTTCCCTGTCCGGTTTAATTCTCGGAATATTTCCATGGTTTCATTCCAGAGGAATCCATCGGGTTCCGGCGTGCCGGTCGAAGGCATGATGGCAGGATCGAAGTAATCGACATCGAACGTCACATATACTTCATTCGTAGGTAGCACTTTTATAACGCTACTCTGCCAATTCGTGCCATGTTCTCCTTTTCGGATTCGCGTTGCATAAAAGGTTTGAATGCCAAGTTTTTTAGCATATTCAAATTCTGCTTTTTCCTGTGCTCGAATTCCAACCTGAACAACTCTTTTCATTAAAAATCCTCCATCGGCAACACGGGCCATAAAGCAAGCATGACTATACGGAGTTCCGGAATATTCCATCCGTAAATCCGAGTGTGCATCGAAATGCAGAACGGACATATTGGGATAATGCTCAAAATGTGCCATGATCGGCGCGGTCGCGATCGTGTGCTCTCCGCCTAATGTGACGACAAACTTGCCATTCTCTATTTCCTTCGATACTGTGCGCTGCAAATAATCGAGCATGGTCTTCCCTGCTCGCTTGCCAAAATCAAGGGGTGGCAATGTAGCGATCCCATGCTCGAAACAAAGTTCACGGAAGAATTCATCATCGAGGAATTCGACATAATGCGAAGCATCAATAATGGCTGCCGGGCCTTTTGCCGCGCCACCGCCATAGCTAACAGTCTTTTCATAAGGCGCAGATACAATGACGATCTTGCTCGATTCGTAGGTGCTCGATTCTTTGGGCAGAGCGAGAAAATTGTTAGATGTTGGAAGGGCTTTCATATTTCATTTTTGTCCGATAATGGTATCGTGTTTCCAATGAAGATCATCGGTCTTTGGATAATCCGTTGTGTAATGCAGGCCACGGCTTTCTTTTCTTCTCAAAGCAGAGCGAACGATGAGTAATGCAACTTCGGCGATATTGCGAAGTTCAAGCAGTGGCATGGTAACTTTCGTGCGGCGGTAATACTCTTCAATTTCCTTTCGAATAAGCTTCAATCGGCGTTCCGCCCGTTCGAGGCGATAATTGCTGCGCACAATGCCAGCATAGTCCCACATCAATTCCTGCACTTCACGGAGATCGTGCGAAATATAGATCCACTCTTCAGCATTTTCCGTGCCGGAATCATCCCATTCCATGAGCGGTATTTTCTGTTCTTTTGCGCGCTTATCCCCTACTCGTTTTATCAAGTGTAGTGCTGCGCGGTGCGACCATACGAGCGATTCCAACAACGAATTACTGCCAAGCCGATTCGCGCCATGAACGCCCGTCATCGATGCTTCGCCGGAAGTATAGAGTCTGTCAATATTGGTGGTGCCTTCGAGCGATGCGACGATCCCGCCGCAGCTATAATGCGCTGCTGGTACGACGGGAATCGGCTGTTTAGTGATGTCAATTCCATGTTCTTTACAGCGTTTGTAAATGCTTGGGAATTCATGACGGATCGAGCGCGCAGGCAGATGGGAAACATCGAGATAAACGTAGCTATCGCCTCGGCATTTCAGTTCGGCATCAATGGCGCGGGCAACTATGTCACGCGGAGCAAGCTCCATGCGCTTTACATCGTACCGCTTCATAAAACGCTCACCTCCACGATTTAAGAGAATCCCTCCCGCTCCTCGAACTGCTTCACTAATGAGAAATGAATTTGCTTCCGGTGCATAAAGTGTTGTCGGATGAAATTGAATGAATTCCATGTTGCCGATCTTCGCGCCTGCTCGGTACGCCATAGCAACTCCATCGCCAGTGGCAATGACCGGATTCGTTGTATGAAGATACACCTGCCCTGCACCACCCGTTGCCAGCATTACAGCAGCATTCGCGCGACAAATCGTTACCTTCCCCGTTTTTTCCTCAAGAATATAAGCACCATAGCACGAAATCCTTCGGTCTCTTTTGTCCTTTGCGGCCTTTTTTACAACCATCCTTTGATGATCCGTCAGCAATTCAACAGCATAATGGCTCTCCAAAATAGTAATATGAGGATGCTCTTGCACAGCTTGAAGTAATGCACGTTCCAGTTCACGTCCGGTAAAATCTTTTGCGTGAACGATCCGGTTTGCGGAATGGCCGCCTTCGCGCCCCAAATGCAATGTACCTGACTGCGTACGAGTAAAGCGAGCACCGAGATCGATCAGATCTTGCACACGCTGTGGGCCTTCCGTCACAAGAACGCGGACCGCATCCTCATGGCACAGTCCGGCACCAACGGTAATGGTATCGCGGAAATGGGATTCGAGAGAATCCTCAGCGCCGGCAACGCTGGCGATCCCTCCCTGCGCGTAGTTCGTGTTCGATTCCGATCGTTCCTTTTTGGTCACGATGAGTACGCGCATGCGGGATCGCTCCGCGACCGTTAGTGCGAAAAATAATCCGGCAGAGCCGGAGCCGAGAACGAGAACGTCTGTTTCCGTATGCTTGATGGCTATTTAAGATGATGAGAACACCGAATAAACAAAAAGCCCTTCCGAAGAAGGGCTTTTTGAGTTAAGAAAACACCGGGGTCTAAAAAAATACGTTGAGATGCACGCTGGCATTCGTTGCCAGGGAAATGACAGTTGTTCCCTGCGTATCGGAAGTAGTTCCACCCGCCGTTTGTGAACCACTGGTCGATTTAAATCCAAGCGACACGTCTCCGCCGAGAGCAAGCCCGTGTGTAAAGAACCAGTCGAATCCTGCGAGCGCGGCAATTCCGAATGCAGAGCTGCTGGACTTATAATCTGTGCCATCGGTTCCGCTGGTTCCACCATTGTCATATGAATAGCTCCCGAAACTAACCATCGCACCCCAATACGGTGAAGTAGAGTACAGTGGACGCATGTGCATCTGAAAACCAGCGGCAAGGCCGAAAGCGGTCGAACTTTGCTTGGCACTTTGAGAGCTGGGAGTTGTGTCACTTCCGCTCAAAGTACTTAATCCAGCAAGAACGAATATCGCCATATCGTCGGAGATGAAATATTTCGCACCTACAGCAGGCATTGCATTATAGCCCAGAATTCCAGGCCCTGTAAATCCGAACGTACCAACGCCGGCAAGCTCGAAGATCATAGCGGCGCTGCCTTGTTTAGTGATCGGATGCACGATATTATCATCCTGCGCGAATGAGGTCCGGGCGACGCCGAACGTGAATGTAAGCACAAATGCGAATACAACGATTTTTGTAAAAGAGCGACTCATGTTATACCTCCAAAATAATTAAAAAATACCAGACCACGAATCCATCGGAAGTGGCAGTTCCATGGTCAATCGCCTCTGCAGAATGCACAGACAACCATTACAAAAATAAGCATTTCAGAGGGAACAGTCAAGTGGTATTACCAAATTATTTCTAAATTGTTAATAACTTGGCTAATTAGTTGAAAAGTAAGAAAAGTTTACGAATTTTTCTCTGCTGTTGCAACCCTAAATCCCTTCGGGGTCGATTCAAGACTGACAAATGAATCAGCCGGGTCATGTTCAAAAAAAAGATGCCAACCATTTTCGAAAGCTTCTGGAAGTAACGCTCGCTTTTCTTCGAGCGTAGTGAGTGGGAAATTATCGTAGCCCATGATCCAGGGCAAATTGATGTGCGCTTTGGTCGGGAAAAGATCGGCACAGAAGAAGACACTATTTGTTCCATCGGAAATAAGGGGAAGCTGTTGCGCTCGGGTATGGCCATTGAAAATCCTAATGCTAATTCCAGGAAATAACTCGCCGGGACCGTCCAACTCTTCGAGCATGCCATTGGCAACGATCGCTTCCCAATCTTGTTTTAAATAGCTCGCGCGGTCTTTATCTGTTGGGTTCCGTGCCCATTTAAGGTTCTCTTTCTGGACATATATCTTCGCATTCGGAAATGTGGGAATGAATGCACCGGAGGTTGTTTGCGAGACCATCCCGCCACAATGATCGAAATGAAGATGCGTTTGGATGATATGAGTTATCGCCTCTGGCCGCAGGCCTTTTTCAGCGAGCGAGCCAAGTAAAGTAAATCTTGAATGATCGAGTTTATAGATGGAGCGATTTTTCTCATCGTATTTATCCCCCATTCCGGTATCGACAAGAATATTCATTCCATTGCCTTGAATGAGCAATGCGCGAAGCGCCATGTCTATACGGTTCTGATCGTCAGCGGGATTTGTGCGGTTCCACAAGTTTTTGGGAACCACGCCGAACATCGCCCCGCCATCAAGAGCGAAGCGGCCGGTCTCTATGGGTGTTAGAGTGTAGTGGCCGATCTTCATCGGTTATCGCTTGCGTCCCGGATCGACTTCATCTAACCACTTCACTTTAGCTTCGAGCTGTTCCTGCGGTTCGCGCCAATTGGGATCGGGAACGCAGCAATCGACCGGGCAGACGGCCGCGCACTGGGGTTCATCGTGGAAGGTTACACATTCGGTGCATTTATCGGGCACGATATAAAAATAATCCGAGGAGAAAAAGCCGACCGCACCGCTTGGGCCGGGATCGGTCGCACCGAAGTTTTGTCCGCCGAGCGTCCAGTTTGCTCCGCCTTCGTAGATTGCATTGTTAGGGCATTCCGGCTCGCATGCACCGCAGTTGATGCATTCGGTCGTGATCATTATAGCCATTAAAGTGTATCTCCTTTTAGATCGACAAGAATATTTTATAGCGTAAGTATAAGCTTAACTAACGCTTGTTAGTTTTCTGCATTTGACAAACAACAGCGCATCCTGAATAAGAGTTTATCCTAACGCGATCATCGCTACGCCGGGCCAATGAGGGAACGCGAAAACTACCCATCCGGTTAAACGGCCTCAATTAAGGCCGATGACTTGCTTCCCTCATTCTTAATTCTCCATTCATAATTCTTAATTGAAAACAGGGGCCTATAGCTCAGTTGGTTAGAGCGTCCGCCTGATAAGCGGGAGGTCAGTGGTTCAACTCCACTTAGGCCCACTCTATGGACAAAGATGAAATAGGAAAGATGAAAGATGAAGTGGCTCGCAGAGCACTCTCTTTCATCTTTCATCTTTCCTATTGCATCTTTGCCGTTTGGGCTCGTAGCTCATCTGGTAGAGCGATAGATTTGCATTCTATAGGTAAGGGGTTCGAGTCCCCTCGAGTCCACTGCTAGGCAAAGATGAGATATTAAAGATGAAAGATGAGAGGGACAGGACGTTCTTGTCATCTTTCATCTTTAATATCTCATCTTTGTCAAAAAAGATGCCCCGCTCGGTAATCGGCCGAACGGGGCAACCCCTTATCCTGCATTCAAAGCGGATTTATTAAACGTCATCCCCGTCGATGTTCGCTCATCCACGCAAATGATCGTTTATCCGCTGGTACGATTTTAGCCTCTTATTGAACGAGAGAAATCGCACCGTTTTCTGTGGGAGAACACTTTAGTGAAATTATCTCTCACTATAGACAAGAACGCACAGGGTCGCTCGGGTTACAAAAAAATTTTCAATTTTTTTGAAAAAATGTTAATATTTCTCAGATGAATTTATGAGAATCTCCGCGAGGTGAAGTGTCTTAACTCCCAATGATTGCTCAAGTTGCTCGCGGCAACTAAAGCCATTTGCTATTACAACACATTCCTTGTCCGCTTTTCGGAGTTTCGGTAAGACCTTCCCTTCGTAGATTTTCATAGAGACAGCATAATGCTCCTTTTCGAACCCAAACGCGCCGGCCATACCACAGCAACCGGCATCGAGAATCTCGGCATTTATCCCACTTCTCCTCAGAATTGATTCCTCGTCATCCTTGCCAAGAATAGAGATGTGGTGACAATGGAATTGCACCATTGCGGAAGTGGCTTTAGAGGGTTGTAGGACATCCGGGACGAATTTTTCAAGAAATTCTGATAAGAGATATACATTTTCAGCTAATCTTTTTGCATCTTCTCGTTCGGGCATGAGGTTTCGAAGCTCATCGCGAAAAACGGATGCACAGCTTGGTTCGAGAACGACGATCGGGACGCCTTTTGCAACATCTGGTCCAATGACATTCAGTATTTCCTCCAGTTGCTTCCTGGCTTGCTTCAGCATTCCCCAATCATACAACGGACGGCCACAGCACATTGACTGTTTGATAAACCATTACTTCAAATCCAGCAGCTTCAAGCACTTTCGTGGCTGCTATGGCTGTCTCGGTGCGGAAATAATTGTTGAACGTATCAGCCCAGAGTATGACCGAGGGTAAAGGGTTAGGGGTAAAGAGTAAAGTTTTGCGACTGAAAAACCATTTTTTGTATGTGATCTTCGCAAACTTGGGAATTTTACGTTTGGGATGAATCCCACCGACCCATTTTACGATACCGCTTGTGATGAGCTGAGTGTGTCAGCCAATTCACGATTGATGGGAGCAATGGAAGCTATGCGCGCTGCCCAATAGATCATTCCCATCGAATAGGCTGCACGCGGGCGAATCTTGCCTTCGTAGTAATGTGCAAGAAATTCGGATTTGTATGTCGCCATATCCACGCGCACGGGGCACTCGCTTTTACACGCTTTACACGCAAGGCAGAGATCCAGAGAATTTTTCACTTCCTCGCTCTTCCATCCATCCGTCAGATGCTCCCCACGCAGCATCTCAAAAAGCGTGTGTGCTCGGCCACGGGTGAGATCATTTTCATCATGCGTGGCTGCAAAGCTTGGGCACATGACGCCATCGTCTTTGCGGCAAACTCCGGCTCCAACACAGCGCTCAACTGCGCGTGAAAAACTTCCCTCATCATCCGGAAATGCAAAATGTGTATTGACCTGCAACGGATGGTAATCAGCTCCATAATGCAAATTTTCATCGATGCGATAGGGACGAATAAGCTTGCCGGGGTTCATCTTCCAATCAGGATCCCAAATTTGTTTGAAATCCTCAAAGGCTTGCATGATCTTCGGCCCGAACATTTTCGGGAGCATCGCCCCGCGTGCCTGGCCATCGCCATGCTCGCCGGAAAGTGACCCACCATAACTCAATACAAGATCAGTGGCATCCTCGACAAACTTCATCCACTGTGCAATCCCCTCTTTGCTCTTTGGATCCCAGTTAATGCGGTTGTGCAAGCAGCCATCGCCGATGTGTCCATACATGGCAGCACTATATCCGTGTGATTTCAATAGCTTTTGAAGATCACGAATGTATGGACCGATCTTTGTGGGTGAAACTGCTGAATCTTCCCACCCTTCCCAGTTATCCGGCTGTCCGGGAACACGAGAGATAGCGCCAAGCGCAGAATCGCGAACAGCCCAAATTGCGCGTTGGTCTTCGCCTTCATAAACTTGGGATGCAAGCGCAACATTTTTTATTGCTCTTGCACATTCTTCTGCAATGTTTCGAGCCTCCTCTGTGGTATTGGCACCAAACTCTGCGATAAGCCAACCTTTACCTTTCGGGAAATCAGGGAATTGTTTACCGCGTAATCCTTTCGTTTTTACCGCAAGTAAAAATCGCTCATCAAATCCTTCCAGCCCGATCGGTTTATGTTCAAGGACTAACGGCACATGATCGCCGGCAACGGCAAGATCTTCAAAGCCTGCAACAAGCAGAACGCGCTTCTTTGGTGATGGAATAAGCGTAACCGTTGCTTCTAAAATTGTTACGAGCGTACCTTCCGAGCCAACTAAGGAACGCGCAACATTGAATCCATTCTCGGGCAAAAGCTGATCGATGCTATATCCAGAAACACGGCGGGGAATGTCGGGGAAGGTTCGGCGGATTTCATCGGCATACTCGGTCGCAAGACGTTGTAGCCGTTCATACCTTTCTCTCTCACGTAAGGACATAAGGGATGAAAGGGATGGCAAGGACTTGCCGACATTCATGCGCATACCGTTATATAAGAGCACATTGAGCGCTTCGATATTATCGACTGTTCTGCCGGCCATGATCGAATGCACGCCGCAGGAATTATTCCCGATCATTCCGCCGAGCGTACACCATTTGTGTGTGGCAGGATCAGGTCCAAAGGTAAGTCCATATTGTTCCGCCGCATTCCTCAGATTATTGAGGACCACTCCCGGTTGAACACGAGCTAATCTTCGTTCAGGATCGATCTCGATGATCTTATTCAGATATTTCGAGAAATCCATCACGATAGCGGCATTGCAACACTGCCCTGCAATGCTTGTACCTGCTCCGCGTGAAAGAATGGGAGCACCGAACTCTCGTGCGGTTGCTACCGTGGCAATGACGTCATCAATGGTGCGGGGAATGACAACGCCAATCGGGATCTGGCGGTAATTCGAAGCGTCCGTGGCATACAACGCGCGCGAACCATTATCGAATCGGACTTCGCCGGCAATACGATTACGGAGTGCTGATTCAATCGGCTTCTGCATTAGTTCACTGATTTTTAAGAATAACAAGTGCCGCCCGGAGCGCTCCGATCTCAACCATATATCTCCCATCAGCAAAGGGAGTGGTACTTACCACTAAAAGATCTGCCCCTGCTGGCACGGACTGCGAAAACAATAGTCCTCCGCGTTCGTCGCTGATCGTCAACGTTTCTTCACCAGCAAGTAATGGGAAGTAGATAACGGCATGATCCGACGCTGGATTCGGTACGATCTGGATGGATGGATTACTCTGTTGCACCGGTGAACTTTGCGCATCCACCGTGAAATTTGACATCATGCCTTCATCGGCATGTTCGAGTTTATGGCAATGGATGATGAAAAGGCCCGGATAGGCGCTGAATTGCACCAAAACATCTACTGTCCCTTGCGGATCGAGCCGTATGACATCTTTCCACCCAAGTTCCCATGGATCGGGAGGACTTCCGTTGCGATCGATCACCTGAAATTGCGCGCCATGAATATGAACAGGGTGTGTATTACCCACGCTATTGAATGTCCATTTTTCGAGTTCGCCAAACGGAACTTGCGCATCGATGCGATTGACATCGTATGCAAGGTTGTTGATGTATCGCATGGCCGAGAAGGTCCAGACTCGCGTGGTCTTAATATCGGCAGCATTGTATGCAACAATGGATGGAAGTGATGTTGGGATATTGCCGCCAGAGGTTCCCGTCAGGCTAATCTGGAACTGTAACAAATTCATCTGAGCACCTTGCGGAACGCTCCCGGAACCAGGAGGATCACTCATAGTGAATGATAGGGATTCAAGCGTGACAGTTTGCCCTTGTGAGTATGACGAAAAATCGATGAGAAGATCTAAACGCTCGGCAGGCGCAAGATTCACGGAAGTCAATTTTTGCGGCGCAGGTAAAAAACCTCCATCATTTCCGATCACAGTGAATGCAGTGCCGTCAGTAAGTGCGAGTTTGTAAAAACGAGCGTTCGAAGCATTCACGATTCGAAAGCGGTAGAGTGTAGGCGCAACGGCAAGATAGGGATTTGGCGTACCGTTCACCATTATGGTATCACCAAGCCAGCCACTCGCCATATCCGCTTCGGTGAGCGTGTAGATAAGCTGCCAGTTAGCATCTACGCGCTTATCCTGGATCATCAGCGGGATATCGTAATCGCCTGAGGGAAGGCCCATTGCAAGTTCATCGTCATCTTCGATCAGAAAAAATCCGGCGAGGCCCATATAAACCTGTTCACCCGTGGCCATGTGCGGGTGGGCATGATAAAAATTGATGGCCGAACGCTGTACGATCGGGAAATTCACGGCGTAGGAAGATCCTGCTGGAACGACATTCGCTGGATGCCCACCCATAGCTGCCGGCGCGGTCACACCATGCCAATGCAACACGGAATCGACGGACAAATTATTATGGATGGTAGCCGCAAAGGTATCGCCGAATTTCAGCTTGATGGTCGGCGCCGGGAATTCGTTATTAACCATGAGCAAACTCGTCATCGCATCTGGAAAGACTTGAAAACTTCCGGGAGCCATATTCAGATCGCCACCAGTGATGATCGGTGGAATTCGCAGCGGCTGTGGAGTGATCGACAGCGGTTTGATTTGTGCGGTAGCCGGATGTTTCCCGATCGCAGAAAGTATTTCCGGCACAGCAATAGCCGCAACGCCGGCACCGGCTGCTCCTTTGATAAATGTTCTGCGAGAAATCATCGAGTCCTAACGCTTTATAATTGCTTGCTCGAACATCGTTTTATCGCCACTGATTCGAACCTGATACACTCCCGGCTGAAACGCAGAAAGATCGAGCGCAATGTTCAGTAAGCCAGGATCGAGATTTTTATTGATTAGAATTTGTCCCAATATATTTGTGACCATCACACGAGATAGACTTGCCTGCGACTCATCTCGAATGGTTACATCCCCATCCGTTGGATTCGGATAACAAGTAATTGCACTCGAAGGAAGCGTTTTGCCAACGCTATTTAAAGCAGGCGTAAAGACCTCATTCGTATCCAGCAATACCCCATCGTCGCTGCCGCCCATGATATAGACTCTTCCATCATACAATGTTGCGGAACCACCAGCACGACGGAGTGCCGTGTCGGAAGTAGCAGGCGTCGTCCACGTATTTGTGACTGGATTGAAGATGTCAAACGTATTGGAGAATACTCCGTCATCGTCACCACCAAAGGCATATATCTCTCCATTTATGAGTGCAGCAGAGAGACCCTGACGCTCTGAATACGTTCCGGAAGTCGCCGGAGTGGACCATGTCATTGAGTCAGGATCGAAAATTTGCGGAGAAACGGTGTCACCCTGTCCACCAACCACATAGATCTTTCCATTGACATTGAATGCTGCAAAATCTGAGCGCGCGCCAAAGGAGGTAGTATCTCCTTCTGACCATGTATTCGTCAGCGTGTCGAAAATTTCAACGGAGTTCACCGGCCCGCTAACATAGCCGCCCATCACATAAATTTTGCCACCCAGCAGAACTGCACACGAGCGCCATCGGGCCGTTGGCATGTTTGGCAGTGTGTCCCAAATATTTGTTGCAGGGTCGAACACTTGCACATTATTTAATGCCCCAGATCCATTAACTCCACCAGTGCCATTTGCGCCGCCAAAGGTGTAAATCTTCCCTCCAACAACGACAGAGGACATCCCCCGGCGCGGCGTGAACGTGCCGTGCGTAGGGATGGAATCCCAGGAATCTGTTGAGGGATCATAGACTTGAATGGTGGTGATGTAGTTTCCTTCATTGAGGCCCCCGATAGCATATATTTTTCCTCCGACTTCCTGGGCTGTCATGGCTCCGCGCGGAGTAAAGCCGTTTGCTGAAAATGTGGCCCAGCTACCGGCTATATCCTGAGCGAAAAGAGAAATCGGCGGGAACAGAAAAAATGATAGCAGCAAACTAAATCGAATCGGTGTTTGGCGCGTTATCATCGATAAACACAACAGATGACAAAATCGGTGGTTCCATTGCAATCACCAATCTATCTTAATGCCTTAATCCCATGCCTCAGGGTTCAGACGGTTTTTCCCGCATCCACTTTCTCCACCATCTGTCTTGCGATCTCGTATTCCGGTGTGCCGGCAAGTGCAACGTATTGCTCACCGTCCAGAAATTCCTTCAGCATCCGGGTATTCTTGAATCCCGCCTCGATCGCCTTGCGGAATGTTGCGAGCGCCTCCGCCGTATCGTTAAGTTTGCCGAAAAGGCAGGCGGTGTTGAAGAGCGAAACGCCATCCTTCAGATTTGTAAGCTTCATTGCCGCCGCATGAGAAGCCTCGGTTCTGCCGCTCAAATAGAGCAGAACTGCATGTTGGACCACCTTGTGTTGATCGTCGGGATGGAGCTTGAGATAACGCTCGAATTGCGGAAGCGCCACTTCGGCCCAGTGAGCACATTTCCCCCGCTCGTCCACAGCATCGCAGCTTGAGACAAGATTCCAGAGGCTTACGAGATAATCCGGTTTCAGGCGCACCGATTCCTCAAACGGTGCTATTGCCTCGGCGAACTGGCCGGTATTGCCGTAGAAAAATCCGAGGGTGAAATGACTGAAATAGTTCTCAGGGTCTTTACGGATGAATGCTCGTGCCGACTCCTCCGCTTCCGCGAGCATACCGCGGTGCAGGTAGATCTGCGAGAGCGGGTTATAAATCGCGAACAAATCGGGCTTCAGCCTCAGCCCCTCCTTTGAAAGGGTTTCTGCTTCATCTAATAGCGCGGGATCGCGGTCGTAGCTGCGGTAGAGCGATACCAGTGCAAGCGCCTTGAACTGATACGCACGCGCATAGCCGGGATCGAGATGAATCGCTTCGGTAAAAAGCTGAACGGAAAGCCGGAACCCATCCTTCGTCTGCCGAAAGAAATATTCGCTTGCCTTCAGGTACAGCTCATACGCATCGGTATTTTCGGTGCCGCGCTCGGTGAGCTTCTTCTTTTCGTCGGAGGCGAGATGGACTTTCAGCCCTTCGACCACTTTCTCGGCTACTTGCTCCTGAATATCGAAAATGTCGTTCATCGTGCCCTTCATCGAATCCTGCCAGAGGTGGTCGCCGGTTTCGATGTCGAGCAGGCGTGACGAAATTTTTATCTGATCTCCGAATTTGCGGACATCGCCCTGCACGAAGTACCGGATATTCATCTCACGAGCATACGTAATAAGATGGCCTCTGAATCCCTTGAACTCCTTCGTCGTTTGGGCATCCATGGTCCGAAGAGCTTTTACATTGGAGAGAGCATTAATAAGTTCCGACACAATGCCATCGGCAAACCACGCATTATCCGCAGTGGGCGAGAGATCTTCAAATGGAAGAATCATCAAACTCTTCCGCGCATCGATTTCTTTGACCAGTTTAAGCACGGGTGCCTGGGTTGCAGTAAGACCCAGTGTACCAAGCACGCGGATAACGGCGTCGATGTTCGTCATCGGTGCGCGCTGAATACCGGCTAATGGATATTCGAAGTCCTCGGTGAGTGGAACGGGTTCCAGATCGAGCGGAAGTATCTTCTTCCGCTTTTCAGAAGCAAGAGATACTTCCTTTATCACATTATGGGAAGCAAGCGAATTAGGCGAAAGCAATACCACGAATGCTTTGCATTCATTGATCGCCTGCACGATCTCCTTTGACCAGCTTGTGGAAACCTCGATTCCCGATCTGTCAATCCACACCGATAGCCCCGCCGAAACGAGCAGTTCGGTAAGCTGCTCAGCGTGTTCGCGGTCTTTCGAGGAGTAGGAGATGAAAATATCGCTCATTGTTTTTCTGCCTGTTCCTTCTCTATTTTCTCCACCAGTTCCCGCACCGTCTCCCACTCCGGCGTGCCTTTGAGCGCCCCGATGCCGTCGTCCTCGTCCTCCAGGAATAATTTCATGTTCCGCATGCTTCGAAATCCTGCCTCGATGGCATTGCGAAATGTCAGGACACCGGCGGAATAGTCTTTGAGGTTGTTTTGCAGGCAGGCGGTATTGAAGAGCGCAGTTCCATCCCGAAGATCGGACAGCAATCGGGCAGCGGCACGGGCTTCGTCGTCCCGGCCGGCATAATGAAGGAGCGAGGCATGACACACCCGATTATATTCTTCGTCCGGAAAGAGCTTCAGGCGCTTCTCGGAAACGGGAATCGCAATTTCGGCCCAATGCTTCCGTTTCTCCCGATCCTTCGCATTGTTGCAGGCAACAACGAGATTCCATAAGGTAACCAGGTGTTCCGGCTTCCGCTTCTGTGCCTCTTCGTAAGGTCCGATCGCTTTGGCAGACTGGCTGGAATTACCATAAAAAAATCCAAGCACGAAATGGCTCATGGAATCCTCCGGTGCGTTCCGGATATATTCTTGTGCGACGGCCTCCGCTTCGGCATCCTTGCCCTGAAGTGTCAGGATAGCGGAGAGCGGGTAATAGGCCGCCCACAGATCGGGCTTCAACCGGCGAGCCTCGGTGATCAGTCTTAGCCCCTCTTCGAGCAGAGCGGGATCGCGGGTGTAAGTGTCGTAAAGAGCTGCAAGAGCTACCGCTTTGAATGCATAGGCCTTGGCATACGCGGGATCGAGCGCGATCGCATCGGAAATAAGCTGGGCCGTAAGCTGAAGGCCTTCTTTGCTCTGGCGGACAAAATACTCTCCTCCTTTAAGAAATAATTCATAGGCCTCGGCATTCTCCGTTCCGCGCTCTGCGAGCTTTTTCTTCTCGTCCGATGCAAGATGCACTTTCAGCCCTTCCACAACTTTCTCGGCAACTTTCTCTTGAATATCGAAGATGTCAGACATCACGCCTTTCATCGAATCCTGCCAGAGGTGGTCGCCGGTTTCGATGTCGAGCAGGCGCACGCTGATCTTGATATTATCACCGAATTTTCGAACATCGCCTTGTACGAAATAGCGAATACGCATTTCGTGGGCGTAGGTTGTAAGCTGTCCGTGATATTTTCGAAATTCTTTCGTAGCCTGATTATCGGCAATGCGCAGCGCCTTGACGTTCGATAGCGCGCTGATCATTTCGCTGACGATACCATCGGCAAACCATTGGTTGTCGGCGGTTGGGGAAAGATCTTCGAATGGGAGGATCATCAGTGATTTGCGAGCATCAGCGGTCTGTGTGGGGCGATTTGTTAAATCGCCATTAGGGAGCGAAGTATCATTTCGCGCCACACCAATATTTTCGAGCGCCCGAACAATGCCCTCGAAATCCGAAATTGCAACGCGCTGTAACCCAGCAAGATGATAGAGGAAATCGCGGTTCAGCTCTATCTTCTCTAATTCGACTGGCAGAAGCTGGCATCCGACTTCTGTAGCCACGCCAAGCTCTTTCCTGACATTCGGCGATTCGGTAGATGACGATGACAGCAACAGCACGAACGCCTTCGCTGCACGAATCGCATCCGCGATCTCGCCGGACCAGCTTGTCGCGGCCTCGATCCCGCGCTGATCGATCCACACATCCATCCCGGACGCACGCAGCCGTTCGGCAAACGCCAATGCTTGCTCGGAATCTTTGCGCGAGTATGAAATGAAGATGTCCATTTTTAGCAACGAGTTAATGAGTAACGAGCAACGAGTGGGAAATGTCGCTACTCATTATCGACCAACTCCTTATTTCTCAATCTTGTAGGCTATGGCACAGCAACCTTAATCACATTTCCATCCATTCGAACGAAATAAAGCCCGCTCATAAGATGTGGCAGCGATATTTCCGATTGCCCCGCGGGAATTCCGAGGCTCGCGGCCATCACTCCGAGTGGGGAGTATAATTCCATGGTGCGCGCATGATCGGAGGAAGGAAATGAGCATTGGATGGCGCCGTTGAATATACTGACAGTCATTCCCGATTGCGGCACGACAGGCATTGATACTCCTGAGGTCGCGATTAGTGTCGTTGGACGGAAATTCCCAGAGAGATCGATGGAGGAGACAGCAATAAACTGTTGATTACAAGCATCGGCTTCGTCGAATGGCGGATCATCCGAAGATACATAGCCTGCGGAGACCACATGATTAGCAAAACTGGAATCTGGGACAAAAATCGAGGCCGAATCATAATCTAAGTTAGAAAGCAATACTAAGCAGGAACTCGATATTCCTGGGCCCTCTTCCTCTAAGCCAGACGCAGGCTTAAATCGAGTGATAGCTTTGCTCGCCGAATCGAACACCAGCGTGAATGAACTATCGAAAGCGGTTGTGCAAGAACACGAAGATTCGAATGCTTGCACACTTACGTTATACGTTATGCTATCTCCACTAATATGGTAGCTCGTATCACCGCTCTGAATGACCCAATCGAACCCAAAGCTGGAACTGACCGTATCGTCACCGCAGTTTGCGCCATTGTCCAGACAAATCCATTCACCGTTCCCTTAAACTCGAACGGCAAATGCAGCGGGCCAAGCTGTGTACTGCCTGCCTGCCCGAAGGCCATAGCTGGCATGAGCATAAAAACGATGAGACCGATTCGTTTCACGACAAGGAAAACGCTCTTTGTTTGTTAATAATTCAGATTCTCTGAGCGTAGGAATGACTAAATCCATCCACGTAATCCGCCCAAATCGGTGTCATCCTTGTCTCTAAAATTCTCCCATAAATCATGGTTCAGACCATTTATTTCCAAAAATCTTTTAAAATCCCTTGACATTGGCCTTTTTATTTCGTAAGTTAGAGTATGCTTTGATGGGCACCTGCTTTCAATAGCAAGTGTTAGAAGTAGCACTGAATTGGAAAAATGGCGAATTTGGCTCAAAAAGGGCATAATTCATTAAATGACAATTCAATTAAGAGAAATGGGCACCTATTGCATAAAGAAAGCTAAACTGAAAGGACACTAAAAATGGCAAAGATCTTAGAACGCGAAAAGCTGCCGACGCAACAGAGAACGAGTACTCGATTACATTGAGGAATATCTCGAAATTTCGGGTTATCCCCCGTCAATCTCTGAAATTACCGATTATCTCGGCGTTAGCTCCACCTTTGGAGTGCGGAAGCATCTCGATGCCCTGCTACGCAAGGGATTCTTGGAGCGCGGTGGCGCAGGGCTTTCACGGGCGCTGATGGTCACGCGGCCTTCGGTAATGCGTGGCGGCGAGCGGCATTCGAATTCGATACCCGTTATTGGCCGCGTAACGGCCGGCGAGCCAATTTTGCCATCGAAAATGTCGAGGGATGGCTTTCGTTTAAACCGATGGATCTTTCGAAGAAGATATTCGGTCTTCGCGTGCAAGGCGAAAGCATGAAGGACGTAGGTATTATGGATGGTGATCTCGTCATCGTGCGGCAACAGCCGACTGCCGATAATGGCGATGTCGTCGTTGCAAGGCTCGATGATTCAGCAACCGTCAAAACCTTCCGTAGGACCAGAAAAGGGATTTTCCTCGAACCGGCTAATGCGAGCTTCAAACCCATTCCGATCACCAAGAACGTTGATTTTCAGATTCTCGGCAAAGTCACCAGCGTACTTCGCTCGCTCGATGAAAAGCGGCCTGGCGTATTTCAACTTAAATTTCAGTAATTTTTGAATAATCTACCATGAACAATTCCACAATGGAATCACCTACTCTTCGTGAGAGTACCCGCCCGTTACATAAGTCGGATCGGACGGATTACGATATGCCGGAAATAGCGATGGGCATTAATCATTATTTCGGACGCAGTTCCAAAAGCGCGGATTTTGGCACAACGACGTTCGGTGAGGTCACTTTTCGCCGTGTCGATCCGCTGCGCGATCCATTTCAAGTCGCGGATGCGCGTCTGCAAACGAGGCTGGAATCGCTCTGCGAAACGTTGCGGGCTAAGTATTGATTTGTAGCCGTAACCTTTAGATTACAGTGGCGAAGCAACAATTATGCTACACACCGTGAGCTAAAGCTCACGGCTACAGATTGATGGAACTGTCTCATACTCTCTTATTGTAGGTAGGACTCACACAATTCCTCTTACGATCATGAGCCTACATCGCCTATTTTTCTTCGCGCTTCTTTCGATGCTTTTGCCGCTCGTTACGAGCGCGCAGACACCATCCACCGACCTGAATACCCCGCTTCCGTTCGACCCTAATGTTCGAACGGGTAAGTTGCCGAATGGATTAACCTATTACATTCGTCACAACGGGAAACCCGAACACCGCGCCGAGTTGCGGCTTGCCGTGCATGCAGGTTCGGTGCTCGAAGATGACGACCAGCAAGGACTCGCGCACTTGAACGAGCACATGTCCTTCAACGGCACGGTAAAGTATCCGCATAATACGCTGGAATCATTCCTCGAAGAGCACGGCGCTCGCTTTGGCGCCGACTTAAATGCATACACTTCATTCGATGAAACGGTCTATAAGGAATCGCTTCCGACCGATCAAGGCACAGTTCTCGATAGCGGCATTGACATCCTCTGCGAATGGGCACATAACAACACTTTCGATTCCGTCGAAGTGGAAAAAGAACGTGGAGTAGTTGGCGAAGAATGGCGCATGGGTCTTGGTGCATTTAAGCGCATTCAAGATAAGCAATTCCCTATTATCTTAGCCGGTTCACAATACGCCAAGCGAATTACCATTGGCCTCAAGCCTGTCATCGATACTGCACATCAGTCAACCATTAAACGGTTTTATCACGATTGGTACCGCCCGGACCTGATGGCTGTTGTTGTGGTCGGAGATTTCGATGTCGATCAGGTGGAGAAAAAGATCAAGGCACTTTTTACGCCACTGAAAAATCCGCCGAACGAACGACCGCGAACGGAATTCCCTATCCCACCGCATGCTGATACCTATGTTGCGGTCAATACAGATCCAGAAATGCCGTTGACCGTCTTTTCGATGGAATTCGAGCGTCCCGGAGCGGACGAAGTTACGGTTGCGGATTATCGCTATAACAACCTCGTTACGGGATTATACGATGAGATGCTGAACGCGCGAATTCAAGAAGCAATCGAAAAAGGCGAAGCCCCTCTGACCCAAGCTGGAGTTCAAGATGGAGCATTTTTGGGACATTTGAAAGCCTTCTCTATTTTTGCCCTTCTTTCTCAGGATTCGGTCGATGCCGGTATTACTGCAGTTCTAAGCCAGGTGTTCCGGGCTGAAAAAACCGGTTTCACTCCTGGCGAACTCGAACGCGCGAAGAAATCAATGCTCAGCGCAATGGAAAAACAATGGGAAGAGCGTGACAAAACCAAAAACATCAATTTTGCTGAAGAATATATCCGCAATTTCCTAAATAAGGAACCCTCACCTGGAATCGACTATGAATACGATCTCTACAAAAAGTATGTCGATGGTGTAACACTGGAGGAAGTGAATGCCCTTTCGCCAAAACTCATGGAGAACGCAAGTCCTGTCATGACGTTCGAAGGGCCAGAATCGAAAGATTATAGTCCTCCGACAAAAGAGGAATTGCTTGCCATTCTTGACAAAGTACGGAGCGAGCACTTTGAAGCTTATGAGGACAAGACTTCCAATGCTCCCCTTATTGCCTCCGCGCCAAAGTCGGGAACGATCGTCAATGAAAGGAAACTTGCATCCATTGGCGTAACGGTTTGGCAGCTTTCGAATGGCGCGCGCGTCATTCTAAAACCAACAGATTTTAAAGACGACGAAATTCTCTTCCATGCGGTTGCTCCGGGGGAAGTTCCAGCGCGCCGGACGCAGAATATGAATCCGCTCAAAATGGAGATAATATCGTCGAAAACTCCGGCCTCTCTGGATTCGATGCTACGACGCTTAAGAAAATACTTGCCGGTAAAGAAGTTGCAGTTTCATTGAGTATCTCCGCCCTGCAAGAATCGCTCGATGGACACAGCACGAAAAAAGATCTTGAAACAATGTTCCAGCTTGCATATCTCTACATGACGGCCCCCCGATATGATTCCGCCGCTTCCGCAAGTTGGATTGCACATCAAAAGGCCTACCTCCAAAATATGGGGAAAATGCCGGAGATGGTATATTACGATACGCTCGGTGTCACAATGGCGCAATATAATTACCGCCAGCGTCCCCAGACGCCAGAATTGTTGGATGAGATCAACCTTCCAAAAGCGTATGATTATTACAAAAATATTTTGGAGACGCAAGTGGATTCACTTTTTATTTTGTCGGCAATATCGACCCGAAAACGCTTCGGCCAATGGTCGAAGAGTACCTTGCCTCGCTGCCATCGACAAAGCAGCATCCGGCCTGGAAGGACTTAGGCATCTACCCTCCAAAGGGCAAGATCGTGAAGAAAGTCTATAAAGGTCAAGCGCAAAAGAGCGTTGTTTCGATCATATTCACAGGAAAGAAGCCATTTTCACGCGAGAACCGCTTTAAACTCTCTGCTATGTCACAGGCGCTTGAGATCAAACTTCGGGAAGATATTCGTGAGGATAAGAGTGGCGTCTATTATGTGCGCGTTTCCCCATCACTCCAAAAAATTCCACATGAACAATATCAGATCACTATCAACTTTGGGTGCGACCCCACTCGCGTCGATGAACTGGTTGCCGAAGTTATGAAGCAGATCGATACGATTACCACGCAACCGATCGAACAGACGTACGTGGAGCGAGTGCAAAAGATCGGAAAGAACGAACTCGAAGTCAATCTGAAGGATAATAAATATTGGATGACTTCTCTTCAGGATCGTTTTTGGAACGGCATCGATCCATCAACGATCACTCTTGCAGATGGAAATAAACTCTACGATGCCCTCACGCCGCAGGACATATTCCAGACTGCAAAAGATTATTTCGATCGCAATAATTGCGTGGAAGTTATTCTTTATCCGGAGAAAAAATCATAGCGTTGCAAACGCCACTTTCTCTAAAACTTGGCATCCGGTTTCCGATTGTTCAGGCCGGCATGGTCTGGACATCTGGCTGGAAGCTTGCTGTAGCGGCTGCCCGTGCCGGTGCCTTGGGATTGATTGGAGCAGGCTCGATGAAACCGGAGTTGCTTCGTGAACATATCCGAAAAGCGAAAGCAACGGAAGTTGCAGGACAGATTGGTGTCAACATCCCACTCATTCGAGGCGATGTCGATGCCCTTGTAGAAGCTACGCTCGAAGAAGGTGTTCAGATCGTATTTACAAGCGCGGGAAATCCTAAATCGCATACCCAGAAGCTGAAAGATGCAGGCTGTTTTGTAGTGCATGTCGTTGCAAGTGTGAAGCATGCGATGAAAGCAGAATCTGTTGGATGCGATGCCGTCGTTGCAGAGGGCTTCGAAGCTGGTGGTCATAATGGCATCGGTGAAATTACGACACTTTGTCTGGTGCCACAAGTAGTAGATGCAGTGAACATTCCCGTAATTGCTGCCGGTGGCATTGCGGATGGCAGGCAGATGCTGGCATGTCTTGCCCTCGGAGCGCAGGCCGTACAAATCGGCACCCGGTTCGCGGCCACGGTCGAAGCGAGTTCACACCCGCTGTTCAAGCAAGCTATTGTCGATGCGAAAGATAATTCAACGGTGATCGTTCTAAAGAAAATAGCGCCGGTACGGTTGAAGAAAAATCATTTTGCATTATCAGCATTTGAAGCGCAGGCACATGGAGCCACCAGAGAAGAAGAACTCGATCTGCTCGGCCACAAACGTGAAATGCGAGGAATCTTTGAAGGCAATCTCGATGAAGGTGAACTCGAAATGGGCCAATCTTCGGGAATGGTGAAAGAAATACTCTCCTGTAAGGAGGTCGTAAATAATCTATTATCGGAATTCGAACAAGCCGAAAAAGAACTTAGGAACATGAATAGCTTTTAGTAAAACTTATCTTCCAAGAAACCAATATTCAAGCAAGGCAACACTTTCACGAAGCCTATAATAAGCAAGATCGAAAAATGGCTCATGAATATGGGAGGGGCTGCCAATAACGCTAAGCCCATTGAATGCACACATTTCGCATACCCGTGCTAAATGATATTGATCGCTCACAATAACAAAGTGTGACCATCCACGCTTTTGCAATAGTTCATCGCGCAGAAATCGTACTTGCTCGAACGTCGTATGCGAAAAGTTTTCTTCGATGATCTGAGAAGAGTCAACTCCTAATCGAATCAGTTCGCTTTCTGCCACTTCTCCCTCCGCCAGTTTACCGGGTGCATTGCCTCCTGTTACAATGAGACGCGGGATTGCACGGCTTATTAGAAGTTCGTGCCCAAGATCGATACGTTCCTTGAGTGCAGGGCTTGGGCGTTCGCCTAAACCATTTCCATGCCAGACCGCAGCCCCGAGAATAACTCCTGCATCGGCATGAAAGGCAGCGATTTCATCTGATTGCGAATACGTTGGATAAAAATACGCATAGAGAAACGATAGAAAAAGCAGAATGCCTGTAATCATAGTTGCTGTTCTTAAAATTCTCAATACGCGGCGAACTAGTCCGAGCAAGACCGAGGAAGACGTAAATAGCGTGGCAAGAAATAAAAACATGAAAAATAAAAATGCAATCGCTGCTTCCGGAGTAAATTCGCCAGGTGGTGTGTGGCGAATACCTAAATCTACCCATAGCATCGCCGCGGAAAAAATGGTAACAAACATCACGCGTGCAAGGCTGATACGATTGGAATGTAGTATTGCAAGAATGATAAGAGTAACCGTTAGAAAAGAAAAGGAAATAGAGATAACATCGCTCAGTGTCGATAATCGAAAATAAATGGGGGCCAATCCTTGACATCCATAGCGCGCTTGAGTCAGCACAACGAATGCTGCGATTTGCATGGCGAGCACCAAAAGCAATAAGGCGTGCTTGAAACGACTTTTCCGGCCGGAAGCCTCTGGCTCAAGATCTATTTTTGAATAATCCATGCTCATTCTAATGTATAACAGACAATTGGGCCGATACGAGCGTTCGTTTTGAACTGTTCGACTTCGAAACATTGTTCACCTGCAATTCCCATTAGCGGTTGAGGAAGCATCGTTGCCCTCTTTGCGCTGGTGGCTCTTCATCGTTCAGCACAGTAATCCTTTTGTCAGCAATCAAATTTATGGCGCTCGGAGGCGGGCGCGAGATCGGCGCCAATAGCTTCTATTATGGCGTTGATGGTCATGGCATTCTCATTGATGCCGGTCTCCATCCGGAGAAGACCGGCTGGGCGGCGTTCCCATCCATCAGCTCGCTTTCCGGAAGTCCCGTCCATCATTTTCTGATTACCCACGCGCATACCGATCACCTCGGCGCGGTTCCCTTTGTGAGACAATCGTATCCAGATCTAACGATCTATGCTACAAGCGAGACGATCGAGCTTGCGAAAATAATGCTATCGAACTCCGCGAGCCTCTTGCCTAAACAGCATACGCAGGATGTGATCGATGCATTACCGAATTATACCGTGCTTGCTTTACCGGAAACCATCGCAAAATTGCAACCCCTGGAACTCGGAACATCCATGGAGCTTTCCGGCGGCAGTAAGGTCACTTTTTATCCAAGCGGACATATATTAGGCGCAGCCGGAGTGCTGATTGAACACAATGGCTCGAGAATATTTCACACGGGCGATACCTCCCTGCACGCACAGCGCCTTATTGCCGGAGCACAACTGCCGGAAGGCCCGATCGACGTGCTTGTTTCGGAATCCACGAATGGTGTGGTTGATGCGTATTTAACGCATTCCCGCGAAGAAGAATTGGAACGGCTCATTCAAACGATAAATGCTACACTTTCAGCCAATGGCTCAGTTCTTATTCCTGTTTTTGCGCTCGGCAAGCTTCAAGAAATGCTCGTGATGATCGGGGATGCAATTCGTGAGGGTAAAATTCCGAAAGTACCCATTTATACCGGCGGGATGGGTCGGAAGATCAGTGAAGTCTATGATCAATTTCTGAACAGTCGCTCTCGAGTAAATGATATTGATAAAACTTCTGATATTGAGCAAGCAGAAATTCCCCGCCGCGATGCCCTCTTTGCCGGAAAGTATTTCAGCGAACCAAGTATTGTGCTTGCAGCAAGTGGTATGATGCAGGATGGCACGGCAAGCTATATGCTTGCACAGCGATGGCTCCGACATGCACATTTTGCGATTTGCTTCGTCGGCTACACCGATCCAAGAACTCCTGGCTATACGGTTTCTCACGCTGTACCGGAGACCCGAATTCGTTTTGGTTCGATGAAACGCGATGTGCCGGTACGATGTAAGATCGAGCGTTTCCGATTTAGTGCCCATGCACGCCGTGAAGAATTACTCGAGATCGTTCGAAGACTTCAGCCAAAACATGTTGTTCTTACGCATGGCGATGAAAAAGCGATCACTGCGTTTGGCAATCTCATTCTCGAAACATTCCCAAACATGAAAGTTAGCGCGCCAGAAGTCGGGAAATGGTGTCAGCTAAATTGAATAGCTAAAATACGAATGTTGTAAATCCATGCTGATAAAGAAACAGTATGCACGCCGGAGTCTTTCAGGGTATCGCTCTCTTTATGCCGACCCGTTCGAATATCGCTCGATAGTAAGTGTCGGTATTCGAGGAAATAACCCGTTTAATGGTTCCTTTCGTTGAAGTCGAGTCTAATGTTGATGCCTTTGAACAGGCAAGAATCAAATTAGATGGCCTAATTGATTTTGCAGGCTCTTTGTATTCAACCGGATAAATGGCTTGTTGCATTTATCTCTGGTAATCCAATAGGCTATGTGTTTCCTCAACAATTTTGGGATAAGCCTGAGGAAGGCTCCATTTTTGACATTGCGGTTTTGCCCAATTTTCAAGGCAAAGGATATGGCAAGATCCTTCACGCCAAAGGACTCGAAATGTTAGCAGAAATGGGTGTTGAAAATTATGTTGGCTCGACAGAGGTTGAAAACCTTCCCATGATCGCGATCTTTTTGGCGAATGGTTGTGTATTGACGAAAATTCATACTATCGAATTCGACGATTACGGCAATCAGCGAATCATTAAATCTGAGTGAAGAAAGAATACAATCCGAATATAGGATATCTGTGTATGTAGCCGAGCATTCGGTAAAGAATGGAGCAATGATGATTTAGTATCCTGCGCTTGTCATTCCGGAGCGCAATTTATCAAGATAGGTTGGATGCACTTCGCCGTAATATTGAGCACTTGGTTCGAGCACAAGCGTGCCGAGCGTTGCGGGATTTCCCTCTTCGTACTTGCTGGTACCCTGGATCGTTACCTCATTGGGATGAGAAGGGTCGTCAACGTCATAAATAAGGGCCGTGAATCCAAGCGTGGCGGCATTAATAATGCCGGCCATTGAGGTGAACGCCGTAGTGTCTTCCTGTGAGGCAAATTGTATCGGTGTTTCATACGCATGTTCCGGATTTGTCTCAAATCCAAGAAATGAAAATGGAATTCTGAGCGTAAGGTGGTAACCATTCACCACTCCCCCGCCGGTATCGTAGGACATGATGGCCTTACATTTTTCAGCCCATCTTGCTGAAGGGAATTTAGTGGATCGACCGAGCTATATGTAATTTGAGTCACCTTACCGGGATGGGCGGGAAGGGCAAAGGTGATATTCGATACTAACGAATCAAGCGTAGTTCGAAATGTTGGAAAGCCACCTTCCATCGAGAGCAACCTTCGATCGCGGTTCAGCCGATCGCCGGTGTATTTCGTATCGAACCAAAACGAAACGCGGTCATTTGCCTCGATCTTTGGTTGTCCGCCGATCACATAATCATCACGAACGCGAATGGAAAGATACAGGATAATCATCGTTGTAGGCTGTTTCAATGGATCGGATAGAAAGATCGCTTGCGTCGCGGCGAAATCCGAGACCGGAAACAATGAAATCCTTGGTGAATCGGAAAAAATGTGGCCATAACCTGGATAAATATCTCTCGAAACGGCCATACGAGGGCATTGTGAAAAAGATTCCGACTAAAGCACGGATCCGCCGAAGATCCCGTGAAATAAGATTCGCTTCGTTCGGAGATTTTCATAATTGCGATAGACCTCGTGGCCGAATTCGCGAAGTTTGCGAAGTGCCAGCACTCGAAACATCATCTTCATTCGTCTCGAAACGATCTATGAATGTTACATCGCCCAACTCGATGGAATACCCTTCCTGCTCCCAATGTTCGGAGCCGGTTCGCCGAGTAATGGTCACTACGGAACCATCGACGGTGAGGCCAACTTCTATCGGAGATTCGATATAAGAAATTACTTTTTCAAACCGCTTGAACTAATTTTTTGTTGTTTTTATTTTCGAAAAAATATACCTGAACCTGTGATTCCCCACCCGACGTGATCGTAAATCGAAATCGCAAGATCGGGCAACGAATCGTTAGTGAAATCGCCAATAGCATAGACCCCATACATGGGCATCTTTCGTAATCCGGAATCAGAGTATCGAGCTGCTCTGCGAGCGCTGGATTGTGAAGCTCGGCTATCGATTCTGGGAAGGATGCTATCCACGCTCCATGCCCTGCGCGAAAAGCAATCTCGGGCAAAGAAAGAGCAAAGTTGCGAAACCCCAAACGATTCTCGGTGTTCTCATAGCTACAAAAATACGAATTCGACGATACTTTGAACCTTCACTACCACATAATTCATACTTTTTACTGTTGCCGTACCCTTTTTCTGAAATTGAGCAAAAGTGGCAAGAATATTGGAGGAGCCACGAAACATTCCGCGTCCACACTCGACCACGATAAGCCCGAAATACTATGTGATGGACATGTTCGCTTATCCATCCGGCGAAGGTCTGCACATGGGGCATGTCCATTATGCCGCAGCGGATATCGTGATGCGTATGAAACGCATGCAAGGCTTCAATGTCCTGCATCCTACAGGATGGGATGCCTTCGGGCTGCCCGCGGAACAATTCGCAGTGAAAAATAAGCTGCATCCGCGAATCACAACTGAACGAAACATCGCTGCGTTTCGGCGCAGCTCGAATCCCTCGGCCTTGCCTTGATTGGAGCCGCGAAGTTAACACCACCGACCCGAATTATTTCAAATGGACGCAATGGATCTTTCTTAAATTTTTTAATTCCTATTATGACACTCGAGGAACAAAAGGCACAACCCATTGAGAAACTCATCCGTCATATGGAGTACATACGGGACGCCATGCGTTGCCAGCTGCAATCTACCAGAAAACATTCTCGGAACTATACTGCCGAAGACGTGGCGCAATGCTTCTAACAAAGAACGCGCAGATTTTCTTGCGAATTTCCGGCTTGCCTATATTGCCGATGCCCCGGTGAATTGGTGCCCGAACTTGGCACGGTACTGGCGAATGAAGAAGTTGCCAGAGCAGGAAGAAAAAGGATTTACCGTCGTCCGCCGCAATATGCGGCAATGGATGCTGCGCATTACTGCGTATGCCGATCGCTTGCTGAGCGATCTTGACACGCTTGAATGGCAACTGAAGCACACTCGAAATGCAGCGCAATTGGATCGGGCGCAGCGAAGGTGCGGAGATTGATTTTGAAATCGCCGGCCGAGCCGAGAACGAATTCGAGTTTTTACGACGCGGCCGGATACACTTTTCGGCGCAACCTATATGGTGCTTGCCACCGGAACATCCTCTTGTCGCATAAATTACTACCGAAAGCACAAGAATAGCTGTTGAACAATATCATCGAAGAGGTGCGCAGAAAAAGCGATCTGGAACGCGTCGATCTTGCGAAAGAAAAGACTGGAGTTTTTACAGGCTCTTATGCCATCAATCCAGCAACCAATGAGAATATCCCGATCTGGATCGCAGATTATGTGCTGATGAGCTATGGCACCGGCGCTATCATGGCTGTTCCTGGACATGATGAGCGCGATTTCGAATTCGCAGAAGCATTCGGAGCTTCGCAATTGCTGCGTGTTGTGCAGGCTCCCGGAGTTCGACTGCAATGAACCACTCGTTCGAGGCATTATGAGGATGACGGTGTTGCTGTTCAATTCCGGTTTCCTCAATGGCATTTCTACATCAGAGGCAAAAGAAAAAATGATCGAGTGGCTCTCGAATCACAAGTAAAGGCTCTCGCGCTATCAAATATAAATTGCGCGATTGGCTTTTTTCCCGGCAGCGATATTGGGGAGAGCCATTCCCTATTGTGTATGTCGATGAAGGAGATGGCGAATATCCAAAAGCTTTGGACGATATCGGCGCTGCCCATTCTTTTGCCGGAAGTTAAAAGCTACCAGCCATCGGGGACGGGAGAATCCCCTCTTGCTACCATCCCTGAATGGGTAAATACCACTGATCCAGAGAACGGACTTCCAGCGCGGCGTGAAACCAATACCATGCCGCAATGGGCTGGATCGTCATGGTATTATCTTCGGTATCTCGACCCATCGAACGATCAGGAATTGGTCTCGAAAGAAGCGGAACATTACTGGATGCCGGTCGATCTTTATATTGGCGGCGCGGAACATGCGGTAACCCATTTACTTGTATTCTCGCTTCTGGCATAAATTCCTCTTCGATTACGGCATCGTTTCGACACCGGAACCTTTTACGCAGAATGGTGCATCAGGGAATCATACTTGGCGAGACCGGCGGAAAAATGTCGAAGTCTCTTGGGAATGTTGTAAATCCGGATGAATTCCTTTCCAAATATGGCACGGATAGCCTTGCGCACGTATTACATGTTCCTCGGTCCGTTCGAAGCGATGAAGCCCTGGGATTCGAAGGGTATCATGGGAGTGCATCGCTTCCTCAATCGCATTTGGCGCATTGCAGTGAATGAGGGTAATGTAACCGATCTGTCTAGAATAACGGATGCAACGCCCTCTCCTGCCCTAGATCGGTTTGATGCACCAAACAATAAAGAAAGTTCGGAGGACATTGAAACAGCTTCGGCTGAACACCGCCATCAGCGCGATGATGATCTTTCTAAATGGAATTGAAGAAGAGCCATCGGTGCCTCGCGAAGTCTTCGAAACATTACTCAAATTTATTTCTCCGTTCGCGCCGCATATTGCTGAGGAACTTTGGCAGCGCTTGGGTCACGAAGGAACAATATTCAACTCACCATGGCCAAAATATGATGAGGAAAAAACAATTGAAGAAGTCAAGGAATTCACCTTTCAAGTAGACAATAAAATACGAGATAAGCAGATACTACCAGTAAGTTTAACTCAAGAAGAATTATTGAATAGAGCCTCTGCCAGCGCAAGTGTTCAGAACTATATCGTCTCAAATAACTTGATGATTGACCAAAACAAATTTCGGATAGTGCCGGGAAAACACGTCCTGTTATACTCAATACCTCTAAATGAGTCATACACCATTTCTGATAGTCCTTCAGTCTCAGTAAATCGTTCGCCAAATCCTGACATGGAAGACAGTAATCAAGAGGAAAAAAATAAATGAAAATCTGTGTTCTATTAGGCGGCCCCAGTGCGGAGCGGGAAATTTCGCTCCTATCAGGCTATGGTATGGCACAGGCACTTTCTAATCGAGGGTATGATGTGATGTTACTCGATCCTGCGACCAATCGTGCGATGCGACTGGAAGAATTCCAGGTTAGTGCGGCGAGTATTGACCCGCCTTCCGTTGAAGAGCTTGGCACGCTTACGCAGGGCGGGAAAATGCTCGAAAGCCTGATGTCAAGTACGATTCGTGAAGCGGATGTGGTTATGCTGGGACTTCATGGCGTGCCGGGTGAAGATGGCTTTGTTCAATCAGTGCTTGAACTGCTTGGCAAGCGATATACGGGTTCCGATTCACGCGCAAGCGCCCTTTGCATCGATAAGCATTATACAAAGATCATTCTGAAAGATGCAGGCATTGAAGTTCCAAAAGGAATAATCGTCTCCAAATCCGCACATCCATCGGAACGACACGCTGCATGGGAATTGGCAAGCGCAGAGTTTGGAATTCCGATGGTTATCAAGCCGAACGATCAGGGTTCCACCGTTGGACTGACCATTTTGAAAGAAGAATCCGAAGATGAATTCCATCAAGCTATCGAACTTGCATTGAGATATTCTGAAAAAGCATTGATCGAAGAATTTATCGAAGGACGCGAATTGACGGTCGGAATTTTAGGAAATGAAGCACTGCCGATCGTGGAAATAACAACCGAAGGTGGGTTTTATGATTATCACCACAAATATACTGCCGGAATGTCCTTTCATACGTGTCCCGCCGACCTGCCAACTGAAATTGCAGATGGAATCCAGTCGGCTGCGCTTCGTGCATTCGAAGCTTGCGGCTGCCGAGGGTACGGACGTGTAGATTTCCGGCTTCAACCCGATGGCAAATATTTCTGCCTTGAAATTAACACTCTCCCAGGCATGACGGAACTCAGCCTTCTTCCCGATGCCGCCAAAGCTGCCGGAATATCGTTCGGTGAATTGTGTGAGCGGATATTATTATCCGTCGAAGCGGTAAACATCGGATAATGTTTGCTGCCAATCGGTTTACACCCGATATTCTTCGATCACATTTCGTGCAATGACCATGCGTTGCACTTCGCTCGTGCCTTCGCCAATAGTAAGGAGCTTTGAATCGCGCCAGAATTTTTCTACCGGATATTCTTTAATGTAGCCATAGCCTCCATGTATCTGCACGGCTTCCTCTGAAACTTGCACGGAGGCCTCGCTGGCAAATAATTTTGCCATGCTTGCAGCTTTCGAGAATGGTTGACCATTATCGCGTAGCCATGCAGCTTTCATCGTAAGCAATCTGGCTGCTTCGATCTTCATTGCCATTTGTGCCAGTTTGAACTGAGTCGATTGCTGCTGGGCAATAGGTTTGCCAAATTGCTCGCGCACTTGAGCATACTGAATTGCCGCTTCGAATGCACCTTGCGCCGTTCCCACAGCAAGCGCGGCAATGGAAATACGACCACCATCCAATATCTTTAATGCCTGCACGAAACCTTCCCCTTCGTCGCCGATCAGATTTTCTTTAGGAACTCGCACATTTTCCATCACAAGGCTTGATGTATCGGAGCAACGCATCCCCGTCTTATTTTCTTTTTTCGATGCATGAAACCCCGGCATCGACTTATCAAGCACAAAAGCGGAAATTCCCTTCGTACCCTGCGAGGCATCGGTTACTGCCATGATAACAGTCGTATCGCCGACGGTGCCATGAGTAATAAAATTCTTCGAGCCATTGATAATGTAGAAATCGCCATCTCAATGTGCCGTTGTTCGCGTACCACCGGCATCAGAACCGGCAGAGGGTTCGGTCAATCCCCATGCACCGAGTACTTCTCCACGAGCCAAAGCGGGAACATATTTTGCTTTAAGTGGCTCCGATGCGAATCTATAAATGTGTGATGAGCATAACCCATTATGCGCAGCAACAGAAAGCGCAACCGCAGGATCCACGCGAGCGATCTCTTCGATAATGATCGCATTCTCCGTAGCACCAAGACCCGCGCCACCAAGTTCCGTTGGCATCAACGTGCCGAGAAAACCGAGCTCCCCCATCTTGCGAAATGCTTCGAATGGAAACGCCTGCGTCTCGTCCCATTCGAGGCGGTGAGGTTTTAGCTCGGTTTCGGCAAAATCTCGTGCAACATCGCGGATGGAAAGTTGGTCTTCGCTCAAGGCGAAGTTGAGTGCGTCGATAGGGATTTCTGTCATTCTAAATTCATTTGAGTGGTGAAGAACAGAATGCCGGAAGGGACGGTTCGAAAGCTGATATTGTTACATACATTTCAATAGATCATTTTACTAAATAATGCGACAAGAAAAAGATTCTCTCGGCACACTTGAACTTCCTGATGAGGCCTATTATGGCATCCAAACATTACGAGCCGTTCAAAATTACCCGATCTCGGGACTTCGCGCCCATCCAACGTTCATTCGCGCTTATGCTCTTTTGAAAAAAGCCTGTGCCCGTGCCAACGAACAAGCTGGCGTCCTTGATGCTGATATTTCAAAGCTCATTCAAAACGTATGCGATGAAATTATCGAAGGCGGACTCCGCGATCAATTTGTCGTCGATGTTTTTCAAGCCGGCGCTGGAACGAGTACGAATATGAACGTCAATGAAGTGATTGCTAATCGTGCGCTCGAAAAAAGCGGAGCTAAACGTGGCCAGTTCGATAAAATATCGCCGAACGACCATGTCAATATGTCGCAATCGACGAACGATACCTACCCGACAGCGATGCGGCTTTCTGCCCTTCTTTTGCTTCGTGAACGTCTCTTTCCTGCCATCGAAACTCTACGAAAATCTTTTGAATCCAAAGCCATCGAGTTCGATGACGCAGTAAAATCCGGTCGCACCCACTTGCAGGACGCAGTTCCTATCACTTTGGGTCAGGAATTTGGTGCGTGGACCGGAATGATGATCCGTCATGAGAAACGTATTAAGGGCGCTGAACATGACATTTCATTTCTTGGAATTGGTGGAAGCGCTGCTGGATCAGGCTTGAATACACCACCGGGTTACCGAGGATATGTCATCGAAGAATTACGCGCACTTACTAGTCTTGATGTCAATGCCAGCGTTAATTTGTTCGAAGCAATGGAGTCGCTTGCGCCCTTTGTGCATCTCATGTCGGGAATAAAGAATCTCGCGCTTGACATCATTAAAATTTCCGGAGATTTGCGTCTTTTATGCTCCGGCCCCATGACCGGCCTTGCAGAAATAACGCTACCGGCAGTGCAGCCCGGTTCAAGCATCATGCCTGGGAAGGTCAATCCTTCAATTCTCGAAATGGTCTCGCAAGTAGCGATGCAGGTGGTCGGTAGCGAAACTACTGTATCCTACGCCTCCCAAGGCGGTCAGCTTGAGTTGAATGTAATGATGCCGGTCGTTCAATTCAACATTGCATTTTCGATCGAAATTCTTTCCAATGCGCTGGAAGTCATGGCTAAAAAATGTATCGATGGTATCGTTTGCGACCGTGAACGAATGCTGCATTATGCAGAATCCAGCGGAAGCCTCGTTACGGCACTTGCGCCAGAAATTGGCTATCTGAAAGCTGCGGAGATCGGTAAAGAATCCCTAAAAACTCGTCGTTCCATTCGAGCGATCGTGCTCGAACAACAATTACTGGAAGAGGAAACGCTAAACGAAATTCTCGACATAGAAAAAATGGCACGGGGCATTTCGTAAGACATCTCACGCCATTTGTGGTTGAAGCAGCCGGTTGACTGCTTCCAGAACTTCACGTCGCGTGGCAGGTTTCGATAGATAATCGGTGCATCCCGCATCGATAAATTTCTGCCGGTCTCCAGCCATTGCAAAAGCCGTCAGTGCAATGATCGGAACATTTGGGCATCTGGTACCGGAACGAATTTCTTTTACAATAGAAAGTCCATCCCTGCCGGGAAGGTTGATATCCATCAATATTAACGCAGGCGCTTCCTTCTCGATCGCCGCCAAAGCGGTATCGGCATTTTGCGCGTTGACAAGGCGGTAGTGATCGCGTAAATAAGCAGCAATGAGGCGCTGCGTTTCCACGTTATCTTCGACAACCAGTATCAAGGTGCCATCTTGGCCTTGCTTAATTTCTGGCTCGGTGATTTCGGGAGTATCCTCTTCTTGTGGCGGACTAAAAATAGGGCTTCGGCCTACGGCAACGAGCGGAAATAACACGGTGAAAACAGATCCACCACCCTTGCGGGAATGCACCTCGATCATGCCACCCATTCTGGTGACAAGGCGTTTGGAAATTGCAAGCCCGAGGCCGGTTCCGTCGTATTCTTTCTCTGCGCCACGCCTGAATTCTTCGAAGAGGTTAGGCATGAATTCGTCGGCAATGCCGATTCCGGTATCTTCCACCTCTACCACTGCATAGTCCGTACCGATTTTTCCCTGTCGGATGTAGGTTCTGATATTGATCGAGCCACTCGGTGTAAATTTAATGGCATTGCTGACAATATTGGTCAACACCTGGCCAAAGCGCTGACGATCCGCATGGATGATCAGGTGTTCGGGATGCAGGGTAAGCTGGATGGCGAGCGATTTTTTGTTAGCTCCCATGATAAGTGGCGATACCCACGTCTCAACTTCCTCGTTAATATCAAGTTCGGCTTTCTGAATATCGATGTGACCGGCTTCGATCTTGGAAAGATCGAGAATATCGTTGAGCAACGAAAGCAGTCTTCGCCCGGATACGATGATCGATTGGAGAAAGGCAGCATGTTGCTCGGTAATCTGGCCTTTCAGCTCTGCCATGAGTACCTCAGAAAAACCGAGGATGGCCGTCATCGGAGAACGTATCTCATGCGACATATTCGCAAGAAATGCCGATTTCAAACGATTCGCCGTATTCGCGCGGTCGCGTTCCTTCTGATATTTCTGGCTTAATTCCCGAAGTTCCTGTCGTTGCTTTATCGCAAGTGAAATATCCGGGAATGTCACGATAACTCCCGTCAATCGCCCCGATTCGTCGAAGATCGGCGCAGCCGATTCCAGTATCCAAACCAGCGTTCCGTCGGATCTAACAACGCCAAGTTCTACATGAGAAATAGCCTGACCGGTTCGCAGTGCTTTTGTTGCAGGAAGTTCAGAAGTCGGCACAGGGCTTCCATCTTCGAGCACCGCTTGCCAAATGGGGTCGTGGTGCATCAGCCCCTTCAACTGCTCCACCGGCATCCGCAGGATACGAGCCGCTGTCTGATTCGCGCGAACGATCCTTCCTTCTGCGTCCGAGATAAGAACGGCCTCGCCAAGTTCATCGAACAGCTTCGAAAAGAGCCTGCTATCCTGGATCTGAGTTTGAATCTCAGTAGGCGCTAAACCGGGTTCGTTATGAGATGTACTCTCCATTCCATTATGAGTCGCGCCATCCTTCTCAGGCCGATAGGCGCTACTGACTCCATTTTGAGAATTGCTTTCCAGTGCTTTGTAATTATTACGATCCGCTCCATCGCGCTCAATTCCGTAGTGTGCCGTTCCGTTACGCTCTGCTCCGTTACGGTTAGCCACGTCGCGCTCCGGGGTATTGGATTCGATGACATTGCGCGGCATGGCGGCTCCCGATGCGGGATCCATAGCCGGGATTCCGGTAAACGGTGACGTGCTTACCTGATGTTCTGAGTTGTTCATCGCAATTCCATTCGCATTACCGTCGCAATCTTAGCGCAAAATGTACCTTCGCAATACTTAATAACCTAAACGTAACCAATCGCAACAATTGGATACCCCTAAAAAGTCTGAGAAGAAGTATAATTCCGTTCAATGTTAAGAAATAATGTACTTTCGTCCCTTTATCCTAAAATAGGACATAAATTGCGCTCTGTTCCGAAAATAGGTCATCGGAACCGGTGCTTCCAATCAACGAATTTCATTTTCCAGGCATCAAATCTTAGCCTGAAAAAAGCATTCGCGTCACCCCGGAAGGCATGATGTTTCCTGGCGACATTGGTGCCCATTGCTTTCTCCAGGCAATAGGTGCCGATTCTTTTTCTTGCTGAGTTCCCGACCACCTGCGATTCCAAGCCAATTTCGCCATTTATTGAAAAAGTTTTCCACAAATCGCTTTCAAGAAGAACTCGTTCATAACAAAAGCCAACAATTTTCAATGAACTCACCCATCCCCATTTCATCTTTCATCTTTAATATTTCATCTTTCCCAAGATGGGTGCCTATCAAAGCAAGTGCTAATTTACGCAATCCACAAAGCAATGTCAAGCCTTTTCAAAAGATTTATTGAAAAAAGTTGAAAACACGATGCTTCAGCACCGATCAGCCGCGAGGGACTTGCTCCAACGTACTTAACATTTTTTGCAAAAAATTGAGCGAGTGAAGTGCTACGAATGCTCGCTTCCCTTTTTAGTTTAATTTTGTCGTCAAGGACGGCCTCTATGATTTCGTCGCGTGTGAAATCCCCACACTCGGACTTTTCTATTTCAAAGATGATACATTGTTTCATTGTTAATCGAACCGACCGGGATAATACCGGAACTGAGATTGTGATCGCTGTTCTGAGGCGCATTGCCTCGTCAGCGCGAGAGCTAACACGAATCTCTCATAGTCGTTCGGATTAATATCTGGTTCCGGTAATTACTCCATAAATAGGAAAGAACTCTTGCCGAAAGGACAAAGCATCTCACCCCGCGCTCTGGCAGGCAATAAAAAAGGCAATTCTATGAACTTCGGAGAGTGGTTACCTATTTCCCACCTGACGTAGAACCTGACCCGGTACCGCTGCCGATCTTCGCATGAAACTCCTTCGCGTACTTCTGAAGCAGAGCGTCAGAGACTTTCCAGGAACTTGGCGCATTCCAAAGATCGCTCAATTCTTTCAAGATCTGCGCTTTGTTCGCACCCTTTGCCATGTACTCCTTCGTCAATTGATCGAACGCCTTCTGAAATGCTTCGCCGGCAAGAGGCGTCGTGACACCGTTCATCGTTATGCTTGCACCGCCATTGGAGTTCTTGGTGATGAATGCCCCTATAACAGTGGCGTAATTCACACACGTCCAGCCGGGTGGACACGTAATGTTAGCGCAATTGCCGGAGGCAAAGCAGCATCCGGTATTTCCGTGCGAGTTCGTATAGCAGAGCTGCACAACACCCGCAGAAGCAACATTAATGAATAGGAACGTGGCTAAAAATGCTAAAGCCAACAAGGATAGTTTATTCTTCATAAGCGTATTTACAAATAAGTTACAAAACTCGGCGGAGCTACACAAAGCACCATGCCCGGGCACACCCCCACCGACCGGTAAGAAACATACCATACAAATATACGAAAAAATCGGCTGTTTGCAGAAATTCGTGATGGCCTGAACTATGATTCGTGTGATTTTTGTGATTAAAGCATGATTTTGTTAGAATGCAAACATCTCCTTGTAGCCGTGACTTTTAAGTCACGGTGAATCACCGAGATCGAGAGCTTCGACACCGTGACCTGAAGTGCCTGCCCTGAGCTTGTCGAATGGGTCACGGCTACGAATTCCTACCCAATTCCCAGCTCAGACACCCACCGCACCACTCCAACCCTGTTGAGGGATGCCGATGCCTGCCACGCAAGGAATGTCTGAACTGGGATGCGTGGGATGCATTGGATTGCTGGGATCATTCCCAATCACCAAAATTCCATGCATCCCATAAATCCCAGTTCAGACACCCACCGCCCCACCCCAACCCTGCCGTGGGATTCTCTGTTTCATTTCACCAAAGTACTCTCCGGCACTTCCATAATCTTCGCTATTTGACGCAACGTTTCCGAGGAAAGGTGAAGTTTTGCAATCGCGAGATTTTCCAAAATATGAGCTTCGGATTTCGACCCAGGGATTGGGATAATGGATGGTGAAAGCGCGCAAAGAACCAGAAGTGCCAATTGATATACAGTCATTGCCAGGCTTGCTGCTAACTGATTCATTTCTTCCGAGACCGTTGGCATGACGTAGGGACTTCTGAATCCACCGAGTGGAGCGTATGCAATATATTTAATATCTTTCAATTCGCAATAGCGAAGAATAGGGTCGTACTCTGTGGAATCATAATAGATAATCGAAAGCGGATTCTGCACTGAGCAAACATTCGCCATTTCTTTTGCAAGCGTAAGTTCTTCTAAGTTCGCGTTCGAAATGCCGATGTTTTTTATTTTGCCTTCCTCACGCAACCGAACCAGCTCTCCGAGACTTTCGGCATAAGGCACTTCTGGGTCCGGGGTGTGAAATTGATACAGATCAATGCTATCCGTGCCAAGTCGTACAAGACTCGCTTCACACATAGACCGCAGATAGCCCGGATCGCCGCGACTGCCCCAAGCGGTTCCCGTGCGTGTCATTCCACCCTTTGTTGCGACCGTTATTCCGGCACGGTGAACGAACGGCTTAACGATAAGCTCGCCATATCCAAAATCATCTTCGTTCAGTGCATAGCAGTTCGCTGTATCGATAAACGTCAGGCTCCCTTGCTCGATCGCTGTTTCGATCATTTTGATGGATTGATCCTGACTCGGACGGTCCGCCGTGATGCATAAGGACATTGTTCCCATTCCCACTTTGGTATTCGCAAATGGTGTTGTTGACATTTAAAAAAGTTAAATCCGAGTGATTCCGACGATCAGAATGCTACGGCTTCTAATGAAAGCAACATTCTGGCACAAATTTCGTGGATATGAACGTTCGTAGTTCTCCAACAATTCAACTTTGAATACTTTATGGCCCAAGCAACGAATGGGCAGGTTCGCTAAACCGTTTCCAGCGAAACCTTCGAAATATCTCCCATCGAGACACGTTTCGAGAGACGAAGAATTTCTACGCCAACCACTTCATCGTGTTCGTTGAAATCAAGCACAACGCCAGGCGTGACCTCTTCCGAACCCACAATTTTGGATTCGTCAAGCCGCAGATACAAAGCATCGGATTCGCGATCTACTTTTAATTTCACAGATTTAGAGTCTAAACGTGTTGAGAAATTCCTCACGCAGCCTTCGCCATCGTTCCCACTCCTTCGAGCGTTACGCGCTTGAGGGTGCTAATATCTCCAAATCGTTTGAGCACATCGAGCACCTCAATACCCGCAACGCGGCCCGCCGCATCATAGTCAATAGCAATGCCTTCGGCGACGTGTTTCGTGGTAACTGTCGTTTCGTTAAAGATGATGCTAAGTGCATCCACCGATGGATCGTATGCGATTCTCATATTCTTAGAAAAAATAAGTATAAACGGTTATGACCGTAATTGTCCCGTTTTCTACAACAAAAATGGGGCGAACTTGTTTCGTTTCGTAAAACTTTCCGTTCCAAATCGCTTGGTATGGGAAATTCTTGCGGACATCGAGGCGGTTATGCTCCGTTGGCTGCCACTCCATTTCCCTGATCGCCTGTTCCACTTCCGCAAGCTGATAACCGCGAATAGGAATATAAGAAAGTGCGTGGGCCGAGAAGATAATGTACTCTCCGTTGAAGCGATTGTTCATTCACCACCCAAAGGCAACATTTTCCCTTAAAGTTCGTATATTCGCGAGTTCGCAATTCTTCATTTTTTCAACATTGAAAACTTTATGGCCCAGCAAACGAATGGCGTGAATCTGCCGATAGCAAATCAACCCTTTTTTGTCGAACCGGCGGCGGTCGAGATGAGCGAAATACGCTCCAATCCTCGCGCAATGTTCGTCGAAACCACACGCGACCTTGCTGCCGGCATTTATAAGCGAACGGAAGAGAACCTCGCCATTATTCGCAAGCGCCTGAACCGCCCGTCTGACGCTTGCGGAAAAGATCGTGTATGGCCATCTTGCCGATCCGCAGTCGCAAGATCTGACGCGCGGCAAAAGTTTTCTGGCGCTGAAGGTCGATCGCGTTATCATGCAGGATGCCACCGCGCAAATGGCGATCCTCCAGTTCATGCAGGCCCAGCGCGATCAGGTTGCGGTTCCTTCAAGCGTCCATTGCGATCACCTCATTCAAGCGTATCAGGGTGCCGAAAGCGATCTGAACAAAGCGCTCGATACCAACACCGAAGTTTATCATTTCCTGAAAGCCGCTTGCGCGAAGTATGGCATTGGCTTTTGGGGCCCCGGTTCGGGAATTATCCATCAGGTGGTGCTGGAAAACTATGCCTTCCCAGGCGGACTCATCATTGGCTCCGATTCGCACACGCCGAACATGGGCGGACTTTCAATGATCGCAATTGGCGTCGGTGGCGCAGATACCGTCGATGCAATGGCCGGATTTTCGTGGGAAGTATTGAACCCTAAATTGGTTGGCGTGAAGCTTACCGGCGACCTTAGCGGTTGGGCAGCGCCGAAAGATATTATTCTCCATGTTGCAGAAAAGTTAACGGTAAAAGGCGGCACGAATCGCATCATCGAGTATTTCGGCCCCGGCTGCAAAACGCTTTCAACGACAGGCAAAGGAACCGTAACCAACATGGGCGCAGAGATCGGCGCAACGACATCCGTATTCCCCTTCGATGAAAATGGCATGCTCTACATGAATGCCACCGACCGCAAAGAGCTTGCCGAGCTTGCAAAGCAACACATGGCACTCTTCACCGCCGATGCAGATGTCGAAGCAAATCCTGAGAAATATTTCGATGAGATTTTAGAGATCGATCTTTCAAAATTGGAGCCGCTTATCAATGGGCCATTCACTCCCGATCTCGCTCACGCTGTTTCCAATCTTGCGGCAGATGCAAAGGCGAATGATTACCCGATGAAGATCTCAACCACGCTTGTGGGTAGCTGCACAAACTCCAGTTACGAGGATCTCACGCGCGCCGCACAAATTGCTGAGCAAGCGATCGCGACATGGTGGAAAAGCGAAATCGCCGCTTATGATAAATCCCGGTTCCGCGCTTATTCGGCAAACCGTTGATAGGGATGGACAGCTAAAATCGCTCGAAGGCATCGGCGCAGAAATTCTTTCGAATGCCTGCGGCCCGTGCATCGGCCAATGGAAACGCGATGATGTAAAAAAAGGCGAGCGCAATACGATCATCAACAGCTTCAACAGAAACTTCCCAGGCCGCAACGATGCAAATCCTTCCACACTTGCGTTCGTGGCAAGTCCGGAGGTAGTTATTGCGTATGCGTTAGCTGGCGATCTCTCCATCAATCCACTCAAAGATGAGTTAGAGGGCAAAGATGGCAAGAAATACCGCTTGCAGCCGCCAACAAAGGTCGATCCATTGCCGAAGAATGGTTACATTGGCCGCCGCATTGGATATGTGCCTCCTGTCGCGAAGGCAACAACCGTTAAAATTGATGTGACGCCGACAAGCGAGCGTTTGCAAGTGCTCGAACCGTTCTCACCGATGGTTTCTCCTGTTGATTCTGAGAACATGCCGGTGCTCATCAAGACCAAAGGCAAAACCACCACCGATCATATCTCCCCTGCCGGTGCGTGGCTGAAATATCGCGGGCATCTCGATAAAATTTCCGATAACATGCTGACGGGTGCCGTCAACGCATGGTCCGGTGGAACCGGAACAACAACAAACATTTTTACGCATGAAGAGAATGTCCCCGTTCCCGCCGTAGCCCGCGATTACAAAGCGCGCGGCAAACGCTGGGTCATCGTTGGCGATGAAAATTATGGCGAAGGTTCGAGCCGCGAACACGCTGCAATGTCGCCTAGATATTTGGGATGCCTTGCAGTAATTGCCCGCAGCTTCGCCCGCATTCACGAATCGAATCTGAAAAAGCAGGGAATCCTTCCTCTCACCTTCATCAACTCCGCCGATTACGATAAGATCAAAGAAGGCGATACCGTTTCCCTCGAATATCTCAACGAACTCGATCCTGTCCGCACGGTGAACATGAAAGTTACCCACGCTGATGGAACTGTTGAGATCATCCCGCTTGCCCATACGATGAACATGGAGCACATCGCCTGGTTCGAAGCCGGTTCGGCGCTGAATTTGATTCGGCTAAACTCGGGGAATGGTGTGCTGAAAAATGGCGTAGAGGCACAACCGCCGGTGGCCGCATAAGCGATTATATATTTGCACCCCCAGCCTTCTGAAAAAGCAGAAACCGCAAGGATAATGAGAAGTATAACGAACTCGCTGTCCAATTGTTATCCGGATCAACTTGGGTTAGCGGTTCGTCATAACCAACGGCAGGAGTGAGAACGATTCCCGGGTTCGAATATAAAGGAATGTCATAGGTGGCTTCAGCACGAATGGCGATACGAAGTTCATCAGCATCGGTTGCTGATTCTATTGTTGTTACACCTTCGGGGTACTGGTTTGGAAATGCCGTTGAATCATACACCTGATGTAAATTAGCTTCGTATCTATACCCAAGGCTCAAGCAAACTTGAAGGCCAAGTCCGGATGGCATTGATGACGAAAAAAAGTTATGCTTTACTCCAATATTCAACAGGATATAGCTAAGTTCAGCGGATTCAGCAGCTCCAGAGCTGAATGTAGTAAAGGCTGCTGACTTAGAGTCGTAAAGACCTTCCACAACCAAAAAATATGGGTTAGATGGTCGTGAAATTGGAAACAGAAGGCTAAGACCCCAAAAAGGGTCTGTCCCTGAACCGTTTTGAGCTGTCCATTTCGTCGGTTCAGTATTTGATATTCCAAACTCAGCCGTTTGATACGATACTAAATTAACGCCCCCGATAGGCCCGATCAATATGCCCGGCGATTGAGCTCGCGTGTCGCGAATGAAAATTATGGAACAAAAAATAATTACAAATGGGATGATTCGAGTCTTCCAATTCCGACAAATGTTGTTTTTCATATTAGAAACTCCTATCAAATATAATTAACTTGAAACCATTACGCTCGGTTCACACAAATTGCCATTTGCTCGATAAGTGTTGATTTTGTAGTATTTTTGCAGCATGAAATCCCCCTCGCTTTCTCGGATATGCTTTCTTGCTGGGATCGCGATCATCCCTTTCGTTTATTCCACCACAGGGATTGATCCGGCATTCACGCTGCGGGCGGTGTTGCTTTCAGTGCTTACGATCGTTACCATTTTTGCTACCCGTACGCAACCGGTTCGTACTTCGCCATTGCTGTGGGTGTGGTTTGTGTATGCCGCATTCAATGTCATTTCTATCTTTGTCGCACTGAATTCAGGGGAAGCAATTTATCAGGCATCGATCATATTGCTTTATGGTGCTTGGCTCTTTGCATGTATGCAGATGTTGACGAAAGAACTATTGCCCTCAGTGTTGCGAACTATTGCCGTTATCGGATTTGCTGTTTCTTTTATCTCACTGTTCCAATTCTTCGATCTTGGTTTCCAGAACTTCCCGAGCAGGGACCTTCCAAGCGCAACCATGACAACGCGAAATCTGATGTCATCCTTCATATTCCTGACATTACCAGCAACCTTGTTTGTTACGATCATTGATAAACAAAATTGGCGTCTCTTCGGGGTTCTTACTCTAATAGCTAGCATCTTTGTAATATTAATAGCCCAAACGAGGTCCGTCTGGCTTGGATGTATGGTCACTGGAGTAGTTTCAGTCGTTCTTTTCATGCTTTCGCGTCATCGAAAGATGATATGGAAACGTTATCGAAGCACGATTCGGAACGCTTTGATAGCTATTTCAGCCTGCCTGATTGTAGTTTTTGTATTTAACTTTCCTCCACGACGCGCGCCGCACGAGGTAGGCGCTTTTGAAAGAGCCAACTCAATAACGAATTATGCAACTGACACTTCAGCAATACTGCGTTTCCGAGTATGGGACGAGTCCTTTGCCATGTATAAGGATCATCCTTGGCTGGGTGTCGGAGCTGGGAATTGGAAAATTGAACTTCCGAGGTACGGCCTTGGAAACTTTTCGATCCGTGAACAAAGCGGTCAGTTTCAGTGGACCCAAGCACACAACGATTTCGTGGCAGCCTTCTGTGAGAGTGGCCTTGGCGGAGGACTCTCTTTTGTTGCCGTATTCCTCTGCGTCTTTCTTATGGGATTTCGATTTATCTCCGCGAAAGGGGGATAGTTTTAGTGAATTAATCCTTTCAATCCTGTTAGTTGCTGCAATTGCTGGGTATGCAATTATCTCTTTTATTGATTTTCCAAATTCGCGGATAGAGCATTCTATGCTGTTGATGATTTTGCTGGGCATGCTTACGACTACACCGAAGAAAAGAATAAGCATCACGGATCCATTTGCATTTTATGCTGCCATTTGCATTACGATTCCAGCATTGCTTTTTTCGATCTTTCGTTTTCGAGCAGAAATGCACGAAGAAAATATTTTACAGCACAGAATTGACCACGACTGGAATGACGTCATTTCGGAATGCAACAAAGTCTATAATCCTAAGTTATTATCAATAGATGCGCTCTCGACGCCTCTGCTTTATTACAAGGCCGAGGCAGAATTTATGCAGCAAAATTACGGTGCTGCGCTGCGTGATAATCTAATGGCGTTAAAGGCACATCCGAACCATTTTTATACCTTGAATAACACCGGCTCTTGCTATGTAAAAGTCGGCAACTTTCCGGCAGGTGAAGTGTTCTATAAAAATGCGTTAGCAGTTTCTCCGAATTTCGAGGAGTCGTTATTGAACCTTGCTTCTGTTTATTTTAACGAGAATAAATTTGACAGCGCATTCCAATGTGTAAGAAAATGCGATACATCGCAGGAAGGATCACGGGCACAAAAGCTCGCAATGGCTTTGTGGAATAAGCAGCGCTAATTTTATTTAAATCGGACGATCATTTATGAAACGATCATTTTTATTAATTCTGATTCTCATTCCAGTTCCGTTTTCTCTTTGCGCTCAGACGATGAAGATGATACCTGATTCCGGTTATCAGGGGGAGCAGCTTCCTGTAACGATTGTCGGAATTGGAACGCAATTTTCGTCAAGCGGGAACGTTTCAGAGATTATTGTGAAGCTGGAACGTTCGGGTACGATTTACGATCAATCGGATGGTCGCCTCGCAAACGATTCGACGATTGACGTCACATTTGCGCTTGGGGCAACCATGCTGGGCAGTTACGACCTCGAAGCAGACGTAATTAATGGTGGCAGCGAGCAAACATTCAACCAAGATTCTGCTTTTACCGTCTTGATTGCATCCCCTAGTATCCTGTCTGTAACCCCCTCTTCAGCCCATGATTCACAAAGTGTTGGTCTCCAAATCGTTGGATTAAACACGAATTTTGAGAGCGGCACAACTCCAACAATACTTTTTCAACAGAACGGCCAAACCTACTTTACTTCCCAAATGGACACCGTACATAGCGCGACCTCGATAGGAGCCTCTGTGACCATCCCTCCCGCCAGCGTTGCACCGGAAGGTGTTTACGATATTATCGTCCAATATGGGACATATTCGGATACCGGAAAACAAAAATTTACCGTGCTGGGCCCCGCGCCACCTGCGCCGGGCATAACTTTGAGCCCCGATAGCGGCGTGGCGGGGACTCAGTTTAACGTTACAATAGTGGGACAAGGAACAAACTTCGACCCATCTGGGAATGTATCTTCCTATTATCCGGCCAGCATTGACCTAAGCCAAAATGGAACCACCCTTTATCATACTACGACCACCGATGTTCCAAGCTCGACATTAGCCTATGCCGTCTTTAACTTACCCGCGAGTTTGTCATCTGGCGCCTACGACGCGAAAGTGTATTATAGCGGAACGTCCTATGATTGGCAAACAAATTTTTTCGTTCTATCTGCGAAGCCCGATACCAGTTATTTTACAGTTCCCAACAGCGTCCAGCTGGGAAGCGACTTATTTTCCGTCACGACCTCACAGCGAGCATTAAATCCGTCCTGTTACCCCACTGGGACCTATCTCGAAAAAGGCTCAGACCAGATTACTGGAACCATAACGCACGCCGTTTTTCCAGACACGATCCTCGCAAGTTTTATTATTCCAGATACCGTGGACACGGGTCTTTACACCCTCTATTTCGTATTAACGTGCGACAGTGAGTGTTGCAATCTTGATTCTGTGCCCAGCGCCATTCGAATTATAGCGACACCGGAAGCGGTTAAAGAAGTCTCCTCTCCTAATGTGTTGGGCGCTTTATTCGTTTTTCCCAATCCAACCTCGAATGATGTTGACATCGGCTTCACAGTGAGCTCTCCAACACCCGTTCATTTATTAGTTTACGATGCACTCGGCAGAACAGTGGCTACGCTCTGCGACCGAACGCTTGGTGCTGGTTTACAAAGCTTCGAATGGGCGTCTGATGATGCTCCCGATGGAGGCTACTTTTATGAGATCATAGCTGGTGATGAAAGGTATGGCGGGAGGATTGTTGTTCAGCATTAGATTTTTGTACTGTGATTTATGAAGGCCGGATTCAATTCCGGCCTTTTTGTTTCTTCTGGGAACATCGGTAAGATCTATCCGTAAATTTGTATCAAAATCATCCCTCCAAATTTCATTATGCCTCAAATTCTCACCCTCCATGCCCGCGAAATTCTCGATTCTCGCGGCAACCCCACTATTGAAGTCGATTGCACCTTAGATGATGGCTCGTTTGGCCGCGCAGCCGTGCCGAGTGGCGCCTCCACCGGCGAGCATGAAGCCGTCGAACTCCGCGATGGTGATAAAAAGCGCTACGGTGGCAAGGGTGTGCTGAAAGCCGTAGCAAATGTAAATGGGGCTATAAATTCCGCGCTGAAAGGGATGCCTGCAAACGAGCAACGCAAGATAGACGAGGCGCTCATCGCGCTCGATGGCACGCCCAACAAATCCAAGCTCGGAGCAAACGCTATTCTCGGCGCTTCTATGGCTGTGGCAAAAGCGGCGGCCAGTGCAAGGAAAATTCCCTTATACCGTTATCTTTCAGAGATAAGCCAAATCCCCCCCTCATCTCTCATCCTTCATCCTTCCTCCTTCCTTTTGCCGACTCCGCAGATGAATATCTTGAACGGCGGCGTACACGCAGACGGCTCGCTCGATTTTCAGGAATTTATGATCATGCCGGTGAACGCGCCGAGCTTCCGAGAGGCATTGCGTATGGGCGCAGAGACATTTCACACGCTGAAAACCGTGCTGAAAAAGCGAGGACTGAACACCAACGTCGGCGATGAAGGCGGCTTTGCACCAAATCTTACTTCGAATGAAGAGACGCTTACTCTGATCCTCGAAGCCATCACGCAAGCTGGATATACTCCCGGCAAAGACATCATGCTTGCACTCGATCCTGCCTCAAGCGAAATGTGGCGGCGCGATAAAGAATCCCCGGATGGCGGGAGTTATGAGCTATACAAATCCAAGCCGGGAACCATGCTGACGTCCGAGCAAATGGTGCGAGAGTATGAATCCCTTGTGCGGCAATATCCGATCTGCTCCATCGAAGATGGCATGGCTGAGAACGATTGGCGTGGATGGAAAATGATGACCGAAGCAGTTGGCGATAAAATTCAGCTTGTCGGCGACGATCTTTTCGTTACCAACATGAAGTTCCTACAACGCGGTATTTCGGAAGGAATTGCAAACGCGATTCTCATAAAAGTTAACCAGATCGGCACGCTAACAGAAACCTTCGATACCATTGCGATGGCTCGCAAAGCGGGTTACGGCACGGTAATCAGTCACCGCTCCGGCGAAACCGAGGACACCACCATCGCCGATCTCGCCGTCGCCACCGGCGCAGGCCAGATCAAGACTGGCTCCGCCTCCCGCACCGACCGTATCGCGAAGTATAATCAGCTTATGCGGATCGAGGAAGAGCTTAAGGGGAATTTAACGTTTGCGGAAATGAAAGCATTGGCACATTAATGTCGCGCAAACTTTAGTTTGCGACTTTTGGAATTACACGCCAAATATTGCGTTTCATACCCTCAAGAATCGCAAACTGAAGTTTGCGCTACATTGCCAAATCATTATGCAAATAAAATTCGGTACCGACGGCTGGCGCGATCTTATCGCGGAAAATTATACCTTCGAGAATGTGCATCGCGTCGCGCGCGGAGCGGCGATGTATTTTAAGAAACACCCGAAAGCGAAAGGCGGCGTATTCGTCGGCTACGATGGCCGGTTTCTAAGCAGAGAATTCGCAGAGTTATCCGCGAGAGTGCTTACCTCCGAAGGACTGAAAGTATTCATATCGAATGCGGTCATTTCAACTCCGGGAACGTCGCTCGCCATTGTGAAGAAAAAACTGGCTGGTGGAGTAATGATTACGGCTTCCCACAATCCTGCTGAATATAACGGATTCAAGATCAAAGGTTATTACGGCGGCGCGGCCCTCCCGGAGATCGTTGATGAAATTCAAAAGGATACGAATAGCGAATCGAATCGCAAGCATACGGAAAAGCATTCCGCAGAATTACCGACGTTTGAATCGTTCATAAAATCCAAAAAGATCCAAGAAATTGATGCGCAGGGAATGTATCTGAAAGAGCTTGCGCGGCTTATTGATCTGGGTAAAATTAAACGCTCGAAGATCAAGATCGCCTACGATCCGATGTATGGCTCCAATGTTGGATGTTTGGAAACCCTCATTCCTGATGCGGCGATATTACATAATGTTTGGAATCCCGGTTTCGGGCACACAAGACCGGAACCGCTGCCTGATACAACAAAGGAAATCTCGAAATACGTCGTGCAGAACCGGTGCGATATTGGCCTCGTCACCGATGGCGATGCCGACCGCATCGGCGCGATAGATGAGAACGGCCAATTCTTCAGTTCCCAGATGATCCTTTGCCTGCTTCTGCAATATCTCGTTGAAACACGAAAGAAAAAAGGCAGCGTTGTCGTAAGCCAGTCCGTGACGAGCATGGTGGACAAAATGTGTGCAAAATACAACCTAAAGGTTATTCGCACACCGGTCGGATTCAAATATATCACTCAATATATGCTGGAGGGTAATGTACTTATCGGCGGCGAGGAGTCGGGCGGTATTGGCATTCCATCCCTTCACATCCCCGAACGCGATGGACTTTACAATGGGCTGTTGCTATGCGAGATCTGCGCGCATAACAATAAATTACCGGCAGAACTTGTTGCGGAACTCGAAAAAGAATTTGGGCCCCATAAATATGACCGTTTCGATTTCCAAACGACACATGAGCAAAAAGCCGCCGTGCTCGCAAAAGCTTCGAAAGGATTCGATGAGATCGCTGGTTTGAAAGTAAAAAGCGTAGAAACGTTAGACGGGTACAAATTCCAACTCGATAAAGGCGCATGGTTCATGCTCCGGGCGTCAGGAACAGAACCGCTGCTCCGCTATTACGCCGAAGCACCAACGATGGCGTTAGTGAAAAAGATATTAACGTTTGCGAAAGCGTTGTGATCAGAACCTGAATGAAATGGATGGATCGTCCAACCCATATATTTTAACCTAAGACCATTACTCTATGGATCCTATGATTGTTGTTTTTGCAATGATCGCGTTCCTTGCTGGCTCGCTTTCATACATTTTTGTTCTCACGTCAAAGCGGCGTACTGCAGAACGGGATCTTCGTTCCGAACGTGAACGAAGCGCAGCACTTGAATCACTGACCAAACGAATTCCCGAACTCGAAGTTGAGCGGCAGCGTCTTAATGATAAGATCCAAGTGCTCGGAGAAGACCGTTCACGCTTGAGCGGTATGGCTGACCGAATCCCTTTCCTCGAAAAGACATTAGAGGGAGCACAGCGACGCAATGAAGAGCTTCGAGCTGCCAAAGAAAGCCTTGAAGCTGAATTGAAAGCCGAACATTCTAATTTTGAACGTCTAAAAGACGCCCGTGAAGAACTATCGAATCAATTCGAGGCTATAAGCAAGCGTGTCTTGACAACCAATAGCGATTCTTTCCTGACGTTAGCACAGCAATCGCTCGGGAAATATCAGGAGGCTGCAAAAGGCGATCTGGAAAAACGTCAACAAGCAATTCAGGAACTTGTTACTCCACTTCAAACAAAAATTCGAGATTTTGAGCAAAAAGTCGATGAAGTCTATCGCACGGAAGCAGCCGAGCGAAACTCTCTTCGTGGCGAGATCAAAAATCTTGTTGAACTAAATCAGCAGATAAGCAAGGAAGCATCCAATCTTGCTATGGCGCTGAAAGGCGATACCAAAAAGCAAGGCAATTGGGGTGAACTTATTTTAGAGAAAGTACTGGAGTTTTCCGGCCTTCGCAAAGGCGAAGAATACAAACTCCAGGTTAGCCAGCAAGATGAGGATGGCAAACGCCAACAGCCGGATGCCATTATTTATTTGCCGGAGAACAAGCATATCATTGTGGATGCAAAAGTCTCACTTGTTGCGTACGATAGATTCGTTTCTGCACAATCGGAGGAAGAACGAAGCCTTGCATTATTGGAACACATTGCTTCCGTGAAGAACCACATCAAATTATTAAGCGATAAGAAGTACCAATCCTTGCCGGAGCTCGATTCGCCGGATTTCACACTTCTCTTTATGCCGATCGAATCATCCTTTGGCTTGGCCATTCAGGCAGATAACGAACTCTTTGCGTATGCCTGGGATCGAAAGATCGTGATAGTGAGTCCATCAACGCTACTCGCAACGCTCCGCACCATTTCCTCGATCTGGAAACAGGAACGCCAAACAAAGAACGCGCTCGAAATCGCCGATCGCGCAGGGAAAATGTACGATAAATTCGTAGGGTTTATAGATGATATGATAAGCGTGGGCAAAAAAATGGACGATGCGAAGACTTCGTACAGCGGCGCAATGAATAAGCTTTCCACCGGCGCTGGGAATCTTGTTCGCCAGTCGGAGCAATTAAAAGAGATGGGCGCGAAAGCTACAAAGCAATTGCCCGGAACGTTATTAGACCGGGCTGGCGAACTCCCATTGGCAGACTGAGAAAGTGTAGCACCGAAAATACATTCCCGATGCTACACAAAAACAATTATCTTAAAAACAATTATCTTAAAAAAAACAATTATCTCGACACCACGACATTGCCCGATTGCACGGTACCATCGATATTGAGGCGATACACATACACACCATTAGGTAACAAATGCGTATCGACGGTTATTGTTTGCGAGCCGGCAGCTTGATTTCCATTGACTAACGATAGCACGCGGTTCCCAAGCAGATCGAATAGATCGCAGGTTACAAAGCTATTAGCATTCAGTGCATACTGAATGGTGAAATCTTTGCCCGCTGGATTGGGTGCCACAGCGACGGCCGAAGCCTCCGGCGTAGCAGCAACCGATGCGGCTGTTGGGCTATAATCTCTCACGACAGTCGTATAATTGCCGGCCATGTCAAGCACGCGAACAGTTCCGTGACCGGCCTTCGTGGGATCGGTCACGACAAGATCGAAGGAGCCAGTTGCACTCCCATTGCCATCGACAAAATTCGGCGCCTGAATTAGCTGCATGTTCGAAAGGGAATCAATCTCGAATTCTGAAAGGCCCGATGTGATCGAACCTGACTTCACAGCAGAAAAGGTGGTCCTTGTCGAATTCACCGGCGTTGCAGCCACCAGCGGGGAGAGACTGTCACTACTACCAGTGGTCGATACCCCGATCATACCGGAGTAACCCACCGCCTCATCGAATCCATCTCCGTAAACGCTAACGGATACCCCGCTATCGGATGCCGCGATATATTGCCGGTACTGGAGCGAGTCTAATTGATAGACGGCACAAAAACCGTCGTCATACATTGCTGGAGCAGTAAGAAGAGTGTCATTGACAAAGACCGGGATGCCAGAACGTGCAATAATATCCGCGTGCCAGAAGTAAGGCGTTTGATCTACGGCATTGTGCAATACATTAAAAATGACCGGTGTCGAAAAATGATCGACCGAGTTTATTGCCATCATGAAAGGATCATAGTTCCCATTCATACCATCTGGCCAGGTCGAGCTATTGGAATATTGTATGAGGAGGAATGGCGCATCGCTGTTCCACGAGCTTGGATTGGCAACACTGTGAGTCCAGGCATGGTCGTATGGATTTGCAAGTGTAGCGAAGGTATCCAAGCCGGTGGCATCCGTTCTGGTTATTACCTGATCTGCCTGAGTTCCTATCACCACATAAGTATCGCCTCCTGCGCGACCATACAGCGGTGCCGTATAATACGTTTGCCCCCACGTCCGTATCGGTGGGATCATCTCACAAGCAAAATCGCAATACGGAAATTGCACCGGGATATTCGCACAGGATGATGCGCCAATCACTCCCACCGGATTTGAAGAGACAATTTGAGTACCCGTCACATCAAAGGGGGTCTTCGTAGTGTCGGTGATCGGCACTGCCTCGTATTGAACGGACTGCCCTGTGGACATCATGAAGGTGAATGGAATTCCCGCAGGGTAAACAATAGAACTATCGCCGCGCGTACTCCGCAATGCCTGGGATGGAGTAATAGTCACATTCGTTGAATCCTGATTCGAAACGATGACGAATTCGGAAGGATAATCATAGGGATAACTTCCCTCGCCCGCGAGAGACGGATTCAATGTTTCGTAAGCAGCAACCACGTATGATTCGCCCCAGCCGGCGCTCGGAATGATGTACGATGCATCCGAGGTGTACGCATCATGCGAATTAAAATCTACAAACAGCGAGGCATCGTTCGACCAGACGTGTACTGCTTTATTTTCGACGGTATCGCTTGTCAACATCTCCCAGATCAGGGGAACGCTATACGCGACGGGCATCCCCGGAACGACCGCTACCGTATCTATTTCGCCGTTCACCTCAATGTACGCCGTCGTGGAATCAACGCATGAAATATAGAGCATAATATATTTACCCCCATCGTTTTCGCCGCCATAGTTTCCTGGAAAAGCAACCCAGTAATCGCGGCTGGTGACGGAAAGCAGGTCATGCTTATGCGGCGTGATCGAAATGCCCCCGGAATTCTGTTGAGCACTCGACCGAGTGGTAAAACCTAATGTAATCAATGTGGCAGCTAAAAGAGCTGCAACGAGCGCTTGAAAAGCACAAAGCTTGGAGTCAGAAATTGAAGAACGAGAATGTGTCATGATCGTAATTAAATTAGAAGTACAAAAACAAAAATCCTCTGTGACCTATTTTAAAGACGGTAGTCAGGGTAATGATCCTGACAGACCTTGCACTCAAACGCACTTTTAGGGTAATAAATCCCCTTAATTCGTATCGTGCATCAGGTATCAGCGATGCCCTGGGTATTCAATGGAAGGGTTATGGTAAAGCAGCTTCCCTTCCCTTTTGTGCTGTCAACGGTAAGCGTTCCACCCATAGCATCCAAAAGCCGTTTAGCGATACGAAGTCCAAGGCCGGTTCCCTCATAATTTCTGGCAAGCCCATCCGATTCCTGATAGAACTCCTCGAACAAATGCGGAAGAAAATCCTCCGATATTCCAATGCCGCTATCCATAATCGTAATTTCCGCACAGTCCGTGTTTTGCTGAGAGCGGTCTAAACGAATACGCACAAAACCGGAAGAGGTAAATTTGATCGCGTTATGGAGCAGATGTTTTATCACCCGTTCGAAATAATGGGCGTCGATCACAGCAAACAGTGCCGTTCTCACTTCGATGGACATTTCCAGCCCCTTTTCGGAGGCTTGCGGTCCAAGCAGTCCTGCAATGCGATACAACTCCGCATCGAGAGAAACTCTTGCAGGACTAAGTTCCAGCGTATTCGATTCTACGCGGGAAAGATCGAGAATGCTTTCAAACGTATCGAAAAGCCGCTTACCGCTCGCATGAATAGCGGAGGCATACGCGGCATTTTCTGTTCCAGCAAGGGTTTCGTTCATCAGCGAAGAAAATCCCAGAATGGAGTTTAGCGGCGTGCGAACCTCGTGGCCGATATTACTCAAAAAGCTCGTCTTCAGCCGGTTCATTTCTTCCGCATGTTCTTTCGCAGCTTTTAAATGCTCGAAGGTACGCTGAATTTCCTCCTCGGCGCGCTTGCGCTTGGTAATATCGGCAAAGGCAGCAAGGGTGCCCGTGATGTGCCCTTCGCTGTTACGGTACGGCGATACGTTAACGTGCATGCACAGTAACGATCCATCTTTCTTCGGAACGGAGATCTCATATTCCTCGCGGTTCCCAAGCAGCCATTTCTCCTTCTGTTGAAGATACATGGGCCAGGCTTCTTCGGGTAAGAATAACTCATAGGAAAGCCTGCCAAGCATTTGCGCGACATCATGTCCGGTAAATTCTTCCATTTGTTTGTTCGCGTAGAGAATTTTGTCCGACACGTCTGTAACGAGCACACCCTCGCCTAACCCTTCGACCACATACATAAATTGTGCTTCGGAGTCGCCGATCACTGCGCGCGGGCGGGCTTCTTCTTTAATAATGCGAGAGGTAACGATGATATGCCGCGACTGTTCCTTAGTCACCACGGCCTTGCCAACCGCCTCTAAGATGCGCCAGGAACCGTCTTTGTGTTTAAAACGAAATCGTACGGAGTGGGGAACCCCCGGCCGTGCCAGCGCGACCATAAATACCGAGGTGACGCGCGGCACATCGAGCGGATGAACGAGCGAAAAGGCGCTCCGTCCAATTAGTTCATCCTGTCCGTACCCCAATTGTTCGGTCACGGAGTAACTCTCATACAGGATGGTACCGACGAGATCGAGTTCCGTTACAATATCGATCAAGTTCCCAATGAGCGATTCCGCTGAACGGCCATTCCTGGACCTCGTTGGCTCGAACGAAACTGGCGGGACTTCGGCGCTCTTAGCATTGCTATCATCGCCATTGTGCAGCGTTTTCACTGGGTGATCCCTGATCGCCAAAAAGACAGACGGTGCAAGCCGCTGCAATTCGGATTCCAGCAGATAATCCTGCGCGCCTCGCTTGACAAGTTCCATACCCTGCCTATCCTGCCCCGCCGGCAAAATCACGATAATGGGAATTTCCCGGCCTTGCTTCCGCAATTCATGCAACACATCTTCGAACGGCATCTCGAAATAGCGGTGAACAAGTAGAATAACATCAGCCTGCGGGCGTTCAAAAGAGGATTTTAGCTCCTTCGCATTCGCAACGTAGGAAAAGAATGGGAATAGCTGAACCCGCCGCAGGTCGTCCTGGAGGGTTTCCAGTCCGATGGGACGGTCCTGGAGGATCAGAATAGTGACTTCGTTTTTCATAAAGCATCGTTTCAAAGTATCGCATTCTGAAACGTTATTCGCAACTAATTGCTCGATGGCAGATGTCTTTCGCTGGCAAGTACTAAGGCAATAAATAGTCCAACCGGCAATTCGGTTCCAGACAGGATTATTCTTCCGATAAATGCTGCAAAATCCCCTTACTGTGCACTATGAATGCCACTAAAAGCCTTCTCTTCTTGTTTTCGGATTTGGATAGTAGAATATACATTGCATGTCAAAAGTTAGAAAAAATCAGGACTCAGACGCTGAAATAGCTCAGGTGCAGCAAACCACGCCTGCGAACACGAACGGTGCATCTACAAACGGTGGATCCCAGAATACTCCTTCTTTACGTAAGGTTGGCCAAACACAGCCTGCGCAAAGCTCTGGCGCGGTCACCGTTGCTGCTGGCCCAGGCATGGACACTGAAATCGAAGATGATCGCGGATACTGTTTCGCCACGAATCGCACCCATTTCGCTGGATCGTATGCCAAACGGAGCAGAGCTTCGCGGACCGCTCCGAATGGTGCTCGAACGTTCAATGGTACATTCAAGCAAGCCGGAGTCAATCGGGAAAAGTTGCTAGATTGGTTTCGCCTGATGGACCTTGGCCGCATCACCGACACAGCAGCGGCCAATTACCTTAAGAAAGCCATGGGATGGAGCTATCATGCCCCTTGTGCAGGACATGAAGGCATTCAGCTTGCCATTGGCGTCAGTTTTCGCGCCAAGAAAGACTATCTTTTCCCATACTACCGCGACCTGATGACGTGCCTCGCCGCAGGGCTTACGGTCGAAGAGATCGTTCTGAATGGCCTTTCGAAAGATACCGATGTTGCCGGCGGCGGTCGCCACATGTCCAACCACTTTGCGAAGATGTCTCTGAATATCGAGACCCATTCTTCCCTTACCGATAATCAAGCACAACACACGGCTGGCTGTGCGCGCGCGATCAAGTATTACAAACTGGGTGCGGTATCCATTTTTTCCGGGGGCGAATCAGGCACCAGCGAGGGCTTCTTTTACGAGTCGGTCAATGGGTCAACGCGTGAAAAGATACCGGCTATCTTTGTGATTCAGAATAACAAATATGGGATCAGCGTCCCTGTTTCCGAGCAATCGGCTAATTCCCGCGTTGCCGATAATTTCCGAGGCTTTAATAATCTTCTCATTGCTTATTGTGATGGCACGGACATTCTCGATAGCTACCGCGCCATGCAGGAAGCGTACGAGTGGTGCCTGAGCGGACGCGGAGCTGCGATGGTCCATGCGGATTGCGTGCGCATCGGCTCACATTCCAATTCCGACCGTCAGGATCTATACCGCTCACCGGAAGAGCTTGGAAGCTGTGAAAATGCGCGACCCGCTTATACGCTTCGACCAGATTGGCTCTTCGAGAATGATGTTGTCAACCAGTGAGGAGCTTGCAACAAATCCATGAGGAAAATCAACAGCATTTCCGTGAATCCGCAGATAAAGCGGAGGCGGCCCCGCCGGCAACATCCACCGGATGTACTCGATTTCGTGCTCCCCTCGGACCGCATCGTTTCAATCGCGCCTTACAGCACTCAACCCGAAGATATCCGGGCAACTTTTATCCGTTCGAAACACCAAAGGGCAAGGATGAAGGATTGCAATTCATCGAGGGTATTAATCGATACCCTAAAGGAAGAATTTCGCATCAATGCCTAATACTTTTCTTTGGGGCGAGGATGTTGCCTCGAAAAATAAAGGCGGGGTCTTTAATGTGACGAAAGGAATGCTTGCAGGAATTCGGCAACGAGCGAGTTTTAACGGACCGATCGCAGAAGATTTCATTCTCGGCTCGGCAGACGGACTTCTGCCGCGTCGATCAGGAGCATATTTGGGTATGCGTCGAGGGAGCGGAGTTCGCCGATTACTTCTGGCCGGCAATGGAATCGTTTATCGAGCTTTCTCATGCTTACTGGCGCACTCGCGGGCAGTATGATCCGAATATTGTCATTCGCATTGCCTCCGGCGGATATATCGGAGGTGGACTTTACCACTCCCAGAATCTGGAGGGCATGTTTACGACGATTCCAGGAGTCAGAGTCGTTCAACCATGTTTTGCTGACGATGCGCAAGGGCTGCTCCGTTCAGCCTTTCGCACACGCGGAGTGACAGTTTATCTCGAGCCAAAATATCTTTACTACCATCCAATGGCGAAGGCAGTTCCTCTCGCTGAGAATGAGATTATCCCATTTGGTAAAGCCAGGTTACGACGGGAAGGTAAAGATCTTTCGATCATTACCTATGGCACAGCTACTCACTTTTCGCTTCAGGCCGCAGAGCAGATTGCTTCCGAGCAAGGAATCGAATGTGATGTGCTCGATTTGCGCTCACTCTACCCGCTCGATCTGGCTTCGATTCTGAAATCAGTAGAAAAAACGGGCAAAGTGCTTGTCGCACATGAGGATAAAGTGACTGGCGGTTTCGGCGGCGAACTTGCAGCACTAATCACGGAACATGCCTTCCAATCGCTCGATGCGCCGATCATGCGCGTTGGCTCGACGTTCACGCCCGTTGGCTTCGCAAAGCCCTATGAAGATGCAATTCTGCCGAATCCGGCGAAAATAAAGGCTGCGATGGAGATATTAGCGAAGTGGTGACGATGTAAGCTATTCTATTAGAATACTAATGAAATCACATTTTTTTCTCAATTTCTTGCATTCGGCCTAAAATTCTCGTATTTTCGTGGTAATTAAGTCCATTCCGATGGTCTTAGTAATCAACATTCACATCAGTTTTTGATTAAATATTGGAGGCTAACATCACATGAATCGCTATAAAGAACTACAGGATTTGCTCGCCACGTTCGAAAAAGATTTCGAGAAATTCTACGATAAAGAGAATAAATCGGCCGGTACCCGCGTACGCAAGGCCATGAATGAGATTAAGAAAAAAGCTCAGGAAATCCGCAAGGAAGTCCAGGACATGAAGACGGGCGATAAAGCCCCAGCATAACCTACGCATTCCTTCCTTTTTCGGCATGGAGGCTAGCCCGCTATGGTGGGCGTAACCTCCATGCCGTTTCTCTTTTTTTGAAAAACAACCTCGGACTTTTGCAGTCCATGTATGGTTGTGTCATCTCTCAATTCATTTTTTTTCTTTGGCGATGAAATACCTTTTTGCTTTTTTACTAATTTTATTTGTGAGTAGCGCATTCGCACAATCCTCCATCAATAGTGATCCTAAAATTCAATACCCCTCCATCAATAGTGATCCTAAAATTCAATACCCCTCCATCAATAGTGATCCTAAAATTCAATACCCCTCCATCAATAGTGATCCTAAAATTCAATACCCCTCCACCAAACGGGTTGATCAGGTCGATAACTATTTTGGTACTAAAGTTAGCGACCCCTATCGCTGGTTAGAGAATGTCGATTCCTCCGATGTTCACGCGTGGGTTGAAGCGGAGAACAAAGTCACCCAAAGCTATTTCAGCCAAATTCCCTATCGTGCTAAACTTCGCAATCGAATTGAGGAGCTTCTGAATTATCCGCGCATCGGCGCGCCGCATAAAGTAGGTGAATATTATTTCTTTTCGAAGAACGATGGATTGCAGAATCAAGCTGTCGTCTATCGGCAACATGGACTGCATGGAACACCGGAAGTTTTCCTTGATCCCAATATGCTATCGACTGATGGCACGGCAGCACTCGGTGGAATGGATTATTCCAACGACGATAAGTTAGTCGCATACAGCATTAGTCATTCCGGCTCGGATTGGCAGGAGATTTTTGTCAAGGATGTGGCAACAGGCAAGCAGCTTGAAGATCACATCGAATGGGTTCGGTATTCCGCTGCATCGTGGTTCAAAAATGGATTTTTCTACGGACGTTACGATGAGCCGAAAGCCGGTCAATACACTGCCAAAAGCGATTTTCAGAAACTTTATTATCATAAAATAGGGACACCTCAATCTGCCGACTCGCTTGTTTATCAAGATCAAACACATCCGGAACGCTCGTTCTATATAAGTGCAACAGAAGATGAGAAATACTTGCTACTCTATCTCTCTGAGGGTGGCAAGATCGGCAGCTTGATCTACTGGAAGCGTGCGGACGATCCACATTCTGATTTCAAACCGCTTATTTCAGAATATGGACATGAAGCAGGCGTGATAGATAATATCGGCGATAAATTTCTGCTTATGACGGATGAAGATGCACCGACAAATCGAGTTGTCTTAGTCGATCCACGCAATCCGAGCGCCAAGAACTATCAGACGATCATTCCTGCAAAACCAGAGACGATTGAATATGTAAGTTACGTCGGAGGAAAATTGATCGTGAAGTATATGAAGGATGCGAGTAATCACACCTATATTTACGATATTTCCGGAAAGGTCGAACGCGAAATTGCTCTTCCAGGTATAGGAAGCGTCTTGGTGTCTGATGCGAAGCGGAATGATTCGGCAATATTTTATACATTTTCGAGTTTCGTTGCGCCTCCAACCATTTATCAATACGATCTCAAGAAAAATACTTCCACGCTTTTTCATCAAACCGAAGTACCTTTCAAGGTCGATGATTTTGTGACCGAGCAAATTTTTTACAAGAGTAAAGATGGAACTCGCGTACCGATGTTCATCGTACATAAAAAAGGGATGAAGCTCGATGGAAATAATCCCACGGAACTGTATGCTTACGGCGGATTCAATATCAATCTAACTCCTGATTTCAGTCCAACGGTTGTCGCATTTCTCGAACGTGGTGGTATCTTTGCGCAACCGAACATTCGCGGGGGTGGCGAATACGGCAAAGCGTGGCACGAGGCCGGAATGAAAGAAAAGAAGCAAAATGTCTTCGACGATTTCATCGCTGCTGCGGAATATCTCTGTAAAGAAAAATATACGTGCCCAGCAAAGCTTGCGATCATTGGCGGGTCGAACGGCGGGTTGCTCATTGGAGCGGTGATGTGCCAACGTCCCGATCTTTGCAAAGTGGCGCTGCCCAAAGTGGGAGTAATGGACATGTTGCGCTACCACAAATTCACCATCGGATGGGCGTGGGCATCGGAATATGGAACAAGTGACGATTCCGAGCAATTTGTCAATCTTTATAAATATTCACCGCTGCATAATTTGAAAAGCGGCGTGTCGTATCCTGCAACACTTGTCTCGACTGCCGATCATGATGACCGCGTGATGCCTGCGCATTCATTTAAGTTCATTGCGACGTTACAGCACGATCAAGCAGGCACAAATCCAACACTCATCACAGTAGAAACCAAAGCCGGACATGGTGCTGGGAAACCCATTTCAAAAGTGATCGATGAAAGCGCGGATCAATTGGCGTTTACTTTGTACAATTTGGGTGTGAAGGTAGAGTGATTATAAACAAATTTACCATAGCATGTGATCGGGCAGATCGATATCATCATCGTCCGCAAGATAGATCTCTTCTTTCAGCACATAGAAAAGATTGCGTTTATTCTCGATGAGGCTGGTCGTGCGCGGCGTGGAGTGACAGCAACTTCCGACCATTACAGCGCCTACTTTCATCCAGTCTAACGCGCAGGAAGCCATAAGCTTGTTGTTGGATGCTCGCAGGTTCCACGAACCATCCGGCAGCTTTTCCGAGCTATTCGGATAACATCCGAACCACACGCCCGCTTTTTTCGCTGCGCGTGAAACGATAGGAAGCGCAGCCATCATCACGCTAACCGGCGCACAGTTCAATGCAACAAGATGTGCACCACCCTCTTTTAATCGCGCAACAGCATAATCGAGCGGCGTTCCATCAAGCATGGTTTCCCCGTCTTTCGGAACAATTGAAACCCACGCATATTTGTCGCTCTCTTCTTTCACTGCTTGCAATGCGCAGAGCGCTTCGCGCAGGGTGTTCATCGTTTCGATAAGGATAATATCCACGCGGGCTTCATCCAGCCATCGGGCCATGATGCGATGTTCTTCGACAAGCGCTGCATCGCTTGCCGGGACAAGATCGGGCGAAAAACAATCTTCCACAGGAGCAATGGATCCTGCTACACGAATAAGTGGGTTCTTTTCCCTGCGAGCTTTGCGGGCAATACGAACAGCTTTTTTCGTGAGCGCTTCCGCATCGAGTCCCGTATCTTTTAGCGCACGAACATTGGTGCGGAAGGTGTTCGCGGTCAGAATATCGGCGCCTTCCCAGAGATATTCCCGGTGAACGCGATAAATGAGATCTGGATGCGAAATAAGTCCGCGCGCAGTCCAGCTTTTCCCGCTGGTGTTCACGCCACGGCCTTCCAGCTCGGTGCCGAGCGCGCCATCGAGCACTAGTGGGCGAACGCGGAAAGCATTATCCAGATCGCGTGTCATGCTTCGATCTCTTTCTCCTTGCGCGGCACGGTACGATGCTTTAACATTTTATTTGCAGCGCATTCCCATAAAAATGTCTCAAAAATGCGATTAGAAAAATTCTCTCTGAAATCCATTCGTTCGGGATGCCACTGAACAGCCAGCAAAAATGGCTTGGCCGTTGCATCTTCCCATTCGAGCGCCTCGATTGTGCCATCCCCTATTGCTCGCGCGCTGGCGGTAAGCCCCTCGCCAACCCGTTCGACAGCCTGATGGTGTGCGCTGTTCACTTCTCCCTCACTTTCGCTTAGAATCCGTCGCAAATAACTTCCAGGATCGATCCTGACATTATGCCGTGCGTCGAATCCATCAACTTTCCGGTGACTTGAACCGCCGAACGCTTCGATGTCAGTGATCAGCGTTCCGCCACGGTGCACATTTAATAGCTGTAACCCACGGCAGATGCCGAGGACTGGCGTATCGTTTTTTTCGGCTTCGTCAGCAATTCTAAATTCTATCTGATCGCGCGCTTCATCGATCTCGCTGCAAAGGCGCTCTTCGTCCTGCTTGCCATAGCGGGCCGGTTGAATATCAGCGCCGCCGGTAAATAAAATTCCATCGACTTCATTCGTTAGGTTCTGAGACGATAGATCAATGATCTCGATCTCATATTCCAGCGTAGCTGCCGCGCTATGCAACGCCTTGCGATACCAATCGTATTTCGGATTGTCAGCCGGTGCGTAGGATAAACCAATGGTAAGTTTCATAGTATGCGGTCGATGGATTGGTAAAAACCATCTTCACCCTGTAAGAATTCGAGCGAATGCAAAATAATAAGAATAGGAATATTCGTCGGGGTTCGTTCGAAATATTTTCTGGATTTTACAGCGTCCTTCATTGTGGTGACGATCATTTCAACGCCATGCGTCTCAGCGTGGTTAAGAATTTTCCTAACAAGCGAATCCGAATATTCCGCATGATCTCCCAGCGATTTTAGAGCAACGGTTGCTCCGAGTCCACGAAGCATGTTGTAAAATCGCTCCGGATTTGCAATAGAAGAAAGCGCCAGAATACGTTTCCATTTAAGTTCCGTTAAAGGGACAGAAACGTCCGTAAAGGACATAAGGCTTGATGGCACACTTCGCACAACGGCGTTACTTGAGTCACTTGCGTCCTTCCCATCACTTTTAACAACCACATCAGCCGCCTTTGCTGCGCTCACAGGTTCCCGCGAACGGCCAAATGGAAGAACCGGTGAAGATATCCCATCGATCAAAAGAATATTCAAATCGCGTTTCAATCGCAGATGTTGGAATCCATCGTCAAGGATGATAACCTCAACGCCAAGCTCCTTTGCTTTCATTGCACCTCGAACCCGGTCTTCATCGACTATTACAATGGCATTCGGCAATAATTCTGCAAGCATTTGTGCTTCATCGCCGGAATCCTCGACGGAAGCAATTATTTCTCTCGCATTGCTCACAAGTAAAAAGCCGCTTGTGTGCCGCTTGTAACCTCGTGAAATAATTGCGAGACGTTTGCCGCGCTTTTGTTCGAGATATTTTGCAATGAGCAGCACCATGGGCGATTTACCTGTACCACCCACCGTAAGATTCCCAACACTAATCACAGGAATTCCGGGGTGGTACGATTTCAGCCAGCCGCGCTCATACATCATGCGGCGAATGCGCATAATGTATGAGTATGGATTGACATAATCAAGAATTGGCATCGACACGCTCTACTCGAATGGTAACTTTCGAAAATGGCATCGGCACTTCAAACTGATCCCAACTTTTCAACGTCCTACGTGACGAATAATCCATCTGCAGATGGAAGAGCGGAAGATGAAGCTCGCGCGATGCAATAAATGCACCACGTTTGTATTCGTGCCGCGGCCCGCGAGGTCCGTCCGGTGTGATAACTAACATATCTCGCTCACGAGTTTTCACTGATTCCATAGCAAGTTCAAGCGCTTCCATTCCATTTTTTTTGCTTGATCCACGAGATAGAGTATAACCCCACGCTTGCAACACCGCTGCCAGAAAGTTTCCATCCTTACTTTTACTGACTAAAGCGATTGGACGACGTTTCCGCACCGAGTACCAACCGGCCAGCATATCCCCATGCCAAAACACAATGATGGCTCGTTCAGGCAATGCTTCGCCACGCCACGATATTCGCAGCGTTTTCGCAAGCAGTGTGGTAAAAAATGGAAGCAGTTGTAATATCATGATGCGAGCAAGGTTTCAGCAACATGACGCGATGGGCCACTTCCGGCAACTCTCAACGAGTCAGCAAGCCCAATGAGCGATCGTTTAAATTCTTTTTTGCGAGAAAGCACCAACTCCAATTCGTTCAGGATGGATGGTACCGATACATCACCCTGCAACAATTCTGGATAAAGCTTCTGACCAAGCACGATATTTGCCAATCCGATATAAGGTAGCTTTACTAATTGCTTCCCTATTGCAAATGTTAGTGGATGTGTCCGGTAACAGATCACACCGGGAAGTTCCAATAGAGCGGCTTCGAGGGTAGTGGTGCCGCTTTTAAGAATACCAAGCTCTGCATGATGCATCAGTTCGTGCGTAGCATCTGAAGCACGAAATCTGATTAGCTCTTTTCGAATGTATCTATCATAATGCGAAGGATCAATAGATACCGATTCTACAAGAATCGGCTGCATTTGGTGCTTCGCGCTGAATTCGATAGCGGCTTCCGACATGTTGGGAAGCAATCTTCGTACTTCTTCCGTGCGGCTCCCGGAAAAGACTAATAGCCACTGTCTTTCAGGATCTAATCCGTGTGTTGCAGCAAAGGAGACGCGGTCGTTCCATCGTTCACGTTCTTCATCTATTCGCTCGACGAGCGGATGGCCGACAAAATGCACATTCTTCATTCCGGCATCACGGTAAAGCTTTTCTTCGAATGGAAAGATCACAAGCATTTCATCCACGACGCGTTTTAATTCATAGATGCGCGATTTATGCCACGCCCACACTTGTGGGCTGACATAATAGATCACACGAATGCCGCGTTTCTTTGCTTCCCGCGCAATACGAATATTAAATCCAGGATAATCAATAAGTAGGATCGCATCAGGTCTTCGTTCATCTAATGCGCGAGTCATTTCCAAAAATACACGGCGAAAAAAAGTAAATCGCCGAGCCACTTCAACAAATCCCACTACAGACATTTCGCGAGCAGTGTGCAGACATTCCATCCCTTCGGCCGAGCATTCATCACCGCCGATTCCAAAGAAGGAAATAGATTTCCCTTGCTCTTGTGCAAGTTTTTTTGTCGCGCGGATCGCGCGCGACGCAATGCGATCGCCGGAGGCTTCGCCAGCGATTACCATAATGTTACATAGCAAGTTCTTCATTTACTCGCCTGGCTTTTTACCGATGAAGAGAAGATGGTCAGAGGAATCCAGGAGCGATGGCCACTCCGAATAACGAAGAATGAAATTGAAAATATGGTCTTTCTCGTATTCTGGCAATGCGTTGATCGTATCATATAAGCGCAAATTCATTGGTCCCTCGCAACCAATCAGACGCTCGAATGCAAAGCCCGCTTCCTTCATCATCGGCACAATCTCCGAGGAATCGAACGTTCTAAGATTTGTAAAACCAGACCCACCGATTGAATGATGACACCACGCTCCATAATCCCGTGATAGCGTTCGGAATAATTTATCAGCCGATCAGGATCTCGAAACAATATGTCTCTTAGTATGGCGAGCTTCGTAATGAACGCGACAAAGGCGTACCCGCCAGGACGCATCACTCGTAATAATTCCCAATTTGCGCGTTTCAAATCGGCGTCTTCCGTAAGATGGTACATTGGACCCATAGAAAGCACGAGATCGAAATAATCGTCGGGAAATATACTCAGATCGATAGCAGATGCGTGTACCATCCTATAAATTGTTACCTTCTCTTCAGCAGACTTTTTATTTGCCAATGCAAGATTCGATTCGGAAAGATCAACAAGCGTTACCTCATGGCCCTGTTTCGTAAGCTCAATCGCGTAGCGACCTGGTCCACCCCCAAGGTCAAGAATTTTGAGTCGCAACCCGCCGATTAACTCTTCGAGCAACTTCTTTGTGACGAAATACTCGATCTGAGAAACCGTCCCCAAACGATTCCATTCTTTCTCGGAATATTGGTCATAATACTCTTGAACGTTATCAGTCATATCTTTAGTAATGGTGCAAGATATTGGCCGGTATAAGACCGCTCGATCTTCGCAATTGTTTCAGGAGTTCCCTCGCCAATCACTTCTCCACCGGCATCGCCCGCATCCGGACCGAGATCGATAACCCAATCGGCCGATTTTATCACCTCAAGATTATGCTCGATAGCGATCACAGAATGTCCACGCTCCACCAGTGCATTGAGCGCCAAAAGCAGCTTTGCAATATCATCGAAATGAAGCCCGGTTGTCGGCTCATCAAAAATGAACAGCGTGTGTTCCCCACTCTGATCGGCCAAATGTGAAGCAAGCTTGACTCGCTGCGCCTCACCACCTGAAAGCGTGTTCGCCGGCTGACCGAGCCGAATATAACCCAAGCCCACATCATCGAGTACTTGCAGCTTTGCAAGAATACGTTCATGATCCACAAAAAAAGCAATAGCTTCTTTTACGCTCATTCCAAGCACCTCGACAATGTTTTTTCCGTTCAGTGTTGCATCGAGCACTTCCTGTTTGTAGCGTTTGCCGCCGCAGGTATCGCATTCAAGGTACATATCGGCAAGAAATTGCATCTCCACTGCGACGAATCCTTCCCCCTCGCAGGTATCGCAGCGTCCGCCGGGAATGTTAAAAGAAAAATATCCCGGCGCCCAGCCACGCTGTTTTGCATAGACCGTCCTGCTGAATGCTTCCCGAATGAGATCGAATGCTTTAATATAGGTAGCAGGATTCGAACGCGGCGTTCTTCCAATTGGCGTTTGGTCGATCAGTTCAACGTGATTTACTAGGTCTTCACCCTTGATCTCGTGATGTGCTCCAACGGGGCCAACGCTTTCGCCTTTTAGTTTTTTGAGTCCCGCATAAAGCACGGAATGCACCAATGTGGATTTCCCCGATCCTGACACTCCCGTCACTACAACAAAAGATTCAAGTGGAAAACGGACATCGGTTCCCTTCAAATTATTCGCGTTCGCGCCTCGAACCGCGATCGCAAAATTCAGATCTACCCGTCTGCGTTTTTTCGGGATCGGAATAGAAAGTTCGCCACGCAAGTATTTTCCAGTTAGCGATTCACTCTTGCTTTTCGCTCCATTTCTGCGGGTGGCCCTTGATATAAAATATTACCGCCCAATTCGCCGGCATGAGGGCCGAAATCGACGACCTCGTCTGCGGAACGAATCACTTCCTCATCGTGCTCAACAACAACAACGGTATTGCCAAGATCGCGAACGCTTTTTAGAATGCGAAGTAATTTTTCGGTGTCACGGGGATGGAGACCAATGCTCGGTTCATCCAGCACATACAACGCGCCGGTAAGCGCGCTCCCAAGGGAGGTCGCAAGATTGATGCGCTGGGATTCCCCGCCGGATAGCGTATTGGAAAGCCGTTCGAGCGTCAGATAACTCAGACCCACTTCATCTAAATATCTCGTACGCTTTCGGAGTTCTTCGATGATCCGAATGGCTATCGTTCTTTCATAATCTGAAAGCTCAATAGTCTCAAAAAAAATGCCGTGCTTCAGCAATCGTCATCTGAACAATATCATGGATCGTCTTTCCCGCCACTCGGACATTACCGCAGCCGGACGTAAGCGGGAACCATGGCATTTCGGGCATGTCGTATATCCTCGGAACCGGGAAAGCAATACGCGATACTGAAGCTTATAGGTTTTTTTTCCAGATCCTGCGAAAAACCTATTTATACCTGCATATTGTCCAAAGCCTTCCCATACGATCTTTTTCTCACGCTCCAGTAAGTGAAGAATATGGAATATCCATCTGCATATTAGCGGTCTTGGCAATTTGGAAAAGATCGCTAAATATCTCGCAAACGCGGGCCTTTCCAACATAGCAATTGCCCCGCTCGTGAGCGATCGGCGGATCGGGAATGACAAGTTCTGGATCGATTCCCATAGCGCGGCCAAATCCCTGGCATTCGGGACACGCACCGTAGGGATTATTAAATGAGAAGAGGCTTGGCTCCGGTTCTTCGAACGGAAGGCCATCGGTTGCGCATTCGAAGTGTTCGGAGAATTTTTCTTCCTCGGTCGATCCATCGCCGTTTATGTAAGCAATGACCGCGCGTCCTCCACCTTCCATAATGCCGCTTCGATCGAATCGGCGATGCGCGAATGCAGCTCCTCATCGTTGGACGCCAAACCAATCGATCGACAAGAACTCCGAACTTTCGCAGGATCGAGCTGCTTTGGATTTTCTTCTGAAAGATCGAGCATCCTGTCTTCGCCGGACCAAAACAATACGCGAAAATCCTTGGGCGCGAAGGTTATCCCATTCGGCATGCCATCCATGCTGCTCGTGGCGATGCATGGGAAAAAGGATATAGAATTTCTGCCCATCGTTTGCGTGCTCTGCAATAGAATCCACGATGGTGCGAGGAGTATCTTTTCGCACTAATCGCCCGCAACGAACACAATAGGTGTGGCCGATACGGGCAAAGAGCAGCCGTAAATAATCATATATTTCAGTTGTTGTGCCGACGGTCGAGCGCGGGTTGCGAGTGAGGGTTTTCTGTTCGATTGCTACCGCAGGGCTGATTCCAGTGATCGAGTCAACGTCCGGTTTCGTCATGCGTTCCAGAAATTGCCGCGCATAAACAGAAAGGCTTTCGACATACCGCCGCTGTCCTTCGGCATATAATGTATCGAATGCCAGCGAGGACTTCCCGGAGCCGCTTACACCGGTAAAAACATGCAGCCTATTTCGCTCAAGGTCGAGCGAGACGTTTTTCAAATTATGGACCCGCGCTCCACGAACCGAGATCGGGCGTTTTGCAGAGGGTAACCCAGGCTTTGAAAGGCTCTAAAATCTTGCCTATGTGCCCATTTGAACCGTTCACAGCACCGTTAGCAGGCTGTAACTTCGATTTTATTTGTTTGGCTGCTTTCCGCACTTGAAAAACGGAGAAAAAATAGATTCGGTAAAATTCCGAACCTGCTATAATGCTTTTTTCACATAAAGAGTTGTCTAAATAGGGATTTATGGGGTGAATATAATGTTTGGAGCGTTCGGGAATCCGGTGGGCACTATTGTTGCATTCCAGAATTCTTAAATATATCACTTTTTCCAAATATTACCTATCGTGACCAACGAAGAGCGAACGGACATTAAAGTCGGGCTGACGGTGCTTATTGGCATCGTGTTGCTGCTTATGGGAATAGGATGGGCAAAGCAGTGGCATATTGGTGGCCGTGAAGAAATTATTACGGCGATATTCCCGACAGCAGGAGGATTGGAACCTGGCGATCCCGTAATGATGAGCGGCCTCAAGCGTGGAACAGTCGCTACCGTGCAAGCCAGCGGCACAGAAGCCACCGTCACCATGACCCTCAATGAACACGCAGACTTACGCAAGGACGCGACTGCCTCCATCTCGATGTTAGAACTTATGAGTGGCAAAAAGGTCGAGATATTTCCTGGCGTTTCACAACAGCCATTGCCGAAGGGTCAGCCCATTCGAGGCACATACGCTGGCGACATCAGTTCTCTCGTTGCGATGATAACCTCTTTTTCCGGTACCTTTGCCTCCATAGCGAACCAGGCCGATACTCTCCTGATATCCTTGAATGCCATCATTCACGACGATACCCTTAAATCGAAGTTGAACAAAACGCTTAATCTTGCGAATGGAACCCTGACCGACGTAGATGCCGCCGCAAGCCGTGCAGCGAAATTACTTTCCGAGAATGGTCCCGCGATCACAAAAACGCTCTCCGATGCAGATTCTGCATTACATGCACTTTCTTCGACGCTCGGGGAGAACAGAGCAGGCATTCGGGTGTTAATAGACTCCGGCGGACGCGCTATTGCAGACGCACGAGCTGCGATGGCACGCGTTGACAGCCTTCTTGCAAGCGGTGACCGGAAGAATACACTCCTCTATCGCCTGACTAAAGACGAAGGTTTTGCGATGCGTTTGGACAGCACCGTTACATCACTCCAAAAATTATTGGAGCAAATCCGATTGCAAGGGCTCGATGCAAACATCCGTTTGTTCAACAGTTCGAAACCCGCACCATGATTTTTTATTTTTCACACGACAAATCACGAATGAAACAGAAATTTTCCACAGCAATCCTATTTACTATTTCGCTGCTTGTGCTTGCAAGCTGCTCCAAAAAAGAAGAGGACATGACACCCGTGCAACCGGGCGAAATGGTTACCTACAAGGATCTTGTCTATCGCTTTAGCTTCAAGGCTCCGAAGGCGTGGGTCGCCGAATCCGTGCCGGGTACGAAAACTACGTATTATTCGTCCCCATCTACGGAAACGCGTTTTCAAAAATTCACGGAAGGCGATTTCGGCGCACGCATCGAAGTCGGCGCCATGGAGCATTCTTCCAAAGAAAAAGAAGCAGCCGCTTTCAAGCAGAGCATGGATAACATTACTTTCACAGGTCCCGACTCGACCACGCTTGGTGGGCTTCCGGCACTTAAAGTATCGTATGCCATCTCCGGCGATGAAGACGGCCTGACCGGGTACCGTATTTTTACTGATAAAGATTCGCTCGTCACCTACTTCGATGCTGCAACATTCGGCCCAAAACGCATGGCAAAATATGCGCCGATCTTCGACGTTTCTGAGAAATCGCTTGAGCCAGCTTTTGTGCTCAAGATCACGGGGGGAAAGATCGATAGCGCCAGCATGAGCGCTATGATGGAGCAAATGAAGCCATCATCCACTTTCTCGACGTATCAGGGTTCTGGCTACACCATACAGTATCCCGATAATTTTTCAGCAAGCCCACGATCTGGCAACGGTGTTGAAATTAAAGGCGAACGCGCCGATGCTATGGTCCGCGTGGATGCGAATGACGTACAAAAAGGGATCGATCTCGATAAATACGTCGCTGAAAACGCGCAGAAAACTTATAACGGCGCATCGGCACAGAATACAACGATCGGTGGCCAAACAGCAAAAATGATAAGCTATGGTTCCGGTGGAGCGTCTGCGCACGCCTATTTTGTGATGTCCGGCCAAACGGTGTATCGTATTACGGTCTCCTGGCCGAATGAACTGGAAGCAGCGTTTCGCCCTGCATTAGAAAAATCGGTGCAGAGTTTTCGCGCAAAGTAAATAACAAGCATGTAGCGCCGGCGTCCTCGCCTGTCCCCATGGGAACCGGCGAGGAGAACTTCGTGGCCGATGCGTCCGGCGCTACAAATATTTCTGAACATGATCGATCTCCAGCAACAAGTCGAAAAACTTTGCGCACTGACATCCGAAGAAATTATCCTTCAGCGCGATGTTGCTGTTAATTCCATACTGCGTCTCCGCATGGCCTTGAATCGCGGCGAAGTGCGTGCAGCACAGCCTGATTCGTCAAGACCTGGTGGATGGAGCGTCAATGCGTGGGTGAAGAAAGGGATTCTTCTGGGCTTTCGGCTTGGGAGATTGGTGGATCGATCTGTCGCTGTGCATGGCGGCGAGCAATGGAATTTTTTCGATAAGGATACCGTCCCACTCCGCAATTTTCGTATTGAAGATAATGTGCGCCTCGTTCCGGGTGGAAGCTCGGTGCGCGATGGAGCCTATCTCGCTCCTTCTGTTATCATGATGCCGCCGGCCTATGTTAATATCGGCGCGTTTGTGGGAGCGGGTACGCTGATAGATTCCCACGCATTGGTCGGAAGCTGCGCACAGGTTGGTGAGCGCGTGCATATCAGCGCGGCAGCGCAGATCGGCGGAGTGCTCGAACCTGCGGGAGCATTACCCGTCATCATTGAGGACGATGTGCTGCTTGGAGGCAATACGGGTGTGTATGAGGGCTGCATTATCAAGCGCCGAGCGGTGCTTGCCACGGGCGTAGTGCTAACAGGCTCCACGCCGATCTACGATCTTGTCAATGACTGCATCATTTCACGCAAGAGCGATGACGAACCACTCGTAATCCCTGAAGGCGCGGTGCTTGTCGCTGGTTCACGTGCAATTGAACACAAATCCGATTTTGCTCGCGAGAATGGGCTTGCGATCTACACGCCGATTATCATAAAATACCGCGATGAAAAAACAGATGGAAGGACGGCGCTGGAATCGGCGTTGAGATAATCTCCCCCAAGGTTACTCGCCGTGTTCCATTCTTCCCATCATGTCCTGCCATTTGGTTTGCTGCTCAGGCGTTAGGACAGCTTTGATCTGAGCATGAAGTTGATCTCGGCTGGCCTTCCAATCCTGGCCTCGTCCGCTATCGCTTTTCATGGCCGCTTCCATTTTGCTCTTCTGCTGTTCCATTAGTGCAGTAATTTGCTGGACCTGCTGGTCCGAAAGTCCCAGTTCCTGCTTCATGTGATCCACCATTGCTTTTGGATCGAAACCACCGTGCATACCCATCGATCCCATGCCACGCATCCCGTCGTCGCGCATATCGCCGCGATCCATGCCGCCGCGTCCGAAGTGGCCCCATCCCATTCCACCGCCCCATCCGCGATGCATCATCATGCAGCGTCCCATTTCGCACCGGTCGCCACAGCAATGCCGGTGGCGCATGCAATGCCCCAGCAAAAAGCCGACGATGATTGCGATAATCGCAGTGGCCGTTATGATAGCCCATCGGCTGCTGAGAAAGTTACCCTTTTTTGTAGTTCCTGTTGCGGGAACGTTGCCATTATTCTGATCTTCCATTGACATATTTTCCTCCATAGTAATGTGCGTCTAAAAATTATTGACTTAGCGCGTAATAATACACCCAATTCCAGCCAAGAGTTACATCAAAATAGGTTAATTGTGTTTCATGTTCGGATGGCCTGAATTTTGCAAATTCATTAGAAAAACTGGAATTATCTCCTCACTAAATCCGTAATGCCACTATGGAAAATACATTCAAATCCGATATTGCCACTTCATTGGAGAAACCCGCGACAAAACTTGCTAAAGCACGCGGACTTCATCTGCTACGCATTAATGTGCGCGGATCCGCAAGTACGCCGGTCATCGAAGTGCTTTTAGATGGTGACCGGTTGGTCTCGATCGACGATTGCACCGATATAAGCCACGAATTAACCGCGCTGATCGATTCTGAAAAATTAGTGAAAGGAAATTACCGATTGGATGTGATGTCCCCCGGAATCGATGAGCCGCTCGTCGAGGATTGGCAATTTCAGCGAAATATCGGACGCTTGGTTGAAGTCCATTATCAGGATGCAGGCGAGCATCATACGCTGCATGGACATCTCTGCGCATTCGATGCAAAAGAGATCGCCATCAAGCCGATTCACCTCCATTCACGCAAACCAGCGAAATCCAAAATGGTCGCTACGGACGACGGCCCGGTTGAACTTCAACGCGACGAGCAGCTCTATGATGATCCTGTCGAAGTAGTGGACATCGAGCGGAAGCATTTGAAAAAAGTCGTCGTTCAGCCGGACTTCGGAAAGTAGTCACTTCTCACTCTTGAATTTTATTCCTTTTGCAGTGCCTGCGTCGTGGATGCGCTGCTTGATCTGCATAAGCTCCTCCGGTTTATATTTCGCGGCGTTGCGTTTGACATGAATCGCACTCCATGCGGCCCGAATATGGCTTGGATTATCAATAGGATATTTATGATGCGCAGGATCGGCAAACGTTACATTGCCATATTTTTTCTGACCGGGATCGACTTTTGCGGGCTTTTGCGCGAAGCTGGCGATCGCGAACATCATTATTAGAAGAACAGGAACGAGTTTCAGAATCTTGGGAGCTTTCATTTTTTTACTGGTTGGTTGAGACTACTATTTCATGGAGTTCATGTTAACGCATCACGCTCCTGTTCCATTCTCTCGCATTCCTTTTTATGATTTACAAGAACAAGGGCGTAATTCCTCGTAATTTTGCATAAATCTAAACAAGGAGCAACACATTAAACGGTTAGCAGTTTTTGCTTCGGGCTTCGGCTCGAACCTCGCGCATATCCATCGGGAGATCAGGGAAGGCCGAATTGCCGAGACCGAGTTAGCGCTCGTGGTCTCGAATAATTCCGACGCAGGCGCCCTTGAATATGCACGGAAGCACAAAATTCCCAATCTCCACCTCTCGCTCGTAAAATGCGGCAACGACCTTGCGCGTTTCGAGGGAGAGATAATGCAGCGCAATGAAGAATAATGGCGTCGACATTGTCGCGCTTGCGGGGTATTTGAAAAAATTGCCGGATGGCTTTGTCGATACGTTCAAATACAAGATACTCAATGTGCATCCTGCCTTGCTTCCCTCATTTGGCGGGAGCGGGTTATATGGTTTCGCGTTCATGAGGCTGTGCTTGCGCGTGGGTGCAAAGTGAGCGGCGCGACCGTTCATTTTGTGACGCAGGAGTATGATGCCGGGCCGATCGTCTTGCAAAAATGCTGCCCTGTGATGAATGACGATACCCCTGACTCACTCAGGCAACGCGTGCGCGATGTGGAATTCGAGATCTTTCCGAAGGCTATATCGCTTCTCGCACAGGACAAACTTTTCATCGAAAATAATCATAGTACACATTCTTTCTTAATGTCAACTGCTGCCCATTTACCAGCTCTGTCGCACCCGATCTGGTGCCTATTCGCCGCGCACTGATAAGCGTTTATGATAAACGTGGACTCGACGTTTTAGCTCGCGAACTTAGTCGCTCGTGGCATAGAACTATTTTCGACCGGTGGAACGGAAAAATATCTCCGCAGCCTTGGATTGCCTGTTACGAGCATTAGGGAATTTACAAACTCATCCGGAATTTTCGACGGACGCCTGAAAACGCTACATCCTAAAGTTCATGGCGGCCTTCTTTTCCGGCGTGAAATTCCCTCCCATATCGAAGAAGCCATCGCGAACGACATTCTGCCGATCGACCTTCTTGTCGGGAATCTTTATCCCATTCGAAGAAACGACTGCAAAGCCTGGGGCTACAGAAGCGGAGATCATCGAACAAATCGATATTGGCGGGCCGGCGATGCTACGTAGCGCAGCGAAGAATTTTCAATCGGTTGCGCTGCTTACGATCCCGATCCAATATAAGGGATTTTTGGAGATGCTGGCAAGCTTGAACGGTGGCACCGATATTACCTATCGTAAAAAGCTTGCCTATGCCGAAGGATTCGAACATGTCGCCAATATGACCGCGCTATTGCAGATTATTTTCAAGCGGATTGCTATCCGGCCACGGGAATGTTCCTAATCGGCTCGGAACTTTCGCTCCCACTCATTCATCCCTTCGCTATGGAGAAAATCCTCATCAGCATGCGGCGCTTGTATGGTTATGAGTTTCTCAAAGATTTGCACGCAACTTTGGGGAAAAGAACTTTCGTATAATAACATTCTCGATATTTCCTCGGCGCTTGGATTCATCGCGGAATTTTTTCCTGCGGACTTGCAACAACCCGTCGCAGCGATTATCAAGCATACTAATCCCTGTGGCGTTGCAGAGGGTGCAAACGCACTCGATGCATTCGAGCGCGCCTTCACCACCGATCCCGAAAGTCCGTTCGGTGGGATTATTATCCTTAACACCACGATTGATGCACCGCTTGCGGAACGCCTGAATCAATTTTTTAGTGAAGTAATTTTAGCGCCAGCTTTGACGAAGATGCACTTGAGATTTTAAAAAGAAAGAAAGATCGCCGGCTGCTTACCTATAGCCCGGCCAACTAAAATCAACGCTGTCAAACCATGAACGATTTGCGCTCGGTTGTTGGTGGTATATTATTTCAAACAACGGACACGGAAATGGTGACCAATTCCGCGCTAATTTCTGTTACCACACATCCGGTGACGGCACGGGAATGAACCGTGGTCTGCTATTTGCGATGAAAATTGTAAGCATTTGAAATCGAATGCGATTGCTTTTTGCGGTATCGAAAATGGAAATTTTGTGCGAACCCTGGCTTGGGTGCGGGGCAAACCTCGCGAGTGGAATCAACCCGAATCGCCATCGAACATGCCCGTCGGCATGGGCTTTCGCTGAAAGGCTCTTTCGTTGCCAGCGATGCGTTCTATCCCTTTGCAGACAGCATGATCGAAGCGGCCAAAGCCGGCGCAAAAGCGGTGATCCAGCCGGGCGGCTCGGTGCGGGATGCGGAAGTTATTCAAGCAGCGGAAGAACATGGCATTGCGCTCGTAATGACCGGAATGAGACATTTTCAGACATTAATTTTTTAGCCGTGACCTTTAGGCTATGGCGTGTTTAAGACTATTTTTGAATTTCACCGTGACCTAAAGGTCACGGCTACACCACTATGCTCAGTTTATTTAGCGCGGACATTGCAGTCGATCTTGGAACAGCCAATACGCTGATCTATATGAAGGGTAAAGGCATCGTGCTGAACGAGCCTTCCATCGTTGCGTTTGACTCGACCACGAAAAAAATCGTCGCCATTGGCCGCGAAGCGCAGGCGATGGTGGGCCGCACGCATCGCGATATTCAAACCATTCGCCCGATGAAAGATGGCGTCATCGCCGATTTTGAAATCGCGGAAGGCATGCTTCGGGCGCTTATCAAGAAAGTGCATCCTTCCTGGCTTCCTTCGCGCAGAATTGTTATTAGTGTTCCATCCGGTATTACGGAAGTAGAAAAACGCGCTGTACGCGATTCGGCAGAACATGCCGGCGCGAAAGAAGTTCATCTTATCGCAGAACCTATGGCTGCGGCCATTGGCATCGGAGTTGATGTGGAAGCGCCGGTCGGGAATATCATTATTGATATTGGTGGCGGCACAACGGAGATCGCTGTTATTGCGCTTTCCGGCATTGTTAATCAGGAATCCATTCGAGTTGCCGGCGATGAATTCACGATGGCCGTTATGCAATTCTTCAAACGCAATTTTAATATTCTGATTGGCGAACGAACGGCGGAGCTAATTAAGTGTCAGGTCGGAAGCGCAATGCCACTAGAAGAGGAATTGATGGTCGAAGTGAAAGGCCGCGATCTTGTTGCAGGAATTCCGAAGACCATTGAGGTAAGTTCCATTGAAGTTCGTGAGGCGTTAGCCGATCAAGTCAATGCTATTGTGGAAGCAGTGAAAGTAAGCCTGGAACGCACGCCTCCGGAACTTTCCGCAGATATTCTCGACCGAGGCATGATGCTCTCTGGCGGCGGAGCCTTGCTAAAAGGACTTGACGAGCGGCTAAAACTCGAAACGAATTTACCTGTTCATGTTGCTGACGACCCACTCACCGCCGTTGTGCGCGGCACCGGCAAAGTGCTTGAAAATCTGTCACAGTATATGAAAGTGCTTATCAAGAGCCGGCGGTATTGATACGGCATGAGGCGATTTTTAGATTTAATCATCGCATTTAAAGAGTATGTCGCGCTGACACTATTCATCGCGGCATCGCTTACAATGATTGCTGTGTCTCACACAACTGATGTCATGCCGCTACGCGCTTTCGTGACGGGGATAGTTGGAATTATTCAATCTACCTACGCCTGGATCCCGAACCCGATCGCAATTTCGCAAGAGAACAACGACCTGCGATCGAAATCCATTGAACTCTCTGCGGAAGTTGGACGCCTTAGGCGCGCTGAAGCAGAGAATCGCGAACTTCGCCGGTTGCTCGGCATTGCTCCCCACCCGAATTGGAAGTTGCGTGCTGCCGAGGTAGTGGGAAAAACTACCACATTTCAGCGTAATATGCTAACTATTGATCTGGGAGCGAAAGACAGCATTCTGCCCGGCATGGCTGTCGTTACCGATGCAGGTCTCGTTGGACGCATTTATGCGACGAGTCAAAATTTTTCTCTCGTTCAAATGCTTTTTAATTCCGATCTTAGGATTGCCTCCAAGATAGCCCGAACGCGGGTTGAAGGAATTATTACCTGGGAGGGCGGCTCGGACCTGACCATGCGAAATATTCCAAAGGCGCTCGATGTTCAGCTTGGCGATCTGGTTGTTTCGAGTGAATATTCCTCCTACTTCCCAGCTGATGTTGCTATCGGCACCGTTGATAGTATTGGGCCGGAAGCAAACTCACTTTTTCGCAGAGTACTCGTAACGCCATCGGTAAATTTGTTCCGTGTGGAGCATGTGTATGTGATCGTCAAGGATGTGTCGAAGGAACGTGAGCGGCTTTCTCTGGAAGCGAAAGTTAATACAGGCGTTAAGCAACCGATGAAATAGCTCCATTATGCAGTACCTAACATACGCCGGGATAGGCATTCTCATTATTATCGTTCAGGTGCTGATAAGCCCCTTGCTTTCTATTGCAGGGGTGTCGCCGGATTTTCTTCTTATTTTTCTCGTTTGGATCACTATTCGCGAAGGACAATTAGCAGGTGAAGTTTCGGGATTTCTTTTAGGTCTTGCTCTCGACATTCTTTCCAGCAACATATTGGGTGTTCATGCGCTATCGAAAACGGTCGCTTGCTTTTGCGTAGGATTTTTTTTCGACCAGGAGCGAATCGACCAGAATATTCGCAATTGGCCATTTCTTCTGCTCACGCTGCTCGCCGCAGTTGTCAATAATGCGCTTTATTATTTCTTGATCACAAGGGGTACAGATATGTCGTTCGCTGAATTTGCGTTTCGTTACGGCGCGGTTGGAGCGCTTTACACCGTTTTTATTTCCATCTTTCCACTTCTTTATTGGTCGCGTAAAAGAACGTATTAAATACCGAATGCTTAGTACGGACTACCGAGTTTGTAATTCATCATGATACTCGGTACTCAGTACTCGGTACTCATTCACTCAATAATGGGCAAAATCGTACTACTTCGCCACGGCGAATCGCAATGGAATCTCGAAAACCGCTTTACGGGCTGGGTCGATATTCCCCTTACAGACAAAGGCCGCGACGAAGCACGCCGTGCCGGATACCTGATCAAGAACATTCCATTCGACCGTGGATTCACCTCCGTGCTCATTCGTGCGATCGAATCGCTGGAAATAGCGTTGCGCGCAGCAGAACAGCCGAATATTCCCATTGAAAAAGATGCAGCACTCAACGAGCGAATGTATGGCGATCTGCAAGGGCTGAACAAAGATGAGACCGCTCAAAAATTCGGCGCAGAGCAAGTACATCTTTGGCGAAGAAGCTACGATGTCCGCCCGCCAGGTGGAGAAAGCCTAAAGGATACTGCCGAACGCACTCTCCCGTATTTTCACTCGAAAATAATGCCATTGGCTCTGGCGGGAAAGAACACCCTTGTTTGTGCCCACGGCAATTCCTTGCGCTCCATCGTAATGGAATTAGATCATCTGACAAAAGAACAAGTGATCGAATTAAATTTGGCTACAGGTGTGCCGATTATTTATGAGATCGGTAATGCAGGTGAAGTGCTCAATAAGACCGTTATTCCAACCGAGCAAAAGCCCGGTTGGCATCAGTCGCTTTAGATCGTGGAAACTTATGTAGCTTTATGAACGTATTTCGGCACTCTTTAACTCGACAGTTCCGTTACAGAAGCTGATTCGGCGCCGTAGCCAAGTGGTAAGGCAGAAGTTTGCAAAACTTCCATTCCCCGGTTCGAATCCGGGCGGCGCCTCTTTTCCATTATGAGTTTAGAATTGAGCATTAAGAGATTAAAAAGTCTCTTCCAATAACTGCTTCATACAAAAAAGCCACCCCTGCTTCCTATCTCCACACTGCCAAATTTCGATGCGAATATGTCCGGCAGCGGACGGTCACCCGGAGCACTCAGCCACAAACGGAGCAAGTGGCGTTTCTGCTCGGCGTCTGGCCAATCCTCGAACGCAGTGCGATCGTGCAAGAGTGTATGATTATAGACAAACTGCATATCGCCCGGTTCTAACTTCATGGAAAAATGAAGCTGGGAGCTATTTGCCAGTTCATCGAATAAATTCAAGGCTTCGATGTGTTCTGGAGTTAGCCGGGGTGCATCGGGGAACCGCTGCGCGGAGTCAATATACTGGCGCTGATAGATCGCCGTAAGGAACCCTTCGTAATAGCTAAAAACGGGAATAAGATAATAGGGCAGCATTCCGGTCGGGGTCTCCCCTCTTCGGTCGGTCGCGATCGGTTCCATGAGCAGGCGCAGCAGATCGGGCCGTTGCTTCCGCATTTCGTTAAAGATCGTGCTGGAACTTACCAATAGCGACAAGCCCCCGTCCTTTGCCGTGTTCAGACATAGCAAACCAACGACGTCCGTTGAATCCGTGTGAAAAGTCTGTCGTTCACTGGTCTGGTAAATGCGGACGTTCGGGTCTTTGCTCGTCATGCCAAGATCGCGGACATGGCCGAGAAGATGCCCTTGCGCGTTCTGCGGCCTCGCAAGACCCAAATGAGAACCGAGGCCGCAAAAGATAATAGCTGCTTCACGTTCCGAGTAGTTCGCAGTCGGTAAACCTCGCAGTAATACAAATCCACGACCATGTATCAGATCATCGCGTATCCCCAATAATTTTGGAGCAAGCGTAGGCAACGTGAATTCATGAATCAGAATATGTTCGACCTTATCGTCATCGTTCGATGATCCCATCCGTGACTGTGCGCTCATCCACCTTTCTGATGCCGCTTCAAGTTCAGCAATCTCAGCTTTAGAAAGCGTTACGATCCACTCATCCTCACGGCCCAGCCAATCCGGCCCATACCAGGTGCATGCGTTTTTCTGCTCTGGAGGTAGTGTTAATTCCATGGTACGTAAATTCCGAGATTCAATAGGCAAAACTAACGAACCGGCCGATCTGGTTCAATTTGGTTTGCATAAAACAAAAATCCCCGAAGCATAGCTTCAGGGATCTTGTAATTGAAAGGGTAATGATTTTTCGTTATACCGTCACGCCACCATTCGATTTCACCGTGTAAAGTCCGGCAACACCCGAGGAAACCTCGGAAGATGGCCTGGATGCAGGAATCTCTGGCTTCGTCTCAGGCTTAATGGCATGGTAGGTTGCCGTAGTGCCATCCCATTCGAAGAAATCGCTATAATTAGAAAGCGAGGATGCAAAGTCGGCGATGCTGCCCACGCCGGGAATAAGACCGAAATCCCGTTTTTCGGAGAGTTCATCATACAGGCGATTGATAGCCAACGGCTCCCAACGGTTTGCCTTGAAAACTGCATTCACTGCTTTTACAAAGGGGTGATCTTCGCGGCTCATGCCGAGCGTGTTTGAAGAGGTGACTCTTGTACCATCCCCTTTTTCCAGAGCTTCTTTTAGTTTGGCTCTGGGTGAGCGGTCTCTTGGGCTCCAGGTCTTACTGGCACGGTCGTAATCTATAAACTCCTGGTGGACATTACGCAAGGTGATCGCGAAAGATTTATAGGGCATTTCCGTTTCGATCGGCTCCATCAAGCCATCGCGGACAAGATACTCATAGAGTTCAGCAGATTTTACCGGATGTTTGGATTTCTCGGCAAATTCTGCCATCGCAAGGATAGCTTCCTCGGATATCTCCGGTCGTTTGAGCGGCCCAACATGGTGTTTCTCCTTAGGTACTCTCGGCGCAGAAGAAGACATCCCATCATAAGAGGATTCGGCGCGTTCAATGCCTCCTTCGCCGATGCGGGGCATTTGCAGCCAACGCGGGTCGCCGGTCGAGCCATCGCCCATGAGCATCTGTAAAGCTTCAGAAATACGTTGGGCGCGGGATTCCAGCCCCGGTTTGCGCATTTCGATCACGCGCAGTTCTTCTTTAATTACGCCCAGTTCGGAGCGCAAACGATCGACGGCATCGGTTAAACCATCTTTGGTTCTGTTGGTATTATATGGAGGCATGTTCGTTCCTTTGAATGATTTGGCGGGCCTTCGTCAGCAGGAGAAATTGCTAATCAAGGCGAGATATGTGAAAACTACGATACAATTTTGATTTTGCAGGTGGGTTCAGATGAGGGATCGCGTTCTTGACTTTACGATGATCGCTATGCCCTCAGTTTGGCAAACAACCCTGTATTCTATAGACGTTCCTGTAATTTTATAAGATTCGGATAATATTTATTCACCGACTAAATCATTTAGGAGTAATGACGAATTTGCGCATTCAGGTATCAAGATTAGAACTGAATAAGGAAGTTCTTCATTTGATACTATTAGATTACACGGCCTCAATCTTAATTCTCAATTTTTTAATTCTTCATTGACCAAATGGATCTTGCGCTTGCATCGAATACTATTGTAAAAACGTATGGTCGCGGTGGAAAAGCTGTACACGCGCTGCGCGGTGTAAGCCTGTCCGTCGAGCAGGGTGAAATTTTCGGCTTGCTCGGAAAAAATGGAGCCGGAAAAACGACCTTCATCAAGTGCATGCTCGGCATTGTGTTCGTAACCTCCGGCGAGGGAAGTTTACTCGGCTATCCATTCGGTTCCGTCCATGCGAAGGAACGAATCGGTTATCTTCCGGAGAACCATCGTTATCCATTGTACTTAACCGGCGAACAAGTGCTTTCCTATTTCGGGAAGCTTTCCGGGATTTCAGGACCGGTGCTCGGTAGCCGCATCGATGAAACACTGAAAATCGTCGGAATGAGCGAGTGGAGAAAAACGAAAGTCAGAAAATATTCGAAAGGCATGATGCAACGTCTCGGCCTCGCGCAGGCGCTCATCAACGATCCTCAGCTTATTTTGCTCGATGAACCGACGGATGGCGTCGATCCTGTAGGCCGCAAGGAAATCCGCGAAGTTTTAACGCGCCTGAAGAACGATGGCAAAACCATCTTTCTTAATTCCCATCTTTTAAGCGAAGTCGAGCGTATCTCCGACCGCGTTGCAATCATGGATCATGGTGTGATCGTGAAAGAAGGCAGCATCGATGACCTGACGCGCACCGATCATGTCTATGAAATTCGGGTAACAACTCCTTCACCGGAGGTGCTTGCATCGCTTGGAACATCGCTTGTTCATGCCGATGGTGGCGCGCTTGAAATACATTGCAATTCTTCCGAAGATCTCAACCGCGCCATGGATCTGCTCCGAGCCGCCGGTGGTGTCATCGAAAGCATGGCACCGAAGAAAGCATCGCTGGAAGATGTTTTTGTCGATCTGATTCAGGGTAGTGCGGTTACTCACGACTAATTTTTTTTTACATACGAAATATGAAATTTCTCGCCATCATCGAAGCTACCATCCGTGAAGGCATTGCACGCAAAACAATTCTCGGAATGTTCATCGTATCGACCGTTGCTATTATCATTGCAGTACTCCTGTTTCAGATGGATACAGTGCAGCATGGGCTGCTCTCACCTGCAACTTCACATATTAAAGTGCAAAACGGACATGCAACGGCTCCGCCTCCACCCTCCATGCTTGGTGTGACGGTGCTCGATGGCGTTTGGATGGTGATCTCTTCCATGTTGCTTTTTATTTGCATATTCCTCGGCATATTCGTGACGGCAGGATTTATTACCTCACTAATGGAAAAAGGCTCCATCGATCTCTTGCTCTCAAAGCCGGTTCCACGCTGGACCTATATTGCCGGACGCTATGTCGGAGCAGTTGTGATCATTCTTGCGGAAGTTGCTTATCTCGTGTTCGGACTTTGGCTCGTCGCCGGGTTTTCGCTTGGTAATTGGAATGCCGGGTTTCTGGGAAGCATCATTACCATCACACTGGCGTTCGCCGGGGTGTATAGCCTTGTCACGCTCTTCGGCGTACTTACGCGCAGCAGTTGGTTTGCGATCATTATCGGACTCGCACTGTATATCTTTGCTGCCGTTGTGATTCCAATTGGTCAATTCATAGACAAATTGATCAACGGTGAACCATCCAAAGGCGTTCTCACTACCGTCGCCACCGGAATGCATTATATCGTTCCATCGCAAGAGATGGGCAAAGTCATTTCAGCCGAAATATTGGGACGATCGCTCGACCTCACCACCCTCTTCCTCACTGCCGGGCTTTGCGTGATCTATATCGGCATTAGCTGCTTCGCGTTTTCGAAGAAGGAATTTTAGAATGAATTTCCGATTTGGAAACCGTTCATCGTTTTATGTGTTACGTAACACATAATACTTTCTCGCCATCATGATCGTAAGTTTTCGGGATAAGCGCACTCGCGATTTTGCGGCAGGAAAGTTTGTGAAGGCCTTTTCAGGCATTGAGCGGATAGCACAGCTTAAACTTGACCGTCTGGAAGCAGCAAGAACTTGAAGGATCTTGCCGCGCTTCCCGGCAATCGTTTCGAGGCGCTAAAGGGAAATAGGAACGGTCAATATAGCATTCGCATCAACGATCAGTGGCGCATCTGCTTCGAATGGTCAGAGAAAAGAATAGGCGCTGAGAACGTTGAAATTGTAGATTATCACTAAGAGAAAAATATGGCACAAATAGTAATCCATCCTGGCGAACATCTTGCAGAAGAGCTTTTGGAACTCAAAATGAGTGCCTCGGAATTAGCCCGCCGACTGGAAGTTCCGACCAACCGAATCACCGAAATTCTGAATGGCGAACGAGCCATCACGGGCGACACTGCGCTCCGGCTCGCCCACTTTTTTGGCACATCCGCTCAGTTCTGGCTTAACTTGCAAAGTGCCTACGAACTGAGAATAGCAGAACAAAAAGTTGGAAAAAAAATACGCTCACTTCCAAGATTGAGGCAGCGAATCCCAGCCCATGCGTAATGGATTCCCGTTTTCGTGGGAATGGCAAGCGGGTTTTCTATGGGCGCGAAGCGCCAACACAAGATGCGATTGTCATTCCCGCGAAAGCGGGAATCCAGCCTCAATGTATCACCACCAATTTCTTCATCACAACCGCATCCCCCGTTCGCGCCTCGATAAAATAAATCCCGCCCGGCAGTGAGGATGCATCCACCGTAAGATCGGAATTTACATTACGATAGGATTGGACATTGGCGCCCAGCGCATTGCGTATCGCAACTTGCTCTAATCCTTCGGACGGTAGCACGATATTCGCAAACTGATCGCACGGGTTGGGGTAAACCTGCATGACCGGTTTAACGATTCTGCTCTCAGCAACACCGGCGGCTACGCCTTCGCCGATGAGGATGAGGAGGGTGGAATCCTTACGAATGGGATCGAAAAGGTAGGTGGTGTCAATGTAATGACCGATTTGGGTTGGTTGAAATTGGAAGTAATCACTTGATGGAGAATAATTATAGCAACTGTCGAATTCGGGTGAAATAGAATCTGCTGACGAGAAAGGAACTTGTACGTTCAATGGCTCCAATTCACGAAAAATACTTTCAAACGTATCGATCCGTACACTCAAAAACATGCTTTCCATTTTTCCAATCGGAACGTTCCCGAAATTAAATGTATCTTTGTCGAGTTGAACTTGCCCCATTTTTTGGGGATCATAGACATATCCGCTTATCATAAAGAATGCGGCAATGCTATCATAATTACCACCTGACGCATAGTCATAAAACGTGCTGACAGCAGTTAAGGTATCTATAATACATCCTAACTTATATAGCTGTGCAGTGACGAATAGACCAGATCCCCCCATTCCGCTTCGATCAGTCGTTACCCAATTCGGATTCGAAGTAACCCCCTCTGAGCCGTATAAATTAATGGCTCCATATACGCCCGCTGCTCCCACATCGACTCCGAATGTTAGTGTGCTCCCAATCGAATCGGCCATGAAATTTGCAGAATCAGGAGAAAATCCAAGAAAAGCAGTCTGAGCCTTAGAGGCCAACGAAAAAAGCAAGAGCACAAAAAATGCAGATACTCCAACTGCACTATGTAGTATTAGCCGTTTCATCCTACAAAGATACGTCATTTCGGGGCATTCCGCAAGGTCAATTCGGAGTGACCTATGGAATTGCCGTATTTTTCTCATAAAGATCGGTGAATAACAGCCATTCTCTTCATAACGAGTGTACCCTCTATCATACCCTCCAATAGAGGCTCGACAAATTACATTTAGCAACCCTCACACGCTCCCCATTCAAGTCCATCCACGCGGGAAGGCTCCAGAATTTCGTAAGTTTGTAGATATTTCTCGGCATGGCCGGACGCTCCAAACGTTTGCCAGCCATGTTTTCGCCGATTTTGGCTCAATTTATTCATTATCGCAACCTGATCCACATGAATTTCAGCATCCAAAAGACCTCCTGGAAGAAAGTCCGCACGACTACGGTCGCATTTTTTCAGCGCGAAGAAAAACGCGCCCTCACTGCCACAATAAAATTACTGGGACGCAATTCCGCCAGCGCGGCTGCCGAAGCCCTGCTCTCGGCCGGCGATATGGCAGGCAAAAAGGACGAGTTGTTCGTGCTCTATCCGAAGCGCAGCGAAGCGTCGGCGAAACGGGTATTTTTAGTGGGTCTCGGCAAAGCGGATAAGGTCACACTGGAAACCGTTCGTCGCGGAGCAGCCCGCGCAGCTAAAAAAGCGGAGAAAATGAAATCGAAATCGCTTGCCATTATGCTTCCCGCTGTCAAGGACGCGTCCGGTGCAGAGATCGCAGCCGCTATCGTCGAAGGCATCATGCTCGGCCAGTATAAATTCGATAAATTCTTCAAGAAAGAAGAGCCGAAAGTTCCTCTCGAAAACGTGATCATTCTCGAAGATGGCGATAGCCTGCAAGGTTCCACTGCTGACGAAGTAAACGCTGCGATGGCAGAAGCGCAAACCATCGTGAACGCCACGATCTTTGCTCGCGAAATGGAAAACGAGCCATCGAATAATAAATATCCGGAAACCCTTGCCAATTGGGCGAAGGACGTCGGCAGAGAACACGGCGTAAAAGTTACCATCTTCGGACCGAAGGAACTTGCGGCCAATAAGATGGTCGGCATTCTTGGCGTCAATCAGGGCAGCGCGAAAGAAGCACGCTTCATCATGATGGAATACATGAACGCGCCAAAGAAGGATACACCGCCCATCGTGCTGGTCGGTAAAGGCATTACGTTCGATACAGGCGGAATTTCCATCAAGCCCGCTGCAGGCATGGGCGAAATGAAGGGCGATATGTCCGGAGCGGCCACCGTTATTGCCACGCTGAAATCGGTGGCATCGCTAAAACTTCCGGTGAATGTGGTCGGGCTTGTTTCCAGCGCGGAGAACATGCCATCGGGAACCGCAATGCGTCCCGGCGATATTTTGACCTATTCGAACGGCCTTTCTGTTGAAGTCGATAACACGGACGCCGAAGGCCGCTTAGTCCTGGCGGATGCGCTCATCTGGGCAGAAAAATATAAACCTAAATCGGTCATCGATCTTGCAACGCTGACGGGCGCGTGCGTCATTGCGCTCGGGCATGTCACCACTGGCATGATGGGCAACGACACCTCCATGATGGAGCGTTTGAAACGTGCCGGCGATGCCACCTACGAGCGCGTTTGCGAGCTTCCCATCTATGACGAATACGATGAGCTTATCAAGTCCGATGTTGCCGATATAAAAAATGTCGGCGGGCGCTGGGCCGGTGCGATCACGGCAGCGATGTTCTTAAAGCGCTTCACGAATTATCCGTGGGTACATCTGGATATTGCAGGAACCGCGATCTCGGATTCGACCGGCGATTACATTCCCAAAGGCGGCACCGGAGTCGGCGTGCGGCTCCTGACACGCATGTTGAAAGAAGAAGCGAATTCCTAAATCATAATTTCACCAATGATGAAGACCATTAATCGAACCCTGCTCCTTGCAGTGCTTACTACGTTTGCATTTGAGTTCGCGGGCTGCGGCGCGGCGGACGTGCAATCTGCCAAGCTCTACCGTCAGCGTCGCGACTACATCACGGCGGATAAGATGCTGCAAAAAGCCATCACCGAAGATCCGACGAACGATGAGGCGTGGTATCTCTATGCCGAAAATCTGAACGATCTGAAGCAATATGAAAAGATCGCAGAGATCATCGATACCGCAATGCTCTACTCCACCACGCATCGCGAGGAGTTGCAGGTTCTGCGGCATAACACATGGATCGAACTCTATAATGGAGGACTCGGTGCTTACCAGGCTAACCCGGATTCTAAAGAAGCGCAACAATCTGCGATCACCTATCTCGAAAGCGCGCAAAAACTGGAACCGGATCAGCCGGAGACCTATGAATTGCTCGGACAGGTCTATTATTCTTCCGGCGATACAGCGAAGGGGCTTGCAAACTATCTTGCGGAGATCAATCAAGTCAGTGCATCCTACGATCAAGGCGTAACGATGGGCCTGATGCTGCATGCCTCTACGGATGCCGTCGAGCGAGCTATCGGCGGCGCTCCGGCGAAGAAAGTTACCGTACCCATCAACAGCACCGATAGCGCGCTGATCTACGTGTATCCCAGCAAGCAGGTGTATGTCTATTTCGAGCGCCAGGTGAAACCGCCTCATGCATGGGAACTCACAGGCTGGCGCGTGACATCCTCGGACGCCGAGGGAATGCAGCCCATTCAGGTCTCGACCCAATCGTACGAATTCGTATCCAACGATTATTACCAAAAGGGGCTTGCAGCCCAGCGTGCCGGAGATAATGCCACGCGCGATGCAAACTTCGAAAAGGCGCTGCCGCTCCTGATGACGCTCCAGCAGATCGATCCCTCCAATGATTTTGCTTCCCAGGCCATTCCGGATATTTATACCCGCATGGAGCGAACGGATAAAGCCAAACAGGAGTATGAGCGTATCCTTGCCGACCATCCCTCGAAAGAAATGTATATCTCCGTATGGAACCCTGCTCATGAAATCGGGCGATTATGACGGGGCGATCACGGCCTACCAGAAGGCGCTTGCGCTTTCGCCAACAGATGAATCGGCATTGTTCAATATTGCCGCAGCGTATAAGAACGAAGCGGCAGCGGACCAGAAAGCCAATAATAAAGATAAGTATAAGACGGAGCTGCAACAATCCACCGATTATTTCGAAAAGCTTCGTGCCATCAATAAGACCGATGCTACGACGTTGATGAATCTTGTCGAGAACTATGACATCCTCGGACAGAAAGATAAGGTCATTTCACTCGTCACAGATCTCGAAGCATTGAAGACCAGCGAGATAGCAAATTCGCATGAATACTGGGATCTACTGGCGCGGGTCTATGCGCGCGCCAATCGTCCTGCCGATGCACAGGCCGCCTATAAAAAATCCGATGAGCTAAAACTCTCCGGGCACTGAGTACCGAGTAAGGGGTACCGAGTAAGGGGTACCGAGTGAGAGCCGAAATTTAAACAGGAATTTCTGTCAAACTAATTACTCGGTACCGACCCCACACGTTACCCTCGGTACTCGTTACTCATTACTCATTCACTCAAAATTATGTCAGACAACGATCAGACCCCTCCCCAGCCGATCCAGCAACAACTTCAAATCGAGCTGGGAGAAAAAGAAGCGGAAGGGATTTATTCCAATCTCGCGATCATCACCCACTCGCCAGCGGAGTTCATTCTCGATTTCACCCGCGTAACGCCCGGCGTTCCTCGCGCCAGAGTTCATGCGCGCATTATCATGACGCCCATGCACTTCAAGCAGCTTCTGAATGCCATGCGCGAAAATATCGACCGCTTCGAGCAGCAATATGGCGAGATCAAAACCGAACGGCAGGGCGAACATCCCTTCGGCTTCCGCACCAGCGGGCCGACGCAGCTTCCAGGCACCGGAGGCGAAAAGGTGCATTAATTTTTGACCTGCGAAACTTTGGGAAACCCAGAACTTTCCCCGCGCTGAATCGTTTGTTAATCTTTCATTAACTTTGAGCGATTATGCGTTATCTTCTTTTCGCTGTTACGATTCTTATTCTCGGCTCGCTGACGGGCTGCGTGTGGCCGCCGGATTCCACGCAGAACCCCCAATATTTTCCGCCGAACGTTAGCTATTTCGTTCATTACGTTTCCCAGCGTTCCCTGTTAGGCGTTGAAAGTAGCTCCACGACGGTTACTCCCTATACCAATACGATTGGTTATACACCGGACTCGCTGCATTATATTATTGTCAATGGCGATACCGCATACCGTCATCCGGTTGCTGGGGTACTTGCCACCGTTGACTCCTCGGTGCTATACCATTCTCGATGGCTCCGAAAATTTCGTCTCTTTTATTTTCACCGCTTCTTCGTTCTACGATACATCCTATGTAACCAACGTGACCGCGCAGATCACCTCGCCCCCTTACGGCGACACAATCCTCCGCTCCACGGATGCGCTGTTCGCTTATCAAACTAACGCCGAGTACTACGGCAGCGGTTTTCAAATTACGGATTCCGTGAATTTCTACACCGAGCCTTTGGAATATAATAACGAGTCCGTCGATTTTCCTGAAAACGAAATGGAAACGCTCCTGCCCGGCACCTTGTGGGCAGACTTGCAGATAGATGGATACCCGGAGCCGGTGGACGTGAACTATTCTAACAACGTTGTTACCCGTTCGCTCGAAGTGGAACGCATCGTGGCCTATCATCTTAAATGACGGAGTTTTTTCATGCTTCAAAAGAACCATCCCTTTATTATGCGCGCTCCAACACCTGTCTTGTTGACGGTCGTTTTAGCATCCATGCTGTTTGCAGGATGTGCTACCATGTTTCATGGAAAACCGGAGGTCGATATAGTAGGCCCGCCGGATATTCAGGTTTCGAGCATCAACGGAGGTCCCATAAACGCCTACCGCGATGAAGGCGGATTGGTCATCATGCCTAATCCCGCCATCACCGACTCGCTTCGCATTTCGTATGAGAACCAAACCACGACGGTTGCGCTGGCAAAAAATCCAAATCCGCTCGAACTTCTTAACGTCCTCTCCTATGGCACGGGATTTACTGTGGACGATCTGAGCCATGCATGGTTCAACTATGCGCCTGTGTATGTGACGATCGATTCCGGTGTGAATGGCGTCACCGGTATTTCTGCGTCGTCCGTGAATTGGCTTGGCGAAAAGCCGGGTGAACGATCGCTGGACGCTCTCCTTATCCTCGGAGCGGGAATTTCTGTTCAAATAAATCAATCCCAGGGGATCCCGCTTCCCGTAGGAGTTGAAAATATATCGAATATTTATCTGACATTTCAGGAAGGTTTAGGAATCGATTACCGGAAGCAGTTCGAGCTGTTCTATCTTTTACGAAGCGACCCGGTTTACGCGCTTGCAAACAATACGAATGAATCCGCAGAAATAGATGCCGGCGATGTGTGCCTCCGCTATTTTTTTCAAAAGAACTTATTTGTGCAAGGTTCATTCGGAAGGGCGTATGTCACAGATTTTCCTGACAACGATTCCTACAATCCCGCCACCGGCACGTATATCACATCCACGGCAACACCAACCTTTAGCGAAGTTGGCGCAGCCATCGGCTGGGCCGGCGATATTTCCTACATCTCGCTGCAATACTTCGGCGGTTTATCGAATTTTAGCACGCCGGATTATTCCAACATCCGTTACCATACCGTTTACTTAAATTTCGGATTAAACTTCCGATTGTAGATTACGTTTTCGCGTAATCCAAATTCTTCCGAGCGTTCCAAGTCGAAATAATTGTCCTTCACGATCGTGACATCTATGCTATATTTTTTGCTATTTCTTCTCTCTTCTTTCATTGTGTCATGCTCGGATCCGCCGCATTGGGTAACGCGTGAGGAATTGAAGCCAGTCCAGGACCCCAATATACAAAAGCTCGAGTTGGTTGATGGTTCTGTGGTTGAATTTAATCATTCATTAGGCTGGTATGATATTGAAAGGGCATATATCGAAGGCATTTCGGTTCTTGGACTGCATGATACTGTTCCACTTGCGCTTGTTCAGCGTGCAGAACTCACTGGTTTCACCAATCAGACTGAAACAGCACTCTTGATTCTTGCGGTTTTTCTCGTTGTCGGAACGGTGGCCGCTGTGTATTTATTTGGCACTATTTTTTCTTAGAGACTAAGAACTTAATTCCGCTTGGCGACCTCCTAACATTGACTCTTCCTTATGATTGTCGCATCTTCACACGCCACATTCAGATAATCTCAGTTCTGAATTTCCGGATTTAATTTCACACCTCCACATAATCCAGATCCTTCCCGAACGTTTCGGTAAGACCGGAAAGCGAAACGATAGCAACAACGAGTGTTACCGCACCGACGATCGCCGCAGAATAAATGAGTGCATCGCCCGGTGGATAATTCGTCGCAAGCACTCCCTTCAGCCACTGAAATACAAGCGCAATCGGTACGAGCGCACCTCGCACGAAGTTGGGAACGGTAATAGCCACGGTGGCGCGCAGGTTCGTGCCGAATTGCTCCGCCGCGATCGTTACAAAGAGCGCCCAGTATCCATTCGAAATCCCTAACACTGCGCAGATGGCATAAAATACCTGTGGCGTAGCCGGGCCTTGCAGAAAATATGCAGCAACCAAAGCAGCAGTAGCAAGAAGAAAAATGAGAAGTGCTTTTTTCCTGCTCCTCATGGCCTGACTCATCGTGCCACTTGCGATATTACCAAAGGTGAGTCCAAAATAAAACCAAAAGATCGCTTCTCCGCCTGTAACATCTCCCGTCACACCAAGCGCCTTCGATAATTCTGGAGCCAACGTAATGAGAATACCGACAAGATACCACGTCGGCAATCCGATCAGAATGCAGCGCATATATTTTGCAAATCGCTTTCTATTGTTGAACAGCGCAATAAAGCTCCCACGCCGAACTGTCGTCGCCGCAGTTTTTTTATACATAACGGATTCGAGCACGCCCATACGAAGAATAAGCAAACCAATCCCGAGCGCGCCGCCGATCCAGAAACAGGTTTGCCATCCAAACGCCTGTGCGATAAACCACGCAAGCAACGCACCGGCAACGCCGATGGAAGTAATAAGCGATGTTCCATATCCACGAAACTCTTTAGAGAGTAATTCTGAAACGAGCGTAATGCCCGCGCCAAGTTCCCCGGCAAGACCGATTCCGGCAAGAAACCGAAATACCGCGTATTGCTCAACTGTTTGTACGAAGCCATTCGCAATATTTGCCAGCGAATACAAAATGATCGAGCCAAAGAGCACCGAGAGCCTTCCCTTTTTATCGCCAAGAATTCCCCACGCGATGCCTCCGATAAGCATCCCTACCATTTGCACATTCAAGAGATAGATTCCTGTGTCAAGAACCGCCGTACCCGTCAGCCCAAGCGATTTCAAGCTCGGCACGCGAATGATCGAAAAGAGCACGAGATCGTAAATATCGACGAAATATCCGAGCGCCGACACAATGACGGCGGCACTGAAGATGGTTTTAAGAACGGCGCGATTAGGGGCGATAAAATTCATGTGTTTGAAACGAATACAAACGAAAAAAGAGTTGTATTTCTTTCAAAAATACGACAAAATGAAGACGATCTTTGAACCTGCGGTAAGAAAAGAATTGATCGAGAGAGTAAACAAGCTGACGGTTCACTCGCCACGCGTATTCGGCAAAATGAAACCCGAGCAAGCTTTGCACCATATTAATAGAGCTTTCCAAATGTATCTTGGCGAACTATCTGAACCATATCACGGAAATAATTTCAAAGCTGTAGCCGCGCGACTCTTCATTCTTTCGCCGATACCGTTTCCGCGAGAGAAAGCACAGACGTTTCCGTCTCTCCTCTCCGAAGCCACCTACAATATTGAAACGGAGAAATCCCGCTTCGCAAACCTGCTCGAACGTGTTGCCGCAAAACCTACAACAGCCGATTGGCCTATCCATGCAGTCTTCGGTAAACTCACCGGCGAGCAATACGGAAAATTAGGATATAAGCACACCGACCATCATTTGCAGCAGTTTGGGGTGTAAAGATTTTTTCCAAGCCCACGCCTCGCTAAATAGCTTAGTTCCGTTTGGAAGGAATGATCAGAGGAAGGCGTTCTTTACGATTGCGCCGATAGATAAGAAAATCACTGTCAAGCGTAAGAATGGGCGCATCCGGGTAAAGTTCCGAGAGCTGAACGAGACACGCATCGGCAAAGGACATAGGGACATCTCTGTAATCCAGAAGCAATTTGTGAATGGCAGCTCGATTTTGGCTGTAGCTGAATGGAAATAGAAAAGGTGCTTCCTCCGCAAATAAAAGAAGAGGTGAAACATTTAACGACCCTCTCAGCAGTAAGAACATAGCCTCCGTCATAACCGCCTCACACGTTAAAAACGCCGCCGAAGATATGCGTAGATGTTCTGATGCCCAAGAATGAAACGGATCATTTCGATCCAGAGCAGCGACAACCGGACCCGTATCTAAAATAAGATATGGATTCATTATTATGTGCCGAATTCTTCCCAATATTTTGGATTCGAGGTAAGATCACCCGGACCGTCAAGAATCCCGATCAAATGTTTAATCCGATCATACGGTGTCTTACCTCTCGGCGGTGTCTTTGGAATCCCCCTGGAACTGCGTGCTTTTGAGCTAGCACTTTCGCGGTTATTCCCAAGTCGTTTTGTTCTTGATTTCGTTTCCATAGACGATATAAGCATTAAAGCAAAGAGTTCGTTTCAACCGGCTGACAGCGTGAAGGAGCTTCCATCGCTATTTCACACTTTTACTTCCCATCGTCCCGGAGGATGGCAATGACGAAGCATTCTGATAATCCTCATACTTAAAATTCGCAAGCGCTTCGACAACCTTATCCTGATCGCGCTTATACACCCACGGACCGCCGCGGAAATGCTGCATGGTGATGAAATAGGCGGCAAGCTGCCCATCGCCGGTCGTCACATATCCTGCAAGCGCGGTAACGCCATTGAGTGTCCCGGTTTTACCATGCGCGTTGAATTGTGCTGCAGTCCCCTTCATACGGTTCCGAAGTGTGCCATCATAACCCGCGACTGACAGCGTATGCGTGAATAGCGGAAACATTCCGCGCGCTTTAATTCCAGCCAGCAAATTAATGACAGTATTTGCCGTTATCTGGTCCCCTCTCGAAAGCCCGGAACCATCGATGAAGGTGCAAGCCGTTCCATCGACGTTGCAAACTCGCAAGAATGAGTGCATGAGTTTTCTTGCTCGCTCGTCTGGATCGTTGGCAGCAATTTGTACGATCGCGGAAAGCTTCCGGAACATGCTCTCCGCTAAATAATTATCGCTGTGCTTATTCATATACGCCAGCAAGTCGATAAGGCTTGTCTGCTTCTCTGCAATAGTCTGCGAATTAGTATCCGCAGGCTCCCGCTCAACACGCGCTTGGCCGGTGACAGTGATCCCATTCTGCTGTAGCCGAGATTTCATCACCGAAGCCATCACTAACGGCACGTTGCGTATCGGAAAACCGTAAGTGCGCTGCGCCCGCGCTGGGAACTGACCGGAAATGACGATCGCCTGCCGGGCATCCGTCGGCCCTCCAGTAGAACTGACCCGCAGAGTCATCGTACCGCGAATGAATCTTCGTATCGTCCTGCGATGCCTTCCGCGACCAACCCTCCGGATAATATATTTAGCCGGCGCGCTCGATCTGCCATGATTGATAACAACGATTGGAGCAATGTTCGGGCTTACGCGTATTCCAAGCGGTGAACCTTTCGTGCGACCGCCTATCACCGTTATGGTAACGATATTGCGATCAAGAGAAAAATTTGGAAACGTCGAAAGCGCGCCTGCTTCCGCAGCATCTTCATTCTCTTCATCATCTGCTGCAGTGGAATCCGCACTTGCAATGACTCCGTTATCGCCGACGATAGAATCATGCACAGCGATCTCGGCGGAACTTTGTTTGGCCATATACTCCTTTGCTTCCGCGCTAAGTGGGTTTTCTCCATCGAGATCGCTGATAATATCCCCTTGTATTTTCGTAATGCCTTTTGCCTGTAATTCGCTCGCAAGTTGATCGAGATCGGCGGAACGCAATGTGGGGTCGCCACTTGGGCGCAAATAAACATTCCCAACGACCCGATCACCCACGATCTTTGCACCGGGCGCAAGATCGAGCTTTGTCGTAAAGGCATAGTTCGAGCCAAGCGCCCAAAGCGTAGAGGAAGAAGTAAATAGCTTTTCCGTCGAAGCAGGAAGCACCGCCAGATCAGGATTGAGCGAAAAAATAGTGTGAAGAGAGTCGTTCGCGTCGAACAGAACGATCTTCGTGCTAACGTTTGCATGTTCGATCTCCCGGCTGTCGAAAATATCGGAGATCTGCGCACGAAGTTCACTCAGCGCGTGTGCGGTATCGCCATTCCATCCCTTGAAATCAGGATGCATGGCATGGATCGAGGTATCAACGAAACGGAGGGAATCATTCAACTGCACTCTCTTGCTTGACGCAGTGAACCGGTTTGCGCCCACGGAAAGAAGAACCAACAGCAGCACAGACGAAAGCGCGCCTACTGCGGGAAGCCACTTACGAAAAAAATAATATTTTTTATGTTTCAACGACAAAAAAACAAATAAGGCAATTTCTAACCTAAACTTTTGCGTACGATATCCTCTACATTCCTTAATGCTTCCGAAAGCTTTTCAGGATACTTCCCGCCAGCCTGCGCAAGCTGCGGACGTCCGCCGCCGCGTCCGCCGACGATCTCCGCGATTTTTCCGATGAGCTCTCCTGCTTTCAGCTTTTTTTCTTTTATAAGATCGTCGGATACCGATGCTACCAACGATACTTTATCATCAGCAAGTTTCGCGCCAAGCACGGCAACGGCACCGGATTTCGTCTCTTCACGCAGCATTTCACCCAGCGATTGCAATTCAGCAGCATCGCGCGCCTTGATTTCTGAAACGACTAAAAGGACGGAATTGACCCCAATAGGCTTCGATGACTTTGCAAGTGTTCGCATTTCATCCCGGCGAGCTTCTAGTCGTAGTTTTGTCAGGTCTTTTTCGAGTCTTTGCTTCTCTGCAAGCAAAGCATCATGTTCACGGCTGAGTTCGGAGTATTTCTTTTCTTCCGCGAGCAGCCACTGTTCGATACCGCGCCCGGTAACTGCTTCGATCCTGCGCACGCCGCTTGCGATGCTCGACTCGCTCGTGAATTTGAACAGCCCGATCTCGGCAGTGTTAGCTACGTGCGTTCCTCCGCAAAACTCGCGGGAAAATGGACCGAAATCAACGACATTCACGAACGCGCCATATTTATCACCGAAGAACATGAGCGCGCCCATCTTCTTCGCTTCCTCGAATGGAATGTTGCGATGATGAATAAGTTTTATCGACTCACGAATTTTTTCATTTACAATGGATTCGATCTCACGTAATTCTTCGGCTGTTACTTTCTGAAAATGACTGAAATCGAAACGCAAATGGTCTGGAGTTACCAACGAGCCAGCCTGATGCACATGCTCGCCCAGCACTTTGCGAAGCGCAGAGTGCATCAGATGCGTGGCGGAATGATTCCGCATGATGTCAATGCGGCGGGGACGGTCAATAGCTGCTTTCGTGACAGCGCCCTCCCCTGCTTCAATTGCTTCCTCTTCAAGCACATGGGCAATTGCACTACCAACTTTTCGAACATCTTTTACTCGATGCGAATTGCCATCTATGGTTAGAATTCCTGTGTCCGATATTTGTCCGCCAGACTCTGCATAAAATGGCGTGCGGTCGAGAATGACGGTATTGCCTTCGACAGCAAGTGTTTTTCCAGTATCTTCGAAATTTTCGTAGCCCGTAAATTCAGATTGAATATCTGAAAGCTCCATCCGCTGCTGAAACGATTTGCTTCTTCGATGCATGAACACGCAATGAACGGTCCTTTTGCTCTTGCAATAATTCTTCAAATCGAGGCATATCAACGGATAGCCCACGCTCCCGTGCGAGCACTTGCGTCAGATCGATAGGGAACCCAAATGTATCGTATAATTTAAAGGCATCTTCACCGGCAATTGATGGGGACTCTGAATCTTCCACTATCTGTGCAATTTCTTCGAAAAGCGCAAGGCCGCGATCGAGCGTTACGTTAAAGCTCTCTTCTTCCGCGCGAATAACTTTTTGCACAAGATCGAGCCGCTCGCGCATTTCGGGAAAGACATGCGACATCTGATCTGATACAACCCCAGCAAGCTCGTATAGGAACGGCTCGCGTAATCCAAGATTCCTCCCATATCGTGCGGCACGGCGAAGAATTCTGCGAAGAACATAGCCGCGTCCATCATTGCTCGGTAGTGCACCGTCTGCGATCGCGGCGGTTAACGTTCGCACATGGTCGGCGATAACGCGCGTGGCAATATCGCCGCGTTCATCCGTCCCATACGACCTGTTCGTCCTTTTAGAAACCCACTTGATATAAGGCTCGAAAACATCGGTATCGTAATTCGATGCCTTTTGCTGAAGCACGGCACATGCTCGCTCAAATCCCATCCCGGTATCGACATGCTTCATCGGCAATTCTTCGAGCGAGCCATCGGGATTGCGATTGTATTGGATAAAAACAAGGTTCCATATCTCGATCACTTCAGGAACTCCTGCGTTCACAAGATCCCCGCCGGACTTATCCGGCGTGTAATCGTAATGAATTTCCGAGCACGGACCGCACGGGCCGGTCTCGCCCATTTCCCAAAAATTATCCTTTGCGCCGAAACGCAGAATGTGTGTGGGATCGATGTCGGTTACAGCTTTCCACAGTTCGAATGATTCATCATCCGTTTCATAAACGGTGGCATAAAGCCGAGATTTATCCAGCTTCCAAACGCCCGTCAGAAGTTCCCAAGCCCACGCAATAGCTTCCTTTTTATAATAATCGCCGAACGACCAATTCCCCAGCATCTCGAAAAAAGTGTGGTGGTACGTATCGTGACCAACCTCTTCCAGATCGTTATGCTTGCCGGAAACGCGGATCACTTTCTGCGTATCCGCCGCACGGGTATAGGAGCGCGAACCAACGCCCAGAAATACATCTTTAAACTGGTTCATGCCGGCATTGGTGAAGAGGAGGGTTTTATCCCCATGCGGTATGACGGGCGCGCTGGGCACGATCTCGTGCCCGCGCGCCGCAAAAAAGTCGAGGAAAGATTGCCGAATTTCTTTGGAAGTCATCTATCTGGGTTAACAAGAATGGGGTGGGAATGTTCAAAATGGCTTCCGCCTCAACCGGTTTTGTCTGCGACAAAACACTCCTCTCCCTACGCAGTGGGGAGAGGGATATTCCGCCGCAGGCGGAATCGGGTGAGGGGGCGTTTCAAAGATCGTTGCAATACCCCCCTCACCCAGTTTCGCTACGCGAAACATCCCTCTCCCCACTGCGTGGGGAGAGGGTACGTACTCAAGAGTGCATTGCGACGACAAAAATAAGGGATAGATGAAAATAACGCACACGTTAAACCCCACACCCTCGCCCCACGAAGTGGGGAGAGGGACATTCCGCCGTAGGCGGAATCGGGTGAGGGGGCGTTTCACAACCGATGAGTAAATAACCCGTATCTTTGCACCCATGCGAATGCCCGAACCCCGTCGGCGTCCCCGCGCCACGCCAGAGCTTCACCTTCGAGCGGTGAAGCTCCGACAGGATTCAACGCCAAGTGAACAACGGCTGTGGCGGTACCTCCGCGACCGGCGGCTCTCAAATCTTAAGTTCCGGCGTCAGCACATGATGAAACCGTTCATTCTCGATTTTTATTGTCCCGAGCATTCTTTGGCTGTTGAGATCGATGGAAGTATTCACGAACTTCCTGCATCGCAGATCTACGATGGTTCGCGTCAGGCAAAATTAGAAATGCAAGGGATTCGATTTCTTCGATTTTCTGCCGATCGGGTGATGACGGATTTGGATGCGGTGCTTCATGAGATTGCGAAGGAGTGCGGGGTATCTTAACATCTGTAAAACATCCCCCTCACCCAGTTTCGCTACGCGAAACATCCCTCTCCCCATTGCTTGGGGAGAGGGAACGTTGATGGAGAGTAGATTTTATTATACCCTACATAAGTAATATCATTTAACAACCCCTACGTTGCCCCCAACCCTCTCCCCACGCAGTGGGGAGAGGGATATTACGCCGCAGGCGGAATCGGGTGAGGGGGCGTTTCACAGGTGTGAAAGCGCATCCCCATTTAGGTCACTTTTCAATCCCCACCGAACCCCTTACGAACTCCCTCCGTTTGGTTTGGCATGAAGAAATTGGTGGTGGTTTTCTTATGCTTCTTTGCTTCGAACGCATACGCCTCTTCGGCGGATAGCGGGAAGTGTCCGTGGCCGATTCCATTTACGATAACAATAGGTGGAATAGGGAGCGCTCATAGCTACGCAAATTCTTGTCAACCAGTACCCGGTAGTTATATCACCCACGACACGGATTATGGAACTGTACCTTCCAACGAAGGTTTTATGCTTACTATTGATACAACGTCTTCCTATTTAGACGATTCTGTTCAGTATTCCTTAAACGGTGATGTTCTTCGCTTTTCCACGATGCATCCAGCATCGTTTATGGGAACTCCAATTCCTTCATATTCGACACTGGAGATAGATTTTGCGTATGGTAATGATTATATTACACGAATGAAGCTCTACTCCACCGATTCAACGGTTTGGACGCTTGCAGGCAATGGCAGTGAAGGATATTACTACTATTACAACTTTCAAATTTCAGGACTCAATTTTAACGATTCATCAATCCTTGCATCTGATTCATCTTTTACGAACCATAACATACTATTTACGTATTCAAATGAACAGGTCGCTTATAATTTTGGTCCATATGATTTCTCCGATATTTACAATGATTTCACCGCATCCTCCGTCACGCTCTCCGGAATTTTCCGTCCCACCACCTTTTCCAATCCCCCATCAATAGTTACGGAAGCGCCGCAGCCAATCACTCTCGCCATTTACTCTTCGAATGGTTCCATCGCATGTTCGTTCGATGTCTCAGATCATGCGAGAGATCTCGAAATCTTTACTCCTCTTGGAATCAGAGAGGCAAGCTATAACATTCAAGCGGGACAAACGGAAGCATCACTTCCCCATCTTCCAGCAGGATTTTATTTTGTGCGGATGGAAGGTTCGATGGCGAAAGTTTATATCGCTCACTAATGGATTCCCGCTTTCGCGGGAATGACAATCTTAGGTCGTCACCTGCGTATGCAGCGCGATCTCTTCGAGTACGGAGCTGACTTTGAGGCAATCCATCATTTCGCCCTCATAGACAAGCGCTTTTCCGCGCGTATGTACTTCCCACGCAACGGCTGCGCCCTCGTCCTTGGAGCATCCGAGCGCCTTACGCACCTGGCCGATCACTTCAGGAAATGTGTGATAATTATCGTTATATAAGACTACGCGAGAGATAAAATCCTCAAGCACACTCACACCCTCTAATGGGTCGTGGCTGGGTTCTGCGTAGCCTATTATCGGGATCGCATGAGCGTTCCAAAAGCGAGGTGGCCAAAGGTCGGCGGCGAGATCATCTATCATAAATTGCAAAGCGAAAATTGGAGGATTCTTAGCAAACACATAAGCAGCTAAAAAGGCTCTTAGATATGAACACTCCCATTGGTAGGTTTGTCACCTTCGAACCGCAATTCGATCTCAGGATTCGAAACAGCTTCCACTCGCCGAATCTCTGGCGCTTCATGAAGAATGGCTCGCTCGATACCGGCCCGAAGCGTCATCATAGAGAGAGAACACGTCCGGCAAGCACCAACCAGGCATACTTCGACAACATGCGCAGGATAGTCGATACGAACCAGCTCCACGCTGCCGCCATCGACTAAGAGATACGGCTTGACATGCTCAATGGCGCGTAGAACACGCTGCTCAATGTCAATAGAAGGTTCAAGTGGAAGCATTGCCGCAGGTTAAATATCTATTTGCACCATCGCATTGTTCGGCGCGAACGCGAGGATCGAAACTTGCCGCGCCATCTCACATGCAATGCTTTCGAATGCCTTCCCGGCTACAGAGTCAGGTGCCGTTGCGACGATCGGATGTCCGGCGTCGCCGCCTTCACGAACAGCCGTTACCAGCGGAAGCTCACCAAGAAAGGGCACTTCAAAGCCCCGCGCTGCGCGCTCGCCGCCGCCATGCGCGAAAATTTCTTCGCGTTCACCGCAATGGGAACAGATGAAATAACTCATGTTCTCCACAATACCGATCACAGGTACGTGAACTTTTTCGAACATACGAATTCCCTTTTTCGCATCGGCAAGCGCCACATCCTGCGGTGTTGTAACGATCACAGCGCCGGTAAGCGCAATGGACTGCACCAGCGTAAGCTGAATATCGCCGGTTCCCGGCGGAAGATCAAATAAAAGATAGTCGAGATCACCCCAATCGACATCCGTCATGAATTGCTTGAGGGCGCCGGAAGCCATTGGCCCGCGCCACACGACCGCTGTATCGGGATCGACAAGAAATCCGATCGACATGATCTTCACGCCCTCGGCTTCAAGAGGAACCATTTTTACTTTGTCCGGCGTGACCTGCCGCGCCATCGGCTTCGCATGTTCCAAGCCAAACATGATCGGAATGCTCGGCCCGTAAATATCGGCATCGAGTAAGCCAACTTTTGCACCATCTCGCGCAAGCTGTACGGCGAGATTCGCCGCAACCGTCGATTTGCCTACGCCGCCTTTGCCGGAAGCGATTGCTATCGTGTTCTTGACCCCAGGCAGCATTTGACCATCAGATTTATGTGCCGACTCCGGTACGCGTGATGTCATCTTTACCTGAACATTTCCCGCACCAGCAACGCGTTCGACCGCTTCTTTTGCCTGCCCTTCAAGTTGATCTTTGACGGGACAAGACGGCGTTGTCAGCTCAAATGTAAAGCTCACATTGCTGCCGCTAATGGCAATGTCCTTGATCATTCCGAGACTGACGACATCTCGGTGAAGATCGGGATCCTGAACAACGCGGAGTGCGTCCAGAACATCGGATTCTGAAATGGTAGAGGAAGAGGATTTTGAAAAAAGGCCCATATTTTATGCGGCGCAAAACCGGAGATAGCTGCTATAAGTTCGTTTTCCTGTGTCAAATCCCCGCCTTATTTCCTGACATAGATGCAATGGTAATCGAGCAGCGTGTCAAACGTATAGTTCGTTTCAATAAAATGTTGAATCTCAGGAGTACGCCCCATGGGAACACTGAACAATGTGCTTGACGTCTCGCCGGGATCGCGCGCGATTACGATATACTTCGGAGACGTATGCTGAAGCGACGCAAGAAATTCACTCCTCCACTGCCGTTGATATGCTGTGGGTTGGCCGGAAGAGCCTGGAAGGAGGAATTGCCATTCGGTTTGGAACCGCGTTGATTTCGGGCGAGGGGTGCGCCACGATATTCCGGCGTCGCCGATGGATTCAAAAAATTCATCCGGCTTAGAATGATGGATCAGATACGAAGCAATGGCGGAATTCTCCTGTGCCACTCGATACGAATCTGAAAAATACGCATAAGCAGAGTCGAGCGAAAACGAGCCTTTCACAAACGATCGAACCAGACCCCACGGATAAAGAACAGAGACAAGCATTCCAAGCATGACTACAATCGCCACCAGCCGCCACCGTTTAGCGAAGCGCGTTATGTCGAGGAGCATTTTTGCCAGCACTGAGATAAAACAAACATAGAATGGAGTGAAATGAGCCGCCGCCAATCCAATTTGTGAAAACATTCCCACTAATAATGCCACGCACATTGCAATAAGAAACAATCGCTCCCGAACGGACTCGACCACGCATGGGACCCTGCGAACCCAGCTTACCGCATACACGACGAGCCAGGCTGATCCTAAAACGAATATCGTGATAGTGCGAAGCTTCAGCATATTATGGAAATACTCCGATAACCGCGCTCCGGTGGGCGGAAATTGTGAGTAAATATCCACATTGTAACGCATGGTCGCAAGGTAAACCTGATGAACTCCATCAGTCGTAAGAGCAAACGGAAGGAGCATGAGCAAAATAGGCAGCAAAAAACCTGCAAAAATCAGAAAGGAAGCGCGAAAATCCTTGATGCTGCCCAATGTGAGAATAGGGACCGGGAGAAGCAGCACATAGGTGGGACGAATACACGTTGCAATTCCAACCATAGCTCCTCCGGCGGCTAATAGCCAAAAACGAGACTTAGATTCGTTCCTCCGGTAGGCCAAAGTGAACGCATGGATCGCCAGCAGGATCGGAAGCACCGCGAAATTATCGCGTTGCCCCATACAATCCCAACTGCCATAAACATAAAAAAGAGAAAAAATGAAACACCCAGAGAAGGGATTCTACCTCCGATAACCATAACCGGCTGGTTCGGTAAAGAGCAATGACCGTGAGCGAGATCACAACATACTCCACTACTCGAAATGCCAGCATGGAATTGCCAAACACAGCTATCGCTGTCGCATGAACGATGGTGACTCCAGGGAAATCATTATCCCATGAACGCACATACGGCAGCCAGCCATATCGCACGAATTCCGATGCGATCCATTGCCAAATATCGTTATCCCCATTAAAAGGATATAAAAGGATCGCCGGTAAAATGAGAACACAAATAAGAAAAAGTACGATACCTACCGGTGTTCGGTCGCGCGGGAAAATATTAGAAAAAGAACGCAATGAAAATAAAGTGATTGATTCGTGGCGAACAGTTCGCTTGGAAACGGGCGGTTTGCATCCATTGGTTCATTGCGCGGATCTTTCGAATAGGATAAAATTATTGCATATTGTATCTATACTCCTGTAACTACTATCGAGCAATTTTTTTAATGCTACGAACTCGGGATCGTGTGCAACAAGCGATTCGCTCGTCTCCGGCCGTCCACGAAAGGCCGTGGTATCGAATTGTTCGATGACAATCATGGCGGGTTTTTTTCGCGCAAGCGAATCGTTCATGGTAAGCAAATCGGAATTGGAAATGACACCGCTTGTGAATAGCAGCGAATAAACAAATCGCGTGGCAGGCATCCGGTCGGCCTGCCAGTATGCGCCGGGTTCCTCGCCAAAAATAAATACCTCCTCCTTCGAAGTAGTGTGTTTCGAGAGATAAGTTGCAAGAGAATCCGTGCCTGCTGGATAATAGAGACTCTTTTGGGAACCGAGCGTCGCTACATACGCCGCATGATCGCAAATCGAAAGCAATGCATCGGAAGCGTAGTGAATCCGCCGGTGGGCACTGGGCGCCATTAGCAGCGTGTGAAATAAAATAAAAATTGCAAAGACGGCAGCAATCCAGCGACTTTTCGCCTGAATGCGTTCGTAAAGATAGATCCCAGCAATAGCGCAAAGCGGAACAAGCCCCGGCAGCAGCACCACATATTGATAGCCCCACCCTTTGTTCTGAACGAGAACGGCTGCAATACCCGCACTTAAAAGTAACAGAGGGATTCGCGCCAAACGAAGGAATGAAATATCACGCTGAAAAATCGCAGTTACGATGGCAATGATTGCGAGGATGCACCAGATGTCAACATAATTCCGTATAGCTCGAAACAAACTCCATCTGCTAAGATCGGAAGCTTCATTCGGATGATGAGCAAGCCACGCTCGCCATGATGCGTAGATATTCGCCAAGGCTTCCCTCGATGGCTAAGATCCCAATTTGAACCCCGCACCACAAAACAAATCCTGCGATCAAATACTGAATGGAAAGTATAAAAGATTTTCGATCTCTAAAAATATTTCGAGCGCGATGGGAAAAAGAAAGATCGCATTCGTCGTCTTAAAAAATGTGGCAATGGCAATGAGCACGCCGGCGGAAAACCAATGCCACCAATTCAAGTTCCCACTCCTTTTCAAGGAGGGGGCAGGGGGTGGTTCCCAAAAGGCAAGCGCAACGGCGCCAATAATGCAACCAAGCGAATACGATTCCGTTTGGGCCGTATCGGCAAGTCCGAGCGAAAGTAATGTAAGTGCAAGTAGAATAGCAGAGAGCGGCGCGGCCCATGCTTGCATTACTTCATTTTCAAAACCGACGGTTTGCCGACGGATCGCAATAAAAATAGCGGAGAATGCAATCAGCGCAAACACATAATCGGAGAGGCGCACGGCAAATCCATTCGTGCCAAACAGCCATTCGAACAGCGCGTAAATATAGAAGACATTTGGCGGCTTTACATCCCAGGCATCTACATAGAGCTTCTTGCCGTGTAGCAGCAGCCATCCGATCTCAGCAAAGATATTCTGATCCAGCCCCAGCGACCAAAAAAGCGAAGGCAGATAGAGGACGGCAGCGAGCACCATCGCGATCCAGAACCGGCGGGAAATATGTGAAGTGTGAAGTATGACGTATGAAGTATGAAATGAATGCCAAGCGTTCCCCGTTCATACTGCATACTTCATACTTCATACTTTCCAAAAACGTCCGAACAGGAGCACGAAGGACCCGGCAGCGAGCAAATTCGAAGCGCGCACCAGGACCGCGACCGGACGCGCCGTAAGCTCTCGAAAAAACGCGAACAGCTATCGTTAGCGCCTGCTGAAAAGGATGTGCGCCCACCATCTGCCCGTGTAATTACCACGGAAGGCATATTTTATGTACTTCGGCTTGAAGATGGCTCTGAGCTCCGAGCCAGAACTTACAAGGGTACGCGCTCTGCGAACCCAAATGCTACATTAGTGGCTATTGGCGATCAGGTGCGGTTAGCAATCCCCTCCCAGTCAACGAATGAAAATAATAGCACGGTTGAAAACGATGCCGATATTCTCATTGAAGAAGTTTTGCCACGCCGCACAAAGCTTTCTCGCCGCGCGGCGGGAAGACGCGAGTCGTTCGAGCAGGTGATCGTCGCGAATGTGGATGTGCTCGTGATCGTCACGAGCGTGGGCAAGCCAAAGCTCCGCTCCGGTATTATTGACCGCTATATCGTCGCCGGAGTCGAGGGTGGTCTCAATATTGTGATCGCCATTAACAAAATTGACAACGCGCCACCTAAGGAAATGGATGAGGCCTCCTATTTCCGGGATGTCTATCAGGAGATCGGATATCCCGTTCATCTTCTTTCTGCGATCAAAGGATCAGGAATCGAAGAATTAAAGGAAGAAATCGCTGGTAAGACAAGCGTTTTTGCCGGACATTCTGGCGTTGGGAAAAGCTCGATCATCAATGCTATTCTCGGACGCAAGGCAGCCCAAACTGGCGCATTACAAAGGAAATTCAAAGGCGGTGCACATACCACGGCCGCAAGCACATTGATTGATGTCCCCCTCCTAAAGAAGGAGGGGGTAGGAAGCATCGCCGACGATGCGGGTGCTCCTACCTTCATTGCCGATACCCCCGGCGTTCGAGAATTCGCAAACTTCGAACTCGACCCTCAGAACCTGAAATTCGCCTTTGTAGAATTCCAAAAATTTCAGGAGCGTTGCCGGGTTACCAATTGTTCTCACATCCACGAGCCGGGCTGTGCTGTCCGGCAAGCAGTCGAGGACGATAAGATCTCAATCGACCGTTACTCGAATTACCAAAAACTGTTCGAAGAAGCAAAAAAAGAAGAATTAACACGACTCTACAATCAATGACAACATCCACTCATTCAACATTCAGACGCAGTCAGGGTGCGTTTTTCGCAGCCTTGATCATACTTTTCATGAGCACAGCCACGTACGCTGGCTGCTCAAAATCTGATACACAAACCCCGGCCACTAACTCAAACTCTCAAACAATAGACCCCAATCAACCTATGTCATCTGCCTCGACCACCCCAGAATCCGGACAGCCACAAGCTTCACAGCCTGCCGCACAAGCCGCTGCGCCCGCTCCAACCCCAATGCCCCCCCCAATGGAATCGCCGCAGCACAAGCCTGGGAAATTTGGCGATACCGTTGTCACCGCCTCGGGACTTGAGTATGTCGACCTTGTAGTCGGCAAAGGCGCCTCTCCTGTAAAGGGACAAACGATTACTGTAAATTACACCGGCAAGCTCACGAATGGCAAAACATTCGATTCTAACGTCGATCCTGATTTTCATCACCCCCAGCCTTTCTCAACGGCTATTGGCGTGGGACGCGTTATCCCTGCATGGGACGAGGGAATGCTTTCGATGAAAGTCGGTGGAAAACGCCGACTCATTTGTCCGCCGAACTTAGCCTACGGCTCACGCGGCGCAGGAGCTTCGATCCCACCGAACTCCACTCTTATCTTCGATGTCGAACTGCTGAAAGTGCAGTAAAAAAATTGCTTCAAATAAAAGGCCGGGTTTTTACCCGGCCTTTTTTTATCAATATCTCGCAACAAGGCTTTCAAGCGGGATATGAAGCTTCTCATGAAGCGTGCGCACCATTTCAAGCGTGAGCTTTCGTTTGCCGCGCATAATTTCCGACGCGCGGCTGCGATAGCCGAGTACTTTACCAAGTTCCGACGGAGCTAATCCGAGTTGATCCAACCGAAATTTTATTGCCTCGACAGGATGAGGCGGTGTCATAGGATAACGCTCCGCCTCATATCGCTCGATGAGCATGGAAAGCACTTCAAGCTCGTCCGATTCCGCAGAGCCTGCTCGCAAATTCTTTTGCATAAGCTTATATGCGCGTTCAAGCCCTGCTTCATATTGTTTTTCAGTTCGTATGGGTTTTAACATAGTGTAATTTCCTTACATCGAGTTTGTCATATTCGCCGTGAGTACCGGCCCAGACAATGAAAATGATCTGCAAGCGATATTCAATATCTACGACTAATCGAAAGCGGTTGCCATGAATATCGAATACCACACGCTTCGAGGTGATAATAGAGGCTTTCCCGAATTGCTGTTTAAGTTCGGAAGGTGAACCCCAAGCTGCCTTCGAAGCCTCATCGTACCAAGCTTCGAGCGGCTGTTTTGCCAGAGGCTCCCGTCTCCAGAATTCACGCAATGTTTTTTTCGAGATGATCCTCATTTTTTAATAACAGAGAGAGGAAGAGAATTGTTACCAGCATGGTTACAGCATTCTTAGCTATTTTTTATGCTCATCTTCGATGTGGAACTGCTGAAAGTGCAGTAAAAAAATTACTTCAAATAAAAGGCCGGGTTTTTACCCGGCCTTTTTTATATCTTATTTGCGGATTAAGCACTTTTCTACATCTTGCCTTCTACTTTCCGCTTTTTTCTCCAAGAATCTATAAGAGCTATAAAAAGATATAATCCAGCTCCGTACTCAAGAATGGTCAATCTCGTTACAATACTCATGAATGCGAACGCAATAAATCCGATGAGATAAAAATAAAACATCAAGTGGTTTGTTGATGAGATCTTCATGTCATAAAATCAATTTCCCATTCCCTCCATAAACTGCCCGAATAAATAATCGCTTTCGTGCGGGCCGGGCGAGGCTTCGGGGTGGTATTGCACCGCGAAGATCGGTAACTTCGTGTGGCGGAAGCCTTCCACCGTTTGGTCATTAAGATTCAGGTGCGTAAGTTCGCAGTCCTTCGGCATGGTCTTCCAATCCACAGCAAAGCCGTGGTTTTGGGAAGTTATTTCGATCTTATCGGATAGCAAATTCTTCACCGGATGGTTCGCACCGCGATGTCCGAACTTTAGCTTATACGTATTTCCGCCCAGTGCAAGCGAAAGCAGTTGGTGTCCTAAGCAAATTCCAAAGATCGGCTGCTCTTCGCGTTTGATGAGTTTTTTCAGCATTGCAATGGTATCCTTCACCGCATCCGGATCGCCGGGGCCGTTCGAGAGAAAAATTCCATCCGGCTTTTGCTCGAGAATCTGTTCCAGCGTTGTGGTGGATGGCATAACCGTGAGCCGCGCGCCATGATCGACCAGTTTGCGCAGGATATTTTGTTTAATGCCATAATCAATCACAACCACATGCGGGGCAACCACCCCCTGCCCCCGCCTTGGAAAGGCGGGGGTATTGGAATCCATATCATAAACTCCATCCGTCGTTACGCCTTTTGTGAGATCGAGACCATCCATCTTCGGGCTTTGTCGAGCAATCTCAACAAGTTCAGCGTCCGATAGCACTTCTGTGGAGAGTACGCCTCGCATTGCACCCTCGCTGCGAAGTAAGCGAACAAGTTTGCGCGTATCAATTTGTTCAATTCCCATAATTCCATTTTGAGCAAGGAATTTATCGAGGCTTTCCGTTGCGCGCCAGTTAGAATATCGCTCGGCATTCTCGCGCACGGCAAACCCGGAAACAAATGGTTTCCATGATTCCAGATCTTCGGAATTAGCGCCGTAATTACCCATGAGCGGGTTCGTCATGGTAACTATTTGTCCGGCGTAGGATGGATCGGTCAGGATTTCCTGATAGCCGGTAATGCTTGTCGTGAAAACCACTTCGCCGGTATTGCGTTTTACATCCAGCGCGCCGAATGCATTGCCTCGAAAAACGACACCGTTTTCGAGCACAAGACGAGCAGGTTTCTCGTGAGCTCTTACTCCATTGTGGGTTCCATTTACCGATATTTCACTCATGCGTTCACCATTTCACTTTCATGTTGCAATAAAAGATCCGCGAAAACAAAACCATCGCGCTCTACAATTTCTCCCAATCGAATATTCATCGGCTTCTTGAACATTGGCCCTTCGAATGCAAAAGTATGAAACTCGCCATTCTCTCCGCATGGATCGACCTCCGGCGGGAATTCATCCAATAACGATCGATCCCACACGCGGCCCGCAAAACGCGCATCGAGCTTCTTTGGATCGATACACGTTATTCGCGATCTAAGTCCACCAGCGATCATTTCGTTCGCTAATTGTGTCGTCGGAATTTCCCACAGCGGGAAGATCGGCTTTATCGGTGATCCTTCCATTTTCTTTTCGCGATATTCTCGAATATCCCGCAGGAATAGATCCCCGAACGCGATCTGCTCGAATCCATCCACAATAAGTTGATCTACAACCACTTTCATTTGCGCTTCATACACTTCATTCGGGCACGGCCACGGCAGATCAACTACCATCAGCGGCACACCGACTGCTTCCGCCTGCGCTTCAAGCAGTTCCCTTCGAACCGCGTGCATGGCAACACGCTGGTGCGTGCTGTTCACGGTTGTGAGCAACATGCTTACCTCCGCGCCTTGCTGACGCAGAACGTGCAGCGTCCACGCGCTGTCTTTGCCGGTGCTCCAGGAGAGTGCCGTTTTCATGCTTATACGCTCCGCGACCGTGGCCTAAAGGCCACGGCTACCGTAGCCGTGCCCTTCAGGCACGGTGTCTTTATACAAAGAAGGCTCTCACTAAACGCGAGAGCCTTCAAAAAAATAATGGAGTTCATGTTCATTTTGCAACGGGAACTAACTTTGGCGCTTTAAGCCGAATAAGCTCATATCCACCGAAAAGCACCGCGCTCCACGTAAGATCGCCGAGCATTGTATTCCGGTAGAATGGGATCGCCATCGTAAAGCACTGACCAAGACCTGCAAGCGTGTGCGGGTAGAATGTTCCATCGCCGAAAACCCACACGGCGAAATTCGTTGCCACAAAAAATGTGAGTGAGCCTCCGAGCACCGAGCCGATCCATCGCAAAAGCGTTGCATCCTTCGCATAGAATCTGCCAAGAAGCACGGCTACAGCAAATGCCCCATAAACGACAGCCATCAGCTTCCAATCGTAGAAACCGATCACTGCATCGGTGATCGCCATTGCGATAAATGGAATCACTATACCGATGCGCTTCGAGCCAAGATACGCCCCGGCAAAAAGCCCCGCAGCCATCACAGCATTGAAATTATAGATGTGCGCCATATTAAAAATGACGCGCGTCGCGATGGCAAAGACTACTAAAAGTCCTGCTAGGAGAGCCTGTTCACGATAGTTTTTCATGTATTTTAGAGAATTATTGGTAGAACGCGAAATGTGCGGGGCCGATTCCAGTTGTGAATGACCATTTAAAAGCGCCCGTCATCCCATCATATACATCGACCTTCCCATTCGCAATGTTGAAATTGTATTCACCGGCATAGAGATCGTTCGAAGCCGCATTGTAAAAGCCTTTGTAGAACAACGTCTTTCCTGCATTAATGAGTGGGTTCGGCAGCGTATGGGTTGGCCCAGAAAGCGGGTAAACATATTGGTTCAAAATGATGAAATGCTTGCCACCTGTCGTAAGCTCGGCATCGTCATTCACGGAGCCCACGCTAAGGGAATCGGTTATCGCATCGCTCGAAGTATTAACAAAATAGAATTTAGGACCAACGCTGGCATAATCCGTTGCCGTGCCGATGATAACATCGCCATTCGTGCTATCCGCAATCGCCTGTTCCGGAGATTGAGGAAGAGGCAGAGTTTTTTCCACTTGATCGGTAGAAAGATTCACCACATTCAGATGAAATGGGCCGGTGTATTCGGAATCGCCGGATGTAATATAGACTTTATTATTGATCACCGCGACGGCAATACTCGCTCCGCCGATGGGGATGGAATCGACGATCGCATTTTTCGTCAGATCGACAATAGCTGCACTGCTTGCATTGCGTCGGGTAACAAGGAGAAGATTGGAACTAATGAGCGCCATTTTATTCGGCGCGGCGAGTCCGAAGGGAATGGTCGCCAGCGTGTTTAACGAATCGGCGCTTACAATATTCAGCGCATTCGAAGCGAAATCGAGGACGATCACATGGTTCCCCGCGATGAGAACATCGTTTCCCTCGCCCAACTTTGAGAGAACATTGTGATTGATGATCGTATCGGTTTTTCCCGAATCGGCTTTGAAGAGCACCGCATCGAGCGACGAATTATTATCGCCGAAATTACCCTCGTTCACGACAAAAAGTGTCGGCGAAGGCGCTACGGTAATCGTATTCGGCGTCGTACTCGAAGGAGATTCGCAGGACGCCAGCAAGCAGGATAACAAGGCGGCAATGGTAAATAAGTAGAGTTTGTGTTGCATGGTTAATGATAGTTTAGTTCAATGGAAAAATGATAGGTGCGGCTTGGAATGGGATAGTTGATGACATCCTCATAATGCTCGTTCGTTACATCGGCAACGCCGAGCAACATTCTAAAGCCTATGTTTTCAAAAGTAAAATTACGCGAGGTTAGTGTCAGATCATAAGTCGTTACTGGCTGAAATTCACCGCCGGGAGTATTTGCGACATCGGAATACTCATGTCCACGATAGCGCGCGAGCACGGCAAACGACCCCCAATCGCTCTGGCGAATCTCCGCGATTAACAGCGATCTTGTCGGCGAGGAATACGGAATTTCATTCCCATAATTCGGATCTCCGGACGTAATATTGAGCGCTGAGAGCCATGTGTAACGTTCTTCGAAATGCAGAGATATTCGTGCGTTGATACTGGCCTCTATATCCGCACTTAATTCAATGCCTTTCGATTCCACTTCCTCGATATTTATTGGCGTGTACTCGGTGCCAACGGAGGGAAGCCAAACAATCTCATCATTGATGTGGGCAAGGAATCCCGTCGCTGCAAGTTTCGTGGTGGTCCCACTCCATTCCGGCTCAAAGGAAATAGAGGCTTGCCAATTCTCCCCGCTTTCCGGCTTCAAATTTGCATTTCCACCCTGATACCAATACAGATCGTTCAGCGTAGGCGCGTGGAAACTTTTACTGTATGCGCCCCCTAAATAAAGATCGTGGATCGGGGAATAATTGATCGCAGCCTGTGGCAGAAGTTCCGTTAAGTCGAGATCGGAGATGTTTTCGAGACGGAGCGAGCCATTCACATCCAAATGATCGATGGGAAGCAATGTTGTAGCAGCATACGCGCTCGTTCGGTAACGGTCGATGATCGAATCGCCTCCGGGCGCGATATTCGTATTTCCTGCAAGGTTTGTATGCTCTTCTTCAATGCCGCCAAATCCTTCTATTGCTTGCGTAAACGTATAACTTGCTCGTGCCGATGCATCGATCATGTTATTCCAGGCGCTGTCGTTCGTTGCAAATTCGGGATCGTTGTAGCTCTCGAACTGCCGCTGCCACGAAAGCGAGAAGGTTGATGCAAGCGGCCCATCGTCATGATCGGCCTTGATCGCGCCGAATGTTTGTGCGTCTGTTTGTCGCGCAGTAAGATCCGAAGCGCCAATCCCCTCCGTCGTCACCGCGCCCGGCGCGCCGCGATTCGCGTAAAAATAATTACCAAGAAAACGAACGGTCGTGTTATCCGATGCCGTCCAGAGTGCGGCCAGATTCGCGCTACGAAGCGCGGCGTCGTTATTCTGGCGCAGCACATTTGGACGTGCCGAATCCTGATAAAATGGGAATGCCCCTGTTGATTGATCGAGCGATCCACCGGCCACGATCGAAAGGGTTGGCAATGGATTCAGCGACGCTTTTGCATAATACGATTGCGTTGGAAAACCGCTGGAACCATCGTAAGTTGTCTGCTCGCTGCCAATGGTGAGAGCATTAGAATCCCGAATTTCACTCACCAAATTTATTGCGGAGCCAATAGCATCGCCGCCAAGCAATACCGCGCTCGATGCAGGAATTAATTCTACATAAGAAATGCCGTGAAGGGTAAGCTGGCCAATATCGGTTTCGCCAAGCTGCTCGTTCGTCATGCGAATACCATCGCGATAGACGATGGTGTATTCCGAAGGCAATCCGCGAAAGCTTGGCAGCGCGATCGAGCCAAGAGCACCATATTCCCGAATATCGAGCGAGGATGAGATGGCATTCAATGCATCGGATGCGAGCGTAGCTCCAGTCACTCGGTAAAGCTCATCCGTTGGTTTGATCTCCACTTGGCGTGGGTCGATCGCTGGCAGATCGCTCGGGCGCAGCGCAGTGATAACGACTGTTTTTGCCGGCAATCGCTTTACCGTGTCTTCTATGGACGAATGCTCATCCGTGGTTTGCGCGCGCACATTCACACAGCATATCGCTATGATAAAAATCGGTGCAAAAATTAGAAAATACGACAAAAAAAGCTCCCATACGGCCTTATGGAGGCGAGCATAGGAGCACGAAAAATTGAGCGAACGTGGGCAAACTAAAGTTTGCTCTACAGTTCCGATTGTCTGTAACTCCTGCCTCTCCCTCGAAGGCAAAATGAATTAGATCTGACGTGGCAGGTCTCCTGGCTTCTCCGGTGTATGCCTTCCCAGACCATTCACGATCCAGTGGACTTAAAGCGAATGATTGCTCATTCGCATGGAGTTACAGTTGCGGGGCAGCTCTCGAATTGGGTCGCACGATCGCTCGGTCGAACCTCACGAGATTCCCTTTTCACCTCGCCGCATGATCGCTCATCCATGCGAGGCACCACATACTTGGGTACAAATATACGAAATTTTTATCTCCGATGCTTCTTTTCTCCCGTATATTTGCATTTTCTTAATCATTCAAATCTCATGGATCACTCAAACGTTACTACTTCATTTGACATTGCTGGACGCCGGATCACAAAAAATCTTGGTGTGGTGCGCGGCATAGTTGTTCGTTCGCGATCTATCGTTGGCTCGTTCGCCGCTGGACTTCAAACACTGTTCGGCGGCAACATAACGATCTACGCGCAGCTTTGTGAAAAGGCTCGTTCGGATGCCTACGATCTCATGGTCGCACATGCAGAACAGCTTGGCGCCGATGGCATTATCGGTGTGCGTTACGATGCTACAGATATCATGGCCGGCGTCAGCGAAGTACTCTGCTACGGCACTGCGGTAAAACTGGAATGAGTTAATAGCTGTTGCAAACGGACTAATGTTAGCATTTACTGTCCGGCGACTTATCTATTCCATCCTCGTGATATTCGGGGTGGTGACGGTCGTCTTTTTTATCATGAATTTGTTGCCCGACCCTGCGCGCATGATGCAGGGGCAGCGAGCCGATCTTGCAACGCAAACGGCGATTCGTCATGAACTTGGACTCGATCTTCCAGCGTGGCAGCGATATGTGAGGTTTATCGGCAATGTCGCACAAGGCGATCTGGGACGGTCATTTACATCGAATCGCCCGGTTCTTGCAAGTATTTGGGATCGATTTGGCGCGACGGCTACGCTGGCCATCAGCGCCATGCTCATCGCATCGGTGCTTGGCGTTGCGATTGGCGTGGTAAGTGCAATTCGTTCCTACAGTCTTTTCGACAACGCCTCGATGCTCTTCGCGCTTATCGGAATTTCTGTTCCCGCGTTCGTAATGGGATTGCTTGCAATGCTTGTCTTCGGTTCCTGGCTCGATTGGCTTCCCGTTTCGGGATATATGTGGGAAGGCGGCGAATTACATATTGAATATCTCATTTTACCAATGATGGTGCTCGCCTTCCGTCCCGTTTCCGTTATCGCGCGCGTAACGCGGTCGAGTATGTTGGAAGTGATGTCGAGCGATTATATCCGCACCGCCAAAGCAAAAGGAGCGCCGTGGAAATCCATCGTGTATAAGCACGCGCTGAGAAACGCGCTGAATCCCGTTGTAACTACCGTAAGCGCCTGGCTTGCCGGATTGCTCGTCGGCACCTATTTTATCGAGTATATCTTCAACTGGCCCGGCATTGGATTGCAGGCCGTCGATGCCATTACCCGCAGTGACTTCCCCATTATTCAAGGAACCGTAATTTTTTCCGCCGTGATCTTCGTCGTTGTGAATTTTATTGTCGATCTTATTTATGCGCGGCTGGATCCGAGGGTGAAACTGGGGTAAGAAAATTCAGGGCATGCCTTAAAAGCCATGAAAACGACAGTAAATATGATTTTCAAACTGATCGGGCTTTTTGTAGTCTTTTGGGGATTGTTTAATCCGTTAGGTTGGCAAGGCGTCGTGCTATTCGCCGCCGCGATTCTGTATTACTTCGTCACGCATAGTGTCAGGCGCAAGCTTCCCATACCAATTCAGTGGTTTCTTTGGGCTGCAATCTTTAGTTCATTTCTCTATTGAGCACTTGATGTAAATGTGAGTACAACGCTAATCTCGCTTGCAGCTATCTTCCTGTTCATTGTCAATCCTTCAAATTTAAAGCGGATGACTATGGGGCGTATCCTGTCTGTAGTTCCGAAGCCCAACGTAAGCGAAAGTGATAAGCAAGACGAGTAGTCTTCCTCAACTCCTCGTAATTACTTGAAAAATCTACGCCAATCCATCACTCTCAATCTTCTCAAACGTATATTGCCCGCGATCATTGTGATCGACACGCACGGTATCGCCTTGCGCGATTTCCCCTCCCAATAGCTTCATCGACAGTGGATCGACCACTGCACGTTGAATCACACGCTTGAGTGGACGCGCACCGTAAATGGGATCGAAACCACTTTTGGCAAGCCAATCGCGGGCATCGTTGGTAACTTCAAGATGGATGCCATTCTTTTCCGTCATTTCGATCACGCGGAGTAATTGAATATCGACGATCTTACGAAGATCGCTTTCCGAAATTGGCTGGAACATCACGATCTCGTCTATGCGGTTCAGAAATTCGGGACGGATGGTCTTGCGAACTCCGCAAGAAGCAAAGTTCGCAAATGCGCGAGAATCCGGTCTCTATTCTCATCATTCATCTTCTGCATTTCAGCAGTGATAATATGGGAACCGATGTTCGACGTCATGATGATGATCGTATTCTTAAAATCGACCGTTCGGCCTTGCGAATCGGTGAGGCGGCCATCATCGAGCACTTGCAGAAGAATGTTGAATACATCCGGGTGTGCTTTCTCGATCTCATCGAGCAACAGCACGCTATATGGACGGCGGCGCACCGCTTCCGTTAGCTGACCACCCTCTTCATACCCCACATATCCCGGCGGCGCGCCAACCAGACGCGATACGGAAAATTTCTCCATGTATTCCGACATGTCGATGCGTACCATCGCATGTTCATCATCGAACAAAAATTCCGCAAGTGCGCGGGCCAGCTCCGTTTTTCCAACGCCGGTCGAGCCGAGAAAAATAAAGCTCCCGATCGGACGATTGCGGTCCTGCATTCCCGCGCGGGAACGGCGAATGGCGTTCGATACTGCTGTAACTGCTTCATCCTGACCAACGATGCGCTCATGCAATCGGTCTTCCATTTTGAGAAGCTTTTCACGCTCGCTTTCAAGCATTCGTGAGACAGGAATACCCGTCCATTTCGCAACAACTTCGGCAATATCCTCCGGCCCAACGACCTCTTTCAGCATCTGATGATCCTTCTGGAGCTTTTCCAGTTCCGATTGTTTTTTTGCAAGGTCGCTCTCCGTTTTCGGGATCGTGCCATATCGAATTTCCGCTACTTTACCGAGATCGCCCTGCCGTTCAAGCTGCTCGGCCTGAATGCGCAGTGCCTCGATCTCCTCGCGCTGGGCGCGAATATCCTTGATAAGCCGTTTTTCGTGCTCCCAATGGGAGCGTAGCTGGGTGCGGGTTTCCTGAAGCTCCGCAAGTTCTTTCTCGATCTCGGTGAGCCGGATAGTTGTAGGTTGATTTGCTACTGCCATAAACTTTATTTGTCATGTCATCCTGAGCGGAGGTTTTCTCGACGTAAGGAGAGAAAAACGGAGTCGAAGGATCTCATGTAGTTAACCAATGAGATGAACTTCCTGAAATCCTTCGACTTCGCACATTTTGCTATCGCAAAATGTGCGAAGTCGAAGGATGACAGGAAAACAGAAGTCTTTGCTAAAATGAGCCTTGCGGAAGCGATACTCCTCGAATAGCTGTTACGCCCGACTAACATAATTACCCAAAACAATGTGGTTCGATTCGCTGGTCGCTATCGTCGTGCGGAGCACGGTGGTCTATCTCGTTATTCTCGCCGGATTTCGTCTGGCGGGTAAGCGGCATATTTCGCAGCTTTCGCTGATCGATTTTGCGCTGATCCTGCTGGTTTCGAATGCCGTCCAGAACGCGATGGTAGGCGATGATAATTCGCTTCTTGGCGGTATTGTCGCAGCAGCGACGCTCATTCTTATCAATGTGATTTTGACGAAACTTCTGTTTCGAGAAACAAAGCTCGGACATTTTCTTACCGGCGAACCACGCCTCCTGATTCGCAACGGACAATTTGTGACATCAAATTTGCTGAAAGAGTCTATTCGCGAGGAAGAACTGGAAGAGCAAATACGAGAGCACGGCTTCTCAAATATTTCCGAAGTGCAAACAGCTATACTGGAAATAGATGGTTCCATTTCCGTGCTCCCGTATGATAAAGAAGGTAAACACAACGAGCGCAAAATGCCATTCATCCGCCGCCGCCATCGTACCCGCAGAGGGCTTCAGCCGTGAAGGATACCCACTCGTTATTCCCGCGAAAGCGGGAATCCATATTCCGCGTTGCAAGCCAAATCTGGATTCCCTCTTTCGCGGGAATGACATAAATAAGACTTTGTAATAGAATAATAAGAAGTTTTCGTTTATAGTTTGATAATTCGTAATTTGAAATTCGTAATTCGTAATTAATATTTGATCGCATTAGAACATCTCTCCATGCAGTTCGGCGGAAAATTTCTTTTCCGCGATGTAACCGCGACCATGCGTCCCGGCGACCGCATGGGGCTTGTCGGCCCAAACGGCGCTGGAAAAACAACGCTGCTTCGCATCATTGCAGGAGTGTATGAACCGGAATCCGGCAGCGTGAATATGCCAACGGATTACCAGGTCGGTTATTTGCCGCAAGAGCCAACGCTCGATAGCGCCGCGCAACAGCGGACGCTAATTGCTGAAGCGATGCGCGCACGCGAAGATTTGATCGACATTGAGGAAGCTCTCGCAGAAGTGCAGCTTGAAATGGAAGATCCCAAACAAGATCACACAAGCGATGCATATTTCCAAGTAATAGATCGTTTTGGAGTGCTGCACCATCAGTTCGAAGACCTTGGCGGGTTCGAACTCGAAAGCGACGCAAAGAAAATTCTTGCTGGTCTTGGATTTCGCGAAAGTGATTTCACAAAAACCTTAGCAACCTTTTCAGGCGGTTGGCAAATGCGATTGATGCTTGCGAAACTTCTCATCGCTCGGAACGATGCTCTCCTGCTCGATGAACCGACGAACCATCTCGATCTGGAGAGCATGTTGTGGCTCGAGAACTTCCTGAAAGCGTTCGAAGGAACTATCATCATGGTCTCGCATGATCGCGCATTTCTCAATCTCGTTTGTAATCGGACGGCAGAGATCGAGAACGGAAAGATCGAAGTCTATCCCGGCAACTACGAATACTACGAGCGCACGAAAGCCGAACGCGAAGCCCAGCTTATGGCTGCGAGCGCCAATATTGAAGCGCGGCGTAAAGAGTTGGAGCGTTTTGTCGAACGGTTTCGCTATAGCGCGACGAAGGCGCGTCAAGCGCAATCGCGCGTTAAGATGCTGGAGCGCATGGAGCGTATCGAACTCTCTTCGCATGGTAAATCTGTGCATTTTAGCTTCCCCGCCGCACCACCATCCGGAAGAATGGTCTTCGAAATAGAGAACGGCGCAAAATCCTATGATGGCATTCGCGATATTTTTTCAGGAGTTGACCTGCGCATCGAACGGGGAGATCGTGTTGCATTTCTTGGCCGCAATGGCGAAGGCAAAACAACGATGGGCAAAATACTCGCGGGTCAGGAACTGCTGACCGGTGGCACTCTTACATACGGGCATAATGTCACGCTCGGCTACTATGCCCAGCACCAGGCCGAGGCGCTGAAACCCGATATTACCGTTCTTGAAACGCTGGAATCCGTCACGCGCGCGCAATTATTTCATGGACAGAATGCGGCTTCTCAGAAAAGTGGAAGCGCTCCCCGTTCGATGGCGCAGATTCGCACTTTGCTCGGTGCATTTTTATTTCAGGGTGATGATGTGTTCAAACCAGTCCGCGTGCTGTCAGGCGGCGAAAAATCCCGGCTGGCGTTAGCAAAAATGTTGCTCGAACCTGTTAACACACTTATTCTCGACGAACCGACGAACCACTTGGATGTTCAATCGAAAGAAGTGGTGAAGGAAGCGTTGCTTCAGTTCGAAGGAACCATCATCGTTATTTCTCACGACCGCGATTTCCTGGAAGATCTGACCGATCATCTTATCACCTTTGGCGATGGTCACGTCAAGGAGTATCCCAAGCCCATAGAAATTTATCTTGAAGAATTAAGATCAACGGAACTTGCCAGCATTCGTGCAAAACGCGCCACACCATCACCGGCAAAGCCGGATCCGAAACAAAAGACGCAAGTTCCAGTTGCGACAAACCATTCCGAGGAACAGCGCAAGCGCATCGAAGCCGAAGAACGCAATAAGAAATACAAGCAAGAAAAACCGCTACGCGACAAAATTTCTCGTCTTGAAAAACAAATTGAACGGCTTGAGAAGGAGAAGACCTCAATGGAAGACGCCATGTATGATCCCGATTATTATTCCGATGCGGATCGTGTAAAATCTAACGCGGCGCGAATCATTGAGATCAAAGGCGAACTTGACAAACTCATTTTTGAATGGGAGGGTATGAGTGAGAAGCTAGGATCGCTATCGGCTTAGTTTCCGGAATGCTCTCCATTGCGATCTTGATCATAGAGGTGATCGGCACCGAAAGTACCATCCCCCACGGTCCCCAGACCCATCCCCAAAATATCAACGAGATCAGGACAAGCAACGGGCTAAGATCGAGGCTCGATCCCATAACGCGCGGCGTAATAACACTTCCCCAAAGAAATTGGACTGCAATTAAAGTTACAGCAACCTCAATAGGTGTCGAAATTCCATCGAACTGAAGAAATGCAACAATGATCGGCAGAGCCATTGCAAAAATAGAACCTATCGTTGGAATAAAGCATACGATGAAAGTGACAAGTCCCCACAGCAGCGCCAGATCGACCCCGAATGCCGATAAAATTATCACTGAGATAATTCCACTCACAAGATTTATCAGGGTTACGGTAATGAAATAGCGTTCGGTTTTTTCGTCGATCCGCTTTATCACAGCAGTAATTTCGACAGCCCGCTTAGGATATGCCGCATGAATTTTGCGGTCGAACAGTCCGTTGCCTTCCAAGATAAAGAGCATAAAGAGCAGAATTAGCCCAAGCCCGCCCAGAATAGAAACGAATCCTCCTGCGCCTTCAAACAGCAGCCCAAATAACGACGACACCTGCATAATATTCGACCATTGAAGCGTCCTGACCTGATCCTGAATTGCCGAGGGTGCAGCATTGAGGAGATGCTCTAATCCCGGCAGCAGTGCGTTATTCCATCGGGCCTCATATCTCGGCATCGCAGCCATAAGAGAATGAATGCTCGATAGCGCAACCATCGAAACGCCGAATAGCACCGCGCCCACCAGCACGACTACAAGCAGAAGAATAACCGCCATCGGAACGTGCTTTGTGCGAAGAAAGACTACCAGCGGACGGAAAATATTCGAAAGAAAAAGCGCGACCACGAATGGCAAAAGTACCGGCTGCATCACATGAAGCGCTGCCCCGCCAACCACGAGGGCGATGATGGCAAGGGGAAAAGTAACACTACGGGTGGTAGTCATAATGTTACAAAAATACAACTCTTACGTTAGGCTTAGAGGAATCGTCATTACTTTCTAAGGAATTATTCATCCTGGAAATGGAATGACAGAGCGTTCGAAGCAGTTCTTTTTATCGGCATGAAACTCGCACTTTTCAGCATTTTTGGCATTATCGCAATCCTTGTCATCGCCATGCAGGGATGCGGTGGTATTTCAAACGCAGATCAGATCGTTTTTCCGTCATCTGGAGTTAGCTACTCGCAGCAGGTAGAACCGCTTTTCACGCTCGCATGCAACACCGCGGGCTGCCATAATCCAACGGACATGGCTGGCGGATACGATCTCTCTTCCTGGACTTCAATACGAGGTTATCCGGGCCTCATCGATGTGAATACGACAAATCCGAATCTCGATACATCATCAATCCTGCTTAGGACCTTATTTGGCGAAGAGATCCATAACGCACCGCTCGATGTAAACGAAAATCAGCGCGATGGAATTAGGACGTGGGTATTCGAAGGAGCGCTACTTAATTAAGGAAGTGAGACTTTAACATTGTGGGCGTGTTTGTGTCCATACGGTTTGTTTGCAAGGAAGAGATTAAATTAAGATATGAAAAGAATCGTATTAAGGGCTTTAGGATTCACACTCGCCATTACAGCATTTACACATGGCGCTGAGGCGCAGTGGCATTCGCACGATTCGCGGATGTATTTCGACTATGGCGATCCCGTCATGACGACCGTCGTACAATCGCCGGATGGCCGCACGGCGGATGTTCGCCTCACCACTGCGAGTTCGATGTTTTCGTTCCTTCGCTCAAAAAACCCTGACCACGGTGCGTATTATGCGCTGCGCGAGGTCACGATCGAAGTGCTGGAACAGGGGAATGCACAGCCTATTCTCACCCGCAACATTGTCGATACCATCTACGCCAGAACGTTCGATGAATCCGTTTCCAAAACGGACTGGCACGCCATGAGCGAACGTGTTACGTTCCCCGCCTTCGACACCGACAAGCACTATTCACTCCAGATCGAAGTCCGCGATAATATCGACCGCATGGTGATGCGGCCCGTCGTGATCGATCTGCATTCTATCAAAAATGCGCACCCGCAATTTCTTACGGGTGGCAAGGGAAATATCGCCATTGGAGACCTCTCGCTTGTCGATAGCATGAAAGATGGTCTGGCATATTTAAGCGCGCGGGGAAACACCTATATGTTCAGCCGGAATCTTATTGGAACCGTTGCATTCCGAATGCCCGATACGCTCGATGGCCTGCCGAGCATCGATGTGAACGTCCGGCAGGTGAAAAACTTTATCGATCCCGCCGATACCGGCGAGCGTTACCACGCTTCGCTCAATAGTGACGACCTGCATAGCAGATCGTCGCTCCAATTCATCAAGGCCGATAGCATTCTTCGCTATGAACTTCTACCTGATAGCGACGCGCAGCTTTGGACCGCAATTTTTAACGTTCCCGGCGAAAAATTCGTTCAGGGCAAATACGAATTTTCTGTTCATATCAGATCCGGCACTATTGAGCGAACGCAGAAGAACGATTTCTTGCTCGTCTGGCAGAATATGCCGCTCTCGCTCAGCGATCCTATCGACGCCATCGAGCCCCTTGAAATTATTATGCAACCGGAGGACTATGCGGCGCTTAACTCCGGCTCCGATCAGGAAAAAATGAAAAAGGTCTATTCCTACTGGCGCGCGCAAGACCCCACCCCTGCAACCGCGTACAACGAACGCATGGCTACGTTCTACCAGCGCGTGGATTACGCTGCGTTTAACTTTACTACCTCTCGGATGCTCAACGGCGCTACCACCGATCGCGGTAAAGTATATATTCTCTACGGGCCACCGACGAAGATCGAACGCACATTCATTCCAGGCGATGCGCCTACCGAAACCTGGACGTACACTAATAACGTCGGCAAAATTTTCCACTTCGAAGAACATGGCGACCCCGGCAATTACAAGCTCGCCAATATTCAGGAGATCGCTGCTAAATCGAATAATTGATGCCCCGCATCGGCCATATCATACTGAATGTCTCTAACTTCGAAATATCTGAAGCATTTTACGACCGCATTCTCCTGAAAATTGGCTTCGAATCCGATCACCGCGAAGAGACGACCGATTTTGCCATCAAATCTTACCGGCTGAACGACCATAATATTTGGATACGTTGGGATGCGAGTAAAACGCACGAGCCATTCGTGCGAGATGTGGGACTCGACCATATTGCATTGTTTGTGGATTCAAAACAAGCGGTTGATGAAATGTATGAAGAACTTAAATACACGAACTCGAAGATAACTCGCCCTCCCGCGCATTACCCCGAATACTCGCCAGAGTATTACGCCTTTTACTTCCGCGACCCGGATGAAGTGCCGCTGGAGGTGGCCTTCGTTTAATGGGCACTTTTTAGTTTTGAATAGACTTAGATTTACATGATTCATCTTCGGCTTTTTCGCCTTCTAATAATTGCTGCACTTTTATTAGTTTTTACTTCCGAGTCACAGGCACAGTGGGTGCGAATTATCGGCAAAGGAGGTCCATTTGTTACCTCCTTTGCTACATGTGGATCGAAGGTTTACGCCGGATCGGATAATGGTATTATTGTATCAACCGATAGCGGAGTAACATGGAATACACTTGATTTAACGTTGGTAGATAGCAATGTAACAGCAATGATTGCTACTGAAACTGATATTTTTGCAGGAATTGAGTATGGCAGCATTTATGAAACTGATCCCAATGGCTACAACCGAAGTTATAACCAAGATCTTCCAGGGCCTGCATCCTGTTTTGCAGCAATATGGCCTTATCTTTATGCTCCAACAACTCAAGAGCCAAACAGCAATCAAGCTCTGGGTATCTCGACAAATATGGGGTCAACCTGGAAATTAAGTTCTGGAAACTTTGAAACTTTTTCAGTAAATACAATAGTTGCTTCGCCATATTTGGAACTATTCGCCGGAACAAATGATAGCGGCATTATTTTCTCGCTCGACTTCGGAAATACTTGGCAGACAACGGCAGATCACGGTATTTTTAAGTCCATTGATGTGCTATGCCTTGCGACGGAAGGAAACAATGTTTTTGCTGGCACGCAGTATTACGGAATTTATCGTTCTACTGATGACGGTCAGACATGGACTCCTCAAAATTCAGGACTTCCTTCTATGGGGCTTTCATCTGGAGGAGACGTTTCGGCCCTATATACGATTGACTCATGTATTTATGCTGGAACGAGTGAAGGGATTTATCTTTCGACCGATAGCGGAATAACCTGGCTGCCGCGTAATACGGGCCTCTTCAATCTCGATGTTCGGGCATTCGGCATGATCGGCAGCGTCATGCTCGCAGGAACGTATGGTGATGGCATTTTTCGTTCCACGAATAGTGGTTTAAACTGGCTTGCTGCGAACACGTCTTTGTATGACTTACAGGCTGCTTCCCTGTTCCTTAACGGCAATGCACTCTTTGCTGGACCCTATAATACACCTGGAGTGGTTCGTTTAACGGATGAAGGCGCAACCTGGCAAGATGTAGGTCCCGATCCCGGAACAGTAGAGCAGACAGGCGGCGTAGCAGCTATTGACAAAATACTTTTTTTGGGAACCAGAGAAAGCTCGTCTGGTCGGCAGGACCTTTATATGTCAACAGACAATGGTTCAAACTGGAATTTTGACAGCAGCTATGTGGGAGGTGAAATATTGGCATTTGATACAACAGGGCCTGACATTTTTGTGGGCACCAATGGCGGAAATATTTGTTTCGACCGATACCGGCGCGAGTTGGGTGGTAAAAAGCTCCGGTCTCGATAGCGGTGTGATTGTGCGTGCTCTCGCCAGAATCGGCGACACACTTTTTGCGGCAACCCTTGATGGGATATATCAATCCATAGACGATGGGAACTCTTGGCGAACATCAGACACTGATTTGAATAATAGAAAATTTTATGTTCTGGCTGTAATGGATGGGATCCTTTTTGCGGGCAGCGATTATGGTGTGTTTCGTTCCATCGACCGCGGTTCGACGTGGGAAGCTGCAAATAATGGCTTGCCCTACGATTTGTATACATCCTCCCTTGCTGTCTATGGAACCAATCTATTTGCTGGACTTGAAAACGGCATATTCCTGAGCACGGATTTAGGGATGACGTGGACATCATTAAATGATGGCCTGAACGCTGACGATATTACAAGTATTACTTTTGATAAAACATATTGTTTCCTCAATACGCTCAGTGGTCTTTATTACCGTCCTCTGTCAGATGTGATTCCTCAAAGCATTGTTAAACCAGTGCCTGCAACGTTTCCATCATTCCAAAGCTATCCAAACCCATTCTCTCGCTCGACGACGATCTCAATCACCGTTCCCGGAAGCAGTTATTCTGAAATATCTATCTCGAATTTACTCGGCGTGGAAGTGAGCAAAATCTATTCCGGTGAACTCGATGCTGGAACTCGTTCCTTCGAATGGAATCCTTCCGATTTACCGAACGGAGTGTATGAATGCCAAGTCCAAATGAATGGACAGACTCGCTCAATTCCACTTGTTCTTTCAAGGTAAGTTCACATTACTCCCACCCCCAGCGTCTCTTCCCTCCCGGCACCGACGGAGATAATTTCGAGCGGGCATTCCACTTCGCGTTCGATAGAGAACTATCATCGGCAATAATTGCTTTTACACGTTCATGGAAACACTTTCGCTTGGACCGATCACAGTCGATAGGATAGCGCTTGACGAAGTCTGCCGGAAATGGGGGATCGGCAGCGTGGCGCTGTTCGGGTCGGCAGTGCGCGAGGATTTCACTCCCCAAAGCGATATTGACCTGCTGATAGAATACCTTCCCGGCGTTCGCCATTCGCTTTTCGAGTATGGCGCGATGCATGATGATTTTGCCCATGTGTTTGGCAGAGAGGTAGATGTCGTCCATGCAGAAGGCATTCGCGCTTCACGAAATCCCATTCGCCGGGAGCATATTCTTTCGTCGGCCCGGCCATTTTATAATGCCTGAGATCGACCCGCAATCGCTCGCCGATATTCTGCTTTCTTCCCGGCGAGCCGTAGAATATGCAGGAGGCATAAGCGAAGATTTTTTCTCTACAGATCTGGATTCCAGGATATACTCATCCGGCAGATGACAATTCTCGGCGAAGCATTTCGACGCCTGTCGCCGGAATTCAAGGCAGCTCACGATGAACTTCCTTACGGAATTATTACTGCGATGCGAAATGCGCTCGTTCATGATTACGATGGCATTATCCTTCCGGATCTCTGGCTGACGATCAAAGAGGATCTGCCGGAATTGATCCCTCGAATCGAAGGAATTCTTCGGGATGAATATGGAATAGCTGTGTAACTAATTCCGACTATTCGCTCATCAATGCGGTTCCCACCCCCAGCGTCTCTTCCCTCCCGGCACCGACGGAGATAATTTCGAGCGGGCATTCCACTTCACGTTCGAGCGCATTGAGATAGCGTTGCGTCGCTATCGGCAGATCCTCGCGGCTTGCCGCGCCTTCTAACGATTCCTTCGTCCATCCTTCGAAGGATTCATACACCGGACGGATCTCCGCAAGCAACCGCAGATCGTTCGTGAAGTGCGCGATGGCGCGTCCGTCGCTCTTGCGTTCGTAGCGGGTGCAGAGCTTCACTTCCGGGAACCCGGAGAGCACATTGAGCTTCGTCAGCGCAAGGCTCGATACCCCGTTGATCATATTGGTATATCGAACAGCCACGGCATCGAACCACCCGCACCGGCGCGGGCGTCCGGTGGTAGCGCCGTATTCGTGTCCGGCTTCGCGAAGCTTTTCTCCGGTTTCATTCAACAGTTCCGTTGGGAACGGGCCATTGCCAACGCGTGTGGCATATGCTTTTGCGACGCCGATCACCCGGTCGATCGCCATTGGTGGAATGCCGAGTCCCGTGCAAGCTCCTCCAGCCGTCGGGTTACTGGAAGTCACGAAAGGATAGGTTCCGAAATCAATATCCAGCAGCGCGGCCTGGGCGCCTTCGAGCAGAAGGGATTTTCCTGCTGCAATCTCGCGATTCAATAAGAGCGATGTATCGGTAATATAGGGATCGATCGCGCGATCGAAAATTTCATAATCTGCAATAAGCTGATCGACATCGCACCGCTCACTTGCTCCGTAAAATTTATCGAGTAGTTCGTTCTTTTCCACAATATTTCTTACGCAGCTTCTCGCGTAACGATTCTCTATCGAGCAGATCGACGATGCGAATTCCCTTTCGGGCAAATTTATCTTCGTATGCTGGTCCGATGCCGCGCCCGGTAGTTCCCACTGCGCTGCCATCTTTCGACATGCGCTGCTCGGCAGCCACATTGAGCATCTTATGGTATGGCATGATAAGATGCGCATTATGCGAAATGAAAAGCCGACCGCGCACCGAGATCCCCTGCTCTTCCACCATTTTAATCTCATCCAGCAACGCAACCGGATCGATGACCACGCCATTGCCAATGACGCACATCACGTCCGCGTGGAATATTCCGCTGGGAATTAAGTGTAGAACAAACTGGCGTCCATCGGGAAGCAGGATGGTATGACCGGCATTTGCGCCGCCCTGGTAACGGGCGACAATATCGACATTTTGCGCTAAAAGATCTACGATCTTTCCTTTGCCCTCGTCACCCCATTGGGTTCCGAGAACGATCGTGCAGGAGGGTTTTGTCATGGGTAAAAAAAAAAGCAGCCACACAAAATGGCCGTTTTTCTTACCCTTCATGTGGGCGTGTAGTGTAACAAGGACACGAACATCGAAAGTTCAAAGATCAGCCTCTTTTTCGGAATGATTTTTGCTAAAAATATCATTTCGAAAGGAGGTGAATACATTATGCCACGGAAATACAGCAAAGCAGCGCAAAAAACCGTCGAGAACGCAATGCACCGTGAAAAGCAAGGAACACTACGAAGCGGCCGTTCAGGAATGAAGGTCACTAATCCGAAACAGGCCATCGCAATCGGGCTGTCCGAAGCCCGCAAAAAAGGAGAGCGAGTTCCGAAAAAACAACCGAATTGAATTGCGGGGCAAGTTTCTACGCCTGCCCCTCAACTTTCACACTTCTAAAACATCATTGCTTTTCTGCCGCTGCCTGGCCCGATACGATAGATGATCTTCCGGATCGTATCGATCTGCAAATACGGATACACCGCCTGCAATTTCGCCAGAGCTTCGCAGCTTTTCAGTTCCTGCTGTTCGCGCATCGCTTTGAAGGCTTTGCGAATGATGTGGTCGCGAATCCCCTTTTCGCTGATGAGATCGTGCGCTCGCAGAATTTCATAGAACTCATCCGGTATCAGATCCGGAACCGGATTATGTGTCGGCATCGTGCCAAGCGCGCCATCGGATTGTGGATACGGACTATACTGAAGATCGACGAACGGCGGAAGCTCAGAGCCGTTATGCGATGATAGTAGTGCAGAAGAGGAAGCATGAGACGACGGAGCAAAACCCGTCTGGTTCATGCGAGAGGCAGAAGGAATCGTGGTTGATGACATGGTCTTTCAGATGTTAGTTGATAAAAAAGACTCTATCTGTCAAGCGACTAAAAAATGGAGATTGCAGCTTTGAGCTTTGTACCCCGATCACCAGCCAGTCCGGTGGTGATGGAAAGTAATGACTCGATTTAGCTGCCCGAACCGGCTCTCGGCAGCAAAACCGCTGCATAAGTCCCGATCCGGGCGCCGCTCAAAGCGGCAAATCCATTAATGCTGAGCAATCATTCGCATAATCGCTCATGCTAGGATGATTACTCATCCTTTTAGCCTCCCTGAAAAAACCTTAGCCTCACCAAAGGGGTAATGTGCCTTAGTTTTCAGACAGAGAACAGTATCAAGTGTCCTTCTGAAAGTATGTTTATTCCTATTTAATAGACACCGTTATTGATGCCTCTATAACAAAGACCCGCGAAAACCGAAAAGGTTACAATCTTTTTTAGGATTTTTTTGTGACCTGCCTTTTCTGGCACTATTTCGAGCTTTCCTGTACAAAAATAATACAATTTTTAGCCGGAATCGTAAAAAATGGAAATTTCTCCATCTACCTCCGGTTCAGACTTTATCCTTAATCCTGTCCTCAATCCATTCCTCGCTGACTATCAGAATTATTTTTTTTTGCATTTGGAGTTCATGAACTCTGTCGAAATCAGCGCGAATTCGCCATTTGGTGAAAAAGTTATCCACACAATGCTTTCACAGAGAATATATTCATGGAGAAACTATCATAGTTTTCAATGAACATTGTTCTTATAGACATGGGTGCCTATAACTTCTCTCCCAATATACGGCGGGCATATCCGGAAGTCAAGTGATTCCTGAAAATAATTGAAAATATGTAATAGCAAGATAGAAATGTCAGGTGCCTATCCGTATTGTCATGAAATTTACAACCGTGACGGATCTGACGGACACACTGACGTTAAGCGCACGAGAACGGCAAATTTAAGTTGTGAACCAACCAACCACCCCACACATTGCTATCAGGCTAACAACATGAAATTTCTATTTGGCTGCTACAAAAGAATTTTAGGATTCCCTGGATTATTTCAAAGACAGGACAATAGTAATCCCCGCAAAGTTTTATACCAGCGCAATCTCTAATTCTGATACTAATTGAAGCATAACCGGGCGTAACTGCAATTGAAGCTTTGTATGGTGCATCGCGCGATCGACCGAGCCAATTGCAGCAATAATTCGCTTAGAATCTCCGAACCGTGCGACGAATTTTTTCAGATCTTCCATTTGGTCGAGATTGATGATCTCACTGCCTTCATTTGCGGATCCATTAGAAACGGAAAGCGCCAAGGCATCTCGCAACCAAAGCTTCAGGAGCATAAGACATTGTTCGACCGCCTGACGTTTCTCCAAAAAATTTCCACCAGAGCGTGGAAGCAGCTTATTGATCTCAATCACCGCATTGCGACGGCTTTTCGAAAGACCCATCCGAAGAAAGGCAACGATCTCCTTGCGCATCTCTTTTACATCCTCACCGATCATCGCGCGGGCACGAGAATAACTTCCCGACGCGATCCGTGCAAGGAATGCGGCTTCGTCCTCCGTTAGTGATTCGCGCTCCATCAGAGCCATTTTAATTTCATCGACCGCTAACACATCGAAACGCACGTCCTGACAGCGCGAGTGAACGGTCGGCAGCAAGCCATTGGCATTCGAGCTTGTCAGAATGATGATCGTATTGGCGTGTGGTTCTTCAAGCGTTTTGAGGAAAGCGTTCTGCGATTTATCGTTCATCATCTGCGCTTCGCTGATAATAACGACACGTTTCTTCGCACCCGATACGCTTCGAGCCAGCAACAGGCGAAGTTCCCTAATCTGGCCAATATGAATCGCCATTGCTCGCGGAATCTCAAAGTTGAAATAGGGATCGGCAGCTTTTGCCGCACGCTGCTCGCGAACGATAGCAACATCCTCTTCTTTTAGCTCCGCGCCATCGTCATCCGATTTTTTCGGCAGCGCATGAATAAATAGCATTGCCGGAGACGTAAAATTTGAGATCGAAACACAGCTTTCGCATTCATCGCATGCTTCCATGCCACGCATTGCAGGGTTCAGGCAATTTACCGCTTTTGCTAACTCGATAGCAGCGGCGTCCTTGCCCGTTCCTTCCGGCCCTGAAAAAAGATACGCACCCGGAAGCTTTTCATGCTCCAGCGCATTCCGCAAAATATGCTTTACCCGCTCTTCACCGATGACGTTTGTCCACATGGATCGACAGGTGTGTTTACTACTGAATCCACTCACTAATCCTTCTCATAACCTCAATGTCGGTATTCTCCCGAATAATTTTAGGTAACAAGAATCCTCGCAGTTGTAATGTGTCTTCCGGGATTTGTTGAGTGATCTCTGCCTTGACAACAAGAGCTTGAAATTCTTCCATGGACGCCGCAGTGCAATGAGATTGCGATTGAGAGTTAAATTCTTGAAGTAGTGCGATTGCCTGATTGAAAAAAGCCTCGTATCGCTCCACAAATACATGATGAAGTGCATTATCAAGACGGCTTAGAAATTCGACATGCTGTCCAAGATTGTACCGGATGAATTCCAAATGCCGAATATCCGACGGAACATCCTGTGCTTGGTCCTGAGTTATTAGCACCACTCTTTTATCATAAGCATCCGATAATCCCAACTCATAAAATACATTAGGATTCCTCCCGGTTATATCTGCTATAATCACGTCTGCTTCTTGAAGACCGATTTTAATCTTTTCGAGTAAAGGTATGGTTAGAACCCGATGATCCCCACGCTCACAATGAAGGTGATGGTGATTCTTTAGGTAATCTCTCAAATAGAGATAGAAGTAATTCAAATCATCACGAAATGGCATGATGACGAAGCAGCTGGGAGGCTTAGGCATGGGACAAGGTAACGTAGTGTGCCGCTGAATTCCGAAGCTTATTCTGAAAACTTACGAGATTATATCGGTCATAAAATAATAAGAGATAGCCTGCCAATTCAGAAGGTATTTGAAATAGAGATTCTTGATCCATAATTAGGATAGTAGGTTTTCTCATACCATGAGCTAATCCAAGTTCATACGATAAATTTGGGCTCAATTTGGAAATATCAGCTACTATAAAATCAGAGGATATGATAGCCTTAGCAATAGAATCAATGATCGAAGGGCTGAGAGCAGTAGCTTCCGCAGCATCAACTCCTAATGTGACAATACCTAATTCTCCTAAGGTCTGTCGGATAGCAACACCTACTTCACCACGCAAAGTGTCGAGGTTGCCCAGAATTGTCGCCTGATTTTGTTGCATTATATTCTCAACATAATAACTTGTTACCTAAATTCCTCTTGCAACTTCTCCAGTTCCGCACTGCCGGGGCAAAGCGTTTCGTATGGGATTTGCGAGAGTGGCACATCTGTTGTGCCCATAACGCCATGCATATCCGGTGCGGATTCGTCGATGAATAGAATGCCGGTAGGAACTTTGCCTTCGCTTTGGTGCTCCTGAAGATAGGCAAATACTTTCGCACGATCGTGAGGGTCATAGCCTTCGGGTGTGCGCGTGAATTTTATGAGGCTGCCATCGTGCATCATGACGGTCGTTGCGCCATTGATACCGATATTTGCAACGATCTCGTCCATTGGAAAAACTACATTCGAATCGGTGACGTGATACTCGTGCTTGCGCGTGTACGCGTAGCTTTTGGTCGAGCCTTCGTGATCGTTGAACGTAACACACGGAGAGATCACATCGATGAGCGCAAGACCGTTATGCTTCACCGCCGCCTCGATGATCGGCACAAGCTGATCTTTATCGCCGGAAAAACTTCTCGCAACGAACGTCGCATTTAGGCTAAGCGCAAGCATGACGGGATCGATCGGCGAAATGCGGTTGGCCTCGCCTTTTTTGCTTTTGGAACCAATATCCGCCGAAGCCGAGAACTGTCCTTTCGTTAATCCATACACGCCGTTGTTTTCGATAACGTAAACGATGTTAAGATTCCTGCGAATGGCATGAGCCAACTGCCCAATACCGATCGAGAGCGAATCGCCATCGCCGGAAATACCAATGGAAAGAAGTGAACGGTTCGCCGCGCCTGCGCCCGTTGCAATAGCGGGCATGCGTCCGTGCGCGGAATTAAATCCGTGCGCGCCACTCACGAAATACGTCGGCGTTTTCGAGGAGCATCCAATGCCGGAAAATTTCGCAAGCTTATGCGGCTCGATGGAAAGTTTCCATGCAGCCCGCACAATGGCAGCAGTAACGGAGTCGTGTCCGCAGCCGGCGCAAAGGGTTGACATTGCGCCTTCGTAAGCGCGTAAGTTAAGTCCCAGCTCGTTCTTTTCGAGGCTTGGATGAGTTACAACGGGTTTTGAGATTGATGGCATTTTAAAATCCTATAAGTCCCGAAGGGACGAAATGTAATAGCCGGGGACGTAAGTCCCCGGAAAAGAAAAAGCAAGGAAGAGAGTCCCGTAGGGACGACAGGAGCTTTCTTTTGTCCCTACGGGACTTTGAGTACAGAAATCTCCCGGTTACCGGGGACTTACGTCCCCGGCTATTTCCTATTGTCCCTTCGGGACTTAGATCAAATCCCAAAATCATTTTTCATTCCTCCATTAATACGGCCCCTAATTTGGGCGACTGTTTCTTCTGCTTTTTATGCTGGATTCCTTCGACTACCGATTTTGCCGAGAGTGGGAACCCACCATAGACTAGGATCGAGCGCAGCTTTTCCTTCGGCGCGCGCGTTTCGAGCGTAAGCAGGGAGCGCAACTGCCCGTCACGGTTCTGCTCGACCACATAACAGAAATCCTGCTCGGCAATGAACTGCTCGACTTCTTTTCCGAACGGGAACCCGCGCACACGCATGTAATTTGCAGCTATTCCTTGTGATTCGAGAATATCGATCGCTTCCTTACACGCCGGATCGCAGCCGCCAACCGTAATAATTCCGAAGGTTGCTCCCGGTTTGTGCTCGATGATCGGTGCTGGTATGTATTTCTTAGCAGCATCGTGCTTTTTCAGCAGACGGTCCATCACTTCCTGATATTCCGCAGGGGTTTCCGTATAGCCACCAAGCCGGTTGTGACCGGAACCGCGCGTGAAAAACGATCCCTTGGCATTGATTCCCGGCAGCGTTCGCGCCGCAACGAAATCCGCATCTTCAGGAGAATAGCGATAGTACGTTTTCAGCTTATCGAGTTCTTCGCTCGTAAGCACTTTCCCGCGATTCGGCTTGTAATTGTCGTCCCATTTCAAGCGATCGACGACCCAATCGTTCATACCAATATTGAGATCGCTCATCATGAACACGGGCGTCTGGAATTGCTCGGCAAGATCGAATGCCTTTACCGTGAATTCAAAACACTCGTTCGGATTTGCTGCAAAAAGCAGAATATGCTTTGTGTCGCCGTGCGATGCGTAGGCACATTCCATAATATCCGATTGCTGTGTGCGCGTGGGCATGCCAGTGGAGGGACCGGTGCGTTGCACGTCAACGATCACGGAAGGAATTTCGGCATAGTACGCAAGGCCGATCAGCTCGTTCATCAAAGAAATTCCCGGCCCGGCGGTGGAAGTAAATGCTCTCGCACCCGCCCACGATGCACCAATGACCATACCGATCGCGGCCAATTCATCTTCCGCTTGAAGAAATGCAAAATTATTTTTTTTCGTAACAGGATCGACACGGAAGCGATCGCAAAATGCTTTGAACGCATCCATCACAGAAGTAGCGGGCGTGATCGGATACCACGCGGCTACCGTTGCACCGGCATAGATCGCGCCGAGTGCCGTCGCGGTGTTGCCATCGATAAGAATTTTATTGCGGTTGGCATCCATCTTCTCGCACCCGAACGGAAGTTTGGGAAGGTTCTTTTGCGCGTAATCGAAGCCCGAATGAAGCGCCTTCCGATTGACATCGAGGAGCGCTTGCTTTTTGCCATAGGACTCTTTGATCAGCTCCTCAAGGATCTCTATATCGAGATTGAGTAACGCAGCCAGCGAGCCGGAGTACATGATATTCTTGAGCAGAATGCGTGTCCGAGGTTCGGGAACCGTCTCGATAAGCATCTGGGAGAGCGGCACGCCAAGAAACGTTACATCATCGCGATGAAGCTCCTTTGGCAGAGGCCACGTTGAGTCATAAAGCAGATAGCCGCCGGAGCGAACTTCCTGCACGTCCTTCGTATAGGTCTGGGCGTTCATGGCGACCATCAGATCGTAATCCAGCGCGCGGCCGCCGTAGCCAGCCCCACTTACGCGAATCTCATACCACGTTGGCAGACCTTGAATATTCGACGGAAATAAATTCTTGCCCGCCACGGGAATACCCATGCGGTAGATCGACTGCATCAGCAGATTACTGGCGCTCGCCGAGCCTGTCCCGTTGACAGTGGCGAGTTTTATTGCAAAATCGTTGATTCCTGGCATTATTTTGAGTAGGTAGAAGTGCTATAACAAAACTGGGAGGCAGCTTATTCCACTTCGCGGGACACGAAAACAGGGGAAAAACGGGGACGTTCCGATCTAATTCAAAATGGCATCAAAAACTTCATACGCAAACGCAAGAGCGTTCGGGACGGACTACGCCTCAACCTTTTTCCTCGGCTTCGGAGCGCGTGGGATCGCGCGGTGTTTCGGCAAAATTTTGGATGGTCCTTTAGTCGGAATAAAATAGGGCGTGTTCTGCAAAAAACCTGCTACAGACAGAAACTCATCAAGTTCCGGCCATTCAATGCCGATGCCCTCGCCGATCCATTCCCAATGGGAGAGTTTATCCGGCGGAGCATTTCTTAGTTTGGGAAAAAGCGCGGTGGGGATGCGAAGCATCCTGCCATCTTCGAGTGTCACGTCGAGATGGCTCGCCGAAACGGCAAGGCTGCTGGCTCTAACTCCTTGATAATCGCTTGTTTTCATTCCATTTCTCCATAATTAACTCCCGATTCAATTCAATAATTCTCTCCATTTCACGAAGTTCCTTCCCCGAGAACTTATGGTTGTACTCAAGACGAATGGGAAATTCCATCCAAAACTTCGCCGAACGCTCTGCTTGAGTAACATGAACATGAGGAGGCTCATTACTTTCATTCGAAAAAAAGTAATACTTTCGCGATCGAGTATCCCGGAAAATCTCTCCCATGCTTTCTTGCTACGTGAATGAAACATCAATTAGCGAGAATGCGGTTCAGCACCTCATACGCAAACTCCATATCATCCTCCGTAGCAGCATACGGCGGCAGCAGATACAACGTATCGCCGAGCGGACGAATGAGCAGTCCCATCTCCAGCGCGCGCTTGCTCCATTCGAGCGACTTTGTGCTGAGATAGCCGGTGGTATCCTTCGGTTCGAAGACAGCAATGGTTCCAATTTGCCGATAGTTGAGATTATGTTTAGCGGTAAGCACAGGCGCATGTTTCGCGTGTGTGACCTCAATAGATTTAATTCGCTCAAAGACCGGCTCCGATTCAAAAATATCAAGGGACGCAAGCGCCGCCGCAGAACTGATCGGGTTCCCAGTATAACTATGCCCATGAAAAAATGTTTTGGCGCGATCGTTGCTCAGGAATGCGTTGAAGATGTCGTTCGATGCCATCGTAATACCTATCGGCAGGAACCCTCCGGTGATGCCTTTCGAGAGCGTCATCAGCTCGGGCTTTATTCTGGCTTGATCGGAGGCAAACATCGTTCCGGTACGACCAAATCCGGTGAGGACTTCATCGGCAATGCAGAGCATTCCAAACTCTTTCGCAATTTTCAGAGCTTCTTCAAGAATGCTCGGTCGCCATATAAGCATTCCGCCTGATCCCAGCAAGAGCGGCTCGTAGATGAATGCTGCAATGGTGTTCCGCTTCCCTGCTGATCGTAACGCTTCGAGGAATCGGCCTTCGCTATCCGGTTCCGCAGGATCAGGGAATGGAAGTCGCTGAACATGGAAGAGAAAATCCTCGAATGGCTGTGTAAAATATCCTCGCGCACTTGCGGACATCGCGCCGAACGTATCTCCGTGATACGCATGATCGAGCGCAAGGATCTCCGTTCTATTCTCACCCATCAGCTTCCAATATTGGATCGCCATTTTTATCGCCGCTTCGACGGCAGTCGAGCCATTATCGCTGAAAAAAACTTTATCGAGTCCCCGCGGTGTGATATCGACCAGCTTTTCTGCCAGCCTTGAAGCAGGTTCATGCGTAAAACCCGCAAAGATAACTTGCTCTAATTTCGCCGCTTGTTCGGCAATAGCATTTGCAATTTTCGGATGCGCGTGACCGTGCAGCGTTACCCACCAGGAACTAATGCCATCAAGAATGCGGCGTCCATCCGATAGATAAAGATACACGCCCTCCCCTCGCTCCACGCCAACCGAGCGCGGCACAAGCTGCATCTGCGTGTAGGGATGCCAGATGTAGCGTTCATTGAGATCGAGCCACGAACCCGATCCAGAACCACGGTTTACAGGATTTTGCGGATTCACAGGATGGATCTTAGGATGATTAAATGCTGATCGAACGTACTTCGCAATGTTTCTGCGGTGAACGAAGTAATTGGTGGAATTCTTCCAAGCACCTGCGCCTTTCCATAATACTCTATCGCCTTTTCATTCTCTAGATTTGGTTCACCAATGAGAATGCATCCGAGAAGCGAAATATCACGCCGTCGCAAGGCTTCGATGGAAAGCAGCGTGTGATTAATGGTTCCGAGTCCGGAACGGCAGGCCAGCAGCACCGGCAAATCCCATTGCTTGAACATATCAATGAAGAGAAGTTTCTCGTTGAGCGGAACCAGCAATCCGCCTGCTCCTTCGATGATGAGAGGTTGGATGTTTGGCACATGGAGTTTTTCTGGTTCTATACTCTTACCATCGATCGAAGCTGCAAGGTGCGGCGATAATGGTTGCGAAAAAATATATGCCTCCGGTAATATTCGTACCGGCGAGCATTCAGAGAGCGCTCGCACTGTTTCGCTGTCAGTTCCATCTACGGTTCCGGATTGAATAGGCTTCCAATACGAATATTCCGGCAGCGATGCTATCAGCGTCGCTGAGAGCATCGTCTTCCCCACTCCCGTATCGGTTCCGGAAATAATAATGCTTTTCATTTTACTATCCCTGTTTCTACTCGCACTATTGCATCAATAACATTACGCAGATCTCGATCGGAATGGCGCAAACTCACGTTCAAGCGCAATCGTGCTGTACCTTCGGGAACGGTCGGTGGCCGAACGGCTGGCACATCGAATCCAGCTTCAGCTAACGATCGCGCCGCATGAACTGCATCTTCATCTTTACCAATTATAATTGAAATAATTGGAGTTCTGCCATCGGGGACTGTCCATTGCTTTAGCGATTTCTGCAAATTTTCCCGCACGAGATTCGATTTTTTGCGAAGCGCGCTGAGAAGTTCAACACCTTCTGACTCAAGGCGTTTAACCGCATTCATAATTTGCATCGCAACCATCGGTGGCAATGCAGTAGTGTAAATAAATCCACGCGCTTTATTGATTAGATATTCTGTAACGGTCTTGCTTGCGCAAACAAACGCTCCCGCAGAGCCAAGTGCCTTGCCGCATGTGTGAACGGTAATGAGGTTCTGATTTCGCCCAATCGTATCTTTCACCAACCCTTCCCCGCGCTTGCCAAGAACACCTGTTGCGTGCGCTTCATCGACAATAACAATTGCTCCAAATTCATTTGTAATATCAACGATTTTTTTTAGCTCGGCAATGTCGCCATCCATCGAATACACACTTTCGAGCACAATAAAAAGTTGGCTGGATGACCCTGATGTTTGCTTTCTATCTATAAGCTTGCGTAAATCATTAGCAGAATTATGAGCAAACCGACGGCTTTTCGCAAGCGAAGCATGAACGCCATCGTAAATGCTGGCGTGGGAACGTTCATCATACAAAATGAGATCGTGGCGGGTAGGAAGTGTTGTCAGCAGCGCATGGTTTGCGTCATATCCGGAATTAAAGAGAAGAGCGGATTCTGCTCTAACAAAATTCGCAAAGACTTTTTCTGCTTCAAGATGCTCTGCGTGATGTCCGGGTAGAAGCCTGGAACTTGATGATGAAAGAGCTACACGTTTGAATGCCTCGATTGCTTCTTCTTTTAACTTTGGATCGGTTGCAAAACCGAGATAATCGTTCGAGCCAAAATCAAGTCCGTCATACGTGCGGAGCGAGCGATAGCGGCCTTTCTCTCGAAGCGCGTTTAGTTCTCGCTCTAATTTGTGAAGCCAGTTTTCACGCACTGTGCTCGACGGTAGTCATGGCAGAGGTTTCGAGACCCAATTTTTCGAAAAGCCGGTAATCGGCATCCGGTTCCGGATTGGGGGTAGTGAGAAGTTTATCTCCTAAAAAGATGGAGTTCGCTCCGGCAAGGAATGCAAGCGTTTGAGCTTCATCAGAAAGGCTCATCCTTCCGGCACTCAAACGAACTTTTGCTTTGGGCATGAGAATTCGCGCACAGGCGATCGTGCGGATAAACGAAAAGGAATCGATCGGCTTCTGCTCGCCGAGCGGCGTACCGGGAACCGCAACCAGCGCATTGATGGGAACGCTTTCCGGCTGCGGACTAAGTGAGGCAAGCGTGAGCAAAAATTGGATCCTATCTTCATCCGTCTCACCCATCCCGACTATTCCACCGCAGCACACGGTGATCCCGGCATCACGGACATGTTGGATGGTCCCTAAACGGTCGTCGTAATCCCGGGTATGGATGATCTCCGAATAAAAATTCCGCGAGGTATCGAGATTGTGATTGTAGGCGTATAGTCCGGCTTCTTTCAAACGCTGGGCTTGGGACTCGGTGAGCATTCCGAGCGTAGCGCAGGCTTCAAGGCCAAGGTCGGTTACGCCACGCACCATTTCGAGGACTTCTTCGAAATCTCGTCCATCGCGAACCTCGCGCCAGGCTGCGCCCATGCAGAAACGGGTCGCGCCGTTGGCTTTCGCGTTGCGCGCGGCTTCGAGCACTTCCGGCGTGCGCATCAGTTTTTCCGCTTTCACGCCAGTATGATACCGCGCGGCTTGCGGGCAATACGCGCAGTCTTCCGGACAGCCGCCGGTCTTTACCGAAAGCAGCGTGCAGCGCTGAATGTCGTCGTAAGTATTGTTGGCCTCATGTACCCTGCTCGCCTGCGCGATGAGTTTGAGGAACGGAGTATGGTATAATTCTCGGACGTAGTCTATGGTCACGGAGGCATAACAGCGAGGCTTCGCGACAAAATCCCTATTGCCCCACGATCCCCTTTCGAATTGCATTTTCAAGCGGCGTGGCATTCGGGTCAATATTGGCAGAAGTGCCTGCATTGTCATTTGACTTCTGCGAATACACGATTGGAACATTGATGTTTTTTCCATCCCGCCGAACGGTCATGGTAGCGCCATTGATCGAATCCATCGAAGAGAGCATTGCCATATTGCTCAGCGATATTTGAGTTCCATTAATTGCAATGAGCACATCGCCCTGCTTTATTCCCGACGTGGCAAGCGGCCCTGTTGGGTCGAGCGACAGAAAGCTAAAAAGACTGTCCGAGCCCACGGCAAGCTGAGTTTGTTCTGTCGCCGATGCCGTCGGTGCTTTGTATCCCATCTTCGCCAGATAGGCATCGATCGGCAGCGAATCGGTGCCATGAATATATTTAGTATAGAAATCGGTGAGATCGATCCCGACATACTTTTCGATAAGATGAATCATCTGATCCTCGCGGAACGTTTTGCCAAGTTTTGCTTCCCTATTGAATGCGAACATCACATCGTCAAGGGATTTTTTATTATCGGTGCGCGATGCGAATTTCAATATTGAGCATCATCGCAACCAGCGGACCGCGCGAATAAAAGAGCGTAGCCTCATCCATTTCCAACGTGCTCTCGTCGATCGAAAGCTCTTCAAGCGATTTCGCATTTGCAGAAGCAGGCGCCATCGCCATTTCCTGACGCCATTGATTAACATCGGCAAAAAACCGTTCGGGGCTGATAATCCCATAGCGCGCAAGCAGCGTGTGTGCATAGTATTCCGTAAAGCCTTCGGCCATCCAGAGGCTGGTCGTCATGACGCGCTTGGTATAATCGAACGGCCCGAGCAAGTTGGAATGAATACGCTTTACGTTCCAGAGGTGAAAAAACTCATGGGAAAAAGTGCTGAGGAACTGGTTCTTAAACATAGACCAGCCGAAGTCAATAAGCAGATAATCGCTGGAATTCGCGTGCTCCAACGCGCCTTCCGCAAAGCCCGGTACATGCGAAAGCGTCGGCGCGACTATTTCGAACGTGTAGTGCTTATACGGAATATCGTGAAAGAAATCCGTTTCGGCATAAGCGATCTTACGCAGATCTTCCACAAGTGAATCCATTTTGGTATCGGACCAGCTTCCATCCGTTACCACCGCGACATCATACGCCACACCGCCCTCCAGGAAACTTTTCGTAACGATGTGATCGGAGATGATTCTCATCCTTCGTTTCTGCGGCGGCAAGAATTGGTGCATCGGCAAGTTCGTCGTAATTCTTCGCAACATAGTTCATGTTTTTAAAAGAAGGGTTGGTATCTTGCGAATATCCAGTGGGCGGAGGAAGCGCGCAGACAAGTTTCCAATCGTCGGGAATAAGATAGGTTACTTGCGCTCCGGCACTTTTATCGTCGTCGTAATATCCGAAGAGCGCCGTTGCATTGGCGAAAAAAAGTGAGGTATCGATATTCGCCATCGCGAAATAGAGGCTCGTCGTATCTAAGTGCGAATCGAGTACATCGTATTCGATCTTTTTTACGGACTGCCCGCTCGGGATCTCCCAGCGGTCATCATTCACCTGATTTACCGCAAGGGTGTGATCGTATTTATTGTATGCTTTGAAATTTTCGACATACTTACCATAATGCGTCACGCTATATGCTCCCGGCGCCCACACCGGCATTTGATAAATGGCTTTGCCTGCATGGAATCCCGTTGGCGTAAGCGTAACATGCACCGTATGCGATTTCGTATCGCGCAGATCGACGGTGAAATCCAGCTTCCCGGCGGCTTTGCTTAATGTAGTAAAAAAAGATAGGAAAAAAACGGCGAGAACGAGGCGGCGAATGGTCATGGGTGTGGCGGCTAAATTTATTTAGCCAGTTCTAACCACAGCGCGGCCTTGCTGGTTCTATCCATAGTGTGCATTTTTTGGGCGAACTAAAGTTCACGACTACGCGCTTTCATAATTCAGAAATCTTATACCACTATGAAGCACTCTCTGCTCCCCGGTCTTCTTATTACAATTTTTCTCGTTTCCTGCCATCAAAGCACGGAAACTTCGCTCAATGGCGGCGGAAGCACGAATGGGTGGGTCGTTCCGGGAGTGGGAACCGAGTTCATCTATACAGTCACTATTACAACCGATTCGATCGTCCCCGATACCCTTGAATACGCCGTCACCTCGACGGGCCAGCAAGTTGCAGGCAAATCGAATGCGATCCGGATGTCACTCTTCGAGGATGGGCAAATCCAACAAGGGCAGGGTGGTGCCTACGTGATCGAATCCAATGGCGATTTTTCCGTGGATGACTCGATCGCGCCCGGCGATATTACGTGGAAGACCTATCCTACCGGAAGTCAGAATACTATTACCGATCCTCCGACCGATTCCTCCAGTTTTGGCGAGCAGATCATAACAACCGATGTCCGCTCGTTCATCGGTTCCGAAAATCTTACCACGGCGGCGGGGAATTTCTCCACGCTTCATGTCCGAGAAGTAATCACAACGATTGAAATCGATACGACAGAGGGTTTCCGCGATAGCACCGTCGATACCGGCGACCATTGGTTCGCACCCTCCCTCGGATTTTTTGTGAAGGCAACCGAGTCGGAAACAGAAACCGGCCGGTTAACTGTATTTAATATTGAGACCGATCTTATAAAATACCTGCCCCAATAGACAAATTCCAACCGATCTCGAATATGAAACACCTTAAACTTCTTCCCGCACTTTTTACACTTATGCTCGTTTCGTCCTGCAATCAAGGTGCGAGCACTTCGGTTAATGGCGGGGGCAGCGTGGGAGGGTGGATCACGCCCGGCATAGGAACGACCTATGTTTACCAAACTACTTCTCCTGACACGACGGGCACTGAGTTCGATACCATCACGATCCTCAAAAACGGTCAGGAAATTGGCGGAAAAACGAATGTAATTAGCTATTCTTCAGGCTCCGGAGGTAATGGTGACACCGAATTCTATGCTATTGAATCCAACGGGGATTTCTCCGTGTCGAGCGGTGAGACGAATGATTCTGATGGAATCATCGTACCAGCATTTGTTTGGGAAACATATCCGACGGGAAGCAGAAAGACAACCCCCATCACACCTACTCTCAATACCATTGAGTTCAACGATCACATTGTGCAGTCTGATATTGTCGCGTTCATTGCGTCCGAAATGCTTTCCACGCCTGCTGGAACGTTCTCTACGCTACATGTGAGGGAAACAAATATAAATATTGACTCTTCTCTGAACGGTAATGGTGGCTCCTCCTTTAGCACGATAACCGATTATTGGTTTGCGCCATCGGCTGGTTTTTTTGTGAGGATCATCATTAACGAAACCGAAAATGGACTGGCGGATCCACAAGAAGAGATTAATCTGTTCAAATTCTCACCAAAATAAATAAAGTTATGAAGTATCTTCGCATTTTTTCCGCGCTTCTTATAGCAGTGCTTGTTGGCTTATGCAGTCAGAGTTCGGAAACTCTGCTTAATGGCCGAGTTGAAACCGTCGGTAATTGGAATATTCCAAAAGTGGGAACGCAATATGTATATCAATTCAGACCGAACGATTCGGCAGTACCAATATTCGACACATTTACTATTATCAAGACGGGCCAGCACATCTGTGGAAAAACGAATGTGGTAGTTTGTGCTGTGGCTTACCGAGGCAGAGTCGATACTGCTGTATATAACATTGAATCGAATGGTGATTTTTCGCTCGGGATTGCAAGCGAGCACGCTGTAGATTCAAGGGGACATATCTTACCCCAAATTATCTATATATGGAAAACATTTCCAATTTGCAGCAGAAAAACAGTAGTGGCATTACCTCCACGCGATTCATCCGATGCGGCGGGCGACCATTTCATAAGCTCCGATCAATGCACTTTTGTGGGAGCTGAAACGCTCACATTACCCGCGGGAGAATTTTCGACGCTTCACGCAAGAGAAACTGAAATGGATGTTGAAACCTACGTGGTGGACAGTCAATACACATACACTGACACTGCCTTTACAGATATTTGGTTCGTTCCTACTATTGGTCATTACGTGAAGTGGGTTCAACATGCGGTGATGAACCGACGAATGACATCGGAAGCAAACATTGATCTTGTAAAATATTCGCCACAATAAATAGAATCTTTATGCCCCTCACCCCTACCCAACTCCAACAATACCGCACCGATGGTTTCCTTATCGTCCGCGATCTGTTTACGGATGCGGAACTTCAGCCGGTTATCGATGCGATTGATGAAAAAGTCAATGCGCTTGCTGAGCGGCTTTATGCGAGCGGAAAAATACAGGATAAATTCGAGAATGAAGGTTTTCTCACGCGATTAACGAAGCTTCAGCAAGCATTTCCGGGTGCGGCTACGCTAATTCATACTGGCGGGATCTTGCCCAAAGCGTTTGCCGATATTTGGTCGAGCAAGAAATTATTGGATATTATCGAACAAATCTTAGGTCCGGAGATCGCGGGACATCCGGTATGGAATTTGCGATCGAAAACGCCGCATAATCCGCTTGCCACCGTGCCGTGGCATCAGGATACGGCGTATCTTGCCGCTGGCTCGGAGCATACGTTCCAGCCTACGGCGTGGATTCCGCTTGTCGATGCAAATGCGGTTAATGGGTGTATGCAGGTGGTGCGAGTTAGTCAGGGAACCACCCCCCAGCCCCCTCCTTCTTTAGGAGGGGGAGTAGTCTATCCACACAAGCTCGAAAACACGGTCGGCCGCAAGGACTCGTGGTATCTCTATATCGACGAGCGCGATCTTCCGGAAGGTGAAATAGTTACATGTACCATGAACAAAGGTTCTATCCTTCTGTTAAACAATCTCATACCCCATCGCTCGACGGAGAACTATTCGGATAGTATTCGCTGGTCCATCGATCTGCGATGGCAGAAGCCCGGCGAGTTAAGTGGGATGGAAGGCATTAAGGAACCAATTCTAATGCGAACGGCGCGCGATCCGAATTACAAACCGGATTGGGAAACGTGGGGCGCGCAAAGCCGGCAAGTTGGATTGCACGATGTGCTTGCCGAGCGCGAGCGGCCCGTGAATGAAGAGGACGCGGTGGTCACTGGGCCATGGATGGACCGGTGGAGGTAATGTAGCGCAAACTTCAGTTTGCGACTCCGGGGTGGGATCGCAAACTGAAGTTTGCGCTACATTGGGTTTATCGAATAAGCGCCACTTTTGCGCTCTGCACACCATCAGGATTTACCATTCGGACAAAGTATGCACCTGAAGGCAATGCGGCAGTACTGAAGTGGTAATTATAGACACCCGGCGAAAATTCGCCGTCTGCCAACAACGCGATTTCACGGCCAGCGATGTCAATAATAGAAAGGCGCATGGATGAACTGCTTTGTTCCGCTACGCTGATGTCGAGAAATGCCCCATCCTGCCGAACGGTAAGTTGGTTCTGGACCGCTGGAAGTTCGGCAACTCCGGCCGGTATCACATTCACACCTTGCATCACGCCGCCACTTTCGTTCCACCACGAGCCGCTCGGCGTGGTCGTGAGTTCCGCAGCACGCACCACGTAGATATTGCTGTCTGGAAGCGGAAGCGAATCGATATACGCCGTCGTGGTCACAAGTGACTTATTAATTTGCAGCAGAGTATCGCCGGTGGCATCGGTGCGGTAGATATTATAACCCGGAACTTTGATCGTGGGCGCATGCCAGGTTAGTATCACGGTATTGGTCCCGACGCTCGCTGAAAGCGCGGTGGGCGGATCGGAAAGATAGATCATCCGCAGCGTCGGATCACCCATAAGCGCAACATGAACGCCATTCATCGAAGGGCTATTCATATAATCGCTTGTCGCAATTAAATTAAGTCCTAACGTTCCCCAATTAATCTGACCGGTAACATCCTGCGAAAGTCGTGTACAATATCCAAAGGTTTCACCCATTCCGAGTGGATGGAAATACCAATAAGGGCGCCCTGCCCAACAGCATGTCAGCCCGGTAGAACTGCATAACGGCCCACGCAACAGATCGTCCGGTCGATCCCAGTCACCAAAAAAACTTCCAAATAACATCGTAAACATACAGGAATATCCGGGATTGGTGAACTGCGAGGTTATGTTCGCAACCCCACTACAATACCCCCAGCTGCCGGATCCGCATCCGTATGCCCATAGATATTTCGCCGTATCGGCGTACCCGAACCAATCCGTCGCTGCATGGAACGTATCAGATTCTATTGTACGAAAATTGTCAATATAATTTCGCCCAACCAGTCCTGGAAAATTCCTCCAACCGTCGGTCGCAGGAGCATCGTAATCTAAGGGCAACACATAGGGAAACGTATCGGTTTTACCGCCGATCTTTTCAATGTCAATACCGGCTTCACGGATAAGGTTAAAGTTGTCGTCGATCAATCCGCGCGTCGGAACGGTCAACTGCCCTGTTCGGAACGCATGATCGCGATCGAGATATTGCTTCATGAGCATCGTATCCGAAAGCGGAGAACTCATGGTCATATTGAATAGATCGACCCGCCCAACTTCAAGGTCCATGGGTGATTCGATGGCGTCCTGATCGAATTTCCCATCTCCGGGAACGTTCCAGTTACGCATGTCCTGCCCTGTGGTATCGTCCACGGTAACATCTGTCCAGTTTGTCTCGAAGTTTCCATAATACACATCGGCCGGCCACGCGCCCTGGTGGTTTCCATTCCCGGGTGTGTGTCCATCGGGAGCAATGTCGCCAGAATACGGAACTGGAATATGCCCAAGCAGAAAAACAGTGCGAACATTATATGCATTATTGAAATCGTTCTCGATCGTATCTTGAACGTATGGCACGCTGTCGGTTCGCGCGACGTCGTGGCGAAGAACCTGCCAGCCCTCGGCGGTGAGATCGGTTATTAACTGTCCGATTTCCGTCTTCAGCGGATTGGAGTAAGTGTTATCGACAAGTAGCACCACCGCCCCCGGCTGCGGCAGCGAGGGAACGGCTATGCCTGAGGCAAGAAAACCGAATACAGCATAGACAGAATCGTTTTTGGTAGAGTCGATCACGCGGTATTCGTACTCCGTTCCCACTTGCACCTCTTTATCGGGGTATGTGGAATCAGCGCTTGGCAATGTCGCGATTAAAGCCCAGGAATCGCCTTGGCCGAGCAATCGGCGCGAAATATAAAAATGTTGCGCTTTCGAGTCCGCAGGCCAATTCAGGGTTATCGTTGCAGGGCTTGCCTGAACCGTAGCCTCAATGGGAAGGATGTAGTCCGCCGGACCATTTTGAGCAATGGCCCAGGATGATAACAGCGTAAGGGCACCGAAAATGAACGTCTGGCAAAGTGTTTTCATGGTCTTTTCTGTATTAAGTTACATCCGCAGGCCGCACCTGATACATCGCATCGATGAGTTCCCGATACCGTTCCTCCACCGCCTTGCGGCGGATCTTGAGCGTCGGCGTCATCATACCGTTTTCGATCGTGAATTGGTCCGGCAATAACATAAATCTTCGTACGCGCTCGTAGCTTGCAATACCGGATTGCAGCCGGTCAAGCTCTCGACCGATCGCCGTTCGAACAGCCTCGTTCGTGGCGAGCATCTGACTTGATGAATCATCCCCGCTCAGAGCATCGTGTCCGAGTCCCGCTTCTCGCAATGCATCAAAATCAGGAACGATCAGCGCGGTGCAAAAGGGGCGTTTGTCACCCAGAAGCATAATTTGGTGAATGAAACGCGATTCTCCCAAAAGAGATTCAATCGGTGCGGGAGCGATATTCTTGCCTCCGCTCGAAACGAAAATGTGCTTTTTACGGTCGGTAATTTTGAGATAGCCTTCAGGATCGAGCGCGCCGATGTCGCCGGTGTGCAGCCAGCCATCATTATCGATCATATCTCGCGTGGCTTCTGGCTGTTTGTAGTAGCCTTGCATGACGTTCGGGCCACGCGCAAGGATTTCTCCGTCGTTATCAATTTTGATCTCGACATTATGCAATGGCTTCCCTACGGTTCCCCATTTTAACTTGTAGTATGGGTTCACAGAGAGCACCGGCGAGGTTTCGGTAAGACCGTATCCTTCAATGATCGGCAATCCGAAAGCTGCGAACGCGCGCCCCACTTCTGCCGGAAGCGCCGCCGCGCCGGAAACGAAAAATCGTATCCTCCCACCGGTGCGCTCACGTATCTTTTTCAGCACAAGCACATCGGCGATCGGTTTGAGCAAACGCGCAGCAATGGGAACGGAATTGCCTTCTAACGCCAGTCCATTTTGCGTACCTATACGAAGCGCCCAATCGAACACTTGGCGCTTTAGAGGAGGGAGTTTTTCGCGCATGCGCATAATGCGCGTGTGGATGCGTTCGTAAAAGCGCGGTACGCCAGTCATGATCGTTGGGCGAATTTCGAGCAGATTATCGGCAACCGTGTCAGCGGATTCCGCGAACGCAACGGTCATGCCTCGATAGAAGAAAAAGTGCATCGCGATATGCTCGAAGGCATGGCAGAGCGGTAGAAAAGAAAGCGCAATGTCGTCATCCGTGAGCTTGGGAATCGCCCCAAGGGCGCCTTCGATATTCGCCATGATATTCCCGTGCGAGAGCATCACGCCTTTCGGGTTCCCAGTCGTGCCGCTGGTATAGATGATCGTAACGGTGTCATGGCTTGTTGCCTTGCGGGCTTCACGCTCGAAATCGAATGTAGAACCTTTAAGCGCGGACAGATCTTTGGAATGCAAGAACCGAATGCTCGATGGCGTTGCAAGTTTCGTCTGACTATTCAAGAGCATCAGCGTTTTCAGCGAGGGACAATTCCCTATTAATTTCAATGCTTTCCCCAATTGCAGATCGTTCGAGGCAATAAGCAATTTTGCTTCGCAATCATTTACGATGAACTCGATCTGTTGCGCGGTAAGTGTCGGGAACATCGGCACCCAGATCGCGCCGAGCGCGAGCGCGGCGAATTCCGAGATCAGCCACTCGGGCCGCGATTCAGAAACGACGGCGATCCTATCCCCTCTTTGGATCCCAAGGTGAGCAAAACCTGCAAATACTTCCCGAACGCGTGCGCCGAAGTCCGCAAAGGTCATGTCGCGATATGGCTCACCATGCGCGGGTTTATAACGCAGATAGGTGCGATCCTTTCCAGCGCCGTTGGTTCGCTCGAAGAACGAGCCAAGGAGGGTTCCTGAACTCGAAGTTATGGGATTAGGATGGGGATTCACAGGATTTGGGAAGTTTCCTTGAGTTTTTCAATGGCTCGTGCCAGTTGCAGTTGAACATCGTCCGGCTGGATGGCTGTTTCGAAACGATCGTCCTGCAACACGGTATCCACTCGTTTCGGCTTGTGGAAGGCATTGAGTTCTTCTTTCGAAATGCGGAACGGCTGTTCGCGCAGCCCGGCCTTCCATAATAGTTCACCTATCGCAAGCGGCGATGTAATACCACGGTCATACACATTCCAAATGCCGTTCCAATTATTTTCGTTCGTCAAAACATAGTGGACGGTCTTCTCAATTACATCCATACTGCTCACGGAATTGGGTGTATCGATGAGCTTGGGATACCGCAGTAACTTTATCAGCGAATTGCGTGGATGCTCATAACAGGAATACACCTGCCGGGGGCGTAAAATCGCTATTCGTTCCGCATTTAGATCTAAGAGCATGGCATCGGACGCCGCTTTCGTCCATGAATAAAGACAAGCTGGCGTTGGTGGAGCATCCGGTGTGAAAGGCTCCCCGTTCGAATCATAGGGACCATCCCAAATGCAGCCACTGGAAAAATGGATGAAACGAATATCCCTCTCGCTTTGGAGAATCCGCCGGTAGAGACGCAAAGGCGCTTCGAGATTAGATCGCATCGCTTCGCGCGCATTCAATTCGCACCATGCAAGATCGGTCTTCCCGGCGGCATTGATAATGGCATCCGGCGCAATGACTTCAAGCACGTCGCTCGTAAGCTCGTCCATGTCGTGCGGCCACACGTGCACATCGAAATCCGTCAAACGCTGCACTAACGCAGAACCGATCTGGCCTCGGCCAATGAGAAGAATTTTTTTCACACAGTAAGCGTAAGTTGGCCACCAAGCCCATTGACAATTCGCATGAGCGTTCCAAGGCGGATGTCGCTGGCATCGTTCTCGATGCGCGAAATATAGTTTTTGGTCGTGCCGACTCTCTTTGCAAGCTGTTCCTGTGTCAGAGACTTTCGCTTTCGAGCTTCCTGCAACAGCACACCGAGTTTAAATGCCTCATATTCGGCTTCATATTGATTACGGGTCGGCGTTCCTTTTTTACCATATTTTTCGTCAAGGTGCTCGTCGAAGGAAGTCAGCAATTTTACCTTTTTTCTTTTGATCATAGATATTCTCGTTGAATTTGAACCGCTCGTTGAATTTCTCTGGAGGGCGTTTTCTGAGTCTTCTTTTCGAAGCCATGAAAAAGGACGATTAAATTTCCTTCTTCAAAAATACAGAACACTCGGAATATCCTGCCTCCGAATGTCACGCGAACTTCATAAAGTCCAGGCGACCCTTCCAAAGAGCTTAAATATTGCCTGGGTACCAACCGAAATTCCCGAATAAGATCGAGCGTCCAGTCAAATTTTTTCTGCACATCAATAGATTGCTCCTCATAGAAGTCAAGAAAGTAATCTTTAAAATACAAAATGTCCCGAGTTCGGTTCATTGTACAAGTTATCTAATTAGGTAACGTTATTTCTATTTCTATTCGTTCCACCACTCTTGGTTGGCGAGCCACCATTCTATTGTCTTCCTCAATCCATCTTCGAGCAAGGTTTCGGGACCCCAGCCAAGCTCGGTTTGAGAATCCGACCAATCCAATGCATAGCGGCGGTCGTGGCCGGGACGGTCTGTGACATTGCGAATGAGCGAAGTAAATTCAGAGAGATTTCTGCCCGATGCTTCCGATAAAATTCGGAGAACGAGATGGACAAGCTCCATATTTGAAATTCCAACTTCATTGGTATCAATACCGAGTCCGCCGAAGTGATAGATTCCGCCGGGTTTTCCGTGTTCGAGCGTGGCGAGGATTCCGGCGCAATGGTCTTCCACGAAGATCCAATCGCGCTCCTGCTTTCCATCGCCATAAATGGGAATCGGTTTACTTGCAAGCGCGCTGGAAAGAATCGTGGGAATGAATTTTTCCGGATGCTGGAATCGTCCGTAATTATTGGTACAGCGCGTAATGCGGACATCCATGCCGTGCGTATGATGGTACGAAAGCACCAATAGGTCTGCGGAAGCTTTCGAAGCAGAATAGGCGCTCGATGGATTTAACTTCGAAGACGGAGTGAACTTCCCTATTCCTTCAATGGAACCATACACTTCATCTGTTGATATTTGCACGAACGTTCCAACATTGTGCCGACGCGCCGCTTCGAGCAATGTTACCGCGCCCACCACATTCGTCTCGACAAACGGCATTGCCAAGGAAATGGAGCGATCGACATGACTCTCGGCAGCAAAATTAATTACGGCATCGAACGGCTGGCCTTCGATACCATGCTCGAAAACACTATCGAGTGCGAACGCATCGCGAATATCGCCTTGAACGAAATGTTTTATGGATGCGATATTTTTTGGGTTTCCAGCGTACGTCAGAAGATCGTACACGAGCACGTTATGCCCGTGATGCAAAGCATAGTGCGCGAAATTCGCGCCGATAAATCCGGCGCCGCCGGTAATGAGAAGATTCATGCCTTCGGCGGGGATTGCCTTACCAGCTCATTCGCACGCGCCAGCGATGGGAACGTTCCGGCATCCGACCAATAGCCATTGAGCATGGCAGCTTCCAGACGGCCTTGTGCGAGATAGGCGTTATTCACATCCGTAATTTCCAGCTCGCCGCGATCTGAGGGCGTCAGTGTGCGGATAATATCGAATACATCTGGCGGATAACAATACACGCCCGTCACCGCGAAATTGGAGGGTGGCACTTCGGGTTTTTCGATGATACGCACCACTTTCGTTCCATCCATTTCTACTACGCCGAAGCGTTCGGCATCCGGAACTTCCTTAAGCAGAATATGCGCGACGTCCGGCTGCGATTTGAATTGCTCGATCATCGGCGTGATCGGGCTTTCAAAAATATTATCTCCGAGCATGACGCACATTGGCTGCGAACCGGCGAAACGCTCGGCAAGCGCAAGCGCCTGCGCGATGCCACCGGCCTCATCCTGTACGCGGTAGGTCAATGCGCAATCGAAAGCAATTCCAGAACCAAGCAATTCGATAAAATCGCCCATGTGCTCCGTGCCGGTCACGATGAGAATATCTTCAATGCCAGCGGAAACAAGTTTCTGGATCGGATAAAAGATCATCGGCATTTCGCCGATGGGAAGCAAATGCTTGTTCGTGACGGTCGTGCAGGGGTGCAGCCGCGAGCCGGAGCCTCCGGCGAGAATGATACCGACTGGGTTTGTAAGGGAATGAGTTCGCAAACGCAAGAATTTGGTTTATTTTATGAAAACAAGCATATTTGGAATGCGTTCAAATGCAGAACCATGATTTGGGGCGATTTAGGAGATTCATGAGATAATCTCAACCCAATCTCCGTAATCACTTAAATCGCCCCAAATCATGGTTGAAACCATCCCTATTCAAATACGTCAAATCTTTCATGGCTAAAAAAGGAATGCTTCTTATTTCCGCTGTGATGGCGGTAACGATCTTTGTTGTCGTTGCGTGCAATGGTTCGGCGAAACGCGAATCCACGAACGGCGATGCACCCTCCGCGCAGCAGCCGGAGGATTCCACGCTCCAGCACGCAACATTTGCTTTGGGATGCTTCTGGCATTCCGAGGAGATGTTTCTCGAAATTAAAGGCGTGAAGAATGTCTGGCCGGGATATTGCGGCGGAACGGAATCCGATCCTTCGTATGAAATGGTCGGTTCCGGCGAAACGCGGTATGCCGAATCCGTGGAAGTGGAGTATGATTCCACGCAGATCAGCTATCAGAAATTGCTCGAAGTGTTTTTCGCCGAGCACGACCCCACCACGCTCAACCGCCAGGGACCTGATGAAGGCCCGCAATACCGTTCTGCGATCTTCTATCACACGCCAGAGCAGAAGCAGGAGGCTGAAGCTTATATCGCGCAGATTTCCGGGAAATATTCTTCGCCGATCGTTACGCAGGTTGCGCCGTTCACCAGATTTCACCGCGCAGAGGATTACCACATGCGGTTCTACCGCAATCATCCCGATCAGGGATATATTGTTGCGGTCACCAAGCCCGAAGTAGAAAAATTCCGAAGGGATTTTCCGGAATTGGTGAAGTGAGGCATAACGACCTCTCACCATGCACGATGACGATGTGCTCTCCGCAAGGAGAGAGGAGTTGGATGGTTCGGCAAAAAAACACCGCCCGATTGCGTGGTGGCCGCGCGTCTCGGCCACACACACCCATTGTGCGACCGTTTAACCCGTATGCTACAATATGGATCGAATTCCGCTTGTACCCTCGTCCTATTTTTATTACAGTGTGAATCTGTGTCATGCCTCCCAGGCTAAACACATCCACTGACCATTAATATAGAACTACCCCACATTGTTATCATGAGTAGGCCGCTTTCAACAGCATCTTTTATGAATAGTTGTTCAGATGAACAAAGTTAAATCATAGTGCTGTAACTATGTCATAAGAAAAATGGTATAATCTGAGGTACGCGAAATGGTTCACGCACATAACATAGCTTAAGACCATGAAACTCTTTACAGCCGTCCTTTTGATCGGAATAGCTCCCGCACTTGCAATAGCCCAACAACGAGGTGGCACGTCTTCCGGCCCGTCTCAGTCCATGTCAGGGCAGCCGATGTCGTCTCAGCAGAGCTTTGGTGAACAGCGAAGCATGTCATTCTCGCCACAAACATCGCCATTTCAATCAGAGCAGCAGCCGTCAAATTACAGCGAGCCAGCTACCCAATATACTCCGCAACAATCATCGTATCAGCAGGAGCAGTCTCAGCCTTCATTCAATAATGCACCGAGTATTCAATACACGCCGCAGCAACCGAATATTCAGGATGAGCAGCCACAACAGGCAGTGAGCGGTGGATTAAGTACGCCATCCACACCGGTTGTTTCATCGTCTCCTCAGAACGAATATCCTACGGAAGCATCACGCTGGTTGCCGGAGAACGATTTCGCGCAACCGAAGGCGAAGCCTGAGCCAAGCATTTCGCAATCTTCACCGAATGTTGCTGCTGATCGATCGGTCCAGGTGCAACCGGAAGCTTCGAGTCAGAAGGTGCAGAACGATCTCGCACCTACGAATTTGAATGCCCAGCATAGCAATTCGCCATCCACAGCGGATGTTTTAACTTATCACGCAAGAAGGGATTGGTTGAAAGACAAGTCCTGGCTGCGCCAGCGAAAGGACTATCTCGTTCGCCCAACCAATTTTTTGAGGTTCTACGATGACGAAACGACAGGACCATTTGACAATCTAACGGAATTCTGTCCGAATCAAAATCACATTTGTTGCTGCGATACTTGCGATACAACCTGCTTAACGCATTACTTGAAATTTGAGGAATAAGAGGTACTCAGCAAGCATGGAATTTTTCTACTTTCGGAAGTGTATTCCTCGTAGAAAGGATCAGGAAATGAGATTTTTTATTGTAACTCTGTTTTTATCGGCGCTACCCATAACAGCTATGTCACAGCAAAGCCCAACCCCTGCAAGCTACCCACTAAGCCATTGGTCCCCCACTGGCTCGGCAAATGAATATGCGCCTGATATTTCGCCTGCTTTAGAGGCAAAACTAAAACACACTTTTCTACCCTCAGCTTTCCCTGAAATCAAAACACTGATGGATTTCCGTTCCATTCATCCAGCCGAGGCGCCAGAGTGGAACACCACCACGCAACAGCATCTTTATTTTGCACCCCTTTTTCAGCAGAACCCTCTGTTCGAAACTCCGAAGATGCTTCTTTTACCAGAGACTTCGAATGGGATTTTAATACCCGATTCTTCGGGTCCATTAAAATGGGAACCTCGTTAATGAGCGAGGTCATTCCATCGGCTAATTTTCATCCGTTCGTTCAATAGCCGCCAGCATTCTCCCCGACCGCTTGCCATCTCTGCGATAAGAATGCAGCCGCTCGTCCGAGATCGTGCAGAGCGGCGAGATTTCTACCTGATTTGCGGGAACCCCTGCAAATAGCAATTGATCGCGATTGGCCGCTTTCACATCGAGCAGAAACTTCCCGTTGTGAAGATCTACTAAATGCTTCTCCTCGAAGAGCGTGGCTACCTCAAGCCCCACTTCGTATTTTTCGCCGGAAGCTGAAGCCCCTATGAATGCAAAGATGTTTTCGGGTGATGCTCCTAACTCCACCATTTTTCTCACTGCCGTAAGCGCGATCATCTGCTCCGTTCCACGCCAGCCCGCATGAACTGCGGCGATAAGTTTTGCATTCGGTTCATAAAGCAAGATCGGTGTGCAATCGGCTACGGTTATTCCTAATAGCACATTTGGGGCTCGCGTAATGAGCGCATCAGAATCTTTTACAACGGATTCATTCCCGTTCACGACATTGATATTCGATGAATGAATCTGATTTTGGTAAACAGCTTTCGTCCCTTCCACTACGCCGATTGAAGCAAAAAATCGCCGCCGGTTTTCATCGACATTCGCTTGCGCATCGCCGACATGGGTGCTGAGATTCATTCCGAATGGCTCGGGTGAAACGCCGCCGAGACGCGTAGATTGCGCGGCGATGATCTCGGGGAATTGGGCAAATATCGTTGGATGAATGATCATTATTCCATTATTATCAATTCTTTCCTTCGTCGGTGCGCTTGCTCGCGGCGATATTTCGGGCGTTCTTTCAGATAATTCGAAAGGATCGCCTGCACTTCAAAAAAATCACTGAACGGGTGATGCGGGATACCCCGCTCCCCGCATTGCCGTGGGAGATCGCGACACGCGAACACGATGTCCGCCATGGTTGCCGGACACCAATCAGAATAACCATCGCCGATATAGACGATGGTGTCGCTATCGTCGCTCGTGGTGAGCAGAAGCGCGCATTTGCAGGAGGCGCAGCGGTCACAGCCTTCGCGTTGATTTATGAAATCGCGAGAAAGGGTTCCATCATCCCGAAGTTCGATGGAGTTCGTCCAAATTGGAATATGAGCTAACCCATTATGAGCTAAAATTTCTCGGATATAGCAGGAAAATCCATCGCTGTCAATGTGAAGATCGACCCCATTCGTTCGGCAGAAATCTGCAAACTCGACAAAGCCTCGTTTAAGCTGTTGGACTTCTACTATTCTCGTAAAACCCTCGGCATTCATTCCACTCACGCTTTCACAAGCAATTTTCAGGCATTCTGCAGCAGATTTTTCCCCGTTATCGAAATCCTTCCAAACATCGAATGCAATCTCAGTTCCGAATTGCGCGAGAATTTGGGAACCGACATCGCGAACCGTGACCGTTTCATCAAAATCGCAATAGACTTTGTACATTAAATTATTTCCGCGCAATGATCTCCAAAACAGCAGGCGTGATGACGCGTGTATGTCCATCCGATTCAAACGCTGCAAACTCGCGCTGTAGTGCTTCGACTTCATCCTTCGTCATGTATCCCAAATCAGCTAATCGCCACGGAGATACTTCCACGAACGATTTCGGCCATTGCCAGATGTAACTTTCTGGCGTTACAACATGCACGATGGGCTTAACCGATTCGATGGTGAGACCGAATTCCTTGCACCATGTGAGAAGTTCCGGAGCAATATCGGGCTTGCCGCCTTCAGCATGCCACCCTTTGAGCGCCGCAGCGATAAACACATCAAATGCCGGTGAGGGTGATGTAAAGCCAAATGTGTGATAATGGAAATATTCGTGAAGAACTATTGTGCCGCCCACGCGCAAATTTTTCACAACCTGCCCCAATAATTTCTTCGGGTTCCGAAGAAATGCGAACAGCCACCGGGCATACGCACCATCGAGCGCGACGCTAGGAATCTCATCTTCATCGAGATTCACGCAATGCGGGGAGATGTTTTGCAGTCCCTTCTTCTGGGCTTCGGCATCAAGATAATTCAGGAAATCGGAAGAGCGATCTAACGCGATCACTCGCCCATCGGGACCAACGATCTCAGCCAGGTCCATGCTGAGGAATCCCGGCCCCGATCCAAGATCGAGAATCGTCTGACCCGTGGTGAATCCCGCGCGCCGCCACGCATCGGTTACATCCGGCCGCCAGACGCGATGCTGAAGTCCGAGCCGTTGAAGCTCGGCGGTGTGAGTACCGAAAACATAGTCTTTTTCGCTGATTTCGGGCATGTAAATTTTTTTTTGCATGAGGAGTTCATGAACTCTGGCAAAATGTTCATGAATTTATGCAGCTTTGTTTCTATCAGAAATTGGTGCTTATTATAATACTACTAATATAAGTATTTTAGTAACGAAGCCAAAGAAATTCGAAAATATTCACAAAGGAAGTGTAACACCGAACCTTTAGGTTCGGTGGATTATCACACCGAGCCTGAAGACTCGGTGCTACACCGCAAAAACATGGCGTCCAGTTGGACTATAGGAACCTAAAACGCACTCAGCCCTCGCGAACCACGGTGTACTTCCGGTCTTCGGGCGTTCGTCTCAAGAGGCTTGCCGCTATCTTGGCCTGCTCTTCGGGATCGATAGACGGGATATGGGAATAATCTCTCGGAGCTATTTCGAGGATGAGAGCTATGGCCTCGGATAAATCCTGCCGTGCCTCATCTGCCGTCAATCCCTGACCGTTCGCGCCTGGAATTTCAGGAGAGTATGCGACAAACCAATCCCCATCCCGTTCTATGATCGCTTCAAATTCGTTGTGCATGATATTGAAATGTCAATAGACATTGATTCCGTTCCAATCCCAGTGCCGGGGGCGCTGCATGTTTGCTTTGCTGCACCCCGGACTACGGGTACTGCGTCGCTATGCGACTATTTTCTCAGCCGCGTGGCGGCGGCATATTTGTAGCCCCCGGCGTCAGCCGGGGGTTGTGGATTTTTTAAGAGCCAGAGTCCCTGAGGGACGGCATATTTTTATCCCAAATTTTGTATATTGGTGTAAGGAGTGATGTACTCTTAAAATAGAAAAACGAAAAAACATGATTCATAAAACATTTTTGATTTGCAGCATTTTGGTTATTGCTTCAATCTTATCATGCGGTAAGTCAGGCGACAATTCTAAGAATATTGGGAATGATTCCATTCCAAGTGACACCGCACCATACCACCCTATCCCACATGCGTTCCAGTATGGTAAAATTAAAGACGCTTCGCCTCCTTGGGATTGGGGAAATACCGGGGATACAGCAAATTATGATGCCTCAGATATGGGATATGCCCTAGTCGGCGAGTTCAAGTCTTTAAAGCCGAGCACGGTGCTTTCATTCATTCTATCATCAATTGTAAGCCCTGATGAAAAAATTATTGCACAGGACGATTCTTCTGTGCTCTGGAGTCATCATTATTATGGTTCTACCTCAGCAGAGAAGTTGACTTGTAATATGTACTTAAAATGCGTTTCAATCAGAGGAGGGTGCAGAGTGCGAGTTTCGAATGAAGACCTTATGGCTTTGAATGAAGGGGTATTAGACGGGATCCGAACGGAAATCAAATAAATGTATCGATCACTCGAAGGTTTTTCGATATTGTTCATTCAGTAACTTTTGTAATGCCTCAAGATCATCCATTATTTTGCCTACCCCTTTCAGGTGGGCTTCTCGCTCTTCTTTTGAAGCGTTCGTTAGCGAGAAGCCAATCTGAAGGTTATCAATACGGCTTGTCAATTTGAAGCTCTGTTCATATAAGTTATTTGGAAGGGTTGCACGTTGCGCTGGGGTGAGATCAAATTTTGACAGGTCGCTCAAAAGATTCGGCAATTCGGATCGAAATTCTGTTTGACCATGAAACATTGCTTGGCCAGCTCGATAGGAATAAGCGTCAAAAGCTTTCTGCATCGGATCGATGTGCCTCATCAGGAGTTCTAATGCTTCGCGTCGCTTTGCACGTTACGCGTCACCAAGTTCTCGTTTTCGCTTCCTGCTTTCAGTAATCGACGTTGCAATAAATGAGAGCGCGCTTCCTAATATCACGCCAGCCAATCCTATAATACTATTCCAGATTTCCATATTTCGCTCCTACGGAGCTTTTAAAATTCGTTTCGTTCTTAACCCCCGGCTAACGCCGGGGGCTACAAATATATCGCTCCTAACGGAGCTATAAAATCACACCGCCGCCTGCTCCCGCTTCAACGCTTCGCGTTCGATCTCTAATTGCCGGATGCGGCGTTCGATCTGGTCGAGTTATGATAATTCCAGACATGCGGCGTAGTCATCTTCATCAAAAGCATAGATGACAGATGAATGATTTCGCAGAATGGATTCGATCGTTCTTGTTGGCTGGTTCCCACATCGAAGCCATATCACTTTGGGTGGTGGACCGTACAACGCTGCCATATCGGCAAAATCAGAGTCTTGGGTAACTAAGCACAGGTTCTCTTTCTTCGCATAGTCCCAAATTTCACGGTCGTCTGCGCTCTCGAATTGAAGAATTTTTATTTGGCTCGAATTCGGAAAAATATCGGCAAGCATTGAGCATAACTTAAAGCTCAAATTTTCGTCGAAAAGAAGTTTCATGGCGTTAAGCAGCCATAAGAACATGACGCTCTCGGTCAGCAGCATACGCGAGAGAGGCGCGAATATCCTCTTTAGTCAACTCTGGAAAATCGCTCAGAATTTCTTCGTAAGACATTCCTGCCGCAAGCCATCCTAATACGTCAGCAACGGCAATACGCAACCCACGGATGCATGGCCGTCCGCCTCGCTTGCCCGGTTGAATAGTAATAATGGAATGATAGTCCATATTACTCAAACGTATGGAATTGATAAAATAATTCACACCGCCGCCTGCTCCCGCTTCAGCGCTTCGCGTTCGATCTCTAATTGGCGGATGCGGCGTTCGATCTGATCGAGTTCGGCGGGCATGGAATCTATTTCGATGCGGAGCTTGCTGGCGGCTTCATCCACAAGATCGATGGCTTTATCGGGAAGGAAACGGTCGGCGATATAGCGATCCGAAAGCTGCGCGGCGGCGATGAGCGCGGCATCTCGAATGCGAACGCCGTGATGCACTTCGTATTTTTCCTGAAGTCCTCGCAGAATGGAGATGGTATCCTCCACGCTTGGCTCGCCAACAAAGACGGGCTGGAACCGTCGTTCAAGCGCGGCATCTTTTTCGATGTGCTTGTGGTATTCGTCCAGCGTAGTTGCGCCGATGGTGTGCAATTCTCCGCGAGCAAGCGCCGGCTTTAAGATATTTGCGGCATCCATCGCGCCTTGCGTGGCGCCCGCCCCGATGAGGGTGTGCAGTTCATCGATAAAAAGAATTATTTCTCCGGCAGATTCGGCAACTTCTTTCACAATAGCTTTTAACCGCTCCTCGAACTGTCCGCGAAAACTGGTTCCCGCCACAAGCGTTCCCATGTCGAGCGCGACGATGCGCTTGCTCTTCAATCCCTCCGGCACATCGCCGGACGCGATACGATTTGCGATGCCTTCTACGATAGCCGTCTTCCCCACTCCCGGATCGCCGATGAGCACCGGATTATTTTTCGTGCGGCGCGAAAGCACCTGCATTACGCGGCGGATTTCTTCCTCGCGCCCAATAACGGGATCGAGCTTGCCCTTGCGCGCGGCTTCGGTGAGATCGCGTCCGTATTTTTCGAGGGACTGGTAGCGTTCTTCGGCATTGGGATCGGTCACGCGCTGCGTGCCTCTGACCGATTGCAGCGCAGTCAGCACGCTATTCTTCGTCACGCCATGCTCTTTTAGCAGCTTCGCGGATGAAGAATTTCCATCCAAAAGGGCAAGCAACAAATGCTCGGTGGAGACGTATTCATCTTTCAGCGCCTCGGCTTCCTTGCGGGCAACATCGAAGAGCTTATTCAGATTATTCGACGCAAATTGATTCGCACCCTGCGCTCCGGTAACTTTCGGGAGCTTTTCCAGCGCGCCGGTCACGCGGATGCGAAGCTGCTCGATATTGACGCCGAGTTTCCGGAGCACGGAAGTCGCGACGCCTTCGGGATCCTGAATGAGCGCGGCCAGCAAATGCTCCGGCTCGACTTGGTTATTTCCGTAATTCGCAGCGATCTCGATAGCCGCTTGCAGCGCCTCCTGCGATTTAACTGTTAGTTTACTTGGATTGATTGCCATAGCTCAGGCGTTGATTTAAAAATTGATTTTTCCAACATACTATTTACACGTCATTGCGAGGAGGAGCGAACGACCGGAGGGAGTTCGCTCCGACGAAGCAATCCGTTGCATTCCACGGATTGCTTCGTCGAGCATTCGTCGCTTCGCTCCGAATGCTCTCCTCGCAATGACATTTATTTTTTTCTTTACTTATTCAGCTTGTTCCCAGACCACCAAACCACCGCTAACTGTTACGGGCGATAGCCTTGCTTCAACTATGATCGATGGTCAGCCTGTCGAACAACTTTTTGGCAATGTGAAGTTCGTGCAGGGGTCGCTGTATGGGTCGTCCGACAAAGCATATAAGTATGGAAACGATCATCGCATAGAATTGATCGGGAATGTTGCCATTCATCAGGACACGCTCGATCTCTATGCGCCACACGTCATGTATTATGAGTTAACAAGCATCGGCTATGCCGATGGCGGTGTGCGCATGTTCGACCGCGATCAGGAACTCACGGCAGATCATGGTAACTATGATGAAGATAATCAGGTCGCCCACTTTTTTCATCACGTCACGATGACACAGGGGAAGAACACGAGCGTATCGGATTCTATGACGTACTATCGCTCCACGCAAACGGATCTGCTGTATGGACATGCTTCCGTTACCAGCGATTCCGGTTTTCTTTCCGGCGATACGATCATCAATATCCGTTCCTTAGGCGAGACGACAGCAAAAGGCAATGTGCATCTCTCGAACGATTCCCTGCGGCTTGCTTCCGATTGGCTGTTCGACTCGCAGCTTCAAGGAGAGCTACATGCGCGGGGACACGTCGCAGTGGAGGATGTGCAGAACAACACGACGATCTATGGCGATACACTTGCCCGCTTTGCGGCGGGGAATTATCTCAAAGTACCGAAACGCCCGCTGTTGCTTTATATCGATAGCTCGCAAGTGCGGGACTCGACCGGCAAGTATAACACAGTGTTCGATACGATGTTCGTTCGGGCGGATACGATGAAGATCTATCAGGGTGATTCCGCTCGGTTCATTGCTATTGACAGCGTGAGGCTCATTCGTTCAAATTTCAGTTTAACAGGTGGAAAACTGATCTATGACCAGATCCATGATGTGATGACAGTCTTTAAGGCGAAGCGGCAGCATATTTGGAACGATTCCACGGAGATCGACGCCGATAGCGTATCCATGCTGATGAAGGAGCATCATATTAACCGTATTTACGCGATCGGACATTCGTTTGCGACCAGTCCGATGGAAGAATTCCCAAATACGGGCCGCGTCGATCAATTGCAGGGAGATAATATGCTGCTCATTGTGACGCAGGACACTGCGCGTGAACTTTATACCATGGTGGACGCGCTTTCGATCTACTTTATGCTCAGCGATGAGAAGCCAGATGGCGTAAACCGCGCTTCGGGCGATACGATCCGAATGGATTTTAAGGAACATAAAGTGACTCGCATTGCGGTTATCTCGGGCACAGAGGGTGAATATTTCCCGGAGCGTTTCGTGACAGGCCGCGCAAAAGCATTTCGCCTAACTGCTTACGAGCGGCATGATAACCTTCGCCCGCACCGTGAGGAATTTGTGAAGCCGTGGGAAACACCTCCACCGAACAGGCCTGTTCCGGTTCCACAAACCATACCTATGGTACAACCGGCGCCAACAACAACGCAACCTGGATCATCTATCATCGTTCCGCAAGACACAACCAAAAAAGCAAAACCGTAAGTGTAGCGCGGGGAACATCGCGCCACATGTGGTTTGGCACATGCTCTATTCCACCAGGGAAAGCATTCCCACCGTAACCATCGTTCCATCCTCCATCAGCCGGACTACATAAATTCCGCGAGGCAGAGTTGAAATATTTAGCGTCACAGTGCCCGTCGAAGAAAGATTTGCATTCGCAACTTCACGCCCGAGAACGTCAAAAATATGGACTGGGAGATTCTCCTCCACAGACTGGATATTGAGAATGTCTGTGGCAGGATTCGGATAAAGGTGTGTGCCATAAACCGTGCGTTCCCAGGTTTCGACCGAGGAAGAAACAGGCTCCAAGTATGCGAGCGAGCTCGATCCCAGATTACTAGCATCTGGAAGGATCGAAGCGATCACACGGCCCGAACCCGTTACCGCAGTATTGGATATGTTGTAATAAGGAACTCCGTCGCTCGATTTGACCGTATCGAGTTCCCAGCTTGCGCCCCGGTCGGTACTCTGAAGAATGCGTCCAACAGAGTCCAGACCCGCTATGACGATGTGATCCCAATCGATTCGTGTAAGGCTGAAACTCGAATAATAGATTCCGTTTTCTCTCGGCAGAGGTAGTTCTGTCCAATGCGCGCCTAAATCTGTCGAAAAAGCCATCGCTATCGAGTGATTGAAATCTGTTTTATCCCACCGGGCACCTTCTATCGCTAACGTATCGCCATTACCGAAAATAAGCCCACCGGGGGAAAAGCTGGTATCCGCAAGTGGGCCATTCTCAGAAATAAATGTTGTATCTATCGTATCCCAATTATCATGCGTAGTGAAAATAGTATTAGGCGGTGAGAACACCCGAAACATTCCACCACCGTAGGAATGGTAGGATGTACTGAGATGAAAAATTATCTGTTTCCAATGTTTGCCAGAGTCGACGGTAGATAAATAAAAACCATAGCCCTCATTCATCATCCCTTCGGAAGCATTGGCAAAGTCAATGTCGTAAACACTCGCTGCATTAACTAATATATTATTTAAAAAGGCTTCGTACAAACTTGAGTCTTCTATCCATGTTTTCCAGCCATCAAAGCTACGAAGAATAACCCCTGCATCGTTATCCACTGCAATGGCGGTTAGGGAATCTATTTGCACAAGAGCATCGAAATACAATCCAATAGATTCATCTGAATCATAGATGCGTTGAGGAAGCGATCCAATTGCTGTCCAGACAAGCCCCCCATCGGTGCTGTAAAGAATAACGTTCGAATCAGCACTATTTATGTTTGTAGAATATAAAACTTCCAATGCCGTACAGCTTTCGCCAGAACAGGAGATACTATTAATTCCGCGGTAAATTGTATCAACATGATCCGGCAGAACGATATGCCAAAGATATTGCGCACGCAAGCCGGTAGGCAATGTCAAGTTTGCAAGTAAGAATAGAATACCCAAGTAATACTTCATTTTACGGTTTTAATCAAAATAATCCAAAAAGTAAAGCTGGCTTAAACTGAACTACTTACAAAGATAATACATTTTTGAGGGGTACATGCAAGAACTTCACTCAGAACACCTCAAAAAGATCTACGGCAAGCGCACGGTCGTGAAAGATTCCAGCGTTTCCGTTAAGCCCGGCGAGATCGTTGGGCTGCTCGGCCCGAACGGAGCGGGGAAAACGACTACCTTCTACATGATCACCGGCCTCATCAAGCCCGATGAAGGCCGCGTGCTGCTCAATGGCGAGGATGTGACCAAGCTCCCCATGTATGCCCGCGCGCGAAAAGGGATCGGCTACCTTCCGCAGGAAGCCTCGATCTTTCGCAAAATGACGGTCGAAGAGAATTTGATGGCGATCCTCGAACTGCTTTCGATGACGAATAAAGAACGAAAAGAACGCACCGAGCAATTGCTTGAAGAACTAAATATCGCGCAAATTCGGAAATCGTATGGCTACATGCTATCCGGTGGCGAGCGCAGGCGCTGCGAAATTGCGCGATCGCTCGCCACGAACCCGGCTTACATGCTGCTCGATGAGCCATTCGCCGGAATCGATCCCATTACGGTCGAGGAGATCATGCAGATCGTTCTTCGTTTGAAAGAACGCGGCATTGGCATTCTTATCACCGATCACAACGTACATGAAACGCTTTCCATCACCGACCGAGCGTATATACTGATAGATGGAACGATCTATCGCGCCGGCTCTGCCGAAGAATTAGCAAGCGACGAGGAAATTCGCCGGCTGTATTTAGGTGAGACGTTTAAATTGGAAAGGTGGCAACAAACCTGAACCATGATTTGGGGCGATTTTAGAGATTAAAAAGATGGGGAACAAACAATCTCCAAAATCTCTAAAATCGCCCCAAATCCGGGTTCAGATCCCCAGCCGCTTACGCATTCTCTTTAATGCGGCATCGTAGGTTCCCTTCATATCGGGGCGCGTCGCTTCCTGGGCTTCGAGTTGGTGCAGCGTAGGCGGGTCACCAATATCGGCAAGCCGATTGATCGCCGCGCCCCGGACAGGATTATCCCCTGTTCCTGTGCTCGTGAGATTCCAGAGCGAGCGAAATACAAGCGCGGAATCGACCTCGGCAAACTTACTGATCGACTCGATAATATTGGTCCGGGTCATTTTCGGCATGTTGTGCGTATCGACGAGCTTGAGCAACTCTTCGAGCGAGGCGTGTGATCTTGTATGTTCGAGCACGGTGATCGCGTCCCGGCGAATACGGTCGCGAGGGGAATTTATTTTGAGATACGGCAGCGCATCCTGATATGCAACGGCCGGATCGTACTGGCGCATGGTATTGAGCGCATTACCGACCACGCTATAGCTGGAGTCGTTTGCGATGATGGAAGCAAGCACGGGTTCAACGTCTGCTTTGGGATACCAATTTTTCATCAATAACTGAACGGCCTCTGTACGAACATCGGGCCGAGGGTCATGTTGAGCACGGTCGAGAATTGGATCGGTGATGAGGTGCTGCGGATCGCCCCATAATCCAAGGGTAGCAAGTGCGTGCAAACGTACCGCCCAGAAGGGATCGCTTTTTACAGCGGTCTTTAATGCTTCAAATGCTGCTTCGGAATGGCCTGCGTTGTCCGGCGTGAGGTTCAACGCAGCCTGGGAACGTTCGATGGCCTTCTTCGCATGGGCAAGTTGATAGATCCATTCATCCACGCTCTTGTGAATGTTAAGTTCCTTTATGATCGTATTCCCTTTATCGAAAATGACCATGACCGGCTTCTCAGGGGCAGCAATATCGAACTCCTGCGAAGAATCTTCTATTTTCAGCGTTTGCACCGCTGTAGTGCCATCCGGGAATGTCAGTTCCACGTCCACGGGCAGTTTGAATGTACCGGTAAGCGTGTCCCGTTGCTGGGTCTGCGCGACAGATAGGTGCAGCATCTTTGCATCGCCATCATACCGATAGGTTACATCGAACATGGGATGTCCGCTTTTGTAGAGCCATTCATCGAAGAACCACGCAAGGTTCTGTCCGGTAGCTTCTTCGATCGCCATCTTAAAATCTTCTGTGACGACCGGCTGGAACTGATGCACATCGAGATAGTGATGGATGGAATGCCACCAACCGGAATCGCCGAGGATATGCCGGAGCATATTCAGCGTGGCCGCTCCGCGAGGATAATCGTTGGCGGTATAATTATTAGGCGCGATGATTGCCTTTTTCCCCAAGGTTCTTTCCGCGTCAATTCCGGCATTCTGTGCGCCCTGCATCTCTTCCTCGAATTCATCCTGCCCATCGTGGTATTGCCGGTACATCGCCTCGAAATAGGTCGCAAACGATTCATTGAGCCAGATCTGGATCCACGAGCGGCAGGTGACAAGATCGCCGAACCACTGGTGCGCCAACTCGTGCGCAATGAGTCCCTCGCTGCTGAAATCGATCCCGGAACGTTTATCGAACATGACGTAATCGTTCAGCGTCGTGGCCGTTACGTTCTCCATGCCGCCAAACGTAAAATCGGCGACGGGGATCTGATCGTATTTTTCCCACGCATACGGATAGCCGGTGCGCGAGGAATAAAACTCGATCATGTCGGGCGTCAATCCGAAAATGCGGTGCGCCTCCGTGCCCCAACCCGGATACATCCAGTAATCGACATCCTTTCCATGCCATTTATCGGTAACCACATCGTAATGGCCAATGCCAAGCGTGATGAGATACGTGGAATACGGATGCGGTTCGCTCCAATGCCAGGTCACAGAACCATCTTTATTTTTCTGTTTTCCGACGAGCTTCCCGTTCGAGAGCGCTTGCTGATCGGCGCGCACCGTTACGAACATATCGGTCGTCATTTTGTCATTCGGGTAATCGTAGATCGGGAGCCAGTGGCGGTTATCTTCGCCCTCTCCCTGGGTCCATATCTGCTCGGGGCGTTCCGTGTAGAAGGTATCGGGAGCCATAAAATACAATCCCTTTTTAGGATTCTGCCCCAATATTGAATGCCGATGGTAAACGGAACACACCAGGGATCCACGCGGTCGAGCGTGATGTGTAATTTCGCCGAATCATTCGTGTTAAACGCCAGTGGAATTTTTTTTCCTTTACCTTCATCGAGCCACACTTTCTCAATGTTCAAGTTCACTGCATCCAGAACGATTTCCTTCACAGGCTCCTGTTGGGGCAGGATCGCCATGGTCTCAATGACCATCCCCATGAATTTCTTAGCTGGCTCATCGAACGAAATGTGCATCTCGACATGCTGAAGGTCGGTCGTGTGAGAGCGGGCTTGCTCCTGATAGTCCCAGCCGAGACCCTGAGCGAATCCACGAACGGGAAAGATAATAATGGCTAATGCGAGCGAAAATAGGCGTAATGAGTGCATATTGTTCAAAAAATGAAGTAAGTCCGCTGAGTTACTCCCTTCCTAAAGAAGGAGTGGCGACGCATGATCGAACATCCGTCGAGGGTGGTTATTCAGTGTTAAGTAAACCACCCCCAAACCCCCTCCTTCTTTAGGATGGGGCTTTTCGAAGTAACTTCATGCAAATTTACGGCAATAAATGGCAGTGGCGCGGAAAGCACTTTGAAAATGCCTTCCGCGCCACTACCAGAGGGGACAGGATAAGAACCTTTAATGCCAGCGTGGCCGCCGCCGATCAACTTCTGCCGTAGCCTTGAGGGCTGCAATTTGGTCTGCAGTTAGGATGGTCTGAAGCTGCGCATCGTATTCTGCTCGCCGGCCTTCGGGCGAGATCGTGGTATCGGCAAGCAAGCTCGCCTGCAAATTTTGGATAAGCGTGATCTGGCTAATGGTCAGCGTATCGCCCGCGGCGGCAAGGATCGTTTCAAGACGCGCCAGATCTACGCTGTCGCGTTGCTGCGCCGTAAGCTGAATCTGCGATGTATCAGCCGGACCTCGGAAACCCCTGCGTCCCCATCCAGGGATCGGACCGCGGCCAAATTGACTTGGCGGACCGATCGGCGGTTGAAGCGCCTGAAGTTCTGCAAGCTGTGCGGTCGTGAGGATCCCAGCCACACCGGTGTATAGATCTGTTTCATATTCTAAACGTAAGGAGCGCACAGAATCCACAGAGATTTTTCCGGATGCCTTCAGTATTGCAAGTTGATTTTGTAATGCAAGGCGCAAAGAATCCTGCAAATTCTGGATTTCCAGAACCTGCGTATCTGTCAGCCCAAGCTTTTCCTGAAGATATTGTACTGGAAAGCAAAATGGAAATGGCACGGCTCAATGTGTCCCCAAACGATTGCGTATTGAAGAACGCCGGCGCGGAATAATCCGATGCGGTAACCGCAGTTCCACTGGTTCCAAACGTTCCCGGCGCGGAACTTGGGTTGGAGCAGCTCGACAGAACGAGCGGCAATAGTGTGAATAGAGCGAGTAATGGTGTTCCGATTAGTCTTTTCATATAGACCTCGTACTTTAAGTAAAAGTGATTGTGACCGGAGGTGCGCTTATGAGGAATAAGCGCACCTCCACGATTGATTGACCAAGCCCCATCGCTATCCGAGTAGCGATCAGGAGGCTCGTGATTCGAACGGCTTCCGGAATCTCACGCATCCGAGAGGATCGGCTCGTCCGGGAGGACCTTCAAGAATCATCGGCCTCAGACTTATAACGCCATGATGCGCGCTTTGTCACACGACGATTTTAAATTAAATGTTAAATCGCATTCACACGCAATCGAAAGCTATGACTGCTGTCAGATGTGATCCCTCAACTCTCTCGGCCGGATAAACTACGCTGTATTAGACTCATCATGTGCTAAATTTGTACCATACCGAAAATAGGCTGAACAAGTCAGAATAACACCGTGAAATATTCGACGAATGTAATTACTCAGAATGACACTGATGATATTTTCATGGAATTCAGTCGAGTACAATCTCGTTTTGTACTCACGTCAATTTAAAAACGCCGTAATCATTTTTGCACTACTTATGACAGCAACAGAACTCACCTCAACCGTCGATCTCAAACCGGGTGATAATGCACCTAATTTTTCGGCAGAGTCAACCGATGGTTCACATATCTCACTTCCGCAATTCCTCGGGAAATCAAATGTTGTACTGTATTTTTATCCTGAAGACATGACCGGAGGATGCACCGTCGAGGCGCGCAATTTCAGGGACGATAAATCGAAATTTGATGCAGCAAATACTGTAATTCTCGGCGTCTCGCTCGACGACCGCGCAAAACATCAGGCGTTCACACAAAAAGAAAATCTTAATTTTCCGCTGCTCGTCGATTCCGATGCTACGATCTGCAATGCTTATGGGGTTCCCATCGACTGGGAACACCGCCAGCCATACAGATGGTCGTTCCTCATAGATAAAGCCGGTAAGATCGTTCAGACCTACCGCAAAGTCGATGCGAGAGTTCATAGTCAGGAGGTACTGAAGGACATCGCGGCGAATAATCTCGCGTAACACATTTGCATACATAATCTAAGATAAAAAATATGAATATCATCTTTGGAATGTTGTTGGCAGCCATTTTTTCTGTAGCGCCTGTGGATCTCAAGCCGGGCGATAAAGCTCCGGCATTCACCGCTGAATCCACCGATGGGACGCATATTTCGCTTCACCATTATCTTGGAAAATCGAATGTCGTGCTTTATTTTTATCCAGCCGACATGACGAGCGGCTGCACGATCGAAGCATGCACGTTTCGTAATGAGATTGCTAAGTATAAGGCTGCACACACTGTTGTGCTTGGCGTTTCAACCAACTCCCGCGAACTGCACGAGCAGTTTACGAAAAAGGATAGCTTAAATTTTCCACTGCTTGTCGATACAAGCCATACGATCTGCGATGCGTATGGGGTTCCCATTTCTAACGGCCATGCCAAACGCTGGACGTTCCTCATCGGCAAAGATGGCAAGATCGCAAAGGTCTATCATTCCGTTTACCCACGGAACCATAGCGTGGAATTATTGAAGGACATCGCCGAGCTTAATCAGGGACACTAACCGTTCCCATTCTTATTCCCGATAATTGTCATCCCCGCGAAAGCGGGAATCCAGATCCCAATTTGCGTTACTCCAGATATGGATTCCCGCTTTCGCGGAATGACATATTAATTAACATTCCGAATCAAGCTTCTATCGAGGAATTATTGCTTCATCAACTGCACATGAGCGCCATTCGGAAGTGTGTTGCCGACGTTCAGTGCGAGTTTCTCATTGCCGGTCAGGCCGGAAACAACCTCGATCGTCGAGCCATAATTGGTGCCGACTGTTACAGAGTCCAGTTGAAGGGTGTTCCCATTTATCACTTCTCCGACAAAAGCCTTATTTCCTTTGACGATGAGTGCGCCGACTGGGATTTGCAGCATTCGAGGGTGCTTCACTCTCACTTCCGCATGCACGGTGCTGCCTGCAACGATCTCGTGCTCTTATTCGTGGCCTCAGCTTCTGCCAATAACATTCGCGATTGAACGTCAAGCTCGCCGGTGAAGCGCGTGATCGTAACTTTTTCCGCAAAACCCGGACGGTCTGGGAGCGTTATTTTCACCGTGTCACCTTTATGCAAGAATGGAGCATATCGCTGATCGATATAAAGCTCGATCCTAAGCTTATCGACATTTGCGATGGAAACAAGCGGGAGCGAACTGGGCGCGGCGTTTTCGGCATCCTGAACAAGTGCGCCGGGATCGGCATAGCGCGCAGTAATGGTGCCAGCAAATGGAGCGCGAATTTCCTCATAGCTTTTCAGGTCTTTATATTGCTCGGCTGTTTGTTTCGCTTGTTCTGCGGCAAAAACAGCTTGCTCGTAGTCCTGTTGAGAGAGCAGCGCTTTTTTATAGAGTGCCAGATCGCGCACGGCGATCTGGGAATCGTTCTGCATCGTTGCAAGGGCGGCGAGATATTCCTTATCGGTCTCCGGGGATTCGATCGTTGCAAGCAACTGACCCTCTGAGACATGATCGCCCTTATCCACTTTCATCGATCGCAAATAGCCGCTGATCTTCGCATAGATCGTTGCGCTGGCATACGGCAGCGCGTCGCCCTCGACCTGGATCGAGTCCGACTGCGGCGACACAATAGGACTTGTCGTCTGCACGACGGGACCCAGCGCAGCATCCTTCGTGAGTTGCTCGACCTTTTTCTTCTCGCTTGAATTTCTGGACAGCGTGAGAAAAACAATAAGGCTCCCAACGGCAAGGACGAGCAGCACACCGATGAGATATGCGGGGCCGCGCCGCTTCGCGGCAGGTTTCAGATTGGAATCCGGGGAAGTGTTTTGTGATGTATCTACCATAATTATGCTTGACCGCCTTCCAGGGCAGCATTGCCCCCTTCTTTATGCACACCCAGCGGTCCGATTTGATCGGCGTGCGGTGCATTGGAATGGTGTTTTTCTAATTTCTCCTCGGCAGCTTCGTCAAATTCTTCGCCCCGTTCTTCGGCCTCAAACCGCTCTTCCATGATATGCTTCCCAGGTAATTTCTTCCGGAGCAATGAGTAGGCGATCGGCACGATAAAGAGCGTCACGAATGTCGCCATGATGAGTCCACCGATGACCGCTCGTCCCAGTGGTGCATTTTGTTCGCCGCCCTCGCCGAGTCCGAGCGCCATTGGGATCATGCCGATAATCATTGCGAGCGCCGTCATAATTACGGGCCGAAGCCGCGTCTTTCCAGCCTCGAGCGCCGCATCGTAGGAATCGAAATGCTCCTCGACCCTAATATCATTCGCAAAATTAACGAGCAAAATCGAGTTCGACACAGCGATACCGATCGCCATGATCGATCCCATCAGCGAGACGACGTTGATCGTCGTGCCGGTAATTGCGAGCATCCACAATATTCCAACGAGCGCACCGGGAACCGCAACCATGATAATAAACGGATCGAGCCACGTCTGAAACCAAAGTACCATTAAAAGATAGACGAGCAGAATCGCCAGAATAATACCAAGACCGAATACTTTGAACGACTCCGTCTTCACCTCGTTCTGGCCTCGAACGGTGATCAGCATACCCTTCGGCAACTTGCCTAATGCATCGATCTTTGTTTGAATATCCGCGGCAACCGAACCCAACGCGCGGCCCTCAATATTCGAGGTAACGTCGAGGATGCGCTGCACGGTATAGTGGTTAACCTGATTTGGCTCCGTTGTGGTTGTAACCGTCACGAGATTGCCAAGCGTCTCACTCTGGGTGCTTGGGAGATCGATTGCCGCTGAAGGCGGCGCCTGTGTATTCGGTGCAGGTGTACCGCTCGATAAAGCGGTCGGCCCTAAATGTACCGACCCTATGGATGTGATCGGCGTCGAGAGCAGATCCGATACATTCGTCACCTTGTTGAGCGGCGTTTGTACGATGACATTGTAATTAACATTGTTAGCTGGATTTAAGAAAAACGAGGGTGCAACAAGGCCGCTCGATGAAAGCGAGATCAACATACTGCTGGTTACGTCCTGCACGTTCAAGCCCATCTCGCCTGCGCGTGTTCGATCGACGTCGAGTTTGATCGCGGGATAGTCCAGTACTTCCTTAATAGCCACATCCGCTGTGCCCGGAACGATCTTCATGGCCTCACGGAGTTTCAGCGCATATTTGTAGTCGGTATCTAAATTCGCGCCTTGTACTTGCACGTCTATGGGCGATGTAAGTCCGAAATTCAAAACCTGACTAACAATATCGGCCGCCTGAAAATAAAAGACACATCCCGGATATTCCGCCGCGAGCGCCTTGCGAATCTTCTTCATATAACCCTCCGTAGGATGATGATCCTGTTGAAGAGAGATCGTGATGTCTGCATCCATCGGCGAAGTATTATCCGTCGAGACGAATGCGAGATTATAAGAGACTGGAACTCCGATATTCACATTGATCGTCGAAAGCTCATTCGCCGGAATCTGCCGGCGAAGGGTTTGTTCGACTTTCTCGACAATCTGCTCGGTCACTTCCAAACGGGTGCCTGTTGGCGCACGCATGTGCAGTTTCATCAGACCCGCATCGGAAGTCGGGTAAAAATCCGTCCCGATATAATTGGGAAGGAATAAAGTAAGCACCAAAATGAGCAATGCAATGATGAGGACGAATCCGCGCATCTGGAGCATTCGCTCCAATAAACGTCCGTAGGCGCCTTGAAAGCGGTCGAAGACCTTATCCCGTTTTATGTTGAATGCCCGCGAAAATCTCGCAACAGGGCCACGGCGCTTCGATGGATTCTGTGGAGAATCCTGAGTACCCGGAGCGCCATGATGTTCCTCGCTGCGCATGAGGAAGCGCGCAAGAACGGGAACGAGCGTTCGAGAGAGTAGATACGAGGCGATCATTGCCAACACCACCGAAAGCGCCATCGGGGTAAATAAATATTTTGCCGGCCCAGTCAGCAACACGACTGGGAAGAATACAATACAGATCGCAAACGTAGCCATGATCGCAGGCAGCGCAATTTGCTTCGCGCCATCTAAAATGGCGACGGTCAACGGCTTGCCCAGCATCCGATTTCGGTGGATGTTTTCTACTTCCACCGTGGCATCATCGACAAGCATTCCTATCGCCAGGGAAAGACCGCCGAGCGTCATGATATTGATCGTATTGCCCGAAAGATTAAGACCGATGATCGAGGTCATGATCGCAAGCGGAATCGATGTACAAACGATTACGACACTCCGCCAGCTTCCAAGAAAGACTAAGATCAGCAGGGAAACAAGTAAGGTTGCGATCACGCCTTCACGAAACAAGCTGTCGATCGTATCGCGAACGAAAACCGATTGATCGAAATCGATCTTCAAATTCAATCCCTCCGGTGCAGCCGCTTGAATGGCCGGGAGCTGATCCTTCACCGCCTGCACGACTGCAAGCGTAGAGGCATTCGACTTCTTGAGAATTGCAAGATACGTAGCGCGGTGCCCATTGACTCGAACGATGTTTGTTTGTTGAGCAAAGCCATCGCTAATATGCGCTACATCCCCCAGCAGGATCGAGTGGCCGTTGACAACTTTAACGGGAATCTGACGAAATTGCGAGATCGCAGTCGGGCTTGCATTGGTTTCGATATTATATTGAAAATCCCCAATTCTCGCAGCGCCCGATGGGACGATCACATTGGAATTCTGAATCGCTGTAACTATATCTGTCGGCGAAAGTCCTCGCGATGCAAGCACATTTGGATCGATATCGACCGATATTTGCCGCCCCATTCCGCCATAAGGCGCCGGCGTGGCAAGTCCGGGAATCGTGAAGAGGCTGATACGAATGAAGTTCACGCCATAATCGTAGATCTGCTGCTCCGGCAGCGTCTCGCTCGACGCGGTGAGCTGCGCCACCTGAAGATTGGACGCATTGAACTGAATGACAATCGGCGGCTGCATCCCTGGAGGCATCGAATGCGTGACGATCACGCCGACCGCCGTGATCTGCGCTATGGCAGAACCAATGTCCGTTCCCTGCTCGAAATACACACGCATGAGCCCGATGCCATTGATCGACTCGCTCTCGATGCGCGAAATACCATTTACCGTTGTCGATAGTGCGCGCTCATCGAGAAAGATAACGCGGCGCTCCATATCGGTCGCAGAAAGACCTGGATAATTCCAAATGACCGCGACCACCGGAATATCGATCGTCGGGAAAATATCGACCGCCATGTTCCTGAGCGAGAGCAGGCCCATAACAATAAGCAATATCGAGATAACCGCTACCGAATACGGGCGGCGTAACGCGAGGCGAACGATCCACATGGTCTAAGTCGTAGAGAAAATTCCGAGGTAATTCCGTTGACGTGACGGTTTCAGATGATTGGAAAGGGTGTTTCAACAACGAACACGTCGAATAAATCTCCATAGGTCATTACTTTCCTGTCATTATGACCATTTTGTGCTTATCGCGCTTGGCACTTAGTCTTTCATAAATTGTTATCTCTACATGTCTTATCGAAGCTTTTTATCCCCACTCATTATCTTTCTCGGTTTTAGCGCGCCGCTTGTTGCGCAGCCTGTAAAAACCACGCCCACCATCACCGCGCACGATGTCATGGAGCGCGAGAGCATTCTTGCCAGCGATTCCCTCGAAGGCCGCCGAACCGGACAGCCCGGCGCGGATAAAGCTGCGCGGTATATTGCTTCGGAGTTCAAGCGAATAGGCCTCTCGGCGTATAACCCCGTTTATGGTTCCATTCCGTATCATCCCAATTATTATCAGCCATTCGATTTTTCCGAACATGCACTCGATTCCACCAAACATGGCAGAACAAAAGGAATGAATGTGGTCGGCTTTTTGAAGGGCAGCGATCCCAATCTCTGTTCTCAATTTGTCATCATAGGCGCGCATTACGATCATCTTGGCTATGGCGGGCCGTTCGCGCTCGATACCGTTCACGGCATTCACTATGGCGCCGACGATAACGCAAGCGGCGTAACCGCACTATTGGAGATCGCCGAACATATGGCTACGGTAGTACATCCCAAGCGAAGCATAGTATTCATTTCATTTTCCGGCGAAGAGGAGGGTTTATTCGGCAGCGATTATTTCACGAACAATCCAATGGTTCCGCTTGCCGATGTGCAGGCGATGATCAACATGGATATGGTGGGGCGCATGAAAGCCGATAGCACGCTCATCGTGCAAGGGATTGGAACTTCCCCAGTGTTCCGCTCGCTGGTCGATAGCCTGAACACGCCAAAGCAATTTCACTTGCGCTATTTCCAGACGGGAACCGGCCCAAGCGACCATGCAAAGTTTTACGACAAGAATCTCCCGGTGCTCTTTTTCTTCACCGGATTTCACGAGGATTATCATAAAGTAACCGATACAAAAGAAAAAATCAATGCCGAAGGAGAAGCGCGCATTGCGAAATATGTCGAATCCGTGCTGGTTGATCTGGCAGACCGTCCGGATAAGATCACGTTCACGCGGCCTGTTGGAGACACCGAGCAGAAGGCCGCTTCGTTCAGCGTATATGCCGGCGGAGTTCCAGATTACGGCTACGATGGCGATGGAGTCCGCATCTCAGAGATACGCGAGCACTCCCCTGCCGAAACCGCCGGACTTCTTGGGGGCGATGTCATCGTGGGCTTCGATGACATGAACATAAAAACTATTTACGATTACACGAATGCCCTCGCCAAGCATCATCCTGGCGATCTGGTGATGATAAAGGTGCTGCGCGGAGCAGTCGTCGTCGGAGTTCCCGTCATTCTTGGCAAACGAGCAACGTCGCATCAATAAACTCCCCAATTCGTAATTTGAAATTCGTAATTCGTAATTGAAAATGCCTATTCTTTGCTGGAACGTTAACGGTATTCGCGCCGCGCAAAAAAAAGGATTTCTCGATTTTCTAAAACGAGAGAATCCAGATGTGCTCTGCCTTCAGGAAACGAAGGCCATGCCCGAGCAATTAGATGAAGAACTCATCCATGTCGAGGGTTATACTTCTCATTTCGTGAGCGCGGAGAAAAAAGGTTACTCCGGCGTTGCCATTTACACACGCACGAAACCGAAGAGCGTCATTACCGGCTGTGGCGCAGCTCGTTTCGATTGCGAGGGCCGCGTTATCGCTGCCGACTACGGTGATTTCATCCTTTACAATATTTACTTCCCAAACGGTGGCCGCGGCCCGGAGCGGGTTCGCTACAAACTCGATTTTTACGATCACTTGCTCGAACAATGGCAGGAACTTCGCTCCGATGGCCGCGAGCTAATTATCTGCGGCGATTTCAATACCGCGCATAAGGAGATCGATGTTGCGCGTCCGGCGGAATGGTCGAAGCAATCGGGATTTTTGCCGGAGGAACGCGCCTGGCTCGATAAGATCACGGACATGGGTTACGTTGACGCGTTCCGAGTGTATAATCAGGAACCGGAGCAATACACGTATTGGGATAATTTCCGCAACAACCGTGAGCGCAACATCGGCTGGCGCATTGATTTTTACATGGTCACCGAAGGCCTGATGCCCAAAGTCCGCAATGCCGCGATCTATCCCGACATTATGGGCAGCGATCACTGCCCGATCGAGTTGGTGCTGGTGTAACCTATCGTTCTACTACAAACTTAGTTTCCTGCTCTACTCCACCTGCCGTGAGACGACAGAGATAAATCCCCGGCGCCAGATTGCTTGCATCGAATTGAATTTCGTGCTGACCGGCTTCTTGAAATTCGGCCCTGATTGGATTTGCAATAATGCGGCCGAGGGGATCGATGATGGTGATGGAAACTGGAGTATTGATGGAAAGGTTGTAGTTAATGATAGTGGTGAGAGACGTCGGGTTAGGAAATAGTGTTAATTTTCCCATACTCACAGTAGGTGTGTATACAGAAAGCTGAGCCAACGCCGTCTTGTAGATCCTTCCATCAGCTCCATAGGCAAAGAGATTAGATTCACTCATTGTAGCAGGGTAAATTGGCATGGAACCAAGATTACTTCCTGCTTGAGTCCAACTAACTCCGCTATCTTGTGAGACATGGACTCCACTCCAAAGCGAACCAGCAAAAATTAGCGGCCCCCTCACCGCAAGTGAATATGGGTCGTTCAACTGATTCGGGGGTGTCCAATTGGCTATACTATCCCAAGTAACACCATCATCTCTTGAACCGTAAATACCTGGGTGCGAAGACTCTGAGGAAATGAGCAAAAATGACCCATCCATTTTGAAGGCACTCACTTGCTGTGCTGCGGAGGAACCAGTCCAGGAAACCCCAAAGTCGGTTGAGATAAGTAGACTCATAGCATCCCACTCTAACGCAACTACGATACTATCGTTGGAGACAAAATTGATTACACCGTTCTCAAATCCCTGCCCAAAAGTTAAGACGGTATCCCAGTCAGCCCCATCGTCAGTCGATCTGGAAATGCCACACGCAGTTCCTGCAAACATTCGACCTTCGCTAATCAGTAAGGCTATCGGATTACATCCGTTTCCCGGTATCCATCCAGTTGATTGCCAAGTAGTACCGCTATCTGTTGATCGAAGTACTCCATCATAAGGTGTTACAATCAATTCTGAATCATCTGCCGCAAACGCAGATGCTCCGAATTGGAAAAAACTACTATCGATTGCCACCCAAGTTTCTCCTGCGTCTGAGCTTCTGAAAAACCTATCAGTTTGAGCATATAATATTCCCCCATCTTCAAGTAGAATACTGGGATCATACGACGTTAGACCTTCATTTGATACGTTCCATGAAGCACCATCATCCGTTGACCTGCGGATACCATTACCCGTTCCGGCAACTACAGTAGATGAATAAGCGACAATGCAATTCGCACTAACAGAATCCGACCGGAACCAAGTTAATCCTGTGTCAGATGAACGATAAATCCCATTAGACGTGCTTATGAAAAGAGACTTTCCGGTTATACAAATTACACCTAACTCTAATCCTTGGAGACCTGCCCCGATCGGCGTCCAGGAAATTCCCAAATCCGTTGATTGATACATCCCGCTATCTGTGGTGGATAAAAGTTTCTCGCCAACAACATTCAGCGAATAGATTGAATTGTGGTCGAACGTCGTATCCAATCGGCTCCAATTTGCCCCAGAATCAATCGATTCATATAAACCTACAGCGCCATTGCAACAACTAGTAAAGCCAAAAACCGCTGAATCAACTATCAAAATTGGAGTAGGACAGGGAAGCTGCTTGTCTATAACGTTCCATATGACACCTGAGTCAGATGAGCGAATCAATTGACCAAGATCATTCGAAGAAAACAACATTGAACCATTGCCGATAACATGAGGATTAGTTCCACCTGGCCCATTGACTTCATCCCATGAGGCGCCGCTATCAGTTGAACGAATATCTCCAGCGAACAGGATCATTCCCACACTCGTAATACCATGCAGCCTCATTCCATTTATTGTTACCGCAAGTTGAGACCACGTAGCACCACTATCCTCCGAGCTGAAAACCCGACCGTTTTGTCCATCAGCAATGATAGTGCTTCCTAACATGGCAAGGCTAAGAACTGGCTGCCCCCACGGCCCATTCGTTGGCTGCCATTGAAGATTTTGAGCAAAGTCAACCCCTGGCAGCATGGTCATTACGATCAATCCGAGTAACAGACGCGGTTTCATAATGATTGAGAACCAATCTCCCTTGAAAAAGAAGCCTTATGACATCACCGGCAGCTTCATCTTCTTCGCATCGAACATTTCGGCTTCCGGGTGCTCGATGTAATGCAGCACTTCTTCCCACGAGCCGTGGAAAATAGCCATCGGGCGATCACCCAGCTTGCGTTTGAGTCCGAGCGGGGTTTCGTCGTCGAGGAATACATCGTCTTCGTTCAGCACATTTGGCGGGAGCAACAGCAAATCGGATGCGTCACGATTATGGAAATGGCTTTCGAAACATTGGCCGGAGAGAAGTCCCGTAACGGTTACATCAGGGCCGTAGAGTTTATTTACCACTACTTCCAAATCGACTTCCAAGTTGGGAATGCTTTCCAGCAGAGGAACAATATCCCTTCGCATAAATCCGCTTGGGAGGGTTGCTGTTGCAAGCGTGAGTTTGCGCGGTTCTGCAAGGAAATGCGAATTTTTCAGCGATGCCACTTCCTTTCTTGTCTCTTCGATAAAATCTCGCACCATGCCAACGCCGTTTTCGAGTTGCGGAAAGCCATCGTACCACTCCTCCGTCGGCGTTTCCATTTCTGCGACGAGGAACCATTCGTCTGAAAGGTACAGCCAGTTCATTCCACGCTCTTTGCGAAATTTCTTTTGCAGATCGAAGATATATTCGATCATTTTCCTTGCGTAGGCTTTATCGACTTGCTTTAGCTCAGTAAGTGTACCACGATGACTTGTTAATCCAACGGGAACGATAGCCATTGTTTGCACTGCTGGACCGAGACCATAAATATCCTCAATAGTTTTGGCAAGACTTACGCCATCGTTGATGCCCGGGCATAGTACGATCTGCGTGTGCATCCAAATATCGTTCTCGGCAAGATACCGGAGTTTGTCGAGAATGTGATCGTCTTTTCGCAAACGCATCAGCTTGGTGCGAACTTCGAGATCGGTCGAGTGAACGCTGACATATTGCGGCATTAGTCGCTGGCGCACGATACGCTCCAGCGATTTCGGGCCGACGTTCGTCATCGTGTTAAAATTCCCGTAGAGATGGCTGAACCGGTAATCCCCATCCCGGAAATACAGCGCCTTACGCAATCCCTGTGGGTTCTGATCGACGAAGCAGAACACACAATCATTACCGCACGCCGTCATCTTCATTGGCTGAACTGCAAAACCTACTTCCTCATCTTGTTCTTTCTCAATTTCAAGAATCGGTATGTTCGCCGCTTAGATATAGCTCGATCTCCAGCGTTTCACCGGGCGTATGGAACTTGAAATCCAGCTCGTCGTGGATCGGCTCGCCATTCATGGTGAGGAGTTCATCGCCCGGCTTGATGCCAAGCTCCTCGGCGATCGTGCCGGGTTCGACGGATGTTATGCGGATGCTCATGAGTTTGTGACCGCCTTTGTAGGCGTGACTTTTAAGTCACGCTGTGTGTCGCTTCGCGACCGTGACTTAAAAGTCACGGCTACGACTCCCACCACCGCAAGCGGCAGCAGAAATGGATCGACTTTTAAAATTCGGTGCCGTGATTGAACGAAAAATATCGCAGAAACGAGCGTAGAGTAAAAAAATACGACGAGCAAAAGTGATCTAAGCTTATTATCGCGAATGCAATAAAGGCCATATAATCCAAATATGAGCATCACCACCCCGACAATTCGAAACGCATTTGCCATCGATTGAAATTGGTAATGAAATTGCTCACCCATGATCGGCCGCCCAAACCAGTGATACCAAATCTTCTTCAAGTCAAGCATTAATACTTCTGAAGGATGTGCAAATATCCACTGCTCTGCAAGCTGAAAACGATAGCGGTCAATATCGATCCCGTCATGCGTATTTTGATATTCGGAAACTTCGGTGAATAGTTTTTGGCTTTCGGGCGTTGGCGGCAAGGCGCTAAATTCACCGGTAGCAACCGGATTATTTCCTTCAAACAAATTCATTCCCGAATTCGCGCTTACGAGCACGAATTTGTGGAAGGTTACATAATTCCGAAGCGTCCACGGAGCGACAATGGCGAGCGAAATTAGCAACGCGATTCCAATACCTTGCCAAGTTTGTTTAGATCGATTCCAATAAAGGAGCCACATTGCAAATAGCAAACCGCCCAAAAGAATATCAGGACGCAAGAGCATCTGCAATCCCACGAGCAGAGCCAATTGGAATCCACCTCGAACGTGAAGGCGCAGTGGATAGTAAATATAGTAGATCAACCGTAAGCGCGAGAAGAAGAAGATTTAGCGAATTCGGATCGAGGGTGTAAGACAAGATCCAAAATGGAATGTAAAAGCTAAGAGCTGTAAAAATTAGTAGTGCAACGGCAGAAGAGATAAATCTCCGAAAGAAATAATAAAGAACAAAACATGCGGCTTGCAGAAAAAGCAGATTCATGATCTGAATCCCCCGCTCGCCTAAACCGAAATACAGGAACGGAACTTGCAGATACACATATAGCGGCGTGACATAACAACTCGGCAAAACCTTCCCGGTCAGTGGGTATTCAAATACGAAGCCTTTGCCGGCAACGATATTCTTCGCAACAAGATACGGCTCGCCGAAAAAGCTGGGAGCATGAAGATTTTTGATCTGGATAATAAAGACGACAAGCGCGATCACAAGCAGAATTTTCCGCTCACCGAATCGGTCGATGGATTGGTTGATCTTATCGCTCACAATATGGGCAATAGTGTCTCTTCCCGGCAGCGAGCAAGCACTTCAAGCGGTTCTGCTTCAACAATATCCCCACAGAGATGCACCATACTGCGCGCTCAATAATTCTGCACCGAGCGGAACATCTCCGATAAGCTTTGCACGCACATAATTTTCGCTGTATCCATCGCCGTCTTTTCTATGATGAGTGTCACGGTGCGCCCGATCTGCGATCCATAGAATGCTCGCTGTTTCTTTGCGGAGATGGCGCGCAAATGCCGGTTACGCTCTCGGCGAATGTGGACGGGAACACTATCCTTCATCGTCGATGCTTTCGTTCCGGGACGCTCGCTGTAGGTGAATACATGGAAATAGGAAATATCGAGCGCGGTGATAAATTCGCACGTATCGCTAAAATCTTCGTCGGTCTCGCCTGGGAATCCCACGATCACATCAGCGCCAATGCAAGCGTTTGGCATAGCAGATTTTATTCGACCTACTAATGCGGCATACGTTCCGGAATTATAGCGCCGTTGCATCAAACGCAATATCTTATCGGAACCCGATTGCATTGGGATATGAAAATGCGGGCAAAATTTCTTCGATAACGCAACGAGATCGATTATTTCATCCGTCACCAAATTTGGTTCGATGGAACTGATGCGAATACGCGCCGTGATCTCTGAATCGTTCTCTATTGCGAGAGCCAGATCGTAAAAGCTGGTTCCCGTTTTTCTGCCGAAATCGCCGACATTTACGCCGGAGAGAACTATTTCGTGAAATCCATCTCTCGAAAGCATTCGTGCACGGTGGAGAATCTCTTCTATCTCTGCCGAACGCGACGAGCCACGCGCATCGGGAATAGTGCAGAACGAGCAATTATAATCGCAGCCATCCTGCACTTTCAGGAACGCGCGGGTGCGGTCGTCGGACTCGCTGGAAGTTCCAAAATGGAACTCCGTGGCGTCTTCGATCTCCGAGGCAAAAATTTGAGGGCCGAGCGATTTATCGAAATTCCCGGCATATTTCAGAACATCGAACTTCTCGCGTGCGCCGAGCACAAGGTCAACGCCATCGATGCTGGCGATCTCCTCTGCGCGAAGCTGCGCGTAGCAGCCGGTCACGATAATATAGGCATCCGGCGTGTGCCGAAGGGTGCGCCGAATGATCTGGCGGCATTCTTTCTCCGCATTGGCAGTGACCGAGCAGGTATTGAGCAGAAAAACATCCGCCGCCTCGCCGAATGGAACCGTATGGAATCCTGCCGCAGCAAGCGCACCGGCCAGCGAGGACGTCTCCGCATAATTGAGCTTGCACCCCAGCGTATGAACCGATACGCGGGGCGCGGTAAGAGGATGGTTGATCGTTGGCATCATGCTGGCTCCGGGAACGCCTTTGCGATGCAAAATGTGCCATTTAGGAGCTAAAGGCGGATTTACTCTTGCTCGCTCGACGTTTGAGCTTGCGGCTGTGAGGGCATGGAAACAGAGTAGGGTAAATTATTATAATTTGTAATATCAAGAATGTGCACAGAAACGAACTACACTATGGCTTTATTAACCGCTGTTTTTGCAAGCCTTATAACAATTATTGCAACAGCAATTTTCAAAGTCATCGCACGGAGCAAAAGATATCGCGGTGACCTCATTTCACATTCTTGCGCGACGGAAATGTCGCACTCCTTTGGCAGGTCAGTACAGGATTCAAACTCTAACTCTGGAGAAGTTTGGGAACATAATAACGACCCTACGACTACGGACGGCTCATGCACTATCTATGGTCACTATAAAAATGATTTCTTTGAACCCGGGCGATATAGGATCACTTTCCGACTGCTGATTAATGCAGCAAAATCGACAGATCCTGAAATCATGAGGCTCAATGTTTTACGTTGGGATGGAAATGTTGAAGTTCCTATACGTGAAAGGTCTCTGACAGGAAGGGATTTAGCGGTGAATAATGGGAAATACCAAAATTATGAGGTAGAGTGCTATGTACCAAGCTCTGGAGGAAAATGGGAATATAGGGTTTTTGTCAATCGCACTCTCTGGGCAAATAATCATCTGGTAATTAAATTTGACACAATTACGATATCACATAACTCGACTATCTGGGACGGGTTTCTCGTTTAACTGCTGAGCAGCGGTGTACTCGCATCTCAGCATGTAGCTGACTGCACGGAAGTCCCTAATTTCGACACGGAATGTTCACCCCGTAGTTCCCGGATTTGCTTCTCGCTGGGCACCACTTTACATGCTTCAATGTTCCAATTTTGTGCTAATCGTTTTGGCATTCCAAGCATTCCAAATATTTTAAATCTTAAATTCAAATTTTAGTTATATAATAATATGGCCTTATCAAAACACGAAACAGACATTGCCGATAGTAATAATATTGAACTGCTTAACATCGCTGTGAATTGCGAATTATTCGACGTCGGTACATTAAATGACGACCCATATACCTTGAGCAAATGCTGTTTCTGCAACTTACATGGTGATGCACATCCGCCGACCAGCAACATTATTCCAACAATTGAGAATCCGGTTCACCAGTTCTTAGCTGTTTCACCTAAACCCTTTTTTTACAATGGATATTGGTTCCGTTTTGTCACCGACTTCATCGGGAGCCAAGGCGGCGGGACAGAACTTCATGCCATATGGGATGATGTTACTGCAAATCGCAACGATAGCAATGGGCTTCGAAATGTTAAGTCTATCTTGATTTGGCTTTTGCGCCATCAATCTGTGGAGCCAAAGCAACCTTTCCCATTGAATTAGGAACAATGCTAATTCTTGAAAAACTTCGCGCATTAGAATCCGAAGTCGGGGAAGCTGTGAATGAATTATTCGAAGCCGCACGTAAGAATCAAATCCACGAAAACGATATACTATTGGTGTTCCTTAATGCTGCACGGCTAATGGAGCCCAGTCAGAATTATCTCCACATCGGGGACGGTATGATCGGTCTTGCCTACCGAACTCAATATGAGTTTATAAATGAGTACCGTAAGCCTGCGGTTCAGACTGAACATGAAGCGAATGAGAGCGGCATACGAATGCAGACATTCACCGTTCACTTGGAGATGCTTGTCTATCTCAAGTTCTGGGAGTCGGATTTGCTCATCCGGCAACTCTATGAGCTTGCATTGCTATGCCAAGGAAGAGATTATGAATGGGATTTCGAAGTTCCTGGATTTGCACGTGAAGGAAGCAAGCAAGATATCCTTCGAAAGGAGATTAGAGATGCCCTTAGTGTCATAGCTCCGAAATTTTCAAAGCTTATCGGGGATTCCTACAAAACTCAGCTTCGAAATGCCTTCGCTCATTCGCAATATTACATTGTGCATGACGTTATCTCATTATTGAATTACAGTGAAAAACCGGAGGCACATTCTCCAATTCCATCGTTAAAATTCGAAGAATGGTCGAACTATATCCATCGGACATTGCTCATTCATAATGCACTTATTAAGAATCTTGAATCAATACAAACTTCCTACCGTGCCCAAGCCGAAAAGAATGGACCTATTGATGTCCTTGTTCGGGGAAATACTGGAAAGCACTACATTCAACTAGTTCCTGACTTTCGCAGAAAACGAGAGTGGACCTTTAAGGATAATATGGACAAATCATGATTAGCGGATTGTGTCCTTCCCATTCGGCCACTAATGCGCCGATTTCAGTTTTTCAATTTCCTTGCGGGCTGCGCCGGCAAGTTCCTCGTTGGTGTGAGCGTGGGCCTACAATTGAAGAATTTATTGTAGCGCCGGCGTCCCCGCCGGTCCCCCTCACCTTTGGAACGCACGAAATCCGGGGGACAGGCGAGGACGCCTGCGCTACGGGTGCAGGGGCCTGTCGGGATGGAAGCACCGACCTACGCGTGGATTGCGCCCTCCGCATTCCGCCACTAATGCGCCGATCTCAGTTTTTCGATTTCCTTGCGGGCCGCGCTGGCAAGTTCCTCGTTGGTGTGAGCGTGGGCCATAATCCCCATCCGCCGGGTGCAATGTCTGAACTGGGATTGTTGAGATGCATGGGATGTTTGGGATAGACTGGCTGGAAACGAAATCATCTCATTAATCCCATGCATTCCACGCATCCCAGTTCAGACAAATGCGGAGTTGTTAGGGGTGGGTGTGCAGGAATCGAACTCTTAACGTTTAATAAAAATCCCAACTCCGGACTGCGCCCTCCCCCGGCCCCTCCCGCTGGTGCGGGAGGGGAGAAATGCATCCGTTACTATGTGAGCCCTCGATGCGTAGCCGCAGCAATTGCCGAACTATTCATTCCTAAATCTTCTTTAAATCAGCATGAGCACACTTGAAATGATCGAGGGAAAAGCCAAACGCCTTCCTCGCGAGCTACAGGAAGAAGTGGCGGATTTCACGGATTATCTTTTGCAGAAATTCGAGCAGAACAGCACGCTGGACCGTCAATGGTCATCGGCTTCAATGACGAATGCTATTCGCGGATTCGAAGACGATCCAGTCACCTACACGAAGAGCGACGTGAAAGCAAATGGGAATGTCTGAACCAGGATTAATGGGATGCATGGGATTTTTGGGATTTATTGTAGCACCGGCTCTTCGGCAAGCTCTACGCCGATTTTAATTTTTCGATTTCCTTGCGGGCCGCGGCGACAAGTTCCTCGTTGGTGTGGGCGTGGCCCCACAATCCCCATCCGCCGGGTGATGCTTCGCGTAAGAGTACCCACGTCCGTTCTTTGAGCGAGGGGTCGCCCGCTTCTGTCGCTACAAGTTCCGTCAGTTTTTCTACTACGGCGAGTTGCTTCTCTCTGCTTAGCGCTCCTGAGTTCGTGAGCACCTGTACGCGCACATAGTTGCTATCGCCATCGACGTTGGCAATGGCAGCGTCCGGAAGTTCGTGAACAAACGCTGCTGTATTTTTTCGGAACATCGGAATATCCGGTACTTCCTCAACGGATTTTACGATCGTTGCGGCCTGCGCGGCAAGGCGATGAGGATCGGCGAATGTCCCGCTCTTTGCGTAGATGTCGATCATTGGCATAATAGTGTTCCTTTGCGAATTAAATGAATGATTTGAATGGGATAGTTTTAAGAAAACACTGGGGAGTAATGGTAAATTCGTATAAATCATCGTGTTCGTGTAGTCAGCCGGAATATACTCCGGCTGACTACACGAACAATTATTTTCGATTATTTTTAGGAATTGCTTGACTTTAGGTTTTATTGTGCGTATATTAGCATCTACTTTGATGGGCACCCATATCAATTATGAATTACGAATTGCGAATTAAGAATGGGGCTGCAGTCGTTCATTGACAATTTGGATGGGTTTCTTTATGAACGAGTTCTCCTTGAAAGCAATTTGTGGATAACTTTTTTGAGAATTGGCGAAATTAGCTTTAATTCGAGGGTGGTCGGGAACTCAGCAAGAAAAAGAAAAAGCACCTATTTCATTGTGACAATGGGTAACGCGGTCTGATTTTGAAAAATGGCTGCCCACGCAACTGAAACGGAATAGGAATGTTGCGTATGAGCTAATTACTTTAACAGCGTGAATATGCCCATAAAACACGGTATCATGGCCAGGATTTTCCACCCCAATCCCCTGCTATTAGCGGGGATATGTATCATTATTGTGCTCAGCGGGTGCTCGGCGAGCAATTCTTCCTCATATTCGTCGAATATCGTCAGCGATGTGCAGGAATTCGATGTGGCGGGAATTCACGTCATAATGCGGCAATCGGCTTCGGCTCCGGTGGTTAGCGCTGTTCTCTTCATTCGAGGCGGCGAGAGCGCTGCTCCTATGGATGAGCCGGCCTCATCGGAATATTTTACGATGAACGTTGTAGCAGCCAGCGGGAATCAGCTCATTGGCAAAGAGCACTTTCGGAGAAAGATGACCAGCATGCAGTCTGGAATCGGTGGGTCGGATGGCCGTGATTATTCGGCGCTCAGCATGGAATGCACGCGAGAGAATTTCGATACGACCTGGGCTTATTTTACGGATATGATGCTGCATCCGGCATTCGATGAGGTGGAATTCGATAATTTTAAGAAGAATGTCATGCTGGGTATTAATTCACGCAGCACGGATGCGGATGTGTATTCGAAGATCGAGGCCGATTCGATCTATTTTGTAGGCCATCCGTATGGAAGAATGCTGAATATGGACGACGTGATGCGGGAATCCATCCCACTCATGCAAAAACGATTTAGCGAACTGATGGTGAAGTCGAGATTTTTGCTTTCTGTCGTTGGCAATATCTCTCGTGAGGAGCTGACAGAAAAGATCGAATCGACCATAGCGAAGCTTCCGGAAGGAAGTTATACTCCGGTTGCGATCTCGCCACCGGTGAAGGCGTTTTCGCCGGGAGCGTATTTTCCACCGTTCGAGAGAAAGCTGCCAACGGATTATATCGTGGGATATTACTTAGTTCCATCGAAAGGCGATTCGGATTATTATCCGTATCTGCGGTTACGAAATTTCTTTGGAGGATTCGTATTCAATCACATTCGCGTTCAGCACAATCTGGCGTATGCGCCGAGTGTGGACGATCAGGATGGCCGCACTTCCGTTGGGATCATCACAGTTCAGACGCCGTATGTCGATAGCGCTATCAAAATTATTTATAATGATGTCGATTTTTTCCAACAGAATCTGATCCGCCAATCCGCGATACGCGAAGGGGTCGCTGGGTGGGCTACGCGTAACTATTTGAATGCCGAGACGACTTCGGAACAGGCCATTAGTCTCGGCCAGGCCGCATTGACGACGGGAGATTGGCACAACGCCTTTTTCGATTACGATAAACTCGCGAATGTCACACCTGTCCAACTTCAACAAGCGGCAGTTAAGTATCTGCGGAATTTTAATTGGGTCGTTGTCGGCGATACGACGGGAATTGATAAGGCGCTGCTGGAATCGAGATGAAATTATGATGGGAGCAATTCATACAAAGCAATCGCGTTTCCTTCGGGGTCGCGGAATTGGGCCATGCGATAGCCCTCATCGGTATTGAGTTGGCGATCGAAGAAAACACAGCCTTTCGCTTCCAATTTTTTCATCTCCCCGAACAGATCTTCGACCTCGAATTGCAGGGAAATTCTTGAATGTTCTGCCGGCTCAAGAACATCTTTTTGAAAAATCGAAAGCCGTATTCCTCCGGCATCGAGCCACCCATAGCGGTGCTCCGGTTGGAGCACGATGGGTTCCAATCCGATCACTTCCCGGTAGAATGTCACCATGCGATCCCAATCCTCAACTTTTAAGCTGATGATATTTAGATTCACGAGTGAGTTAGTTGATCCTTTTAGAGTAGAGGGCTTCGATAACAGCCCTCTACTTACAAAACAAATGAATTAACAAAACTAATGAATGTGGTTAGTGAGCAGGATGATGATGCATATTCGGCGGGGGTATCGGTGGAGGTGGCACACCAGGAGGTAGAGGCGGCGCACCCGGTGGCATGCCTGCTACTTGCTGCAGAGGTGGCATGGGATCCGGCACCTGGTTCGAAATGGCAGGAATCGTTTTGAGATACATATACATGCTTGCAAGATCGGCATCGGTCATTTGGCTCAACCAATTCCACGGCATCGGGGGGAGGATCGCACGACCAGTTCCCTTATGCTTGCCGCTACGGAGGGTACTGATAAATTCATTCTGCGTCCATGCGCCTATACCCGTTGCGGAATCAGGAGTAAGATTGGCTGAAAAACTTACTCCCCACGGGCCACTCCAGCCAGTCATGGTCATGGTGCCGGCAACCATCCATGGCATTTGTAGCGTCGCAGGAGCAAGTAATTTGAAAGCCGCCGGATGCCCGGAAAGCAATTTTGTAGTGTCCGGTGCTGGTCCTTGCGGCCCCATTGTCCAGGGGGTGTGGCAATCGTTACAACCGCCGGTCGTGACGAGATACTTTCCACGCTCGACCGTGCCAGTGGCAACACTGGCGCTCGTTGGATCGGTACCGGGTGCACCTCCATTTTTGGCGGTACATCCTGCTAACAATGTAGAAATAACGATTGCTGCGAACGCACCCCAAAAAGGAGTGGGATGCAGTTTGTTAAGTGTTTGTTTCATGAGATCTAATAGAATTTAGTTGAAAAACAGCACAATGCATTTATTATACTGACAATTAAGATACAAATATAACACTTTTTATAGCGATCACGAAGAAAATCGATTGATCAAAACCCAAATCGAGCGACGCATCGATTCGTTTTAGTAAATTGTACTTTTAAATTCCATTTTTTGATGATATTCCTCGAGGTTTTCCTTATCCTGATCCTCGTTTTAATGAATGGCTTCTTCGTCACGGCCGAATATGCGGCTGTGAAGTTACGTTTAGGTCAGATCGACGAGCTTATCCAGCAAAAAGACGCACGAGCACTCGCGGCAAAACGCGTACAAGAAAATATCGACTCGTTCCTTTCCGCCACGCAAATCGGTATTACGTTAGCGAGTTTGGCGTTAGGCTGGATCGGCGAACCTTTTATGTCTCGTTTGCTGGTGCCGTTCTTTAATCTTCTTGCTGTTTCCCCGCGCCTTGCAGAGTCCATCAGTTTTGCGCTGGGATTTCTTATTTTGACGGGCCTGCACATTGTGATCGGCGAGCAAGTGCCAAAAGTGCTTGCGATTAATTTCGAAGTCGAGGTCGCACTTGCAACGGCCAAACCGCTTTCTATCTACTACAAGATTTTTCGCCCTCTGATATGGTCTCTGAATAAAATGGTTAGTCTTGCATTGCAAATATTCGGACTACCAAAAGTCTCCGAAGAAGGCGGTCATACGCGTGAAGAATTGATGGGTGTTATCATGGAAAGCACGCGTCAAGGTGTGGTAGAACGGCGTGAAAAAAATATGATCGAATCACTATTCGATTTTGGTGACACCACCGTGCGAGAGATTATGGTACATCGCTCGGAAGTTGTTGCGCTCGATCTCGATCTCGATCCGCGCGAACTCCTTCGTATCATCGAGAATGAAGGCTACTCTCGCCTTCCGGTCTTTCGCAATTCGCTCGATGAGATCACGGGTGTGCTTCATGTGAAGGATCTGCTTCCATTCCTATCTCAGCTCGAACGATCGAGCGTACCAAGCCGCGAAAGTGAAGAGGAATTCTTCACGCTCCTGAAACGCGCCCTTCGTCCAGCACTTTTTGTCAGCGAGACCCAGCCCATTCATGACCTATTACTTGATTTTCAAAAAAATCGCGTCCATATGGGAATTGTCGTAAGCGAGCATGGAGGCGTAGAAGGCATAGTTACGCTTGAAGATATTTTAGAAGAATTGGTCGGCGAAATTCGAGACGAATCCGACATTGGTGAAACACCGGATGTGATCGAATCCGGCAACACCATCTTTGTCGATCCGACCATGAGCATAGCCGATTTTAACGAGCATTTCGACGGCCGCCTACCTCCTCTTGAAGAAAGCGGAGACTACCAAACCATTTCAGGTTACGTCCAAAAACATGCCGGCAAAATTCCCAACGTTGGCGACAAGATCGAAGCGAATGAACTGCGATTTACCGTCACACGCAAACGCCGGCACAAGTTAGAGCAGATAAAGATAGAGCCATGCTCTTAGAGTAATTATTGTTCATGGGGCAGTTCAGCGAGGCTTTGCTTGATTACATCCAGTGCTTCTTCGACTTGGACTTCTTTATCCTCCATTTCGAACGAACGAATGGAAAATACCGGCTGCACGGCCTCGATAATAGCTTCGGCTTTTTTGGGATTTCCTTTAGAGAGTTTTGAAAGATTTGCAAGAACATCCTCCCCGTAACGGTACTCGGTGCGTTCTTCAATAATTGACATGCTTCCGCTTCGAATATCCTTTTTCGCGGATGCTGGAACTACGCCGCTCTTTAGAAGCACTTTTTTCAATTCATCGATGAGCAAATCCATTTTATCTTCTGGAATATCGTGAACAAGTTTTGGATTAAACTCGAAATGCTTGATCTCTTCAATATCAATATCCACACCCTGCTTTTCTTTCAAATCCAGAATTTTACCGGCTCGCTCTTCGTCGATCATTGCATATTTTTTCATAGGCACGATAAGCGCTTTTGCATCGTCTGTCGTGACGGTAAATGCGTTTGGTTCTCGACCGCCTTTCACTACATCTGCCAGCCATTCGGGAATGACGCTCGAAAACATTATTTTTCGTGCGTGACTTGTGATCGAGCTGAGCGTATGCTCAAGTGCATTCAGCGCTCCTAATACTTTCAAAGCACTCGCGGCTTCGGTTTTCTTTGAGCCAGTTAACGCGTAGATTTTCTTTCGAGAAGGTTGCGCATTGCGGCTGGCAGATTCCTTAACTGCTTTCGAAATAATATCTTTTATTTTAGCCATAATATTGTAATAGAAGCTATCATTGTGCCAGAGAATGCAGAGGCACCAATTTCGCAAGACGGCATGTATTTTGTACTCATAAACATCCCCATGTCATTAAAACTCTACACTACAAAACGAAATTTCACAAAGACTTCCGAGCCGAAAGGAGAAGTCGATAAATCCGGCAAGCATCGCTTTGTGGTACAGGAGCATCATGCTACACAATTGCACTTCGACCTGCGCCTGGAGGCTGATGGAGTAATGAAATCCTGGGCTGTGCCAAAAGGACCGTCCATGAATCCGAACGACAAACACCTTGCTGTTATGGTTGAAGACCACCCGATCGAGTATAATACCTTCGAAGGCACGATTCCAGAAGGCGAATATGGTGCAGGCGAAGTACGAATATGGGATTCCGGAACGTATGAAGAACTTGGCGAACTGCTTACCGATCAAATCGCTGCCGGGAAGATCACGATAATTTTACATGGTAAAAAATTAAAAGGAGAATTCCACATGGTCGAAATGAAGAACAGAGGCAAAAATAATTGGCTCTTGCTCAAACAACACGATGAATACTCCGATGAGAATTGGCAAATGAAAACGATACTACATTATGGTTCACGCTCGCAAGCGCCAGCGGCCACAAAGAAAAGAACGGCAGGCACGTTGGAACGATTGGTAGAAAAATCGAAATCTGTAAAGAAGAGAAACAGCAAATCTTCTTAATCTATGAAATCGCCCGAAATCCAGGTTCTGTCGATTCCCGGCGCGCACAAAGCTGCGATGCCTCAGCATATTGAGCCGATGAAAGCTGTGCTCGTCGATAGGCCATTCGACCGAGATGGCTGGATCTTCGAAGAAAAATACGACGGCATTCGCGCTTTAAGTTATATCCAAAATGGCAAGTTAGAAATACTTTCGCGAAATCAGAAACCCATGACCATGCGCTATCCTGAATTAACGGATTTGCCGAAATGGGTCAGCGCTAAACAAGTCATTCTCGATGGGGAGATTGTCGTTCTAAATAAGCGTGGAACCGCAAGCTTTAGTGATTTACAATCGCGCTTTGGCGTAACTGATAAGAGTGTAATCGAGAAGCTTGTGAAGTCACAAAAGATCGTGTATTTTGTATTTGATCTGCTTTATCTCGATGGATTCGATCTGAAGTCCGCTCGGCTTCTCGACCGCAAGACTTTACTTGCAACAATTTTACGAGAGCGTGAGGTGCTTCGTGTCGCACCACATACGTTGGGCGATGGAATTAAACGATTTAAGGGTGCAGAACGACGGCACCTTGAAGGCATCATGGCAAAGAATGGAGAAAGCAGGTACGAACAACGTCGTTCCAGCGAATGGCTCAAAATAAAAACGAAGATGCGCCAAGAGGCCGTTATTGTTGGTTACACCCAGCCACAAGGTAGCCGCGAATATTTCGGCGCTCTGCACCTGGGATTATACGATGGCAAACGGCTTGTATCCGTCGGCAAGGTGGGAACTGGTTTCGATCGAAAACGACTCAAAGAGATTTATAACCTTATGCAGCCATTAAAAACAAATAGCACTCCAATCTCTGAGATGCCAAGCGGTTTGCGTGAATCAGTGCAGTGGCTTAAACCAAAACTTGTATGCGAGGTAAAGTTTACTGAGCGAACGAAAAACGGCGATTTCCGTCATCCTGCATTCGTGGGTCTGCGGTTCGATAAAAAGCCGATTGAATGTACGTTCGAATCAAAAAAGGAAACAAAGAAGATTGTAAAACAGGCGGAACATAAGCTCTGAGTACTAATGGCAAAAGCATTAAAATCGAACAAACAAGACGCGATCGCTGCTAAGGATTTTTTCGCTGCAAGCTCTCAACATGGCGATGCAACCATTGTTGTCGATTCCGTCGATCTAAAGCTCACTAATCTTCACAAAATTTATTGGCCGGATGAAGGTTATACAAAATTCGATCTTCTGAAATATTACTTCACTATTTCGAAGACGATTTTACCCTACTTGAAAGATCGTCCACTTATTCTAAAACGATACCCGAATGGTATTAAAGGCCCATTGTTTTATCAGCATAATTTGGAAGAAGCGCCAACGTTTGTAAAAATATTAGAGACTCATGAAAGTACAGGAAAATTAGTTCATAATCCACTTGTTAATGACCTCGCAGGATTACTCTATCTTGTAAATCTCGGTACGATCACGCAGAATCCGTGGTTCTCACGCGTTGAGACCATCGATAAGCCTGATTATTTCGCATTTGATCTCGATCCTGGCGAAGACGCCACCTTCGACCAAGTAAAGGCCATCGCTCTCGAAATAAAAGCAATGCTGGTTGAAGTAGGTTTGACAGGTTTTCCCAAAACTTCCGGGTCACGAGGCATTCATATTTATGTTCCCATCAAGGCTGAATACCCATACAAATCGATCGTTCCATTCGCAAAAAAACTTGCTACTATTGTTGCGGACCGTGACCCGAAGCAAGCCACAGTGCGTCGGATGACGCGCGACCGAAAATCTGATCAGGTGTATATTGATTATTTACAGAACATTGAGGGCAAGAGCCTTGCATCGGCATACTCAGTGCGGGAGAAACCACTTGCGATGGTAAGCGCGCCGATTGAATGGAAAGAGATCACGAAAAAGCTCTCACTCAATATGTTCACGATAAAAACAATGACTGCGCGCATCGCGAAGAAAGGCGATCTGTTTGCCAATGTATTGAAGAAACGCCAAAGCCTTTCTACAGCAATGAAAAAGCTTGAAGATATTTCCTAAAATCGATTACACCCCTGCCGCAACTTCCACAGGGGCAGTTTTCCCATTAGTATGAGAGAAGCCATTCTGCCCATTCTTATGTAGATGCGTTCTTTCCCCGATCTGCTGTCGCCACATGGCATAATATAAACCTTTCATAGCAAGAAGATCACGGTGCTTGCCTGATTCCACGATCTGGCCTTGTTCAAGGACGTAGATTCGATCAGCGTGCATTATAGTGGAAAGCCGGTGCGCGATCATGATTGTGATAAGTTCCGAACTGGTCGATACTTCCCGAATGGTCGAGGTGATCTCTTCTTCCGTTAGTGAATCGAGTGAGGAAGTAGCTTCATCGAACACAAGAAGGTTCGGCCTTCGAAGAAGTGCGCGAGCAATGGAAAGTCGCTGCTTCTCTCCGCCGGATACTTTCACGCCGCCTTCACCAATGACGGTATCTAGTCCTTGTGGGGCACGAGCTAAAAGCGATTGGCACGATGCTTTGTTTAGAACATCCATGCACTCATCATCCGTTGCTTTCGGGTTTACGAAAAGCAAATTCTCACGAATCGACCCACTGAAAAGCTGTGTGTCCTGCGTGACAAAACCAATGCGCTCTCGCAGATCATCAACGTCAATATCGTTACTACTGATATTATTGTAGAGTACACGTCCGACTTGTGGCGGATAAAGTCCGACAAGCAATTTCACAAGGGTAGTCTTCCCTGCACCGGATGGGCCAACAAACGCAATGGTTTGTCCACGCCCCGTCGAAAACGTGATATTCGTCAGCGCATTATTAGATGCGGTGAGATGCTTAAACGAAACGTCTTCGAAGGAGAGGGTCTCGATCGTCCCAAGCGGAATGGGATTTGCTGGTTTCCGCTCTATCGGCATCTTCAGCACACCTTCGAACATGTTCAAGGATGCTTCTGCCTCACGGAATGTATTAATAATATTCCCAAGTTCCTGCAATGGACTGAAAATAAAAAATGAATAAATATAGAGGGCAAAAAATTGACCGAATGTCACTTGATGAATAAATACAAGATAGAGCATTAGAAAAAGAATGCCATTTCTGAGCGCATTTACAACGGTCCCCTGCAGGAAACTCAAACTTCGCACATATTTTACTTTTTTGAGTTCAAGCTGAAGAATTTTATCCGTCGTGGCATTCAATCGCCCAATTTCCTGTGAAGCCAATCCAAGACTTTTTACAAGCTCGATATTGCGCAACGATTCTGTCGTGGAACCCGCAAGGGCAGTAGTCTGGGCAACAATGGTTTTCTGGATCGTCTTTATTTTTTTTCCGAGGACCCAGCTCATCCATCCGATGGTTCCCATGCCAACAAAGTAAGCTGGAGCAATAGCCCAATGGACATACAGAGAATACCCCATGACAAAAAGTACACCAATAAGGGTCGTGAATACGAAATTTACAGCGGCTTGAATTACCTTTTCGGTGTCGAGCCTAACTTTTTGTAGTTTACCGAGTGTCTCGCCGCTACGCTGATCTTCAAATACCTGATACGGTAACTTTAAGGAATGCTCGACCCCCTGCGAGTAGATTTGGACGCCTAATCTCTGCGTGAGAACATTCGTATAGTAATCCTGAAAATTTTTAGCAGTACGCGAAATGAGCGCTGCACCCATCATCAGAAGCACTAATCCCCCCACTCCGCCGAAGAATTCTCCGGCCGTGATCTTGCCTAATTTCGTCACATAGCCATCGAGGATCTGTCTGAAAATAAGGGGGTCTATCAGCGAGAACGCAGTATTGATCGCAGCAAGCACAAGCGCAAGCACGACAAGCTTCTTGTAGCCCTTCAGGTAGTTTATTAGTAATTTCATAACTGGATAAAAAAGACGATAGCCGTTTCAACAAATAATTCGCAAAGCGGTTTCAACTTCGACGTGTTACTACTGAAAAAATTGCATTGTCTATGAACTCACTCGCTTCGACGCCGCTGTTCGTGCGAGCAAAATGGCAAACACGAGAAATGCAATAGCAGCAAGGCTGATGACGAGCCATGTCGTTGTATCTATTCCGGTGGAGTGGGCACTTGCAGTATTAATATGTTCCAGAACCTTTGTAGTATCTGACAAACCTGCTTGCTCGTTTTTTCCTGATGCTATTTCCTGGTTAACGGAAATATATGCCAGTGTGGTGAGAAGAGCCACTCCAGCAATAGCCACAATTCCAATAATGGTAAATAATGGGCTTTTCTCGCCACGCGGGGATTTCTTGTCAAGCCAGGGAACGAGCGTCCAAAAAATGAGCACAAGTGTGTAAAACAAAACCACAGTCCATTCGGGAATGTATTTTAAACTCTGGAATAAGAACATAAAATACCATTCCGGATGAACGCCGGCTGGCGGTTCCGTTGGTTTCAGTAGGTCATAGCCCGTTCCAAGCGGCCAGGGATAAAATACGGCTATGGCAAGCAGCACAGCAAGCCCGGCAAGCCACAACATCGCTTCCCCCATAATATAATTGGGAATAAATCGTGTTTTGCTTTTTATCGTTGTGCCATCGGGAACGCTGCTTCCGGCCAGTGCTGTAATCGCAACATGTGTTGTCGCAAACGCAATTGCAAACAGTGGCAACACCGCAACATGAAGCGCAAATAGTCGTGTAAGTGTAGAACCGGTAACTTCTTTCGATCCGCGTAGCCACGTTGCGATCCAATCGCCAACAATTGGGACCGCTCGTGGGATTTCCGTACCGATTCGCGTAGCAAAATAAGCTGTCTGATCCCACGGTAATAGATAACCCGTAAATCCGAAACCGAGCATCAGAAGAAGCAGCACAACTCCCGTTACCCAGAGTATGGCTCTCGGCGCACGGTACGCCTTCATAAAAAACGAGCTGAACATGTGTATCAGCACGATAGCAATAAGTGCATTGGAAGACCACGAGTGTACTGAGCGAATTATCTCCCCAAATGGGACTTTCGTTATCAACAATTCAATGCTATCATGCGCCGATTCAGGAACCGGGCGGTAATATAGCATGAGCAAAATGCCCGTCACGATCTGGATGCAAAAGAAGAACAGTGCAAGCCCTCCCATATAATACCAAATCGAACTTCCATGACCTGGCACTGTTTTTGCCTTCAACGCATCCCACGGTTCCCGAAGATGAAAAGAGTCAATCAAAGTTCATGATGCACCTCTCGTTTTTGGAGTGAGAGAAACTGTAAGGTCATCCGCTTCTGCTATGACCGTTATCTCTGTAAGCGGGGATTTCGGGGGTGTGCCAGGAATGTTCACTCCATCGACATTATACTTCCCGCCATGACATTTGCAATAAAATCCCGGTTGTAGGTCATGGCCTATCTGTAGTTGAGGACGATACGACACGATACATCCCAGATGAGTGCAGGATGCCGTGAATGCTCGAATTTGATTATCTAATTCGCGCACCACGATCACAGGCTCACCGCCGATCTCGACCAATTGGGAGGGACTGTTGGGAGTGAGATCGGACGCCGATAATTTTGCCGTCGTGCTACCGCCAAGCACGCTTTGAAATGAGAGGAACTTCGAAGCCGCATACAGGAATGGAGCAGCCCAGGCAAGAATCCCTCCTGCAAGTAGTCCACCGAGAACACGACGACGTTTGATCGGAAGATGTTCGAACATTATTCAGTCTATACCAAGATTTATGGCGATAAATTGATTTTAGGAGATTGAATTCTAATCTCTCGAATTCACAAAGAACTCGGGTAAATGTTTAGTATCTAAAAACTTTTGAAGTTCGGAATCAATGTGATAAATCTCGTCTGGATGAACCCAATGAAAACGGAACACCTCACCCTTGTCATTTCCGGTGCCACTCACGATATATTCCCATGAATCCGGGAATTCTGTTTGCGTCCGAAAAAGAAAATCATGCCGCTCAATGAAACGTTTGAGAAATGGTTTATAATATTTCTGAACTCCTAATTTTCGAACAAACTCCAATTGATCGATTCCTGATTCTTCCAGAACTTCTCGTCGAAGCCCACCCTCAATGCTTTCCCCAGATTCTATCCCACCCCCGGGAAATCGCCATGGGATAGTTAAATCCTCAACGAAGCTTTGAGCAAGCAATTGTTGCTTGCCATTTCGCTCTCGCAATATCAATGCGATAGCTCTTATATCAAAGCTGACTTCACCCTCAGCCATTCAGATCCACCCACACGGTTTTCGTTTCAGTATAAAGATCGATCGCAGCGCGACCAAGCTCGCGGCCAAACCCACTGGATTTGTAACCACCAAATGGAACAGCATTATCGGTTGTAGAGATCGTATTGACCCACACCGTTCCCGCTTTCACTCGTCGTGCAATTTGGTGTGCTTTTTTGATATCGCGAGTCCAAATGGCAGCAGCAAGACCAAATTGGGAATTGTTCGCTTCGCGAATACCCTCCTCCGGTTCCTTGAATTTTATTACTGAGGCCACTGGACCGAAAATCTCTTCCTGCGCAACACGCATGGCGTTCGTAACACCTTCGAGCACAGTTGGCCTCATAAAATACCCCTTCGAGCCAATACGTTCGCCGCCAATTGCAACGGATGCTCCTTCATTCTTGCCGATCGTCACATAGTTCAGCACGCGATCGAGATGCTCCTGCGAAATGAGCGAACCAAGTCGCGTTTTTGGATGAAGTGGGTCACCGGCAACCATTTTCGCAGCGCGCCCGCGAAGGACAGACATGAACTCATCATATCCTGCTTCTTCGACGAAAATACGGGAACCTGCTGTACACATTTCACCTTGATTGAAGAAAATTCCGCCCAGTGCATATTTTGCCGCTGTTTCAAGATCGGCATCGGCAAAAATGATATTTGGAGATTTGCCACCTAATTCCAGAGAAACACGCTTTAGCGTATTCGCGGCGCCGCGCATGATCTCCTTACCGACTTCCACGCTCCCGGTAAAGGCAATTTTGTCAATACCCGGATGTTCTACCATAGCCTTCCCCGTTGTTGGCCCAAAACCTGTAACGACGTTAAAAACTCCTGCTGGCAAACCTGCTTCGAGGGTCAATTCCGCAAATCGCAACGCGGTCAAAGGTGTCTGTTCGGCTGGTTTTAATACAACCGTATTTCCACACGCAAGTGCTGGCGCAACTTTCCACGCAAGCATTTGCAGTGGAAAATTCCATGGAATAATTTGTCCGCAAACGCCTATAGGCTCCCGCAGCGTATAGACTAAAGCATCGCCACCCGCGCTGTTAGCGAGCGTTTCGCCAGCAATTTTCGTGGGCCAGCCGGCGTAATATTCAAAACATTCAGCGGAAAGTGGAATGTCAAATTTAGATGATTCGAAGATCGGTTTGCCGGTATCGAGCGTTTCCAGTTCGGAAAGCTCATCGGCATTCGCACGGATCAACTCCGAAAGCTTCCACAATAACCGCGAGCGGTCGCGGGGATTCATTTTCCGCCATGCGCTTCCATCCTCAAAAGCTTTCTGTGCTGCCCGAACTGCGAGATCGACATCCGCTCTGCCCGCTTCTGCTATCTCGGCAATTACTTCGCCGGTCGCTGGATTGCGCGTTTCAAATGTTTTTCCTGAAATTGCATCGACAAATTCACCACCAATAAAAAGCTTACCCGGCTTCGGGTTTGCTTTCGAGGGTTTCAGTTCAACGCTAATATCTTCCGATGTTGCTGTAATAATTTCTGCCATATTTTGCCTATAACAACAACTCGGCAAAAATCAGCCCTGATTTTGACTACGAAAAATAACTATGGAATGTGAACAATCATCTGGCTCGACGATGCAGATCCGACGGTTATCAAAACATGGTAATTACCCGCTGGGAGATTGCTACCACCAATAGTTAGCGTATGCTCCCCTGCCGAAACTTCACCAAGCGAAATGTTTTGCATTGTACGCCCCAGCACATCGGTAACAATAGCTGAAGCTGCACCTGCAACCGAATTCTGGTAACTGATCGTACAATTTGTCGAGAATGGATTGGGATAAGGTTCATCCATCGTAATACCATTTATGGTCGCACCGCTCTTTACAGAACTTGGCGGAGTAACCTGAAAATTATTTACGAAATAACTTGACAAACCGCCCGATTTCGTGGAATCCACTTCGCCAAATACTTCATGCTCCAATTCTGCAAGCAGAAGCAGGGCACCGAAATTCTGCTTATAGCTCGTGTCGCTTACATGAGCAAAAGTGAGCGCAACCGTTGCTTCGGCTGATTGTCCGGGCAAGAGATTGAACGGCCCGGTTGCTATTAGCAATCTCTGATCCTGATACACGTTATTCCAAGTATCCTTCTCGCCATTGGAAACAAAATCGTATCTCAAATCGCTGGTGGATGGATCATCGAGAATGATCCAATCCCTGCAGGTTACCAGCCCTTCCTGATTTCTTTGAAAAAGGCTGTTTGGGCCATAGCCATGAAGTGTGGTGCTATCGTCGTTGGGAATGATATAGCCATTGGAATCGACGACAGGACTTTCGACGAAGCTGATACCGAACCAGCCATATTGTTCTCCATTGGGTGGCTGTATAAAATTCCGCCATTGAACAGCCATATTGAGTAGGGAAGGATTCGTACGATAAGGCTCACTCAACTGTGAAACCATTAATGAATCTGCCAATGCGTTGACGAGAGAATCAGTAACATAGCTATTCGCGTCATTTCCTGCGCCTCCAACCGGATTACCCAATTCTGGAGCGACCGCGGGCGCAATCCAGGAATCGTACAAAGTATCATTCGATGAATTCTTGACTTTATATCGAACAAAAACCATGTCACGATAACTGCCATAACCCCATGTATAGATCTCTTCCTGAATATCGATCCCCAAAGGATAACCTGTGCCGGGCACGAATTCTGGGTCATTCGCCGAATCTGCATCGGTATATAAATTAAGGATGTCTTCCTGTGAAATGATTGCAGGCTTCGGAGTCTTGCCAATAATGCCGAGTTGAGGATCGGCTGATTGAATGCTGGCGGCATTACGCATATTTACATCGGAGACATAATCTCCGAAGTAAAAATCATGGCCGAGTGCATTGCTGCTGCTTGTGTCCCACAACGGCCACGAATAAAACGGCGCAGGAACAACACTGGAACTTCCCGGAATAAAATCCCCGGTTATCGGGTCGTAGCGAGGACTGTCATAACTGATGTATTTCGCATTAGGATCGGCACCATCTGTTGTGGTTGTAAGCCCAACTTGGCTTGCTTCACCTTCGGTGTACCACCCTGTGCCGGAGTTAGGATTGAATCCTACGTCGCAAAACAGTTCAAGACCCGGCACTAAAGTCTTCGATCTCCATTGTGTATAGATCTCGCCTACAGAATTTGCAACATGCAGCGACCCTCCTGCATCGATAACCGCTTCAATAACCGAACCATACCAACTCACTCCGGCATTCTTCAGATTCCAAGTTCCAAACATACCATTCACCACCGTGTTCGTAAATACGCCGGAATCCGTTGCAATCACAAAATTGATTCCATCATCGGAACGAATGAATCTGATATTTAAATCGGTCAAACCCGCATTTACCGAAGCCCAACTCGATCCCTTGTCGAATGATTGGAAAATGCCGATTGGCGTTACAATAACGATACTACCTCCCGAGGTAAGCACGGCACCAGAGATATTTGTATCGAGATGCGGAATTGTATCGAAGGTATTGCCAGTGTCTTCGCTTAACATTAGGGTCGTATTCGATGCTGCAAGAATAGATTTATTGTTCAGGGAGGATGAAAGATAATCAATTCTCCCAAGCTCTTGCCGTGGAGTCCAACTCGATGCACTCGCATTAGGAGTGTATATCGTTTCATTCGTAACGATTTTGCCAGCACATATAACTCCAAAAGATGAAATAGCACTGACCGATGTCGTGATTGTCGTCGCTGACCACGGTCCCGATTCTGGTCCAACAAAAAGACCTTTGGTAGTCCCAATAAGAAGGTTGCTATTCGGGAACTCTGCGAGCGCGGCCACACCACCCGCGAATGAAATTAGCGTCTTAAACATTACATCAGTATCCTGAAACACATATAATGAAGTGTCTGCTTCGGCCGCAACAAAAAGCCGACGAGAAACACTATTAGCGAAGAGGCAATTAATATGCGGTTCTGTATTATACGATTCTGGAAACAAGCCAGCCAAACTCCATCCATCCTTAGCCTCCGCAGAGTTCGGCAGTTCCTTCCTCGTCGCAAACCAGATTCCCTCACCATATAAATAGCCATCGTTAGACCCACGGGGCCAATAGAGTGGGTTAAAGATGTTGCCCCGATCCGTGTAATCAAACTCGACGTTGCTCACCGTATTCATTTGTTGAAGATACGTTAGCGGCGTGGCATCGGTCTTATGAGTACGCGAAACCGGGCGGGCCTTAAGTGTTGAAACGGCGAAGAGCATGGCGAGCATGATTAATACTCGCAGTGAGTGATGGTAAAAATTCATTTTCATTATGAAACTTTTAATTTGACAAATGATAACTAATTGCTATCATATTAGCACGCAAGGTAAATAGAAGTTGCGCGAAGTTTATCGAACGTGTATCACCATTTGGCTTGCTGATTCCGATCCAACGATCACCGTCACACGATAGTCGCCAGAAGGAAGATCTGTTCCATCAAGCGATAATGTGTGTTCCCCTGCCGATACTTCACCGAGCGAAATGGTTTCAACAGTTCGCCCCAGCACATCGGTAACAATAGCAGAAGCTAAGCCCGCAACCGAATTCTGGTAACTAATCGTGCAATTAGTCGTGAAGGGGTCGGGATATGGCTGCTCCATCGTAAATCCACTTCCAGTTGAAGGAGGATTAAAAGAACTTGGCGGCGTAACCTGGAAATTATTCACAGAACAATCGGTAGAATCTACTTCGCCAAAGACCTCATGCGCTAACTCCGTGAGTAGCAGCACAGCGCCGAAATTATCCTCATAGCTCGTTGTGCTTGGCTGGGCGATCGTTAGCACAACGGTCACCTCGGCAGATTTACCAGGTGGGAGATTGAACGGGCCTGTTGCCAACAGCAGCCGTTGATCCTGATACACGCCGTTCCAGGAATCATGCTCACCAGAGGAGACAAAATTGTAGCGAGTGGAATCTTTAGATGGATCGTTCAGAATAGTCCAATCTTTACAAGTGACAAGCCCCAATTGATTCGTTTGAAAAAGACTGTTCGAGCAATATCCTTGAAGCGCCGCGCTATCGTCATCGGAAATGATGTTCCCACCTGCATCGACGACTGGGGTTTCGAGCAGGCTAACTCCAAGCCAGCCATATTGCTGCCCGGCCGGTGGCTGTATGTAATTCCGCCATTGAACGGCCATGTTGAGCTTAGAGGGATCGGAGCGATATGGCTCGCTCAATTGAGCAACATACGATGGGTCCGCTGGTATCTCAATAAAAACAAGACTGTCGTTTACGTAGCTATTCGCATCATTAGCACCACCACCCACTGCTGCATCCAAATCTGGATCGAATGCTGGCGCAATCCAGGAATTAAACAACGTATCGTTCGAGGAATTCTTTACTTTGTAGCGGAGAAAAACCATATTCTGATAGCTCCCATAACCCCATGTGTACATCTCTTCTTGAACGTCAATTCCGAGAGGATAACCACTGCCCGCCACATATTCAGGATTGTTCGTTGTATCGGCATCGGTGTATAAATTAAGAATGTCTTCCTGAGAAACAATTGCCGGCCTGGGCGTTTTGCCAATTGCCCCGAGTTGGGAATTTTGTGCAAAGATGCTTTCGACATTGCGCATGTTTACATCAGAGATATAATCACCGAAATAATAATTCCTTAGGAAGGTCTTGCTGCTGCTGCTGTCCCACAATGGCCATGAATAAAATGGGGGCGGTACGACACTGGAACTGCCTGGAATAAAAGCTCCCGATGTCATATCATATCGTGGACTAACGTAGCTGATGTATTTCGCATCCAGATTAGCGCTATCTGTTCCAATCGGTAAGCCAAACTGACTGGCTTCTCCTTCAGTGAACAATCCGCCGCCAGAATTCGCATTATATCCTGCATCGCAAAGCTTCGTGAGCTTCCCGTTAATCCTCTTCTGGGTCGCGAACCAAAGTCCTCCACCAAACATATAACTATCTCCCGAACCCCGCGGCCAAAACATGCCTTCATCCTCGCCATTACCGGCATTAAAAAGCACGCCCCGATCCGTGTAATAGAAATCGAGATTACTAACCATATTAATCTGCCGAAGAAACGTCAGCGTTGTCGCATTACCGCCTCCAGAGCGTGAATGGGACACCGGACGTGCATGCACCGCCGAAATCCATAAGAAAATTGCAAGAAAAACCGAAACTCGCGTTGCGAAATTCTGAATTTTACATCTCATAAGTTACCTCGGTGAATAGGATGGGCTTTATACCCATCTTCTTCAACAACACGCGAGGCAACCAGAAGTTGCGGACTCAATTTGCAATGAACAATTTCAAACAGGCGCGAACCGCCACTCCAATCCTGAAAAATCCTTTACATGCTGTAAATCGTGGTTCTATTCCGACACCACATTCACACGGAATTTTGCCTGCACGCCATGCTTCAGGCGCACTGTAACCTCATGTGCCCCAAGCGTCCGGATCTGCTCATCCAAATGGATCATGCGGCGATCCACATCATAGCCCTGCCGTTCGAGGCTATCCGAAAGCATCTGCGCGGTGACAGAACCATACAGGCGATTTTCCTCGCCCACGCGCATCGGGACGGTGATCGTCACCGCTTCGAGGCGCTTCGCATATTCTTCCGCGCTCAATCTTTCGCGCTCGATTACACGAGCGCGCGCGCGCATTTCATGCTCGATCTTCTTGAGCGCGCCCGGAGTCGCTACGTAAGCAAGCTGACGTGGCACCAGAAAATTACGTGCATAACCGTTCTTCACATTCACCGCCTCGCCGGCAGCTCCAAGGGTTGCGACATCGTCGCGGAGAATTACTTTCATAAAATTATTGGCATCTCAAAAATGCCATCCGTATAAAGTTTAATGTAGTACGACCTGCTGACCCGCTGCCTCATTTGCTGCGCTGGCCGCTTCACGCTTCGATGCAAGCTCCACTTCGCGCTTTTTCATCGCTATCCGGCCTTTGATCGCCGTTTCGGGCATCACGAGCGTGAGAAAACGGATAATATTCTCATCGAGGCTGTACATACGTTCGAGCTTCGTGATCAGATCGCCCGGCGATGTAAAATGTGCCGATACGTAAGCGCCCTGCGTCTCATGGCCGATCTGGTATGCAAGCTTTCTGCGACCCCAGCGTTCCATATCGATGACGGTCCCGCCGTTCTTCTGGATAAAGCTTTCGGTTTTCGCAACGATAGGCTCGATGTCCTTATCTTCGAGCGAGCCTTTTATAATAAATGTCGATTCGTATCTGGTTTCAGCCATTTTTGATATTCCTGTGGATACTGCGCATCATACGCATCGCCCACGATGCTGGTGATGCCGGTTTAGTAGCCCCTGACACTTTGCCAGGAGCAGGAAACCCCAATTACGGGCGCTTCTAAACAATTATGACCCAAAGTGGTTTCAAATAAATAGTCCCATCCCCCATTTCTTACTTCTTACCTCTTACCTCTTACCTCTTACTTCCCCCCCCTCATCTTTCATCTTTCATATTTCATCTTTTCCCCGTGAAATAGGTGCCGTTTTTCTTTCTTGTGAGTTCCCGATTGCTCTCTTCCCACCCTCGATTTCGAGCTAATTTCGCACATTTGTTCCAACAAGTATTCATAATGCCACTTCCTAAAGAACTCGTTCATAATGAAAACTATCCCTTGGCTCCTTTTTCATCCTTCATCCCTCTCCGCCGCGGCGGATTCATCTTTTCTCCAAGAATAGGTGCTCATTAGTGTACTTCCAAAGATAACACATTCAAAACCCAAATGCAAGCAATTCCTGAAAAGAATCGAAAATAAATGCTCGTGTAGTCACCTGGAGTTTACTCCAGGTGACTACACGATCCCAATAATTTCAAGTTCCAATGATCCCATCCTATCCTTAATCCTGATAATCCCGTGAATCGTGGTTCAATGCTGCACCACCACACTCCGCGACTGCATATACCCACCTGCCGACACCCGAATTAAATATATCCCCGATGGCACGTTTGTTACATTGATAACTACTCCCCCTCCTATGGAGCGGAGCGGAATAGGAGGGGGCTGGGGGGTGGTCGGCGGCACAAGCACAATCCGTCCCAGCGCATCAAACATCTCACAATGAACCGCGTGGATGCTGCCGACCCCGGCAGCATCATCTCCCCCACCAATGCTGCCGGGGGCGGCAGCATCCACGCGGATGGTTATCTCATTCTGCGCTGGATTCGGAACGATGCTTGCAATCGAAAATGGCAGCGACCCCTCCATTGCATTCTGAATCGTCAAATCGCCGCAATGATACAGGTACGTAAACGAGGCGCCTGAATCCCCAATGCTCGCGATGCAATCGTCCGCAAGGTTCAGCTCGTTAATAAACGAAACGTTTGAAAGCACGAGGGGTGTGCTGATTGAATCTGTCAGATATACCCGAAACGTCAGAGTACCAACCGTGTCCGAAGCTGGGATCGGCGAAAGTATAAAGCTCTGGGTTATCACGCCTGTCGCAGGGGTTGTCTTGGTAAGAGATAATCCAGTACCAATGGCATTCTGAAAACCCAGAAGATCGTCGTTATGAGTAATATCGAAATGAAGGGCAGAAATTATTCCCGATGGAATATGTCCTTCGAGAAGCACGTAGCACTTCACCGTCTGGCCGGCGGTCGCGCTGTCGGACGGAGAGAGCACTAGTGACAACGTTACAGGGTAAAGAAGATTTGCAGTGAGCGGGATTGGTGATAGTGCTGTGCTGCCAACGCCCGTGTCCGTATTACTCGTAAAAGTCAGGTTGCCACTCAGTGCCGAGTCGATGGGATTTAGCGTTATCTCGACCTTGGATGAATCGCCGGGAGGAATAAAGATTGGGAATGATGCCGAAGATGAATATGCGCTGTTATCCAATGAATCTGCTGTCACAGTCAGTGTATCGCAGCCCGTGTTGTAAAGCGTGATCGTGGTATCTCGTTGCTGGCAGCTATAGAGCGATCCGAGATTTGCGGCGCTCGGCGCGACCGAAAGTATTCTCGTTCCTCCAAGTCCGAAACCTGTCAGAGAGATCGTTGTATCATGTCCCGCATCATTGACGATGTTTTGGGAATGAAAAGTCAATGAAGCCGCGTGAGCGCCTTTTGTTCGCGGTGCAAAAGAAAATTGAATAACTGTCGAATCGCCGGGAGGAAGCAGCAAGTTATTTGATGGCGAAAGAAGCGAAAACGTTCCGTCACTCGTGAACTGCATGTTTGAAATGGAAAGCGTATCGCAGCCCGTGTTCGCGATCATATCAGCAAGGGTGGTATCTCCGGCACAGAAGGAAAAACTGCCAGCTTGTAGGGACGTGCTGCGCACGTCCAGAATCCCAAGCCCCTGCACGCCCTGACCAGATAAACTTACCATTTGGGAGAAGTGAGTACCTTGATTCTCCAAATAAAGAGATAAATTGCTAAATGAGCTGTTTGTCCCCGAGGGCAGGAACCTGACATGAATCTTCGCGCTATCACCGGAAGCAATTGGGGCGAACTCACTATCCAGAATCTCGAATCCAGTGCCTTGTATTCCCAGGCTGTCAACCAGAATCGGAAGGCAGCCATAATTGTAAAGCGTTACCACGGTGTCAGGCTGCGAACACGAACTAACCGTTCCCATATCAATGGTCTGAGGAGCTACCGAAAACGCGTTCGGGCTACGCTCGACCGAAAGCTCAATTGTCTCAATCGTGTCACCCGTCATGTGTGTGGTTTGGCTAAAATAATGGACGTCCAATCGAAGCGAAATTGTGGTGTCCATCGTGAAGCGGCCAGATGGGTTCCAATGAAATCCAATCGAATCCTCCGCACCAGTCTTCATGACAAACGGTAATATGGGAAGCGAATCGAAACCAAATGCGCCGTTCGTTACTGCGATTGAATTCGAATCGAGCATTGTCAAGCCGAGGATAATGATCGAATCGCAGTGATCGTTATAAATCCTGAAACCGCCAACCGTATCTCGGCAAAGTGTTGCTGTTGCCAAAACCGGATCGACCGAAAATTTCGGGTGTGCATTCTCCGCTTGCAGCGTGCCATCGCCGCCATCTGTGGTAAGCCAAATACTACCATCCACCCCAAAGGCCGCTACTTCCGCACCGTTGCAGTCTATTACGCAAAAGCGAGTATCAAAGAAATTTGAAGGACCACCAACATTTACCCACGTATGTCCACTGTCTGTGGTACGTTCAAGACCGAGAAACGGAGTGAACGGTGGTTGCAAGGTTGCATAATCTACATTCGTTGATCGTGATTGTGCATAGATCGCATTTCTCCCTCCCTCGACATCGCCAGTTGGACACCATTGAATTCCATAAGTTCCCCCCCATGGTGATGATCGTGACCAGGTCTTTCCAGAATCAAACGATAGCAATGCCGTCTTTGACACTTGGGGGCCATCTCCGCTTGGATAGATAGAGTATAAGTCGGCAGAGATGTTTTCAGGGGCAAGCACTGCTTCATGCCAACTTGGAGAGGCATAGACCCCATAGGCTTCAACACCCACTTGAGAGTTAGAAGGGTCAAAGGCTTGGACAGTTGTGTTCAACCATGTCCGTCCTGCATCCGTGGAGGCTGATGCTACACCAGTCCAATATTCAGAAATCCAAACGCTGTCGCTCATTTTTGAGAATGAAGTTCCCATTTGCTGAACCTTACCATTCGCATCGAGAAACAGATCGTTGTTATTCCCAGGCAAGAATGTCCAAGTTGCTCCACTGTCCGTCGAATGCCATGTCCCAATATCGGTAGTCGAACTGGCATCTTTTACAAGGTAGAAATCCGTATCATTGAGAACCAAAAATCGTGAGCCGCTTCCATACCCTGTGAAGCCAAGACCAAGCGAAGTACGAGTCCAAGTTGCACCACCATCATTCGTATAATAGATGTAGAAAGTATCTAAATTATTAAATTGATACGGAGATGCCGCACAGACCATTCCTCGTGTTGCGTTCCAAAAATATCCGCCACATCCGACAGCAGCAATTCCTTGACTATTGAGTGGCAGTTGTCCAATTTTTTTCCAATGCGAATTCGACTGCGCGTTCGATTGAGAAACGCACAGTGCTACGATTAGAATAACCCCTGAAACCCGAATGAAGAGACGGTACATAAAAACTCCTTTCAAAAGAAGCGGAAGCATGGTATTTCACCATTGCAAAAACGGCAATCCGGGGAAAAGTTCGGGCTATGAATTGGCCTTCGGGCTTTCGAGCGTGGCCTTCCACGAAATCTCGCACCCACTCCGCGCAAGCATCGCGCTTACGCTGCAATATTTCGTTTCCGATAGCTCAATGGCGCGCTCCAGTTCCCGCTCCGTTGCATCCGGGCTTACGAGATGAATATCCATCTCGATCTTCGTAAATACTCGCGGATGTTCCTTCGCACGTTCTGCCGTTAGATCAACCCAGAAATCCGTTATCGTCCGGCGCTGCTTTCGAAGGATCGGCAGAACATCCATCGCCATGCACGCAGCGAGCGATTCGAGAACGGTTTCCATTGGGCTTGCAGCGGAGTCAAGTCCACCACCGGCAACGCTGGTATCGAAAAAAGTCTCGTGACCTTTTTCATTCGTGCCGATAAGCCGTAGTGCTCGATCAAAATGGAGGTGAGCTTTCATAGATTGTGAAGTTTTAGCTCAGTGGCATTACAAAAACTCTGCCAACACCGTCTCACCGGCCACAACTCTATCATCTTTTTTTATGAGAATGGAAGCTCCCAATGGCAAATAAACATCGACCCGCGAGCCAAATTTGATCATTCCGAAGCGCTCGCCGGCGTTCAGTATATCGCCGATCTTCGCTTCGCAAACAATTCTGCGCGCAATAAACCCGGCAACCTGAGCGAAAAGAATCTTTCCGGCACTACCTGTCATGCCTATAAGCATCCGCTCATTGCGGTGCGTGGATTGGGGGTCGTCCGCAACAAGGAACTCCCCTTTGACATATCGTAAATGTTCAACCTTACCATTTATCGGCGCACGGTTGACATGCACATCGAGCGGATTCATAAAAATAGAGATCAGCATGGCGCGGCTTTTCATAAATTCCGGCTCATTCACTTCGCTTATACCGACCACTAATCCATCGGCAGGAGAAAGAACCAGCTTCTCAATAGGCCGCCCATTCGCTTTGATCGTTCTATCGGGATCGCGAAAAAAGTTGAGCGAGAAAATAGAAAGGAAAAGCCCCACCGCAATCAGCACGATGCGAAGCCATGCTTCGTCCGTCCAGATCGCAAGCGCAAATAGTACGATTGCGATAATTCCTATCGCAATCAATACATCTCTTCCGTATTTAGTGAGCAAAATGAATTACGAATTACGAATTTCAAATTACGAATTGTCGGAACCATCACGAAGTTTTTGCTTCATAGATTTTTGAATGGAGCCAAGAATTTTCAATAACTCTTCGCAATCTGCAAGCATGGATTCAGCCATACGGGAAGTAATATAATTCGTATCTCTCAATAATCTCAGCCAGTAATGAGTCTCTCGAGCTTCACGATATGCGATATTTGCTTTTGCTATAAAATCCTTCGTGGAACTGGCGCCAGTAAACTCTTCGGCATTTGCGCCTATAGAGGTTCCAGATCGCAAAATCTGATCTTTAAGGATAAATGCCTTTTTCTTTTGAAGAAATTCGCCAAGCCTAACGATGCGGATTGCAAACGCATAGCTTTTATCCAAAATAATGTTTTGTTTCACAAAGGTAAATAATTAGCGTTCTGTGAGCGTAATTCGTAATTTGAAATTCGTAATTCGTAATTCCTACACCGGTTCAGTTACACGCTTGAGCATTTCCGCATACGCTTCTTCTACTCCACCGAGATCCTGACGGAACCTATCCTTATCGAGTTTTTTGCGCGTCACAGCATCCCAGAAACGGCACGTATCGGGAGAGATCTCATCGCCCAACAAGATATTTCACCTTTGTGACGTCCAAATTCCAGCTTGAAATCTACAAGGATAATTCCCCGCTCACGGAAAAATTCCTTTAGAATATCGTTGATCTTGAGCGCGGTATGACGAATATGGTCTATCTCATCCTCGGTCGCAAGGTTGAGCGCAAGCGCGTGGCTATCGTTAATGAGTGGATCGCCGAGCGCGTCGTCTTTGTAGGAAAATTCGAATGTTGGATTTTTGAATTCGATTCCCTCCTCTGCTCCGTATCGTTTGCAGAACGAGCCCGCCGCGATATTGCGAACGATGACTTCGAGCGGCACGATCTGCAAGCGTTTCACGAGCATATCCACGGGAGAAAGCTGCTCGACAAAATGCGTGCGAATGCCGCTTGCTTCGAGCATCTGAAACAGCGCGCTCGACATGGCGCAGTTCACTTCGCCTTTGTGTGCCCAGCTTCCCTTCTTCAGCGCGTTGAATGCCGTGGCATCGTCCTTAAATTCCTGAATGACCAGATCCTCATTCCCGCGCACAGTGAAGAGTTTCTTGGCCTTGCCTTCGTAAAATTGTGTTTCTTTTTCTGCGTTCATACTAAAATAATTATTGAAAAATTCCTAAAAATGCTCCGAGGCTGATGACAAGTCCCGACCCGTTGATGCCACTAAGTCCACTGGTGTTGCCAAGCGAGACGCCCTGATCGACGGTCCACGTACCCATCGAAGTTCCCTGATACGCAGCGGTTAACCGAAACATCAAATAACTCAGCGGATTATACTCGAACTGGATCTGCGGCATATAGAGAAAGAAGCTTGATGAATAGGTGTGCGTCGTGTAAACATTGTCCGGCGAACCGCCGCCAAACTCATCGCCAATGTTGAAATCTAAGCGATTGGCAGCTTGCCTTGCATAAATATTTACCGCACCATAACCGAGCGCTATTCCGGGAACGATATGGAAATGGCCGGTGCGAAGCGGCAAAACATAATCGATCGTGATCGCCCCATATCCAACCTCGTACGTAAGATAGCGGTTCACGTTCGTGCTGTCCTGCGTAATGACTTGATTCGTACATCCGCAATCGACACTTGTGCCACTATATCCCATGCCACCGACCCGAAGATTCGGCACCCAGGGTAAAGTAATGAACCCCTGCCCGCCGATCATCCAGACTTCATTACGGTAATTCATTCCGACGAATGGCTGTGCGACGTTCGCATTAAAACTCAGATAAGTTCGGAATAAAATATGCGCCCAAAATTCCGCCTCCGACAGAAAAAAACGATGGCGCGCCTTTATCCTCGTCCTGATAAAGCTCCTCGTCGTTCCAGTGCGTGGTATCTGCTGAATTTGCGCCGCAGCCCAGCGTGGTGCAATCAATAGTAGGAGCACACCGCTAAAAAGACCGATTTTTTTGGTAAGGTTAATCATGCTTTCATCGTTTATACGACAAATTTACGAACTTTCGGCCACGAGGCCGCGATATAATGCAATTTCAAGAAACAAACGAAACTCCGGGCGCAACCATTTCAGAGTACATGCCAAATTCAACTTCAGAGCGCCCTTCAAATTCAACTCGTCTGCCAAAACCAGAACGCGGCGAACGCCTCGAACTCACAACCGAATCGCTCGCATTCGAAGGCAAAGCTGTTGCCCGGCGCGAAGATGGGTATGTGATTTTCGTGGAAGGTGCTTTAGCACAAGAGCGCATCACGGCCGAAATTAAAAAAGCTAAGTCCAATTTCGCCGAAGCGAAGCTAATTAAAATTCTGGAGGCCGGCCCCGACCGCAGAAAACCGATCTGCCCGTATTTTGGAATTTGCGGTGGATGTTCGCTTCAACACATAAATTATGCCGCCCAGCTTCTCGCAAAAAAACAACAAGTGATCGATCTGTTCGAGCGCGTTGGCAAAATTCAGAATCCACCGGTGCGCGATGTCGTCGCGGCACCGAATGAATATAACTACCGCAACAAAATGGAATTCTCTTTTTCCGATCAACGATGGCTCACCGAGGAAGAAATAGCGAGCGGTGATGTTCAGGATCGCTTCGCGCTTGGCCTGCATGTTCGCGAACGCTTCGACCGCGTGATAGACACGGAAGTGTGCTTCCTTCCAAAACCCATCGTCACCGAAATATTAGATTTTACGCGTAAATTCACAATCGAGAATAGAGTGGGTGTGTATTCCGATCATGCTCCTGCAATTCTGGAAGATGGCACGCCTACGTTTGCGAATTTACTGCGATTTCTTGTGATAAAGACAAGTCACGCGACCGGAGAAATAATGGTCAATCTTGTAACGAGCCGGGAAGAGTCGGATTTGCTCATAAAATATTTCGAAAGAATTGCTGGAAAAGATTCCGAGCGTTACCACCGTTGTAAATAACATAAACACCCGCCGCGCACAAGTAGCTGTTGGCGATTATGAGATCGTCTATCATGGCGATGGCATCATTCGCGATAAGATCGGCAATGCCGAATTCCGCATTTCTGCCAACAGTTTTTTTCAGGCCAATACGGTACAGGCAGAACGGCTTTATTCCATTGCCACTGAATTCGCCAATCTAAAACCGAGCGATGTTCTTTGGGATCTATATTGCGGCACAGGCACCATCTCGCTTTTTGTCGCTAATAAAGTAAAAAGCGTACTGGGAATTGAACTCGTTGAATCTGCAATTCTGGATGCTCGTGCTAATGCAAATTCCAATGGAATTTCAAATGTTGAATTTGTATCGAGCGATCTAAGGCGCGCGCTTACCACTCCCGATTTTCTTGCAGATCATGCAAAACCTGACGTAATGATCATCGACCCTCCGCGTAACGGAATGCATCCCGATGTTATTCAAGAAGTGCTGAAACTCGCGCCGGAGCGTATTGCCTACATAAGCTGCAATCCCGCCACGCAAGCACGCGATATTGCCTTGCTTTCTGAAGGATATGAACTACTCGAATTGCAACCCGTCGATATGTTTCCGCAAACGTATCATATCGAGTGTGTCGCGAAATTGCGAAAACTGAACCACGATTTACAGGATTTTGCGGATTAGCAGGATTGATTTTATGATTTTAAGTATTTAAAAAATTGTTCAACATTTTTCCAACATTGATTTCATGTTATTTCCCAAGTATATACCTAATCCTTGAATACCCATCCTACTAATCAGCAAAATCCTGCAAATCGTGGTTCTGGGCTGAACGCCTTCCTCGAAATCTTCGAGGATGATCGCTATCCTGCCCACGATGGCTCGCTTTCCGGCATGACTGTAGCCGTCAAGGACGTGCTCGCCTTAAAAGACGCGCGCCTAACATGCGGCTCGAAATTTCTCGAAAACTTTCAATCGCTTTATACAGCAACCTGCGTTCAGCGATTGATCGATGCCGGTGCGAGCATCGTTGGTAAAACGAATATGGATGAGTTCGCAATGGGTTCTTCTAATGAAACTTCCTATTTCGGACCGGTGCTAAATCCCTGGGATGTTACTCGCGTACCTGGCGGATCGAGCGGCGGCAGCGCGGTGGCAGCGGCAATTGGCGCATGTAATGTCGCGCTTGGAACGGATACGGGCGGCTCTATTCGTCAGCCTGCCGCTTTTTGCGGAGTTATTGGCATGAAGCCAACATACGGTCGCATATCGCGTTATGGCCTCACGGCATTTGCTTCATCATTCGATACGGTCGGCACATTTTCCCGGACGCTTGAAGATGCCGCTCGCGCACTTGAAATCATGGCGGGATATGATGAAATGGATTCGACGAGTGCCCGCGTACCCGTCCCCCAATATTTCGAAAGGACTATCAAAGGACGTGAAGGGACTAATAATTGGAATTCCAAAAGAGTATTATGGTGAAGGCATAGAGCCAGATGTTCGAAGGCTTGTAGAAGAATCGAAGAAGAAACTGCTCGATGCCGGCTGTAAGATAGTAGATGTTTCGCTCCCGCATACCAAGTATTGCATTGCCGATTACTACATCCTTACCACCGCCGAAGCATCGAGCAATCTCGCACGTTTCGATGGCATTCGCTATGGCAGGCGGGCCTCAATTACGAATGACGAATTACGAATTACGAATGAAAGAGGAGAATTACCCCTTGATTTAGGAGTTTCATCTCCCACTGTTGAAATTCGTAATTCGCAATTCGCAATTCGTAATTCCCTTGAAGATGTTTATCGCAAAAGCAGATCGGAAGGGTTTGGGCGAGAAGTGAAGCGGCGTATTATGCTTGGAACTTACGTACTGTCTTCGGGATATTACGATGCGTATTACATTCGCGCGCAAAAGGTCCGGCGTCTTATTGCTGAGGATTTTACGCAAGCGTTCGAAATGTGCGATGCGCTTCTCACACCCACGACTCCAACCACCGCTTTCAAGTTTGGCGAGAAAGCAAGCGATCCGCTTGCAATGTATCTGAACGACATTTTCACCGTTAGCGCCAATATCGCCGGAGTTCCCGCGATCAGCGTTCCCATAGGAGTCGATACAAAAGGATTGCCTGTGGCGGCTCAACTTATCTCAAAACATTTTGACGAAGAGACTCTTTTTACGCTTTCTAAAGAGATCTTCACCGAAATACATCCCCCACTTTCGATGTAACTGCTTTGTCAACATGTCAAGCATTCCTCATGTCGTCATTGCCGGTGCCGGATTTGGAGGTTTGAATGCTGCACTCTCACTTAGCAATGCGAACTGCCGAGTTACGGTGATCGATAAAAATAATCACCATGTCTTTCAACCGCTGCTCTACCAAGTTGCAACCGCGGGGTTATCACCTGGCGAAATAGCGGCTCCAATCCGGCATATTCTTCGTAACAGAAAAAATATCGAGGTGCTGATGGCGGAAATCACCGGCGTTGACACATCGAAGACATGTATCGTCCTTTCAGATAAGCAAGAGATCTTCTATGACTATCTCGTGATCGCTACCGGCGCTCGCCATAGCTACTTTGGACATGAAGAATGGGAGCGATATGCGCCAGGCTTGAAGTCCATTGCCGACGCAACAAGCATTCGCCGGAACATCTTACGTGCCTATGAACAGGCGGAACTCGATACGGATACACCAGGCCCGGTCACGATCACGATTGTCGGTGGTGGCCCTACCGGCGTAGAAATGGCGGGTTCCATAGCAGAATTAGCAAAGAAAGGAATGTCTCGTGAATTTCAACGTGTGAGACCGGAAGAAACTCGCGTAATACTCATCGAGGCAGGTGCAAGCATCCTGACTGCATTCCCGCCTAAACTCCGTAACGCCGCATTACGGGAACTCAATCATCTTGGAGTGGAAGTCCGGCTGAATACAAAAGTTGAATCTGTTACTCAGGACGGAGTTATGGTCGATGGGGTTCTGCTGAAGGCAAACTCGGTGATCTGGGCAGCGGGAGTAAAAGCCTCCCCTGCCGGGAATTGGCTTGGAGTGACGACCGATCATGCCGGGAGAGTTGAGGTGAATTCATACTTACAATTAAAAGATCATCCTGAAATCTATATCCTCGGCGATACCGCACTTGCGTTCGACACTCAGGGCGAGGCGCTCCCTGGTGTTGCGCCCGTCGCAATGCAGCAAGGAAGGTATGTTGGCAAACGGATCGCTGCTCGTATCTCGGGTAACGATCCCCAAAAGCCATTTCATTATATGGACAAGGGAATTTTAGCAACAATTGGCCGCGCTTATGCCGTCGCGAAAATTGGAAAGCTTCGTCTTTCCGGGCCATTTGCGTGGCTGATTTGGGTCTTCGTACATATTATGTACCTTGTAGGATTTCGAAATCGCGTGCTTGTCCTCACAGAATGGGCATGGGCCTATGCGACGTACCAGCGAGGTGTGCGATTAATTGTTGAAGACCATTAACAATGGTTATCTAAGTTAGCCCAGGAAATGCACTTTCACAATATTCGTCTGGCTAACCTGGAAGATCGGATGCCCTGCGGTGATAACGATCCATCCGCTATTTCCAACAAGTCCCTTGCGCTGAACATCGCGGATCATGAATTCGAGTGTCTCGTCAAAACTCATCACCATTTCAAGCTTTAGCGGAACTACACCGTGATAAAAGGCCATGCGGCGAAGAGCTACATCATCGGTGGACATTCCTACGACCAATTGTGAAAAACGGTACTTCGCCACATATCGCGCGCTCATGCCGGTAACGGTTGCACAGATGATGGCCTGTGCATCTACTTCCTCGGCAAGAACGCAGGCGGCACGAGCAACGGAATCGGTTGCATACTCTGCCGTTTCATGAGGCAACACAAAATCATGCTCCACGCGCACGTACCCGCTTCGTTCAGCGGCAATAACGATCTCCCGCATTGTGGCGACGGCTTCGACAGGATAGCTTCCGGCGCTCGTTTCTGCTGAAAGCATCACACAATCCGAGCCATCGAACACCGCATTGGCCACATCGCTCGCCTCTGCGCGGGTGGGACGCGGATGCATGATCATCGATTCGAGCATCTGCGTTGCCGTAATAACCGGTATGCCGCGTGCATTCGAAAGATCGACAAGGCGTTTCTGGATCGGCGGCACACGTTCCAGCGGCATTTCCACGCCAAGATCGCCACGCGCAACCATGATCATATCGGTCTCGGCGAGAATATCTTCAATGTTTTCCACGGCCTCCGGTTTTTCAATTTTCGCTATGATGGGCGTGACCGTATCGCCCATTTCCGCCTGAAGGAATAACCGAAGATCGCGAATATCGTCCGCCTTACGCACGAAGCTCATGGCCAACGCATCGACGCCCACTTTTTGAATCGCAAACTGAACGATCTCTTTATCGTGATCGGTGAGCGTAGGAATCCGTAATATGGTCGCCGGAAAATTGATCCCCTTATGGCTTTTAAGTATTCCGCCGGATTTGACTGTGGCGACAATCTCCGTATCGGAAATAATTTTCTTCACGACGAGCTCGATCGCGCCATCGTCGAGCAATACCGGATGCCCGGGACGAACATCGACTCCAAGATAGGGATACCCGGTCGTGATACGACTCGTGGTGGTACGAATTTCAGGATCGTAAGCTAAGTTAACATCGCTCCCGGGCATCAGCAACACACCGTTGGGATCGGCAACATCTCCTGTTCGAATTTTAGGGCCAGGAAGATCGGCAAAAATAGCGATGTGCTTGCCAAGCCGTGCCGCAACGGCGCGTACTTTCATCGCAATATCGAGATGCGTCTCGAACGTTGCATGGGAAAAATTCAACCGAGCAATGTCCATCCCGGCGAGGATGAGCTTTTCGATGATCTCTTCACTCGCGCTCGATGGACCTAACGTCGCGATGATTTTCGTCTTCGGTTGTAACACAGAAGTAATTAAGAATTAAAAATTAAGAATTAAGAATTATTAGAGAAAAGAGATCGCAGCTCTGTGCTATTTAATTTCTTAATTCTTAATTCCTAATTCTTAATTGAAAAAGTGGGCAATACGGGATTCGAACCTGTGACCTCTTCCATGTCAAGGAAGCGCGCTAACCAACTGCGCCAATTGCCCTCGTTGCGGTCTTTTTTCTAAGCGGCGATTCAACAGAACGCACGGCGGTCACGGTTCCGTTAGTTTTCCAAAAGCACTACCGTCGCGTCGTCAGTTTCCGGGCTATTTTCGCGATGCGCACCAGACCATGCCTTACCGAGCGCATCCTGTAATGTATTTAGTAATGCATTGCGCGTGGCGGAAGAAGTTGCCTTCGGTGATTGAAGTATGGTAATGCTGGTATTCGAATCAATCAACTCCTTCATTTTACCGAGCAACAGATCCAGCGATTCTTTGCCGCCTACGATGGCATTGAAATTATCGGAAAGAACAAATCGGGACTCCTTTTTCACCCTCGTTAGCACAGAGCGTGACGTATCGACCGGCGGGAGAACTAAAGTATCGTTATACGAAAAAAGCTCATTTCGATCCGTCCGCAATTCTGCGATGAGCCGGTTGCTTTCGCCGGTATTCAAATGGCTTAACACCGCATTCCATGCAACATCCTTTTCAAGATCGAGAATCGTATCGGATGATGTATCCGCGTTTGGAATGCCTTCAAAATATTTATCCATGAGCCGAAGACTATCCTTCAATATCATTAAATAGGCAGCAGCGTTGCGATCCAGGCGCAATGAAAGCGCAAGATATGGAAGATGATACGATTCTTCCACCCACTGCCTCACACGCGGCGGAGTGTTTGCCGAATCTATCATTGCATATTGCTTCACCCTCGTTTCAATACGTTCCAGCGGTGGATTTCCGTTTGCTTCCGAACCATTTACGAGAAATCGCACGCGAGGGATAATTGCTTGCGCAACTGGTGTAGAATGGATTTCATCCCGCTCCGATTCTGGCTGGATTGAAACCTGGTTTTTTTCGAAATTGTAAGTTAGCGAAATCCCCACGCTCCACGCATTCACGCCAGCTTCAGAGAGCTCCGTAAGATCCAGATGCGTATTTATTTCCGGCTGAAATGGAAAATCTGCTATATGCAATGCAATACCCGCCGAAACACCGAAATGCGTTTTATTCGATGCAATGCTATCACCGGAAGCGATCTGGATTCCATTGGGAGCATTCTCGTAAACATTTCTCGAAATAGATTGTGAAACCCACGGGCCGGCACGTATTGCAAAAGACTGCACATCCCAAAGCGCGCCAATTTCTAACAGCAGTTTTCGATCGATCCCTGAAACGGTGTACGCTTGGGAAGCAAATGTAAACTCACCCGTATTATAAACGCCTTCCAGTTGACCCACAAGTCCGATACGACCTACAAAATCAGGAATAGCAACATGCGCGCCAATTCCATACGATTCACTGGAACTGCTCCCATTTGGCGCGATACCAAAAGGATTCAGCACCCCCACCGCGCGATTGATAAACAGCGGCGAACCAAAATCGAAGGAAGCAAGCGGAGAAATGGAAACGGATTGCTGCGCATTCGTGGCAAGCGCAAAAAACAGAAAGGACAAAGAAAGCAAGCGGCGTATCACTCACACAAAAATACGAATGTTACGCTGCCAAAAGCCAAAAGCCCGCGCGAACGAGAGTGCGCGGGCTTTTTGACAATTACATCTACAACTATTATGGAATAGTGACTGCAATCACATTCGAGCGAGGGCTTGGGCTGATTAGCCTCTGCTGGTTGTGCACCGGGTCGTAATATGCGAAGGTATTGTTTGGAGCGGCGCCGTTGATGGTATAAGGATCATATTGCGCGAGCGTAATATAGACCCTCGTGCCCGAGAGAATTCCGGCTGCATGCAATGCACTCACCGAGCAGGTGAGCAACCCGCTGTTCGATGTCGAGAATGGGACGGTCGTGTCCGAAGTCAGGGGATCGAACCAGCCTTGCCACGGGCTGGCTCCATTCAATACGGAATACAAATGGACACCGGCGGGCTGCTCTAAGGAGTCTTTGTCCAAATAGACGCAAAGTCCGGCCCAGTCGCGATCAAGCGGTGTATTCCAATGGAGTTCCAATTCCTGCACATGCTCGGTATCGACTGTGATGGAATCGACTGTGGAATCAATCGTGACGTTGCCGATTCCTGCCGAAGCGAGGTCCGGAGCGGAAGCTGGAAGCACGCCTAGCGCCACTTCTGGAATGAATGTCGTTCCCGGTCCTTGGACTGTCACACCATAGATGCATGTAAGGCCAAAGCCGAATTTGGAAATCGTTACGTCATAATTTCCGGCGGGCACGTTTTCGAGTTTCCAGTAGCCGGTGGAGTCCGACGTAGTCGAGAGCGATGTATTATCTAGCACAATGGTGACGCCTGCCGAACTGCCGAGCGCCCCAGGAGAAAAGCCCCATTCGGACCCGAGAGTCACCGTCCCCGTGAGCGTTCCGGCCGAAGCAGTCGAATTAGGCCCATTTAGTTGATCCCTGCAACTTGAAAAAGCAAGAACCGCCACTATTGCGAAGGGAATCAGTCGTAATTTCATAATTCTATACTTTAAAAAAAGTTAAAAGATACGAACAAGACGGATGCGCCCAGTAAATCCTGACATCCCATGTAGCGCCGGCGTCCTCGCCGGTCCGCATTCTCGGTCAATCGGGGACCGGCGAGGACGCCGGTGCTACATGTCAGGTTCTTTGTCTCTAATCCGTCTTTCCCCCATGGATTTCTTGATGCGGCATTCCGGTTGGTAGCTACGTGACGGATCTCAATAGGCTTTTCGAGGCATTTTTGGCCGGGAATGACGCGGCCTTTGCGGAGCTTTACCGCGATCTGAATCCGCGGCTTTCGGCCTATTGCCATAAGTTCTCCCCAGCCCATGCCGACGACTTGATGCAGGAACTCTGGGAACGCGTGATCGCCATGCGAACTCCAGCATTAAAGAAAAAGAAGCTTGAAGTCATTAATCCATCCGCATTCCTTTTTCGAATGCTGAAAAATCTTGCAATAGATGATTATCGGGGTAGCCGTGCCCTTCAGGGTACGGTCGTTTCTTTGGATGATACACCGTGGGCTGAAGCCCACGGCTACGACAGTCACGATAGCGCAACATCCGATCTCGAAGCCATTATTCTCGAGTCACTCGAAAAATTGCCGAACGATGACCGCGAATTGCTAATATTAAACATCTATAGCGGCTACAGTTTCGGCGAGATCGCAACGATGGTCGGGAAATCGACAGAAGCAATATGGCAACAAGCTTCCCGGGCGCGCGTGAAGCTCAGAACCATTGTCACGGAAGATGCAAACCGAATGGGCGTCGCGATCCCAAGAACCAATGGCAGTGTAAATGACAAAAGAAATAAGATAAAAATATGATACCTAAAACCGAATCGAATATTCCACAGGATTCGCTGGATTCGCTCATTGAGCGAACCCTCGCTCGCGACGCCAAAGAGACCCGCGACCGTTTCGCCGTGGTTCCCAGCGAACGCCTCACCACAAAACTTGCCCTCACGACTGCCTCACGCGGACTGCTCGGTTCCCTTTCTGCTAAACTTGCACTCTATACCGGTGCTGCACTGCTCGTGGGTGGCGCAGTATATCTGATGCCAAAGCTGAATGAGCAACCCCATACGACGATCGCTACACCAGTTCCAACGGTTGCGCAGCCGGTATCGAAGCCAACCACACCTTCAACACCGGAAGCGGTCACGAAAGCTGTTGCTACGCCTCATCTATCGAAAGCGAACTCGGAACCGGCTCCTACCGCCATTGCGACATCCCCAAAACCCAAGCCTATTCAATTGGATGAAGGGGATGGAAAAAATATCCCAACGATCACCGATCCACATTACCGGCCTTAATGTAACGTAATGTAGCGCAAACTTTAGTTTGCGACCCCCTCTGCCTTCGGGATCGCAAACTAAAGTTTGCGCTACATTACGTTACATTGCATTACTTGAAATCTGCAGCTAACCGGCTGGCTTCGTCGAGCACACTATAGGCTTTCTCATACTGCCGGTCGTCTTCGAGCCGGATGCGGTAGAGCACATCGTTGCCATAGATGCGTCCGCCAATCTCAGCGCGGAGCGCAATGGCAAGCCACGGACGGTCGATCTTGAACTGATCCATATTGACGACTACCTTTTTATCCTTTGCCCGTTTCAGAATGTCATCGAACATGGCATCGGTAATACGGAAATTCTTTACGAAATAATCGGCATCGCCTGACTTTTGAATTTCCGCGACATGCTGATCGACGTATTCGTCTGCGAAATCTGCAACCACGCCGGTAGCAAGGATCTTTCTCGTCGTGAGTTGCGTGGTATCGTTACGCACAATGAAATCCGGCGTAATGCCACCGCCGCCATAGATCGTGCGGCCGGCTGCGGTTTTGAATTTCGGACGCGAGCTATCTTTAGCATTGACGTCGTAGGCATGAGAATAGTTATCCTCATCTTCGTCCGTGTCTGCGAACATGGCGGTGATGTTCTTTACATATTTCCCATCTTCATACGGCTTCTGGATCGAACGACCGCTTGGAGTATAATACCGAGAAATCGTAAGCCGAACTGCGCTTCCATCCGGGAGCGAATACTGCTGCTGAACCAAGCCCTTGCCGAAGGTCGTCTGGCCTACGATCAGCGCGCGATCCAGATCCTGGAATGCTCCGGATACGATCTCGCTTGCACTTGCGGAGTTATTATCGACGAGTACCACAAGCGGAGTCTTTTCATATTCATCTCCGGGATGCGACGTGAGCACTTCATCGAAGTTCGGATGGCGGCTCTTTGTATAGACGATCGTTTTGGTGCCGCCAATGAATTCATCGGCGATCTTAACAGCTTGCTCGAGATAGCCGCCGGGGTTACCGCGCAGATCGAGCACAAGCCGCGTCATTCCTTTTGCACTGAGGTCATTCAACGCGTCCATGAGTTCGTCGTACGTGTTGCCCGCAAAACGGCCAACATCGACATATCCCGTTGTCGGATCGACCATAAAATGCGCCATGACGCTATGGATCGGAATCACATCGCGCGTGATCGTGAAATCGATAGGCTGCGCCTCGCCATAACGGTCGATACCAACGGTAACTTTCGTGCCCTTCGGCCCGCGAAGGTTTTTCTTGACATCGTCCTCTTTCATCTTGATGGCAGATTTCCCGTCGATCGTTACGATCTTATCGCCGGCACGAATTCCAAGCTGATCGCTGGGACCTCCGGGAATCGGAGAATCAACCGTGATCGTGTCGTGAATGATCATGAACGACACGCCGATCCCATCGAATTTTCCTTCGAATTGCTCGCCTTGATCCTCTACGGTGGTCGGCGGCATATAAACGCTATGCGGATCGAGCTTGCCTAACATGCCGATGATCGCCGCATCGTTTAATTGCGAAAGATTGACCGTATCGACATACTTTTGCTGGATCATCTGCATGACGCGACCAAATTTGTCGATTTGCTCCCCGATCGGATCGTCGCTAAACGCACGTTCGATGCGTGATCCAAGAAGGGCGCTGACAATGACGAGGACGGCTCCGGTCATTGCAAGGCGGCGGCGGCTGTATAACATTTTTTGCATAATGTGCTCTGGTAAACTAATGATATTGTGCTGTTCTTTGGCTGATATTGTGCTGTTTTTTTGACGCGGCGAGCTTTAAGATAAAAGGTGTTAGCTATTTCTGATTATTATCGCTGTTCTGTTTGTGCTACGTTAATGTTTGGAAGCAAGTTTCGTACAAGTCCTATGCCGAATGAATGGCAGGAGTTTCGCAAACCAACAAGCCTCCCTTTTTCGATCGCTTCGCAATGTTTCTCATAATCTAAAACCCGGCAATTCCAGCAAAAGTGCATCAGGGATGCTTAATTCTTGCTCATTCCGTAACCCATTTCCCATCTTATTTCGCCCAACTGAAGTTGTGGCGCTACACCTTCATCTTTCATCTTTCCTATTTCATCTTTGTCCATTGTCGGGGCGACACGATTCGAACGTGCGACCCCCTGCTCCCAAAGCAGGTGCGCTACCAGCTGCGCCACGCCCCGATTTTTGCCCTTCTTAGCCATGCCTCGTAGCCGTGACCTTTAGGTCACGGTGTATTCATTTCGCGAATCGCGAACCGTGACCTAAAGGTCACGGCTACTTAAAAGGCGAGTGCTAAACGCCAACGAAGCCAAATCGTTTCGATTATCCATAGAGTTGACTTAAAAAGCCCCCTCCTATAGAAGGAGGGGGTTGGGGGTGGTTCATTCGATACAAAATAACCACCCCACCTGCCCCCTCCTTCTTTAGGAGGGGGAGTAATTCGGTGTACTCCTATTAATAAGCGCTTCCGGCAACTGGTATCCATCTTCCCCATCCCACTCCATTCGGTGGATAGCTACGATCGCATCCCGATTAAGCGGACCGTAAATATGCGGAAATAAGACTTCCCCACCATCCAGGTTCTCGTACCGGACTTCCGGAAGTACTTGAGACTCATTGATCTCGATGAGTTGCATCTCTTCATCATACGGCGCGAGGAAATTTGCTACATCGATCACCTGATCGAGCTTCGAGCAATGAATAAATCCCTGCGTTTCTAACGAAGGAACGATAAGCTCCCTATCGGTCAAGTTCCGATGGAGATCCGATCGATCGATAAAATGAAATATGTGTGGCATAGTGTATTAAACATCCGGCCCGATGGTCGCGGCCATGCAAGCGGCTTCCCAAAGGCAGGTTTGGATCATCGCCCAGGAGCGGGCTACATACTCTGCTGTAACATCAGATTTGTTCTTTAGCTTCATATCGACCGCACGAGCATGGCTCTTTTCCGCCGCATCGATAAATGTAGTGCTTGGTGATGGAACCCGGTGATTCGCATTATAAATATCTTCTGCAAGCAACGTGGACGATGAATTTTTATAGTAAATAATATCATCGTCCCAGAGATGATGAAGATTGGTTTCTTCGCCTTTAAAATAGACTTTAATATCGTTTCCGCCATAGTAATCGCCATAGCAATGGAACGGCTGATACAGATCGCCGACGAGGTGAAACCAATACAATAGCGCTTCTTTCCTCGCCTGTCTGCTCGCGGAATGATTCCGAATCGTAGCCTGCACCATCGCAAGCTTTGCAATAATACAATCTCCATTGGCGCAATCCCGGTCGGCGTTGTAATGCTTATCTCTATCCGGAATATCGACGAAATGCCAATTTCCGTTTTTATACTTGTCTTTCACGGCATCGGCCCAATGGCCAATGTAATGCGTGTCATGCGTACCAAGCAGATCATAAACCGCCTTGCGTTCAGCAGGCTTCATCATGCGCAGCGCCATTTTCACCACGACATCATGCCCTTCGCTCCCCCACGAAAAAGCATTCGATGCGGAAAGCCCTGACAGGGCAAGAAAAATTACTACTATTCGAGTTTTCATATTATTTTTATGCAGGTTTTATGCAAAACGTTGTCTCTTAAAAAAGGTGCTCAAAATGCAAAACGCATTTGTGCTTCATGAACTATGCCGTTTTTAAGCTAATTTTGATAGCTGTCCACCAGCAATAGGTGCCTTTTACTCTCAATTGAATTGTCATTTAATGAACTCCTCTCATTTATTCATGAATTTATGCGTCCACCGCCATTCGTAATTTGTCATTCGTAATTCGTAATTGAAATAGGTGCCCATCAAAGTACTTTCAATATACGACAATTTTTAGCGAGCGCAAGATAAATCGTATTTGCTCTGTAAACCTGGATTCCCACGTTCGCGGGAATCCAGGTCGTTCGATTGACCTTTCTGGTGGGCACTTTTACCTTCGCCACCCGCTTTTCAAATCGTAAATGATCCCGAAACGGCTTCTCGCGCTCACTTTCCTCGCCGCGCTTGCGGTGATGCACCCGTGCACGCTGCATGCGCAGTGGGTGCAACTGGATGAATCATATAGCGGTGCCAATCGCTGTTTGGCAACAATGGGGTCATATCTCTTTGCTGGGGGGAATGGCGTGTGGCTTTCAACGGACAGCGGCACAAGTTGGACGCCGATTGGCTTGCAGGACAGTGGTACTGTCAATGCACTTGCGGTGATCGGAACGAATCTTTTTGCTTCGACTAACAATAGCGGCGTATTTCTCTCGACGAACAACGGCACAAGCTGGACGTCAGTTAATAGGGATTTGCCGAACGGAACTTTTGTAAATGCACTTGCGGTGATCGGGACGACTCTCTTTGCGGGGGCTGACGATGACGGCGTTTTAAGCTCGACAAACAACGGCACAAGTTGGGCGGCGATTAATGCATTATACGGTACTTCTGTCAGTGCTCTTGCCGTGAGTGGAACGAATCTTTTTGCAGGAAGCTATACCGGAAGTCTATTCCTGACGACAAATAACGGCACAAGTTGGACAGCAGCCAATGATAGCCTGTTAAACGCCGATATTACTGCTCTTGCAGTGAGCGGCACGGTACCCTTTGTAGGCATGTACGGCAAGGGCGTTTTTCGTTCAGGGAACAACGGCGCGAGCTGGACGGCGGTTAATACTGGCTTGACAAGTCCGTATATCCTTTCTCTTGCGGTGAACAGCACGAATCTCTTTGCTGGAACCTATGATGGCTTTTTCCTTTCAACCGACAATGGTACAAGCTGGACGGCGGACGGCTTGCCAAACCGGGTTGTCTATTCCCTTGCGGTGAGCAACTCGTATGTCTTTGCTGGTACTGATAGTAACGTCTGGCGCCTCCCACTGCCTGAATTAGATACATCGCTTTATACGTTAGGCGTTAATGGAACCATTAATGATACGGTAGCTTTCGGAAGCGTTCCGGTCGGCAATACCGCATTACGAGAAGTCTCTCCATATAATGCAGGAAAAGAACCATTAATAATTCAACCGGTCGAGGAACCCGGAAATGACTTTGCGACCAGCGACCTTTCCGGTTCTGAGACTCTCGATTCCGGAGAGACGTTTACATTTGAAGCATTCTTTGAACCGACAGATACCGGTTACCATGCTGCCACAATCACTCTGATATCACAAGCAAAGATAGTAAATGTTGTTTTAACCGGAACAGGCTACGATGCTGGCGACGTCAAAAATAGTTCTGCTTTACAATTCGAATTGTCTTCCTATCCCAATCCCTTCTCTCAATCCACCCAAATCACCTTTACTTCCCAAACAGCCGGATATGCAGAGGTATCCATTGTGAATTTGCTTGGCGTAGAAGTTGCGAAGCTATTTTCGGGCGAGCTGGGTGCGGGAGGCCATAACTTCACATGGAGCAATCCCACAGGCTTGCCCGATGGAACGTATGAATGCCTCGTCCGCATGAACGGGCAGATGGAGACACTGCCAATTCTCCTGATGAAAAATTAGATCGCAAACACTTCCTCAACCTTCATACTAAAGCCCGGAAACATCGCGCTTTCGATCATCGCCGGTGGTCGAAGCATTGCAACCGTTTGATAAAATGCCCCCTCTTTCACCATTATTTCTATCGTCCGTTCTTCGGGATCGATGATCCAATACTCGCGAACTCCTCGCTCACAATAAATTCTCTTTTTTCGGGAGTAATCAAACGAACCGGTTGAAGGCGAGAGCACTTCGATCACCAGATCGGGAACGAAACGAATACGGTCGTTCGGATCGAGCAGATGAACGTTCTCTTTTCGAATGAAAATCAGATCGGGCTGATAAACATCCTCTTCGGTAAGATAAACGTCCATTGGCGAGAGCACAATTTCGCCAAGCTGCTTCCTCTGTATGAAATCATCTAAACGCAAAGCCAATCTTCGGATAATGCGCTGATGTGAAAGAACGGGACTGGGACTCATAATTAATTCTCCGGCAATAAGCTGATACGGCGCGCCCTCCGGCAGCCGCTCGAAATCTCGGACCGTGGAATGCTTTTCCTTGGTTAATAACATCGTTGTTCCTCGAAAGCTATAATTCCAAATGGCAGGGTTTTGTTCACCGGAACATTAATGCGTACTTTACAAGGGTATATTCCCATGCTTCTTCCACGGATTCGTATCTTGTTTGGTAGCGAGCATTTTTAGTGCGCGGATAAGCCGTATGCGGGTTTCAGATGGCTCGATCACATCGTCAACATATCCACGCTCGGCAGCAATGAAGGGATTGGCGAAGCGTTCGCGGTAATCGTTGGTCAGCTCTTCTTCTTTTGCTTGAGGATCATCTGCATCCGAAATTTCTTTTTTGAAGATAATTTCGACAGCGCCTTTCGGTCCCATCACGGCAATTTCCGCGCTGGGCCACGCATAATTTATATCGCCGCGAATATGCTTGGAGTTCATTACATCATACGCGCCGCCATACGCTTTGCGTGTGATGATCGTCACTTTGGGAACCGTGGCTTCCGCAAACGCATAGAGCAATTTCGCGCCGTGGCGAATGATCCCTCGCCACTCCTGATCGGTGCCCGGCAAAAATCCGGGAACATCCTCAAAAACGACGAGCGGGATATTGAACGCATCGCAAAAACGGACGAAACGTCCGCCTTTCGTGGCGGAATCAATATCCAGCACGCCCGCCATCGAAAGCGGTTGGTTTGCCACAATGCCGATGGATTCCCCATCCAATCTTGCGAAACCTACAATGATATTCGTCGCAAATTGTTCGTGAACTTCGAAGAAACTTCCCTTATCGGCAATCTCTGCTATCACAGATTTCATGTCATACGATCTGATTGGATTGCGGAGGAATGATGTTGTTTAATGTGGAACAAATTCTTGCAGGATCATCGCTGGATGTAGCTGTGGGAGCTTTTTCTTTATTGTTCTGCGGCAGATAGGTCAGAAGTTTGCGAATGCCATTTAAGCATTCGAGTTCATTCGGCATTGCAAAGTGCGCTACACCGGATTTCGATGCGTGCGTATCGGCTCCACCGAGTTCTTCACTGGTTACATCTTCATGCGTGACCGTCTTGGTCACATTCGGCCCCGTGACAAACATATAGCTCGTTCCTTGCGCCATAAAAACAAAATCGGTGATAGCTGGCGAATACACCGCGCCGCCTGCACAAGGGCCGAGTACTGCGGAAATTTGTGGTACAACTCCGGAGGCAAGCGTATTCAGCAAAAAAATATCTGCATAGCCACCAAGCGAAACAACGCCCTCCTGAATGCGCGCGCCACCGGAATCATTCAAACCAATGATCGGTGCGCCATTTCGCATCGCCATTTCCATGACTTTGATTATCTTCTCTGCATGAGCCTCGGAAAGCGAGCCACCGAACACAGTGAAATCCTGACTAAACACATACACGAAGCGCCCGTGAATACGCCCGCATCCTGTTACCACACCATCGCCGAGCGGACGCTGTTTTTCCAATCCAAAATCCTTCGAGCGGTGCCGCACGAACATATCGAATTCTTCGAATGAGTTCTCATCCAGCAAAAGCGCAAGGCGTTCGCGCGCAGTGAGCTTGCCTTTTTTGTGCTGTTCTTCGATCCGCTTTTCTCCACCGCCGAGCAGGGCTTCTTTGCGGTATTGCGTTAATAATTCTTCTGTATTCATCTTGAGAGAACAATATTATTTAAGAATGTCATCCTGAGCGGAGCATCTTTTGCGACAGCAAAATATGCGAAGTCGAAGGATCTCATGTCGTTTCGCTTACAGGTGAACGTCCGGAGATCCTTCGACTCCGCAAACTTTCGCTCCGCGAAAATTTGCTGCGCTCAGGATGACAGAGCGAAATAGTAATTTTATTATTGGTACGTCGCATTGAACGCACCGTTGGAAAGCACGATAACGGTGTCGTTGCAGATCACGCGCGCGCTGAACGTTCCCTCGAACGTTGGCGAAATTTGTGTTACTGTGATCGAGCAGCTTCCTTGCGCAGAATTTGCTTCATACGTAGTACCGTTGCCACTGTAATATTGTACAATGGCCCCATCCGGTTGTGCCTGCACCGTATAAGGCACGTTGGCGTTTTCGGGAATGGAAAGATACATTTCATCCTGCGACAATCCTTGAATCTGTGTGGAAGAGATGATATAGGCGCTGGAATTATCCGCAACGGTGGCATTCGAAGAAAGAAATTCACTCCCATCCGGAAAATCAACCGCAAGCGCGCCGGGATTAAGCGTCTCCATCGGATTCGTTGTATTGTTATTGCAGCCGGAGGCTAAGGAGGATAACGCCCATCGCCATTATCATTTGAAATCTTGAATTCATAGTCTTTTCAAACGATTCACTATACCACCTTTGTTCACACTATCATGAAGGAGCGCATCGAAGAAACAAAGATAACCGGAGCTTCGCCTGGAATGAATGGTCATTCCAAGCCGGCATCCGCTACCCCGGCGCAGGCTCCACCGCTGACGAAGAAATTCGAACCGGTACACATTGAACCGGAAAAAGTCCATGAAACGCTCGATCGGCATCTTCTCGCCGATGGCTTCGATCTCATTGTCGATCTGAAAAATTCGAAAGGATCGTGGATCGTGGATGCACGAAGCGGCAAGCGTTATCTCAATTTTTTCACCTTTTTTGGTTCGTCGCCGATCGGACTGAACCATCCCAAAATGTTCGAGCCGGAATTTTTGGAAGCACTCATGCGCGCGGCGATCAATAAGCCATCGAGCTCGGACGCCTACACCGTCGAGATGGCAGAGTTTGTCGAAACCTTCGCACGGATCGCTATGCCCGAATATCTGCCGCATCTTTTCCTCATCGAAGGCGGCGCGCTTGCGGTTGAAAATGCTTTAAAGACTGCCTTCGATTGGAAGGTTCGCAAAAACTTTACGCGTGGATATACCGAAGAGCGTGGGCGGCTTATTGTGCATTTCCGGTATGCGTTCCACGGACGTTCGGGCTACACGCTCTCGCTAACGAATACCGACCCGAATAAGACGCTTTACTTCCCAAAATTCAAACACTGGCCGCGCATTGACTCACCCTATCTTCACTTCCCGCTTACGCCTGAAAACATTGCGCGTGCGCGCAAGGAGGAAGCCGCCTCGATTCAGCAAATAAAGCAGGCGTTTATCAATCATCCCGATGACATTGCCGCGATCATTATCGAACCGATACAGGCTGAAGGCGGCGATCACCATTTCAGCGTGGAATTCATGCGCGCCCTGCGCCAGCTTGCCGATGAGAACGAGGCGCTCCTCATTTTCGATGAAGTACAAACCGGCGTCGGCCTTACCGGGAAAATGTGGGCGCACCAGCACTTTGTGGAACCCGATATTATGACCTTCGGAAAAAAGACGCAAGTCTGCGGCATCCTTGCTTCTAAACGGGTTGATGAAGTGCGCGATAATGTATTCCAACGGCCCGGCCGTTTGAATTCCACCTGGGGTGGGAATTTAGTGGATATGCTGCGCTTCAAACGATACCTTGAAATTATCGAAGAAGAACACATGGTGGATAATTCCCGCATGCAAGGCGAGTTCTTACTTGCTGAAGTTGAAAAGCTGCAGACAGAATTCCCAACATTAGTATTTGAAGCACGAGGCCGTGGGTTGATGTGCGCCTTCGATCTTGCCGAAGCCCAAATGCGAGATCTCCTCAAGCAAAAATGCTACGACGAGGGCCTCATTCTTATCGGCGCCGGCGACCGCTCCATTCGTTTTCGCCCACCGCTCAATATCACCAAAGATGAATTGAGCATCGGCCTCACGATCATTCGCGAGCAGTTGAAGGAATTAATCGTTAGGGATTATTAAACGCGACAATATGCCAGCTATTGCTTCAATGCCGCACCACTATCAACAATGGATGCGCAACCGGTTCCCTGCGCTCAATGAGAGCATCGACAACGATCTCTCGGGCAACATCGCTGTGCTTGTGCAGGAAGTATCCGAAGTGTGCGATGCTCTCAATGAGGATACTGCAACCCCTGATCGCGAACGATTCACGTACATCTCAATGATTCACGCTGCACTCTATCACCATAAAAAACGAGCTGCGTCCATTGAGCACTTACCCAAAACCTTCAGTTCCGTTCTAAGCACTGTGGAACTCCAAATGATCGATCTTGCCAGTACGATCGGTGTCGAACATCGCTTCCTTTCGGTATTTTATTTATTCTATAACCCGGAGATACCTGACCTAAAGGGGAAATTTGCACAGTTTCGTCCATCGGAATACGAGGCTGCATTCATCCGTATCAATCGTGAAGGAACGCATCAATATAAGATCGCAGCCGACGCGCTTGTTACCACATTCGATCTCTTTCGGCGCGGGCATGCATCCCTGGATTCTATTACGTCGCTTTGGGAAGTGGCTACAGCCTCATTTCGCCGCATAGCGCAAGGGAACGCAATGCTGTTGCAAACGCAAGGCGGCGAGGAATTCAAATTTCTCACGCAATATTTCGGTGAAGTGGAAGTAGCGGGCACAATGCTGCGAGGCGTAAACGCGGGCGATCAGCCGTGGTCGTATATCATCGATCTCGTGTTCGGAGTCAATCTCAAGCGCGTGTTCGAACTGGCGTTCGAGGGAACTCCGTCGGAACGGAAATACCCAAAGGAGATCAAGACGAATGCCGACGTCATTGCATACGAATTCCAATCCGGCCAATATTTCATGCGAACTACCTGCTCCCCGAAGACACGGAATACCTTACTGGCGTTCTCCGCAAGATCAAGCAACAACCCCACTCCCTGACCGATCTAATTTCAACCTCATTCCCGGCAACAGATCAAATTAAACTTTCTGCGCTTCTTCATGACGCGGTCAAACATTATGTAGCCGCATCCAACGTGCATTTCCAACTGGCAAAACGGTTCGTCCCACAAAACACTACCGGAGAACAAATTGGCTCTGCCGGAACCAATATCGTTAGATTCCTTAAAGATGGATTAAACGCCGAGCGAGAAAAAATCATGCACAAGCTGGAAGCAAGGCATCCTAATTTATTAGCATTTAGCAACATAGAGACCGTATAACCATGCCGCAAAAAGAAACAGACTTAGCCACCGAACTCGAACGCTTTGTAAAAGAGCAGGCATCGCGCTTTGGCGATGTCATTTCTTACGTCCCCGCGCGCGCAGCCACAAAAACTACTAAAACCGAAAACAATATTCCTTCCATGCCTAAAACCGCATCCGTCCCGTCGGTCGCATTAGACCTATTAGCCGATAAACTTAAAGTTCACAAATCCGAATCATGGTTTAAGGCAAAAACCCTCACGGAACTGGAAGCCGCCATTCACGATTGTCAAAAATGCTCGCTTGGCGCAACCAGAATTAAATTCGTCTTCGGAGTTGGCGATCCTCATGCGAAAGTGATGGTCATTGGCGAAGCGCCGGGAGCGGATGAAGACGAGCAAGGCGAGCCTTTCGTGGGCCGTGCCGGACAGCTTCTGAACAAAATGCTCGCCGCCGTGGAATTCAAGCGTGAGGAAGTTTTTATTGCAAACATACTAAAATCGCGCCCGCCGAATAACCGCGATCCAAAGCCGGAAGAGGTCGCAGCCTGCGAGCCATATCTTTGGAAACAAATTTCGCTCATTCAGCCAAAGCTTATTCTCTGCCTTGGCCGAATTGCTGGAACGAACCTGTTGAAGTTAAATGAATCCCTCGGCAAAATGCGAAATCAGGATTACAATTTTTGTGGAATTCCCGTCATTGTGACCTACCATCCCGCCGCCCTGCTCCGCAATCCCGATTGGAAGCACGGCGCATGGGAAGATCTGAAGAAATTGAGAAAAATGTATGAGGAATTGCCCGCGTAAACCATTCTCACGGCATGATCGGAACTTTCGTCACTCTTATTCCATCATTTGTGATAAGTCGAACGAACATGAATCGCTGGTTTGGAAATAGCGCATTAAGATCATATTGGTAATTCCCTTGCGTCATCTCACCTAATTGTAAGGAGCCAACCGGCTCACCGAGAGAATTGACAGCCTCAATTTGAAAGACGCCGGTTTGATTAACGGTCAGAGATAAAACATTCGAACCGTCGTTCTGGAAAACTCGAAAATCAAATGGATTCTCGCCATTCAAAACAGTGCGTAGTATTGGGTCCGCGCAACGTGGTGAGAAGGTATAGCTTGAATCGCTTATGCAATCCGTAATTGTTTGCCCATTATAAAGAATTGGAGTCACGGAGAACTGCAATTCTTTGCTGACGGAATCGGAGTAAATGAAAGCGATGGTGGCTGGACTATTGGTATCAATCGAACTCGTGTCCCTAAAATAATTCAGTGTTAGTGACTCAGAATCAATCGAAGAGGTGTCAAGAAGCCAGCCAGGAGTTGGTTGAATGGTAACATTTTGAAGAGAAAAATTAGCCTGAATAAGCGCTTCGAAAGAATTGATCGGATATTGCTTAAGGAGTGAATCGATGCTTACCGTGAGATCTGTCTCATAGCCATTTTTTGTTACGGCAGTTGAACATGAAAACGATAAGGGAGATGAGGGTAAATCAAATGCCCGCACTTGGCATGTATCGTTACAAACATAAAGAGCTGTGTGGGTCATAGAAATGCCACCTGGCACAAACCATTGTTCCCAGGGACCGTCACAATAGTTTACTGGTGCTATACTATCCCACGTAAATCCAAAATCACTTGAGAAGAATGTCATCGATTCGCCACCGTTGCCGGGAGTAAAATCGTAGGGGTCGGTAGGAACAGCCAAGCCTTTACATGATCCAACCACCTGCCCCCACATGACAAATCTGAAAACGTATCTTTGTTCCCATGTTTTTCCTTGATCCTTTGAAACATAAAGCGTGTCTCGCCCATTAACGCTGTTCGAAGTCACCACATAAAGTTCACCAGTTAAAGGTGAATAATATGGTTGTGGATCAGCTGTTAGCAAATAGGGTATCATAGCCATCTGCCACGTAACACCTCCATCATTTGTGTGCATGCCCGATGTGGAAAGGAAATTCTGTTGGTCGAAAAAAAGCATGTGATTAATACCCCCTGATCTCCCAATATTTGGAGCGAATGAGAATGTATGGCCATCATTGAGGCTTTCTACCAAACCTGTGCGAGTAGTCGCAATGACACACTTCGATGGTGCGTAATAATAAAGATATAAGTAGTTTACAGGATAATTTCCAGCGATGTTCCACGAAATACCACCATCAGTTGTCGAATACAGAACTCCAGTACCAACGGTATAAGCATCAGTGCAAAGCCAGCCGGTAAGTGAATCCTTGAATACAACACCAGCTATATTTTGAGCTTGATTATTGACGGAGAATGAGGTTAAACCCTTCCATGTCTTCCCACGGTCTGTTGTTTTGTATAAAGAGTCGCAGAAGCCATCCGCACACGAAACGACGAATGAGGTAAAGCCAATATTGGGGCTACCTTGATCGTCCAAAAAAACGACAAAATTTGGATCGTCGGTCTCATCCCTTACTTGCCCAAGCAATTGCCATTGCGCGAAACTGAGGGATGGAAGGAGCAAAAAAACCAACCAGGCTCCAAAAGCGACTCGACGAATAATGGGCATTTTCATTATTTAGAATAATTTCTTAACTTCAATACAAAAAATATCCAATCTCAAAACACCGAGACCTGCGAAAAGTTACGTTCTCAGCCGAATTCGAAACGTAGTTCCCTTTCCCGGCTGCGACTCTTTAACAAAAAGCTTCCCGTGGTGATATTCCTGAATAATGCGTAACGCAAGAGATAACCCTAATCCCCATCCGCGCTTCTTCGTGGAATATCCAGGACGGAATACGTCATTCTTCTTACGCAGCGCGATCCCCTTTCCGGTATCGGTTACATCGATAACCACCCCCTGCGCTCTCCTTCTTGAGGAAGGGGTAGTGCTCCCACTCCTATAGAAGGAGGGGGTTGGGGGGTGGTTTCGCTGAATATTCACCTGGATCGATCCCTCCGGTCCTTCAATGGCTTCATAAGCATTTTTTATGAGATTTTCGATGACCCATTCGAACAATTCCCGGTTGATCTGTACGAGAATTTCATCTTCTTCCGTCACAAGTTCCAGTTTGATGTTCTTTCGCAGTTGCGGCGTAGAAGTCCGCATATTCCGGCCCTCGAAATAGCTCATCACTTCGGCAACGATCTGCACCACATTCTGCGGCTTCAGATCCGGCACAGCACCGATCTTCGAAAAACGCACTGTGATCCGGTTCAGCCGTTCAATATCTCGATCTATTTCTCCGGCTATAGTTTTAACTTCTTCCGGATTGCTGGCCGAAAGCCGCAGCATTTCTGCCCAACCCAGCAAGCTCGACAGCGGAGTTCCCAATTGATGCGCCGTCTCCTTCGCCATCCCGACCCAGATATTCGATTGCTCGCTGCGTTTCAGGTAACTAAAGCTCAGATACCCGATCACCACCACGACCATCCCAAGCAAAAGCTGCACATACGGCAGCGATTCGATCTTCGAGAGCACCAAGCTGTTGCCATAGTGAATATACTCCGTCACCATATCGCGGTGCTCGGCGGAATCATAGAAGTACACCGGGATCGGATGATATACCCTATCCATCTCACGCATGTCCTCGCGCAGCAGCGCGAACTGCTGCGCAGAATTGAGCGTCGTATCATACGGAAGGTTCCAGTTCGTCTCATTAAAATGTCGGACACTTGGCACATCATGATTGTCAGTCTCGATAACCGGAACGTCGCTCGATCGCGCGTAATGGAGAACCATCCGGTAGAGCGAATCGTCCGGCGTTTGCGCTGAATATGTGTAGTATTTTACCGCATCCGAAAACAACTTGACAACCCGGTATTCACGGTCCCGAAGCTGCGTCACCAAGCGGTGGGCATAGAAAAGCGTACCGATCACGATCAGCACCGAAGCGGCCAGCAGGGCGATCTTGATATTCGCCGATCGTGGCAGCCGCGCCGAGCCTACCCCGTGCGTGTCACGCCGAAGAATTCCGGACTCTGTTTTACTACCCACCATTAATGCTTTTGGTATCGCGAATGCGCTTTATTTCTGAATCGTACCATTAGAATTCATATAGAATTCATAAAAGCACTTTTTTCGCGAAAACGGTGCCCGGACTGAGTTCCCGTATTTCAATCTATCTTCTTTTCGAGAGCAATTGATGGACGCTTTCGATCGGACGGCATCGTTGCCAATCCTAATAGGCTCCCTCATTCAACACTTCGATCATCACTCTTCTATTGAGCGCCTTCCCGACGCGCGTATCGTTGGGCGCTATGGGACGGGTCATACCATACCCCTTGCCACCGAGACGATCCATCGAAATTCCTTCCTCGACAAGGAAATGACACACCGCATCCGCTCGCGCTTGTGAAAGTGTCATATTCTTATCCGGATCGCCATCGGCATCGGTATGCCCTTGCACGATGATGTGTAGCGTGGGTAGCCGTTTCATGACCTCGGCTACCTTCTTCAATATTTCCCTGGATGGTGCATTTATATTACTCTTACCCACGTCGAAAAATACGCCATTGAGCCGGAACAATGCACCCTCCAGATCTTTCGCCGTGAGCGAAGGATCGAACAGATCCCCCTTCGGCAAATGATAACCGGGTTTCATCTCCGGTTTCAGGCCAAGCTTCCAAATATCGCTTTTGCCATAGCCTCGCGTGGAAGTCTCGTCCCAGCTCGAAAAATACGCGGTATCGGCACGAGCGCCCAGCGTAAAATACGCATCGAACGAAGGCGTATTTACCGGCGCACCAAGATTCCGCGGCTCCGACCAATGCATCCAGGTGCTATCCAGACGCCGAGTAATAAAAATATCGTACCCGCCAATCCCTCCACGCCCGTTCGTGGAAAAGTAAAGCGTATGGTCGTCATACGAAATGAACGGCGATATCTCATCCTTCGGAGTATTAAGTTCGTCGATCGGCTCCGGCTTCGACCATTTAAGTCCTCCCAGATTATGCGATAAATAGAGATCGTGCCCACCCTTGCTATCTTTGCGTTTCACCGCGAGGATCATCGTCTGCTCGTCACTCGAGATCGTCATCATGGCATTCGACGTATCGTTGTAGTAATCCTGGATGTCTAATGGTTCCGGGAACGCCCAGGTGCCATCCGGCTGCTTCTCCGATATCGAAAATCCCTTCGCGCCCGTACCGTCCGGACGGTAAATATTCTGAAGATACAGATGCGTCGCCGTACTATTGATCGCTCGAACTCCGTCATAGTTCGCAGTATTCAGCGGACCCGGAAGCCGTTCCGCTTTCGTCCAGGAACCATCCGAGTTTCGGGTCGAGTACCAAATATCCTCGTCGTTCGGATTTTTAGCGTACCCCGCATTCGTCGGATCGCCTTTGCGGGAGAAGAACATCACCGTTTCATCCGGCGTGAGGATCGGGAACAGCTCGCTGTACTGCGAATTGATGTTCGGGCCCATATTGATGCGCTCGAACGTGATCGCCTCCGCCGTATCGGTATGCGGTGGCTTTAGCTCCACCACCGAACCGACTATTTGCGGATCCGGACGCTGGGCGTGGATAACACCCGGCACCGCTAACAGGCCGGCAAGGAAAAGCGAATTCAGGAAATGGCAACGAATAAATTGTGTGTGCATATTCGTTTTGGCAAACGTTGAATAGTAACTCCGTTCACGCCGCTCTCCGTTCCCTCATTTCTCCCTTCTTATGCAGGTCTCCCTTCTTATGCAGGGCTTCCCAGGTTTGTCGCCGCTTTTTCGCATCCGATTCGAATAGCATCAAGTTTCTAAAGCAATTGAAATGCAAATCTTCACCGATGAGCGACCATTATTCCTTCAAGATTGTTTGGATCTTATGACTCCCGAACTACTCGAAAAATACGAACCGGTCATCGGCTTAGAGGTGCATGCGCAGATGCTGACGCGCACGAAAGCCTTCTGCGGCTGCACTACGGACTTCAATTCCCCACCGAACCACAATACCTGCCCGATCTGCCTCGGGCATCCCGGCACGCTGCCTGCGCTGAACGAGAATTTGCTGCGCTTTATCGTCCGCATGGGTTTGGCTACGAATTGCCAGATTCGTCCGCGCTCCATCTTTGCGCGCAAGAACTATTTTTATCCCGATCTCCCGAAGGGTTATCAGATCTCGCAATATGAGACTCCGATCTGTCACGATGGCTTTATAGAAGCGGAATTGAAAGACGGCACACTGATGAAGCGCATCGGCATCACCCGCATTCACATGGAGGAAGACGCGGGAAAATCCATCCATGATTTTGGCGCAGAAACGCTTGTCGATCTTAACCGTGCCGGAGTGCCGCTCATCGAAATTGTGAGCGAGCCGGATATGCGTTCAAGCGAAGAGGCATACGCATATCTCACGACCATCAAATCCATTGTAACGTATCTCGGTATTTGCGATGGAAATATGGAGGAAGGTTCGCTGAGATGCGATGCGAACGTCTCGGTTCGTTTGCGTGGTGCTGAAAAATTCGGGCAAAAGACGGAAGTGAAAAATCTGAACAGCTTCCGCAATGTCCAACGCGCGATTGAGTCCGAGATCGAAAGGCAGATCGGCCTTATCGAGCGTGGCGAGCCGGTTATTCATCAAACGATGCAATTCGATGAAAATAAAGGCGTTACGCGCCCCATGCGAAGTAAAGAAGAGGCACATGATTACCGCTATTTTCCTGAACCGGATCTGTTGCCGGTCGTAGTTACGTCGAAATATATTGAGGAAGTTCGAAGTGAAATTCCGGAATTACAGCGCACGAAGCGAGACCGATTTGTCACCGAATTCAAGCTGCCAAAATACGATGCAGATGTGCTGACTGTAGATAAACCTGTCGCGGATTTTTTCGAAGCATCGGTAGCGTCCCTCACTTCAAGATCGGATGAAAGCATCAAATCCATTTCGAATTTCATCATGGGTGATGTTATGCGAATGATGTCCGAGCGCAAGGAAAATATCCTTCAGCTTAAACTGGATCCGGCACATTTATCAGAATTAGTGGGCCTTATTCAGGATAAAACGATCTCGAACAAGATCGCGAAAGATATTTTCCCGGATCTTCCCGGCAGCGCAGAATCTCCGAAAGAGATCGTCGAACGGCGCGGGCTTGTGCAGGTAACGGATACGGATGCGCTTCGGAAAACAGTGCTCGAAGTGATCGCCGCTAATCCTGATAACCTAATGAAATACAAAGCTGGTAAAACCAATCTCTTCGGCTTTTTTGTGGGGCAGGTTATGAAAGCTTCACAAGGAAAGGCCAATCCCGAAATGGTGAATGCATTGATGAAAGCGGAATTGGAGAAGCCTTAATCGTTGAACCATACCCTTCGATCATTGTTTTTAGATAATATGACAGTACGAGCACATTTCGATGGGCATCAGGTTCAGTTGGACGAACCTGTCACCCTTCAGCCTGATACAGAGCTTCTCGTCACCATTTTACCAGCAGCAAGCAAAACGGATTTCGAAGCAGAACGGCGCGAGTGGAACGAGTTTGCACTCGCGTCGTTTGCCCGGCTATATGAGGACGAACCGGACATCTATACTTCCGAGATGATTAAAATCCGCAATCCAAAGTTTCGTGGAAGAAAATAAGATAGCGCCCGGTCACATCGTCCTGGCTGAACTTCCACATCACGATGGAACGACAAAGAAACGACCGTCCCTCTTGCTTGCCCCAATGCAGCCCTTCGGAGATTATTTAGCATGCGGTATAAGCACCAAACTACGTCATCTTGTGCCGAACTTCGATGAAATTGTATTCCTCGACGACACAGACTTTTCGAGCAGTGGCTTACAATTTCCTTCCCTGATTCGTCTCGGCTGGCTTTCATTAGTGCCGGAAACTTCCATTGAAGGCTCGATCGGACGAATCCGCGATGAGCGCCTGCATCGATTGTTGAGAAGTCTTGTTGAATACTTGACCCAATTTTCACTGGTCAAGTGATAAAGGCTTCGCAAGGAAAGGCCAATCCGGAAATCGTCAATACCTTAATGAAAGCGGAATTGGAGAAGGAAGCATAGCGTTTGAATGCCTCCACGAATTTTCTCAAAACTAATATAAAATATCATGAAAAAACTTGCGATCATCCTTTCAAGCCTTGCGGTTGCAGCTATTGCAGTCGTCTATTTTTCAGGCTGCTCTTCGAATACCGTCGCATCCGGCGGCGTTCCAACCGGCGTCACAATCACGCAATTAACTTCCACATCCTTTACGGTGAGCTGGACGCGTAATTCCGGCGATGCCAACGCCGATACGATCGTCGTTACAAATAACGGACAGGCCGTAGGAAATTCACCTGTTGTCGTTGCATCCGGCTCCTCCTCGGGAACCGTTACCAATGTGCCAACCGGAATGGTGGACTCGGTTTACGTAGGATCGGTCTATGGCCGCTCCGCCGGTGTCGGCTATGGAACCGCTGTTGGTATTCCGACGAATGTTATGGTGGCTTCTTCTCAGGTGCCTGGTTTTATTAATGTAGAATGGACACGCGGCGCCGGAGATAACGGTACCGATACCTTGATTGTAATGGATGGCGATACCGTTATTAATGCTGGAATCACTTCCGCTGGATTGTCCACTAATTCTGCGGTTGGACTTTTGCCTGGCATAGCATATACGATCATCATCGCCTCGACAGGCGGGCGAACTGCTGGCCTCCAGTGGATGACTGCGGTGTACACGGCGGGCCTTCAACTTTATGAATTCTCTTCCACCAATCCAAGCGGGCTTCAATTAAATGGACCAGGCAGTTCAGCAACAGTCGTAAGTGCCATAAAAGCAAATGCCGGCTCCATGGACTTTTTCCTCGACGATTTCCAGAACAACGATTCCATTCTTTCAGCATCTCAAATTTCATTCGAGGGCGCTCAGTTCCTGAACGGGAACGGCACTACTTGGAGAAATTCCTATTTCGATCGAAATGTCTTTTATGTGCCAGGAGGACTTACGAATTATTACACTCCGACAAATTTTGCAGCTCTGATCGATTCGATCAATGCCCCGAATGAACTACAGGGAAATGACTTTGATATTCCAGCCGACGCAATCTATGGCACAAAAGGATCAGCCATTCTTCTTTGCGAAACGGCAGATGGAAATTTCGCGAAGATCGAGATCGTACCCGATCCAAATACAGGTATGCTCTATTCTGGCTCCGGAACGGATAAGTACATTACCGTGAATGTCTCATATCAACCCATAGCCAATCAACCGTATGCGGCTCGCGGCAGACGGGCTAATCAAGGATATGCAGGCAGACCGGTACGAGAGCCTGCCCACTAGGCTCCATCCCCAAACATATAGTCGGCTTTACTTCAAACCCCCTCGCTTTGACTGCGAGGGGGTTTTTTATTAGTACATGGGCTATAATACGGAACATTGCTGCGCCATTTCCGTTTTCCTATTGCGATGCATGACTCCTCTACTCTCGGAAAAGTGCAGAAGCGCCTTTTGCTTCTGCTGGTATGCTGCGCGTCGGTTGCGGGCTGCACGATGGGAACTACCGTTACCGGCAATTTGCCAAGCGGTGTTTCAGCCTCAGCGCTCTCGACCTCTTCCATCCGCGTCTATTGGACGAGAAACACTGCCGATATCACCACCGATACCGTGATCGTGATGTTAGGCTCGAACATCGTTGCCACAGTACCCGCACCCTACTTAGGCTCCACAAACGATTCTGCAACGGTAACGGGACTTGCAGCCAGTACGCAATACACCATCATCATTGGTTCGGAAGCTGGGGAATCCTCGCCGTATGATTATACCCTTCAACTCACCTATTTGCCAACGAATGTTGCGGTAATTGCAGAAGACAGCTTATCGATAACCGTTACCTGGACACGGAATTTTAACGATACCTCCACGGACACCCTCGAAGTTACAACACCGGACGGCGCTTACGCAGGAGACGCTCCTATCCTCGTTCCGCCCGGAAAAGATACCGGTGTAGTTACAGAACTTATGCCCGGAATAACCTACGACATTACGGTTGTTTGTTCGACTGGGAGTTTAACGGCCATTACTTACACTATACCCGGCGTTCCGACGAACGTTAGGGTAAATTCGATGAGCGCTACATCCATCGGTGTACAATGGACACGCGGTGTGGGCGATACCCTGCCGGACATCATCGTTGCTATGAATGGAGGAACTGTTGTTTCAACAACTTCCGTACCTTACGGCGTTACTGCGAACGATACCACCGGCGTTGTATCAGGGCTAAACGAAAAGGTTCCGTATCTTATCTGTGTTCATGTAAGCACCGGCATATCGGATTCCATTATTTGGATGACTGCCGAACGCACCACAGGGCTGAAAATCTATGAAATGAGCGATAATGCAGGCGATCCACGCGGGCTTCAGCTTACCTCGCCAGCGGCAGTAGCCCTTACTCTGCCGAACGCGGCGAAACCGGATTTCATCCTCAATACAAACTCGCTGCTGCCATCCGGCATTTCGCTCGACGCTGGCGATAGCGCGGGTGTAAATGGCGATTCTACAAAAGTTAATCCAAATTACATTCTCGTTCCAGGAGGTTTGGATAGCAATTTCAACCTCTCTAATTATTGGTCAGACACGGCCTATGAGGTCGTTACTCCCGTTATTATTCCTGCGGATTTAACGTATGGCCCTCATGCGTCGATGGATTCAGGTAATATCGCTCGCGGATCGATGGTGCTTGTATGCCAGACCGTGAATGATAATTTCGCGCTTATCGAGATCGTGCCTGACCCAAATTCCGGCCAACTTTACAGCACTGCATCCAACGGATTTAAATATATCACAGTGAATGTATCGTATCAAGCTTCGACAAATCAGCCCTACGCCGGACGCGGGCATCCACGCTCTACGAAACCTGTATTGAAAAAACCGTCTGCGACAGCAAGACCGGCATTCAGAAATTCGCCAAGCAGTACCAAGCCTGTTATGAGCGCGCCTGCAAGCAGCGTCAAACCCGTGATGAAAAGCTTGCAGCATTAAAGGCAAAGTACACGCTTTAATTTAAAGTACGCTCTTTAATTTAAGCTAATTATTTATACTGTCATCCTGAGCGGAGTTTTCCGTAGCGGAGCGAAGGAAAACGGAGTCGAAGGATCTCCGGACATTCACCACTATGCGAAACTACATGAGATTCTTCGACTCCGCAAAAACGCAGTCCGCTGGGGGTCGGACTGCGTTTTTGCTCCGCTCAGAATGACATGGTAAACTTACATGAATTCCTTTTAATAACTGCTCCTTGATGAGACGAAGCTTTCATGGAACATTGCTTATGCTTTTCCGTTTTCTAAAATGATGCTTTTTCAGGCTAAACTCGGAAAACGTGCTGCGTGGCTTTTGCCACTCGTGGCCTATTGCGCGCTCTTTGCCGGATGTATTGCCGAGCCACCTACCCCGATGACAGTGGTTCCGGAGACGATCGTTCCCCCGGCAACTGTATCTTTTTCAGCTCCGATAACGGGATATAAACTACACTCCTCGCCTCCTACCGGCACGATGTTCGTGCATTGGAACCAATCCGTTGCCGATACTCAGCTTAATTTCAAGGGGTATTTTGTGAAGCTCTATCATGCGGATACAACAGGCTACTATGTAAACGCAACCTACCATGTGGATTCGACTTTGATGGACTCGGTTACAATTTTCCGTCCATTCACCGCACCTGGCGTACCCGTGAAGTTTACAGATACCTCTTATACCTTTACCTCGCTAATTGGATCGGCTCCAAACTCTGGCATCCCGCTGGGAACGTATGCGGTCTTCGTATATGGCCTTAAAACGGGTACTCCAGTGTTTTCATCAGCCCCTGATTCTGCATTTTATGTCGGCCTTTTCGATCCGCTGCCATTAGAAAGCCCGACGAATCTTCGTGCGACATCGTATGGTTTAACGCAGGTGCTGTTACGCTGGACTGCTCCGGTAACCGATAAAGACACGGGGCTATACCAATACGTGGTCTATTACCGCGATACCTCACTTATGCCGTTCGATACCGGCCATATTGCAGCCCTTGTGCCGAAAGGCGGCAACGATAGCATGGTATTAGTCTCCCCTCCGGGCGCGAATTCCTCAACTTCGCAAGCGTCAGAATGGCCGTATGAATTCTGGGTAAAAGCCGAGCGTAACGATTCCACATTCTTCTATGGAGCGGATATGTATGGGCTGGATACGAACGATGTTCGATGGGCAGGAGCGGAAGCGTGCCCGAAAAATTACCCTGGATCCGATAGCACACCTACCGGTGACAGCATACCTGCCTGGGGTGGTTTTCATAATTCGTTATACTTCGGCTCGAACAATGGGCAATGGGATATGGTGGATGATTCCACTCCAGGAACGATGCAAGAACAAAGTGCGCAGGTCGTATTTAGCATAGATACCACCACGAACGTTGTTACATTAAATACGATGAATGGCGCTATGTTCCTAACTGAAGGTGCATCAGCACGAATAGATACGACGCCTTCTCTCGATTCGCTCTTTTATACCACGCCGCTCGCGCTCGTTGCCGATCCGAGTTTACAGTTCACAACAAGTTCCGTCACGCTTCCAAATCCACCGAGGTCAACGGGAATAGTACTGTACTTAATGATTATCGACCAAAGCTTTCTCAAAGGCCAACCGGAGTATGCTCGGCTTTTCATTCAAAGGCAATCTCCGGTAACCTTTTTAAATTCCTCGAAAGGCCTTCATTGCCAGGCAAGTTTTCAGCCGGGTGTTTCCAAGGATGGCGGAGCACATTTGCCATTTTACTAACATGTTATGTTGGTCTAAACGCATGCGGCCCTCACGTATCAAGGCTCCGGCGAATCTGTTTTTCAAGCGCGAGCCAAAAAATGTCGTAAATTCGTAGGACGGTACTGCGAGCCTAATCACCAAACCGACGGGCGAGCACCGGCAAAAGCGAAAGCGATGCCGCGTCCGAGGCGCTGTTCTGACGACTGAGTGTGGCCGGGGAATCAGCATCGCGGGACCGTCGAAGCATGAGCGATCATGCTTCGGAGCATGAGTAATCATGCTTGGAGCATGAGCGATCATGCGCCGGAGGATAAGCAATTATTCTCTAATAAAACGGAGGGTGGATCTTGCCTGCATGATGTCCTCATGTGAACAAGAGCAACCAGCCGTTGTTCTGAACCACGTTTTTTTTACACTTATTTTTGAATTATTCTATGGCGAAAGCAACCGCAAAACAAATGACGAAAGCCGCGATTATTGACCATCTCGCGGGCAAAACAGAACTCACGAAACGCCAGGTCGGCGATGTCCTGGATAACCTGAACTCGCTTGCCTACAAGCAGGCGAAGAATGGATTCACCATCCATGGCTTGGGCAAGATCGTGCTCTCCGACCGTAAGGCACGTATGGGCCGTAACCCACAGACCGGCGCTGCGATCAAAATTCCTGCTCGCAAGGTCGTCCGTTTCCGCGTCGGCAAACAAGCTAAGGACGCGATCCTCGGCAGCAAGTAAGCATGAGGGGGCATAATTAGCCTCTTCATCCATCGTAAGCGTTTCAAGCCGCCTTTGCTATTACTTTTTGTGATAGTTCGGGCGGCTTGGCTGTTTTGTTCATAATGTATTTTGCTCGCCGAAATGCCGAAACAATTTCATCCGATTACTAATATAAGGATTTGGATGAATTCATTATTTTACTATTTGGCGCGCAGGATTGCACTGTTAGGCGTTGCGCTCATGCTTTTGTTTGCGGCAGCACAGCCAACGCGCGCGCAATGGCTGTTGCAATCGGGCAAGATGGATCAGCAGATCCACCGTGGTATTGAGCTTATTTACAATATGCAGTTTGAAAGCGCGGATTCGGTATTCGATTCCGTCATTGGCGAACACCCGGAGCATCCTGCTGGATATTTTTACCGTGCAACGGTCATGTTCTGGCGCGCGATCACCAATCCCGATAACACCACGTACGATGCAGATTACCGGGCGTGGCTTCAAAAAGCAGTGGATCGTGCCGATACCCTGCTGGCTCATAATCCGCAGGATATTGCCGGCCTCTTCTACAAAGGCGGCTCGATCGGCATGAGAGCGCGCATCTACGAATACCGCATTGGCCCGAATGACGCAATGGATATTATAAATCTGATCCTCGGCGATGCAAAAAAAGGAGTCCAGTATTTGGACACGCTGGAAGATATAATTCCCGATAATTCCGATATCCTCTTCGGGCGTGGAATCTACAATTATTATGTAGAGTCCGAAAAAGAAGAAAATCCGACGCTGGCTCCTATGATCTCGCTCATGTTCCCGGCCGGCAACAAAGCTGTTGGGTTGCAAATGATGGAAATGGCTGCGGCTCACGCAACGTACGCCAGCGTGGAGGCCAAGTTCGAACTGATGCACATTTATTACGCACAGGAACACAATTACATGCGCGCGTTCGCGCTCGCAAAAGAACTCTCGGCAAAATATCCCAACAACGTGCAGTTTATGCATTACTACGGTTTCTCTGCCTTTACGGAAAATAACATCCCACTCTACGATTCGATCTATCATGTGATGCTCGAGCGGGCGAGCGAACGCCGCGAAGCCTATACCATTCGGCAGGCGCGCGAGGCAATGTTCTTTATCGGCGTGGCGGAACTAAAGAAACCGAACGGTAATATGGATACCGCGCTGTACTATCTCTATAATAGCGATCTTCTGAGCCGAAAAATAGCGCAATCCGGCCCGATGGATTGGTGGGTCACCGATGCGGAATTATTTATGGGAGAAGCATACGATGTCCGCAAAGACCACAAGGATGCGATCCCATTGTACCAAAGCGTTTTGAAGCTGCCCGACCACAACCGCGATCATGCCGATGCAACAAAATATTCTCGTCACGCCCTATCGAAGATAACTTCCTTCTTTTGCATTAATTTTCGTTCTATCCGTGTTCAATTTAGACTATGAAATACTCGTATGTCATCCTGAGCGGAGTTCTTCTCGACGTAGGAGAGAAGAACGGAGCGAAGGATCTTTACGATATTGAAAAGATTCTTCGCTTCGCCGGACTCCGCTCCGCTTCGTCCGGCTACGCTCAGAATGACATTTTAATTTATAATATATTTGCTTTAGGTGATTGCCTCTTTTATTTGCGCCGTATGTTTTGAAGAGATCGAAACCGTGGTCGATGAATCACAGGGACCCGATCAGGAATACATTGAGGACTGCGCCGTGTGCTGCCGGCCCAATGTACTGCATGTGCATATAGAAGAAGGCGAAGTAACCATCGACGCAACTTTCGAAGAATAAATCACGCAACATTCGAAGAATAATTTATGGCAGAAGACATGTCCAATATGTTCGAACGGCTCCAGCAATTGCAGGAGCAGATGGCGCTTGTCCAGCAAGAGCTTGGCACACAGACGGTCACAATGGAATCCGGTGGCGGCGTAGTGAAAGTTACCGCCAACGGCAAACTTGATATCGTAGCCATCGAGATCGACAAAGAAGTGATCGATCCGAATGAAAAAGAAATGCTCGAAGATCTCGTCGTTGCAGCAGTCAATCGCACACTGGAGCGTGCGCGTGAATTATCCGAAACATCCATGAGCGAAGCGGCTCGTTCGTTCCTTCCGCCGGGGTTTCCAGGGGTATGAACCACGATCACGCGGATTTATATGGATTACGCGGACGATGTTAGGAAGTATGTCCAATGAACTTATTATTCGAAATGCAAAGGACGACGATGCCGAGATATTGAACATTCTGCTTACACAGCTTGGATATCCTCAAGATGTTGCCTTCGTCATCAGAAAACTCAGGGAATGTTCCGATCAAGTATTTGCGAGGGTGTTCGTTGCAGAAGAAAGCGGAAATGTCCTCGGTTTTTTATCGTTCGATTCCCATACCGCTTTCCATCGAGATGGAAGAATAGGAACTATCACTGCCTTATGCGTTCTTGAATCGGCGCGAAGTCGTGGAATTGGACGACAACTAATAGAACACGCAGAATCGTTTGCAAAAGAAAATGGATGTGTGCGCATGGCTGTTGCAAGCGGGATCGAGCGAAATGACACACACGTATTTTATAGAAATCTCGGTTATAGGGAAAAAACTAAACGTTTCATAAAAGAATTATGAAATTATACCATATCTTAGCCAGATAATAATCCTAAAATCGTCCGCGTCATCCATCCTGTTAATCCGCAAAATCCTGTAAATCGTGGTTTATGCTTTATACCTCCCCCGCTCTTGAAACCGTAATCGAACGCCTCTCCCGTCTGCCAACGATTGGCCGGAAGACTGCGCAGCGTCTCGCGCTTTTTCTGCTAAAACAGCCGCGAGAGGATGTGCTCGCGCTTGCCGAAGCTATTGGCACGCTCCAACAGCGGGTGCGGACATGCAGCGTATGTTCCAATATCACAGAGATCGACCCCTGCCCTATTTGCCGCGATGCGCGCCGCGATCGTTCGGTAATCTGCGTGGTCGAAGAGCCGAACGATGTATTGGTGATCGAGCGGACCAACGAATTCAAGGGCTTGTACCATGTGCTTGGCGGCTCGCTATCGCCATTAGAAGGCATCGGCCCGGATCAGTTGAAAATACACGAGCTGCTTTCCCGCCTTCGCGCAGATCATGACATCTTTGTTCGCGAGATCATTCTGGCAATGGATCCAAATGTCGAAGGCGAAGCAACAACGCTCTATCTTGCAAAGCTGCTTTCTCCGCTTGTCGATCGCGTTACGCGCATTGCGCGAGGAATCCCGATCGGAAGCGATCTTGAATTTGCCGATGAAGCAACACTTGCCCGCGCAATCGAAGGACGAACGTCCGTTTGATCTCACTTTTTAGTTCCAACCGATGACGTGGTATAAAGATTGGTTCAAGGACGCGAATTACAGCGTGGTTTATGAGAACCGCGACGAGATCGAGGCCGAAGAAATGATCGACCTTATCGAGCGGACGATCGGGCATAAACCAGAGCGGCGCGTACTCGATGTTGGTTGCGGCTCCGGGCGTCATGCCATCTCGTTCGCCAAACGTGGATACGACGATGTAACCGGTATCGATCTCTCGCCCACCCTGCTTGCCGAGGCGCGCGAGCAAGCAAAGAAACTTGATCTTCCTATAAGGTTTTTCGAACGAGATATGCGAGACATTCCCGATGAACCATTCGATCTTGCAGTGAACTTATTTACGAGCTTTGGTTATTTTGATTCCGATGAAGATAATGAGGCTGTCATTACAAATGTCGCAAAACAGCTTGCCAAGAATGATGGGTGGTTTGTCATAGATTTCTTGAATAGCAGGTGGGTTCGAGAGCACCTCATAGCACATGACGAACGCGTTGCACCCAACGGAATGCACATCGAACAAACGCGCTGGATCGAGAATAGGCGCATCGAAAAGCGGCTGCTGATCCGAAACACCGTCGAAGCAAGCGAGTACATCGAATCGGTGAGATTATTCGATCTGGCCGATTTCGAGCGCATGTTTCAGCATGCAGGTTTAACGCTCCGGCATGTGTTCGGCACGTACCAAGGCGCACTTTTTAACCCTGACACGTCTCCGAGGCTCATTATGTTCTGTACCGCATGAAACGGTTAGTATTGATCTGCGCATTCTTCTCCGGATGCATTTTTTCGACCCGGACGCCACAGCCGCCGAGCTCTGCGACTACGTTTATCTGGACCCCTGCCACCACGCCCGATCTTCTCATTCAAAATTTGTCTGGAGCACTTACACTTATAGATGCCAGCGATTATGAGCGCGTTTTTATCAGCGCAACGGAATCAACTTCGAACGGTCTTGCATCGTTTTCTTATACTCCTGCTTCGGACATCAGCCAATCGTCGAGAGGAATTTTTGCCGACTGGAATGTTACGAGCGAATTTAATTGGGTCACCAATCTCTCTGCGCAAGTACCAGCCAACAACCAAATTATTTTACAGCTTACCGATACCGTGATCGATCAATCGACGAATGCGGCTACGCTTACCTACGATTATACGATCACGATGCCTTCGTCACTCACTTCGAGCGTTATTCCAAGCTTCGTGCAAGGTACATTGCAGTTTCAGCTTGCGTTCATCACAACTGATGAGGGTACGAAAGAATGGCGCATCGTCTCGTGGTCGGATTTTGTTCCACAGTCAGGCAAAGGGCCAACGTGGAGCGATCTTAAGGTTGATCTTTCCTCATGAACCGGATTTTTATGAACCGGCTTTATATTTTTATCTTCGTAGCAATGCTCGCCACTCTGGTGGGATGTAACCCTTTTGCGCCGGCTATCGGCGATACCAGCAGTAACACGCAATTCGGAGATCCTCATACGGTCGATGGGTATTTTCAAGCATTTCAATATGCCTATACTTTTAGCGATACAACCGTCTATGGGAGCCTTCTTGCGGATAATTTTATTTTTAGCTTTTATGACTACGATCAGGATCTCAGCGTACAATGGGGCCGCGACGATGAAATGAGCGTTACCGCCTTGCTCTTCCAAAACACCTCGCTCACGCTTCTCTGGGGTAACATTCTCGATGGCGAAGGCACCTCGACGGATACAACGGTTACCCGCGCATTCACGCTGAACGTGACCTTCAATGAAGGCGATATTGAAGAAGTAGATGGCAGCGCGGTCTTTCATCTCCAGCGGCCCACGTCCTCCGATCCCTGGCTGGCAGTAAGCTGGCAGGACGAATCAACCTATTAACAAAGCCTGCACCAAATGGCTTTTACCAATATAAAGAATTCCCTCAGACAATTGAGGTTCTTCGGCGTTTTCGGAATGGTAGTTCGCAAGATCGCTAAATGGCGTCGCTACAAAACGATGCTGCTTGCCGTGCCGAACAACGATCTTGTTGCAACCTTGAAGAAATCGCAAGATTTCTCGCCAGACGACAAACTTAGCTTAGATCGCGAAACGATTTTGGCTCATGCAGATGCAATGCTACGGGATGAAAATATTTTCTTCTCCTTCCCATACCGTACAATAGGAATCGATCGCCCCTGGGAATTCGATCCGATAGAAAACAAATACTGGCCACGCCGCCATTACACCGAACGTAAGCTACATGATAAGGATACGCCAAAAGATGTAAAGATTGTCTTTGAGATCAATCGCTTCAAAGACCTTCCAACATTAGGCCAAGCAGCTTTTCTTACCAACGATGAACGCTATGCACGAGAAGTTGAGCGTCGCCTTCTCTATTGGATCGAGGAGAATCCATTTGCAAACTCCGTTAATTGGTCGAGCGCGCTTGAGATTTCTATCCGACTTATCTCCTGGACTGCGACACTTCTGTTACTCGAGAAAGCTGGGTTCAATATCGCTGACAATCCAAAAATCCAACGCTCCGTTTACGAGCAGGCATGTTACCTTGCCGCCGATCTTGGTACGGATAAGGTTATCTCTACGAATCATCTTATTGGCGAGGCTGCGGGTTATACGTTACGGCCTCTATGTGGGAATTTCAAAACAATAAAGCGAATGCAAATTCTGCACAGCACATCCTTGAGCGAGAGATCATCAAGCAAACATTCCCTGATGGCGTTACCCGCGAAGCATCGAGTTGGTATCATCAGTTCATCACGGATTTTTTTGATCTGGCTGGCTGTGTTGCGTCATCCCAAAACAAATCATTCAGCCAAGCATTTCAAGCGCGCCTTTCAGCAATGAAATCCTTTCTTCATGCGATGACTGTTGCCGATCAGATCGTTCGATATGGCGATGCAGATGACGGATGGGCCTTATCTTTAGAAGGTGATTCCGATTCCTGGAAGAACTTTATCTTTGGCTCATCGACAGCATCTGCATCCGATGCTATTCGCAATTTTTATCCTTATGCAAAGGTTGTTGCCACGCATTTGGGAGATGCTTATCTGTTCCTTCGCGCCGGTGCATTTGGCATGGGCGGCGCTGGATTTTCATCACATGCGCACGATGATTTCCTGAGTCCTATTCTCTATCTTGCCGGTCGCCCTGTTCTCGCCGATCCCGGTACATTCGTTTATAGTGGCGATCCTGAGAAACGAAAGCAATACCGAATTGCAAGTGCTCACAACGGAATCATTTTTGGAGATACGCCCACCGCATTGCCGAAAAGGCAATTTGGCTGGATGAAAGTTCGGCCTGACGCTGTGATCCATGAAACTTCATTTGCTGTTTCAGAAGCAAAAGTTACAGCATCATACGGCGAGTGGCCGCAGCATCAGCGAACCATCACGATCTCGCACAATACCGCTGTGATCAAGGATCGATTCCTGCAACCAATTCCAGCCAAATGTCAATGGAGATTCCATCTTGCTCCAGAATGGAAATTAGATAACGATGAATCACAAGATGGGGACTATCGCTTTCGAAATCCCGATGGAGATCGCTTGCATGTTACATTGCACGGCAATTTCGAAACAACAAATATTGAGTCTTATGATTATTCCCCCTCCTATCTTGTTGCAAAACCTGGAAACATGCTGCGGCTTACAACGTCGAGTCCTACAGGAAATTATAGCATCCAAATAACTATCGACACACACGAGTGAAGCTTTCCGAACATCTCGACAAAGGCATCTGGACGGTTGCCGACAAGACCCTGCTCCTTCTCTACGGGTTTGGCGTGATCCTGCTTGTAGTAAATATCCTACCGCGCCCGGAATGGGGTGCGTTTTCGCTGTTTCAATCCATTTTTCTCATTCTCTGCGTTCTCGCCGATTCGATCTTCTTGCAACCAATGGTAAAATTTGCGGCAGAGCATGAAGCAGAGGTTCCGCAAGTGCTTGCCGGAGGTTTTAATCTTTACACGGTTACGATGCTTGGTACAGGGTTTATTATTGCTGCGTTTGCACCCAGTTTCGCGACAATTTTTAGCAGCCAGGAACTTGGCGAGATGCTCAGGTTCCTTCCGCTTTTTCTCGCACTCAGCATTTTTCGCAACGTCGGAATTCGTTATTTGCAGATCGAACTTCAGATCAATGCTATTTTCTGGGTCGATCTTGCTCTGTTTGGCTCGGTGGTAATTTTAACAGTTCTCGCCAGCGCCCTTGGCCTGTTTCATACTGCCATGGATTTTCTGTACCTCAATATTATCGGCGCGGCGCTCTCGAGCATCGTGGCCATTGCTTTTTGCTGGCAGGCCTTTTTTACAATGCCGTTATTACGAGTGCCGCGAGATGAGTATGGGCGAATGCTATCCTTCGCTAAATTTCAAGCAGGAACCAGTGCTCTGCTGACGCTTACAGCAATGGTCGGACGTGCTTATCGTCGGCTTATTCTACAACCCGAGCGAAGTGGCTGTCTATAATGCCGCCAAAACCATTTACCGATTTCTCGATGCCGTGCGTGAAGGAGCCACCCTGCTCGTAGTTCCCATGACCTCCAAGCTTTACACGCAGCGAGATTTCAAAGGTCTTTCTACGCTGATCGAACAGCTTTTATTTGGCGCCTTTGCGTTGCTCGTTCCTATATCGTTTGTGCTGGCTGTAGGAGCGCCACTATTATTTAAGATTCTTTACCACGGACAATACGATGCCGGAGCAGTCGTTTTTCAAATAATGATACTTTCCGGGTTCACTCTGCCGCTCGCCCTGGTCGGAACCAATGCACTGATCGGGATGGGTAAAGCGAAGGACCTGTTCCTCGCAACCCTCGGCGCGGTTACCATATTCTTTATTTCCAGCTACATCCTCGCTCCACGCATGGCTTCACGCGGCGAGGCATTGGCTGTATTCATTTCCATGACATTCCTTGCCTTTTTTCAGTTCTTTGCAATGCGAACGGAACTTGGCCTTTCCGCAAAAGGAATATGGCGGCGGGCGCATGATGCGAGAAGGTTTGTTTCCTCGCGAACGAAAGGCGAAAAGAGGGATGACCAATTGAATTAAAATTCCACCTCTGGAAAAGGGAATAGTGGAATTTTCAAGTATCCTCCATCTGACCGAATCAAACCGATCCCACTCGCAATATCAAATTCATAGTAATAATAAAATAAAGCTCCAATAAATGGAATAAAGCTTATGCCCCCATATATTTTTCCTGAATCAAGCAATATGCTTGGTCCAACGTCAATTCCGTAAACGATTGAGAGAAGTTGAACCCCCAGATGAAATGTCGTAAGTCCAGAATTGTTCGAGGTAATATCTAAATTAAAGGAAGGGTTCGGATTATTCCAGTTCGGGAAAAAACTCAATTCTCCGCCGAACGTGAATCCTCCGGAAGCTCCAAATGTGTAGCCTAACTTTGGACCGATAGTAAATACTGGCTGGGCTACTCCAATTCGAGTAACCATGAAACATCCTACGGTCAAAATAGCCGTGAGAATTAGTTTTCTCACATTATTCGTCCTCCACTTTAATCCTTTCGATATCGACACCCAGGCCCTCCAACTTCTGCTGGATATGTTCATACCCACGCTCCACATGATGAATGCCGGTGATAATGGATTCCCCCTCCGCCAGCGATGCGGCAATCAAATAAACAAAGCCTGCTCTAAGATCGGGTATCGTGATATGGCTGCCCATCAACTTCGTCGGGCCGAGGATCACAGCAGAATGCGGATGTACCAATGACTTGAACCGGCATGGATTCCCACCGAGGCACGATTTGTATAGCTGAATTTGCGCTCCCATTTTTTGAAGTTCCCGCGTATAGCCAAACCGGTTCTCGTACACGGTCTCATGCACGACGGACATTCCATGTGCCTGCGTCATGAGCAACACCCACGGCTGCTGCCAGTCCGTCATAAAACCCGGATGCACATCCGTTTCGATGGCAAGTGGTTTTAATGGGCCTTTATAGAAAAAACGAATGCCACCATCGGCAACATCGAAATCTGCACCTGCGCGACGGATGTTGTTAAGGAACGTCATCATCGTCGATTGCATCGCGCCGTCGATAAAGACATCCCCTTTCGTCGCGATAGCCGCGCACGCAAACGATGCCGCTTCGATCCGATCCGGCATAATAAGTTGCTCCGCGCCTTTCAGCCGATCCACGCCATCGATAATAATGCGCCGATTGGTTTCCAAATTGATGATCGCTCCCATGGTTTGAAGGAATTGCATCAACTCTACAATTTCCGGTTCAACAGCGGCATTCTCGATGATCGTGGTGCCGCGAGCCAGCACTGCGGACATAATAATGTTCTCCGTAGCTCCGACCGATGGGAACGGAAGCGTTATGGAAGTGCCGGTTAATTTATCCGCCGTGCAATGGAAATAATTATCTACAAATTCGATGTTCGCTCCCATTTGCTCCAGAGCGTCGATATGATAATTCACAGGGCGCTGACCGATCTTATCTCCACCTGGCATAGGCACAGAAGCCGACCCAGTCCTGTGCAAGAGCGGCCCGATCATGAGAATTGGAATGCGGTTCAGCCCTGCAAAACGCTGCGGCACCACCGTCGTTGTAAAGGAAGGTGTGTGCATGGTCAGCGTGCCATTTCCCACAGGCGATATGGCAATCTCGCTGCCTAAGCTGCGCGCAATATCGGCGGTTATATCTACTTCTCCCAGCCTCACGGGCGCGTTGGTAAAGGTGCTCTGCTGATCGGAGAGCAGTGAGGCCACCATCAGTTTCGAGATCAAATTTTTCGTCCCGCTCACCCGAACCGTCCCTGTGAGCGGTTTACCGCCCGTTACGCGAAAAGCATCCATATAATTATTATTTAGCTACGAAAATACGACAAAAGCGAGAGTAAACCGAAAACAACTCATCGTACAGTGGCTAATTCCGTACTATTGTTCTTCGCTATATCGTAAAGATACAGCTTCGCACCATTCAAATACACCAGCATCGTTTCTTTGGGGGCAACAGCAATGGGGCGAGAAAATTGAGGGAGCGGAAGGCAATTGTCCGTTGAAACATTGGTGACGAGGCAGCACGTATGATTTCGAACTATCCGATACGTACCATTTTGAGAAAAATCGACATCGAACGAGGCATTTTGCATTTGGTCCTTCGCCTTATTTGAATCGATCTTTACGTTTGGGGCTGGCTGGATCTTGAATCCCAGATACCCGAGCTTGTATCCTGTAGAACTACCCGAATCGTGCGGATCGAGTCCGACCGATGAAATACTCACTCCGGGTGGGATTGTCAGAGGTGTTCTATCAGTCGTTTCAATATCATACATCATGAATGAGTTTGCCGAGGAATCTTCCACCAAAAGCTTAGTCTGATCCCGCGTCCAGGCGAGCACTTCGTAATCTTTATCGTTCGGGAAAATAAGATCGGTCATAAGTTGCTGGGTATCGTAGCGATAGCAATCGACTTTATCCTGGTGTAACGCATTACTGCTATAATACACATAGCGGCCATTGTACGATGCGCCAATGATGATATTTGTCACTCCATCGCCGCCGGGAGTAACATCCTGCGGCTGCTCGGAAGCATCATCCTTTATGCGATAGATATGAAAATCCTTTCCATTGTCTGTGGCTCGCATGAAGAGAATTTCCGGACGATTGAGTAAATGGAAAAAACGAACAACTCCTCGATCCGTGAATTTCGTAACCTGCGTCAGCGGGCCTTTCGGGCTTGCAACGATGCCACCGTATTTATCCATGATAACCGTACTCCAGATATTGGCGACACCGTTATCCCTGCGAATGAAGAATACTTTTTTCTGATCGTTGGAGAAACCGGCGCTTATGGCATCGGTGTCCGAGAGGGGAGGCAGGACATGCCAGAATTGCGCGCGAGCAGGTAAAACTATGAACGATACATTTAAAATTATCAGCAGAATGCGCGACCAGGAGTGGTTAGGCGAAAGCATTCTTAATTTCGAGTTGAGTAGGACTAATTGTGAAACGCACATGCATTAAGAGCACCCTGATCTTCAAATTCAAGGAGCCGGAGCGTCCCTGAATTGTACCCGAGCAGATAATGGATCTCATCGTTGTCCCAGATCCAATAGATCCAATCATGGTCGCGAGCATGCACGAAGGGGCCGATGGATGTCTCCATTTGTTTTGCGATGGTATCAACACGTGTGCGTGTGACCGGCATATACGCAGACCAATCGACTTTTGTAAGCGTATGCTCGGCGCTGTCAATATGAAAAAGCATGTGCCCCTCGTTGTCCCATAACTTGGCGCCTAAACAGACGGAATCGCCGGACGAGTCATCGCTCGCAACAACCGGCAATGGGGCAAGGCAAGAGTCCACGGTGGCCTCACGCGCGCCAATCGGAAGAAGCTGCGCATCGGCATTCGATGCCGTTGAAAGCCCGATCGCCCAGGCTCCTGCAAGCAGTAAAATAATCCGGCAAAACATAGCGGTTTTCACTTCGCGTATAATAAGGATAGATCACGCTGATAGGTTCCGGTTTCATAGATGGAACCGGAGCTCCCGTTCACTCATTCTACGAATAACGATGAAAAAAGTCTATATTGAAACCTACGGCTGCCAGATGAACGTCGCCGACACGGAGGTGGTGCTCTCCGTCCTGAATAAGGCCGGATTTTCGCCTACGACGGAGCTTGAAGGCGCAGACCTTGCCTTTATGAATACTTGCGCCATCCGAGAAAATGCTGAGGAAAAAGTATGGAATCGGCTTGAACACTGGAAATCGCTCAAGCGCCGAAATCCCGATGTGGTGATCGGTGTGCTCGGCTGCATGGCAGAACATCTCCGAAAAGACTTGCTTAAAAATTCGGGCAGTATCGTCGATCTCGTCGTCGGCCCGGATGAATACAGGAAATTGCCGGCGCTTGTTGAATCTATTGTAGCGCCGGCGTCCTCGCCGGTCCTTTTGCCATCCGGGACCGACGAAGAAAGCATCGTGAGCGATGCGCCCGGCGCTACAAATACTCCTCAGATAGCCGTTAAGCTCTCTCGCACTGAAACGTATGATGACATTCTGCCTTTTCGAAGCGAAGGCATTAGCGCATTTATCTCCGTCATGCGAGGATGCGATAAATTCTGCACCTTTTGCGTCGTCCCTTTTACGCGAGGACGCGAACGCTCGCGTTCCCTGAATTCCATTGTCGATGAATGCAAGGAATTGGAACAGCGAGGGTTCCGAGAAATTACGTTGCTGGGGCAGAATGTAAATTCCTACCGGGACACCACCCCCCAGCCCCCTCCTCTTTCAGAGGAGAGGGAGTTAAATTTTTCCGATCTCCTTGATCGCGTGGCGCAGTGCCGTGCCAGGTACGCGAATTCGTTATACCACAAGCCATCCACAGGATTTCGATCAAAAGCTTGTCGATACGATGGCTGCCCATGACAATATCTGCAAGTACATTCATCTGCCGATTCAATCCGGTTCTGACCGCATTCTAAAGCTGATGAATCGTACCTACTCTCGCGCTCACTATATGTCGATCATTGAAATGATTCGCCGTGCGATGCCCGATGCTGCGCTTTCAACGGATATTATCGTTGGCTTTTGCACCGAAACGCTCGAAGATCACGAAATCACAAAATCTGTTATGCGCGAAGTAGAGTATGAAGGAGCATACATGTTCAATTATTCGCCACGACCTAATACACGAGCATGGAATACACTTCCGGACGATGTCCCGCTTGAAGAAAAAACCCGGCGGTTGAAAGAAATAATTGCGATCCAGAATGAATCTTCTGCTCGAAGAAATCTTGTGGAGACAGGCCGCGAGCATACCGTCCTCGTCGAAGGGCGATCGAAAAAAGATGCGACGGAATGGAAAGGCCGCACCGATACGAACAAGATGGTCATTTTCCCACGCTTGGATGCGGAAGTAGGAGAATACCGCCGCGTCCGAATTAATCGTTCCAATAGTGCTACGCTATTCGCAGAATTGATAGATTATAGCCGTGCCCTTCAGGGCAGCACGATGTCGCCGGACGATAAATCACACCGTGGGCTAAAGCCCACGGCTACAGCTCGCGGTGAAGTGCTCTACGATCTTTCCCCGCTCGTTGTCTCCACCATCGAACAGCAAGAACATTCGGGAATTATGCAGCCTGCAGCGTTGGAATTACCGGTGCTCAACTGAATCTTTTCTACCTAAGCACCACAAACTTCTTTGTGATGCTTCCTTCAGCAGTTCCCAGCGTGACATAGTAAGCTCCGGCTACCAAGCCATCGAGAGGAACATCCACCTCCGATATTCCTTGCGAATGAAATCCATCTGAGATCGTTCTCACCGTTCGCCCTAAAACATCCTGCATCATGAGTTTTGCCTGCCCATCCGTTGGGATGCTGTAGGATATTTGAGCAAATGATTCGGAAGCGGTTACTTCGAGCGATAGATCCGATTCTGGAACGGAAGCTACTGCAAGCACGGTGTCCGGCGGGGGGGGCGTGTAGTCATTGTAATCCAGCGTAGTAATAGTATGGGGATGCCCCTGCACGGCGTAAAATGTTTCGTCTTCGATATTCCGCTGTCCCTAAAATGAATGTGGTATTCATAATGGAAAAAGGTGTCGATGCCGGTAAAAACAAAGTTGCCCTGATCGTTGGTATAGGCGTTATCCATGAAACCGCTTACGGTATCCGTATCATCTACCACAGCCACATAGATGCGATCGACCTCCGCTCCCATGATCGGAATTTTCGAGTTCCCGTAGGTCACTCTCCCACGCACAATCGCATGGAACACATTCGGCTCGCCGTCGTAATTCAGCACGCCGTTATCCGAGGCTCCATGCCCCGCGAGACTAAAGAAATTAACCGATGTAGCCGTATTCGGGAACTCCGTCATCGTGGCCCAGCTTGCGCCGGTATCGTATGTCACAAAGGATGCGCCACTATCCCCTACCGCATATCCGGTACTGGCATTCAAAAAATAAAGACTGTTGATCGTATTCGTGGTGTACGTAGAATCGGCGGTGAGTGAAATACCGAAAATCCCGGTATTCTCATAGCTAATAATACTGCCATTGGTTCCTGCAAAACAAATCTGTCCCGGTTCCGTGTAATACACGGCACGAACATTTGCATTAATGCTGTTCCGCGTCCAGGTTCCATCATTGTAGAGATAATACACGCCGTTCCCGGCACACACGCCGTCATCCGGGTCGAGAAAGTGAATGCAGGTAAGATCATCCTTTAAGAAGGTCGATTGCACGGTCCATCCGTTCACCGTTTTTTCAGCGAAGGTTCCGCTATCGCCGACGGCCCATGCCGTATCGGAACCAATAAGCGCAAGCGCGCGAAGATTGCGCGTACCGGCGTGGGTACTCTGCCATGTTTCGCCGGTATCGGTCGTGCTCAGGATTAAACCTGCATCGCCCACGGCGCATCCATGCGCAAGATCGAGAAATTTTACATCGTGCAGATCTGCATCCGACACATACATGGCCGACCAGGATATGCCGCTATCGAGCGTGCGAAAAATCACATTCCGTGAAAGTGCAAAACCAACGAGCGAATCGGGATAATACACCTTTTGAATGCTGTCGGCATCGAACACCGGAGCAGGCAAAGTAAATGTTCCCTGAATTTCCGACGGCCCAAGATAGAATGTTAAGTTCTCCGGGATTGGCTCACTAAGAGTGATGCCAATGGTCCGGTAATTCTCCTTTCTGAGGCTCATCGAATACTCCGTGACTACTCCTTCTGCACCGAACACCGGTCCCTTTAAGCATAGTGTGAAGAGACCGTTCTTATCTGAGACCATCTTATCGGCATCAGATCCCTTGGCGGACGAGACAATCCCTCCAGGGGGTCCGAGATAAATAAGATCGGCACCTGCAAGCGGCGCACCTGTTATGGAATCCTCCACGATAGCCGGATCGCAGACCTGCCATGGGCCAGCAACGATGGGGACTATCTCTGTGGGAACCAGCATCGGCGCAGAGCCTGTGGCACGAACATACGCAAAATAGGTTGGATAAAGGCTATCGAACACTTGCTGGCGCAAAGTTCCATCCCATGTGGCAGAACTTGCCCCGTTAAGAGCAATGGGCGATGGCACAATCCTGCCCGGAGTGCTGTCGCCATAACCCAACGGGCTTCCGATGACGAGAAACGCGCCGGCATTCGTAAGCGGCACAGATGCATTCGTATTTTTCACCGTTAGCGTGATCGAATAGGGTTTATAGAAATCGCTGGGCACACTGAGGCTGCCGGACATCGAAAGCGGCGGACATACTTGTAATACTTTCACAGGTTCGTCTTGATTTATCGTAGAGCCAATGCCGAGTTCCCCAACGCTGTCATCGCCCCAGGCATACAGCCAGCCATCGTTGCCGATTGCGAGCGAATGGCGGAGTCCCGCCGCAATCGCTACGAACTGCGATACGCCTGCCGGCATGGGAACCAGGACACTACTAAAGGAGTCCGTTAGTTGCCCGTAACTATTATCTCCATACGCTGCAATCTTGCCATCATCGGAAAGCACGAGCACATGCCACCCGCCATCGGCGACTGCTGCTACCTGTTGAATTGTACCGCCAGCCGGCGATATATAAAAAAGTGGATCCTGAGAATTAAGCACACCCTGCACATCGTTGTTCTGGTCGATCCTCGATTCCGACCGGTAAGACGCGGCTAAACATGGCAATGGCGAATACGCTCGGAACGTATCTAAACGCACCTGCATGGGGCCTTCCAACGGTTCGAAATCGCCGGAGCTATCCTTTCCACAGCCATACAGCAAGCCGTTCTGCGCGATCATCATCGTGTAACCCGGACCCGCCGCAACATCCGCCCACGACGTTACGCCATCCGGGAACTGCACCGGCTGCGGCGTGATGATATATTGCGTGGTTCCCACGCCCAGTTGCCCCTGATCGTTATTGCCCCATGCGAAAAGGCGTCCATCCGTGGTTAATGCTTCGCAATGATCTGCTCCGGCTGAAACCCATTTCCACGTTGTAACGCCAGCAGGATTCTGTATCCGAGTTGGAACGCCATAAATGCCATCTTCAGCGCCATTCCCGATCTGGCCTTTATCGTTTAAACCCCACGCATAAAGCTTATCGCTGTCGGCAACGGCTACAGCGAAATTCTGGCCGCCGGCGACGAGCACCCATTTACCGGCCCCGGCGGGAACCGGGACCTGCACCGGTGTATGCCGGTTCACCCGATCGCCTACGCCAAGTTGGGCGTAAAAATTATCGCCCCACGCCCAGAGATTTCCCGATTGATCGATCACATACGACGATTGCGACAGCGATTGCTGTCCCAAAAATTGAGCGAGAGTGGCCGCGGCCGGCATAAGCAGAAAAAGACTTGTAAGAAATAATTTTCGCATGTGAAGTATAAGCTTTGGCACCTACTTGATCAGTTGGAATTTTTTCGTGAGGCGTTCCTGAGACGATTCAATCGTGACGTAATAAGATCCCGCTGCCAGTTCGTTCAGAGCTACACTCTTATCATATTCGCCCGCGACAACGAAGCCATCCTGAACAACGCGCATGACATGCCCCAGAACATCCTGAATAACAACGCGCACGGGAGCGTCCGTTGGAATGCTATAGGATATTTGCACGGCAGATTGCGTTGCGCTGACATTGAGCGATAATGCCGCTTGCGGGGATGGAGTTACAGCGTCTATGACCGTATCCTGTATCGGTGGCTCGTAATCATTGTAATTGAGCGTCGTAATTTGGTGACGGTGTCCCTGAATACCGGTAAATATCTTCGTCTTTTCGATCCCACTGTCCATGAAATGGATGTGGTACTCATACGGGAACACACCATCGACGCCCGAAAAGACAAAATTCCCCTGCTCGTTAGTATAGGCAGTGTCGATAAGGTTAAAGACCTCCACGGTGTCGGCCTCCGCAGCATACTCTCGGACGATCTGAGCGCCCATAATTGGTTCCGGTGGATTTCCATAAGTGATGCGCCCGCGAACGATCGCTTTGACCACATTTGGCTCACCATCGTAATTCAACACGCCGTTATCTGCCGCTCCATGTCCCGCAAGGCTAAAGAAATTTATCGAAGTAGCATTATGAGGAAATTCAGGCATTGGTGCCCAGCTTTTGCCGCCATCGTAAGTTACAGATGACGAACCGCTATCCCCCAGCGCATAACCAACACCGGAATTCAGAAAATAGATACTATTAATGGTATTGGATGAGTTGGTATATTCATACGCAAGAAGACCTGGGGGATTCGGTGCGTTTATATTATAATTAACAATTTCTCCATTTGCACCTGCGAGAAAAATATCACCTGGTGCAGTATAATAGACCGCTTGGACACTTTCACCAATGCCATGCGACGACCACGTTCCAGCATTGTAAAGATAATACACGTAGTTCCCACCGATCACACCAAGCTCCGAGTTAAGGAAATGGATCGATGTAAGATCATTCGCAGAGAGCGGAGACATCTCCGTCCAGGTATTATCGGAATCCTTCAGTACTGTTCCATTATCTCCGACGGCCCATGCCGTATCGAAATCAATAACGAAAAGGGCGCGTAGATCTTTCGTGCCAACCTGCACACTCTGCCACGTTTTGCCGCTGTCGGTCGTGTTCAGGATGGTTCCGCTATCGCCGACAACCCATCCATGCGCCGGGTCGATAAATTTTACATCGTGCAAGTTCTCGTTTGCGACATACATTGCCGTCCAGTGTATCCCGCTATCGAGCGTCCTGAAAATCGCGCGCCGCGACAGCGCATAGCCAATGAGCGAATCGGGATAATACACTTTTTGAATACTATCGGCAAGAAACGGCGTTCCGGGCACTGTAAAGGTTCCTTGAACGCTCGATGGACCAAGATAAAAAGTTTCGTAGTCAATCGAATCCTCTTCATACCAGGGACCAGAGCCAGTTGTGTTGTAATTCTCCTTCACTATTCCACAAACAAACTGACCACCCAGCCTAAGCGTATCGGTAAAATTACCCAATTGGTCTGTTGTATCGGTAAAATTACCCGGTCGGCCAGTCGAAACGCCGCCAATCAAGCCATACGCATACACATGGGCATCCGCCAACGGATCGTTCGTGATCGAGTCCTCGACATTCCCATACACATACGCCGTCACCCACTCGGCGTTAACGATGGTCTTGCCAGAGATCAAAAGCGGCGCGGAACCATTGGCTCGAACATACGCAAAATAAATTGGAGTATCTGTTTCCAGATTGGTGAAATCCGTGATATTCCAGGACATCGAGCCGGTATTGTTCGGCAATATTTGTGGACCATACGACTCTTCGGGCGCACCATTGAGATATGTCAATGGCTGATTCAGTGCTAAGTACGCATTCGTATTTGTCAGCGCCGGTGAAGTGGCATCGTCATGGACATTGACGGTAATAGTATAGCCCGGAACGAGCACCGATGGCGCGGTAAAGCTTGCCGTCATCGCTAAGGGGTCGCAGACTTTCAGCACACGCACCGGCTTGGACTGATTTGTGAAATTTCCGAGTCCGAGTTCCCCAACGCTGTCGTCACCCCAGGCATAAAGCCATCCATCGTTGCCAATGGCAAGCGAATGTTTCAGCCCAGCCGCGATCGCGACAAATTGCGTGACGCCAGTTGGGAACGCAATGGTCCCGTTTGGCAAAGCCGAATCAGACCCGATTCCAAGCTGGCCATAGGTGTTTTCCCCAGCCGTTATGAGTGTTCCTGAATTAGTCAGGAATAACGCATGCCATCCGCCATCGGCAACGGCCGCCATATAATTAGGGGAACCGCCGGTAGGTCCTACAAAATATTCGTTATATGCTGAAAAGCCGTTACCATAAAATTTCTCTTCATCGATCCTTGTATCTAATAGGTAGGACGCTCCGAGGCATGGCAGCGGCGAGAAGGCTCGAAATGGGTCAAAGCGAGTTTGAACCGGGCCTTCCCGTGCCTCAAAGTCGTCAAGACTATCTTTCCCACAGGCATAAAGCAGATTATCCTGCGCGATCATCATGGTGTAACCCGGACCCGCCGCGACATCCTCCCATGCGGTCACGCCATCCGGGAACTGCACCGGCTGCGGAGTGATGGTATATTGCGTGGTTCCCACGCCAAGCTGACCCCGATCGTTATCGCCCCACGCAAAAAGGCGCCCATCCGACGTCAGCGCTTCGCAGTTATCCGCTCCTGCCGAAACCCATTTCCACGTTGTAACGCCCGGAGGATTCTGAATCCGCATCGGTACGCCATACAGTCCATCGCCCACGCCGATTCCGATCTGGCCTTCGTCATTCAATCCCCACGCATAAAGCTTATCGCTGTCGGCAACAGCTACCGCGAAATTCTGACCGCCGGACACGAGCACCCATTTACTCGCTCCGGTGGGAACCGGTACCTGCACCGGAGTATTCCGGTTCATCCGATCTCCTACGCCAAGCTGACCGTAAAAATTATCGCCCCACGCCCAGAGATTTCCTGACTGGTCAATCACATACGACGATTGCGAAAGCGATTGCTGACCCAAAAATTGAGCCTTTGCATCATGACCGATGCCTGCAACTACGCTTAACGAAAAAAGCAGAAAAAGGACGATAAGGGATTTCCGAAATATTGTTCTCATATAGTTAAAACGCGCTGACCCCCCTCCGGTTACAAAAAAATATAGATTTCCTTCAGAAATTCTCGTTTTTATCTTATTTTAGCCACTTGGTTGATTCAAAACACTCTTTTATGTTGTGTGTGTTGGATGCGTATTCATGAACTCTGTCCATTTCTTCATGAATAATTTTCTGATTTTTTTCTTTACACTCCTCCTATAAAAATCCCGCACATTATATATAACAGAGATCGAGTGATAAAGGTGCCCGAAAAAGCACGTTTTTAGTTTTCCTCCTATGAAATTCGTACTTTTTATTCCTTTACAAATTTCGCCCATGAATTACCATCGCTCACAAAATACACGCCCGATGGAAGCGAGGAAATATCCAGCGTATTGCCCGTTTGCAGCACCTCATAACTCCGGCCAAGCGGATCGAGTATCGAAATCGGGCCAGCACATGAAGTGATCGTGATGCTATTCATCGCAGGATTCGGATAGATTTGAATTCCCATCGGGATTGCAGGAGTTTGTGCAACGATGCTCGGTGGCACAACTGGTTTTATCAGCGAATGTCGCCAGATGGCGGAGTCCGAAGTTCCCGCGTAGAGCACGCTATCGATCACCGCCAGGGACGTGATCGCCAAACCTGGCTGCAACCCGCTATCCACCGGGTGCCAGGTTGCTGCGCTGTCGGAAGAAAAGAAAATGCGTCCGCTGTTGGTAGCTGCAAACAAATCACTGCCATTCACCAGCAGCGTTATCACATTAGGGTCAGACAAGCCGCTGTCATTGGCCTGAAGCCAGTCTGTACCATTTTTCGAAAGCCACACGCCCGATTGATTTGTAGCGGCATAAATATATCCACCCATAAGAACCAGCGAATTAATGGCATTGACATTAGTGTAAGGCGGTAGATCCTGAACCGGGTACCAATCTTCTCCGCTATCAGGCGAATAGAATAATCCGTCAATATTTCCAGCGATGATATTGGTCCCAATAATTGCGAAATAACTCGGACCCATTCTCTGCGTTGTGTAAGCCGGGTTACTCCAACTTATGCCATTGTTTGTCGAGATGAAGAGAGTCCCCTGCGTTCCTGCATAAAGAATTCCGTTCCTTTGCATAAGAGAGTAAACGTTCATCGCCCACGCCCCATAAGAGGAGTCGCCACCGAACACAAAGAATAGCCCACTATCAGCCGGAAACCAGCTTGTGCCATTGTCGGTGGAACGGAATATCCCATTACCGGGCGTACCTGCAAATAGATTCCCGTCGTTAGCGGCCAGAGCGATTACGGAAACATTCCCGATCCCAGCGGTATCCAGCGACCAGTCCTCGCCGCTATCGGACGTGACAAATATCCCTGCTTGTGTGCATGCAAAAAGCTTCCCGTCGATCGTATCGAGACTGTTGATCTGTGAATTTATCAGGGTAAGCGGATTATGCACGCTCCAATCCATGCCATTGTCCGTGGAAAGAAATACGCCATCGCCGTTTGTACCTGCATAAAGATTTCCATTGTTTGTCAAGAGTGCGTTAATGTAGGAATTGGTCAATCCGCTGTCGCCGGTAGCATTCCAACTCGATCCGTTGTTCGTGGAAACAAATACGCCGTTACCCCACGTACCGGCATAGATATTCTGCCCGCTCGATGCAAGGGCATAAACGCGCCCATCCGGTAAGCCGTTGTTAATAGCAGTCCAGTTTGAGCCATCATCCGTTGAAAGAAACAATCCGCTGTCCGTCGTTGTCTCGGCAAAAAGATTTCCGCCGTTCACAGCAAGCGCAAAGACAAACTTCGGCACGGTGTCGTCGAGCGTATCGCTGAGCGTATCGGTGAGCGTCCAAATCGCGCCATTGTCGGTCGAAAGCCATACACCTTGATCGTTCCCGGCAAATAGATTCTCGCCCATTACCGCAAAGCTGTTGACGCCAAATAAGGTATCGAGAGCGGTCCAGCTTTTTCCTGTGTCGGTTGAAAGATAGGTGCTGTCGCCTGAAGTACCTGCTATGAGATTGCTGCCGCTCACTGCGATCGCGCTGATCGAGGAAAAATCAGGCGCTGCGAAGAACAATTCCTTCCAACTCGCGCCGGTATCGGACGAAAGAAAAATCGCACCGCCCGCGATAGTAAAGAGATCACCTCCGCTAACGAGAAGCGAGTTGACACTTAACTCGCTCGAAAAAAGTGACACGATCTGCAGGAGTGTCCAGCTTGTACCGTTGTCCGTGGAACGGATCAAGCCGTTCGACTCCGTACCTGCGAAGAGATCGTTGCCGATGGATGCAAGACATGTAATATCTCCGCCGAAGGTAAGAATGTCGTTGCGCGGCCCGTTTGTCTGCACCCATTGAGCACGGGCGGGAACGCCAGAAATCAGCAAAGCGCAGGCAAGAATAATAAAGCGTGCATTCAAGGATCGCAGCCACAAGCTAAGAATCTTTGATACCATAACAAATTCTTTCATAACTTTTAAGGATCGGGGTTAGGGAAATAGATGAAGCTTTGAGGGCTTCTCATTTAGTATAAACGCACAGGGTCGCTCCGGTTACAAAAATAATTTGAAAAAAAATTAAAAAGCCTCAAAATCTACGAATTTGGGCAACAACTAAATTAGAAAATTGGGGATTTTGCAACCTGACCGGCCGGATTAAGATAGTATAGCCGCTGCGGCGGGCTGCCTCACTGTGCCAATCGCCCAACCATCTCCCGCACTTCCTCGTATTCTGGTGTGCCTTCGAGTTTGCCGACGCCATCCTCTTCTTCGGTCAGAAATAATTTTAATTTCGGCATATTCCGAAATCCCGCTTCGATCGCCTTCCGAAATGTTCTAAGAGCAACTTCATGATCTGCGAGCATACATTGAAGAGATGCGGTATTATAGAGTGCCTGTCCATTTCGAAGATGCTCCAACTTTCGTGCGGCGTCTCTCGCATCGTCATCCCTGCCTGCGTGATGAAGAAGCACGGCGTGGGCGACCCGCATATTCTCGTCCTCGGGAAACAACTTCAGATGTCTCTCGAAAAGAGGGATCGCCAATTCGGACCAATAGATTCGTTTCTTATCGTCCTTCGCTCCGTTGCAGGCAAGCGTGGAATCTTTGCGGGAGTAGGAAATGAAAATATCCGATGCCATATAGGGGGTGTCTCTTCATACGCGTACCTTCCACGATACGCCAGATCAAGGGACGGAGAACATTCGCCGTGACCTAATAGTCACGGATTCGAAGTTCTGTTTATTCGCATCCATACGCTATACGAGCTACAGCCAACTTTCGCAAGCAGATAATTTCTGCTCACCTCGTTTCTGAGCCATTTTCACCTGTTAGCCTTCCCAAAATATTTTTTTTTGCATGTAGAGTTCATGAACTCTGCCCAAATCAGCGCGGATTCGCCATTTGGCGAAAAAGTTATCCACGTCACCTTTTTCCAGAGACAGCTATTGCCGCCGCAATTGTCAATGAACGCTGCACCAAGCATTGCCGGCGATACGCCCCATTTTCATCTTTCTCCGCCGCGGCGGATTCATCTTTCATCTTTTCCCCGGATAGGGTGCCCATCAAAGCAATCACTAATCTACGCAATTAAAATCGCAATGTCAAGCGATTCCTGAAAATAACCGAAAATATTTTTTTACATCGTGTGCATGGAAGCGCTGCTTCCATGACAATTTCACGGGGAAGCCCGCCGCGGCGGGCTTCCCGGCACACCGCGATTTCAGTTCGGACACAAGCGCGCTCCTTTAATGCGATTCGTGTGTTATTAATTATGGCCGTTAACACGATGAAGCAATGCGAATGGCACCCTCAACTCTGCTCATAGCTCTATCGATCCTGGCATTCCACGCCGCGAATGGACAGGAACCACATCGCCTTGTAAGCGCAGATCAAGTGGGTGCGTTGCTGCTCTCGGTCCCGCCCTTAGACACTGCTTTCGACACCTCGTCTTGCCGTGGGCTTCTTCTGGGAGGGCAAGAATTAGGCGAACCGCCAATTTCTGAATATTACCAGGGTGCCGATACGCTGGAATACTACGTAGAGCATTGCTACAATTATTCTGGATTCTATTATCCTGTGTTCGGCGAAATATTAAGTGATATGGAAGGATCGGGACCGAATGGAACTTATCCTGGCGGGGATACATTGCCAAATCTTCTGCAATGGTATTTCAATGTCCTGTACCTGAACACCGATACTCAATATTACTGCTACGACGCTCTCAACGCTGAAAATTGTTTACAAGCTATGTACGCGCATGACTCCTCAGTTCATGCTAACCCGTTGAATGGCGATGCTGGCTGGGTCGCAATCGAAAAGTATCTTCTTCAATCCGGAAAGTGCCCGTCTTTTCAATCTCAACTCGAAGGTGTTCTCACACAACTTTACGCGAGCTGGCACCGAATTTGGAAGGACACGGTAACCGATTCGCTTTTAACTCCGTGGGATACTACCAACCTTCCTACACTGCAACAAATTGGTTTTGAGGCTTTGCTCGGCAACCCATCTGCTGTGGCGAACAATGGAACCCTTCCCACAAGTGTGCTGGGTACTATTAGCGTTACACCAGATCCATTTGAGGATAATGCTGTCGTTAATTATACGCTAAATGTTCCAGCTACGCTCACGGTGGAAGTATTCAACGTACTTGGGCAGCGTGTCTTGGCTCCGGTTCCGTCTGTGTTCACTGCTTACGGTAATTATTCACTTACACTATCAGGCTCCGCGCTTACTTCGGGGACGTACTACGTCCGTTTCTCTGTGCCAGAAGGCGAAGTACAAACCCTGAAAGTGGTGAAGGAATAAAATCACTTCCGAAATACGAAATTGAGAGTCCAATAGTGGTGTTGTTCCCTAATGCCTTCCAAACGCAATGAAGCTATAGCGCCCGATCGCACCGCGAATGACCGATCGTTCGCGGAAGCGAAATTGGAGCGGCATAAAGCATCGGACGAATGAATCATCTCAATGTTGTTGTTAGAAGCATTTGCCCGAATGTCCCTTGAGTAATCGCTCCGAAAAGGCATTTGCAAAAATTACATCGTGGCTATCGTCCCGCCGAACAAGCGGCGCAAGATTCGCGAGTTGCTTCCCGACACAAATGCCAAATTTATCTATAACGATAGCGGCCCTTTAGTCGAAATTCAGTATCCGTTGGGTTACGACCACGATTTGAACGCTGATATCGATATTCATCACCTGGATCCGGCATTGGAGTACATCGATCCGACCAGCGAGCCATTTCAGGAGGCACTCAGAGAGGCGAAATTATTATAGGGACGAGGGATCATCGGCCTGAACCACGATTTACAGGATTTTGAAGATTAAGAAAGGATGGGGAAATAAGAGTTAAGAAACAGGGGAATTATCGGATAAAAATATGGTTTGAACTAATGCTTCTGGTCATTATCTTTTTACTTCTGTTCAGGAAATCCGTTTTAGGAAGGTGAAGAAATTTTTACAACGTCATTGGCGCGTTCTTCCGCCGGTATTGGTGGTGATCGTCCTTTGGGTCGCGTGGGGGTGCAATCAAAACACGTCCCCAACGCCGGTACCATTGCCCCAAGGTGTCCCGCTCGCGGTAACGATCTCGCAAAAGACGGACACGCTAACTGCGGGCAGCACGCTTGCGCTGAGCGCGAGTATCGTCGGCTGGACTTCGGATAGCACGGTCTCGTGGAGCCTGATCGGGGTTGGCGTTCCCGTGGGAACCACGCAGGCGCAACTCGGGAGCATTCAATGCGTGGGTTTAACCGCGACCTATACGGCACCGGCCACGCTGACTGCAAGCACGCTTTCTCTTCAGATCCGCGTTCGGTCGAATCAGGATACGCTGGATCTTGCAACCTGCACGATCCTCGTCACGACGAAACCGGTGGTCAAGCCCAATGTATCGATCTTAGTGAATCCGATATCGGCCACCATCCCGATCGGGCAGATCCAACAATTTCAGGCAACGGTTTCGGGTTCCACGAATACGGGCGTTCGCTGGGAAATAGTTTCCGGCCCCGGGACGATCTCTTCCACCGGTCAGTACAACGCTCCCGCGTTTATGACCGACACGAGCGGAAGCGCTGTTATCGAAGCGGTGTGGCTTGGCGATACCGCCATCGCCGGTAAGTCTGTGGTATCCATCGAAAGTTCCGGACCTTGTTTCCGGACGCAGATCCTTCCGATCTTTATTTCGAACTGCACACTGGGCTGCCATAATCCGGTCAATCTGATGCGAGGTTTCGATTTTACGACGTATCAGGGGATCATGCCTATCGTAGTTCCCGGCGATACCGCGGGCAGTGTGCTCTATTATCGAACCAACCACTTCATCACGCTTACGCAAGCCGATAGGACGCTGCTCGCGCAATGGATTCTTGCAGGTGCTCCGAACTCTCAATGCGAGCCTGATATGTCAAGCTGCGATACAGAGAATATCAGCTATGCCTCCTATATTCAGCCAACGATCTCGACCTACTGCTTAGGATGTCATTCCTATAAATGGGCCGGCGAATACTGTGACAGCCTGGATTTCACGGACTATCCTACGGTTGCCAGCGTGGCTCAGAGCGGTTTGCTGATGGATGTCATCCAGCACAAGTACCCGCTGCCTTCGATGCCCTATTATGGCCCACAGTTGGATGAATGTACGATCGCCAAAATAGCGGCGTGGGTCAAAAATGGGGCGCCAAATAATTAAAAATAAGGCACCAAAAGATTAAACGTCTGATTTCGAGGCAGACGGAGAATTAAGCTTTCGAATTTGGGGTTCCGATATTTCTATGGCTGAAAACCCCAAACGACCCCGAACTACCGATCCCGGCGATGGCAATCGCCCACTGTATTGCACTTTTTGCGGCCGGTCAGCCGAGGAAGTTCTTACGCTGATCTCAGCGCCATTTGGCAATGCGCTGATCTGCGATATATGCACCTCGAATCATGTCGATCTGCTTCGCGCCCATTTGCCGCAATATGCGGTAAAGAAGAATCTTCGGGTATCTGGGGAAAATAGTAAAGGCGGTCTTTCCACGTTCACTCCACGCTCGATAGAACGAGCGCTTTCCGAGCATGTGATCGAGCAGGATCGAGCAAAACGGATCCTTGCGGTTTCGGTCTATAATCATTACAAGCGCATCGATTCCGAGACGCTTATCGGCGTCGAAGGATTTGAGGATACGGAGATCGAGAAATCGAATATCCTGCTGCTCGGCCCAACGGGAACCGGAAAAACATTGCTTGCAAAGACGCTTGCAAGAATTTTGGATGTGCCCTTCTCCATTGCCGACGCGACGACACTTACCGAAGCAGGCTACGTTGGCGATGATGTCGAATCCATCTTAAGTGCGCTTCTGCAAGCTGCGGATTTTGATGTGGCACGAGCAGAACGCGGCATCGTGTATCTCGATGAAGTAGATAAAATTGCACGGAAATCGGATTCCGCCTCTATCACGCGCGATGTTTCCGGCGAAGGCGTACAGCAAGGACTGCTGAAATTGCTCGAAGGAACCATCGCCGGCGTACCACCCAAAGGCGGGCGCAAGCATCCGGAACAGCCATTAGTGCATGTCAATACGAAGCACATTCTTTTTATTGCCGGCGGTGCATTCGAAGGACTCGATAAGATCATTCTGAAACGGCTACATCAAAGTCCCATCGGATTTGGAGCAAAAATTCCATCGCGTGTCGATGAAAAGGCGGTCGATCTCTTCCAATACGTAGAAGCGGAAGATCTGCTGAAGTTTGGATTCATTCCCGAACTTATCGGACGCCTGCCTGTGATCGCGCCGCTGAATGGGCTATCGAGAGCAGCGTTATATCGCGTGCTCACCGAGCCGAAGAACGCGCTCGTCAAGCAATACCGTAAGCTTTTCGCAATGGAGGGCGTAGAACTCGAATTCGAACGATCTGCGCTGGACGCGATCATCGAAAAGGCGGAACTTCGCGGCTCCGGCGCCCGGTCGTTGCGCTCGATCATGGAGGAAACACTGATGGGCACGATGTACCATCTTCCCGAAATGGAACGCGCTGAGAAAGTCGTTATTACCCGTGAAGCAGTAGAAGGCGGTGAGCCAATGGTGATTAATTCGGAGCGAATGGCAGCATAAGCAGCAACCTTCATTCCCCTCGCGTGTTAGTGTGATAAGTTATGAATAATGTTGAAAAAAATCTTCGATTCGGAGGTAGATTCGCGATGGTCATCCTTTCGCTTATTTCCTATGTTTTGCCAAGTTTGGCCCAGAATTCTGTCGGTGTTCCACCGCTATTCATCGAGCATCCTCAACCAGCTTTCGGCTTTGAATTCGGCGTGGGACAGAATACACAATTAGGTACAATGACTTGCGCGTGTGGCTCTTCCTTTAGCGGTGGTAAAGGTACGGGCTGGTCAGGATCAGGCTTCTTTGAACTTCCCGTTGCTCAAGATTTTTTGGCTGGTATCAAGGTTGGATTCGTACGAGAGAATACTTCCAGCACTGTCCCTGAGAATGACGTAGTCGTGGTCGTGCAACCAAATTCCAATCAATTTGATACGGTGGCCCTTCAAGACAATAGAGTTGCATCGGTTACATTATCATTCCTTCGATTCGCGCCGTACATTCAGTATCAGATATTGCACTCCGACTTTTTCGTTCAAGTGGGAGCTGGGATTTCCGTTCTTCTGAGCAGTAATATTACTCAAACACGACAATTGCCGAGTAACTCTGTTGCTGCTGTAGGTGGTCAAACGTATAACAATATAACTTTTCCGAATGGAACTACTTCAGAAACTATTCAAAGCGGTAGTTTTGGTGATATCGCTAATCCTCAATTTTCCGGATTACTTTCGGCTGGCTACAACTTTCATTTTGGAATAGTATCCGTTGCTCCAATGGTAAAATATGATTACCCCTTCTCAACGAACACCAGCCCAAATGGAAACAATTGGAAAACCACTTCTCTCTATGGCTCGATCGCTATGAAATTCAATCTATAATAAGTTCGTTGTATTGACATGAACGAACCATTGAAAATCCAAATTATCATCGGAAGCACGCGGCAAAACCGGGTCAGTGAGAAACCGGCACACTATCTATTCGAGGAGCTAAATAAAAAAGAAGGCATCGATGCAGAGCTTATCGATTTGCGAGATTGGCCGCTGCCCTTTTACGACGAGCCGACAAGTCCATCCGGAAATAAAGGGATTTATGTTAACCCGCTTGGTAAGCAATGGGCCAACAAAATAGGCGAAGCCGATGGATATATTATGATCGCGCCAGAGTATAACCATGGCTATCCAGCCGTGCTCAAAAATGCCCTCGATTGGGTGTATCCCGAGTGGAATAAGAAACCAGTTGGCTTCGTAAGCTATGGAAGCGCATTAGGCGCACGAGCGATCGAGCAGTTACGTCAAGTAGTGATCGAGCTTAAAATGATTCCACTACAGAGCGCAATTCATATTCCCGTTGAAGTTCTTTTTGCGGTTCGAAGTGCATCATTTCCAGTCGATCCAGCTATTTTTCTCCCACTTCGAGAAGGCCGCGTGGGAGATCGGGTTGAAAAATTCTTTAACGAATTGATCGAATATGCGGGAATTCTCAAAACAGCGAGGCCATAAGAAACTCAGTTTAGCCCAGCATGTCGTCCTGAGCGGAGTTCGTTTCGACGCGCATCGCCCACGATGCTTGGAGAAACGAACGGAGTCGAAGGATCTCATGTAGTGCAAAAGATTCTTCGACTTCGCAAAACTCCGCTATCGCTCCGTTTTGCTACGCTCAGAATGACAATCTAATTTAATTTGAAATCCCGCGCTACTCTGCTCCTTGCTCTCATCGGCGTGGCAATCGCCGCAGCCTTGTGGCAGTGGCGAATGTCGTTCCCGTTCGACGATGCTTATATCACATTCCGTTATGCGGAAAATGTTGCGAACGGATACGGTCTTGTCTGGAATATTTCTGGGCCACACACGGAAGGCTACACAAATTTCCTTTTAGTTCTCATCCTGTCACCGTTCTCGCTCTTCAAGGCTGACCTGCTTATCGTTAGCCAGATTATCGGCATTGTTTCAACCATCCTGACAGCTCTTGTCATCTTCAAATTTATTCGCCAGATCAGTGAATCGGAAGGGTGGCCGGTCGCAGCAGCTCTCCTTTATCTGCTGCTGCCTTTTACGTGGGCAAATGCCTTTAGCGGCCTGGAAACTTCCCTGTTCGTTCTGCTCGTGACTTCATCTTTTTATTTCGCACAACAGAAAAAATGGAGCGGTGCGATTATACTCGTTTCGCTTGCGTCGCTTACACGCCCGGAAGGAGTGCTCGCTGGAGCTATTCTTGCACTTGCTATCTTTGGGGAAGACAAATCAGATCGCGCGATTGTCTTTCGTGTAATGTTAACGTACTTTGTTTTACCAATGGCGCTGTATGCAATATTCAAATTTTTCTATTTTGGCGATCTTCTTCCGAACTCCTTTTATATCAAAACCGGCAACGGAGGATTTCAAGGAATTCAGAATTCGAAAGATTTTATTCGCAGTAATGTCATACTCATCGTAATTTCCATCTATGCACTCTGGCGCTATCGTGATAAGTGGAAAGTATTTGCGCCATGGCTCCTATGGTCTTGCGGACTTATCCTTTTTTATGTGTGGCCGGAACCATTACAGGGATTTTATTTCCGATTCGATTGGCCGGCAGTTCCCCCTCTGGCTTCCCTTACCGCGCTTGGGGTAACGCACGAAAAGTTGAATTGGCGGACGGCCCCGGTACTGGTGTTTGTTATAGGACTCCAAATTGCATTCACGTTTCCGCATGTGCGCGCGGATATGCAACTTGCAACGCTCGAACGTGGCCAAAGGATATACCATGAGCTGGGATTTGCTTTAAGATCGCTTCCGAATCATGCACGCATGACCTTTGCCTTCCAGGATGTGGGAGCCGTTCCATATTATTCGGAGATGAAAAATATCGATCTCGTCGGACTAAATACCACCGCAATTGCGAAATCGAAATCTCCTCAAGAAGCATGCAACATTTTAGACTCTTTACACCCGGATATTATTCTTATTCCTGCCTATCACGATACCGGCGAATGCTGGACCGTCTTCCACAACGGTCATGGAAAAGCCGGAACACTCATACCGGAACTGATCCATCAACCCATGATGGCTAACTATGTATGTGCTGGAAGAATAACGTATCTTGGTTATGATATTCTATGTTATGTGCTTCCAAAATACACTCAAACCATTAGCACCGTATTTTCAAAATACGCTTGGTTTGTGTCTGGTCCGATTCCCTGCCTACAATAAACATTCTGAGATCCCATAGCACATTACAATCCCCTTTTTTACCAAGCGAAACCCAAAAGTCCAATTGGTAGTTAAGCGGAATCAAATGATGATTATTTTAATCATTTTTTCTAAGAATTGCCTCGTGGCCTAATGGTATGGCGGCTGCCTCTGGAGCAGTAGGTTCTAGGTTCGAATCCTAGCGAGGCAGCTTAAATTATTAGTTATCAACTAATTAACTACTATAGCAATTTGTGTTTCTGACGATTTTCTGACGATACTATCGGGTTTTATCGTGAAAGTGTGAATTGAAACACTGCTGGATCGGCCCCCCCAAGATCCAGCTTGATCACCCCCCTCTTTACACTCAGATTGCTTTCTCAATCTCTCTCAATTCTTGCTCATCCGTTCAGCAGCGATTGTGTTGCCTCGACCATCTTGTCCGTTCTGGGAGAGCGGCACAGACGCTGTCCTCAATGAACGTGATGCGTTCGCGCTTCGATAGCAACCGAAGCCTGTAATACTCTGCCTGAGTGAATGGACGCCCCGTTCATGATCAGCTCTCACACAGCATGAAAAAGCATGCGAACGAGATTCAAAAACAGAAGAATTGCCTATTGCTGCACGACAATTCTTCCACCATACCGAACATCACCGGCAATGATCTCATAGAAGTAGCGACCGTTGGGCACATTGACAGAAGACCATTCAATATTTTGCATTCCTGTCCCAAGTTCGGGATCACAGAGTGTAGCAATGGTTTTGCCAAGCGCATCGTAAACCAGCATGTGCATTCGGTGCTGCATTGTAATGTTGCTTCATAAATTTTGCATTCATCATGTAATAAAGTAGAGCCATTGAGAAGGCGCGTCCAATGATAACAACCTCGGATTAGACGCGGTGATCACAATATTTCAATCCTGATCCCTTCTGGCATTCCAGGAGGGATTTTTCATGCCCATCAGGGGGGAATCGTCAACACGCGGCAAACAGCCTACTTCGCCACCACCAGCACGGTGCTTGCTACCTTCGCTCCCGATCGGAGCACGAGCCGATAGACGCCGGAGGGGATGGCTTGCGTGGAATAGGATTCGTTCTCGTCGCCGGCAGTGGTCCATTCGTCTTTGAGGGTCGTCACGGTGCGTCCGAGATAATCTTCGATCGCGATCGAAAGCGGGCCGTCCTCCGTGACATGATACTCCACGGTGAAGGCGGATTCGGACGGATTGGGATAGAGTTTCTCGATGATGAACGCCGGAGCGCCGGAGGTGATCGCGGGCGAACACGTTCCCGAATCGCAGAACAGGCTGCTCACTGTCGTTACCTCGATCGGAGCGCCTGGAAAGTAGAACGTGTCGATCGTGATGGCCGAGCACAGGCCGGACGCATCGTCGGCGATGCTTGCCGTCGCCAACGCCGTGATCGTTTGCAATACGCCGGGCGCGTTGGGAGTGTTCCCGCTCAGTGAAACGATCCAATCATTCCCCGCCGCAACGCCAACCGGATTGATCGGCTTGAGCATCCGGCCATCCAGCGTGATGCTGGCAGCATACGTCGTCGCCCCGCTCTTTGCAAGGTTCGTTCCTGAATCGAGCACGAGCGGGATCGAAACGGTCACGCCCGGCGCGCCCAATGTGCCGCGCACCGAGACCCTCGCCCGGAGCACCACCGAGTCAGAGAATGGATAGGGATCGCTCGTGCTCTCGCACCCATTCGTATCGGTAATGGTTACCGTGTAGTTTCCATTCGTATCCGGTGAGAGCGTCTGATGAATAGAGTCCATAAGCGGCGATCCATTGAAATACCATTGGTATTGCGATGCCGGAGTGGAGGAAAGCTGAGAACCATTCTGCGTGATAACGGGCGTTGCCGGTACTGGATATGCGGTTACGTTCGTCACAGCAGAGGTTCCCGAGCATCCGCCCGCGCTGGTCACAAACACGGTGTACGTGCCCGATTGATTCACGGTAAGCCGCTCATGCGTGGCTTCCGCGATCGGCTGTCCATTCATCGACCACTGATAACTTGCATAGCCCGCGCCCGCATTGAGCGTAACGGAATCGCCGGGACAAAAAGCCGTCGGCCCGCTCGCCGTAACGATCGGAGTAAGGTTGGAACTGATCGTGACCGTGAGCGAGTCCGTTGCCGAGCAGCCGCTCGGCGTGGTCTCGGTCAGCATCAGCGTTGCGGTTCCTGCCGCGCCCCATTGCACCGTGATGCCGCCTGGGCCATTGATGGTAAGGTTTCCCGCTCCCGCCGGCGTGAGCGACCAGGTGAACAGGTCGTTCGCCATATTGATATTGCTACTGTCGGTGTAGGTTGCCGTGGCGTTGGGACAGATTGCAGCGGGGCCATGGATAAACAGTTCGGGCATCGGATTGACCGTCACCGTATCCGGCGCGCTTGTTGCGCTGCATCCGCCCGCATTCGTCACCGTGACCGAATAGATCCCGCTGGTTTTCACTACAATAGCAGAGGTGGTATCTCCCGAACTCCATTCATACTTAGCATATCCGCTCTGTGCGGCGAGCGTCAGGCTGTCGCTGCCGCAAAGCGTGTCGGAACCATTCGCGGTGACCGTCGCGACCGGCGTGGGCAGCACCGTAACGATGAGCGGCGCGCTGGTTCCCGAACAGCCCGCAGCATTCGCCGCCGTGAGCGTGATGGTATCGGTCGTTGAAACGAAGATCGTTGGCGTCGTATCGCCGGTGGACCATAGATAGGATGCATACGTCTCAATGGGACTGATTTGAATCGAATCGCCATTGCAAATCACGCGCTTTGCAGCGGTAAGCACCGGATGGGGCACACTGTCCGGCAGCACCGTAACATGTACTGCCGCGGAAGTTCCGGCGCAGCCTGCGCCACCTGTGACATGCACCGTGTAATCGCCCGCTTGCGTGACCGAAATATCCGGGGTGGTCTCGCCATCCGACCAGACGTAACTCGTATAACCGGTTCCCGCCGAGAGATGAGCCGTATCGCCCATACAGAGCGTCCATGGCCCGCCGGTTATTGTGGGCGTGAGCGAATCCGAAACCGTAACCAACACCGAATCGAGCGAGCTGCAGCCGTTCTTGTCCGTAACCGTGATCGTATAGAGTGTGGTCGAATCTGGAGATGCTATGGGCTGGGCAATGCTATAATTATCCAATCCAGTCGAGGGAAACCACGAATAAGTGTATGGTCCAACACCTCCCGAGGCAGTGTTTCCAATTTTTATTGAGCCACCTTGACAAATGGAGCGGGATGGTCCGGCATCGATTTTGGGTGCGGGGTTTACTTCCACGAGCAACGAATCCTTATCCGAACAGCCGTTGCTATCGGTAACGGTTACTCTATAGATTGTTGTTTTCGAAGGTGTTGCAAACACGGTGTTGGAGTCCGTCCTGTTTAATCCTGTTGCGGGCGTCCAAGCGTAGACGAACGGCGACTGACCTCCAGAAATACTCGCATGAATCGGAACCGGGGATCCCACGCAGTCCGAAATGTTCGTCGGAAGGCTTAAGACCGGCGGTGGGTGAACAGTAATGGTGATAGTTTTAGACGCTGCGCATCCAGCGCTGTCGGTAACCGTGAGCATATACGTTATTGTCGAGTCCGGCGTTGCAACAGGTTCGGCCGAATCGGGGTAATCGAGACCGGCGATCGGAGTCCAGGAATAATGTAACGTTCCCGTGCCCGCACAGGTATCGACAATCGTTATGCTGTTTCCTGCACATATCGAGGCTGCCTTCGCCATCGCGATGCTTACGCCGCCAACAATAATGGTATAGGAATACGAAGCTGCTTGACATACGTTCGAATTAGCGGGTGAGCCCGTTACCTGGTAATCGTAGAATCCCGGTTTAAGAGAACTGGGAATGGAATAGGAGGTGGTTGTTGCCCCCGGAATCGGTGAACCATTCACATTCCATTGATAGGAAGAAAGCCCTGATCCGGCCTTCAGCGTTAGCGAAGTTCCGGGACAGATTCCATGCTGAGGTGGTTCAGACGTGATCGCAATCTCGAGCGTGTCACAGAAGCGGGCAACAAAACAATCATAATCGCTCGGAGGCGAAGTAAGAAATGCCCCTGGAGAGGCAAAAACGGTTGTGCTGGTGGTTGTATTTCCTCCGACGGCCGGGTGACCAAGCGGATCAAGGCTAACGCCGGTAAGGTAGCCCTCTTGACCATAATAGGTTCCCAATCGGCGGTGGCATGCACTATCGAACTTTACAAGAAAGGGGTCTTGCGTTGTACCGGGTGTCCCCAGAAACGTCGTTTGGTACTCGCTGGGACTTGCTATAGCCGTTGCACTTTCTGTTACGCCGCCAGCTACCACGTTTTCATCCGTATCCACTGCAATCCCGCTCAAGCCATCGTATTCGGTGCCTCCATAATAGGTCCACCATGCGAAATGACCGTCTGAATCGAATCGGCCAAGAAACCCATCCGTACCAAATCCTCCACTGATCGTAGTCTGGTATGCGTTCGGTGTCGCATGATCATCCTCATCGGTGCTACCCGACAGATAAAGATTCCCATTCCGGCTTGCGGCTATTTTTCCAACCGCAGTTCCAAGCGATCCGGTCGAAAAATAATATGTTGCCCAATCGCGCTGACCGTCGGAAAGGAATTTTGCGATGAGGATTAAGCCTAACGTCGTTTGATACGCCCCCGGAGTAGCAAGCCCGAATGAGCTGGGGTCGCCGGCAATATAGATATGATTACTTCTGTCGCAAGAGACAGCCTCGCCGCATCCATAATAGGTCGCCCAAACAATAGAACCATTTGAGGTAAATTTTGCAACGAAATCATGCCCGGAAGAATCGATGTTTGTCTGATACGCTCCTGCGGTTGCAATTTCGCTGGAAGAACTTGTGCTCCCCACGACAACGATATTACCGCTGCTATCGATCGCAATATCGTTAGCCTCATCTTTCCCCGGGCCTCCAAAGTATGTTGCCCAGCGGCGAACGCCTGTACTATCGAAACTTACAATAAAAGCATCAATGCTGTCAGCAAATGTTGTTTGGTAGGCTCCTGTCGAGGCAATGCCTGCCGTGCTCTCCGTATTTCCCGTGGCAACGATTCCACAACCGGTATCACAGGAGACCGCCAGCAACGCATCATAGACATTTCCCCCATAGTAAGTCGCCCATCGCAGATTTCCTGCGGGTGAAAAGCTGGCGATGTACCCGTCGTCAATCCCTGAGCTCAGTGTTGATTGATATGCTCCAGTCGTCGCGATTCCACTGGTACTGGTTGTAGATCCGACGACATCGATATTGTTATGTCTGTCCGAAGCGACGCCATATAGTCCATTTGCTCCCGTTCCTCCCAAATACGTTCCCCACAACCGAGGCGGATCGATGTACAGATCGCGTGTCCGGTCATAGTTACCGGTTTCAAAGCTTACGATATTATCGTGAAGTTTAAACCTGCATGACACGCTCTCGCTGGCATCACTACTTATTTGATATCCGTTGGGCTTCGTCTCGACAACCTTCCCATACGGCGAGGCCAGATGAAACGCTCCAGTTTCGTCCACAGAAAGCGAAGTGGCATGATCGTAACTCATCCGAATCGTACCCGGATCGCCGCCGGGATGAACGACAAAATCGTATTCCAGATAATCGCCCGCCGAAGGATGGTCTGTGTAAAGCACAAGATCGATCTCCGGATAAATATTCCTATACACGATTTTTCGGTATCCCGGAACGTGCGTAATTCCGTCCGGACAATTGGTAAGATAATAATTGGTGTAATCGGGCGTAGTGTCGCTTGCAATAATTTTGGCATCGGAATTCGCGCCGGGGAATTTCACATCCACGCGGTACAGGCTCAGGGTGTCCTGGTTCCCAGAACCCTCGATGTCCATTGCATTCGGCGTCAAGGGTCTTCCGAGCGAATCCTTCGCGCGCGAAAGCTTCGAAAACACATAGTGCATCGAGCCTTTGGTGAAATACGTCTTCATCCCATAGCCATCGAGCGTATAAAGCACTTCCGGCATCGGTGCTCCATTTTGATCGGAAAGCTGCCCTCGGTTCGGGATGAACTTCAGACCGCTCGATTGATTCAGCGATCCAGATAATGCGCTGGGAGCATCGTGGGCGATGCGAGTGGAACTCCGATTCTCGATGGATTGCGCAAACACGCTGTCCGCTTGAACCATCAAGCAGAGGCTAAAGAACGCGAACGCTGTATAACGGGTGGTCCACAACATGTAGGACGACGATTAACAGAATGGTAAATAATGCGTATTATGCTCAAATAATGCCCAAACGAAACATACATCTCATTTAAGTGCGCTCGGCTCTGCACACGATCGCTTCGAATCAAACGAAAATCCGAGTGGATGCCTGGAAACAATTAGAGCAATATTCATTTTTCATTCCCGCTGCTCCAGAAGAGTATAGAACCATGTGGCACTGCTGAAAAATGCAAAGGTGGATTACCCTGGCAGAGATACAATGTAATTTTTAAAAGCATGAACGATGGTAAATGAACTTGCTGATGCCATACGATTCAGTCTTGCCCCTCGTTCGTAACTCGGTCACTGGTTTAGGACTTCGATCATCGGCAGCAAGTAGTTACCGGCGTTGGGAACGCCATGCATGCGTTTGCGGGGCATCCAGGGAATGCCCATAAAAGAGGCGTCGTTCGGTTCCAGAAGCGCGTGGCGCGCACGGAAGGCACCCGACCGTGGGTTTGCGGGGTGGATCGACGAACAGAACGCACGAGAAGCTCGGGAACTGCCCCTGGATCGTCAAAATGCTCATGTGGCCTTTTTGGAACCCATGATCTCGCCGCCGGTTGTCTCCGGTTCATCGCCCGTAACGGCACCAGCCGAGCCAGCATCCCCTAAAATCTGAATGAGGCGATTCGTCCCAATTTCACGGATCTGGATGATTGCATCTGCCCTGAGCCCAAAAGGAGCCAGCACTTTCGTAAGCGCCTTGGCTGAAGGTTTGTGGCTGCCAGCGATATACTCTTGCACGCGCTGATACACGAAGCCGAACCGATCGGCAAACTCGCGAATCGTCCACCCTCTCTCCGTGAGCAGCCGATCGAGCAAGATACTTATTTCACCGTTACCCACTGTTCGCGTCCTGCCAGGGCCAGGTGGTAAATGATTCGGATTTGGGTTTGCCATTTCTATATCGTTGAGGCATGATCGCTAATGCAGTTAGCCCTATTTTGTCGATTTATCAGAGGATTCGTAGTCAAGAAATTCGATGAGCTGATCCAAAGCGCAACGCCTCTGTTTGACCAGAATAGCCATCATGATCGCTTCTCATACAGCAATCATGCCAATGAAACGTACAGCTCAGTTTTGCCAAAAAATTTTCGAGGGGTTCCCACTTGGGTTTTAGGGATCGATTTCTCAAGGGGACTCCCCCCATCCCATAAACACTACCCCAAAATGGCGCCCTTTCGGGTGAAAAAAACCTGAACACACCATTCGGTCTGTGTCCAGTAGTATTCTAATTAACAAGATGGCAGCCGTTTTGCTCTTTTATTGTCTTCCTTCAAGGATTGGAGTGTATTACCGAGATTATCCGGTGCATTCTACGCTTTTTCTCCCGCGTAAGGCTTCCACGAAAGAGTTTGGTGGGGTGTTGTGGTAAAATGTGAGCCATTGTGTCAAACACATTCTGCCTGTTCTAAAAAGAATACATAAATCGTGTAAAACCATACACTCCCACTGCTACACAATTACTACATTAATGAGATTAAGACGCTGAGAAGTGACCAAATTGAGCCGTTGTTTGGTTTGGCACGAAATGCGTAGCAATATGATGTGAACGCCGAGAGTTCGGAAAACCCAAACAGGAAAAGGCACCACAGCAAACGCCAAATGCCACAACCTCAGGGCACCGAAACGGACACCGTTCAGCACCTACACCAATACACTCCACTAAGGGGTATTTGAAGCCACTGCGAAAAGCGGTAATGTTCATTGACAACTGATTGCACAGCTAACGATAGCTCAGAAACGTCCGCGAATAAACGCAACGGGTGAGAGTAAACCCGCCGAGAGATAGCGGCTGAGACGTGGCGGATGAAGTGCGGTAAAAATCCTTAGATGGTGCCAAGATTCGGAAAGCGACAGACGGCCAGTACAATACACAAATGAACGTGTTGAGCGTTCAGGTTCGCCGTAACTGCATAACTTAGGTTAGGCCCGGAAACCGTTGAGGGTAATAGTTCTTAAACGAACAGCCCAAAAGCATTACAGTCTGTGTATAAGAATCGAAAAAACTACGGTATGGCAACCCGGTAACAAGTTTAGGGCGGGAGCGCGTGACAGTGCTCCCGTTCACTATGAGTGTACATTCTTACACGTTGGTAATAGCAATCCCGGAGCGTTCGCGCTTCCAAGTGATTCCGCTCATACTCATAAGACCTTGCACACTCTGTTTTTCCTTTTAGTGATTGTTGCGGTTGAGTTTGTGGTGTGCTCTTCAAAGCTTTTACGATCTTACGATCTAAGAAAGGGACGATCTGTGCAAACAACCCAACCCCATACCATTGCACTCGCTGAAGCAATGCTTGCGGTACTTCCGTCCGCCGAATTGCGGCGCTGTCTGGCACTTGCGAGAAAATACCACGATCCCGGCAGAAGGGTTAGCAGGAACATCGTTGGTGCGTATGGAATGACCCACGAACAGTTCATCCTGAACATTGCGAGTGCGTATCTGCGCCATAAGCACACTGATTACGATTCATTGCTCCGCAATGGATTCCCCAAAGAAGCGGCCCGAACAGCGGTTCAGCCCGAAATTAACAGGATTCTCAACCAATGGAGACAGTTACCATGAAACGATATACAAAAGGAGATATTGAAACGCATTCCGAACACTTCCGGCACGAACATCCTGCCATCAACGTGAAGTGTTACAAATTCATCCGAACAGATGAAATCGCCGACCATTTCGGCTGTTCGGAAGAAACCGCCCAAAAAGCGGCTGAGTATTCTTTTCACTCGGCCTGTGAACAGTTTTGGGAATCCGTTCAGGACACCGCGCGCGAAATTCTCCACGATAAAACTTTACAGGTTTATTCCGAGGGACGTTCGGGCGGCTGGTTAGTGGTCTTTGGCATGGACGATCTGGAAAGTTGGGATGCTGTTGCCGTTGGGCGCTGGCACAAATTCGAAATTACGATTCGCGCACAGGTTAATGATCTCACTTCCAAAGAACACGTTTTCGAGGATATCGCCGCTAATGAATGGCACCGGACGGTTCGGAGCTATACAACTTCATCGACACTCAGCAGGGCACAACCGTTCTCGTCCCTGAACTGAAGGACTATCTCAAGCGGCACGAACAGGGTTACTTAGCCACGATCTAAACGAGTACCACGATAGAACAGCCACGATCTCAACCACAATAACCACGATGCGTCATTACAAAACATGGTTTCATCCGAACGGTGAAATCATTCGCAACATCCCCAAACAAGCCGCGCGCAACTGCACCCATCCCGGCCCATGTGACCGGGACGTTTCAGACTTGCGTGTTGAGAGTGGGTTCAACATCCCTCCTGCACTCCGCAAACAGGCCGAACAGTATCTCAGCGAATACGGAGCATGGAATGATGCTGAACTCAAGGCAATGAATCCCGAACAGTTAGAAGATACGATCTTATGGATTGCCTGTGGGGATATCAGTGAGGGACAAACATTCATAGGAATCATTCGATAACAGCCACGATCTCAACCAATAACAGCCACGATGAATAAAGCCGAAAGAACAGCCGCGCGCCGCGCCGCACTTATTCCGAACGGTGTCCCTCGTTACCTACGCTGTTACGATCTCCCGGAATATGGAGACCGTTACACGGTTATCTATACAAAAAAGACGATTGCCAAAGATGCTCCGGGCGTATTCCTGTTCGTAGGTATGAGCGCAAGCCCGTTCCATCCTCAAGGAATAGGGATGCACGGTGAAATCAAACGGGAGCATATTGGAAAGCACTTAGGCAAGCGAATCCCATTCTCCGCACTGCCGGACGATTGCCAGACTTTAGTTCTCAACGATTACAGCGACATTTGGGGGATTCTATGACCATTATCGGATATACCTACGAAGCCGATTTCCACTGTCCCACGCATACCATCCAACGATTCCCACGCATGGAGAAACCGCCAGGAGCCGTAAGTTACCGAGACCGTGAGGGTAACTTCGTTCATCCCGTTTTCGATATCGATGAATGGGATTCCATCCCAACGTGTCCCGAATGTCTTTCGGATTTCCTTCGTGGTAAAATTGAGACCATGCCGGAAATAAATGCAAATGTCTTGCACCGGATAGAGTAGAAGCGGCCCGGTTTCCCGGCCCTGCCTCATCATTCATCATTCCCAATACTTACCACGATGGAACACATTCGCATTTCAACCAATGACGATCAAATCCTGCTTGGAACGAATGAACAGCCTTTAGCGGCACTACTCAAAATGCTGTTAGCCGCGAACGTCGTGCCGGGTGACCGGGATGAATTCATACTCCTAACCACGAAACCCGCAAAATGACAACAACCACCACAGAAACCCGCGTGTACGCTGCGTGTCTGGCTGCGTATAATAATGGCAAATTACATGGCAAATGGATTGATATCGACGACGATACAACAACCGAAACCTTACAGGCTGAAATCGCCACGATGCTTGCAAGTTCCCCGGAACCGGGTGAGGAGGAATGGGCCTTCCACGACTACGATGGAATCCCCGCTTCGCTCGGTGAAAACCCGGACTTGGAGACGATCATCGAAACGGCGCGCGGGATGCGTGAACATGGTGAAATCTTCGCCCTGTACATGGAACACACCGGATATGAGGTTGAGGAAGCCGCTAAAAACTTTGCCGAAGCGTATCAGGGCGCATTCCCGAATAAAGAGACCTTCGGTCAACAACAATTCGAGGAATTAGGGTATGAAGCTGCAATCCCTGAACATCTTCGCTCCTACATCGACACCGATATTTTCACCAATGATTTATTCATGGGCGGGGATTATTTCGCCATTCACCACGAATGCGAGGATCACGTTTTCAACAATCACCTCTAAACCCAACCGCTCAAACAACCACGATGGAAACCCACGAACTCCGTTCCCTTTTACCCTCAGAGGCATTCGTTTTTGTGGAAGCCGAAAAACGTATTGGAATAGTAAAGCTATTCGAAACGGGTTACTATCCTACAAAAGCCGACACGTCACGGATGGAACCCGCAACAGTGCGCGCGGAAGTGCAACGCATGAACCGGGAAGCGGGTGTTTCCCCGGCACAAGCCGCAGCTATGGCAGAAGGCTCCCTGTGGGGATGGCATGTCAAGACCGCCGATCCCCGCGTGTATGAATCGCTCCCATATTCTAAAATGCTTCCCCTGTATTAAGCACCTACCAACAATCACGATAACGATTAACCACGATGGAAGAAGATATTAAAAAGGCAATCGCTACATTGCGCGCCCTACAATTCGCCGGGAATGATAAACGGTTCGATGCGCCCGTTGACCGTCTGAAAGAGATATGCGAGTATGGGTGCAGTCCTGATTTTCGCGCTCGATATATGCAAGCAAAACAGGCTTACGATCAGGAAGTATTACCACGATAACCAACTATGAAATTTATTCCCTACCCCAACGCGGAAAAGCCTTCCGGCTTCGAGAGTGACGACGACGCGAAAATATACCTCTCTGCCAAGCATGGCGCAGTGGAACCGCCGTTCTCGTTCATGGCAATCCATTTGGGTTCCCGGATGGGCGAAAGCTCCCCGGTACTCTTGAAATTCGAAGAACTCGAATTCATGGCAAGTGCCCTGTTCGGGGAAGCGCGCGAATCCGCAGGCGCGCGCGGTGCAAAATGGAACGGGGATGCGTACCGCTTCGCAATCTATCGGCACACCGGGAAGTATAGCAGGTTCAAGATTGTCATTCTCCGCACGGACGGCAGCGGGTTCCATGCGTATGGTATCAGCGAGATTTCCGCCGTCGAACTCTTCGAAGCCCTCGCCACGCTCCCCGGCGCACGCCTGTGGGATTTGTGCATGGTTATCACCCGCGCGTATGAATCCGGCGAACACGATGGGCGCGACCGTGTAGAAAAGGCATTCGTAAACGGCACACTCAAAAAGAAAAAGGTGCGCGGCTCCAATGCCTTCCGCGTCTCAATTGAGGAGCCACGATCAAACGGAACGATCACGATTTAATTTTCACGATCTTAACCACGATACCCACGATGGCACTCACAACGACCAAAGAATCCAGTATGAAGATGAAAGCCACAAGAACGATCACTTTCGAGATTGAAGATTTCGACGACGACGGAACCAAGTTCGGCGTGAGCATTGCGGGGGAACCGGACTCCTATGAATTCGAGCGGGAACGCACCGTCAATACGGGGCCCGACACGGAAACCGAATGGCTCATTACCGCTTATATCGGTGACAAGGAACTCTCCGGCTCCGTAACCGGGGACACCATTCAACAGGCAATTGAAGCATTCTTCAAAGTAACTTCATCGCCCACGATGACTTTATCGCCCACGATGAAAGAAGTTCAATAAACACGATGGACTACACACGCACCCTTGCACTGCGCCGCTTCCGTTCCATTCAGGAACGCTTCTACGATACGTCGCGGGAATTGCATTGCAAATGGCTTCGATGGACGGAGCGCGTAGAAGCGCGCGGCACAAAAATTGGGGATGTTATCTTTATGAATGGCAGTAACACCTACTGTTACCGCCTGTTGGAATTTGAACGCAAGGAAGGATATATGCTCGGCGTTCGCGTTCGCTTCCTCAGTAGGTTCGGCGGCGAAGATAAAAACGATCCCGGCGAATGGATGAATGCCATAGATTTCAGCCGCAAGAACCCGCACTCTAAGCACGTATCTGTGGAACCCTCAACCTTTTATTATCCCTCGTTATGAATACAGCCACGATAGAGGAAGCCACGATCTCGAACACGGAAGATTACGATGAACTCCGTTCGGAAGTAAACCGAGTGCTCGAAGTGTACGGTGCAAAATATGCCCTACTCTTCCGGGACGGCTACGATGAACAAGGAAGGTTCCGCGTCATACACGGACGCGGGTTCCTAACGAAAAACGAACCCGTCGTGACCCGCGCGGATTTCGATGCAGTAGATGCAAGGCAAATACAGGGGGGCAAAACCGCTAACTGTGTCATTTGGGATGCAACAGGTTATCTCAAAACCGTGTGGAGTTTTCAAGTAGAGCCACGATCTCGACAGCCACAATAGACGCATGACCGATCATGCTTTTTTACAAACCAACATGACTCACTTCCTAAACGGAAACGACGAAGTAGTTCACTCCACATCCTTTCCATTTACCGCTCTTCTGGTTCAAAGGCCGGGAGAAATTTATGACCCGCCGTGGCAAATACAAGATGCAAGCGATGGAACCGAAAACATATTCTATGTTAACGATGCGCTCGGTCAGCGCATTGCAGAATTGCGCCGCGATCCGTGGTGCAACAACGAAGAAAAACTTGAAGGAGCATTCATCGCTGACGATGAAGCCTTTATTCAAGAATATCGTGATATGGAATCGAACGCACGAATCATAGCAGCCGCGCCGGATTTTGAGGAAGCGTTGGAAGAGATCCGCGATCGAGCCGATCATTTGCTTAATACCGAAGCCGAATTCTCCATCGAAGTTCAAACCGCGAACTTGAAAGCTATCCTGAAAATCACCACCGAAGCACTCGCAAAAGTAAACGTGCCACGATAGCACTACAACATTTTCCTAAACTATATTCTTCACACGGTGCTGCGCATGACCGATCATGCGCAGCCTAAAGAACCCCGTGTGCAATTGCAAGCAGAGCGCATGTCCAAACATGCGCGTGGATGAACGATCATGCGCAGACATGAACGATCATGCACGGACGGGCGCGACTCTCACCGCGTCCATCTCACTTTACCACGATAATCTTATCCGCATCACCCATGATGCTTCCGCCGATGAATCATAACCACAATGGCACAAAAATATAAACCCTTTACACACAAAGTTGCACTTCATTCCAAACCGGGGCGCTTCCGCTTCGTCAGCGCGTACACCGGGCCATTTGGGGACGTGTACCAACCCATGATCTACAACAGCCGATCTACCGCTCGAAGAAACGCAATTAGGTTCGCTGCCGATGAACGGTACATTGAAGCGTGTTGGGAAACTTTCGACCGACGTGCTCAGGCGCACTTTCGCTCACTTTACACCTGAGCCACGATCTGCCGCATGACCTCATCGGCGACGATGAATCATGCGTTTTTTAACCACGATCACCATATACATAGCCACGATGAAACAATATACCCCGCTTGGCAACTGGCTGTACCGCGTCCGTTTGAAGGATGGGACGTTCGGCATTATCGACGCGGCACTCCCATACCACAAACGGGAAGCATTCCGAATCCCGGAAGCGGAGATTGATGCGCTCCGCGAGAACTACCGCCTGTTGAACGAAGAGAAGAATTCCCTCTTGTATCTCGCTTCGGGGTACAGGGAACCGCGCAAGCGTATCAGTGAGAAAGCGCAACAGCGTATCGCGGAAATTGATGCGCTGTTCGAAGCAGGCAAGCCGCTCAGTGACGAATACAAAGCCTATCAGGATAGGCAATACGAACTCGGCAAGCTCCACGATACGCCACGCGCATGGTACGACCAATGGAAGGATATGAACGAGTGCCGCGCGATACTAAGAGCGCATGGCTACGATCCTTCAGCGCGGCTCTTTCCTATCGACTTCAAACGCGCGCTCCACGATGATGCCATTCCCGGTGTCCTGTTTATCAGCCGTCAGGGTCACCGTCCGTTTCTGACGGTACGCACTCCCGGCGTTCCTTCGGGCCTGCTCGGTCACGGCGTTTACAAAGAGAATTTTGCGGAATCGGTATTCCATCCGGGAACCGCTCCCGCGCGGGAACCTGCGCCGGAAGAAATCCTCGCGCCGCTTATCGGTCACGTTGTCGAAACCGAGTATTGCGGTTTGGGTTCCGGCGGAAGCCGCGCCCTGCTCGTGCGAGTCGATGGGCACACAGCAATCATTCGCTGGCCCTTACGCAACCGCCGCAAATTTGCGGTCAAAGAAACGCGCTACCGCCTTCATCATCCCGAACAATGGAAATTAGCAGTATAATCAATTAACGGATAGTGGAAGAGTGGATAATATAGGAATTATTCTTAATTCCTCTGTCCACTATCCACTCTACAATAGATGAACAACACCACAATCATTCACGCGCTCCGCACCAAAGCGAACGAGTGCAGCCTCATCGCCCACGATGAGGGCCTTATGGAATTTATCGCATGGAGCCTGACGTGCCGGGAAGATATGCCAACACTATACCGCAATCTCTTCGGCCCGGCCATCGGCAGCGACTTCACCAAAATCTACATTCTCTTACGGAAAGGATAACAGCCACGATGAACACAACCGTAGCAACAAAAACAAACCTATTCACTACCGCAGCCAAGTCTTCCCAAAAGACGGCAAAAAAGAGCGACAAAATCGCGGTGCGACTACCAGAATTGGCCCAATCCATCCATGCGTTCAACACCACGAAGGAAGAAATTGACGCGCTGGAAATGCGATTAGCCGAAGCACAGCATGACATCCACGCGGCGGGACGCAAGGCGTTCCTCGATCTCTACCGAACGGGTCGGCATAATCCCGACAGCTTCATCATAGAAGCCAGTGATGATCTCCGCGTCATGTATTTACCAACGGATAAATACAAGACCATTGACGCGGCCCGCTCGCAGTATCTCCGCGAGAAATACGGAGACGCGATAACGAGCGAAGCCACCGAATACGCATTCGACGCTGAACTCTTAGAGCGATACGCCGAAGCCATCAGTGCCGCCATTATGAACGCGCCGGAGATTGCCGACGAGGATAAACCGCGCCTGATCGTAGCCCACACCAAATACAACGTATCGAAAGGATCGATCGATCGGCTTCTCGATTCGCCCGACCCATCGGAAATGCTGGAAGAAATCCAGCCTGTCATTCAACTGAAACGAGCATAAGGAGAAACCAACGATGGGAATAATGAAAGAACTTGCACTTAAGCAACGGATATGCGTCCGGCACGGGCCGTTCTACCAGGATAGAGCATTGTTTACCTCCGAGTTATTCGACGAATGCCCGGTGTGCGAACAGGAAGTAGTGGATCGTGAAAACTTCGAAGCTGGAACGATGCGGCTAAACTGTGCTGCCGACGAGCTTCAAAACTTCGCACAAAGGGACGCGACAAACGAGGAAATCGCATGGGTACAACAAGCGATCTCACTGCTCCAGCGATGCCTGAGAATGCGGCTGTTGACCGCCCCACGAGCGTAGAGAAACAGGGCGTGTTAGCCGCAGCATGAGCGATCAGTACATGAGCGATCATGCCGGGCGGCAAGGGTTTAAGGGCTGAAACACTGCAACATTCACTCTTTACGGGTTCGATTCCCGCCGCGTCCACAACTCCATATAAAGCATGAAGAACACTCATGAATGTATTCCACGAAGCGAAATACCGCGAATCGCTCAGTCCACTCCTGAAGTGTAAACCAATGAGCGCAAGACAGCAGCGGGTACTGGCGTGGCGGGATATTACGGGAAGCGCGCCTGACGGCCCGCGTCATTTCCTGCTACGAGCTATCGTGGAGCAACGGTTGTCAAAGCGGGACGCGGATCGTGACGTGTTCGGCACAGCACTCTCTCTGGCGGAGCGGCGGCGTGACTATCTCAGCCGGGACGGTGAAGCATTCGACCTCTTCCTGATGGATTGCCTGTATGAGTATTATGGAGACTATAACGCCAGTACCATGAACACCACGATCCGTGCATGGGAAGCAGAATTATGGGACATCGTTCAGGAAGTCCGCTCCAAAAAACATGCGCGCGAAATTTTGATCGATGCCTGGCTTGCCGCTCACGGCCCGTATTACAAGAGGAACGAGACACCATTTACGCGAGACCACGATACACACCCTGCTTTTTAACATGACACCCACCATTACCTACGACGCACCGATCTACCTGTATCCACCGCGACCGGAGAAGGCAGTGCATCCGCGTTTTCTCACCAGCTACGATAACGGAACCTATATTGCGGAACCGAAGCTCGACGGAGATTGCGCCCTCATCTTTACGGACGGCAATGAAACGATGGTTCGGGACCGCCATAACAAATCGTTCTCGAAAGACATCCACACCCTTGAAACCATTGCGCACAGCCTTCACACCGGAACCGGATGGTCTGTCCTCGTTGGCGAATTTATGGCGAAAGGCAAGAAAAACGCAGACGGTAGGAACATGAACGGTAGTCTCGTACTCTTCGATATCCTCGTTCACAATGGTTTGCATTTAGGCGAGTATTCGTTCTATGACCGGCTCACGATGCTCCGTGAACTGTATGCCAGCGAAGAATACGACGGTTATATTCAACGCGGAACCCTTCCCGGACTCTTCGTAATCAAAGCGTTCGAAGGTGGCACCGATGGTGCAAGATTCTGCGATCTCTTCGAGCGTGTGACCGCGATCCAAATGTACGAAGGGCTTGTCCTCAAAAAGCGGGACGCGAAGCTCGAATTAGGCACACGCCCGATGAACAACCATCTAACCCAAGTGAAATTTCGAAGGCCCGCAAAAAATTATCACTACTGAACATGCATGGTGAAACCGGACGATGCAGGAAGCAGATCCACAGGACTGCGATCATATCGACATCCGCGCGTGCTTCGAGCACAAGGTGAAACGTCTGAGCGCGCGAAAGAAAGAGTAACCACGACCACCAAGAATAACCACGATGAACCTTACCAAACAGGAAACTGCAACCGTGCTCGTTGCATTGCGAATGCTTCAAACGCGGATCGTCATTCTACGCCGCGACCTTTGGACTCCTTCCCAAATTCGCAAGGTCTTTCAAACGGAAGGTTTCACGCAATACGACGATGCCAAGCCGCTCATGCCGGAACAGATCGACGCGCTCTGCGAACGCATTAACTTCGACGGCGAACCACGCATCACCCATGATGCGCCGCGCGTCGTGATCGCAATTCACGGCGGGACGGCTTCGCGCGTGGAGAAGAAAGGCGATCCCATCGTCATCATTGAAGTCCGCGATTACGATATTGATGGCCTCGATGATGAGTTCGAAAAAGATTCCGATGGCGACGAATACCGCGCCTTCACACTATAAGAGTAACCACGATGATTCCTAACGCCCCCTCACCCGATTCCGCTACGACGCATGACCAATCATGCGTGGAATATCCCTCTCCCCATGAGTGGGGAGAGAGATGCTTTACGAAGTAAAGCTCGGTGAGGGGGCATTGCTACTACATAAGTATAACCACGATGAACATTCAAGAGATCACCAAAGCCTTCAACGCCGCGCGTATGGAAAAGAAAGCGCGGGAAAATGCGATACGCGATAAGATCGAGAAACGGGAACTGCAAACCGAACGCTTGAAAAAGCGACTTGAGAAGATCGAGCATGAAGCGCGTCCGTATTGGATTACCGACATTATCTTGCCCATCACCGCAGAACTCGAAGCGAAACACCCGGACATGGTTTTCGAGGTGTTCGGGCCGTTCGGCCTCAGTTGCACAACGTCCATTCATGCCTACGACCGCGCCAAATATGAACGCGCGCAAAGGATGCACGAAGAGAGTAAATGCGTTACAGATGGTTATGCCGCAAGCGATGTGGAGCGTGGCGCATTCCGCCACATGATTAGTTTCCGGCCCAAACACGATGACGACGATTTGTACGTGGGCATTCTTGACCGCTCCAAGACCGTCCACGATTATGCGCCAGACACCCTCGGCGCGATCAACGAACTCCAATATGGAACAATACCCATTGAAAGCTTCGAGCAGGTAGAAACACTGCTGTTCGCTTCCAAAGAGTAACCACGATAACCATACTAACCACGATGAACAAACGACAGCAAGAAGCAAACCCGCGCGATCTCCGAACCTTCCGGTATTATTGGGCAACGCCGGAGCATGTTCCCGGCTCGAAAAGTTACGGGTTCGTGCTGGACTTCCGCACCGACGCCCAGGCCAACGCCGCGCTCGTTAGCATGAACGAACACCCTACTTCGAAAGGCGAAGTCTGGACGATGCAGGAAGCCGATCCCGGCGACTTCGATCACATCAACAACCGCGCGCGCTTCGAACGCAAGATGAAACGCATGGGCGCGCGGCAAAAAGTGTAACCACGATAACCAATTACCACGATGAACCTTACTACACAACAAACCGCAACCGTACTGGCGGCTTTACGCTACTTCCAACTCAACACCTTTGAGAAGGCGCGGACGGATTCCTTCCCTTTGCATTTTGGGGAATGTGATCCTCTCTCCGATGATGAAATCGACGAACTCTGCGAATCCATTAACATGGGTGAAGAACAGCACAACTACATCGTTTCGTGCGACGGTGACGCGAATATCGAATTCCCACTCAAAGCAAAAACCCGCGAGGCGGCAATGGAAGAAGCATTCGATACTATCGGCTATTCCGTGCTGTATGATGACGACGAAGATTTAGAAGAGGAACCAGACGAAGATTTAGAAGGAGCGTAACCACGATGACACTCATTTCGGGCGGATTCGAAGCGTGGCTGTGGAATGGAATCTTTTATGTCCGGCCCTCCCATGATATTCACAATGTCATTGCTTGCTTTCGGCAACAGGCCGATCATGCGGAGGACTGGAACATTTTTAACCACATCATTGCACACCGATAATGGAACGAACACAACGATGGATTTTTACCAAATCCGAATTGGAGCACCCGGAAAAATGCAATGCCTTCGATGAACCATTCTTAGTGAAGATCGAAGAAGCCGAGCGACCGATCCGCATGTACCGATACGGCAAGAGCACTGGATTCTTTTCCGATGGAGTCAAAGGGCCAACGCCCGAAGAGACAGAACTTGCCGAGTCCGACGACGAGTATTATTCCGAAACCCTCGATGAAGCTGCCGACGAATGGCATAACGTTATCTGTGACGAGCATGGTAACTTTATTCGTTTCGCCGATCCGAAGTAACCACGATCATACCATCCACTTTCCACTATCAACTATCCACGATGAGCACGCTCCCTGTTTACGAGCCGCCTCCGACCTTCAAAGTGAAGCTGCGGCCCAAACACATCAAGTTCATCCGCGACGCGGCAAAGGAAACGCTTTGCACGATCCGTGTGCATGAATTTCATGCCACGCAGTTCAACGTCAACGGCGATATCGTCGGGCATTGGGAAGTCGATGCCATGCCCTTCGATACACGCCGCGAAGTGTACTGTTTCATTCCCATAGAAAAACCATAATGAAAACCTACGATATCTATTTCCACGATCTCAAACCCGCCGTGCAGGAAGAGATCGCCAAAGCGCACGGTTACGCATCGGCAGAGGAATTTATCGCCGCAACCTGCGACGAAGCGAATCCTATCGCCAGTGCCGAAATTTTCGACAAAGATGAAATGCAGGATCAAACCTGACCACTTTCCACTATCAACTATCCGCTATCATGAAAACCATATTCGATCAGTATTGCGATGCAGACCGGGACGGCAACCAAGAGCCGATCATCATTTACGAACAGGAACTTCGGGAATGCGCTGGCAGAGGGTTACTCCTTTCGGAGATCGAGCTTTCCGAACACGGCGACCACTTTGAACTCACCGGCGCGTGGGGTTCTTTGGAACCTGATTGCATTGCCTCGCCAGGGCAACTGCTTGCGTTCGAAGAAAAGCTGACGCATAACATCGGCCTCGATGGGTTGCTCGGTAACTATGTCGTCGTCGATCCTGCCGGACGCTTCAAAGTGAAGTTCAATGCCCACGATAACGACCCCGCGCTGTTCATGGAATACGAACCAATCGCAAAAGTGGAAGCCACGATAGCCGCGCCGGACTACGATGGGCCGTGGAGCTTCAAGGATGCAGGAGAAGGCGGCGACATTCTGATCGGTATATTCGATGCGAACGGCGATCTCGTCACGGAACTGCGCCTCGACCGGGAACCGGATTTCGACGACGATCAGCAGGTTGCCATCGAACGGCAATATCTCGATCGCGCCAAGCTCATTGCTGCCGCGCCGGAGATGTACCGCGAGATCGCCGAAGAGATCGAACGCATGAAAGTATGGATGAAAGCACTCGACGCTGACAGGGATGCTATCGAAGATGTCGTGCAGGGCATGGAAATATCCCGTGACAAATTCGAACGACTGTTAGCACACGCGAAAGGATAACCACGATCATGACAACCAAAAAACTTTTCACCACGCTCATCGTTAGCGAGGAAGAATCCATTACCTTGTATGAAACCGATGGGATGTTCGAGATCGTCTCGACGGTCGAGCACGGTACGCCGGGGGAACCCTACGATGCCGCATGTGACGGCATCGAATCGTTCGTGCTGGCGTGTGCCGTGAATGGCGTTCCCTTCATGCCACAATTCCGCCAAGCGGTACGCGACGCTTTTGAAGCCATTGCAAATCAATTAGCATAAGAACCACGATGAACTGGATTAAACTCGAAAGCAAACCTGCCGGGGGATTATTTGCGCCTGTTGCATCATTGTATGCACCAACCATCAACCTTCCCCCCGCGCTCCCCGATCACGATTACCCCGAAAGCGCCATTGTGCTGACGGCGTGGTGGGAACGCGATCATTACTGGTACGTCACCGGCTTTTACACCCACGATGAAGCCGTGTGGCGTGTCAACTCCGGGGAACCCGGCGACTTCGCCGAAATGACGGGCGCGCCGGAATACTGGAGCTTCATCGAGGACGCATTGCCGCCCCAACAGCCACGATAACCACTTTTTAATTCCAATAGATACAACGCATGAAAACAAAGCTCAGTGTGACCGTCGAGGTCAAATACGATGCCCGAAAGTTCACCGAGGAAGAGGCGCGCCAAGCTCTGATCGGTCAACGCATTCGCCAGGCCGCAGTCGGTGAAATTGAGATCGTTGGCCTTGATGAACTCGATACCTCCGACGAACACCTTACTGCGATTGCCGAAAAACGCAATCTCGCAATGTGGTGGTTCGATGAAGAGTATGTGCGGAACAATCTCCAACCCGATCAGATACCGGAGGATGTTTCGCAGATCGTCAAAGACCTCGCCGGGGATTCCGGGGTGCGGGAACGCATTGCCGAGGAAGTATTCGATTACATTAACGACCGTCCATAACGGATAGTGGAATAGTGGATAGTATAACATGATCCACTAACCACTATCAACTATTCACTCCTCCAAAATAACCACGATGAAATACACCGTTCACATCTACGCCACCGTGCGGGTTCCCATCGAGATCGAGGCAGACTCGCAGATGGAAGCCCTCACCAAAGCTGAGGCAGAATTCTTAGCCGATATGCCAGACGGCGCATTCAACCTTATCAAAGCAAAGGGTGAATACGCCAACGACATTACGGGCTTCACGGTCGACGAAGAGAACGACCCGGAGTTCGCGCGCACGAAATCCTACGGTAGAGAGTTCGAACCCAATTAATACGCATCTCCTTCGATGCGCCTCCATCCAATAACCACGATGACTAAAATTCCAACCACCATCAACGAGGACGGCGAAGAAGTAATGATCCTCTCGCGTTACCGGCACTGCGAAACTGAATGGACGGATATGTGGGACTGCGCCTGTGACGACGAATGCCCGGTATGCGGCTGCGAGATCGAGCCGTATGATTACGAAGAAGTATTAGTAACTGCACAATGAGTAGTAACGCCCCCTCACCCAGCGCACCTACGGTGCGCATCCCTCTCCCCACGCAGTGGGGAGAGGGATATTCCGGCGCAGCGGAATCGGGTGAGGGGCGTTGCATACCCGCCATAAAAAATAACCACGATGAAAAAAATCAAAACCAAAATCGCCGAACGCATCGCCGACGATCCTCGCTTCACCGAGGCCCAACTTGCCGAAGTCCACAAGGTTGCACTTGAACGGGGCTTTACGGAATTCAAGGCTGAGAATGGACGCACCATCTATCTCGATGAAGAGATTACGGACGGCGTGGAAATCCTCATGTTCGACAACGAATGCGTCTGGCTCGATGTGTATGTACGCGATCGAGAAGAAAGCATCAAAGCCGAAAGCGATGGAACCGCAGAAGCGATAAGTGAACTTATCGCAACGATGCAGAAGAAGTAAGAGTCACGATGATTGATTTTCTCCAGCCTCGAAGCATGATCAATCATCCACCACACCATAAAAAAACCCGGAGTAATTGTGTACTCCGGATTAGGCCGAGGTGTCCCTACCTCGGCTCTGAACTTCAAACAAACGCCAGGGTGAGAATTCTGGCCCTTATTAATGAGTTGGAATGCGAAACAGCGTTCCTACATTTACTGGTTCGATGCTGCCCATGAGGATTCCCTCCCATCCACCGCGTCGATCAGCATGATCGGTGCCGAATCGGCGCCTCTGACAAATCACTCCTGTAAGCGTCAATTACACGAAGTGGGCATCGCCAGGCGAAGAATGAGTAATGGGTGGAGTAACAGCCACGAAACTTCCCAACCCAGTAGGCACCCTCACCACTCGGCATTAATAAGAGCCACGATAACACTTTTCACGATCAACTATCAGCTACGAATATGAACACTGCATTTATTTATCTCCGCGTTTCAACCGACGAACAGGCAAAGACCGGTCTCGGTCTCGATGCACAGCGCACCAAATGCCTTGCAATGGCCGTCGTCAAAGGATGGACAGTTCCCGAAGCGCATATCTTCGTAGATGCCGGTATTTCCGGCACGAAAGGCCCAAAACAGAGACCTGCACTCGCACGGTTGCTCGCAGCAATCGCGGCCAATCCCGGTACTGCCGTGATCGTATCTCACTGGACCGGTTAGCACGCAAGACGAGCCTGACCCTCAAATTGGTTGATGAGATCACCGACAAAGACGGCGCGAATACCGCCTTCATTTCATGCCGGGAATCCCTTGATACGACGACGCCGGCAGGGCAGTTCGTCCTCACGATCTTCGCGGCAATGTATCAGCTTGACCGGGATCTCATCTCCGAGCGGACCACTCTCGCATTGGCAGAGCTTAAAGATCGCGGAATGCAATATGGCACTGCCCCTTTTGGCCTCCGGCGGGGGAAGGAACACATCGTCAATCGGCGCGAGAAACTCCTCACACGCTACGAACTAACACCGAACATGGATGAGATAGCCATCGCCCTGAAGATTGCCACGATGAACCAGGAAGGGCTTTCCACCCGCAAGATCGCTAAATGGCTGAACATCAATGGCTACCACACCCGAGGTTCCCGCAAGCGGGGTACCGACTCTCAATCAGGAAATGCTGGCGGGAACTGGACAAAAACGCAGGTCATTCGAGTGCTCGGATTAATGAAGAACAGTGGAGATGGATTCCTGTTTTCGAGGGACTGACAGGAATATAATCTGCGGAGTCCGAGTATAGTATTCAATGCGCCACCACCACACTCCGCGACTGCATATACCCACCTGCCGACACCCGAATTAAATATATCCCCGATGGCACACCAGAAACATCAAGCACAACTGCACCTCCTACTCCCCCTCCTAAAGAAGGAGGGGGCTGGGGGGTGGTCACTTCCCGCCCCAGCTCATCGAACATCTCGATTTCCACCGCGTGGTGGTCGCCCACTGCGGCGACTTTAACGGTGATCTCATCCTGCGCCGGATTCGGAACAATACCCGTGATCACAAACGGCAGCGTTCCTTCCATCTCATCCTGAATCAGCGGTTCCCCGCAGCTATACAGATACGTGAACGATGCTCCCGAATCCACAATGCTCGCGATACAGTTATCCTCAAGCGAAAGCGAGTTGGTGAACGTCACATTCGATAGCGCGAGCGCCGTGGAAGATGAATCCGTGAGATACGCTTGGAATGTAATGCTCCCGATGGTATCCGCGTAGGTCAGGCTTCCGGCCTGACTCCCCGCTGAAAACTGTAACGTTTGCAACTCCGGTGTGCCGCTGGTTCCCGTCATCGTGACGCCGCTTGCACTTACATAACTCAACAGATCGTCGTTGTGGGTAATATCGAAATTAAGGCCGGAGATCGCGCCGGATGGAACTGTGCCTTCCAGAATGACATAGCATCTAACAATTGAGCCAGCCGTTGCCGTATCCGACGGCGAAAGAGCGAGCACCAAATGTGCGGGAGGGATAATACTTGCGGTAAGCGGGATCGTTACCGTACTGTTACCCTGATTCGCATTGCTGAAAAATTCCAATGTGCCTGTCATGCCCGCCGAATCCGCTGCAAGCGAAACTTGCACGGTCGCAGAAGAATCCGGTGGAAGTATTATAGGATAATTGGCATCCGTTGCATACGACCCATTCGTCACATTGCTGCTATCAACCGTTAATGTATCGCAGCCCGTGTTGCGCAGCACAATGGTCGTGTCCCGCGACTGGCATGCATACAGCGCGCCGAAATCTCGCAAGGAAGTATCGACAGAAAGTACTTTAGCGCCCCCAATGCCAACACCTCGTAGTGGCACGGTTTCCGTGCCCGCACTTGTAGTAATTGTAAGCGTATCGTTGAATTGACCTATTGCCGTTGGAGAAAAGGTTATCAGCGCCGTATCGCTGAGGCCAACCGGCAGCGCGGATGAAAACGATTTCGTCACAGCAAAGGGAAGCGCGGGAACCGCGCTACTACAAGTCAGAGTATCACATCCGGTGCTGGAGATAACCGCCGGCAGCGTGACCGATTGCCCGCACGTCGAGACCGAACCGAAATTTAGTGCTTGCGTCGAGAGTGTCGCGACCGGGACGCCGCGACCCACGCTGATATTCAGTGCAAGCGTGGTGTCGAACGAACTTGTCGAGCCGTGTTCGGTGAATTGAACGTGCGCTGTTGCAGAAAGCGTGGTGTCGCCAATGTGCAACACGGAAGTTCCAGGATCACCCAACGCGAGGTGAACAGAGACGGTATCCGAAGCACCGGATGTAAGCACAAGCGGAAGCGTCAGATTCATTCCTGAAGCAATGGTCACCCCATTCGGAAGCGTGAGTGAATTGAGCGTCAGCGTACCACATGTCGTATTCGTAAACACAACAGTTCCAGTCGTCGAATCGCACATGCGAAGTGCAAGCGTATCAGTTCGGATAGCAAACGTTCGCGTATCCGAAACGCCAACACCCTGCGTTTGGATGGTATCGACATGCTGCGTTTCCCCATCGAACCAGTAAATAAATATCTTACCGCGTTCAGTATCCGCGATGGAGGGCTTGAACGAAATTGGAAAACTCTTCGGGGTAGAGTCGGGAACAAAGCTCCTGATATTCTGGAATGTAAAGTCCGTGAATTGCGCACTATCGGGATGGAACACGATTGAATCCACCGTCACCTGCTCGCAACCATGCGCCGTAATGCTAAATGTGTCTTGGACTGTCACCGGAGCACACAGCGCTTGTGTCCCAAAATCTATTAGCGCAGGCGCATTCACATTGAGCACTCCGGGATTTGGCTCAATTATGAGCGTGATCTGAAACGTGGTATCACCTCCTACAAAATCGTCATCGGTGTAATGCGCATGGATGGTCAGAGGGTACGTTCCAGGGGTTTGTGGAAGAATCGTTATGAGCGCAGTATCCGGCAGATTCTGGCTCCACGGATGATGCGTGGACGCGACAGAGTATCCAGCACTGGCGGAATCGATCCCATCAATGGTTACGCCGGAAAGCCCCCCGTAATCACAGTCCGCCGTGAACTGAAGCCATAACGATAGCGAAGCGGTATCACAAAGCTTAACTGTGAGCGATCCTATTCCCGAAGCGCCCACCAACAGCGAGTCCCCCATAGTTACAGTGCTATTCACTACCAGACTCAGCATCCCGTCTCCGCCATCTGTCGTTTTCCAAAGGTGGCAGCCACTACCGGGAATGCTATCCGCTATGGCATAAACCACCGCGCCATGCCCGACAACAGAGAGTGTGCGCGCATCGCATTCATGCACTGGTCCTCCAACGCTCACCCAAGTCTGCCCATTATCTGTCGAGCGAAGACAGCCAAGCGAGGCATCTGAATTTTCGGCTGTTCGTTGAACATATACGGCACACCCGTCACCAGCAACAGCGTCAATGCCAAAAGTTGGGGGTGAACCATAGGTAACCTTCCAATTCAAACCCGCGTCAGTTGAAACATCAATTTCTGAAGAATCACGACCACCCACTTCTTGGGAGAGGACTTCGGATCGCGAATGCAGAATTACGAACTGGTTCCACTGCTCCTCCGCTCCGGGAGAAGTGCTCCAAGTGTTCCCGTAATTTGAACTAGTGAAAGTAGTTAAAAACGTATTAAGCCCCAAATACCATCCTCCGTTCGGCCCACTCGCTTCAATAATATTTTCTCAATTTCCTGTAACGACTTCAGGCCGAACGACGCTAGATACTGCCTGCCATGTAATCCCTGCATTCGAAGACATCCATAGGGTTACAGGCAACTTATTATATGGGGTGGAGATAGCAAAGAGCAAGGAATCGACCGCATATACAGAAATGAAGCTTTGAAGGGCAAAGTTTACATTTTGGGTTCCCATCCGATTCCAGTGCGAACCGCTATCGAGAGTTTCAAATAAACCTCTAGAACCGGAACCGCCAGGAGATGCGTCAACCGCCATATAACCATGGCTATCAGATACAAAATATAGCTGCCAAATATTGCTTGGACCACTCATTCCAAGGTTCATTGCTTGCCAAGTATTACCACCATCCGTCGTGCGCCAAAGTGAAATATTGTCCGTCGCAAGGTCTGTCGACGGCCCTTGATCCCCTGGGGTAAACACAAAACCGTAATTCTCATTTATGAAATAAGTCGCAGCTTCATGAACCGGGAAAGCAGCCATGTCCTGCCAATTCTGGGCTCGAGCCATGACTGAGGCTAGGAATGAGCCAAGAAAAATAAAGACGAGCCTTACGAACCACGGATTGTACCACATGCTTTTTACTAAACACGTCCCGTGCCGGTTTTTGATTCCCGGCACGGACGAATAAATTATATCAATGTTGAATCGAAAGCATGGCACGAACATTTGAGCCTTCATCTCCTGTCGCTTCAATGATGTAATTACCGGATGGCCACTTGGTCACATTGAGAGGCACGCTGGTTCCATCCGAGGAAATGGTAACAGAGCCCCCGTCTTGAACGGTTTCGCCAAGCATATTTACCACTCGCACTTTCGCTGTTCTTCCAGCGCTACCGGAGATGATCGCACTGGCGTTTGTATTGGCCGGATTTTCGGTCACAGCGAGCGAAAGATTTCCAATCGTAGCCTGTGGTCCCGTAGCGATTTTGAATCCACAGCCCTGTGGAAGTCCCTTATTTCCAATACTGCCATACCAATCTGGGAGTGTTAGAGGCCATTGGCCATACATGCCGACTGGGCATCCTGTGAGGGTTAATATATTTGTATCACCACCATTACCGAAATAATCGATCGTTGTATTCCCGACACCTTCCGGGTTGATAGTGAGCCAGTCATTGTCCACCCACGTTCCGGCTACTACGCCGGGAGTTTGGGAACCTACAGCAGGATACAGCCTAAGTGGCATATACGAGCTATTTGCAAATACGGCAGGAACAGAAATATCCGTGGAAGAAAGTGGAGGCGGCGCTGCCCAATTGGGTAACGGTGTGCCACCGGGAATAATGGTCCCTGGCCCACTATAATAATTCGGAATGATCTGATTCATGCGGACGATTCCGTTTCCATTATCGGTATTTGCGTAATCAATGCACGTTGCCATTGGTCCCAGTTGATCCGTATAAGCAACACATTTCAAGTCCTGCGCGTTGGTATTCGCAAACACTGCAAGCCTTCCGGCAATGAGCGGAGCCCATGGTTCGATAACGGCCTCCGACAGATCCGGATTCACGACAGTTGCCAAAACATTATTTTGCCAGTATCCTCCATTTACTCCACTCCCACGCACCATTTCTTGCTTCCACATGCCAAGATAACTTCCGCCAAGCCCATAATTCGGTCCCGTTCCTCCAGAGGCAGTTGGAGTACTCTGGTAAAGATTGTACGCTTCAGCTTCATACACGCACATGACCCAGGAAGTGGGTGAATGAGGAGTATCAATTGAATCGTGAGGGAATGCGCTCAGATCAGATTTGATAGCAATGAGTTTTGGTCGGCGCTGCATATAGCCATAAAGACTCCATTTGGCATCATCCATCTCCCAGTCACATGCACCGCTTGTCGGCAGTGCCGGTGCAGGACTAATATCCGGTGTGGGAACTAAATCAACTGCGGACCACAGAGAGAGCGAAAGATTAAAATTATCTATTTCGATCTGCTGAACCCCATTTGTGTGTACTGTGCGGGACATCTCATCAAAGTCGTACGCCACCATTATCGAATCTGGATGAAGGGGGTTTGCAATCGCGTCCGGATGATGCGCTTCATCTGGTGAGCAACCAGTGCAGAAGCTTCCTGGACTTAGCTGTGTACCCGTATGCGCATAGGTAAGCGCAGTGCCGGAATTATTAACTACGCCGCCATATATTCTATTTGGCAGGCTATCCAAGGAGCTGGAGTCTTCCCATCCTACAAAAGCCCAAAGAGGCGATGCGGTCGCCGGCCCTGCACAGATGCAAGGATTGTAGCTATTATTCGGATTGCCATAATACCATCCCGAGAAATACGTTGGCTGGCTCCAAAGAGCCCCGGAGGCAGATCCGATTGCTTGCACTGCGATGCTTGCGCTATCGCCGGGAGTATAGTCAGAGGTTGGATAAAGCGGGTTCGGCGTGTCGCGCCATGTAACATACGCTCCATAATTTGTCGGATCGGGATCGTAACAAGCCCGAACCTGATCGAATGTATTGCCAGTGCCGATCTGAAGTGTTGTTGTAGTGGAATACGCTCCGCATCCATTGAAGATAGCTGCCAAAACTTCCCCCATGCACATTCGATATGAGCCGGTGTCGTCGTCGCTATAAAGGAAGATAAAGCCTGGCGTATTGGTGTCATGCACTACGTCCCAGTTTCGGAAATAAGGCCAATACTCGCCAGAAGGAGCCGTCTCCAGCACGGTCTCAGTCCCGACAGTGCTTGTGGTCAAATCGACTGTGTTGAAGCAGTATTCCTGTGAAAAGCTCGGAGGTCCAGTCAAATTTTGTATCATTCTTATATAAGTTATGATCGCAAAGTAATCGGTCGAACATCCCAGTCCCTGCCCAATGGCCACTGTTGGCTGATAATAGACCGTATCGCCAGTCGTTGCATTTGTCACTTGAAATGAAGCGCTTCCCAGATTCCATTGATTCAATACGCCGAGAACGATGTTGGAGTTATAAAGCGCATCGATATTCTCATAAACCGTTCCTGTCCAGTTTCGGAAAACCGCCGTATTCGGATTGTATTCAAGGGTGTTGTTCTCAATCGGCGCTGCTGTCACTAATGGGGAGGCTGAGGTGTACGGGTAGGAGAAGTCGGTGAAATTGTATTCGTCCGGTTGAAAGTTCTGCTCTCGAGGTTGCTCGTCAGTCTCGTGGTTGTAATCCAGATTAGTGAATAATTTAGCCCATTCGTACCGCATGTCATCAGGTGGGTATTGTGGGGTAAGACTATTGACTCCATAATCATAAGTCATGAAACCCCAGTTCGTATCGGAACCGGTTCCGAGCGCAACAGTGTAGTAGGAATCGCTGATCGAGCCATCTATCGCCGAACCATATTTTAGAAGATCCCTTGTTTGACATACGTTAAGGTAGGTGATGGAATTCGTTGCTCCGAAGTATAACTGAAACAGATCAGGCCCATCTATATTCGGCACAGCCGAGAAGATTCCATTCGAATTCGTTCCAATGTAACTCTCGAATCGCTGAGAATATGTGACAAAGGGACTATAGGGAAATAAACTACTTCCCGGTGTCCAAAATTCAGCCGAGGCCGAAGGATCCCATTCACATGTGCATACGTTGAAACTGTAAGGTGGCGAAGGCGGAATAAGACCATGAATAAAATCCGCATACAATCCGATGGCATTTTCTTGCGTACCACTGACAGTTCTTTTTGAAAGCCCGCACGGGAAACTTCCGAAACCGGAATGAGATACGGCGGCAGCAGCAGAGAGAGGCGTTGTCGAACCATCCAGCTCGTATTCGGCCCCCCACACGAAACTTGTAAGGTAGTCGCGATATAGGAAAAATGTTACTCCTGAATCGACACTGCCAACAATGTAACCCTTTAGTGGTTGAATGTAAAATTCACAAAGGCCGCACGAACCTGTCATAGGTCCCTCAACAGAATAATTATCGATTTGGGACCAGAGCTTGCCACCGCCCGCAGGGTAATTTTCAGCATTGCCAATGGTTTCGGTTTGGGCCCAGATATAGCCTGTTGCTGAGTCGCCCCATGCAAGGTCATAGCGGTACTTAACCTCATTGAAGGCAATAACCGGGGAGAATTTAGGGCTATAATTGGTGTTGCATGCCATATACCCACCGACCTGCCGCATCGTGTAGCCCATTCCGGTACAAGCATCCGTCCAGGAAAGGTCAAAAGTACCTGCGTTAACTGTAATACGCTGAGCATAAATTCTGTCATCGCCCTGCGCATAATGATCCCTAATGATCACTGCAGCCCCCGCAATGGAGTCGGTGTGCGCGGCAACCTGCATTTCGCGTATCTGAACGTAGTATGCACCGCCACAGATGTTTCGTTCAGTGACATCGAGGGTATCGCCATACACATTGAAGTGGCATCCCATAACCTGGTCGCCAGCAGCGGACCGCTCACGCCAAAAAATGTAGAGATTTCCAGCGCTATCTTTGACGATTCGTGGCAACGCACACACTCCGAGGTGATCGTCGAGTCGAAGCGGAGAAAAACCCACTATCGCTCCCGAGCTGGGCCTGATTCTCCTGAGAGTAATACCTTGGTAGCCCTGAGCATACAAAGTGTTGCCTGTTGTATATGGATTGTCAAACGCCGCATTTCCTGGAGCGTCGATCGATACCGCAAAGAGATCCTCAGGATTAACATTCGTGCCTGGCCCAGCCATTACAGAGGCACTGTTTTCGTCGTTAAGTGCGGCTCCACTGTCGCCTGACATTCCTCGTCGTGTATCTGTAGGGGCAGTATTAATGACGGGCGTCCCCTGGTTGGCATTACCCCACGAATGCTGAATGGTCGAACCATTATCGCCAGGATAAGGACAGTAGTCGTATGTTGTCCCCGCCATGTTCACGGATCTCGCGGTCGGGGTTTGTGCCTGCTGAGATAGTGCAACTTCGGCCGAGGAAAGAAGTAGAACGAATCCTGCAATCATTACCGGCAAGATGCGACTGGCCCTCCTCGCCAGATGGATTGTGCTGCGAAAGCGCGAGGCGAGCTGCATTGAAAAAACATTCCGCGAGTTACATCGGGCCGCGAAAGCACCCGTTTTCAGTTCCGAAATCATTATGGATTTCATGGTTCTTTGATGGTTTAGTTTATAAGATTCCGACTCCGAGCCAAAGCCTCGACCATGATTATTCACACGGCTGGCGCGGAAAGTCAGTGTTTTAGGAATACTAAGTAAAGGCTATCACCCGAGAGGGTGCCAGTCTTTTTCAATTTCTTTTTGCGTAAAGCCGCCGGATCATCTTTCTGCGAATAATGTATTTTGCCTTCTCCCCCGGCACGCGAATAACTGCACATTCACTCGCGATTGATCGATTCGAGTGAATGCCCACACTTTTAAATAGCTGGCACAAAATTCCTTTCAGTAATGGATTTCTTCTGCCAACCCATAAATTTCACTCTTCTAACTTGTTCGATGAAGAAGATTCCCGTAATCAGATAGTATCCGAAGTAAAATCTTGGTGCGGGACCAGGAAAGATGAAGAAATGGAAGAGACCGGCCGCACTGCCAAGACAGGTAAGTTGGAAAAGCACACTCCTATGTAGGGAACCAGGCCGAGCAATTAGAGTCCCCGCAATTCCAAGTGCAATAAAACACCAGTTTAGGTTGCATGGCGGTTTCATTCTAAGAGCAAAAATGATAGTCGAAATATATTGCATAAGCGAAACCGATCCTGAGAAGTGAGCGGGATCGATTAGCTTCTGAATAAATGTGTGATAAAAGTGGACATGCCACCCGTAAAACCCAGTCCATTGTTTCACACTAAGGAATGTGGCTACTACGATCAATCCTGTACCGATTACTTTCTCCCAGCTAATCTTATTCGACGCAATGAATTTGGCGTAGAAAAGGTACATCAAAATCAGGGGAGCATTGTCAATGCGGACGAGCATTGCCGTGAAGAGGGCTAAGATGGTTAGCCATTGGCTCTTCTTCATCGCGATCGTGTAGAACGCAGTTAGCACCGCGAGAGCGGAGAGCGTATCGGGCGTTGTCATGCCGGCGAAATCGAAAATTCCTGCAAGAATAAGGAGTGAAATAGCCATAGTCTCCGCGATCACTGCTCGAAGAAACTTGCTGAGCCAGCTTCGCACGAGCAAGCAGATCAGACCGCAGGAGATACACGAGATAACTATGTCGGCATGAACGGGATCGAAACCCAACCGGATTAGTAGATAGATTGCAAGAATATAAAGCGGTTTGATCTCATAATACGGCAGTTGCTCAGCAAAATGCTGGGAATTCGCTGCCATGTCAGCTTTATAAACCGCATCGTTTCTATCGATCGATTGGGTCGTTAACCGTTCATATTCTGCTGCTGGTAAGTATTTTGCCGCGGCAGCATAGGTCGTGTTATGCACTGAAACAACATCACTATTTCCTATTGAGAGGGCACTCCCGATGTATGCTAAAAGATCCCATTCCACCCATGGCCTAGACCAGCCAATCGCCATTATTAGAAGAATGAAGAGCAAGAAGATGAATTTGGCAATTCGTGCTTGCAACTTCATATGATGATGTTCCATGTCCCATGTCGATGATGCAGCCGGAGAAGATGTGAGTTTGATATTGTTCCATGGCCGAGTTGCTGGCGAATCGTTCAGAAACCGAGCGTAAACTGAGTTCGCTCTAGGATGTAGGTATGCCGTGCTCATTGTTGTAATGTGTAATGCATTCAAAAATTCGGCCTTGCAATCTTCGCCGCTCGGCCGTGTGATTTACGCTACAAAAATGACAGATTTGTGCCCCTCGATGATAGTCATTTTGTCTCAATCATTTTTCCCTTTGACCAATCTTATTATCTCTTTGGCTCAATCATTTCGCTTATCGGCTCACAGACTTTGCAGTTTGTCTCAACTCTGTTGCGGATCGGCCCCAAATGCGTGAAAAGCTCTGTCAAAAGATGTGAGGCTGACATACTCTGCTGCTTTGCTGAATCCTCATCGAACTTCCAATCACCAATTTGGAAGGCTTACCAAGCAGTGGCTCGCCCCCCGTCCGGCCCTTCCCCGGAGGGAAGCGGCGCGATTCTGATCACAGACAATCAGAGGGGGTTTGCCCTTAATTGTGATGGTGCATCCGAATGAACAGCGAGCTGTGCCGTTGGTAACCATCTATACCATTTACATACTTACGATAAGGATGGAACTTCGGTCCATTCAAAATAAATACGACTTTTAGTTCTCGATGAGTGTTTAATTAGTTACACTGCAATTGCAGGTTTTCCTAAATCGGTTTACTCAATTCCGACTTCTTTAGTCCTCCAATGTAGTGCGCGAATAGGTCGGACAACCTTGATGGAATTAAAGTCGCACGCTAAGGTATTTGCTTATCGCAAGATGCCAACCGCGCGTATTTGGACAAATTCTTCGGAAGAGAAACGGAGATAGTAAATTCCCGAAGGGACGTTCGAAACATCTAAGGTGGTTTTCCTCGAAGAAAGAGTGCCGCTTGCACGAACAAAACCCACTGCATTGTAAAGCACATAATTCACTGGCGTAGCTGACGAAGCAGTGACACTAACCATAATCTCATCCTGCGCCGGATTCGGCTGGATACTCTCAATATAAAATGGAAGCGAATCGTTCATGGCAGCGAGAATGAGAGAATCACCGCAGCCGGTGAAATTGATTTGAACGGAATCCTCACCGTCGATGGATTCCACCGCACAATCGCAGTTCAGGCGATGACCGTAGAGATTGGCAGAATCAAGATACACTTTAGCATGAGAGGCAGTGAGAGTTAGATAGGGCGTGAATGAGAGCGTGAGTATCGGATTTGGAAGCGGTTGACTTGAATCTGCTGTAATTTTAAGGATGAGAATGCCGGGCGCGGAACTCGAATCCACAATCACCCAGGATGAGGGAAGCGTAATGCTATTCAAACTTAACAATGACGTATCGTAGTGAAACGCGAAGTCTCCGGAGTCGATGCCGATAGATTCGCTGTCTTCAAGGGAAAAATTCACGGTTACTTTGCTTGAACCATTTACGATTTCGCTCTTTAATCCACCGGGAAATGAAATACCCGTTGGGAATGTATAGAGTGAATTGAGATTCAACATCCAAACAGTTCCAAGGGTAGAACCGCCAACTGAATCGTCCGTGGTGCAATAAATCAAGTTCCCTCTTACATAAAATCTTTTATAGGTATCGGCCCATCCGGGGCCACAAAGCGATTGCCAGGATATACCCTGATCCGTTGAACGGTAAAAACTTCCACAATTCTGAACGATTAGGTTATTGGAATCGCCTCGGATACAAGCCGGGGACTGAACTCCGAATCCATCATAGGGAAAAGGCTGCCAAGGGAACTGATAAATCACTTTCCAAGTGTTCCAGGAATCGTCCGTTCGAAGAATCATTGCGCCGTATGTATTCCCGCCGAAGGTACTTGCAAAATATGTTTGTGTTCCACGAATGGCAAGTGGCTGCCAGACATCGGAATCCATTGCGATTGTATTCCAAGTATTACCACCATCGGTTGTTCGAAACCATGCAGGCAGCCATATATCATTGTCGGCCATTACCCCGGAATCTTCCGATACAAAAGCAATACCCGAGTAACCAAGGGCACCGGTAAAGGTTTGGTTAGACCATGTCGCGCCTTCGTCCCACGATACCAAATTCCACCCCCCATTTAATGCCCCGTAAGTTGATAAGAAAAGCCCTCCCGATGTTTTGTTGTAATAAATAGCCATGGCATCGCTTGTACTTCCAGAGAGAATTGATGACCACGTTTCTCCACCGTCTGTGGTTTTGACGCAACCGCCATAGAAATCGCTCCCTGCAACGCTCATCCATCCGGTCAAACTGTCTTTAAAAACGATATCGCAAAATTGCAAACCCACGTTTGAGTATAGTGGAACGTTAATCTTCCTCCAGGTTTGGCCTCCATCTGTCGTTTTGAAGAACCCGGTATCATAGCCCTCCGCAATGCCGGAAAGCACGAATCCAATCCGAGGAGGTCCCGGAAGATCGATAAAATAAACGTCATAAAAACGATACCATGTGAGAAGGGGCGTCCATTGGGCATGACAGGGAGCAGCCCGAATAACGAATAAAGCAGAGAATATAAAAAAAGTCTTTAATAATAACCGGCGAACCACGCCCACCGAATAGGTGGGCGCGGTTCCCGGAGTAAAACGATTGAACTCTCTTTCGACCATTGTGATTGATTTAATTGATTATCTTCCAACGACCTGCACATTGAAGCCGCCATTAATCGGATCGCAGCTATCGTCCACAATAAATATTTTAAAGGTATTTGTGGATGTGAGCGCAGTTGTCGAAATGTACCGATGGCAAACCCCGCTGGTTGGATCTGCGAATAAGGTCGCACTGACCGAAACGGTGCTCAACGTTCTCGAACACAAACTACAGTCGGGGTTCACAACATTTAGCGTAATGTCATATTCCCCGGCTGTGGGATTGATTATCTGCGATACTCCGAAGTCGGCAGTGGTTGTGATGGGCGAGGGCCCAGGCGTTCCACCACCAGGAATATTCGCCCACGCTATGAATAGGTTATCCTGATACGATGACCCATAAATATCTGGGCGTCCATCGGGCGTAGTTGATCCACCGGTGCCATTGCTATCATAGACCGTTGTATGACCATTGTACGATACCTCGAAGGCATTATGTGGCCCCGCAGAATTGTTGATTCCCCCGTTCCCAACGATGAAGAGGGGATTATTGAGTACTGACGGAACCACAGCGTGTTTAGCCTGCATTTCACCGACGGCTGCACTTTCGATATTATTGTACCCCACGACCGTTTGCGCGTAACTATTCGCAATCAGCGAATCGCCGCCGGGAATAGCGGCGTTTGGTCCGTTAGCCGTGATCTGGTTATCGTGCCCACCACCGATAGCCGACATGCTTCCCAGTGTGGTATTGCTATCTCCGCCACCGATGAAGGCAGGTCCAAAATCATTTAGCAATTCAACATCGATTTTATTTCCTCGACCTGCAACAATGCCATTTTCGCTGCCATTGCTATCTACATTACTGGTTCCCGCGCCGATGAAACTACCATCGTCCCAAATGCGATTATTTTGTCCCGAACCAATGAAGGACAGTGCTTCGTGAATTGTGTCTCTGATTCCGGCAACGATAGCATCGGCATTAGCGGGATCGGTTCCATCCTGCACGCCGTGCCCGTCAATCAAGTTAGAGTCTCCGGCGCCCATGAAATTCGAACGGCCTGCAAGCGAGCTGTCAATAGAAATCACATTATGCGCGCCGGCAACAATTGCCGACAATCGGTAATCAGATTGAATGAGATTGCTATCACCTCCAACAATAACAGCATGGTCGGAATTAGACTGAATAATGTTATGCTGCCCGCCACCGACAATGCTGTAATTGGAGCTTTCCTGGATCTGATTGTTCAGCCCGCCACCGACAACGCTGTGATCAGAGCTGGTCAGGATCTGATTGCTTTGCCCACCTGCGATGGCCGAGTAGTCCGCTGAGTCCTGGTTGTACTGCCCACCCCCGATAAACGCGAGATTCGCACTGATGTTGTTGCTATCTCCCGATGCGATGCCGGACCCATACGTAGAGCCGTTATCGATCGTATTATAGCGTCCGCCGCCGATAAAGCCAAGCTGTTGGTAGATCGTGTCGTAGGCACCGCCTCCGATGCTGCCGCCCCATGCATCCCAGCCGAGCACGTTATGCCAGCCACCCGAGATCACACCATAGCTCGGATCGTATTCGTAATTATCGAGCCCACCGCCGATTACATTATGATCTGCTCCGTTCGCATAAATGGTGTTGCTGTCCCCTCCACCGATCACGCCGAACGGCCCGCCAATGTAATTGTCACGGCCACCACCTATAAAGGAGTGGTTTGCCGCAGTATTGAGTAAGTTATTTTGGCCCCCCGTGATGTCGCCATACAGGGCAAATGAATCGATCCGGTTTTGGTAACCACCAAGAATGGAGCCATACTCCGCATCGACCACATTCGAATCTCCTGCCCCGATAAATGAGGATTCCGATCCGGTGCCTTCCTCTTTCACGCCGATGCGGTTCTCGATGCCCGCAACAATCCCCGAATAGGGACTGGTTAAAGTATTGAGCCAGCCGCTAACGATAGAGCCATAACGCTCACCGACATAGTTGCCACCTCCCGCTCCCATGAAACAAAAGTTTGACACTGCAGTATTGCCTGTCCCGCCGGCTATTGAGGTTCCATTAGCATCTATTATAAGGTTACTTTGTCCTCCACCGATAGCCGAATATGCAGAATTCGAGTCGATAAGATTATAGCCGCCACCGAGTATAGAGCACCAGTCCGACTGATCCTCAATCGTATTGTAATAACCTCCACCTAAGACGGCAAACGATGAGTAATCGATTTCATTAGTGTCGCCTCCTCCCGTAATGGACCAATCCGAGGATGTGTCGATATGATTTTGATCGCCTCCGACAACCGAGCTCTGCACACCTCGCACCGAGTTGGAGGCGCCGCCACCGATGAAATCTCCGCCTAATACGCTATTGTCCGCAACGTTCGAAGCATCTCCGCCGACAACGTCGGGAGTAACACCTCCTTGTATGAATCGCATTGCGACAGTCGAATTTACTTTGAACCAAAGATCTTCGCCATCGCTCGTACCGACATAGTTTGTTCCGGGAACGGTCGCATGATTACCTGTTTCGCTCCAATCCGACCCTCCATCTCCGTTGGCAATCGGCGCAATCGCTAAATTGGCCGTTACCGAATTCGACGCCGAATCGAACTGAAATTGCACGCCATCTCCCGACGCAAGGTTAAGCACGCTGCCCTGACCTGTGATCTGCGTCCCATCGATCGATATTGCCGAGAGGTAATCGGTTCCCATCTTCGAAGCCGTTATTGAGCTATCCGCCAAATTAGCGGTTTGCACGGCTCCCGCCGCTATTTTCGCAGCCGTAACCGAGCTACCCGCCAAATTGGCGGTTTGCACGGCACCGTTCGCGATCTTCGCAGATGTAATCGCGCTATCGGCAACGTTGATCGCATACGCCGACGCTGTGACCTCGGATAGAGGCCTTAGTTCAGGCCCGTTATCGATGACAACTCCGAGCCAAATGGCCCGGTCCATTACAGACGGTGGCGGCAGTGGATTATCTGCCGTGCCAAGCGTGCAATTGAACACGCCGCTCGAATCGACCGGGGTATTCATCGTAGATTGCCAGAGTTGAATAGTACCATTGGCGTCGCCATACAGCGTCACCGTAAGTAACCGATTTCCAGCAGGAATGTTTCCTGCCATACCGGTAGATCTGAGGACGCCCTGATAGGAGAGCGTCCGAGGTGCTGAAACGGTTTGCGCCGAGCTCATCCTTGCAGAAAGCATGAAGGCGCAAAGAAATAGAATGCTGAATCGTAATTTGTGATTACGCATAATGAATGTTGATTAAATGGTTTGAAAAACGGACAGACTTTCGCCGCCCACGAATAATGTATTTTGAACTCTCTTCCGACCCGCGAACGATTGCTCATTCGCTTTGTGATTGATACATTGAGCTTAATGCTCAAAACTTATGAAAATCTCTTGATCCCATCCGAGCAATGCGAAAAGACTCACCAAAATAAAGCCTGCCGTTGCACCTAAAAGAATTTGGCATATAAATATTAATAGAATTCCGTGCTTCTTTTCACCTAATCGCACTCCTGAGTCCAGTATAACCACGGCGAATCTTAGCAAGATGTTTATCATTTTGCACCTCCATCGCTTCGCTGAATCCACACACAGAATGGCCCTCTCTCCTCACGAAAGTCCAAGCCTGGGCGGATTCCGAGATACCTTGAAAAAAAATATCGCCAATTCATCTTGGGCTTCTCGCGAATGACGATGGAACCAGTAGGTGGCGGATTCGGTCCAATGTAGTAATACGTTAAACCCGGATCGCGTGCTTGAAATACGTCCCAATTATCCTGCTCTATTGGAAGCTCGGGATATATTCGGAGCATGTATTTGATTCGTGTGAAGAAGTTCGGATGAGTTAAGGTACTCATGGTAGGCTATGTTCTAATTACTCTCTGAATGACAGAATCCTTCCGAACGAGGTAGTCTATTCGCCTCAAAGCCCGTTAATAGTGTCAACGAACCCTGCTTTTCGCAATCTCGGTGGCTCTTGTATCTCCTGACATATTGAGAGTTTATTGATGTAAAATTATAGTTACGGTCAAAGATTTGTGTAACTTTTCCTAATCTACTGGCTAGAATTTGTTCTGCCTTGCTCGTTAAATCTAGAATGTCTCCGGATTTAAAAGATTACTACGTCTTTCCCTCGCTCGCATACATCGCTAGCAAGGACAGGACAATGAAAATACAGAGCTTCGGCAATACTTATACTTGAACCATCCTTCAGGGAAGGCCGGAGCATTAGATCGGCTCTCTTGAAGAGAGGCCAAACTTCTGCATCGGTGACCATGACGTGGACATTCCCCGATAGATTACGTTGAAGAATTGAGGCATGCAATCTTGTGAAATCCGAAGAACCCGGTTCCATATCCGAAATTGCAAGCAGGAGTCCCAAGTTGGGATAATTCTTCAGGAGATTCTTTGCTGTGTCAACGCATAGCTCAATTCCATACAGATCAATCCCTTGAATGCGAGGCCTATATGCGCAAGCAATCAACAATGGAAAGTGACTGCACAGGAAGACAATCGTACTCCGGTCGTAAGATTGAATTATATTTTCCTCTTGCTCTACTTCGGGAGGAAGAAATGCACATTCAACAACCGTGTTCGCTGGAGTTTTGAATTGATAATCCTCATACATGCCTCGAATATGAGATCCAACTAAGATTAATTTCGAGCACCGTTTTAAGAATGCCTTGAAAAGAATCTTTCGAAAAAATCCGAACGATTTGAAAACATCCTCCCATCGATGATCATGAAATATCACAGCCTTTCGAAATGGCCTAATGATCAATAATATCAAAGCCCACGACCATGGTGCATGAAGATGAAATGTTCTTGGACGAAAATCTAATAATACCTTTACACAAAAGGAAGCCCTTTGCAAGATTGTTGCCTTCTTGAAATCGAAGATTGAGACCATGAACCCTTCTTTTCTCAACTTCGCAGCATGCCGGCGAACATAAACACTAACGCCTCCTAATGGTGGAGGTAGCGGGCCAATAATCGTATAGTTTCCATTGAACCACTTCTTCTTGATAAAATGTTGCGAGGACTCAGATGATGTCGTTAGTCTTTGATTCTTGTCATTCACTGGACTCCGTTCCGATTCGGTAACGATCCGCGTCAAAGAACCACTTGGATTCGGATTTGCTGCAATGATATTCATTCTCGTAAGCGTAATTCATTAAAAAATTCGACCTCGTATCTCGCGCCTCTTAGCCGCGTGTTTTACACTGCAAAAATGACGGATCTAAGCTACCCCGAGATAGTCATTTTGTCTCAATTATTTTTCTTTTTGACCTGTCTTATTATCTCTTTGGCTCAATCATTTTGCTTATTGGCTCACGCACTTTGCAGTTCGTCTCAATTCCGTTGCGGATCGGCCCCAAATGCGTGAAAAAGTTCTGTCGAAAGAAGAAAGGCTGGAATACCCTACAGCAAATCCTATTTCATTGATTGGGAACTCGGTTTCAAGCGCCATCCGCCTCGCTTCCTCCATCCGGAACCGGGAAATAACGTGACCCGCCCCAAGAGAAAGAGTAGCATGAGAGACGCGCTCTAATGTACTTCTGGAAACTCCGATGGCTTTTGCAACCGAAGGTACATTGAGGGACTCGTCATCGATCCTCTTATAGATTACGTGTCTTGCTTTTTTGATCTCGGACGGCACACCGTTAAGGTGTCCGAGCGAGAGCTCTTTTGCCTGTCTTTTCAAGAGAAAAGGGAGGTTCCATGCTATGCCTTTGATCTGAACCGACGAAGGGAATAGCACTCGTATTGGTTCGAGTATATCGTCCTCTGCGGTTGTATCTATCGCTCCCTCGACGGTCACGGTGAATGGAACGAATAATTTCAGGGGGTTGGCTCAATGTAAAGCAAAAACCGAACCTGCATCCACGAACCGAAGTTCGTGACCGAAATCTTCTTCGACGATAAACCGGATGCGGGCTTTCAGACCCTCGTTTTTCGACAGCAGATCGCCTCCGATGATTGGAACGACGCTTTCCATGAGATTGAAAGATAGAGCGACGGTAATGTATCAATATCTAAGTGACAAGAATGGCAAATGACCTTTCTAAGATAATGTCTCAACGAGGATGGATTGTGACAAACTCATAGACTATCTTTCTATTTTTTCTCAACGCTCTCAACGCCCGGCTCGATCGAGCGCGTAACGATTCTGCGGTAACTCCTTTCGTACGAGCAATTTCCGCAATCGTCTTTCCGGATTCGAACCTCTCAAGTAGGAGTTCCCGGTCCTCCTCTGAAAGAATTTCGAGAATAGCATCAATCAGGTTACGAGATTCGAAGTGCTGGATCATCTCGTCCTCAATCTCAATATCTATTGCATCAGCAATCGGAATAAGGTGACGCATTCCCTTCCGATCGTTTAGCAGATAAAAGGTGGCTGCAACGAGGAGGAATGCTCGCCAGTCATCCAGCTTTGTGAGAGCGTAACCTTTTACGAGCGAAAGTTCAATTGCCGCTTCGGTCGCGTCCTCGGCATTCCACTTCGACACGTTCGGAAATCGAGAGCGAAGCCTCCTCACCAGCCGTTTGCGCTCACGTTGCCATAGCTCATAATTAAACAAGGTTCTGAACGCCAACCCAGCTTCCGGCGTAGAGACCGGACTGGTATCCGATGGTTGGCCGAGCCGAGAGTTGACGGAAGCTTTTGGGAGCGGTCCCATTTTTTATCACCTGGTATCCCACTAAACTATATCGTAGGTATCTCGCAGCATACGGATATTGTTGCCTTTAATCGTGTTCGGCGGAGAGCTGGCGAGTTGTCCACGGTTCTTCGCCCGCCGCCCGGACCGCTTCCCCGAAGGGAAGCGGCGCGATTCGGATCGTCGCGATCATCCGGGAGGTGTGCATTCAATTGTCCAGCGCATCCGAATCAGGCGGCGAACAGTACCGTTGGTCGGTCTTCATCTATTCCATTTACCTACCAGCGACACATATGGAACGCCTGCACGTTCAAAATAAGTTTGAATTTTAGTTCTCGATTATTGCTCGATTATCTGTAGGAGAATTGCAGGTTTTCCCTATTTCACAACTCCCTGCAAGGCTGAATCGCGAGGAACTAACTTATTCTGGTATTTACCGGGTGGTACTCGCGGAGATGCTCCATAAGCCGATTCCAAATCCAGGTCGCCGGCAAAATCTGTTCACCTTGAATCGGTTCGGTCTCTTCGGACTTCTTTAGTTCGTCCAGTAATGCGCGTGACTTCCGAACGATCTTGATGTAATGAAGATCACACGTTTCAATTAACTGAAGCATTCGGAACAGGCGATTCATCTGCGAGTTCTCCGAACCCTTCAAATGCCGCTTGCGATACCCCCGAATAAAATCGATCCGGTCTCGCAATTCCCCGAATTGTTTTCGTTCCGCAAGCAGCAGCACATGGAGTAATATCATAGCCGTGTTCAGTCCAGCCTTATCGGCGGTGTAGGAATGAACGAGAACATTGAAGTCCTCAATCTTCGTTATGGGAACCCGCATTCCGGTTGTTAACTCCGCATACAGCAGAAATAGGTTCCATCGATCGTGTACCGCCTCCGTCTGGATTCCGTACCTGGGATTTGAAAGGACCTCCTGCACCACACGGTATGCGGCCTGAAATGCAAGTATCTGCATGAGATAAATGTATTGAAACTCCTTCAAAGTCATCCAGTTGTCTTTTCGCTTATCAAGGTGTTCCTCACATAACGCAAGGTATCGAGGCACTCCTTCACGGATGCGGCCCTGAACTGAGGCGACAAGCCCCATCAGAGCATATTCAGAATTCCTTGCATGATTACTAAAAATTGGATATTGTTGCAGAATTTCAAAAGCCTCATCGCAGACTTTAAGCGTCTCAGGATAATTCATTCGAAGTTGGGTAGCTTGAACGCGAAGTCGAAGTGCAATGAAACTCAGTTTAAATGACGGAAATTCTTTCGCAAAACCGTATGCGATCTCAGCCGCCTTCTCTGCCTCTGCGGCATGAGAGGGATTTTCTCCTCCGGTCTTGGCAAACGCAAGTTGAAGGCTCTCGATCGATATCTTTGCCTTTTCTTCGGACATCAGAAGCAGTTGGCAACGATCCCATTGTGCCAAGTATAGTCTATGCGCCTTCACTGCCCCTCGTCGGGCCGCGTCGGATCGCAGTATAGATAGAAACTCCATAGCGCTTGACCATTCTTCAATCATCATTGCCTTTGTAAGTCCTGCTTTGGCAATAGACGCAGAAAACTCCCTTGAACTAAAGACACGGAGAACCCGAGCGAGGAAAACCATCCGATTCACGGTGAACAAAATCTGACTGTATTCCGAGTGCTTTGCTTCCGAAAGATTAAGAACAAAGAGTGTATTAAGAAGCCGAATCCTGAGTCTTGATTTTACCTTGCGATATCGCCCCGATATGCTATGCGCAGAACGTCCATTTAATTTCGCATCCACAGCCGAGTTGGACTTGATTGGAAAAATCTCATTAAGGGCCCCTGCCTCGGTGAGATTTGAATCTTCGTGCAAAACACGGAATAACCGAGCGTAAGGAGCCTGCGATTTAGCAATCACCTTTAATGAGGCCATTGACCCCTCTGAAGGACCTACCGTTGAGACAATTCGAACGAGCTCGCGCAATTGCTGAAAGGTTTTTGATATTCGAGGCATAAATATAAAGCATGAAACACAAAAAAGACTAAGCTATTGAACTGGAATTGGGTAGTGCCTGAGTTTGAATTCCTATGATAAGAATAACGAATATAAATGCCTAAAAGATTTTCGTGCTGGCACGGTGCTTGTAGTTATGCTATTTAACGTACACAAATAAAAACGGGAGTGAAGGTGCTCTAACACCCGCGCTCCCTAAAGATCAACCGTCCGCAATGAACAGATACGGCTGACCCTGCGATAACAACGCGGGAACGTTGCGCTTCAGTTCATTGCGGACTAACCCCTAACCGCAATGAACAAATTAAGCCACGACAAACAGAAGCTTGTCCTGAACCATTTGGCAGAAGGAAGCTCGATTCGTAGTATTCAGCGAATCACAGGTGTAGATCAAAACACCATTATGAAACTCCTCGTTAAGACAGGAGCCTATGCACACCTCGAACTCAACGCCAACATCCATCGCGTTCCATGCAATCGCATTGAAATTGATGAAATATGGACTTTTGTAGGTATCAAGCGAGACCATTTGCCGATTGATGAAAGAGACGGCGAACGCGGCGACAAATACGTATTTATTGCGCTGGATGCCGAAACAAAGCTCATTCCTCACTTCTTAGTTGGCAAAAGGGATGATAGAACTACCCGCCGATTCATCTTCGAATTGCGGCACCGAATCAGAAATAACCACGTCCAATTTTCCACCGATGGTTACGGTGGCTATCGTTATGCGATCGCGGACGCTTTCCCACAAGCCGATTACGCGCAAGTGATAAAGCACTACGTCGGAGAGGGCGAGATCGAAAGGCGTTACAGCCCAGCGAAAGTTACCTACGTGAAGAAGCGAGTGTACCAGGGCAATCCAGAGATGGATTTAGTCTCGACAAGCTACGTAGAAAGGCAAAACCTCACGCTTCGAATGTCGTGCCGTCGTTTCGCACGGCTCACCAATGCGTTCAGCAAGAAATTAGAAAACCTTGTCGCGGCGTGTAATTTATATGTGTATCATTACAACTTCATGCGTATCCACGAAACCCTGCGAATGACCCCTGCAATGGCGGCAGGTATCACCGGGAAAATATGGGATTGGGAACCGTTGCTGGATTGAGAGAGGAAGAAGAAACCATTTTAGAAATAGGGCGTGTTCAATCATTGCAATACAGCAACGAGAATGCGCCCTACTAACTTTTGCGGGGGAAATAGGCCGTTAGCGTCGATGTTGCACACTCAAAAGAATGTCCCGTCTCACAGTCCGATAGAGATGTATCGGATACGCGGTAAAATTTCAATCAAATTTTACCCAAGATGCGTTCCTTTCTTTTTCTATGTGGATTCGTTTCCTTCTTGACACATTCGCCATTCTCCGCTATGAGCACTGCTCAACTCATACCGCCATTTGGTTCTTCTTTCTTTTTCGAAAGCATCAAAATATCGGAGTTCCCCCCAATAATAAAAGACGACACTCCCGTCCCTCATACCCCTCACATGCTCAACAGGCAACTTTCTTGCACGAGTCTTAATCTTTATAGGATTATTCATAAAAATATCAGCAACAGACCCAACTATCGCTTTATCTTCAAAGGATTCAGGAGGGAAATCATAAACATCACCTTTCCCCACTCCGTCCGTTTTATGCCAAAATCTAACCCTATAAGCAGGAGTTATTCCGCCATTCTTGATGTAAATTTCGAATTCGTCCGTTCCTATATCAGTCAAAAAAGGGGTGGTTTTTTCTCTTGCCTTCGGCTCGATCCACACATAAGCGCGCAATTGCCGCCGAGCCGTATCGCGCATGATAAAAGCGGTATAGTACGAGAGGAGGGCGAGTATAAGGGTGATTGCGACCAAATCCCATTCTGGCGTGAGATACCACGGCCTCTGTTCTGGCTTGGCCTCCTTTTCGGGATAGGTCTTTGGAGTTTCGGCGTTCCCCTCACCATGAACGGAGGGGTAAAAAAAGTTATTTTGGGCTGGCTGTTGAACCTGTTGGGTCTCGCTATTGGGATTCTTTCTCTCGGTATCTTGAAACACCTTCCCCCTTTTAGCTAAGGCGTTGGGCGCGGCAAGATACACCAAGGAAATAACCGCAATAAAATAATTCATGAGTTCAATGTTTGGCTTTAGCCGTATCGCTCAATGGTTGTCTGTAATTGCCGCCGAATGGCACATCCATTGCGGGAATGGTATCTCCCGGAGTAAAATTACCCTGACGGAAGCGGTCTTGCGCGCGCGAGAGAGCAACGCGCGCACTATCGAGCTGCCACTGCCCGTATTGCGCATGAATCACCGCCTGAACCTGCACTGGATCGGCAGACCACGCCCGTAAGAGAGAGTCGGATACAGGCCTACCAGCTTCCGCCACGCAAAGCTGTTCGTAAAGCTCCTGACGCGTGTAAGTTGTTCCACAAGCAGAGAGAGCAAAAATCGACATTAATCCTAAACCCAAAATTATCTTTTTCATGGATACAAAGTTACGAAAGTTTATAGCATCGCCCCCGAATTATCAAAATTCCCATAACAACAAAAATGCCGAATCGTGTGTTTTCTTAAAGCAAAATCAGGCAGTACCTGGAATTGTGTAAACTACTATAAGGCTAAAAACGCTCCGAAAAGTCTGCAATAAATTAAGGGATGACCAGCAATTTTGTAGCAAGAACTTCATGTAATCATCACAAATTAACGGAAAGAAATTCAACATGGCCGAAAAGAGGTTAGCATTCCAAAAAAATTTCCTAAGTAAGTACCGCTGTGCAGCACTTCTTGCTCTACTTATTATCGCATCATGTTCTCCAGGCCCAACGGGTTCGGAAGATCCTTCCTCAAATTCTCCAAGCGGGGGTAACGGCTCGTCGAACAAGCAGATTGATAGCACAAAAGTTGGCGGCATCTCAAAAGATCGCAAATCAAAAGATGGAGTCTTGGATATAAACCTTTTCGTCGTTGAGAACGAATCTTCGCAGGCTCTGGGGAACGTGACCATCACTAATCTGCTGGACAGCCAAAGTCTCGTTGTTGGCTCTGGTCAGGCAGATACCACCGCGATTCCCTTTGCCGCCAGCTTAGTCGTCCTAAATTTACAAGTTTGCTTCTATCCGGACACCACTATCGTCAACCTATCTAACGGCGCGCAGGTCGCCGTCGGATGGAAAAACCCAAACCTCATAACAGTAATAGATTATGACACTCAAGACTAGCCAAAGACAAAATAAAAGAATGAGAACGATCGGAATGCCAACTGCACGACTCAACGGTTTCGAGTCAGCAGAAGGGAGAGGCACACGAGCAGCATCAAAAATCACTGACAGCCAAGGAGCGCTCGCCGAGTACGAACGACTCCTGCGTCAGCTCCATCCTAACTTCTGTAAGAAGCTCCTGAACCGCGCTCCCACCATTACACCGATGGAACTTAAAGTATGTATGCTGACTCGCGCATTCCTCGGTATTAAAGAAAGTGCATCGCTACTCTCTGTATCGGAGAGCAGCATCGAATCGCATCGGTGGCACGCCAGGCGCAAGCTCGGTATTGAAGGCCGCGACCAGAACTTGATGTCGGTGCTTCACGCAATATAGATAATTACCTGATAATAGTAGCGCAATCTCGAAAGAAGTTTCGATGAATCTATCAAGTTCACACCGGGTCCGACAACGTCGGTGCAGGGCAAAAACTTGCCTGGCGTGGCAGCGCTATGACGTTGAGACGAAGGGAGTGTACGCGCCTCGCCTTGCGAAAATTGCCGCTGCCTGCCCAGACATGACGCCAACGCAGCTTCGGATAGCTGCGCTGATAACCGGCCTACTGCCCAGCCATGAGATCGCGCGCATCCTCTGCACGACTGAACACGCAGTCGAGAAAGTGCGCATGCGTATACGAAAGAGGCTAACGCTGACCGGACACGCTTCGCTCGGGGCATCCCTCATTTCGCTCGTAGAAAAAAAATGAGAGCGTGGCGCAAATGGGTAGGTAATGGGTGGTGGGGTTTGAGAATTCTGGTGGTATTTTCGCGTTGCTTTTTGCATCCACCGTAGCGGATGTGAAGCGGAGGAAGCTGAAAATCCTGGAAAGAGTAGGCAAGAATAATGAATTGGTTTTATGCACCCCAATCCTCAGATCTTTTTCACCATTGTTTTTATTTTCCTCGTCTTTCTTGTCATTCTGTTTGATAAGAAGTACGGTATGTTGCGCGATATTACTACAGCCGCCAATGCACCCAAACCGTATAGCTTTGCACGGGTTCAACTCGCCTGGTGGTCAGTAATCGTAATCTCTGCGTTCGCAGCTATCATAATCGAAAGGGGGTTAATTCCCACGTTTCGGGAATCAACACTCATCTTGCTCGGAATTAGCGCCGGTACAATGGCAACAGCTAAACTGACCGACCTTTCCGATAAGAACAACCCGAACGTTGGATTGAAAAGTCAGAATGAACCAAGCCAAGGTTTTTTTCTTGACATTCTTTCCGACACCCAAGGAGTCAGCATTTCCCGGTTTCAGACTGTACTCTTCAACCTGATCTTTGGAGTCTGGTTTATCTACATGGTGTGGGGAAGTCTAAATCTCTTGCATCTTGACGGTCTAAATCATATTTGGAAAATGGATATCGATACTGTCATTCCGGATCTCGTGCAGAACAGTCTCATCCTGATTGGCTTGAGTTCTGGAACTTATGCGGCGCTAAAAACTACTGAGAACAAGTGACAATCGCACCGGTGACCATCACACTAGCTCAACATCTTCCTCAGACAACACTTACCTATTAATGTAATTACAAAATATTTAATTATGCCTGTTAAGGATACGAAAGATTTAGTGCTCATTCGACTGGATCGCTGTTCAGTGGATTCCAGGCGGATTGATTCCGAGCTGGTCGACACGCAGTCTGTTGAGCCCGAGAAACGGCCGATCCGCCACAGCTCGTGGGCTCGACACAACCCGTTGACTCGAATCGTCAATCCCAACAGAGAGTTGCAATGATGAAAATGGCGGAGAGGATTGTGATGGAGGAGACGATTGTGGAAACGAACAACTAAAACAAGATTCACTCTTTTTCCATGAAGGGCTAACGATACGTATGTGGTATTCACTAATTAATTCATAGCGAAATGACTAAACAAGTAATCATCGATACGGTGTATCAACTTTTAAAGCAGGACGGATACTCTGCGCCAATGCCGCCGGAGGACGGTAACTTTCCTAAGATGTCGCTGCTCCTGTTCATCCACGCACCATCAGCGATGCTTTTCGCCACTGATGTCGTCGCTGCATTCCCAGCTCTCGGGACTCCGACCGACCTAACCACCAGACTATTCAGCACAATCGAGACTGTTGACGATCTTATTAATTACGTCTCGGCCGCTTATACACCGTAAGAATACATAGTAGCGAATGAGAATTAATAAAATCCTCGAACTGATGAGACTAATCACTTCGCTCGGTCTGGCAGGAATTACGCTCATCCTTGCCTCAACCACCAAGGCACAGCAAAAACTCGGTGATTTTGGAGGCACCTACAATTTCTTATCTAAAAAGTGGAGTGGGTCGTTTGATTTTAATCAAACGGCAGCATCGCAGGGTTCACCATCATCCGGAAGCAGCCCGTATTTAGATGTTTTTTCAGGACCAGATCCGTTTGGAAGAAAACGACCAGCCCTGCCAAGCAACCCGGCAGATACCGAGATTCATAGCGCAATAGGAATTCAATCTAGCGCGTCGGCAAGTTTTGGTGACGCCACCGTAGATTCGACTAACAATATGGAGGCAAGCGTTTATCTTGATTGGGATATTGAAGGCTTTTCATCGCCTAAGCTTAATGATTTTTTCAAGATTCATATAGGCCCAACGGCATCGTCTGATCAATTAGGAACTAAGGGGATTCTGGCGGGAGAGTTCAGCGCGGGCTACTATTGGTTCCCGTCCGCGCTGACATGCTATCTTTATCTTGATTTACAAGATGGTTATAGGTGGTTTGACAATAGAGCCCCGTCCAGCTATGGATATTTTGCGCCAATTTTGATGACTACCTGGGCGATCTCTAAGAATCTCAATTTCGACGTAAACGTGAAGGAAGCCAAACTTTCAAACCAATCGGTAACCGTTCCAGACGGTTGGTATTTTTCCAGCATGTCGGATCTGTCTTGGAAACCCAAAGGGTCGTTCGGACTGACAGCAAAATGGATCTACGGTTATGATGTTCCCTCTTTTAAGAAGGCTAACACAATAACTATCGGCTTTACATATTAAGTAAGTAAAGCCACCAATAATAATATCTCATTTTACTAAAATCGAAGCCATGCTCACTTATTTACTCGTTGGAACATGTGTAGCACTATTGATTTGGCTCATATTCATTATGTGGAACAGATTGAACCGTTCGAACCAGCAATTCACGCAAAGCGATGGCAACTCTGATGGTAATTCGATGGAATTGCGGAACTACATTACGTGGATGTTCGGCTTCTTCCTGCTTCTCGGGGGGGTACTTGCCTTTATGTATCAATCTTGGGCTGAAGGCTTCAGTATTGATGCTCGTTCTGTTTCAACTATTATTCTATGGTGCCTTGCATGGTATTCCGCTGGCTCGCTGCTAGGGTTCCTCTTTGGGACGCCGAGCTCATCGGATGAAACGACACGACAGACTCCAGATGCACAACCGACGTTCCAGCCGTTTTCAAGAAATCTTCGAGAGGTTGCGGACTGGCTCACTAAGTCAATTGCAGGAATTACACTCTTTCAAGCCCGAAAGATTCCCTCAACTCTATATTCGTGGGCACATATCTTTTCCCACGCATTCCCTAACGAGAATGCGCAAACGATTGGCGTGGAGACAATTATTTACTTTAGCATTCTAGGATTCCTTTCGTTTTTTTTCTTCACACGGTCCTATCTTATGGAGGCTCTTCGAGCAGCAGACATACGCAGCGGTGCGATTTTTGTTGATCTTACCAGTCTCTCTCAAGAAGCCTTTGATAAGTACAAAGAACAAATTCGCGAAGAAATACTGAAATCATTGCTCCGCGATGTTGACGACTCACCCCCAGTGGCAGAATCCGAGGTGTTGGATGCCGCAAAAAAGATTGCGGCAGTTTCCACAGAGAAGATTCAGTCAGCGGCGGATTGGGAGGTTTGGGCGAATTCACAAAGACTGCTCGGAAACAATGAGAGAGCAATTCGAGGATATAAAAAAGCTGTCCAGGAGGGCGCAAAAAACGAATGGCTGTGGCTCTCCTACGCGCAGGTCTTAGGCGAAGAGCACGCCGATGAGGAAGCAATATTCGAGACCCTCTTGAAAGCAGAACGATACGTCGATCCCGAGGATGACGAATTCCTTAAACGAGCCATCTATGAATGGGTCACATTTTTTGCCTTATATCTCGATCGGCCGGGTAGCTACAGGGCAGCTATTAAATTTGCGAAAAAATATGAAGAAGTAGCTGTACTACAGAGTGGCCGCATCAGCGCAAATCTTGCCGCAGCTTATGGCCAAATTGCCCTTGACCTCAAAGACGAGGGAAAGGCAGACACGCCTCAGTTCCGAGAGGCTAAAGAGAATGCGCTCCAAGCAGTAAGGAATGCGATTCGATCCGATGAGAAGATGCGTTCAATCCTCCGTGATTTATGGGTTCCCAAAGAACAGAAATCCGATAACATAGATGAGAGCGAGGATGATCTTGAAGTCTTCTATGACGATGATCCCGATAATCCTTTCCGAAAGCTGCTGACTCAGGAGCCGAAACGGATCACGCTGTAAACAAGAAATGAAATTGCTCCTCGGCTTCGAAGGATAATGTACCCGCGAGGATGTAACGTCAACTCTAAATGTATTAACAATTTCCGATTTCAGGCATTTGGTTTGGGAAGGTGGGCTTTCAATCAAGAAGTAAGAATTTGGGGTTGTAGAGAAATATGGAGTTCAAAACAAAAAACGAGAATTTGCGGGCTGGTTCCACACGAACTAATTGATTTGAATTGTTTACAATCTCCAGACACGAACAACATCGAGTGCCAGTTCCGAATGAGACGGTAGGACTCCTCAAACGCTTTCGTCTCATGCGCGGTGGAGCACATCGTAGATTCCGCACTGGGGGGGGGCTAAGCTCTCTGGCAGGGATCAGAAGGGGCATCCGATTTTCTCTTCTTCAAAAAGATGAGATGGTGCCTCAAATGGGTAGGTAATGGTGGGTGGGATTTCCATCTTTTTGCCGTATGTTTGTATAGTTTTCATGCATGCTTTTGTTTGGGAACGGAAGAAGCTGAAAAACAGTGAAGCATCGGCGAAGCAAGATTTATTTCAAATAGAGGGCAGCGAAAAAACATGACATGGATTAAAGAATTGACAACTCCATACCATCAGCAGGATACCGACTACTTTTGTGGCGCGGCAACCGGACAGATGATTTTAGATTCTATTGGAGCGGGGGTTTTGGATCAGGTCACGATCTATAACATGAATCATGCACATTCGTCCGCTGGGTGGTTCACATCCCCTGACGGACTAAATTATACGCTGAACGCGCTCATGCCTGTGCCACCAATCTTCCATGGTTCTTTTATCATCTCAACATCCAACTCCGAGTTAGAAGGATCGGAGGAAATTGTACGCACGTTGCACCACAGCGGCGTGGCAACTGGAACGCTCGTCATGGGTTGCAACCACTGGGTTACTGTTCGAGGCGTTCATACGGATGCTGAACCGAAGCCGGGTCATTCTTATGAAATTCGAGGTTTCTTGATCAGCAACCCCTGGCCGCCAACCCCAAGTTTTTACACGCCATCGTTGGCGCCCCCGCCGCCTCACAGCGATCCCGATGCCTGTGGGAGTGGAGGGAATCGGGGAGTGGCAAACGAATACGCTGCTTATAGCGGCGATTGGACTAGTGTCTATTTTGGAACTGGATGCGATGTGTATGGTGTAGGTCATCCGCAATTCATCAGCGTGGTGGATTCAAGGAGAGGCAATTTAGGAAACTTACGAATGGCGAAAGAAAAGCGATTGAATGGAGATAACTTGATACCTCCTGGAACGGTTCGGGAACTCATGCAATCCTTGCTCGAGCAACATCGGCTTTATGAGATCGAGCACATGGCCGTGAGTTTCCTACAGACGGCCCCCGGCCAACCGATTCTTGTTCAACGGCTCGACTTGCCCGACAGCTTCTACTATCTCGTCCCGATGCAGAGAGGTGAGGAAATAACAGCCCTCGTATCAGTCGATGCGCTTCACGGAACGCTTAATGGGACGCATACGCTGCCATCACCAGTACCGCATTACATCATAGAACCCGACCAAGCGAGGAAACTGGTCTATGGAAAGACCTTCGATCTTGGGGACGGAGCGGGCCGAGTTACTTTCCAAGCGGGTATTTCAGGTTTAAATCCTATGATGGTTTGGCGGCCATGTGCAGAATCGCGGTCTCCATATTATCCATTTTATCAGGTTACGTCCGGCTCGAAACAAATCTATATCGGATACGACGGAACAATCTATCCAAGGCTTCACGAATTGGGTCGCGGCTGAGGTTAAAATGGCACGCCGATTCGTCGATAGAGAAAAAGATTATGACAATCATAGACCTTCACGCCCACTTCCCGATGCACCCCGGGCTACCGAACATTCCTTCCGACGATCCGGTGCATAAGACTGCTTTAACTGCGCTTTACGATCTGGCTAATGAGGTCGATAACTATGAGGCCGTAAATCGGCCTCGCGTGACGGAGGACCATGTCCATCAGGGAGGAATCAGCGGCTTTGCTTCGGTGCTTTACGACCCGGAAGACGAATTCCTATTGCCGCAGGAACCTCATCCCGGGGCGATCAATCACTTGCTAAAGCAATACAGCAACGTTGAGGCTGACGCCAAACAAGCGGGAATTATAGTAGTCAAGACGAAGCAGGCGTTAAACGATTGTATCGCGAATGGAACTCAGTTCCTCGTTCACGCTATCGAAGGCGGACACGCACTTTCGGGCAATCCGCAAAATGTCGAGATTCTTGCTGCGAAAGGAGTTTGTTACCTTATACTCACCCATCTGCGTTTTATGGGCCTTGCCTCATGCGCAAAAGGGCTACCTTGCACCACGAACTTTTGGAATAAAATTCTGGATGAGGACGAACCGAACCTGGGACTGACCAAACTCGGCTTTCAAATGCTCGACGCGATTTGGGATACAAATATGGTGCTCGACATCACCCATTGCTCCGACCTTGCACACGCTGACATTCAGAACTATTATGATCCGCATGGGAAAGGCAAGACGGTTATTTCTTCTCATGCGGGCGTGCGCGGAATCGCTAACCTTCAACTCAATCTGAGTGATGATTCGTTGAGATTTATTGCCAAGACGGGAGGAGTTGTCGGAGTAATTCTTTCCACGTATTGGCTGGGAGCCACAACAACTCCCGCTATCGGTTTCGAGCAGTATTGCAAGACAATCGATTATGTTCGCAATATTGCAGGTGACGATGCCGTCGCGATAGGTACGGACCTCGATGGCTTCATTCAGCCCATCGCGGACTGCCCCAATTATTCCGACATTCAAAGCTTCGCCGAAGCGCTGGAGCAGTATGCTGCGGAACCGGTGTTTCTCGAAAAGCTGCTTTGGAAAAATGCACAAAGAATTCTAACCTGTCCTCTGCCATGAGGAATAAACCCGATTCGACAATGGGATTTTTCTTGAAGCTTTTGAAACCATTGCAGTTTATTTGTAATTGAAAATAGAAGATTATCTTTATGGAACTTGATTCAAAATTACCTCTTTGGATGGTTCGTTCTGGCGAAGGCGGGAGGCTTGCGCGGTGGTTTCTAGAAAATGATTTCGTAGCGCTCGGATGGGACGACATTGGAGGAATTCCTACCCCGGTCGACTACGACACACTACGTGCGAGGCTAGTAGATGCCTATCCTAGTGCCGGAAGAGGTTACATTCAAACCAGTGCGGGACAGCTGAAGAGGTTTATTGAATTTCCTGAAGGTTCACAGATAGTTACCTATGATAATGCAAACCGTCTTTACTACGTCGGGATAATTGCAAGCCCATATAGATTCAGAGAGCAACATCCCGAATACCGTCATACGCGTGAAGTCGAGTGGATTTCTTACGTGAGACGCGACGCACTCTCTGAAACTACGCGGGCTTACCTCGGTGCATATCTTACCATTTTCAAGATTGATGCGGATGCATCAATTGAGGTAATCGAAAAGAGTGATCCTATTAAGGAGTTACGTGGGTCAGAAACATTCGAAATCACAGACGACGAAGGGCGCCGTATCCCGCGCAAAGAAATTGAGAACCTGGTACGTGAAACTACCCGGGAGGCAATTTCGAATGTCGGTCCTTTTCGAAATGTCGTGGCTGAAGCTCGGTCAGCGATAAGTGATAAGATTTCAGACTTGTCTTGGCAGGAGGTGCAATATTTGGTCGCAGGTCTATTGAGAGCTATGGGTTATAAAACACGAGTCGTTCTTAGTAAAGACCGAGGGCGCGACATTGTGGCCACGGTCGATGGAACGGGGCTGTCAGGAGTGAGTATTATATCTGAAGTAAAACATCAGGCCAACAAGATTGGCCCTGAAACTATGCGGGCGTTCACAGCTGTCCCTCGGAGAGGCCAGCGCGGGCTATTCGTGAGCACATCGGGTTTTTCTACGGAGGCGTATTACGAAGCAGAACGTGCAGATGCTCAGATCGTTGCAATTGACAGGGAATTCTTGATCGATTTAATCATAGAGCATTACGATGGTTTCGATCAACAAGCTCGGGAAATTTTGCGACTTGAGAAAGTATATTGGCCGGCAGATTAATCGATCTTAGAGAGCATAAAAATGATTAGATCCGCCGAACGATCCCTCAGGGGCTATCTTTATCAGTTCCAGCGATCAATAGCGAAGCTCGTTAGACAGTCGGGCAATTCCATTGAGGCTACCTTTGAACACATCGAAGACCTTGATTTACTGAGGAACTCTTCATTGCAGGCCATTCAATTCAAGTACCTCCCGTCAAAAACACTTACGATGTCCCTCGTTAGATGGCCAATACTCGAAATGTTAAAAGATGATTTCACCAGTCAACGCAACGCAAAGTATGAACTATTTATTCATACTGAAGGCAAGCCGAACTTTTCAATTTCATCGCGTGCTGATTTAAAAACATTGGCGCAGTATAAAAGCAAGAAACAAACAATGAATTTCTTGCAAAGCGAAGGAATACCAGATAGAGCACTCGATAGCTTTCTTCGCAGATTCAGAATTACCCTTGGAATGGCGTTTGAGGATTCCAAGAAAGAACTAATTCAAGTCCTGCAAAATCACTTTGCATGTACTTCATCAGATGCCAAAGACTATTATTATCCTAACGCGATAGCGCTATGCCTTCAGCTTTTCCACAAACAAGAGACCGAAGGACAGGACGATCTCAAAGAAGAACTTTTGCGCTATGATCGACAAACGCCCATATCATTTTGCGCGATGGTTCGTCGAAATGAAATCTACGGAGGCGTACATCCGCCATCTAACAAAACGGATCGGCCCAATAGCGAAAAAGAATTCATACTCAAGGATGGTCATTGTGGACAGTGCTTACGGGTGCATTCCGATCTCTAAGTTCATTAAGAAATTAGTAGATAAATATTACAAGATTCCGGATGTGCTCTATAGTGTTAAGCCATGGTCCGTAATTGTTAAGGGAAACAGGAATGATGTTGATCGCGTAAAAATTGCACTGATTCGGGAATCAATATCCTTCAACGACGGTCACGAATCTTTAGAATTTGATGTGCCATCTTTTGAGATGCCACCCATCATCAACACTTCGAAAACACTTAAGGTCACAAAGGCTTCATACCTGGTGCGCATACTCTCCGAGGACACATATAGGAACGCGGTATTAGAGCTCAAGCAACCAGACGCGATCATGTGCTTCTCGCCTGAAGCAAACATTAATATTGACTACCTTCGCGGTTCCTTGAATGGACATATTTACATGGCGAGCATTTCGAATATCGCCGAACTTGAAAGGATTCTTATTTTATGAGCGCATCTGCCAATGACAGTGATTTCTATCGCGTAATCGCAGTAACTCCAAATCTGATTCAAATCGAGATTCTCGATCTCGACCGTTTCAGAATAAAGGATAAAGAAAAGCTGGCAATCGGAAGTTATCTCCTGATTTCTGATCATGATGACGTGGAGCTTATTGCAATCGTTCAAAGCTTTAAAATCATTGATCCAATGCCTCCTTCACCCGAAAGTGAGCCAGGAGTTTTAACTAAGTTTGTACTGGATGCACAACCTGTCGGCTTCGTGGGGGAAAATGGTTCTTTTACCAGAGGCGGCAAGCAATTCTCTATTCCTCCTCAATCAGTATCATTGGCACCACGAGAACTTCTTAAGGAATTGTTCTCAGGTATCGAAGAGCCGAAAGCGTTCTCATTTGGAACTCTTGTCCAAGATCCAGAAGTGCCGATGGAGATTGATGGGGATAAGTTCTTCAGCAAGCACGTAGCAGTCGTTGGCTCAACTGGCTCCGGGAAGTCTTGCACCGTCGCGAAAATTCTTCAGAACGCTATGGTGGCATCTACTGAACAGACTTCGAAACCCATTCTCAACAACTCACATATCATCATCTTTGACCTGCACGGCGAGTATGTGTCCGCTTTCCCTAAGGCGTCCTATTTAAGCGTTAAGGATCTCGCGTTGCCTTATTGGTTAATGACCTCCGAGGAGCTTGAAGATATGTTCGTTGACAAAGGCGATCACAACAACCACAATCAGCTATCTGAATTTAAGAACGCTGTTACTCTGAACAAAATTAAGTATCATGCATCGACCCCCGGTATAAATTACGACACTCCGATCTATTTCAGTATAGAAGAGGTTCATCGCTGGTTACATAATCAAAATATTGCTACAAAAGACGCTTCATCAGGAGTACTTACGATCGAGGAATGTCCACAGGGCATCCCAGAAGATTATCGTCTCTTCGAGGTACTTAAATTTAAGGCGAAGGATCGAGGAAAAATTAACGATGCAGCATTTGTTGGTGAATTTGATCGCTTTGTTTCCCGCTTTCGGACAAAGTTGAATGATAAGCGATTAAAATTTTTACTCAGTCCTTTGAAAAGCGATGGTGCACCATACACTTCCGACGACATTCCCGCAATCTTTGCTCAGTTTATTGGCTATCAAGATAATCACGAAGCGAACTTAACAATTATTGATCTAAGTGGAATACCTTTTGAAGCAGTATCAATCGTCGTCTCCCTTGTGAGCCGGCTGATTTTTGATTTCTGCTTTCATTATCGCCAAGCTAAACTTGATAATCGGGAACTGCCCTTCTTAATCGTGTATGAGGAAGCACACAATTACGTTCCACGAGACGATCACGCGGAATATCGCTCTGTAAAGCGAGCGGTCGAGCGCGTTGCAAAGGAAGGTAGAAAATACGGAATCTCTGCAATGATTGTAAGCCAGCGTCCATCCGAGATTTCAGAAACAATCTTCTCGCAGTGCAATAACTTCGTTGCCATGCGATTGACTAATCCGGCGGACCAACAGTATGTCCGCAGACTGTTACCTGATTCAATTGCAGCAATTACAGATTCGCTCCCATCTTTGGAGCAGCGAGAGGCAATTATTATAGGGGATAGCGCGGCTGTTCCTTCTGTTATCAAGGTGGACGAAGTTGATCCTAAACCAAGTTCAAACGACGTAGATTTTAAGACTGAATGGTCCAAGGATTGGCTCAATCTTGTTGTAAAAAAAGTAGTTGACAGAATGCGAGAATGATTCGCTTTCTACTAACCGATCTTTGAATTCCTAAGACTGCACTTACTCATAATGACAAATATCGCGATTCAAAACAATTTATCATCTGGTATCACGGCATCGACAACCGTCAGTCCGAGCTTGAATTCGAGCGACTGGGGAATCAATTCAAGCAACGCGCCAAACGGTGCAGCTACTAAGATGCTGTGGATGAACCGCGCCCAGGGGATCACGAACGGCGATACGTGGGTCTTTACTACCACGTTCACGCTCGATGGGGTATCGGTTCAATTACAAGAGAAGCTTACCGGAACCTTAGTAAGCAGCGACATCTGGATTCAGATCGTTGCCGGCGACCAGAACACCGGATGGCAAACGGGAAATACCGGGCTGACCTTTACTGGCACGAGCGGAAAACCAACCCGCATTACAGGAACCTATATCTCGGACGGTTTAGGCTACGACGACGTCACCTACGAGATCTCCCAAGCCGCATCGAAGTCCATTCTTCCGCAAATCGACCATATCGTTGTGCTCATGATGGAGAATAGGTCCATGGACAATTTGCTCGGATGGCTCTATCCCCCGGGCACATCACCTGCGCTCGTCATTCCTGCGGGATCGGGAGCCAGTTTCAATGGTCTGACCGCAAACACGTATTCCAATTCTATCCCAGGCGTCAACAACGGTCAACCAGTCTTCGCAGGATCCGGTACAACGAATTGGACGATCAACGGCGCTGCGATCTCCGAATGGGAAGTTCCAAAGCCTGACCCCGGTGAAGTATTTAACGATGTCAAGCTGCAAATTTACAATGGAGGGAATGCAGCTAATATGTCCGGGTTTCTGACCAATTATCTGACCCAAGTAAATACAGCAGGCGGACCGGCCAATAGCGCGGCGGAGATCATGCAGTCTTACAGCCCAGAGCAAGTACCAATTATTAGCACCCTTGCGCGAAATTTTGCGACCTCGGATGCGTGGCACGCATCCGTACCGAGTGAGACATGGCCGAATCGCGGCTTCCTGCTTACGGGTTCGTCTAATGGGGATGTGAACAACGATGCCCATCTTCCGACAGGATGGGAAATCAACAACATTTTCGATGTGCTTGATTCGCAGAATCTTAAGTGGATGGTGTATAATGACGGAACTTTGCCCTCCCTTGTGAAGGGAATGTTCGTTGGGAAGTATGCCCTGAATGAAACGAATTTCGGCAGTATCCAGGACTTTCAAACGGCCTGCTCGCAACAAAGCAGTATGGCTTCCAGCGCGCTTCCGACCTTTACTTTTCTGGAGCCGAACTTCGGAGAGCTGGGAACAGATGAGAGTTATCATCCGCCTTCGGATGTTCGGCCTGGTGAGCAGTTTCTTTCGACCATCTATGACACGATCCGTTCAAGTCCCTACCGGGACAGCATTTTGTTCATTGTGCTTTTCGATGAGCATGGTGGAACCTTCGATCACGCTGCACCTCCGACCGGCGCACAGCCGCCCGCGCCTGATCCGGTTGCAACCGATGGCTCCGGGTTCACATTCGATCGGTTTGGGGTCCGCGTACCGGCAATTGTCATTTCGTCGTATGTCACTCCGGGAACCGTGTTCAGGTCGAGCACAATTACACCGCTGGACCATACATCTATCCTCGCCACCTTACGCGACTGGCTCGGCTTGCAAACTTCTTTCGCATCGATGCTTCCAAGCCCGCGCATCGCTGCGGCGCCAAATCTTTCAGCCGTGCTTACAGAAACCGTCGCGCAGGATTGGCCTGCTCTTCCATCCCCAACCCCGGAGACGGCGGCAGCTCTCGCAGCATTGCCGGAGCCAGATGACGCCGAACCATTGAATGATCTGCAACGCAAGCACCTTCAGACAACCGCTGCCATCGTTGCGAAAAAGACGCAAACGGAAATGCTCGCACAAGCCGCGCCGGAGCAACTCCTGACCCATAAAGACGCTCGCGCGCTTTGGGAAACGCTTCTGCCAAACGTGCCGGAGCATTGGTAGGATAATACTAAAGCTTCGAATCATCGGTAACAGCTGGGGCCTCATTCTCTCATTCGGCCGGATTATAATCCAATAATGTCCTCGTAAAAATATTTTCTGTCTCGTGAGAATTTCGTCCCTCTAATGGATAATACCCTCAGATGACCGAGAGCGACTTCCAAGCCTTCTGCACCCGAAACGGGCAAGACTTCCAAAGCCTTGCCCGGACCATGGCGCGCAGGCACGAAATGAACGCGCAGGATTTCCTCTCAGAAGCAATGATGATGACCTGGATTAAATTTCGACGCAAAATTCTTTCCGACGCCGAGCCGCACATGAGGAACTTCACGTTCCGATGCATTACGAACAACTCTCGAAAATGGTACCGCAAGACAAAACGCGAAGAGCAAATCGAGGCCAACGCGGGAGCGCTTCCTAATATGAGTGCAATGCTGGACGAAGCGAAAATCGCGCAGATGCTGGACGACATTTTAGCGAAACTTCCTCCGAGTGAAGAAGCCGCGATCCGGCTCTGCTACCTTACGAACCCACAGCCGAAACCGCAAGACGCAGCGCACGCACTCGGCTGTTCCGTTGCTACGCTGTATCGCAGGATCGAGCATGCACGAGTGCGGCTTGGCAGCGCCTTCGCCGATCTGGGACTGGAATATTCATTTTAGGTTTGCCAGCAATTAATGAGCATTAAAGAAACATATAGTTACCCCGATTTCGGCGAGCTATCGAAAGTATTCGAAGCGTACAAAGCCGGAATTAGCACAGAGGCGCTCCTGCCGCCGGATGCGTTAGATCGTATCTTCCTTCAGGCACCCGCGAAGATAGGCTTGCTTCGCCGCATTCGTATGCAATGGGCAGTCGGGATTACAGGGCTGGTGGTGGTAACAACGGCATTAGTTCTGGAACTTTCGAGAACAACGGAAGCGCCTCAGCCAAGCCAGCCGAACACTCCGGTGAAGGTCGATACCATTGCTTCGGAAAGCAAGTTGGACACAACCATTGCTGACTCCGGGCTTCGAGTGGAAGATTTTCGGCTCTCCAAATTCAATTATGATTCCCGTCTCAATCTCGATTCCGTGGTCCGGTACGATCCGAACTTGGGACCGGCATTCCGTGAGGCAGATTGGAACGATCTTGTTGAATTTTGCTCATCGCCTGAGAAAGTCGATACGCTCATTAATACTCTGAGGATTCCGCTGCTGGTCGCGCACGGGCTTCCGGGCGGTGAGCAGGACAGCATCTACCATGGCACTCCTGACTCCCTAAACAATTTTTTTGTCTCGTGGGGTCATAAGCGCTGGGTGATGCCGGACACTCAGGGTTACCACTTCTTTATTGGGAGGTGGGACCATCATCGCCCCAAATGGTGGCAGAGGTATGCACAAATCGACCAGGATCATCTCGATCTCGGTGCCTGGACCGACATTCATTTCCGGATTTTAGCCGTGCGGCGAAAAGCAAAACAACATCAAACGATAAATTTTTAAGATTTTAAAAAACAAACAATGAAACCGACAATACTTGCACCTTCGCTTCTCTACGTCACCATCGGCGTTGCGATCGGGGGCTGCGGAACACTCAAGTTCATATCGGCGTGTAGCAATGGTGACACCGCAACAGTCAGTGCCATGATAGCAAGTGATAGCAGTATTGTAAACAGCGCTGCTTTCAATAATCCGCCGCCACTCGCGTATGCTGCAACTCCATCCATCGTGGATACTCTTGTTGCTCACGGTGCTGATGTAAACCTAACCTTTCACGGCCTTTCAGTTCTCGACTGGATTGCACAGGGTATTCCCGGAGGGGGAGCTACAGAGGCCACCGTTAGTCGCCTGATTGAGTATGGTGCACATCGCGGCGATTGGTCTAACACCGAGGCAGGTAGGGCAGCAGATTCAGCGATTAATGTGCGAAATGCAAGCATCAGAGGCGGAAAACTTAACACACCTTCTGGACACCCGGAGGTTACGATGCCCTTTGTTACAAAACAGCTCGCAAATTACGAAGCAAGGGAAGTCTCGGCGAAAGCGTCAGCGGGTGGATATCAGCCTACTCTCTGGACAGACACAAGCCTGAGATTAGCAAGAGAAATACCTGATATGTTTAAGTCCTCACCGTTACCCTTAAGGACTCCGCTCTACTGGATCCAAGATTTTAAGTTCATTCAGCATGATTCATCAACGACCGTCTTTCTTACACAGAGTCAGGTTGACCGCGTAGAGAGTGTGACGGGAGAAAGGCAGTCTCTCGACACGACGGTACTGCACGATCCAACTGTGTTAATTTACAATTTGCAGATATTAAAATGGATAGATACTGCGTGTCGGGTGCCTAAGTTCAAGACCACGAAAGGTTGGTATGATGACGAGTTGGAGCGTAGAAGAATGGATTCGCTAATTGATGCAAGGATGGGTGACCCTCGTTATACCTTGCCTAATGGTGGCTTGATTATTGTGGATTCTAATTAAAGTCATTGAGTATATTTGAATATTCAAAGCGACTATGAAATCAATCATCTCAATAATCGTAATACTGATCCTAATAATGGGTGCAGTAGAAACATGCAGCGCTCAGACGGTTTATGTGCCTGAATACGAAGCCAAAATCCCACCTGGTTATGGTCTGGGATTCTTCGTTACCCAAGGGCAATTTCCGTTCGGATATCAGGGCGTACATTTTGATTCTTACTCCAACCAGATCGTTGACACGACTTTCGGCGCAAAGCAGGCTATAACAATGGTTTCACTTCAAGCTGATATCGTCCCCAGGGTGCAGGAACCCGTGGCCACGGGCATTGATTACCTTCAGCGTTTTTATGGCGAACTCTCATTCGGATGGGGAGATAGTGTCAAGGTGATCAGTAGCTTTGGTTTCGGGGGAAAATTTGGGTACGGTTGGAATTTGGGTGAGAACTTCTCAATCAATCTCTTAAATCAAATGAATATTGGAGTTGCATTTTTTACAGTGCCCAATCAAACATTCCGGGATACCTTCCCGGGATCATCGGCGATCCCAGACCCGAATTTTGATGGCTTAACGATGTCAATTGGATCGAGTAATATTGTTATGTTCGAGTTTTCGAAAGTTTTCGACGTTGATGTCTCCTTTGACCAGCAACAGCTAATGCCTTCCGGGAGCATCAATTGGGGTACACTCGGCTCGGGAATTATCTGGGCGGGCACAGCTCCTCTTTGCGATTATTTGTCAAACGTCATTTGCAAGAATACGCCAGTAATGCTTCCCATTGCAGATTTCGTGCTTAATGGTGCATTGCAGCAGGGTGCCTATCGCTTGAGGCTATCAAATGCTAATTACCCTTTCGCCAGTCCTCCAGCATTGGGGATGTCGTCGTTCAAAATCGGCTTTTCATTCAAGTGGAGCTGGGGATGGATAGGTTAGTAACCACCATCTCTCAATTCCACGATACAACCACATTTTCAGTTCTTAACTCAAAACAACCTTATGAAATTAATCATACTTACACTTTCGTTCCTCTTCGCATTCTCTTCCGCGCAGGCGACCATCCGATACGTGGGAACGGGTCAGCAATATACCAGCATCCAAGCCGCCATCAACGACTGTATTGATGGCGATACCGTGCGAATTTTGCCTGGGAGCTATCAGGAGCAAGTAACGATTGCATCAAACATCGTTGTGCAAGGCGGGGGAGCTCTTAACACATTCATTGTAGATGTGGGAATTTCCAGCGGGGCCGCCGTAACAATGACTTCGGGGAAACTTCAGTGGATTAGTGTGACATCCAGCAATGACGGTGTCCATCTCGCTAATGGAACCGTCACAAACTGCATAATAACCTCATGCGCCAACACCGGTCTGGTGTCAACTGGGACAAATGCAGTTGTCCTCAATTGCATTGCTGCCTCAAATGGAGCCGCGGGATTTCTTTCGCCAGCTGGAACCACACTCACTGCTACCAACTGCATTGCGTTGTCCAACGCTCAAGGGTTCTATGCATGTGGTGGTTGCGGTGGATCGGGGAACTGGGGGGTGCTTACAGCAAGATATTGTGATTCGTATGGCAATAATTCTAACTTTCTTTATGTGACGACGCAGGTTAGTTGTCAACAAGTCAACCCCAATCTTAGCCCGGATTATAGAATCGCGGCTAACTCGCAACTATCGGGCACTGGCGACCCTTCACTCCTAAATCTCGATGGCTCTCCCTCCGACATGGGCTACTATGGCGGCCCGGATGCGCCGCTGCTGCCTTATGTCACCCTGCCGTCGAATATCATGCTGAACGCCGATGGAACGATTCAATTCAATATGGTTGGAAAGGTGGGGTATTGAGATGAAGGGAGCAATATTAGCTTTATCGATCATCTTGTGCCTTGCATCGTCTCCACGCGCGCAAAAGCAAACGATTTCACAAGCCGAATATTTCATCGGAGCAGATCCGGGCGAAGGTAACGGAACCGCACTGAACATCCAAAGCGGGAACGCGCAGGATTCGCTCGCGCAATTACTGATCGCGTCGCATCCTATTGGATATGGCGGAGTGGTTTTTGTTCGCGTGAAAAGCTCGGGCTTCATCAACACCAGCGGGACAATGGTTCCGGGAGCATGGAGCTTTCCGACGGCGGTCGTTTTTCCGACAACAGCGGTGCTGCTTGCCGCGCAGGCGGAAATCCGCAGGCCCAGTCTCGGCTATCCGCTACTCGAAAACATTTTTCCATTGAGCGGTTCTTTCGACTCAGTCGCGCAGTGGGTCGCGGCAAAAATTGCGCAGGATAGCTTGGAAGTTGGCGATTCGCTTTACGTCCGGCTACAGGGCAAGGACCAGCTTTGGGGTTATTGGCAATTAGTCACTGTGCTCAACGCTAGCAATTTTGCTGGCGTCAGTGAAGGCCCATCAATCGCCAACGATAATCTCACAATATTCCCCAATCCCGTCACCTCGTCCTTCACCGTCTCTTTCACAAATCCCTCTACCTCGCCCATCCACTACGAGATCGACGATGTGTTAGGCAGAATCCTCGCAAGTGGCGAGACTGCGGACGCCCAGCTTTCGCTTTCTGCCAGCGATCTTCCCGCAGGCGTGCTGCTTCTGCGGGCTTCATCGAATGGCTTCGTGCAAACGCGGCCGTTTGTGGTTGTGAAATAGAGTTAGAGATAGTGCGAGCAGTTAATGATTCCATCTCTAAGAGTTATTCATCTTCGGTTTCTAAATCTACATTAGGCTACTTTGCTTATTCTACCTCTCTTTCAGTGAAGGTTAGGCGATTTCGATTAACATTCGGATGCAGGTTCAACCCAAGGGATTCGAGATGATCTTCAATGACCGATAACGCCGCAGTGCCAATGCCTCTCAGAATCCGGAGATCTTGGGCGGAATAGAACGTTAAGTCGCGGTAGGTCGGGGATGCATCACCATTTTGCAGAAAGAGCTGACGAAGGGCATTCCGAATGCGTGTGGGAAGCGCACACCAATTTATTTCCTCATCGAGCCACAAGGAACCCGGTGGGAGAACCTCCCTGATAGCTGTTTTTACCGTCTCGTGCTCTGCCGTGAGCGCTTCCATTTCCTCACTAAGCTCCCGCATCCGCGATTCGATTTCTGCGCGCCGCAATGTAAGGGCATCGCATCCCTTTTTGCCTTCAGTTTTCATTAGTATTATCGCAATTGGTGTTTCGCAACCTACTCGCACTCCATGGTTCGCAAAAATTTGTTCGCACTCTATGGTTCGCAATTTTTTCGCAATAATTGCCTCGCAACCTTTTCGCACTCGAAACTTCGCAAAATTTAGCACATCGTGCTTCGCAATAGAAACATCACAATTTGGCAACGAGTTTACCGAACTCTATCTGTGCATCATAGGTGATGCTCCCTACCATAAGGGGATACTATCGCGAGCGAAACCCAGTAAACTCCAGGTGTATCATTCCTTTTGACTCAATGCTCAATTTCCACTTTCGCGGACTCCGCACCCAATCTGAGAAAATAAATCCCTGCTTCCAATGCTGAAACATCGAAGGTAGCACCACCTGATCCATCGGTGGTCGCTTTCATTCGCTCGCGGCCGATGAGATCGAAGAGATGAACTTCGCCGGGTTGCGCGCCCAGAATTTGTAGATTGCCTGACGCCGGATTTGGGAATACGCTGAGGGTGGTGGTGGAATTTGCTACCCCAGGATCCGCCACGCCAGCCGTAGGCCATATTTCTTCCCAAAGGCCATTACCGACAAGAGTTCCGTTTGAAGTCGTTGCAGCTGCGAACGTATAGCCATGTGTAGAGTAAAAGCGATCGGTGATATTGGTCTGATATGCAGGCCCTCCATCGAATTGCCATGTTGCACCCGAGTCGGTGGATACAAACATTCCTGTGTCGGTTTGGATGTAGAGTCGTGATAAATCCCCGCAAATGTAGCCATTACCATACGGTGCAATTGTATTGAACTGCGAATCTTGGGTAGGTCCAAAATCTTTTATCACTCTCCATGTTTTGCCATAATCATCACTCCGGTAAATAACTGTTTCACCCCATGTGCAAGCAAAACAAATTGGAGTTCCGGGAATTGCAAGGGGCTGCTTAAAGGCAAATGAATCGGAAATTGGTACAAATGACCATGTTAAACCGCCATTCGTTGTTCGGATGATTCCTTCCGTATAGCCTGTGTCCTGATAGGCCGAGGCAATTCCGATAGAGTCTGAAAAAAAAGAAAAGCCCTCACTCAGTATATTCATAAGCTTTTTCCAACTATTGCCTAAATCGGTAGAAACTTCGGTTGCGAACCCATCGCTATCGGAGTTCCCTTCTACAGTATCTTCTACACTTATGAACAATCGATTGGTCAAACTGTTGTAACAGATCGCATTTGCGCCATAATATGCATGTGGCACCTGCAACTCCGACCACGTTTCGCCGCCGTCCGATGTGCGAAAACAGATAGGGCCTGGAAACCCAGGTTCATCGAGTATGGAAAACCAACCATTCATACTATCTTTGAAACAAATATCTGAAACGGAAATGCCGTCAACAACACCACCAGTATCCCAAACGGGATACCAGGTTTGGCCTCCATCCGTTGTTTTATTGAGTTCCGTTTCGGTACCGACAAAACCCACCCTCGGTACCCCGGGTAAAAAATAAGTGCATGTGATGGACATGCCAGCTGTTCCGTGTCCGGGCTCGTCGTAATCAAAAGCACCAATTTCTTTCCATTGCGCCAAAGAGGAGTGGCTGAGAACCGTAATCGCCAAAACAATAAAAATTTTCCGCATATCTTTTGTTCTTAAAGTAAATCCCGGAACGGCTAGTACCGTTCCGGGATTTGCATCTCTCAAAATACGATATATCCTAACGTGGTGGAATAGATTCCGACCGTCACCGTGATATAATATGTTCCCGAAAGTGGCGGCGCGTTGATCGGAAGCCTGTCCCAGGTTTGCTCGTCGGAAGTGTAAGTCGATGGAAGCCCAATAGGTACACCCATCATATTGTACACTTGTGCAGTAATGGTCGAGGAAATTCCGCAGTAGTGAACAAGGATGGACACATCGTCAGATAATGGTTCCGATGGGTTCGAGTAAGGACCCATCGTGTAGAAGCACGTGTCCGGCGGCGGAACGACTCCTCCGCCCGTTCCAATTGCTATGGTTGAATCTGAAAAGGTTGGATAGGGTTCCATCATGGTTTCGCGCGAATATTCCAATAGCGAATCCTCGTCGGGAACGTTCGCAAAGCTACCGATCACACGCAGCATGACGGTGTCATTATCAATCCCGGCGTTGACGATATCAATACTCATCGGTGTAATCCAAAGATTCGCAGAAGGATTATAAATCGCAGTCTCCACCGTATCAATATGCCCACTTTGATGAATGAGCTGCACTGTGTATTGCATCAAGGTTCCCGGCGCAAAGAATGCCGAGTCCGTTCTGCGACTTGTATCCACAGTGAATGTGCTGCGGAGTGTGTCATACGCCGTATCGTACACCTCAACAGCGCCTACCATCGTGGTATCGTAAACGGTCTCTGTATCGATGTAGCCCGTATCGTATGCCATGCCCGAATCGAGAACTGTGGTATAATATAACGCTACCGTGTCATAGAGATAGGCACTGGTTATGGTATCGTAAAATGTATCAACAATTGGTATAGTATCGGAAATGACATTATAATACGTCATCACTGAATCGCTGGCAACGGTGTCGTAAGTAACAGTGGAATCGTACGAAAGCGAATCGTAAACCAGTCCTGAGTCCTCCAGAGTATCAATGACATAATTTTGGGTTCCAGCCGGAGGAATAAAAAGCATCCGGTCGTAATGGATCTCCGCGCTGATGGGCCAGTTGAACCACTCCGTACAAAAGATAGAGTCCCGCATAGCCCCGGTAGATGCGAAACCGCTGGAATCGGGAATGCCATTATGAAGCATCGCTTCGCGAATCGGCAAGTTTAGTGCCGTATCTTCAACATAGACGTTACCCCATTTGAACGTTACCATTGAAGTGTCTTTTACCCGAGTTTCGGATCGATAAAATTGAACACCCTGCGCGTTCGCATACGTCCCCAGTTCCAAATAGGCGCCAACATCGAATCGTTGGCGAGCTAAGCGTTAGCCCGACAGTCGTGCTGGTTCTGGAGGATACTGCATTCGCGACACCATAAGATAATCAATGAACATAGTCCGCGCCGACGTCGTTTTTCAATACACCGCCGGTGTTATATTGTGGCCCTTTATTATAAATTCCAAAAGAACGCTGCGAATTCATTCCGATGTATTCGTAAGGAGATGATGTCGGATACCACGGATTTAGCGCGCCCAGTTGGTACCATCCTCCCGTCCAAGTTTTCTCTTGTGATTCATAGAATTGCTCTTCGATAATATCGTTAACGACCTGCTCGGAACCTGTATGATTTACGGTATCCTGCACCCAGAACAGCATCTCAGCAGCGCCAGGGTCTTGGTCGGTGGTACTGGTAGAATTCGTCAAGGTTGTTTTGGGGAATGCGGTTATGCTCGGATTGAGGAGCCATCCGAGCTTCTGTGGAGAACCTCCAAAAAGCCGTGGTGCTGCGGGGATGTAGAAATAGGTATTGAGCGCCGATTCACCAGTGGCATCATTCAAGTACGTCCAAGACCGGGGAACGGTTTGAACGGTATAGTTTTTCATAATATATGATTCATCATATGTTTTGTTGCTGCCAAGGATGGCGTACTGTGCCATCCGTTCCCACGCGGCAAGTTTTTGCCCCGTGCTTGTGATAGTTACGGACGGGTTACGGTCGTAGTATGCTTTCAAATTTATCATCGGGACTGATGATAGAGAAATAGATTGAGCCGGAACGGCACCCACAGATTCTCCAAGAGATGAACCAGAAGTATTAAAACTTGGCGTTGCATGATATACACCTCCTTCACTAGTTTGCCCGTTGCCAGAAAACACAACTTCATGTGTCAAATCACTGGCTCCCATACTCGTCCCGTAGCCATTCGATTCATTAGACGTTACCGAAATAAAACTACTTGCCTGAAGAAACGGATTGCCCACGGATCCGACAAGCTGATTCGCAGGACATAAATCCGTTGATGTGAAGCAAGGTGCCCAAGAACCGGCCTTATTGGTTCCGGTAGCTAAATTTGCTGCTCCGGCCATTGCTAAGCCCCATCTTTGATTCTCCGTTTCGTGTCCGGGATGCACACCTTCTACTCCTGTTTCATTTCCTCGCAAGTACGTTCTTGACCAGAGCGAGCCGTTGTCCGAATAATATATTACCCAGCCGATAAGGTTACGATCCGGGGAGGGTGTTGCCGTCACAGTGAGTGGTGCAACAACGGGGTTTACCAGTTCAGTTGTAGTTGCAGCACCAGAAGAAATGGTTACAGGAACTGAATCTACGAGAGACCAATCCGATATCTTCCCTCCTTCACATGTCTCCAATTCTTTAATACGTATATATAGGTAGGAAATGACCTGATTTTCTTGCGGAACTGACAGCGCATGAACTGTCCCGAGACTTAGCGGATCGCTGGCCCAAACGACCGCAATTGCATTCTCGGAGGATGTCGCGCTGGACTGATAAACTCCTACGGATGGATAAGATAAAACAACTCCCGGGTCTCTATTGTCTAATTCAAGAGGAGAAGTCCAGAAATCTCCGGTGCCGTCGTTATTTGAGGTTTGTTCGCTGTACATAACACCTGCCGTTGTCCGACCCACAAGGTGCGCTTCACTGCCAGTCATAACAATCCGACGTTGATTGCTAAAACCGAGATCACCGACTAGGGGATTCGAATTAATTCCGCCGATGGGTGAGCCAACAACGCTTTCAGTCCATACATTTCCCCAGGTTGAAACTGAAAGTGTAATGGCTCCCGGAATATCATTAGGGTCTTCATAATCAGTCCATGCTGGGTGCGCAAGTCCCTGATATGAGTCCCAAGCAATTCCGATATAATTGGCCACACTATAAGTCCCTCCGGTGGGGCAAGTGCCACTTGGGGTCGTAAGCATCGTTTGTAACCCATGCACTCCACTCTCATAAAGCCAGGGTTCCGGCGGCATATCTTGATAAGGGTATGGATATTGACCCGAAGTCTCATTTTCACCTGAGTAATAAAGAAGGAACACACCGCCATAGCCATCTGGGCACATTTCAGGTTCGAACTGGAATGTATAATCTGAATTCCCCATATTAGCAGTCGCCTGATCGGCCTGAATATTGTACGATTTCCACCCGCTCAAGGTTCCCGTAGAATAAAGAAGAGCTGAAGCTAGAAACAGATCACTCGGATTGGAGATGTTTCCTGCCCAGCTGGTCGTCCCTAATCCCGTATATATTCCTTGTGTGTACGCAATAAAAATGCTATCGTCGTCAAAGCATGACGACGATGAAATTGTAAGGGATGGGTAATCCTGGTAGTTTAAGATATTAACCTGGGTCGGCAAATTTAGAAAAGCAGTATGAAGTGTCCACGTAGATGTTCCCTCGTTCGTCAATGCTAAGATTCTGAGGTTTTCTAAAGCTGGTTCCGTAGAAATTGCATATTCCGTCTGTCGAAACAAAGCAAAAGCGTGTTCATTCTGATCGACCGCAATATCGCAGCCATCAACCTCATAATTCGCTGTGTTGTCTGCGCCTGTGAGGTTTGTCTCTAAACATTTTGGTGTCGATACAGAATGGCTATTGATGCCAATAACTGACACATAGACTGAATCTATGGGCATGCCAGTTGCATCAGTTTCTGAGCCTCCTGTCGTGCTCCAAAGAATGTACACATTACCTGAATTATTATCGACTGCAATAGATGGGCGTACGGTAAAAAGCCCGTGCGCTCCTTCATGTGACTCTATTTTCACGGGCGTAACCCAATCAATTCCATTATCTGAGGAAAAATCTACATATAATCCGTCGGCACCATCTCCATCTTCGGCTGAATATGCTCGATAAACAATGATCAATTCTGGCGCACCTGAAAAATCACCGTTTGCACCGGTTCGATACGCGATTTTCGGGTTTGCAAAATTTACATAAGGTGTACCATTGTCATCATTGCCTGGATTTAACTCACCGTCGCGGTCATACGAACTCCCTCCGTCATGCGAATTTGTTGTCCAAGTGTGACCGGTATTAGTGCTGAAGCTCGTGAATATCTCTGTCTCTTCCGCAGAGCTATTATCCTGACAATAGGCAGAAGCTAATGTTTGTCCATCGCTGCCAGGGAGAACAGCAATACTACATTCCCGTGCCCCTGGTTTCGCAAGATTATTAACGAGATTGCCTTCCTGCGCTTTAACTCCTCTAGCCAAAAATGGCGAGAACCCAAAAATGATTATGGCTGCTAAAACCGTGAGTTGTGTACGACGCTGGTGTTGCCCTAATGTTTTCATGGCAAAAAATGAATTAAATTGTGAAAAGATGTAAGCGGACGAACGTTTTTGAGATTCGGACGCTCGGTTGCAAATAAACGATGACCAATTTAGAAAGGAATACCCCAAAACCCACCCCCCATCACCTCCCCATTTGCGCCACAAAAGCAATTTTGTCGTCGCTATATTGTGGTATGAAAACCAACTCCTAAATCGACCAATTTCTCCATCAACCAACGCAAATCCGGGCGTTCGCTGAGCGGATTCGTTTGGTATTCAGGCGCATAGTCATCAAATGCTTTAATAAATACTGTGCCTAATGCGTAACACGAGGAGACTCCGTGAGTGCAGGGACATCTTTAAAGAAACTCTTCACCCAAGCCGGCGTTCGTTCTGGCAAATAAATGATAAATGATGCTAACAAATGGCCGTGATATTTCTCCTTTTGATATATAAGCCACGCGATTTGGCCATTCAATTTCAGGATTGCTTGTGGCGCTGCCGATCCTTTCGATCTTAGCGATCACCAACCGAATCGTTAGTCCGCAAAGCCTGACTTGGGATCTTGTTATGAGCGAGGGTGGCGGAATCGTGGGCGCGCTACGGACCGGTTTTATCGTGGCGGCTCTATCGGAGGAATTCTTTCGGGTCATTGGCCAGACGAGGTTGGGAGCATTACTCCACAACGTTGGAATGGGATGGTTTCTTACCACGCTGATTTGGGCGCTGATGCACCCGCCCAAATGGTACGGCGATGACCGTAATCTGACCGAGGCCATGCTCGGTTCCATACGAATCATACCCCTCGGCCTTGTGTGGGGATATTTAACCCATAGAACCAAGAGCATCTTGCCCGCCATACTCGTTCACGGAACGAATGTGTGGGGTGTGCAGAATTTTTAGGGATTAGACACCCGAGCGAGAGAGAAACCCGCGTGGATGTACCCATGCGAATTGACGGATGAATAATCAATCAAACGCATTCAATAACCTGATGACGTTTTGGCTATCGAGCGCATCGTTATTTTTCCGAGCAGTCCCCCGCGATTCAATCATCTTGTTTAGGTAGATTTGCTGGGTTTGAACAGTAGTATAAAAGCCTGCACAACGATTGAATATCCGCGTCATCCGCTTCCATTCCCAATTGAAGAACACGGCTGAAAAGTGCGGGATCGATTTGGCTAAATAGCGGATAGGTCGAGTTGATAAGACGAACTATAGGCAAATTCTCAATACGAGGTTGATAAGGAGGAGACGATTGAAGGTAGAAGGCGCCGCGCAGACCTGCTAAAATGAGGCGAACGGTTAAGTCGTCACATTCTTTCTTTAACCAAAGGCTCGCAATGCCAAAAAACCAACAGGAATCAACATCCCCAAACTGATCATGACTTTGCAATTCATTACCGAATTTTTCAGAACCTGATTGGATCATCTGTCCGATAGGTTCAGGATTTGAAGCAGCAGAACGAACAACAAATGAGGAAAATAAAGGCAAAAATCCTTCTGGAACACGATATCTTGTGAGTTCCAAAGTAGCACACAAAACTTGATGGAGCTCTTCGTCCGATAAATTTGCGAATATCATAATATCTGCGACGTGAGGCATCGAAAGATCCTCAATGTTTTGTAAAAGCAATGACATATACCGTTGCGTTTGCTCTTTATCGAAAAGTATAGAAGAAATAATGTTGCGAGTCGAAATGAAGATCATGCCCGCACCAGTATCATTTTGAACGGGCGATAGTATCAACTTGGCCCGTTTCATAAATGGAACACTATCCGAGCCGGTACAGAACGAGATGATGAGGCTGAACGCTGCGCCATTGTCGCTAAGGCCAGCTATTACGTCAAGATCGAAATGTTCTTTCCCCATTAATGCTTGTTCAACCATAATCTTTATACGGGGATGATAACCCAATCTGGAATCGAAAATTTCGAAGAGTGTGGGAACGACTGATGAAACTTGCACGGTCACAGGGACGCCTGAGTTAGTAGTTGGAAGCTGGCCTGCTCTCTTCCAAATAGCGCGTACCCAATCAGACAAAGTTTCTTGCCTCTGGGACCGGGTACGTTCGAGAAATGGCCGCAGTCCATCGGACGAAATAAACCCTAATTCATTTGCTACAAGCAGAGGAAGATAAGCCTTAAATAATTGCCCATGATATGTTGAGTCGAGGCGAGCATCGCTTAGCAAACGAAGGATTGGTGCCGTGATAGCTTCCTTTACAATTGGATGTATTTCGCAAAATCTGACTATCCAAAAGACGAATGATTCATTCTCATGAGTAAGCCGATAGTCTACAAAAGTTTGCCACACAAATCTATCCCAAAGTTCCATATTACCTGTCGGCTCAAGGAGCTCGCGCACCATAGGGAATGAGGATAGAAGCGTTACCACTTGTGGATCATTCATCACTTCTGGATTTGCATTCAAAAATGCAACTGCATTTTCGAAATTGTAAGTCCATAGCCCATTTTGGTTCTCATTAAGAATTAGCAAGTGACAGCAAGCGATTTGCGCAGGGCTAAGGTTTTCTTGAAAATGCCAAAGCAATCTCTTGGCAGCTTCTTGTTTCAGATTACCATTCAATTCTTCAACCAAGAATGGGAACGCTTTTTCTTGTCTCAATAATTCGGGAGTGCCGTCGGTAGCGAACGGATGTGGGTAATCCAGGAAGTAATGTGATTGAAGTAGGTTTATGACAAGTTCCCTGATCTTGTCGTCTATAAGCTGGATTCCATGATGATAGCTAAGCAAAAGAATGAATGACTGCGCTGCATCGCTATATGAATCAATTTCCGCTAAGATTTGCTCAACGAGACCCCTAGGAATGTCAAGCTTAAGTATCAAGCGATATAACTCATTGGTCCTGGTTCCATTGCCAAGTGAATGCAGCAATGACTGGAGTGCTTTATATGAATTCCGAGGGTCTGCAGCTATGATAATCGACGCCGCGTTAAATCGACGCAGCCTATTTATGCTTCTTAACGCATGATCGAGAACCAACCTGTACTCAGTTCTTTGCACCAATTTCCCAAACCTTGTTCGAATCTCAGGGTGCCGTGGAAGAGTGTACTCATCCAACTTGGTCAAAAGCCCTGCAAGCGCATCTGAACGGTCACGGTCGCTATCGAGTAAAACGTCAAGGAGAATTCTCCAGTGTGTAGCATGGGCTTCGTGATTGCTCATTTCCTCAATCAGCCAATTTATTCCTGCTTCTCCTTGGCCTTTGACAAATACCTCAAGGAGTTCACCAGCCTTTTCGACGTAACCCCCTTCGTGAGTGCCGCCGCTGACAGCGTGGGCAAAAAGTGGACTCATGGGCTGACCAAGATTGACCAAACTTATCGTTGCATAAGCTGCCACCTCTGAATCCGAGGCAGCGAGCCAACGTAGAATAGATTTGAGCCGATCCAAATCCAACTTCGCTCTTAAGCGAGTAAGGATGCTCACAATCTGAGAATGCTGCGGTCGCTTAATTAATCGGCTAACGAGAACAAATGAAGTAATTTCATTGAGATTTTCGAGTAGATAGTCGGCAGCGCCTTGTTGGTCGTATGGCAATGATTCGAAAACGGAAACAACTAAGTCTGGAGCGGAAGTTATCGTCGAAGCAAGTAGATTAGCACATCTATCTCTTAGGCCATCGTTATCCAATCCCTGCAAAAGGTAACTTACTCTTTCATTCTCATTAAATTCGTCCGGGAAACACGCACAAACGACCGTAAGGTATGAATGACTGAAGTGGTCTTGGAAAGCCTTAATGTATTGTGACATCTCCAAGATAAGATCACGCGCAGTGTTCGAGAATGTAAAGCTATGTAGTTCAGCTAATCGAGCAAATATAGGGTGTGCCACTGTCTCATCCCAGCTAACTAACGGGTACTTTGGATCAAGATAATGATGATAGAACCACTTGAACCCTTCATCATCGTTTGCATGAATTAGACGAGCAAAGGTATAGTCCCAGCCTTCTTCTCCACCAGTACCGAATGGCCGGAACCGGGCACTTGGGAGAAAAAGTAAGTGCTTTATGATAACTATATCCTTAGATTCAAGTGCAATTTGAGAAACTAATGAAGTTATATACCCTCTTTTGGTGTGTGCGGCAATAACATGATCCAATAAGTCTCTGACTGTTTCCATCGTAGCCTTTTTTCTGGCGATTGCTGCGGTGAATGCAAATTCTCTCCAGTAAACCGCGCACTCTTTCTCAGATGGTCTCTCGTTTGCATGGTAGAAATACCACATTCCATGGGCAACTTGAAGTAATGGCTGATATGCCATCGTAAATTCTCCTTGAATGACTTCAAGTAGATTGCGTTGCATAAAAACGATGCATTCCTCGATCAAAGCCTGCTTGACTTCACCAACGTCAATTTCGGTAACTAGTATCTGATGAATTGCTTCTCTCGATAATTGACGCGTGTTCGATAATGCAAGAACTCTGCATATTGCCGAGACAATAGGTTCCCGAGAGGCAGCGTTCGGATAATGTGAATTGAAAAGCGCCAGTGGCTCCTGAACGAATTCCGAAGTGTCCCAAGTACCCAACCGTTTTGAAAGCAAATTATACAAAAGACTTCCCACTGTTTCGTCAGAGTAGCTTCCTTCCAAGTAAGGCCACAGCAACCGTACCATTAATGGCGTTGCAGTAACAGCTCTTAGATCTGGTGATCGAAGTAAGATTTGATTCCTTTTCTTCGCGTCTTCTTCTGCCTCCTCACGATTCGGGATAGCGCTGATGGACTCATTCAACAGCAGTTGCCGGGTGTCATCGGGTTTCAATGCGTCAATCATAAGGAGTTGCCACTGTGAATAGTCAAGGCCCGCCAATTCGATGGGCCTTCCAGAAGCGATACAAGTTACGCTTGTATATTTATTTGTAAGTCGCACACACGCATTCAGGGCTTCAAAGGCATGCGTATGATTCAATTCATCAAAACCATCGAGGAGTACTGCGAGCCTGACACCCTGTTGAAGGTAGTATAAAAGATTGAAAACTCCAAATCGAACTCCGAATAAGTTCGCAAATTTTTGCTCAAGAATATCAAGAAGGTCTGTGTCGCTTCGGATATCGATGTCTCGCAATTCGCTCGTTTGAAGGAATAGCGCGAGATTTTGAGGAAATAAGTTATTCTGGCTTTTTGCAAATTCTGCCAGAAGCGTGCTCTTCCCACTCCCAAGTTCGCCAAAAAGAAAGTTTAGTTGATTTGTGCTCTGAAAATCTTGAAGAGGTAAGCTTTCTGGCAGAAGCTCCAATGAAAGCTTCCCGTCCGCACCTCTTGCAGGTCTGATTTCTGGGCTATGTTTATGGACAGTCCTTTGGAGCAACTCAGGCTTTCTCGATGAAACGAGAGCTGCTTTTCGTGATATAGTTTGTTCGGCAAGTTCATTCGCCTTTTGTTTTAGATTTTTTAGCAGCTCGCGCGGACGGAGTAATACGCTCTTAAGTACCTTGTAAGTATCCGTAAGCACAGTTTCAGGCTTAACCATAGACCTGTGAGTTCCAAATATCCTATGCCGTTCCTCACACACAATAAGTGTGCTACCTTCAGAGACTACTTCATCCCGGTCTGCATATACGCAATGCGTTTCGACACGAAGGTTCATTGACCGTGCAACCCAAGCATCGTTAATCATTCGTATAGTCGCTGAGTCCTTTACGAGTTCTTTTACTTGTTTAGGCAGTCCAGGAAAAGACTTCACAACGCTGGCGACTTCGGAGCCTCCATGCGGTGTGCCAAAAAAAACAACTCTTCTAATTTTTGAGGGTCGGTTCGCCTCTAATTCGGTCAATAGATACTGGCGAGCTACCAGACCTCCAAGGCTGTGACAGACTAGCACTATGTCATCACAATGTCCGAAACTATTCGTTACATAGCTGTCGAGTCTGGTAGCAACTGTCTCAATATCGCGGCCCACACTTAGCCACGAGAACCCTTTCGGCGTAGGATATTCGAAGGTTTCGTAAGAGAAACCGTCCAAATCGGGATCGGATTTGAGGAGTTCGGGGAATTTACCCCAGGTCATTATGCCATCCCCTCCCAGACCGTGAATAAAAAGTACACCTGTTGGCATAAGTTACAGAAGCTTAAATATTAAGGCTTTGCAAACCGATTTATAGCACCTGCCGTGCCCGATCATGCTCTCACAAGACCGGCAACTAACTAGAGCGGCCCTTCAGCTTGCGCTACAACAAGTTTTGTGAGCCAGCGTACAATACCCTCGAAATCGGCAAGCTGCGCGCGTTGCAAACCTGAAAAGTGATATAGGAAATCGCCCGAGAGCTTTACCGGCTCCAGCTCCACCGGCAGGATATGTTTATCCAGTTCCGCCGCGACAGAGAGTTCCTTTGCCACATTTTTCGATGCCAGCGATGATGAAGAGAGCAGCAGCAACACCGCTTTGCAGCCACCGAGCGCGGACGCGATCTCCTTGCTCCAACTCGATGCAGCGTCGATGCCCGATTCATCGATCCAGACGGAATAGCCGGACGCGCGTAATCGCTCGACAAGCACCGAAGCTTGTTCGCAATCCTTCGAGGAATAGGATACAAAAATATCAGGCATGGATGGGACGACGAGTCGCCATGACACATTAACCAAATATTGATGCCAAAAGTCCAATCTGGTTAATATTATACGTACCCTGCGGTGGCAATAAAGTTAACCCCTAACGCGAGGCGCTATCTCGGTCGGGTGATTGTGCTAACGAGCCATGAAACAGCGAGTGCCTGCGAGCCACTCTTGAGCGCTCTTCAATCGCACCGGCTCGCAACGATCGTTGGCGAGCAGACGGCGGGTGCCATGCTGAATGCAGAAAAGTTCGATCTCGGAAATAGATGGTTCGCATTCATCTCTACGGCAGACTACTGCACAGCGGATGGAGTCCGCCTCGAAGGTGCTGGCGTGACGCCAGACGTGAAAGTGCCACAGGTGAGCGCCCTCGACACTGCGTTAACCTTGCTGGCACGGCGGTAATCCATTCAGGCTCAGGTGGCGATCGTTCCATGAAGGGATTGCGGTCTTCAAATCTATATTCGGAATTTAAATACTCCAGCTACCGTTACCTGCTCATTGGGAACAAGCCCTGATGTGGCTGATGCAGATACTTTCAGGATTTCCGATTACATGAATACTTCGAGAGTGAACTCGTTATAAAGGACGAAGCAACCTTGAAGAATGATCTTCGGGAAAATACAAAATCAATCTATGAAAACAAAACCAAAACTCACTCCTTACGCATGTCCGGAATGCGGCAACACCGGCGAAAACGGAGAGCCACTTGCCTATACCGAGCAAGCCGAATTGTGCCAAAACGTGCTTGGCGTCAGCCAAGATGGCACAGTGATCATTCAATCAAAATTTTACATCAATGATTCCGAAATCATTCCATCAGGATTTCGGTGTTTCAAGTGCGGGCATTATTGGGATGATGGCGAACAGGAATATGATGGCGAACGGGAGTATTATAAGACCGAGGAAGTCGAAGGCGACGCCGTTTGAATGTCAACAATCCATTGCAGAACATCACCGAGTCATAAATCGGGATTTCGTCAGTTGGGTACACTCAGTTGAACACCGATGGAAATGGTGATAGAACTCTTCGGGAGTGGTGTAAGACCTGCCTTATAGTGCCAGAATCCGGCGCGCTCGACTTTGCTGTAAGCTTGCTTGCACGGCAGAGATTGGCAATACGGCCGCAACAAAACATGTGAAGCAAAAACAAATCGGCGGTTTCCAGAAGAAACTGAGTATAAATTGAGTAGTCAAATTTAATGCAGATTAGCAACTTTGGTATTGGTCGGATGTTTCCAGATTTGAACTTTTACTAATCGGATATCTCATGTCATTTCGATCCTTCACCGCATTCGTGTTTTTTCTAATAGTTCCATCTGCGATCGTTGCGCAGGTGCCGCTGGTTTCGCACTGGGAAAAGGTCGGGCCAGTGAATTTCACCGCGCTCGTGAATCAATCGCCGACGCGCATCGTCGCTGCGACGGATCACGGCTATCTCTACATTACCGGTGACGACGGCGTAACGTGGCATCGCCAGGAAGTGAGCGACACGGTCGATATCAATGGAATTGCTTTTGGCGATTCGCTCCACGGTGCGCTCCTTGCCAGCGGAAACCTTATGCTCTCCTCGGACGGAGGAGCAACATGGCACGCGCACAATGCGCCACTGACGGGCCTTTCGCTGGTCGGTGCCCTGGGTGAAGATACATCACTCGTGGGCGGTCCCGCCTTCCAGGGCAATCGATGGGTTGGAAAGCTCTTTCGTTCGACCGATGCCGGTGCGAATTGGGATACCGTCCTTACGGATACTGCATCAGGATACTGGAGCCCACCCATGAAGATCGTTTTTTTCTTTGGAAAGGGATTCGCGATCGGCGGAAGCCTGTGCGCTCAAACGACCGATGCCGGTGCCCACTGGACGGAACAGATACTCAACGCGGACATCCGCGACATCGACTTTTATAATTCCGAGACCGGTGCAATTGCTTCCACTGCGGGCTATTATGTGACGACTGACGGTGGAACGAATTGGTCATTCACTGCCGATTTCCACGACGAGCGGGACGATAATTATATGACGGTCACGTTCTTCGGGCCCCGTAGCTTCTTTATGTTCGGAACCCCGAATGCCTATTACTATACTTCCAACGATTTGGGGGCAACGGTAAGCCTGGCTGATATGCGTCAGGCGAGCAGCATTAGCAATGTGATAAAGACGCCGGATGGCGCTTGGATTGCTGTGGGCGGTGGCATCGATCCGAACGGTTTCCCGTATGGGGGCGGCGGCATTATTCTTCGCGGCACGATCACACAGGAAACCATGACCACCCCGCAATGGACTGTCGTAGCAGAATGCCCGTTCTCTTCCGGTGTGGCATTTCATGCGACAAATGGCGCGACGCTGGAATGCGCGGCAGGCTCCTACCCGCTCATTTCATCCGATAGCGGCATCTTCTGGCATGTAACCGATTTGCATGCTCCGGATTATGGGGCCATGCACTTCCCGACGCAGGATACCGGCTATCTTTATTATGTCGGCTCCCAACCCAGCGTGTATGGCGGAGTCAATCTCAAAACGGTCGATAGTGGGCAGAGCTGGAATCCGGTCGTGCTTTCGCCTGCCTACGTTTTTAACGCAACGTTTGGTTCGAGCGATACCGGATACGGCTTCTCAGGTTCCCTCGTTCGGACGACCGATGGCGGCGTAAACTGGCTACCAGATAGCATACCGTTTTCAACATTTTGCCCCTATCTGGGTTACAAGGTCTATCAAACTTCGATGACAGGTATTGCCTCGCCCGATGGACTCGATGCCTATGTTACGGTGCGCGTTTCCGATACGCTGATCGTGCAGACGGGGCCGCATTATTACGATGGAGAAAAAACACATGTTGCGGTTTATAAAACTTCGGATGCTGGCATGACATGGAGCAGCCTCACAGACATTCCTATCCTGGGAGCGATGCAGAGCATTTATTTCAGAAATGCTTCGCTCGGATTTGTAACGAGTGATAGCGGAAGAATTTATCGCACATCGGATGGGGGCAGTACGTGGCGCACGGAGCAGATTGCGCCATTTCAATATTCGTTTAACTCCATCAATTTCCTGAATGACCAGGTAGGATTTCTCACGCTCGATTCCGCCGCCGTGCTTGCCACGACCGATGCTGGGCTTTCCTGGACATGGCTGACTATTCCAACGAACCGTGAGGAGATCCAGGACGCCCAAATACAATTCATCGTAGGACAAGATACGATCCAGAATGCACCTGGAATGAGCACCCAGGAAGTCTTCTTTCCCGATTCCACGACGGTGCTGATTTCTTTTGTTCGGACGCTACTTAATATTAACCCTCCACCGCAGGATACCGTAATAGATGGCGATACCATAGTAGAATTTACTTCAACAAATCTGGGAGTGCATGAGCAAGATTATGGCTTTTACCGAGGCACGTTAAGCCTTCCACCCGCTTCCGTACAAAGCATGCCGGCTGGCGCTGAATACGCATTTCAGCTTTCGATCTATCCGAATCCCGCTGGGAATCAACTTCATGTCGATGTTTCGAATCCGCTCGTCGAAGCAACAAACGTCGAAGTGCTGGATGTGCTGGGCCGGCCCGTTCTTGCTGCGAACGAGCTGGAAAACAATTTCCTGCTCGATCTGCATCTGCTTCCAAACGGCGTTTATACCCTCCACTGCCAATCGGGATACAGCATGGGCCTCCAACGATTTATGATCGCACGATAATGTATAAACCAGCTCTTGCCGTTCTTCTTGTTGCCGCGCTCGCTCCGCTGGCGCGGCCGCAAGTTCCCTCGGCCTTTATCGAAAACAAGGGCCAATGGGATGCGCGAGCAAAATATTTACATCAGTCAGGAAATGTCAATTGCTGGATCACCGATTCCGGGATCGTTTATGATCTTTTCAAGACGGTTGTTTTGAATGACACTACTATACGGCGCGGCCGTGTGATCCGCATGTCTTTCCTGCATACGTCGCAGCCCCGCACGGCTGCATCGAATCCCGAGACGGAAAGAACGAACTACTTCATCGGCAACGATCCATCGAAATGGGTAAGCGGTGCGGGCTCATTCGACACCGTAACGATCCAGCATGTGTACGATGGCGTCGATGCCCTATTCACGCTCGACCACGGCGCGACACGTTACGATCTCGTTGTACAGCCGGGTTTCGATCCATCGAAGATTGAAATGGGTATCGAAGGGGCCGATTCGATCGCATCTCTGGACAGGAACGAAGTAATGATACAAACTTCAATGGGCACGATCGAAGAACGCGAACTCCTCGCATATCAGGAGGTAAATGGGATTCGGCAACGTGTCGATTGCAAATTCCACATTTCTCATGGGAACCATATCTCTTTCCTGGCAGGGGCCTTCGACCGCACGAAGCCGCTTGTGATCGACCCGCTCCTCTTCTCGACCTTTCTGGGCGGCGGTAGCCCCACGGCTATTGCCGCCGATCGCTTCGGCAATAGTTATGTAACGGGTTGGACGGCGTCACAAAACTTTCCCGTCACCGCTGGCGCCTATCAGACATCCAACAACGCTGTGGCAGGTACGAATGCTTTTGTATCCAAATTAAATTCCGATGGAACAGCACTCCTGTATTCGACTTATCTTGGCGGCTCGGCGAGCTTCAACTGGCCGGACATAAGTAATGCCATCGCCGTGGACTCCGCAGGAGATGCTTTTATCACCGGACTCGCAGGTTCCGCCGATTTCCCCGTCACTCCCGATGCATTCCAGCGCGTGAGCCGGGCGACCGATCCAAATTACGAGAACGCCTTCGTAGCAAAGCTAAATCCGGATGGCTCCAAGCTCCTGTATTCGACCTATCTTGGCGGGTCCAACGGCACGTTCGATGGAGAAGGCGAATACGGCGCGGGCATCGCAGTCGATGCTGCCGGGGAAGCCTTCATCGTGGGAACGACTTCCTCCTCCGATTTCCCAATCACGCCTGGCGCCTTCCAAACGACGAATGGCGCGTTCACCTATAATATCGAATGCGAAGGACATGCAGCATTCGTCACAAAGCTCAATGCGAATGGTTCGGAACTGATTTATTCTACGTTCCTCGGAGGATCGCAGTTGACCCAAAACGTACCCTACCCTTCCGTGTTTAACGAGGGGATGGCGATCGCCATCGATCGGTCCGGCAATGCCTACATTACCGGCAGCACGAATGCCGGCGATTTTCCTGTAACAGCCGGTGCATTGCAATCTGCAAATCTCGCTCCGGTAGGAGAATCCACGGGCTTTGTGACAAAACTTAATTTGAAGGGAACCCAGGAACTCTACTCGACCTTTGTGGGCGGTACGTCGGGCAACGATGTGGGAATGAGTGTTGCCGTCGATGCGTCCGGCGAGGCATTCGTAACAGGCGTTGCGCATTCGAACGATTTTCCAATCACACAAGGCGCGCTACAGTCCGCGCTTCGCGGCACCTCGAATGCCTTCGTTGCAAAACTCACAGCGGATGGATCGGCGCCTCTCTTTTCCACCTATCTTGGGGGGACATCCAATGACCTGGGCTGCGCGATCGCACTGGATTCCTTGGGCGACTCCTACATTGCCGGGATAACGTCGTCCAACGATTTTCCAGTATTACCGGGAGCGATCAAGACAACCAATAATGGCCATCAGGATGTGTTCGCGACGGAACTTAATCCATCCGGCTCCGCCATCCTGTATTCCACCTATTTTGGCGGTTCGGGAGATGACGGTGGTTTTGCCTATAATTACTACCCCTATTGGTATGGCCAGACCGGCGGAGTTGGAGCGGCTCTCGATTCGGAACGAAATATCTATCTTGCAGGCGTAACGCAATCGAGCGATTTCCCCGTAACGCCCGGAGCGTTTCAGGCCGATTCCGGCTTCGGTTTTGTCGCGAAGATCGCCCCACTCACAATGTTCCTCGCTGCCGATACCACGCTTCACGATTTCGGCTCGGGTTCCCTCTGCCGCAGTGGCGATACCTCCATTATCTTCACCAATGCCGGCACGGACTCCCTCTTCATCAAACAGATCACACTAAGCGGAAATAACTTTTCTCTTTTGCGCCAGCCTCCGTCTGGAATCCTTGTGCCGGGAGAGAGCGATACAGCTGTCATAGGATTCATTCCTGCTTCTCCTGGGCTTGATTCCGCATCCCTTCTCATCCAATCGAATGCCGCGAACGATAGCATGATGATCGTTCCATTGGCGGCGCGGACAGTCCCGGCTCCCCTGCTGCATCTCCGAGCGGTCCTAAGCAGGAGCAGCGTTCAAGCCGGAGATGCAACGACGCTCTGGATTTACCCCGATACAGCGATTGCAAATATTGCTCTAAATTCCATTCAGTGCACACTCGCATACAATAGCGATCTTCTTACGATGATGCAATATACAACCGCTATACCCGGGACGGTGGTCGCACAAGGGAGTGGAATCACAGCCGCGCTCAAGATCGATCTCAGCGGAACAAATATTTCCCTCGACCCAAATCAACCGCTCGCAACCATCCTTTTTCAGGCAGCCTTGACAGACTCCGCTTCCACAGAAATGAGCATAAACAATCCCATGCTCAACGGTACTGATCCCTCGTTTGGAAAATGTGTGCTCTCCGCACAAGGCAGCATAGCGGAGTTTACACTTTTGCTTACCTGTAGCGATTCGATCGTAATGGACGCGCTCCGCCAAAAGCTTTCAATTTTCTCCATACGCATATTCCCGAATCCTGCCTCTGCGAACGTGCAATGCAGACTCCCCGATCAAGCCGGAGAGGCAGATATCCAAGTGTTAGATCTGATGGGACGAGTCGTGATGACGAAGCATGTTACCGGCACTTTTGCACTTGACACACACACGCTCCCCGCCGGTGCCTATACGATCCTGGCTAAAAGCGGCGGAGCCATGGCGAGAGGTCAATTCGTTATCGCACCATAGATTCTGCGGTTCTGAGCTTTTGGGCTACTTTGCCGCGAGTGCGATCGTTGACGGCTTAGAAAGCAGTCCTATCGCACGGCGCACCGTTGCGGAATTTCGCTCCCAAAGTTTGAAGAATCCGTATGTACTCCAAATCCCGCTGGCAACTTCGGCCTTGACGATCTTCGGAACCATCCAAGCCAATTTCGCGGAAAGCAGTTTCGCGGCTGTGGTGTCATGCGCGCGAATGCTATCGAGCACCGGGTGGATAATTCTTTCAGGCATCTTGCAATAATGCACAAAACTATCGAGCGTCGTGTGCATGAGCCAATCTGCGTTTCTCCGAAGATAACCTCCCACAGCGCCTTCCACAGCATTCCAAAGCCAATCGGGATAAAATTCGGATTGCGATACGAAATAATCCGGCACAATGCCCGTAAGTCCTGTTACGCTTCTTCCTGCCCGAGTCTGATACACCGGGCACTCGGATTCTGCGAGGTCCTTATCGATTGCATGCTGCGAGTTATCACAACTTGCGTAATCGCGCCATCTACAACCGATGAGCTGACCATTGGAGTATGGCCTTTGCACCCACCGGCCCGAAGGAAGCGCGTATCGCGCAATGGCCAGATAGAGTCGGCTGCTATCGGGAAGCTTGAAATATTGCATAACCAGACTCTTGCCGGTCGTCGGCTCACCTATAATAACCGCACGGTCATAATCTTGCAGGGTGCCTGCAAAAAGTTCGGAAGCGCTACACGATTCGTTGTTGACGAGCACCGCAAGCGGTAGATTCGGATATGCCGGTGTATCATGCAAGTACAGCGCAGTGCGTTGCGAAGGTATCACGGAGGTTTCGGTGATGGCAGGCGCGCTTGAACTTACGAAGAGGTTCAATGCCTTCATTGTTTCATCGATATACCCACCAGGATTCCATCGCAAATCTATGATCAGCGCGCGCATTCCCTGTCCTACAAGATACTGAACTGCATTGCGCAGCGAATCGGCGGTTCCATAATGGAACCCGGTAATCGACACGTAGCCGATCTGGGAAGTAACCATCGCCACAACCGCTACGCTGGGTTCCTTCAAGGGCGCACGATAGAGCAGGATATGCCAGACGCGCTTCGAGGATTCACGGAAGAGTGTTAGATCCAGCGAATCGCTTGTTAAGAATAGATGTTGTGCGATGCTGTCATTACCGTTCAATCCTTTGTTCGCAATGGTAAGAATTTCATCGCCGGGCCAAATGCCAGCCCGGTCAGCCGCACTACCTGGCTTAACGGCAGTAAACAGGGCGCGCCCGTCGGTCAAATGAATTCTTGTGCCGTATTTGCAGGGTTCATCATGATGTCTCTGCTGCGAGACCCGATAATCGGCAGTGGTGACAAAATAACTAAAAGGGTCCAAACGAGCAACGATCTCCGGCAGCGGAAGCGAAGAATCGATCGTTACTGAATCGACATAGTGGTGAGCGATTATGTTGAACGCCTGGGCGCGGGTCCTCTCCACTTGATCGAGTGGCGCAAGGCGCAAACCCGAATCCCATTTCTGGAAAGGGCCAAAGTTTGATGCAACGTGTAGGATGGCTCCGGCAAGTGGGATCCCCACCGCGAGGATGTAAGGGTGTCCGCGAAGATAGTTCATAGGCGTAGTTGAATAATGTGGTTCGTTCGTTTTGTGTTAATTTCAAATCGTATCGAATATCCATCTTCACCTCCGTCCTTTTGAGCCTTCCTTATGAGTCCGTCCCTATGAGTATACGGTCATTGATCTTTTCTATTGGTATTGGAACTTCCGTGCCAACGAACAAAGCTTGATTCAGCGCAACATACTTAATGCGGTTCCCATCTGTACCCGGCAGCGATGCAATAGCTTTGATCTGTGCACGCTGGAAGCACGAGCGATTGTAGCGTGGAGTTTGAAAGCCTCAGCTACCGATCAGCCGATCGGCGAACCTTACAGCACATCCCATTTTCAGAATGATCCGATAAACCATGCACCGAGCCGCCGGTTGCATTCATAAAATCTTCGCACGAACCGGATGAAATGCGTCCGCCATCTGCTGCAATAAGAACATTCCCATGTATAAAAAAGTGTAAAAACCGTTCGCACTCATCTACGATGCAGTCGAACTTCGTCGTACCAGTCCCAAAACCACCTGTACCCGTTAATAAAAAGGTACAGTAGCACGGTAACAGCCACCATAAGGCCGCACACCATAACCGCTAAGGCTATCGGCATCTCTGGCACAAGCCAAGCAAGTAGTCTCATTGTATTCTTTTCCTTTCATATTATCTTACGAGGGGAGCAATAAAGATGAAGTCGAACTTCGTGGTGCCACCATATCCCAGAAGTACCTGTATCCATTAATAAGCAGGTACATTAGCACGGTAACAACGGCAACAACACCTAAAAAAAAGCCGCCGTATATTAAGGACGACGTTCAGCCACATCCACCAGTAGAACGATAACTCCTTCATCATGGCCAGATCCAGAGCCGGCACCAAAATCAGAGCCAGAAACATGAATCGTCCTATTTCCCATTGTATTCTCTTCCTTACCATACCAAAATGGAGTGCGAATAACATGCCATGATCTCATCGCTGACGATCAAGCGGCGCGACCACTCGCGCTCTCTGGCTGCCTTGATGTCGAAGCCTTCCGCGCATTCAATTACTAAGTTCCTACATTCAAATTCTGGCCCACGGATTTGGCGTCGGTTTCGGCGTCGGGTTTGGCGACGGCTTCGTCGTCGTACCATTTCCAGCATAATGCACAGACAACTAAAAACACGAGTAAGCAATATGTGAGTAAGCTCATGATGTCTCCCTTTTATTTTTGATGTCCATTACGTTACTGTATTCCATACCGCAATATTGTTATATCCCTTTGACGAAGCCGAGCGTGCGCCGGTGGACTCAGCTCCCATGATCGGGGATCTTCGTCTATCAGAGGAAACACTTCGTGGCGACGTTCTGCCGTATGTTTCTGATCTCCGGCCATAAGGTCCTGAGCGGAAATACTTCGATGCCGTACCAAGCGGCATATTGCATGGCGCTGAACGCCGACCCCAGTTCCCTGATAGCCATAATAAAAAGTATTCCCCAGGCGCTGGGGTCATTAATCCAATGGCAATCTCAGTTAAGCCCCAAACAATCTCAGCAAAACCCTTCAAAAGAAGCATCGTTGTTTTCCTCGTATTCCTTTCTATTCAATGACTAATGTTTATCCAAAACCACGAGCGATGGCGGTTTCGAAAGCAGCTCCGCTGTACAGTGAAATGTTGATGAATTTTGCTCCCAAAGTTTGACGAAGTCCGACTCGTCCCATATACCGTGGGCAACATCGGCCTCGATGAGTATACAGTCGTTGTTCTTTTCCATTGGTAGTGGAACTTCCGTGCCATCAGGACGAAGGGCGCATTGGCGCGGCGCAGTTAGTGCGGTTCCCATCGATACAAAACATTATCGACTCAAAAAGGGGACACATACTTAAAAAGGGGACACCTTATGAAAATGATACCGCGATTCTCGCAGCCTTATTCTCGCGTGCCTTATTTTCTCCTGCCTTGTTTTCGCCTCGTGCGCTGCATCCAACCGACCACTGACCATTGCCGAGCTTGTCGCTAAACTCATCCTGCCGATAGCTATGCCTCAACACTCCATCCGATTTCGGATCCGACGGGGCGGGCACGGCGGGCTGCATACATCAACTGCTCGATGTGAGTCATTAATCTGGCTTCTGACAGCGGTGGAGTGTTTACTACGCTCCATGCCGTCGTTGATAGAACTGACAATCTCATTCCATCGTCGGTGTTATCCCCTATACTTTTAACCCGGAACCACTATGACTGCAAGGGAGCGAGGTGCCGCGATATGAAGAAATCCTTTTTTGCGTTTCTCCTAACGATAACTATCCTTGTGGGTTGCCAGTCAACGAAAAGCACCATTGATCGTCCCGCTTTACCAACGATTGACGATTATGGTTCGGTACTTCTTCTCAGAAAAGACAGGGGCGAATTCGCCACCGGCTTTCTGCATCTTCGTAACGATGGAGTATATCTGGTGACGGCGAGGCATTTTGCTGGCTTCCGTCCAGATCGAAACCTTCTTTGGTGACGATAAAGAGAGTGTTCGAGTCGATAACCAGCCGGATCTTGCTGGGTAAATGGAACCTCGCTTGAGTACTGACATGGTGTTGCCATATTGTTGCCAAACGCAATCATCGGATGTCGAATGTCTTCCAATCTGAGTCAAAAAATGCGTTTTGAGCGTGCCGGCGGCACTCCGGCATGAAGTACCGGAAAAGCAGAGAATTACGCCCCTTATACTTTTTTATGCTAAAATTGGTTTAGAGTGTCATGCTATCATCCAAACTTATCGATCTTAGTCATACCGTCGAAGCGGGGATGATTACCTACAAAGGTTTGCCTGCCCCCACGATTTGCGATTTCCTGAGTCGGGAAGCATCGCGCTCCATCTATGCCGACGGCGCCGAATTTCATATTGGCAAAATTGAGATGGTCGCAAACACGGGGACTTACGTCGATAGTCCATTCCACCGTTTTTCGGAAGGGAAGGACCTTGCCGATCTGTCATTATCTTCTCTGGCAAACGTTGCAGGTCTTGTTGTACGATGTCTGCAAGAACATTCGATAGTGCTGGCTGATATTCGGAACCTCAATGTGCGAGGAAAGGCCGTATTGTTTCACACCGGTTGGTCACGGCATTGGAGGACCGATCGCTATTTCGAAGGCCATCCCTTTCTTTCGAAAGATGCTGCACAGTTCCTTGCCGATGAAGGCGCGGTGATCGTTGGGATCGATTCCTATAATATCGACGATACAACAGACCTCACACGCCCGGCACATACCATCCTGCTTGGTGCTGACATACCGATTGTTGAGCACTTAACCTGCCTCGAACTCGTGCCCGATTCCGGCTTTGCCTTCACCGCTGTCCCGGTAAAGGTCAGGGCATTTGGAACGTTTCCGGTGCGTGGATTTGCTGCGACATAATCAGCCAACACCGAAGATAGAGCGGACAAATCCTGCGATCCTCTGGCTGATGCTTCTCGTTGGACGGAACTGGAGTTCCTCAACGCGGGCTTGCTGCACGAGTTGCAGTGTGTTACTAAGCACCGACAACGGCATCGGCTGATGAATATGAACAATGCGATCATGCACCGCCTTCACATAGGCTCGCTCCTGTTCGAAAAAATCGTTGCACATCACGCATGTGAGTATATGAGCTTTCGCGAGTGCAAGTTTGCTGCCGCGCTTATCTGGCTCCGCATGTGGGTCGGTCCGCATCGTTTGCAGATCATAGAGAAGTGTTAGCGCTTCGTGGCATGTTAACATGATCTTATCCTCCCTTTCCACTTTGTTTATTTCCGAAACCTCGTTTTCGTGCATAATCTTCAAGTTCCTTTGCAAGAAACCTGCGCGCACGAAAGAGCCTCGATGAGCAGGTTCCCGGCGCGATGCTTAGCGAGTCACAAATTTCTTCGCGCGTCATCTCTTCAATATCCGAGAGAATGAGCACATGACGATAAATATCCGGCAGACGGTCGATTGCTTTTACGATCTCTTCGTCCCATAAATTAGAATTAATGTTATCGATGAGTACCGAAGGGATCTCATCGGCACCCACATCTTCTGCCGCCGATAACTCCTCGCGAGCGTTCCAATATTTATCCTTTCGAAGTTTCGAAAGAAAGCTATTCACGAGCACCCGCCGTAGATAAAAGTACGGATGTTCTGCGGATTCCACCGAGGCTCGATTCCGAAATGCACGAAGCATCGCCTCCTGTATCAGATCCTCGGCCTCCATCACATTCCGTTTTGTGAGGTTGAGGGCAACGCGATACAGTTGTTCAATATGTTCTACCAGAATGTCCTCAAAGCCTTTTAGCCGCTCCTCAGCCTTAATTTTATTTGGTGTTGGAGCAATCCTTGGGGGTTCTTGCGCTGGAATTAGCGTCATTACTTCCTAATTAGCTTCATTATTATCTAAGACTCCAATTCGGGGCAAGAACATCCATTTGTATGCAAGAATTATTTTTTTTCTGGAGTTTCAAAATGTGAGTAAAGGCGTTATCGCATGAATATATCGTCATTATAAATGATTGTTGATACTCGATTTCCGCTCACCGAAGTCTAAATACCCTGAAAAAAGGGCAGACGGCCCCGTTCATATCTAAGCACAAATTATTTTTTTATTTTGTGGGACGTTTTGAGTACCATTAGGAGTCTTAGGATTGAAGTATAGTCGCTTATTCTCCAAGTCAATCACGGAAACAATTAGTCACAGAAACTATTATGGATGTTCTCACATCACGAATCGCTTTAGGGGCATTGCTGGCAATGCCTATGTTGCTCGCGTCAATGAATGTAAATCCGCCGGACGTGGGTATGGCGGCACCGAATTTCACGCTTAACACACTGGATGGCAAGCCAGTGGAACTAAACAAACTCACTACAAAAGGACCGGTGTTGCTCATTGTGTTGCGCGGCTGGCCGGGTTATCAATGCCCGCTATGCACCATGCAGGTCCAGGAGTTTGTTTCGCAGGAGGCGGAGTTCGCAGCTCAACATGTACAGGTGTTGATGGTCTACCCCGGCCCTGCCGAAGATCTCAAGGCACACGCTGAGGAATTTCTTCGGAATAAAAACTGGCCGAATGATTTTCTCTTCGTAACCGATCCTGATTACCGGTTCACCGACTCTTATGGCTTGCGATGGAACGCAAAAAATGAGACGGCATATCCTTCTACTTTTATCATCGATGCCCAGGGCAAGGTGCGGTTCGCGCATGTAAGCAAAACACATGCAGATCGTGTTACCCCCACCGTGGCGCTGGAGGCGTTGCGGTCTCTACGGTGATGTCGACTGGTCATCAGGAGTACGTTCACTTTCATCCTGACGATGGAAGTTTAAGAATGAATTCAAAGGAAACCATAAATAAACCTTAATCACATTATTGCCGATGAAAAATGTAATTGTTTTAGTAGTCATTGCTGTAAACACTTTATCGATAAGTTCCAAATGCGCAGCCCAATTTGAACCGGTTGCCGTTCTTGAGCTTTTCTCTTCACAGGGTTGTTCGAGCTGTCCTCCAGCCGATAAGTTGTTGTCAAAGACAATTACCGACGCGAAAGCCGATGGTAAAAAAATCTTCGCACTTGAATTTCATGTTGATTACTGGAACAGCTTGGGGTGGGCTGATCCTTTTAGCGCTAAAGCGTTTACGGAGCGTCAGGACGAGTATGCATCTGTCATGGGATTAAGTTCCGTTTACACTCCACAAATGATTGTTAATGGCAGCCGTGAGTTTGTCGGCTCTCGCGAAGATGAATTAAACGATGCCCTATCCGAATCATTGCATGAAAAAGCCACAGCAGGTTTTAAAACATTGACCGCAACTTTTGAAGAAGGCAAGCCACCGCGTGTGCATTATAGCCTTGAAGGGGATTATGCCGGCTGCAAAATAAATTTTGCGCTTGTTTCATTGAGCGAAACAACATCTATAAAGCGTGGCGAGAATGGAGGGCGAACATTGATGTACGAAAACGTAGTTCGGCAATTTATTTCAGAGCAGGCAAGCACTTCAGGCGAGGTCAGTTTCACGTCCTCTCCCTTGCCCGAAAAGCATAACATGGCAATCATTGCCTATGTACAACGTAGCAAGGATTTAAAAATTATCGGTGCCGCTTTAGCAGAATTATCATAAAGACAATTTTACAAATAGCTATGACAAATAAAACCAGGAATGTTGTTTCAATTGTAGTGGGTGCATTGCCTGCAGCAATGGTATTGATGAGCTCTATTATTAAGCTAACAACCGACCCTCAGCCATTGATTAAAGCCGGCTTCGGTCCCTACATCAAACCACTGGGAATAATTGAGATTGTTTTACTAATCCTTTTCTTTTATCCTAAAACGAAAAGGATCGGCTTCTACCTTCTTTGTTCATATCTCGGCGGGGCTTTTTCTGTTGAATTAACATCGGGCCTTCCGCCTTTATCACTCATCTTGCTTACACTTTTCTGGGTATCTATGTTTATAAAAGACAAAAATAATTTCTTCCCTACACCAACTATTCGATCAATTAACTAAAAAAATAAATAAATGGAAACTAAAAAAGAACTACTCGTTGTACCGTCTTACAGAGATCAGGTGCAATTATTAAAAAAGCATCAGAAAGAGACAGCTCCTGATGAAATACTGTCTGTCTTTATCAAGGAGCAGTTGGAGATGTCCCAATCTGAAATCGGAGAAGATGTTTTGAAGTCGGGGTCAATAGCTCCGCAGTTTGAATTGCCTAACGCATCAGGAAGATTGGTTGCATTAAAAGATGCTCTTGCCCGGGGAAATGTTGTATTATCATTTTACAGAGGCACATGGTGTCCCTTTTGCAACCTGCAATTGAAGATTTATCAGGAGGTGCTGCCTCAAATAAAGTCATTGGGGGCATCGCTGATTGCCGTATCTCCCATGACCCCGGATAATTCTTTATCGTTAAAGGAAAAACATTCGTTGGAATTTGAAGTTTTAAGCGATATGGGTAATGCAATTGCAAACAAGTATGGTATCGTATATAAAGTGGACAAAAAGGTAATTGATGTCACACTGAAATTAGGATCGGATATGCCGTCTGCATTTAATGGTACGAACTTGTGGGAACTACCACTGCCTGCAACATTTATAATAGATGCTAAGGGTATCATCATTCACACCTTTATTGAAAAGGACTATACAAAGAGAATTGAGCCGCAGGATCTGTTGACGATTTTAAAGGGAATAAAAGCATAACGTAATTACATCTAAAGTAGCACATAAAATGATTTCAAAAATTAAGAACTGGAACCTTATAGGCAAGAAAGCGCTCGTCACCGGTGGTTCAAAAGGCATTGGGAAATCTACGGTTGAAGAATTGGCCTCTTTGGGAGCGGAAGTGCTGTTCACTGCAAGGAATGAAAAGGAGTTGTTAGACACGCGCAAGGAATTCGAGGAGAAAGGGTACAAAGTTTTTGCACTTGTTTCGGATGTTATTAATGCTGATGACAGAACAAAGGTAACATCCTGGATAAATGACTCATGGCAACGCCTTGACATACTTGTAAATAACGCCGGCATTAACCTGAGAAAGGCAACAAATGATTATACTGAAAAAGAATATTTATCAGTTATTAACACAAACCTTATTTCTCCCTTTGAATTATGTAGGGAACTTTTACATCTGCTTCAAAAAGCTGAAGAAAGCGCTATCGTGAACGTATGTTCAGTTGCAGGTTTTTTAGACGTACAAACCGGTGCTCCTTATGGAATGTCTAAATCCGGCTTAATTCAAATGACCCGTAATCTGGCAGCAGAATGGGCGAAGCACGGAATAAGAGTTAACAGTGTCTCACCTTGGTTTACCGAAACACCCCTTTCAAAAGGGTTGCTCGCAAATACCGAAAAGCTGCAAGCTATCACAAGAAGAACGCCTATGGGAAGGATTGCGCAACCCGACGAAATTGCTGCGGCAATCGCATTTCTTGCAATGAATAAAGCATCTTATATAACGGGGCAAAATATTATCGTGGATGGCGGTCTTTCCATTAATGCTTTATAATCCGATATAAATTGAAAACTCCCTTTTAAAGATCAAGCTACAAAGATCAAGCTACAATGAAGATAAATTCAAAACCACACGGATAGAGCGCACCAAATGCTGCCCCCATTCCTAAAACAAGGCAGAACTTACTAATCTTAAACTTGCCAACATCAAAACTCCCGCCAGCACGTATTGCAGCACATGAGGTTTGCTTTTGATCGCACCCCATCGCGAGCCCAGCACTGCGCCCGCTAAGCCCACAATAAGGAAGCTGAGTAGTTCTGCCAGGAGGGTATGCGGGAGGTTTGTAATTTGTTGAACGTGTCCCGCCAGTCCCGCGAGGGAGTTAAGCACGATGAACGAACTCGCCATTGCCGCACTGCCCTTAATATCGGTGATACCGAGAAAAAGCAGAATGGGACTCAAAAACACGCCACCACCGATTCCAATCATTCCAGAAACCAAACCAAGCACAAGTCCTATGGGAATGCCGATCGCCCAAATGGAAACGTTCGGAAACCTACGCAAATCCTTGTTCGGACGTGCAGCGTGTTTGGGCATCAAAAGCCGGATTGCAGCCGCAATCAGCGCGAGGCCCAGGATAAACTGGAAGGTAGCGTCCGATACCTTCATCATCCCGCCAATAAAGGAGGCGGGAATTGAGGTGACGACGAATGGCAATAGCTTCCGAAATGAGAAATCGCCAGGAATGCGATAGCTGAGAAAGCTGATCGTCGCCACGAGCACGTTCAATGTCAGAATAATGGGAACGAACTGTTTTGTTGTAAAACCCATTAGCGAGATCACGGCAAGATAGCCGGAAGCCCCGCCATGCCCGACGCTCGAATAGAGCGCAGCTACAAGAAAGATCGGAGGAAGCAGGAGAAGCAGTTGCTCGGCGGTTGGCATAAAATGATTAATAAGGCGCCCACTTTATTGGAAGGAATTCTATTTCTGTTCCCGCTTCGATGGATACCTGCTCGGCCGGAACTATGAGGAAGCAATCCGCTTTGGCCATGCCGGTAGTCATGTGGGATTCTCGTCCTGAAAGCGGAAACACGCTTGGCAATCCACCACTTTCGTCTTCTCGATATGCTCGAATAAATTCCATTCGTGGATCGGATTTTTTGATCTGCATTGCAAGCATGCCTCGCTGTCGATTTTCCTTTTCTGCGTGGCCCATCACGCGGAGTATAGCAGGACGTACAAACAGCAAATAGGTAGCCATCACAGAAACCGGATTGCCGGGAAGCCCGAACACGTAATTCGTCACACCCTTTCGCCGTTTCACACCAAAATAAATCGGCTTGCCGGGACGGATGCTAACGCCCCAGAATATCTCTTCCACTCCATTCGATGCAAATGCTTCCTTGACATAATCCCTGTCGCCGACAGAAACACCGCCTGTTGCAATCACCACATCGGATCGTTCCAGCGCGGCTCGGACTGCATTCGCTGTGCGAGTTGGACTGTCGGAAATCTGCCGAATATGGATATTCTTAATTCCGAGTATTCCAAGTACGGCATTCAGCGCAGTTGTGTTCGAATCCCAAATTTCACCGTGTGATAATTTCGATCCCGGCGTTTTCAATTCATCTCCGGTGACGATAACAGAGATTGTTGGTCGAGCATGGGCTTTCACGAGCGGATAACCACTGGCCGCACATGTTTGGGCAACAGATGGTGTGATGATGGTGCCGGCGTCGAAGAGCGAATCACCTCGCCGCACTTCCGCGCCGCGCTTGCGAATGTTGACACCAGATTTGGGCACGGAGTGAACGGTTACCGCCTCGTCTGCGACTGAAACCTGCTCTTGCATCACGACCGCATCCGCTCCTTTGGGAACCGATCCACCTGTAAAAATGCGCTGCGTGGTTCCTGATCTCAGAGGCCTGATCGAGGTTGAACCGGCATGAGTCGTGCCCCCGACTGGCAATGTGACAGGAGTGCCATCTACAAAATCCGCAAGCGAAACAGCATACCCATCCACAGCGGAAGCATCGAATCGCGGACTGTCGGATCGAGCTATAATGGGCTTCGCCATCGCCAGACCGAGAGCATCAAGCAACGGTAGCTCGACCATTCGTCCTGGTGTTACATGCTCCCTAAGTAGGCACTGTGCTTCTTCAAAGGTAATCACGCCTTATTTTCAGAATGGAGCACTGTTCTGGATACCGCTTCCGCATGTCCCCCACCTTGTACCATCTTACACGCATGAAGCAGTGCGGGCATAATAGCCGTCAGCGATTCCATTGCGCCACGCTCAGAGCCAGGAAGATTTACGATAAGCGTATTGCCGCGCATACCCGCCATCGCTCGCGAAAGCATCGCAAGCGGTGTGCGCTGCACGCCATAACTGCGCATAGCTTCAGCAATGCCGGGAACTTCAGAATCGATAACGAGCTCCATCGCTTCGGGGGTTTTATCGGTTGGGCTGATACCGGTTCCGCCGATTGTAAGTACAAGATCGAGCAGAAGGGTATCCGCAAAATAGCGAAGCTTGTCTGCGATCATTTCCAGGTCGTCGGGTTGCACTACATACTCCGTGACCTCAATCCCTGCTTGTTGGAGTCTTTCAACGATACTCTTGCCAGAGGTGTCCATCTTTTCGCCAGAAGCAACAGAATCGGAAAGAACGAGAACGGCTGCTTGGATTATATTTAAAACTCTTCGTGTATGTCAGATTTCCCACCGCGTTTTGAAATAAGGCGCACCTCACGGATGATGACATCGTCATCGATCATCTTCGTCATATCGTAAATGGTGAGCGCGGCGACGGATGCAGCCGTAAGCGCTTCCATTTCGACTCCTGTTTTCCAAACGGCTTTGACCTCCGTTCGAATGAAAATCGAATTTTCAGTGAACTCAAATGTTACTCCAACGAAATCGATTGGGAGCGAATGGCAATACGGGATTAGTTGTGACGTATTTTTAGCCGCCTGAATGGCCGCAACCTTCGCCACCGGAAGCGCGTCGCCCTTCGGAAGCCGGCCCTCCCGCAGAAGTTGTAGGGTTCCCGCCGACATATCTACCCGCGCTTCCGCACTGGCCGTCCGAAGCGTGTTGGATTTCGAGGAGATGTCGCGCATGTTGGGAGAAAGATAATTATCAGTGCAATACTCCGTGATAGTTTACCCGCCAATCGCAACCATATCGCGATTACCGATCTGAACAAGTTCCAAGGCACCGGGATGCGCCTCCCACTTCGATGCAAGCGCTGTATGGATAGCCGATTCTATCCTATCCTGCGATGCGCCACTTCGAAGCAGATCCCGAAGGTTCACATTGTCATCTCCGAACAGGCAGGTGCGCAGCATCCCGTCGGCGGTGAGGCGGAGACGGTTGCAGTCTCCACAAAACTGGTCGGACATGCTGGTGATAAATCCGATGGTGGTTCCTGTTTCCAGAACGAGAAAACGTGTTGCCGGACCACGCATCCCGATTTGATCGGTTATCTTTTCCAACGAGAATTCTGCTTCGAGCTTTTCCCTCATTTCCGAATAGGGGAAACACGTATTATCATTCCAACCATTGTTGCGGAATGGCATGAACTCGATAAAGCGTACTTCTACAGCAGGGGGAGCGATTGCGGAATTCCAATCTAAGCTCTTTGCAAGCATCGTAAGCTCTTCGCCGAATCGAACAAAATCGGTAAGCTCGTCATCGTTCACATCACGCATGGCGACGGCGTTGATCTTGATGGAATCGAATCCCGTATTGGTATCGGATTGGAACTGCACCGCAGCACGAATGGCGCTCATCACCTTGTCAAAAGTATTTCTTCGTGTAATTTTTTCGAACCGATCGGGGCGAAGTGTATTGAGGCTGATATTGAGTTGCCTCACTCCTGCATGAAACAGCGCAGGAAGTTTCTCTTCAAGCAACAGTCCGTTGGTGGAGAGTGCCAACTCTTGAAGTCCGGTAATTCCGGCAAGTTCGAAACAGAGCACCTCGATATGCGGGCGCACGAGCGGTTCCCCGCCGGTAATGCGAATCTTTCGGATTCCGAGTTGGATAAAGATCTCTGCCAAAGCGGAGATCTCCGAAAAGGTGAGCAGGGATTGCTTCGGAACCAGATCGACTCCCGATTCCGGCATACAGTAGGTGCAGCGCAAATTGCACCGTTCCGTTACTGAAATGCGTAGATAATCGTGAGTACGGCGATAGGAATCCAGTAGCATGTTTCTATGCCTGCCTTCCACTCATCGTGCCATTTAATGGGGTGGGCGCGGGCGCCGCTGTTTTCATTTTTCCAGTGAAGATTGAAATGAAATTTCCCCACCCGGCAATCGTGACCATCACCAAGTGACCGAACAAAAAGAACAGAAACGAAAGCATGAAGATAAAATGGAAGATACGCGCGGTATCGTACCCGCCGAACATCCATGCAAGCCAGGAAAACTGCACCGGCCAATACATGGACATTCCGCTAAGAATTGAGAGCAGCCCAAGAAAAATCGTCGTGGTGTACGCCAGCTTTTGCAAGGAATTGTATTTCCCGGATACTGGATGCTCCTTATGAATACGGAGATAGAAGAGAATCATCGGTAGTACACCGCGAACGTCATTTTTAGAGAAGAGCGTGGTCTTTCTTCCATGTGCGGTAAAAATATTGTATAGGAACCATATCGCGCCATTGGTAAAGAAGACCCACATCGCAAAAAAATGCCATTGGCGAGCGTATGCAAGCCCGCCATACTGGAACAACGTCGGCAGATCGAAATCGCCGATGATCGGGGAGGCGTTATAGATGCGCAGACCGCTCGTAATCATGAGGGTCAGCGCCAGGAAATTGATCCAATGCGTCAGCCGGATAATAAGGGGATGCACCCGTTCAAGGGTCGCTCGCGTTTTTTGTTTCATGGCTACTTTAAAGTCCTGCGAACCAATCGTATCCTTGATCTTCCCAATAGCCACCCGGCTTTTCATTCGTCACGAACAGATTCGTGATCCATTTTGCGCTTTTGTATCCAAGCTTCGTCGGCATCACGATGCGCAATGGCGCGCCATGATCGAGCGACAGCGGCTTGTCGTAGGCTTCGTAGCACAGCAGCGTTTGCGGATGCCGCGCACTTGCAATGTCATAGGAGGTGTAGTATCCGTCTCCACATGCGACATAGACATACTTTGCATTTGGCGCGGCACCCACGGCGTTAAGAAAATCGGCAAGACGCGTCCCACCCCATCTGGGGACCATGCTCCAACCTTCCACGCAGACGTGGCGGGTATTCATCACTTTTTTCGGAAGGGTCTGAATCTGAGCAAGGGAATATCGCCCTGGTTTTGCAACCAACCCACCGACTTCGAGCATCCATGTCGCATGATTGAGGTTCAGATCGTGCGGGCTATCGGTGTTAACGCGAAAATTTCGTTCCGGAGTCATCTCGGACATCGAGAGTTCCGGCGAAAGTTTCGTTCCACTAAACACGGCTCCTTGCACCCAATCGTTAAACGATTGCATCCCACGAAGGAGCCCCTCCGTTTTGCCCTCGGGTGTCAGGTCACACGCGGCAAGAAACGCGAGTGGCCCGAGTAGAAGTAGCGACCGCCGATTTAAAAGGGGTTCCGAAGCTTTCGGAGTATCGGTCCTTTGGTGTTTGTTGTCTGCCATCGTGGATTAAGGATAGGCTCGCAATTTCAAATGTTTAGAAGCAAGAAATAAAACGAGATAAGGCGACTTGAATGTTTATGACGATTGTGAAAACCCTGAACGGTAGAAGATTGTTCTCTGGGCATGACCATCCGATTCCACTTTTATTCCATTTGCAGGGAAATTGCGGGTGCAAGCGAAATGCCGTTCGATCTTCCTGAACGTGCGACACTGGGCACCGCGCTCGATCTGCTGTTCCATCAAAATGCGAAGCTTGGTGCAGTGAGTCCCTCCTGTCTCTTTGCCATCGGAACGAGTTATGCCGCAAAAGACGCGATGCTTTCCGAGGGCGATGTGATTTCCATGATCCCTCCCATGCAAGGTGGATAAATAAATGATCGAACCCATTATTGAGATCATTGAGCGGTCGATTCAGCGTGAATGCTATAGCCATCGCGGAGCTTCCATCGCGGGAGCAGTCGTGGAGTTTGAAGGAATCGTGCGGGATACGGAGGATGGCTGTGCCATCCGTGGAATAGAATACGAAGTGTTCGAAGCGATGGCGCTGGCGGAACTTCGACGTATCGCAGATGCGATAATCCAAGAGTATGGATTACTGGACCTCGTGTGCGTACATCGGGTTGGATTCATTCCCATTCATGATGCGGCCGTGTATGTTCGCACCGCTGCAAAGCACCGGCTCGAAGCGTATCAGGCAAATATGGAATGTATTGAGCGCCTCAAGCAGACGGTACCGATCTGGAAACATCCCATCCTGATGGAACGAGCAACGGCGTTTTGACAAGGTTCGTAAACATGTCATAAATAAGGCAAAATCAGAACTTCTTTCCGGGAAATTTGTACCGCACATCAAAGCTGATTTAAAAGCAAAGCAGAATATAAGCTTAATCTCTCTAATAACCAACGTTCCCACGACCACGTCAAGGTTCATGGAGGAGAACTGCCCTGAAGGTGAGAATGATGAGACGAAAAGGTTTTTGAAATACCGATTGTAAACTTCATCCAGGGGTGAAGTTCTTTCTATGTCTATCGTTAAGGCCCTTTGCAGGAACCGTTCCAGCATAAACTCCTCTCCGTGAGAGCAGATCGCATCTCATTTTCACTCTGCCAGTTTCTCGTGGAAAGTTCCGAGGATTACGTAATAATAGTATCCAAATACGCCTCTTGTCCGGCTTGTTGCTGTATTGTTGCTTAAATGATGAGAGGAAAGCCTAAGCCATTGCAGGAGAAGTCTTTAAGCTTGATTGCGGGCACTCCAACGTCAAGTGCCGGCAATGCCAAAGCCCGCATATTAGGATGTTCAGCAGTAGGATAGGGGAATGGTCGCTGTAATCGAGGATGATCTCAAAATGAATTTATGACTTGAAGGGGGCAGCTAAATATCCTCATTACTCTTCAACCATTAGCATAATGGCGACTTCATTAGGTCACAAATTTTTCTCCGATATTGATGAAACTCTTAGTCGGATAGCTGAGGTTCTTTTATCGAAGATTTGTGAGCACCAGTCTCACAGCGTTTTGTAGCGACTATATTCACATACGAGTCCTGCAAAACATGATGCCCCATCCGAGGGCCCGATTGCGATTTTTGCGAAAAGTTGATCGTCACGAATGGACGTGGTTCGTTCACGAACGACGGATTTTGAGTTTGCCTACGGCCTCGGGTATAGTGCTCGAGGGCTATTGAAATGAGGAAAGCAAAAATGAAGTGTACCGTGCAATACAATCGAACCTTCCGTTCCCGCGTCCCCGCGAGAAAGTATCACTTTGCAGTTTCCATTCTTTCGATAATCACATTCTTGTCTGCGGCTCCAGCTCTGCTGCTCGCGCAATCCCATGACGGTTCGTTCGACTCGGCATGCTACCGGCCGCAACTTGGTGTAACAGATCAGATTGATACTGTTTGCGGCTCGATGGGTGGTCAGGACATTGGTTCCATAATTAAGAATCTTGGAACCATGCCAAATGGCGGCTTTGGAAACATATTTATCTCGAATCTGATACCAACGACTCCATCGCCGCTTTCTGACATCCTTTCACAAATCGAAACCGGGCCGAGTTTCAATCTTCATCACATGGTTCAGAGCGTTCAAAAATATAGCCCTATTAATGGGAGCGATGGGTTTTTTCGACTCGGCCATTTTCGCGATCTCTCTCATCTCGACATATTCGTTCCAAGTTCCTGGCGCATTTATTGGGCTGACGATCAGGGGAATTACGATTCTACGAGTTATACGCAGCTTGATATTGGAATTGCTAAACCTGGAAATCAGGTTGGGAATTATGAAATAGAAAATTATTTTTCAAACTATGTTACTAAGCTTACGAATGACAGTATTGACGATATCATACTGGGGTTTGTCAAAATGGGTCCATCGGTATATGATACTGTCTATCTTGCCTTGTTTAGAGGAAGCCCGTCATTAATGCTAAAGGACACTGCATACGAGGACACTTCCTTGCAAGCCATCCCAATTCCGCCATTTGGGGATGAGCAAGCCCTGCGTAACACGATTCAAGGCGATTTTCGGGGGGTGGGCCGTGACGACCTTATCACTTATGACGATAATTACAATTTCTGGTATTTCCGCAACGATCTGCCATTCACCCTTGATCAGTTGAAGAATTCCTTACTATTCGATACCTTGATGGCTGGATGGCAGAACCCCAATTGGGGTTCACCATATACTGGCTCTTTCTCTTTTTCCATGCGTGCTCTTCCGAAATCTCCCGGTGATAACTCTGCTGATTGGATGCCGGTGTTTCCAACAGTAGCCCATCCCGACAACTGCATTTTTATTTTCCGCGGTGGCCCTGATTTCGGTTCCCATCTAATCACGCTCGATAGCGCGGCCTTTGAAATTCCATCGCCGGGATTTGGACCCTGGCCAAATATACTTGTGGATTGCGGTGATATGACGGGCACTGGAAATCGGGTGCTTATGACTCAAGAAGGAGGGAAAGGCTATTTCGAACAAATTTTTTATGTGACAGGGAAAGCGCTCGATCCCTATATTGATATGTTTCTTCAGCCAAGCGAGGGAGAAGGAGGCACCGCATCTGGCGGGGCTGACACTCTTACCGCAAATGCCGATAGCCTCGAGGATTTGCTAATTGGTGCATCGGGATATTATACTCCTACAGACGTTGCTAATGGTGACACATCCGAATCCGGGTCGCTTTGGCTGATATATGGTTCTAAACAAATTCCCGTTCGATTGAACCCGCAATGGGCCTATGTGAAAAGCCTTAGAGAATCATCCAATAATACCGGTTTAACATTTGCTCCAAATCCGGCGCAATCATATAGCGTGGCTACAATTGTTTGGCCAGAAGCGGGAGTGGCTGAATATGATATTCAGAACATATTGGGCGCTGTCGTCCAGTCAGGAAGTTTGAGAATGCTCGGCGGAGTCGAGCAGCAAAGGATTTATTTTAACGGACTCACATCAGGAGTTTATTATGTAACTATTCACGGTGCCGGCGGTGAAGCGCGGACGAAGCTCGCGATTATGCGTTAAGGCACCACACTTTCAACTTTTAACCTTTACATCCCATGAAGAGGAACTATTCGTCTCGCATTGCATTTGTTACTCTGTTTCTCGCGGTATCATTCGTCACGTTAGATGGAGCACTGGCTCAAAACGCCCCTCCGGTTTCGGACACGGTTTTTCCTCTCGGCGGACTGCCATTTGGGATAACAAATGACCCAACGCTTTGGAACGCAAACTTGCCTTCCTTGGGTCTTAACTCCATGTTTGGCCCGGGAGCCGGCAATACCATTAGCGGTCTTAATGCAGGACTCACAGGCTACCCGAGTATCGACGGCGTTGTCGGCAACGGAGTATGGGATAACACGATGGCGGGGGGCGATGCAACGCATACCATCCAAAATGTTCCAGGTTCGACCTACAATTTGGGCTATAACCGGCTGGGTATCTGGGTGAACAATTTTACCGATTACGATTTCTTCCTTGCTTCGAACGAACCAGCGGAATCCGCGTGGGATTTAGCGAATGGGTGGAATCCGCCATCCTATAACTCTTCTATTACGTATTCAAATGGTGCGCGGGTCGCTTTCAATAATACAATTTGGTCTTCCACTATAAACGGCAATCAAGGCAACACTCCCGGCACTAATAGTGATTGGGTTCAACCGACACCGAGTCTTGTGAAGACCGGTGAGCCTATTACAAACAACCTGAGTGGAAACGAGTGGTTCATCCCTACATCTGCTGATCAGGGAACAGATATTTATCTCAATGCTACCGATGTGCCCAATGGATCTTCGGATGGCCTTCATGGTAACTTTACCGACGGCGGCACAACCGGTTATATCGACTTCATTTACCGTCTCGATCTCGCTGTAGATTATAACGGCGTTGATCCCAGCACAGGAATTTACAAGATTGCTTTCACAGTGAATTTCAGCGATGGAACAAGCTTCGGCCCGGGCATAGACGTTATTCATATAGCTGACTATATGAATTATAACGATGCCACGGAAAACGTGAACATTCGCACTTTCCCGAATCTCCAAATATCGGGTGTTGCACCCTCAGGACAAGATAATTACGCTGTCTATCGGATTCCCATTTCTCTTTCAATGCACTCGTTGCCTGTGCCGGACTCGATATCGGTATCGATTAATTCAGTTGATTTTCAACTTGTGAAATTGTTCGATGAAAATAACACTCCAACTTCTGGCGGTATTTTCGTTCGGGGCGTTCGTATTCGCTCTCAGCATACGGACTGGCTGTTACGTGGAATGCTCGATAACGACATTACAAATGCAACCTCCCTTTCTCCGAATTCGCCGTATCCTTTTGTTTACCCGGGATTGACTTCTGCCTTTCAGGCATCTGAGAATGACCTTATAGCGGGCGGTGGTGCAGCAGCTTGGAACAAACTAATTGGAGCAAAGGCCGGCAACGAGCTTGGCACTGCTCTTTGGCGAGCATACGCGCATATTAACCAAGCATTCAGGAATTGGACCGCTAATCCCGCACATGGTGGTAATCAAAAGAATTTAGACTTCTTAAACCTCGGCCCCTACCAATGGTGGAATGCAATATATGAGGATGAAACAGCCACGTCGACGAACCCTGTCGGGAGTTTTTCTCCTCCCTTGCAAGGAGAGCAGATTCCCGGGGGCGAAAATTCTGTTTACGGGTTTATAGTAGGCTCATTTGAGGGTTACAATGATGGCTGGGCGGGTCGTCCAGATCACGATTTTTCGCCACGAGGACAATATTTTACTGGCGGCACAACATGGTCAGCAGCTTCAGACTTTAATCTCGTCGATGGTAACCCTACCTTCACCGGCTTACTTTTCCCAGGCGATGCCATTCCCTCGGCGGTCAAGAACCACAGTCTATTCGATGAACTTGGCCTGTCTATTACTGGCTGGAATAATACTACTTATAATAAAACTTTTTTGAGTGGAGGCACAAACGGAACAGCAAACGACGGGAATGATTATGCAACCTATACCACACGATTTGGGAATGTAACTGCCAGTAGTAACCAAGATGAATATTATTATGCCGCACACGGATGCTATCCGCAAAATTTGCCGGTATCGACATGGACATCTTTCTGGGGTTACCCTTCGACATTCTCAGCAGCGCATCCATTTGCGTGCTATCCACTTATTGAAGCCGGTTCGAACGGAATGAGAGCCACCTTATACCATGATCTGAAAAGTGCGGTTAATAATCCTCCAAATCCACTTCCACCAACGATTGAATATAGTGATCTTAATGAGATGGTTAGTACAGCGCCAACATGGAATTCTTCAACCTTTTATGAACTTGGACAATGGGTAAATTGGACGCAAACCGGTTGCTCTAGCTCTACCCCGTATGCTATTTGGGTTTGCGTCTCCCCTTGTGTGGGTCAGGCTCCGAGTTGTTCGAGCAATACATTTTGGCACCCTATTCCTATGACCTTATTATCTTATTTCGGATTAGGAATCCAAACACCAACGAAATGGGAAATTCGTGAAGGTACGTGGGATGCCCTAACGTGGGGTGCTAAGGGAATCATGTATAATCCCATCGGAAACGATGGTGTTGAAAATAGAGGTCTTTGCTCCTCAACGTTCGAACACGATATCAACAGTGGGTTCAGTGATGTAGGGGCTGATGGAAGTGCAAGTTATGCGGAATTTACGAATTTTAGCTTCTTACCTCCTGATCGCGTCATACCACCGATGACTAATCACGATTATCAAAATGAGGGATCTGTGCATACACTTTCAAGTACGCAGCGATTCCCCGATCACTGGGTTCATTATGTTGGCAGCGAGGCGAACTGCCCTAATTCTAATTGCCCTAAATTATGGGTTCCTTGCATTAGCGATTTTACGATTTGGAATAGTTCCGTCCAAAACTCGTCAACACTTGTACTCTCGGCTGGGGATAACGTTACATCGACGATGATAGATGCCTATATTCGAGGTGTACAACAGTCGAATGGATGGACCTCGACCCCTAGTACAGCCCTTCTGACCCAAAATTCATTGATGTTAGCCGATCTCACAGCATATTATGCAAATCTTCCGACTAATCCTTCCGGCCCGGGTAGCCCATACTGGGTGGCCGAAGCCACCGGAGGATCTCCAGCCCAAAATCCTGATGCTCCACCAGGCATTTCCGACTGGCTCGCATTCGATCGGAATCTTGATAATAGTTATAACAGCAGTTGGTCCACTGCAGAAGTCTGGTCTGATAATGCAGCCAGTACTACAAATAAAAATGTTTACGATGGCTGGCCTAAAACCGGATGCAGTGGGTGTTATTGGGGAGATGCACCAATCTCCTACCCAGGAACTTGGTTCGTATGCAGTATTACGGGGGTTCCAACATATTACGGTGTAAAAGACAAAGCGGATGGCGTAATACGCGCCACAGCTGATATTGCTCCAATAGCGTGGGAACTTAAAAAGTTACGATGGGTCACGTCCTACACCTACTCCGACTTAAACAACACAAGTTCTTCGAATGATGTTTGGGCAAGCGGAGTGACGAGCTCTGGGGCGGCCAATATGGATGGTCTTCACCCTTCAGGCGATCCTGAATTTCCTTTTAAGGTGACAATCGGCGGCAGCGAACAGGTGAAGGAAAGCGGCGCAGATAGTTACACATTTGGAGCACAAAATCCATTCGTGTCGAGCGGGAATTCTGACCCTTCCAACGAAATGTTCTACAATATTGGAGTCTTTTATGACCTGAACGATCCTGGTGCATTTTATACAACCATAGCGAATAAACGCACATGGCCGATGTTGCTCGATTGGGAACACAACTTGGACGCCCATAACAACCCGACACAAATCAGGGCCGTCGATTCAAGCACAGAATCATTGCCTACCCATCAGCAAATTCCTTTGCTTGGTGCGATTGATGCCAGACGAATCGATCTGCAACTAAAGGTCAACACAACTTCGGGTGGCATAGCTTGGCAAGACTATAAGGGCACCACCATTAATTGGCCGAATCCACCCTCTGGTACTCCACCCGTCAACTGGTATACGATCACGAATCTTCGGACCGGTTTCGACACTACTGGGCAAACGGATAATCCCAAAACGTTTTCTCTCGATCTTGAACCCGGAGAGGGAACGCTTCTCCGCGTTGCGCCAGCCACGGCGATTGATCTCGGCAGAACAAGCTATATGGGAATGGGCTATAACAATGGCCATCGCGTGGCTGAGGTGCATTTAGAACAGGTTCCATTACAATCTTCCGGCGGTTGCCCACCCCAGCCTACCTTTAGGGGCGTGTGCTGGGAATCGAACGGTTCTATTCAATTCCAACTTTGCCCCCCATCCACATCATCTGAAAATACCGATTTCGCTAACCCACCGATTCCTCCGGCTACGGGAACCATCACGATTTATTCCCCCCCTACCCCCTGTTCCAACTGTACTTGCCCTACCACCTCAGCCGGCCCTTGGCCTGCGCATTCACAGGACGGCCACAACCCGTCCATTGCTTCGAAATCTGCTTATGTTGGAGGTAGTGGACTTAATGATACTATTGGTATTGTTTTTTCTATCGATGATTATCCAGCTCGATGCTCCAACAGTCGTTCCGTAGTGTTCTATTGGAGTACTGGTACGGACATTGGAACTACATGGCAAGGGCCCGTAACCATTTCTCCCTCGGGGCTACAATACGTCACAACCGGAGTTCCCGATGTAACAGGCGTCGGTTCTGACGGTCAATATTCAGATTTGCTCGTTCCGACAATTTCTCCCGCGAAGAGTGGCTTTGCAGGGGTTTACACGGCATATTTGTCGGGGAGTACTACTTCAGTTGGAGTTCCATTTTGGATTCACGTCTCCACAGCGAGCGGCACTCCCACATGGGTTGTTTCAACCAGCACAAGTATTCCCCCTATTCCACAACTTCCACTTCCGCCGTTCCAAGCACCTTCGGGAGGGAATGTTCGCTTCGCAACCGTTGCGACAAATGACGATCCGAGCAATCAAACAAGTAGTGGGGGGCTTTTCTCAGAAATATTCCACTTCGCGTGGGAATCGGATTTTTCCAATGGCTCAAGCGGTATCTATTATCAAGCGATCGAGCACACATGGCCTGGTGATGGTTTTTCTGCTCCCGGTCCAGTCACGCCTGTTTCAGATGGTTACCCCTTATTGAATCCAGTATGGGTAGGACCAGGCACGGGCTCACCAATGCCTTCTCCTCCGTGCCCACACCATCATCCGATGATTGCGGTTATCAATCGTTACCCATCAAATGCCATGGTAGGAATGCCAGCAATAACATGGGAAGTTACGGACGAAGTGGGAGTTATAACGAATAGTTTAAACTATTTCACCGGATGGGAATATGTTACCGGCCCTACCAAGCCAATTGAGCGTGAGGCTCATCAATTCTCAAATTTAACGCCGTCCTGGGGTTCATTTTTTACCATACAAGCTCTGGAAACGGGCAATCTTCCTCAGCCGGTTCTTCGCTATGAGGACAATATGTGTTCTGGTATTCCTTCTTCGAATTTCAGGGAACTTGTGTTTCAGGACACTTTCGGACGCGAGGCTTTTGTCTATCGGAAAAACCAACGGGCTAACGCGGCTTCGAGTTGGACTGCCAACCGTCTCGAAGATTACGCGCAAACTCCAAGTCTGAGTCTGCCTTATGAACTGGATCCAAGTGCGGATTTGGGTTCCATTTCTTATCGTGAAATTTATCCCGATCAAAACAACCTATACGCAGCCATGCTTGTCGCGAATCCGCCGGCAGAAGAACCGGTGAGTAAGAATTTGGTTCAATACATCGCCATTGCCAATGCTAATAATCCGCCCTGTGGCTTGGCTGCCGTTAGCATTGGCATTGGTCCAGGTTGGAAATGGAATGGTCCCCCTGCTTATGGCACAAATCCAACGGGGAATCCAACTGGAAACCTGTCGGGTCCGCCAGTTGCTCCTTGGAACTTTCAGACGGTGGGCGTTTTCACACCGGTCGTTTCAGGTGGCTCGACAGAACTCGTTCAATCCTCCTGGCCACTCACGGAGGATTCTGTTCGAACATCAAATTTCTCCGTTACCACGCCGGACTCCATCACAATCTCGCGCGTACTCGTTGTCGATACATCGCAAATCGCGGCATTGCTGCCTGATGCAACCCATTATATTTCCTATAAACTTGTCGTTAAGGATTCTGCTTCGCAGACCGTTACACAGGTGCTTGACTCAGTGCTGATCCCGGGTGGCGTTCTATCGGGAGGCTCATCCTATCCGGGAGTAAATCCTAACGATACTTCGATGATGGGCATGGGTTACAATATAAAAGCTATTATATTGCCTACTCCATCCGGTTCCGCCTACGTCACAGCGATCATTACTAAGGACAACTCCACCCAAGCCGAACTGATTCAGGACGAGGAATATGCCGACAGCGTTGCCTTCCAAGTCCCGGTTGTGGATAGTTCCTCAGATAGTAGTGGTGGACCGGGATATAAACCTTTGACTCCCACTACTTTGAGCACTGCTAATACACCGCCGTTAGTAGTAACCGTTCATCCGAATCCAGTCAAAGGCCTCGTTAAGATCTGCGTCGAGGACATCCCGGGTGGAATTCCCGCCCAAGTCGATGTGGTCGATCAGCTGGGTCATCTGGTTGCTATGCTGTACAATGCGACACCGGATGCCGAATCGGGACTGTGTTTGTCACTCGATTGTACGACGCTTCCGAGCGGGATTTATTATGCAGATCTCCAAACGATGGGAATGCACCAGGCTGTGAAGTTCTCTGTCGAGCATTAACCCCAAAGCGCGTATCCCCTCCTCTTTTTGAGGAGGGGAATGCTCATCGCATAGGATCTGCAAATTACGATCTGATCGTTGACACGCAAACGTGTGTTCCTTCAGCAAAATATCTGGCAGCATGATAAGAACTTAGAGAGATGATTCGTTTTGACGATATTGCTCGAACACTCTAAAGTTGGAATGGATGTTTGTTCGCATCCGCTCCATTTAGAATAAGTTCCAATTCAGCATGAGCTAATGGAGCCCACCTTAAAGATATTGCAAGCCATGCTTGAGTGCCCCTACAAGGCATGGCAGCTTTCGAAAGAAAATGTTTCTCTGGAGCAAACGAAACCGCTCCTGGAAAGCAGTATTGCAAAGCATGAGCGCCTTGCCTCGGCTGCATGGGCCATTGAACAAGGGGAAACGTTACCGATGGCAACTGATCGCCGCACATCCTCGAAATTCATAAAAGAAGCAGAATCCTTATTGGTAAAAACCAAAAATTGCATCGGCAATGAGACTCCCCCGCCATTCACCCTCATAGCTCATTGCTCCGAGTGCCAGTTTAAGGAGTCGTGCTATAAAAAACTGAAAGAAAGAGATTGCATCAGCCTGCTCCCCGGGATGACGCCAACCGTCGTAGCAAAATATCATAAGAAGGGAATCACAACTATTACGCAACTCTCCCACATGTTTCGTCCGAGAAGGAGTGGAAGAGTGCCACAACGAGCCGTCCGTTATTTAGTGGAATTGAAGGCACTCGCCATCCGGGAAGAAAAGACTTTTGTGGTCCATCCGCCGAATGTTACCCACAGTTCCGTTTCTATCTATCTCGATTTCGAAGGTCTGCGCGATGAGAAGTTCCAGTATTTATTGGGAGGCATCATAGTTGAGGATGCCCTAACATCTGAACCTTTTTCCTTTTGGTCCGATCAGGTGTGGCAAGAAGGCGAGAACTTTAAGAAGCTGCTTACTTTGCTTGCTCACTACCCGAATGCTCCGATTTATCATTATGGCAGCTATGAGGCGAAAGCACTAAAACGAGCAGCCCAACAATGGATGGATAATTTCCAAGCAGAATGGCCGGCGATGGAAAAGCGAATGGTCAATCTCTTAGGATACTTGCGCACGCATGTCTATCCACCCACCTACGGAAACGGCCTGAAAGAGGTCGCCCGCTTTCTGGGATTTGAGTGGACCGAGCCGGACGCAGATGGCGTACACAGTATGCAGTGGCGGCGGCAATGGGAAACGACAAAATCACAGTCGTGGAAAGATAAACTGATACAATACAATCAGGACGATTGCATGGCGCTGATGAAAGTTCACGAGTGGCTGTGCGATCTCACCATGGGCGATCAGCCGGAGCATCCGCAAAATGAGAAGGTGCAATGGGTATCGCAGATGAAGAAACATTCCCCTTATAAGCTCCGAGCAAATGTGGAATTTGGAGAGGATTTTCAGGTCATCAATAAGGCTGCATATTTCGATTACCAGCGTGCCAAAATTTATTGGCGCAACGAACCGAAGAACCAGACACCGGCCGCTACCGCCCCGACAAGAAAATCGAGACGTGGAACAAAACTCTTGTGGAGAGCCAATAAAATCAGTAAGGTTATCACTCGGCCACCGCTTGAGAAATGCTTACGGTGCGGAAGTACGAATCTCTATATTTTCCCTACATGGAAAGATTCCATCAAACAAGCGGATCTCAAGTTTACCAGCTCCGGCATCCGAAGGCATGTAATACTCTATAAATCACCGGTGACAAGATGCAACGCATGCAAATTGAGAACGTCGAACCAGAACTCGCGAGTGCATTACGGCGACAATCTGTTTGCTCTTGTCATTCATTACTATGTCAATTATCACATCAGCAATGGGATGATTACTCAACTGCTTCAGGAACAGTACGGCATTAAGATCGGCCGCCAGTATATTCAGTCGGCGAAAAATCGTTGGTGGAATAAAACTTTTAGACCCGATGCAGACTATATTCGAGAGATTGTGCTCAGCAGCCTGGTCGTCCACATCGACGAAACCAGCATCCCGCTAAAGGGGCAATTGGGATATGTCTGGGTGTTTGCAACGACCCACTCGGTCTTTTATCACTATGCGCCTACCCGGAATACTGATTTCCTTGGAGCACTGCTCAAAGATTACAAAGGCGTCGTCGTTTCTGATTTTTATCCCGGCTATGAAACGCTTGACGTGACACGGCAAAAATGCCTCATTCATCTGATACGCGATCTTAACGACGATCTGTTTAAGGTTCCCTATGATGAAGAATACCGGATCATGGTTTCGGAGCTCGGCAAGCTGTTGCGCGGGATTATAGGAACCATCGACCGTTACGGATTGCAGAAAGTGCATCTGGAAAAACATACGATAGAAGTGGAACGCTACTACCAAGCATTCATAGAAAGAGATCATACCAGCGAGCTATCGTTGCGGTATTCGAAGCGATTGAAAAAACATTGGGACGAGCTATGGACCTTTCTTCATCACGATGGAGTGCCTTGGAATAACAACAATGCCGAAGCTGCTGTCAAAGCATTTGCCCAACACCGACGTGGAGTAAAAGGAATGATGCGTGAGGATGGATTGCGGGAATATCTGCAAATGTTGAGTGTCGCACAAACCTGCCGGTATAGAAACCTCTCGTTCTTAGATTATTTGCGAGGCAAGTGTGGTATTTGGCAGAATGTTCCGCCTTCGGCTCTTCCGGAATACTTGCCGTTTAAGCAAGCTCGGCTTTACGCACGATCATTGCGGCTCCCGCGAAAAGCTCATTGGAATGTTTGGAAAAGATCTAAAAAAAGACCGTCTTTCATTCCCGCTAATCCGGAAGCGTTCTACCGCGAACAGGGATGGATTAGCTGGGATGACTGGCTGGGTATTTAATAAGCAATTTCCTCTCCATTAATGCCCTCCAATAATTCTCCCAGGAATCCGGACTCGAAGCAAGATAGAGGTACGGTTCGATCAGCTCCAATTCTATGTGGATCGGTTTGCCAGCGAATCTCACTATGCCCGCGTTGAGGGTGTGGTTCGTGGCGGAACGTTCTATCTCCTATCCCGCAGCTTCGCGGATGCCGGACGTATTCGCAGTTCGTGGCAGGACCATACCGCCGAGAAAATGCTGCACTCTGAAATCCATGCGCTTTGGTGCTTTGAGCAGGCTATGACTGAACGTACCACCAAAGAAGAGATACGACCATTCGCCGTCGAGTAGCGCGAGCTTTCGTTACAAGCCATAAGCATTGCCTCACAAACCGATATGCTTGCCCGATTTCGTGACGATCTTCGGCGGGTAGTGCGCGAAGTCGGTGAGCCGCTGAACGCTCTCCAAAAAGTGAAAGAAAAGCTGAAGGAACTTCCGTGCGAGCAAATCGACTGGACAAAATTCGAAGCGAAATTCACAGGGGCACATCCTGAATTTGGATGAGATTGAACGGGAAGTTCCCACATCTATCGCCGGCGGAGGTGGGCTATGCAAATTGCTCCGCCTCGATCTCAAGTCTTCTGAGATTGCACGTCTCTTTTGCCTTTCCGAGTGCACCATCGAGACGCAACGCTTCGCTGTCCGCAAAAAACTTGACCTTAAACGCGAGGATAGCATTGCCGAGGCGCTGGCAAAGCTTTAGTGTTTTCGCGGCGCAACCCCTTGGCGCCATTTCCCGTTCTTATTTGCCAGCAAATGCCCCCCACCCCCGAGCAAATAGCGCGGATCAATATTGATGAGCAACTCGCCCTCTGTGGGTGGGTCGTTCAGCCATACAACGCGATCGATTTTTCGGCAGGTCGCGGTATTGCGGTTACCGAGGTGCCACTCAAGGGCGGGACGTGCGATTACCTCCTCATGGTCGATCGCAAAGCAGTGGGGATTATAGAGGCCAAGCGCGAAGGTATCACGCTTTCATCGGTTGCGGAGCAATCGGCGTTTTATGCAAAGAATATCCCGGATTTGCTTGCTGCGGGCGTAAAGGGCACACTTCCATTCCTTTATGAATCAACCGGAACGGAGTCGTTCTTTCGCGACGAGCGCGACCCTAATCCTCGCCCGAGACAAATCTACACGTTTCACCGTCCCGAGACACTGGCAGAGTGGGCAGCGGAGTCGGATACCCTCCGCTCACTCCTGGTGAAAATGCCAACTGAGTACCCGCTCAATACTGCGAACATGCGGGAGTGTCAGATTGAAGCCGTTACCGGATTGGAGCAATCGTTCGCCGAAGACCGACCGCGCGCGCTCATTCACATGGCGACTGGCGCGGGCAAAACGTATACTGCTTGCGCGTTCGCTTATCGGTTAATCAAATATGCCGGTGCGAAGCGCATTTTATTTCTTGTCGATCGGTCGAATCTTGGAATTCAAACGAAAGATGAATTTTCAAATTATCGAACGCCGGATACGGGGAGGCTTTTTACAGAGCTTTACAGATATTCAGCGCGTCACCTCCTCCGCGTTCGATCCTGTTTGTAAGGTAACGATTTGCACGATTCAGCGACTTTATTCAATTCTTCGAGGTGAAGAATTGCAAGAGGATGCCGACGATATTTCGGGTTCCGAACTCTTGCAGGCCCTTGGAAACCGGACGAAAGATGTCGAGTACAATCCTGCATTGCCAATCGAATATTTCGATTTTATCGTGACCGATGAGTGTCACCGTTCGATCTATAATACTTGGCGTCAGGTGCTGGAATATTTCGATGCGTATTTGATCGGACTCACCGCAACTCCCGCGCCGCAGACCATCGCATACTTCCATCAGAACCGCGTGGCGGAATACAATCACGAGCGGGCGGTTGTCGATGGAGTGAACGTCGGTTACGATGTCTATCGCATCAAAACGTTGGTATCGGACAAGGGCGGTAAGGTCGAGAAAGGATTCCTGATCGACCATCGCAGCAAAGCTTCGCGCAAAGTGAGGCAGGCGGTGCTCGAAGACGATCTCGATTACACGCCGCAGGATCTCGACCGCTCTGTTGTCGTGCCCGATCAAATTCGAACGGTGCTGCACGCTTACAAGGACGCGCTTTTCACCGAACTCTTTCCCGGAAGAACCCTTGTACCCAAAACGCTTATCTTCGCGAAGGATGATTCCCATGCGGAGGACATTGTTCGTATCTGTCGGGAAGTATTTGCCGCAGGACAAGATTTTTGCAAGAAGATCACCTATCAATCGAAGAACCAGGAGACCGGCAAACCAGCGAAGGGCCAAGAACTGATCGCGCAATTTCGCAATACACCAGCTTTGCGAATTGCGGTGACGGTCGATATGATCGCAACGGGAACCGACATCAAGCCTCTCGAAGTGCTGATCTTCTTGCGCGATGTGCGCAGCCGCGTCTATTTCGAGCAAATGAAAGGCCGTGGCACCCGCGTCGTTACGGATACAGAATTGCAGGCCGTCTCCGGCGAAGATGCGGGAACGAAGAACCACTTCGTGATCGTCGATGCAGTTGGCGTGTGCGAGAGCGATAAGACAGAATCGCGTCCGCTCGATCGCGATCCGAGCCTGCCACTCAAAGCATTGCTTCAGCGGTGATCTTCCCTGCCGGACGCGATGAGGATACTCTTACCACTCTTGCTTCACGGCTGGCGCGGTTGGATAGGGACCTGAAAGCCCGAACAGCGCGATGAGATCGCCGCAGTTTCCGGTGGCGAAACGCTCCAATCGCTGGCGGGAACTTTGCTTCGCGCTGTCGATCCCGATTATATTGCGGAAGTTGCAACCGGAGTGACCGACGCCGAGGTTGAGAACGTCCCGCCGGAAAAAATTGAGCTCACGCGCCAGCGGCTTATCGAAAAGGCGTGCGCACCGTTCGACAAAGTGGCCCTCCGCGATAAACTCGAAAACCTGAAACGTGAGTCGGAACAGGCGATCCATATTTTCACGCCTGACGAAGTGCTTTCACAAGGATTCGACGCGAGCGCGAAGGAAAAGGCTGCCGGACTTGTTGACGAGTTCCGAACTACTTAGCGGAACATCAGGCTGAGATCGACGCTTTACAGATTCTTTATAGCCGACCGTACAAAAAGCGGCTGACCGAAAAAATTATAAAGAGTTAGAGAAAAAATTGAAGGAGAACCACGCGGCATGGACCGAAGACCGTTTGTGGGACGCCTTCGTTGTGACCGAGCCGGCGAAGGTACAGGGCCGCACGCAGACCGGACGCTTTGCCGATCTCGTTTCCATCGTGCGGTTTGCGCTCGAACAGCAGCCGGTGCTCGAACCCTTTGCGGATTCCGTTGGCGAGCGATTTAACGAATGGATGATGGATAAAGCCAAAGCCGGCATCGTCTTCACGCCCGAGCAGCTTGCATGGCTCAACCTCATTCGCGATCACATTGCGACGAGCCTCAGCATCGAGCCCGATGATTTTGAACTCGCGCCGTTCAGCCAGCGAGGCGGATTGGGCAAAGCATACCAACTCTTCGGCGAGCAGTTGAATAGCCTGATTGAAGAACTTAATGGAGTGCTGGCAGCATGAAGACACCGACTTGGTCTAATGCAACTCTCGCCGATGCAGTAGATATAATTCGCGGCATAACGTTCCCGTCGGATGCAAAAGCCAAAGTTCCATCCCAAGGCGCGGTTGGCTGCTTGCGAACAACGAATGTCCAAAGGGAGGTCGAATGGGACGATCTCTGGTATGTGGACAAGTCTTACGTTAAACGGGAGGAGCAATACATTAAGTCAAAGGACATTCTTATTTCCAATGCCAATAGCCTGGACTTGGTAGGAAAAGTGGCGCTTGTTCGTGATGTACCGATAAAAGCCACTTTGGGAACATTCATTACCGCATTTCGAACGCGTGAAGGGAATGATGCTCAATTCGTTTACTTCCAACTTGCATCCCCAAAAGTTCAGCAAGCAATTAGGTTCGTAGACGTCAACGACGACGAACATTTCAAACGTATCCACGAAAAAGCTGGCGGAAATAGAACTCAGATTCCCGCCTCTTAACGTCCAGAAAGAGATCGTGGCCGAGATCGAAAAGCAATTCACACGGCTTGATGCGGGAGTTACGGCGCTGAAGCGGGTGCAAGCCAATCTCAAACGCTACCGCGCCGCCGTGCTCAAGGCTGCCTGCGAGGGGAGGCTTGTGCCAACGGAAGCCGTGCTTGCCCGCGCGGAAGGACGAACGTATGAAACCGGCGCGCAACTTTTGGAACGAATACTTCGCCAAAGAAGAAAAGTGTCTCAAGGCACCTCGAAAGAATCGCCCGCACCTAATACATTAACCTTGTCTTCACTGCCAGTTGGGTGGGCTTGGGGAACCGTTGCACAAATTTCGGAGAGCATAGTCGATTGTCCTCACAGCACAGCAAAATTTATTTCGGATGGAGAACCGTGCGTGGATACAACTTGCATCAACCAGGTCGAATCGTCCGCGATAATCTGCGATTCGTCTCTAAGGCTACCTATAAGGAGCGAGTCGCAAGACTCATTCCTCAAGCAGGAGACATTATCTACGCACGCGAAGGCACTGTGGGAACCGCAGTTGTAATCCCGGAGGACTTGAAACCGTGTTTAGGACAACGGGTCATGCTAATGCGAAGTGACAAATGTGTATTGCCTCGTTTTTTTGAAGCGGCTCTCAATTCCGAAATCATTCGCCGACAATATCTCCCAAAGCTAATTGGTAGCACTGTGGCACATCTTAATGTTGCAGATGTTAAGCTTCTTGCGATCCCACTTCCTCCACTCGCCGAGCAGAAGCGCATCGTGGAAGAAGTGGAACGCCGGTTAAGCGTGTTAGAGGAAATGGAGACGGCGGTGCAAGCCAACCTGCTCCGCGCCACGCGGCTGCGGCAAGCAGTGTTGCAGCGGGCTTTTAGTGGGGAGATGGTGGCAGGCTAACCTTATGGAATACCCACCTCTTCTTACGTCAGGCCTTCACGATTTCCGATTGGATGAAATCAGTCAACATTTTGTTACCCCATTTGCTGACCCTGCACGAAGGGAGTATCTCTTGGGCCGGTTCATCCTTCTCCTATCCGAGATCAATCAAGGGTCGGGGATCGAAATGGAGCTTTGGTTAGACGGTTCGTTTGCCACCGAGAAACCAGACCCAGAGGATATCGATGTCGTATTTTGGGCGCGTTTAGAGGACTTGTCAACCCGCTCCTTCGAGCAGCAGCAGTTTATTCAGAAGATTTTCGTCGATTCGCACGAGGATACCAAATTAAGATACAAGTGCGATGTTTATCTCGGCATCCAGGAACGCGAGGATATGCGTAAATACTGGTTGGAATGGTTTGGACGCTCTCGTGAGGGCGTTGAAAAGGGCATTGTTCGTATTCTATAAGTACACGCTAAAATGGAATCCATAGGCCGGCTTCAGGACCAGGTTCAAAAGGCGGGCGAGCTTCTCGCCCGAGACGAAACCGCGCTCAAAAACGAACCTAACAATTTCGCGCTCAAGATCGGCGCTGAAAGCATGCGGAAGCATGTGGAGGACATTCAGTCTCAATTGCGCCACGCTCTCGAATTGCGCGAAAAAGAAGTAATTGAGGTCCATCTGGAGGGAATCCATGCAAAGCACGGAAGTATTCCACTTTTGGTACTTGGTAGAATTGCTCAATCGATGGCGGAGGCGATTTCGGCCACATCTCAAAAAGTCAAGCTGGGACTTGATCCTGCTGGTCGTGTACGAAAGGACATCGTTAACCTGCTCAACCTACAGCTCTCCGGTATCGCGACTGGATCAACCCGTCTATTCATAACTGGTGATACCGCACCCGATCTTTTCGGTCAAAGTGTGTTGACCGAAAGCCTGGAACGAACATTCGAATTGCTTGAGTCTAACAATGGTGAGGAGCTAACTCAGTCGATTTCAAGAGTTGGTATCCGAAGCGGAAAAAAACTTGCGGGTTTTCTGAAAGTCCTTGGCGATGAGGAGTTCGACGTCGAGTTAAAGTGGTCATCACCCGTTGAAAAACTCCATAGATGGAAGGCCGATCAGCAGAGGATGCGAACGATAACAACAAGCCTTGATAGCATCTCGGAATTGCCGCCTGAGACGCTATCTGTCGAAGGTACTCTATACATGATGAGTCTCAAGGGAGCTTTCGAGATCCACGGCAAGGATGGCTCAAACTACAGGGGTCAGTTCCCGTTAGAATTACTTAAAGAAATCAAACCTCTACACCTTGGAGATAATATCTCCGCAAGTATTAGTAAGAGAATAATCCAGAATAAGGCAGCTGGCACAACTAAGGCATTCTATTCTCTTCTTTCAGTGGCTGGCAATTGAGCGCCATAGTGCTTATCGAAAAGATGCTTAAGCTGCTTCCAGTTGCTTCCAGATTTTTTCCAGATGAGGGTATCATACATAGCCCATTGCCGCCATCTAAGTTATTAATTATAAACAGGTTAGTGGCTTTTTTCGGGGCTGGCGAATTCCTCGTTTACCATTTCCATTTAATTCCAGATTCTTCCAGATAACCTAATGAGTAACCCTCAATAACTCGTCCAGAAACTTTGGAATTATTGCAACATCCTTCGGGATGACGGGCTTTCGTATGGCGATTACGTGGAGCAGCTCACGTTTTTGCTCTTCCTCAAAATGGCGGACGAGCAAACCAAGCCGCCCTACAACAAGCCGAACACGGTTCCAGCTGGATACGATTGGCCGAGCCTGATGAAGCTCAATGGCGAGGCGCTGGAACTGCATTACCGGCATATTCTCTCAACGCTCGGCGGCAAACCGGGAATGCTGGGCCTCATTTTCCGCAAGGGGCAGAACAAGATACAAGACCCCGCGAAGCTGCGGCGCCTCATCGCCGATCTGATCGATAAGGAGCAATGGTCGAGCCTCGGCGCGGATGTGAAGGGCGATGCGTACGAGGGACTCCTGCAAAAGAACGCCGAGGACGTGAAAGGCGGCGCGGGACAATACTTCACTCCGCGCGCGCTCATCGCCGCGATGGTGGATGTGATGGCTCCGCAACCCGGCAAAACGATTTGCGATCCGGCCTGCGGCACCGGCGGCTTTTTGCTCGCGGCCTACACGTACATTTCGGATCACTACAAACTCAATAAAGCCCAAAAGCAAAAGCTGAACAGTGGCACACTGTATGGGATCGAGCTTGTCGATTCCGTCACGCGGCTCTGCGCAATGAATATGTTGCTGCATGGCATCGGCGGAAGTTCCGATACCGATCTGCCAATAGTTACCAAAGATGCGCTCGCCAGTAAGCATGGCGAGTACGATATGGTGCTCGCAAATCCTCCGTTCGGCAAAAAGAGTAGCGTAACCATTGTGAACGAGGCAGGCGAATCATCGAAGGAATCGCTCACCATCAACCGTGACGACTTCTGGGCAACGACGAGCAACAAACAGCTAAATTTTCTTCAGCATATCTTTACCATATTGAAGCAGCATGGCCGCGCCGCGGTTGTGTTGCCGGATAACGTGCTCTTCGAAGGCGGTGCTGGCGAAACGGTCCGCCGGGAACTGCTCAAGCAAGCGGATGTGCATACGCTGCTGCGTCTGCCAACGGGAATATTCTACGCTCAGGGCGTGAAGGCAAACGTCCTTTTCTTCGACCGCAAACCCGCCGCCGATAAAACTGCCTGGACCGAGAAGCTTTGGATCTACGACTTCCGAACGAACATCCACCTCACGCTAAAGGAGAATCCCCTCAAGCGTTCCGACCTCGATGATTTCGTGAAATGCTACCACACGAAAGAACGCTCGGCCCGTCAGGAAACCGAGCGTTTTAAGTGCTTCACCTACGATGAGCTGCTAAAGCGCGATAAGCTTAACCTCGACATCTTTTGGCTCAAAGATGAATCGCTGGAGGATAGTGCAAATCTGCCAGCGCCAGAAGTGATCGCTCAGGAAATCACTTCCGATCTGGAAGCAGCGTTGGAACAGTTTGCTACTATTGCGGAGGATTTGAAGGGGTGATGTTTAGCGGTGTGAGTCATGGTCCCACGTTCCTTAGCCGAGTGTCGCTGAGCGCAACGGAGAGGCCTTGGCGCGTAAAATTCCAGCGGGTATCGCCGTGACGATCGGTCGAGCGTCTATCCCAACAGTATAGGGCATCCTCAAACCGAGGCCGGAAAAACTTTCATTCTTCGGCTTCGTATTCCCCTTTGTCTTCTGCATCCTCTCCAGAATTCTCTTGATTCAAAGCATCGACTTCATCGAGGGTGTCCATGAGCAGACCAATCAGGTATGGTTCTATGTCCGAACCAAATTTCGCTTCCATGCGGGCGCACCATTGCCCCGGGTGCCCGTTTGGATGTGTGAGAAATTGCCTCACCCCGTACTTCCATGCAAAGTTCGAAAGAAGCCATCCGTGCGGTTCAGTCCAGAGGACCCTCAAGTCATCATCCAAGGACATTGCTCCGACAAGGTCGGGTAGTTCCTGAATGGTATCGGTGAGATCCTGTACTGCCCCAGGTGCGTTCATCTCCTTATATCTTTTCAACGCCGCCTGGGCCACTCGGTCCCAAATCGCTTCGTACTCGGATATCTCCGGCTTGACCGGTTCGTCCGAGCTGTTTCCGTCTCTCCTACTGCTTAGAGCCGCATCACTATCGATCGTCGCCTCTAATTCGGAAACGTTCCGTTTCCTTCCATCTTCGATTTTGATTTCCATAGTTGTTATTCTGTTTTTAGTGAAAAATTTAGAGTCATGCTCTGTCAAAAGTTGTCTGTCGATGTATCGAGCCCATCCTATCACCCTCTGCGTTCGGAACTCTGGCGTCGAACGTTATCTGGTCACTCCTGAGTACCTTCAGAAAACGGAAATCCAGTTGCTGTATCATCCTTTAAGTCATGGGGCTCGCAGTGCATGCCTTGCGGTCAATCGAATTGCGTTGCGCAGCTCTGAGCACTCAGGACAATACACTCGCGTGAGGAAGGCTTCATGTTCCTTTCTCACCTCTCTTCGATTCGTTCCTGTCAGAGAGCCCTCTCGTGTAGCGGACCGCATTTCCTCTTCCAATTGCATTAGTGTTTTGTGCGACGAAACACAAATGCCAATGGCTCTAGCTCAATATGATTTTAGCCCTTCAATTGTGGGTCGTTCCGAACAGTCCATTGGCTTCATGATGAATTGTAAGGAATGTTCCTTCCAGTGCTCCACGCATTGATTCCACACTAATGGATCACCGAGTTGTTTCAGGATGAGAGGCCCATGCAGCCCAAGCCGATTCGCAACATGACCGACAATCTTCCATTCGTTCCGCAGAAGATTCCCCGGCACATTTGCCTCATCGGACTTATTATAAATTCTCAAGCCCTCTTTTCGCTTTTTCTGAGAATCGGTTTGAATATACCACGTCTTTTCGTTATAGTTCTCTCAATAAAGCCCCTTCGGTTTATAGAAATGCGAATACCAATTTGGATTACCATTCATCGAAATGGAAGATGATAATTCGAGAAGATAGACGATAGACTCGCTGAAATCCAATCCTGTTTCGTTTTGCAGCTTTGCAAGCACTCTGGGAAAATCCTCGAATCGTAGTGGGATCAGATTGCTCCCGTAGAGGTACGTCGCTAAACTTCCGATCACCCAAACGCTGGTATCGGATACGATGAACGACAGATTCCTAATTTTGAATTTTTTTCGCACTTGCTCCCTAATCTCGCCCGTGCTTTTATTTACATGCTCTCGCGTTACAATTTCGAGGAAACGGACCAAACGGCGGTGTGGTAATTGGGAAGCCCTGTCGGTGAATAAAATTAACGTTACGGCATCAAGGCCGAACGCCCGGAATTTCTTCGTTCTCATAATGAAGCCGCCTCCGATTTGGACAACCTCGCACGAAAATATGACTTGATCGCATCGAGCATTAGTGCGTCCCTTTCCGTCCTGTTGTGAGGCCCTTGTTAGTTGGCTTTCGGACGGTCACGTAGTCTGTTGCCGCCTGATCGAGATCCTGCTCGGGACCGACGGGATTCCTGAATATCCAGCGATTGAGTTCGCCCTTATCGAAGTAGAGTCGCTTGCCTTCCGGTTTGTAGTGCGGAATGCGACCGGCGCTCGTTAGCTTATAGAGATAGCTTTGTGATATCCCGACATAAGCGGCTGCTTCCGCAAATGAGAGCGGTTTCGCGCTAAGCCCACGAAGCGTTTCCTCGATCGAATCGAGGCGGTTGAGAATTTGATCTATCATAATTTGCATCCCGAATGAAAATCGTGATGCAACTTACGTAATTTAGGGACATGATTCCTATTGACGGAGGCTTGAGATCAAGGCTTCATGTTTTGGATTTCTGCCTTCAGCGCGTCGAGCTTGGGATCCAAATTCCTTGCCCCCCTTGGCTTCCCCAACTTCGTGTTCGCATTATTTAGTTTGGTTTGAGAGAGCGTACCAGGTTCGGGCGGCTTTCCATACTTATCCTCAATAATGCTGGCGAGCGGCGTCCAAGGCATCAGCCCTCCATCCTTTTTCTCAAATAGCTCGAAATCGTCCCCGAATATCCTTGTCATAGCATGGACGAATGTTGCGACATCGCATTTTAAGCGAATTCGACCCTTATCATGGGTCGGCGATTTTGAACCTTCACCACTTCGTGACAAGCTTCGATTAGATGAGTCATTCGGCATCGTACTCGCCCTTTCCACCTCCAGCTTCTCCAGCTCTGACTCATAGGCAGCACGAATCCGGGCGTAGTGTGGCGGGAACTGCTCACCTAAGAAATAAATGTCTTTCATCCTATTTACCTCCTCGCGCCGGATACGTCGCTCGGCATTTTTGCAAAGGTCGATACAAAATCTTAGATAGGGCCTTTGCGACTCGGCAGGAAGAGTCTTGTAGAATTCGGTGATTTTTTCCGGTTCAAGATAGAAATCTGTTTCAGACTGCAGCTCAAGTCTAAGTTGATCCATATTCAGCTCAATTTGAGCGCGCCGTTTCGAATAGAGAGGCTTCACTCCAAACCAGAAAAGCAATGCTTGATCTTTGTTGAGCGTGCGAGCATAGGCTTCGAGACGAGAAAAAATCCGAACAACGGGATCAGAGCTATTATTTATCGGTCCAAGATCGAGCTTCTGCATCGGAGGAGGCAGAGATGGATACCCCCGGGTGATTTCGTTTTCAGGTGCACTCATAGCTTGATTTGTGGTAATCTATTAACTGCTTCTTGCTTGGCACGATCGAGGAGCTCGAGGTATATCTGCGTGTTGCGAGTGTCGCGATGCCCCAGGAGCTTGCTGACAGTATATAGTTCCGAACCACTGTTAAGCGAAAGCGTTGCAAAAGTCCTACGTGAAGCATGAAAAGAGAGCGGTTTATCCAGGCCCGCCTGCTGTCCCCATTTTTGCAAGCAATCCCATGTAGCCCAATCGCTTTTGGGAAGGGAAAAGACCAGAGCGCCCGACGCCATCGGCATTCCAATCAGTGAAAGCGCACTCTGATTCAACGCCGTTCGAAGTTCAATATCTGGTTTCTTCATAATGATTTCCAGCGACTGACCTTTGATGTTCTTCCAAATCAGCTGCTTAACGTCGCTCAGTCGAAGGCCCGTATAGCAAGCAAAAAGGAACGCTCGCCGAACTTCCGCATTACGGCAAGGAGTATTTGCAAGGTTCTGTAATTCCTCGAAGCTGAGGAACGTGCGATTGATCGAGCCAACCTTAAGAGGATTCACGCGCCGCGCTGGATTATCAAGAATGATTTTGTCGCGAATTGCAAAGTTCAATGCCGCCTTAATTTTGTTTAGATAGGCGTTTACTGTGCTCGGACTCAGCCCACTTTCGAGTAGATAATCCCGGAATCTCTCGATCCATCTTTCATCAATTTTACTGAAGGAAATTGCACCTTTGGAAAAATCCTTGAGGTGAAGAAGCACGCTGTGCCACATTTTGTGCCTGTTTGGAACTAATCCATCAAAGTACAATACGAAATTCGCTTCTCGCTTGAACTTCGGAATAAAGCCATGTTCGCCATGCTCAAGCTCGATTTGACGTTTGGCTCGAATATTTTCGGCCAACTCCCGCGTTTGCTTATTGTGATGCCGATCCGTTTGGGTCTTAGCTGGCTCGATCAGGTAGAGATTAAGATATTCTCGCCAACGCTGCTTACTCAAGTGGAAATCGAGGAGAAGATATTTCTTCCCCTTCCCTTTTGATTCGCCTCGAAGTGTGACTTTCATTATCTCTTGCTTTCTGTTCTTTGACCTTTATTCTAACCGTTCGTACAAGACTTGAATTCCTTCTGACGATTTTCTGACACAACTATTAGAAACGAAAGGAAGCGAATGGACAAAGAAGAATATGATAACTCCTTATTAATCATCATTTGCAGCTGTTCTTGTTCTGCTCTTTATTTCTCTTGTTCGCACTCCAATTCTCTAGGTTCGAATCCTAGCGAGGCAGCTAAGTTGTTAAGTAACAATAACTTAACGTGAAAGAATCATTGCCACCCGCTCTACAGTCCCATTGACATGCGCCACGCATTCATACATTCCGGGTGCAACGTCATTTGAATCCCATAGAAACGAATGCTCGCCGGCCGTCAACTCCCCGTCGAACAAATGTGCAACTTCCACGCCGAGAAGATTTACAATAGTCACTTCTGCCGCTCCGCTTTCCTGCGACGAAAAAGCAATCATCGTAGATCGAGAGAATGGATTCGGATACGCGCTGATCGTTTCTTCTATGGACGGGGTGAGATTCACAGCATACGAGGCAATCATCTCGGAAAGTGGTCGTCTCCAAACACCTCTGCCGTTAATTCCTGCAAAAAGCGTCGGCGGCGATACATTCGTGCTATCAACGGCAAGTGAAGTAACGTTGCTATCCGTCAACCCTTCGCTGACTCCCACCCAGCTACTGCCTAAATCTGTCGAGAGAAAAATGCCATCGGACAGAGTTCCTGCAAAGAGGTTCGTACCGACCGCTAAAAGAGTATTGATAAAATCTCCATCCAATCCACTCGCAGACCAACTTGTGCCATCGTCAGTCGAAAGAAATATCCCATCCCCGGTTCCTGCAAAAAGCACAGGGGACGATGTATGCTCACCAAGTGTAGCATAGGAGAAGATATTGTCGTTATTCGTCCCGCTGTCGGCAGTCCAAATCATGCCATTATCCATAGAGAGAAAAACACCATGATAACCACCTGACACAAGATTTGTCCCAACTGCTGCAATGGCCCGGATATCAGCGCCATCGAGACCGCTATCAGCCGTGTTCCAACTTGTTCCCGTATCGTTTGAACGATACACTCCACCGCTTGTGACGGCAAAGAGATCCGAACCGCTTACGGCAAAGGAATTGATAGAGACAGAATCCGGCAATCCTGCATTGGCAGGCTGCCAGGTCATACCGTTGTCGGTTGAGAGAAAAACTCCTTCAAGAGTTCCGGCAAATAATTTGCTTCCCACCGCGAGCATCGCCTCGAAATTTATGTTCATCATGCTCGAATCGGCAGTGAACCAGCTCGATCCATCGTCATTCGAGAGAAAAACGCCGCCATCATACGTCCCGGCGACGAGATGAGGCCCTGTTACGGCAAACGCAGTGACCGCAGTGTTTATCATCCCAACCGGTTCCGAAATCCAACTTGCGCCATTGTCGGTGGAAAGGAAAACACCATTATATGTTCCTGCATAAAGCTCTGTCCCAATATTCGCAAGAACAAAAACCGGGGTTTGCGTTAACCCCAATGCTCCCCAGCTTGTGCCAGTATCGGTCGAGACAAACACGCCCGCGCCATTCGTTCCCACAACGATATTCGTTCCAATAACTCCGAGAGATAGAATATAATTATTTGCCGGCAGGGCGGGGCCTATCGTAGTCCAGTTCGCGCCCTCGTTCGTCGAGAGAAAAAGGCCGCTGCTCGTTTCCACTACAAGATTCGTTCCACTCACCAGCAGCGTATTGATGGTATAGTTGTTCAAGCCATTGTTAACCGGCGTCCAGATCGCACCGTTATTCGTTGAAAGAAAAACTCCGCCGCCATAGCTTCCCGCAAACAGCATCGGCGCGGACGTGTCGGTGTCCAGCACGGCAAGGCTGGAAATCGCGCTTCCCATTAGGCCAGAATCTTCCGCCACCCAGCTTATGCCATTATTAGTCGAGAGAAAAATGCCGTTGTCAGTTCCAGCAAAAAGTATCGGCGCGGGCGTGCTCGCTCCGATCGCCGCGAAAGACGAGACGCCGGTTTGGGGTGGGATGCCGGAATCGACGGCATTCCAGGTTACGCCATTATCCGTGGAGCGGAACACACCGCTATCATCCGTTCCAACAAAAAGAGTTGCGCCGATCGCAGCAAAGGAAGCAACTCCGGCATCCGTCAGGACTGCGCTCGCCGCCGACCACCCAGCGCCGCTATCCGTCGAGTAAAAAAGCGCGCTTCCCCGCTCCGTTCCAGCAAAGAGATTCGAGCCTGCCGAGAACAAAGAAGTAACGATCCCTCCCTCCGGGCCATTCGTCTGCACCCACTGCGCGCTGGCTCGCTGTGGAAAAAGCCACGCAAGCGCAAGATAAACAGCAATAAGAACGATTTTCTGTTTCACACTATAAACTTAAGCATTTTTGGATGGTGCTGCATTGAAAGAGATGAAACAAAGATACCTTCTAAGTGTTCTAAAATTAGTAAAAATTTGTATTGTTCATATATTCATTCGATGAAACGGCTCGTTCTTTTAATCGTGATTTTTCTGGCGTCGCTTGCGCTGCATGGTGAAGCACGCGCACAATCGTGTTTACAGCTCGATACCATTCATCTTAACATGGATTCCGCCTATTACGATGCGTGTGCCCCCACGACTGCGCACCAAAAGATCTATTGCCGAAGGCATTATACGCTACGCTTCGATTGGTACGTCATTTCTTCTCCGGCTTATGGGTTCGACACAGCGATCGCGTATCAATGGACAGACATTAATACGCGATTCACAGCCATTCGCGCCGCCTTTCAACGCTTGGAAAACACTGTCGGTCACTTTACGCTGACCAAGCGATTGGCATCGATCTCGGACACTGGCAATCGGCTAAGTCATAGTTTTATCCTGCGATTCGATAGCCTGCTCGATGTGGATACGGCGCTTGCGCTGTTAAAATCCATCCCAAATATGACCGCTGTATTTAATGGAAGACCAGGATTATTTCTAAGCAGCATTCCATCGGACACCTGTCTGGTGCCTGGCCTTCCATTTAACCAAATAGCGCTCGATGGCACGACGAACCCATTCACGCGATACCTGCATCCGCTTGGCTGGCAATGGCAAATCTACACGCTGCATTGCCCAATGGCGTGGGAAATGACGATGGGAAAATCTGCTCCGGGAAGCATGCATCCTTATATTCACATCATCGGTTCCGATCAGTTTGGCACGGATGAAGGATTCGACCTGAATTTGGTGTACCCGGATCCATCCACCAATCCAGATCTGGTTCCGAACTTTGTTTCTACTGCGCCTTCCGGAGCCCAGAATGAACAGCCTAACGGTTCCCAATTCAGTGGCGATGGCGCTGCGTCTTCGTTGCTCAGAGATGGGCATGGACATCAGTGCATCTCGCAAGCTATTGCGGCGGCTGGCCATGGACCGATGATAGGAACCTGTCCAGAATGCACCGGAATGGCATTAGATTGGAAATTAGCAACTGCATCGGATGGTTCGAATATTTACCCGGACGATATCGATGTGGATGGCATAAAAGGCAATGGCGTTACCGTTCCGGAAATCGAGTGGTCATCGGCGTCAGGCCCGGCAAGCCCGCAATCCGGCGATTTTATTCGAATGATGGGCGAAGGAATGGCAATCTTTGCCGCCGGGGGCAATGGGCCTGGCTACGCAGAAGTAAATCCTTCGAATATTTCAGAAAATCTCGCATTCCCGCAAGCGCAGACCTGGCCGGGTTATACCGATTTTCTCAGCGGGGGTTCTAATCCATTTAACGATGTCCATCCGCTTGCCGTCGAAGGAACGATGGATGGAGTTCAGTACGGACCGGCTAACGGCGTTGCGTGTGTAGGCAACGTGGGGGGGGCATACATTCGGTGTTTCGGCCCGGAGCGATTCGACCGCGATTACGATTTTAGCGGTGGCCTCGATAAATTCGACATCGCTCCTGACATCAATACCAGACTGACAAATAAAACATACGCTTTTGCCGATGTCGTCGCGGCATCGGAACTTGTCCTTGCCGCCGTTACTACAGAATATGGCGGGTCTGCCGGATATATTGTCAGTGACGGGACATCCTATAGCGCGCCGGAAGTTGCCGGGGTCGCCGGATTGATGCGCTCGGTCAATTACTATGTTTCTCCCAACGACTCCACGCCCACCGATCTCGCGGATGTACAGAGGAATATCAATAACATCATTACGTTTACTGCTGACAAAATAGACGATTACAATGATTTTATTCCTCTCGGTCAAAATGCAACCGAAGCCACGGCATTTCCAGCGAGCATAACGGATGAAGCCTACACAAGCGGCGCGCTTGATCCACAAGCGGCTGGAACGGGAACATGGCAATACAATTATATCGATCAGGGGCCGAATGACCCGCTGAACCGCTCGTGGGCACAGCGCGTGGGCTTTGGCCGTGTGAATGCGTACCGTGCTGTTGCAAATGCGATCTATTGTAATGGCATTCACCTCTATAATGCATCACGCAATCTTTCGGCTGATTTCGCTGCCGGTAATTGCTTGAATGAAAATAGTAAATATCTCATGCACTTTGGAGCGTGGCAGGCTCCGGACAATGCGCCAATGGATAGTTCCTTAATTCTCCAATCGGGCGGGAAAATCATTCCGAATCAAACGCCCCCGTGGCCTCACAGGAATCAGGGGGAAACGCTGCTTAATAGTTTCGATGGCAAAACCGCAACTGTCCTCACAGTGGGAATGAATGACATACTCGCTATCGACGGAATTGTGAAGGGCGATGGTAAGGCCAATCACAAAATTACCTCGGCTGGCACCACCGGCAAAATCCTGATCGCAGGTTATTTGCAGGATGTCGAAATTTCCGGCGACACCACAAAAATGGATGATCTTATTATTTATTCCAGCGGCAGCAATGGCTATAGTAATGTAACGGTCTCCTCTGGGCAGCGTTCGGAGATCTATGGCGACGTGCAACTTCAGGATAATGGTAACTTTATCGTCAATGGCGGAGATTTGACCATCCAGCCCGGCGGCGAGATCGAACTGGAAGGCAACAATAATTTTGAGATCCAAAGCGGTTTGGTGAAAATGATGGCAAGTTCTACCATTTCATCTTCTACGCAGCAGGTGATCGTCGATAACGGTGCTACGCTCGAAATTGCAGGTCTTCTGGCAGCTAATATTCTCTGCGAAGTGCATGTGAGGCAAGGCGGAATGCTTCTTATCGATAGCGGCGCGAACCTTCAACTCGATCAATTTCTTGTCGATTCCGGTGGAACCATCGAATGCGCTCCCGGTGGACGACTTACGCTGAATGATGACACACTCGATCAATGCAAAGGCAATTGGATTTTCTCTGGAACCTCAAATGCTCCCTGCATGATTACAGGAGGCGTTTCCATTTGCGGCTCGGTCGAGCAGACAGCAGGAGTGGAAATAATTGATAGTGCAAAGATTTTTTCACTGCAAAACACGAGCGATAGCGGCGTCACCCTCATCATTGACACTAATGGCATTCCAAGCAGTGTGCTTGCACCGTCGCTACTCAATACAACGAATCTTCAGGTTACCGTGTATCCAAATCCGGCTTCCGGCTCGGTGAAGATCTGCGTGGAGAACTTGCCGCAATACACACCTGCAATAGTGGACGTGGTGAATGAAATGGGAATATCGGTTGCAACGCTCTTTAATGCATCGCTCGAAGATGAACTTGGCCTCGCTTTCCCGCTCGATTGCTCGAAGCTGGCAAGTGGAATTTATTACGCCGATCTTCAAACAGAAGGAACGCACCACACCGTGAAGTTTACGGTCGAGCATTAAGGCATGGAACAAATGTAACCGCCCTTTCGTACTTCACCTCGAATTTTCAGCTTGAGAGAATACTATTCATTTGGAAGCTGCTCATCATGCTGTTTCACATTAATTACTAACGTCGCATGAAAACTCGTCTTTTCGCATTCGCAATCCTCCTTTTCGTCTTTAACGTGGCAACTCTCTATGCCCAGACCGTCGATGATATTATCTCGAAACACATCGACGCCATCGGCGGACAAGCCGCCTGGGAAAAAGTCAATTCGATCAAACTCACGGGATCGGTGACCGCACAAGGAATGGATATCAACATCAATATCACCGGAGTACAAAACAAAGGCGCTCGTACCGAAATAACGATGATGGGAATGACGGGATATTCCATCAATACTCCTACGGCTGGATGGAGCTACATGCCGTTCGGCGGGCAGCAGAAGCCGGAGGCATTCACAGCCGATCAGGTGAAAGCCGCTCAAGATGAACTCGATTTCCAGGGTCCGCTTATCAATTACAAGCAAAAAGGTTACACTGCCGAACTCATGGGCAAAGAGGATGTCGAAGGGACCGAATGCTGGAAAGTCAAACTGAACATGAAGAATGGTAAGGTCAGAACGGACTATTTTGATCCAGACAGCTACTTACTTATTCGCGAAGTCGATAAAGTTACTGTCGATGGTAAGGAGCAGGGACAATCGACCGATTTCAGCAATTTCCAAAAGCTTCCCGAAGGCATTACTTTTCCAATGACTGTAAATAACGGCATGGGCGATTTTGTTATTAAGAAAGTGGAAATCAATATTCCGGTTGCCGATAGCCTTTTTAAAGCACCGCAGCAATAACTGTATAGAATCGTCATTCCTGCCCAGCCAGACCGGGAGTGACAATTAAAAGAGTTTTTAACGTTCTCATCCTGTCAATCAACATGAAATATTGCTTACCGTTTGTTTTTGTCTTCTTTCTTAGCACCTCTGCGGTCGCACAAACCAAGATCACTTCTGCTACTTTCGGGATGATGGAGGCACGGCAGTTAGGCCCCGGCACGATGAGCGGGCGCATCACCGCGATCGCGGGCGACGATAGCGACTGCAAAACCATCTATATCGGAACCGCCGGCGGAGGCGTCTGGAAAACTTCCAATGCCGGTGTCTCTTTCAAATCCATGTTCGATAAATATTGCCAGAGCATCGGGGCGATTGCGGTCGATCAAAAAAATCATGGCGTCGTCTATGTGGGAACCGGAGAAAGCAATATGCGTAACTCCGTCTCCATTGGCGATGGATTATATAAAACGGATGACGGCGGCGATAATTGGGTTAAGATCGGTCTCGACAGCACCGAACACATCTCAAAGATAGCAATCGATCCCAAGGAGTCCAACGTCATTTACGTTGCGGCTCCCGGTCCGTTATGGAGCGACAGCAAACAGCGGGGACTGTATAAATCGACGGACGCGGGAAAAACATGGGATAAAGTTCTCTATATCAATGATAAAACCGGCTGTGCCGATGTAGCCGTCGATCCGGTTCATACCAATATTGTGTATGCGACGACGTGGGAATTTCGACGTACCCCCTATTCCTTTAATTCTGGCGGCGATGGCAGCGGAATGTATAAATCCACTGATGCCGGAAAAACCTGGAATGAATTGAAAAATGGCTTACCTCAAAAGCCATTTGGCAGAATTGCTCTGGCGCTTTCGCCAAGCGCCCCAAATGACCTCGTTGCCATTGTAGAATCGAAGGAAACGGGACTTTATATTTCGCGCGATGGCGGAGCTTCTTGGAAACAGCAGTCTTCCACGCTGAATGTTACTGCTCGCCCGTTCTATTTTTCGACGATCATGTTCGATCCGCTCGATTCAATGCGGGTCTATCGCCCGGCATTCGAGTTTGCCTATTCAAACGATGGCGGCTACTCCTTTGCCGATGCCAGCGGCGATGGCGGCTGGATACATAGCGATATGCACGCACTTTGGATCAATCCAAAAAACACCAACCAACTCTATTTGGGAACCGATGGCGGTGTCTATGTGAGTTTGGATAAAGGCGGATCGTGGATCTTTCTTCAGTCGCTTCCGGTCGGGCAGTTTTATCATGTCGCTATCGACAATGCCGATCCATACCGCATGTATGGCGGGTTGCAGGATAACGGAAGCTGGGTAGGTCCATCCTCCGCGCCCGGCGGCGTAGGAAATTCAAACTGGATGGCGATAAACGGAGGCGATGGATTCTGGGCGCAGCCCGATCCTAACGATTCTAATATTGCGTATGCCGAATCGCAGGGAGGCGAAGCGAACCGGATCAATCTCACCACGACAAAATCCTTCAGCATCCAACCGCAGGAAGCACAGGGTGAAGAGAAATTACGTTGGAATTGGAACACGCCGATCGTGACCGGCGTGAAGGGAACCCATAATCTCTACATGGGCGCGCAATATCTTTATAAGTCCACCGATCAGGGAAGAAGCTGGGATCGAATATCTCCGGACTTGACTACCAATGATAAATCCATGCAGCAACAGGATTCCAGCGGGGGCTTGAGTGCCGATAACACGTCCGCCGAAAATCATTGTACGATCTTCACCATGACAGAGTCTCCATTCGACGATCAAAATATCTGGGCTGGCACCGACGATGGTAATTTGCAAGTGACAACGAACGGAGGAAAAACGTGGACAAATGTCGAAAAAAATGTTGCTGCTTGTGGCGTAGCACCGATGGCGTGGGTGAGCAGTATCGAGCCATCCCATTTCGATAAACAAACCGTTTACGCCACGTTCGATAACCACATGGTGGGAGATATGAAAACCTATCTCGCCAAAACAACAGACATGGGCAAAACGTGGAGCATGATCTCCAGCAGCGAATTCACCGGATTTGCTCATAAGATCAAGGAAGACCTTGTCAATAAGGATCTGCTATTTCTTGGAACCGAAATGGGCCTGTTTGCAACGCTCGATGGCGGCGCAAACTGGTTCCGAATGAAAAATAATATCCCGTGGTACGTCTCCGTGCGAGATATACAGATTCATCCGAAAACGCATGACCTTGTTCTTGCCACACATGGACGCGGAATTATTGTGGTCGATGATATTACCCCGATGCGTTCACTAACGAAAGATATTATTGATCAGGACGTCTATCTTATTCCGACGGAACCGATCGTTCTGACGGATGGCAAATTCGGTGACGGAGGGTTCCCAAGCACCGGAGGTCTGAACGCAGGAAACTCCCCTTCTACGTACCCTCAGCCCATAGAGTATTACCTGAAGAACCGGATCAATACTGCCGATGCAAAAATTGAGATATTCGACGCGTCTGGAACCTTGATTCAAAGCATTCCGGCCTCTAAACGCAAAGGAATTAACAAGGTCCAATGGAACTTGCGGATGAAACCCCCGGCGGTTGCCACCGGCGGCACAAAAATCGATGGCGGTGGATTTTTGGGTCCTATGGTACTTCCTGGCATCTATACAATGAAGTTGACCATCGGATCGAAAGAATACACCAGCCAGCTAACACTCGTCCATGATTCCTCCAACAAAGATTTTTCTATGGATGACCGAAAGCTCCAATATGATGTTGCTATGCAATGCTACCGCATGCACGAACAATTAGCTCATGTTGTGGATGACATCAATGCGAAGCAAGCCTGGATCAAGCAACGGCTGGATTCTGTCAAGGATAAAAAATCCCGAACACTTCTGACAGAATACAATGACACGCTGGAACGATTGCGAACCACCCTCCTTGCCTCGAAGCAAAAATCCATTTTTGCCGATGAGAAGAAATTGCGCGAGGATATTACCGATGTCTATGGATCCGTCGCCGGCAGCGAAACGCGGCCCTCGAATTTACAGATCGATCGCGTAAAAGAACTGCAAACGCGGGTTGCTAAGGCCGAAAAAGACGATCTTGCCATCAATAATGAGTATGAAGCTTCCGTTGATTGGCCCATGCCACCACCGAAGAGCCAAAATTGAACTTTGGCTGCCTAATGAGCATCCAATCTCCTTACCGCAACTAATGACGCGATCGATAGCACAAGCACAAGCATATACAAAATACCATAGCCCGCGAAGTCGAGCAACACCCCTGCCAATGCGGTCAGCATGAGCGGCAGCGACATCAGGCTATTGAATAGCCCGATGTAGGTCGAGCGGTCGTGCTCGGGGCTGATCTCTATGATGTAGGTCATCCCTCCAACAGACGTTCCCGAATCGAACGCCGCCGCAATGGCGAAAACCGAAGCATATAGCAGCTTCGGAAGCGGCAACCAAAAATACAGCAAAACGATGATCGGCAATGCGATATTCGTGATCGTTGCGGCTTGCAAGCAGACCTTCGCGCTCCGCCGGTCCGTCAGGCGTTCCCAAAAGAAATTTCCCACGATCGTACCTACGCAATCTGCCGCAACAAAAATGCCGAGATCGCTTGTGTGAAACCCAAGACGCTTATGTGCAAAGATCACAAGAAACGGCACGCCGATCGTGCTGGTTGACATCAGCATCCGCGTGTTGATGTAATTCGAATAGCGTTTATCCGCTCGATAGATCTTCCAGCCTTCCCGGAAATGCTCGGCAAGCGTTCTTCGGTCGGGAACCGTAAGGGTTCTCGGTTCCCGCATAAACGCCATGAAGCCAAGCCCGACCGTCACGGTCACGGCTGCGGCAAGGAATACGAAGCCGAAATTTACCGGAAACCTGAAACCTGCGAGCAGCAGCGAGATCGCACCGGCGCCAAGCGTGACCGATAAAAGCGATGCCAGCGAAATCCGCAGCCCGAAAAAACGTCCGCGCCGCTTGGCCGGAATGGTCTTCGCGACCAGCTCGAGAAATACGACCCCGCTTAGACCAGACCCCGCCGCAAACATGGCGTACAGCGCGACCGCCGACGCAAGCAACACTGCTGCACCCGGCGACCAAAGCGTCACACCCGCAAGCGAAAACAATGCTGCGCCGCGAACCCACCACCCCAACCGGTAAAGCGGTAACTTTTTCGGCCAGTGCACCACGAAGGACGCCGCAATGAACTGCGGCAAATACCATCCGATGGACTCGAACTGTGAAACGAGTCCGATCAGCGCGCTCGAAGAGGTGAGATGCGAGAAAAAGCTCGGAATGATCGTCGAGCGCGAAATAAACGATGTGCCAAGCCCATAGAGCACGCCGTTCGTCACGCCGAGCCGAAAATTACGGCGCTCATTCCGTGCCGACAGCGCAAGAAACTTGGATTCCTGCGAAGCCCAGTTTGCATCGGATGTGACCGGAGCGCCGGATAATTCTATTCGTACTTCAGACTCGAAATGGAGACTCGGACATTTTTCAGGTAATTTCATGCCCAACAAATTCCGCTCCTGGTCAATTCGTCAGTTGCCCTCAGAAATAAGTGCCTTTTCATTTTCTTCCAGAGTTCCCACCACGCTTGAATTTAAGCTAATTTCGCCATTGCTTGAAAAATTTATCCACAAAATGCTATACGGAGAATTTCGTTCATAACGAAACCTATCGAAATTGCCAAAGAACGCTTTTAGCCCACATTCTTAATTCTTAATTCTTAATTCGGAATTGATATGGGTGCCCATAAGAGGACAACCTAATATACGGCGGGATTTTTCCGAAAGTCAAGCGGTTTCTGAAAATAATCGAAAATAATTGATCGTGTAGTCACCTGGAGTGTACTCCGTGTGACTACACGAATATAATAATTCGAAATGATGTGAGGTAGCGCAGGCGTCCTCGCCTGTCCCCTTGCGCGCATACCGAAGCAGGAACCTGTAGAAGCGCGGGGGATACAGCAACACCCACTTAATGTGAGAATGTCAAATTTTGCGAAAAGTAATTATTGCATCACCTTAAAAACCTGCACCCTCCCATTACACTCCACTTCCGCAAAACGGAATTGCGGCTGGCCGGGCGATGTATTGCTAATCTCACAGCGTCCACCGGGAGAGATCACATTCTCTTGCAAGACACGACCCAACTCATCGATGACACGCAATCGACCGCCAGCATTTTGTGGCAGTACGATGAATAGATTCCCAGATTCGCTTTCGAGCCAAGCGCCGGTGGAATCTTGCGGCGCTGCTTGAACGGCAAGATCGGCTGTTGAAAGGCGATAAAGATTGTAATCCGAGCACACATAAGCAATCGAAGTATCCGGGAAAGAAGCATCCAAAATTGCACCGTAGAAAAATGCAGTATCCCAAGACTCCCCGCCATTTATAGTATAAGCAACCACATTGGTAACGGTATCATTAATGATCTGATTTCGCATTACAACCAAACCATGATTCGAATCCGCAAAACTTATGGATTGAATCCCATTTGATGATAGTGAAATGTCATTCCATGTCATGCCGCTGTCAGTCGAAAGAAATAAACCACCACTAACAGTTGAGAACCACGCATGGCGAGGGTCGGTATATGCAAGTCCGGACGGTCCGTCGGGGAAAAATAACTTGTTGCTCCATCCCCACCTGGCACTGTTTCCCAACTCAAGCCGCCATCGGTGGTGCGAAAGACCAGCATTTCAAACTCATAATTGCCCAATGCAATCCCGAGGCTATCGTTACAAAATGCAACGTTCGAGATCCATATTAAGGAATAGTTAGCATCGCTATTAGTATCGCTATATTGACTTTGCCAGGTCTTTCCACCATCGGTAGTAGCAAAGATCGAAACGTCAGACGACCCTTGCCATCCTCGAAGTGAATCCTCAAAATATAGTGAGTATCCGTCATTGGGACCTAAAGCAGAAACGAGCATATTGGAATCAAGATCCCAATGGGAACCACGATCGGTGGTGTGATACAAATAATGTGAGTCGCCTTCGATCCACCCATTATTAAAAGATGTAAATGACATCTCTTGAGGAGCACCCGGGGTTGTGGTATTGAGACTCCACGTTTCTCCGCCGTCTGTCGTAGCACCGAGTCCCTTATTAGTCAGTATAAAGCCGCTGTCCTTATTCACGAACTCGCAATTTGCAGCACGAACCACTTTATTCGTCTGAGTACTATAATTAAGTATGCTCGGATTTAGCGCAACCCATTGCGAATGCCCCACCTCGGCATTCGCAAAAACCAAGACTACCAAAATTACCCCAAAGCGCGACATACCTTCAAACCACTGCGCCCGCCCAAATAATTCGGAAATGAGATGTTCTTCATGTAGCAAAATTCGGGACTTTCTTGGGTGTGGCCTGTTGTTAAGCGGTGTCTGAAATGGAGTCCGCTCCGTCTTTTGACCGTCAAACTTGTTAGTCACACACATTTTTCTCACCTCAAATAGGTAGGAATGAATAAAAAACTCAGAACCATACTCATCGCGGTGATCGTGCTGATCGTCGGATTTATTGTTTTTCGACTGATCACGATGAAACCGCCGGCGGCAAAAAAACAGCCCACGCCACCCGTGGTGGTTGCACTGCCGGAACATACCGACGTCATTTATAAGCTCGAATACGATGGCGATGTGATCCCGGTGCTTCAGGCGTATGTATTCAGCCGGGTGTCCGGGCTGCTGCAAGCGATCTATACCGATATGGGAAAACGGGTGCGCCGCAATCAGCTTATCGCGCTCATCGATACGTCAGAGGCATATCAGATGGCCATGCAATCCGAGGCCGCGTATTACAATGCAAAGGCTACGGAAGTTCGAGAGCAAGACCTTTTTAACAAGCATCTTGCTGCCCAGCAAGACTTAGATAATGCCGTCGCTACGCTCCGCTCGGACGAAGCGACCTACCAAGCCAATAAGGTGCTGCTCGATTATTGTAAAATATATTCACCCTTCGACGGCTGGATAACCAAACGATGGCTCGATCCGGGTTCCGTGGTGACGTCCAACCCGATCGTTGGCAATAGCAATAGTTCGATCTTCACCGTCATGGATATCGATACCGTCAAGATCGACATTAACGTGCTCGACCGGGATATTGCAAAAATTCCGCAGGTGAATAAATCCATCGCCACGATCGATGTTATTCCGGGCCGCCAGTATCCTGCGTTTATTACCCGGACGGCACAGGCGGTCACCACCACCACGCGCACGATGCCCGTCGAGATTGTGATTCCTAATAAAGACGAGAGCATCAAACCCGGTGAGTTTGCGCGTGTCACGTTAGTGCTCGGAGAAAACCCCGATGCGATCACGGTTCCCACCGAAGCCGTGCTCCGCGATAATAATGGAACGTATGTCTATGTCGTTCAGGACACGATCGCCAAACGCAGGAACGTAACCACGGGGGTCACTCAAAACGACCGGCTGGAAATTGTTTCCGGACTCGACGGAACCGAACGGGTCATCGTCATCGGGCAAACTTTCGTGCATCCGAATGGAAAGGTTATCGTCGTAAAAAACCCGAACCCCGGCGATACACTGCACACGTATCCAACAGATTCTTCCTCATCGGCGCCGCCTTCCTCCGTTAATTCCAATCATTAAAAGGCTATCTCAGGTTAGTATGATTGTCATTCTGAGCGAAGCAAAACAAAGCAAGCATTGGCGACGATGCGGCGGAGTTTTGCGGAGTCGAAGAATCTCTCGCATGCCAAGAGATCCTTCGACTCCGTTCGTCCTCCTTCGTCGGACGAACTCCGCTCAGGATGACATCTTAGGCTTCATCAGATGTTCGGCAGGAATGATAAATTATGAGGACGAATTTTCATCATTCCTAATTCATCATTCCTAATTTCCTGCCATGTGGCTAACCCGGCTTGCGCTTAAATATCCGATCTCGACCATGCTGATCGGCTTCACGATCCTCGTGCTCGGAATCGTGTCGTTGCAGCAACTGCCGATCGATCTTTTGCCGAATGTTTCGATCCCTGTGGTCACGACCGTCACGTATTGGACCGGTGCAAGCCCGATGGATATGGAGCAAGCGGTCACCGCCGTCGAAGAGCGCGGGATTAGTTCCGTGAACGACGTTAATTATATCCAGTCTGCCACGCGGGAAGGCGTTGGACAGATACGCGTGAATTTTAATTGGGGCGCGGATGTGGATGTTGGGCTGGTCGATGTCATCCAGCGTATGAACCGCACCCTTACCCAGCTCCCGGCGGGCATTCAGCAGCCGATTTCTCTGCGCTTCGATATTAACAGCGTTCCCGTTATTACACTGGCCATCTCCGGGCAAATGGATCAGCGCGATCTCTACGATCTCGCGTATAATACCATCGAGCCGCAACTCGAGCATTTAACGGGCGTGGCTTCCGCGCAAGTCACGGGCGGACGCATTCGTGAAATTCACATTATTCTGGATCGCGACCGGATTCAGGCGCGCCAGACTCCCGATCTCAACGGTTATTACGGCCGTTCAGAACTCGAATTTGATCGTTCCTTCCGGCGACCTAAAGAGCGGAGTATTCGATTATGCCCTAAAGACCGAAAGCCTGTTCAACGTCGTCGCGCCGATCGGCGATATTGTGCTTTCGGATTCTAACGGGGTTCCCGTTCGCATCCGCGACGTTGCCCGCATCGAGGATAGTTACCAGGAACAAACGGAAACCATCCGCGTCGATGGGAAACCGGGCATTGTGCTTCGCGTGCAAAAGCTTGCCAGCGCGAATACCGTGGATGTTGTCGATAACATTGTAAAAGCGCTCCCTACGCTGACAGGAATTCCTCCCAATATCCACATCGCGCTGACGTTCGATCAATCCCTCTATATTCGCCAAACGATCAACGGTCTTTCCCGCGAAGCATTGATCGGATCCCTGCTGGCGATGGCCGTCATTATGATCTTTCTCCGCAATATCCGAGGAACGATCATTATCATCGTCGCGATTCCCATGTCGATCCTCATTACGTTCATCATGTTTCGGTTTGGAGGCATAACGCTGAACATCATGACCTTTGGCGGCCTGGCACTCGCGGTGGGAAGGCTCGTCGATGATTCCATCGTGGAACTGGAAGCCATCAGCCGCCACTACAATAATCCAAAGCCGGGGGAATCGAAGGTACATCAAACCCTTGCTGCGGCCAGCGAAGTCGCTACTCCTATTTTCGTTTCTACGCTCACGACGGTCATCGTATTCCTTCCTGTCGTATTCCTTACCGGCATTGCCAAATTGCTATTTGTGCCGCTTACGCTGACCATCGCAGTCGCACTGTTCGGCTCATTTTTTATTTCGCGTACAATCACGCCGTTGTTATGCCTGCGATTCCTTCCGCCGGAAAAAGAGATGAAGCGCGAGTCCCAAAAGCTTTCGGATCGGCTCCGCGTGTTTTTCCACGACCGGATCGACCGCATCGATCAGGGGTATGAACGTATGCTCGAGTGGGCGCTCGGGCATCGCAAAATTATTATTATTGGCATTCTTTGCATTGCCGCATTGTCCGCATTTCTATTCAAGTTTATTGGAACGGAATTTTTTCCGGATCAGGACGAGAGTGTCTTTACGGTAACGATCAAAGCGCCCGTCGGCACGCGCATCGAGGAAACGTCGAAAACCGTCGATTCCATCGAAGCCCTCATGCGAAGAAATATTCCGGAAATTAACGCGATGGTCACCGATGTAGGAGTGCCGTCCTCCAAGAGCGGGAATTTCTTCGGAAGAAACACGGGCGAACATGCAGCGAATATCCAGGTTTCGCTCGTTCCGCCGGATCAGCGCAAGCGAACCATCTTTCAGGTGATGGATGCGATACGGCCGAAGATCAATAACTACCTCGGCGCATCCGTCATCGTCAGCGCCAGCGGGTTTCTGCGGTTCTTGCTGAATTTCGGTTCCCTTGCTCCGATCGACATCGAGATTCGAGGCTTCGATCTCGATAAAGGAGCCGCCATCGCTAATCAGGTCATGGCCGCCGTGAAATCCACTCCGGGCGCGGTCAACGCGGTATCGTCACGGGAGGATAACCTTCCCGGCCTTCGGGTCGATATCGACCGTCAAAAGGCCGGCATTTTAGGGATCACGGTAGCACAGATCTCGAACACCATCAGTTCCGCGATCGATGGAACCGTGGCATCGCTCTTTAGCGACCCGGTCAACGGCAATCAATATAATATTCTCGTGCGGTTCGACGAACGCTACCGTTCCTCCATCGATGATCTGAAAAAATTGCTTCTGGTTACCCCCTCGGATTCCTTAGTGCAATTGGGAGAAATTGCCACCATCACGCAAGACGCATCGCCCGTCGAGATCGACCGCAAATACCAACAACGCATCATTGATGTAACTGCAGAAGCGAGCGGACGCGATTTGGGCAGTGTCGCCTCGGACATTCAGGCAAAGCTCGATAAGATCGTATTGCCTCCAGGCTTCGAAATGAAACTTGGCGGAAATGTCGAGCAGCAACAGCAGACGTTTAGCGGGCTTTTGCTTGCCTTCGCGCTTGCTATCTTGCTCGTTTATGTGGTGATGGCTTCGCAATTTCAATCGCTGATGGACCCCTTTATCATCATGTTCACCGTTCCCTTCGGAGTCGTCGGTGTGTTCTGGGCGTTGTTCCTGACCGGCACCACGCTTTCAGTAACTTCTTTTCAGGGAATTATCGTGATGGTCGGTGTGGTCGTTTCCAACGGAATTTTACTCGTCGATTATACGAACCATCTACGCATGAAGCGCGCGGATGGCGCCCAGGGAGAAGATCTGCACCGAGCGGTGATCGATGCTGGCAGAACGCGGCTCAAACCCATTCTTATGACCTCGATCGCAACGGTGCTCGGACTCATCCCTATGGCGATGGGGCTGGGCGGTGAAAAAACGCAGGCTCCGCTTGCCATAGCCGTGATCGGCGGCCTTTCGCTCTCGACGTTGCTCACGCTCTTCTTTGTGCCGACACTCTACACCATTTTCGAAGAACGCTTCCGGAAAAAAATCGAAACGCCGGAAGAACGGTTGGAAGAAGGATCTGAACCAGCATCACAACACTCATAATTTTTCAATATGTGGCTAACCCGGCTCGCACTTAAATATCCGATCTCGACGGTGCTGATCGGCTTCACGATTCTCGTGCTCGGGATCGTGTCGCTCGAGCAGTTACCGATTGACCTGCTTCCGAATGTTTCGATCCCGGTCGTCACGACGATCACGTATTGGACGGGTGCAAGCCCAATGGATATGGAGCAAGCGGTCACTGCAATCGAGGAACGAAGTGTCAGCTCCGTGAACGATGTCGATTACATTCAATCGCAAACGCGCGAGGGCGTTGGCCAGATCAAGATCAATTTTAACTGGGGCGCCAATGTCGATGTCGGGCTGGTCGATGTGATACAACGTCTGGACCGCGCGATGATCCAGCTTCCAACAGGGGTTCAACAACCGATCTCACTTCGATTCGATATTACGAGCTTGCCCGTTATCACACTGGCCGTTTCCGGACAGATGGACGAGCGCGATCTTTACGATCTCGCTTATAATACGATCGAGCCGCAGACTCGAGCATTTAAATGGCGTAGCATCTGCGCAAGTAACCGGCGGGCAGATCCGCGAAATTCATATCATGCTCGATCGCAACCGGATTCAGGCGCTCGGACTTCCGATCACAAGCGTTATCACGGCCGTTCAAAACTCCAATTTGATCGTTCCTTCCGGCGATCTGAAGAGCGGCGTCTTCGATTATGCACTGAACACCAAGAGCTTGTTCAATGTCGTTGCGCCCATCGGCGATATTGTGCTCTCGGATACCGGCGGCGTTCCCGTGCGCGTGCGCGACGTTGCACGTATCGAGGACAGCTATCAGGAAGAAACAGAAACTATTCGCGTGGACGGAAAACCGGGGCTTATATTAAGCGTACAAAAACTCGCGAGCGCAAATAGCGTTACCGTCGTCGATAATATCATAAAATCCATTCCCAAATTGACCGGGGTTCCTCCGAATGTACATATTGCATTAACCTTCGATCAATCCGTCTATATTCGTCAAACGATCAATGGCCTCTCGCGCGAAGCTTTGATCGGCTCGATTCTCGCCATGTTTATTATTATGATCTTCCTGCGCAACATTCGCGGCACGATCATCATTATCGTGGCCATTCCGATGTCGATCCTCATCACGTTCATTATGTTCCGGTTCGGGGATGTCACGCTGAACATCATGACCTTCGGTGGCCTTGCGCTCGCCGTTGGAAGGCTCGTGGACGATTCCATCGTCGAGCTCGAAGCCATTAGCCGCCACTATAATAATCCAAAGCCAGGTGAGACGAAGATACAGCAAACGCTCGCCGCCGCGAGCGAAGTAGCCACGCCTATTTTCGTTTCCACGCTAACGACCGTGATCGTGTTTCTGCCGGTTGTGTTCCTTACCGGCATTGCCAAATTACTTTTTATACCGCTCACGGAGACGATCGCGGTCGCACTGTTTGGATCGTTCTTCATCTCGCGAACGATCACGCCACTCTTATGTCTGAGATTTCTACCGCCGGAAAAAGCGATGAAGCGCGAATCACGGAAGCTCGCCGATCGGCTCCGTGTCTTTTTCCACGATAGAATCGACCGGATCGATCATGGCTATGAGAAAATGCTTGAATGGGCACTGGATCATCGAAAACTCATCATTATCAGTATTCTCGCCATCGCCGCAGCTTCGAGCTTCCTGTTCAAATACATTGGGACGGAATTTTTCCCCGATCAGGATGAGAGTGTATTTACGGTGTCGCTGAAAGACCCCGTCGGCACGCGTATCGAGGAAACCACCAAAACCGTCGCAGCCATTGAGGATCTGATGCGAAAAAACATTCCGGAAATGACGGCTATGGTCTCCGATATCGGCGTACCCCCTGCCAAGAGCGGGAATTTCTTCGGCGCAAACACCGGTGAACATGCGGCTAACATCCAGGTTTCGCTCACGCCGCCCGAGGAACGAAAACGCACTATTTTTGAGATCATGGACTCCATACGGCCCAAGATCAATAACTATCTCGGCGCATCCGTAACCGTCAGCGCCAGCGGGTTCCTGCGGTATTTATTAAATTTCGGTTCCTTAGCGCCGATCGACATCGAAGTCCGCGGCTTCGATCTTGACAAAGGAACCGCGCTTGCTAACCAAGTGCTGGCTGCGGTGAAATCTACGCCTGGCGCCGTTAACGCGCTTTCCTCCCGAGAGGATAATTTACCGGAGATCCGCGTGAATATCGACCGCCAAAAAGCCGGCATCCTCGGAATTAGCGTCTCCCAGATCGCAAATACAATAAGCTCTGCTGTGGATGGGAATGTCGCTTCTCTGTACAGCGATCCCGTGAATGGTAACCAATATAATATGCTGGTGCGATACTCGGAAGAGTTCCGCTCCTCGATCGACGATCTTCGAAAGATACCGCTGAACACGCCCTCCGGCGCATTGGTATTGTTGGGTGAAGTTGCGAATATTACGCTGGACGCTTCCCCTGTCGAGATCGACCGTAAGTACCAGCAGCGCATTGTCGATGTGACGGCCGAAGTGAGCGGCCGCGATCTCGGAAGCGTAGCTGCGGATATTCAGTCAAAAATCGACCAAATGAATATCCCTCCAGGATTCGAGGTCAAGCTTGGCGGAAATGTCGAACAGCAGCAGCAGACGTTCAGCGGTCTTGCGATGGCATTCGCACTTGCGATCTTGCTCGTCTATGTTGTGATGGCTTCGCAGTTTCAATCGCTGCTCGATCCCTTCATCATTATGTTTACCGTTCCCTTCGGAATTGTGGGAGTGCTCTGGGCACTGTTTCTAACAGGCACCACCCTTTCGGTAACTTCGTTCCAGGGAATTATTGTGATGGTCGGCGTAGTCGTCTCCAATGGTATCCTGCTCGTCGATTACACGAACCACCTTCGCATGAAAGGCGAAGATCTGCACCGCGCCGTTATCGACGGTGGCCGCACTCGGCTCAAGCCTATTCTTATGACTTCCATTGCGACCGTTCTCGGTCTTATTCCTATGGCCATGGGGCTTGGCGGTGAAAAAACGCAGGCGCCGCTTGCGATTGCTGTTATCGGAGGACTTTCACTCTCTACGCTGCTGACGCTCTTTTTCGTGCCAACACTGTACACGATCTTCGAATCGCGATTCCGCAAAAAGATCGAAACACCGGAAGAGAAACTGCACGAAGGAGAAGGAACCGCTGCACCAAACCCACGAAGCTAAGGAGCGATCACCGAGATCTTCCCTACTATTTGAATCGTATTGGAAGCAGTGAATTCCTTCAACACAAAAAACCGAACACCCGGTATATTTGGTGTAAATGGGATTTGGTGATGCGTTGAAACCATACCATCGCTCATTGCAGAACCCATTTCGCGGCCAAGCTCATCGTAAAATAGGAGTGAAACGGAGCAGGCTTCGTTGCAAACAACGAATATCTCATCCTCACGGCCGGCTGTAGCGGGTTCATTGGCAAATCGGATGGAATTATTGTTCTGGCTTTGCACGGCAACACTGCTTTTTGCATTGAAGAAGGAATCGGTAGGAACGATGGACATATACACATCCTGATCGGAACCCGAACGTGTATCCGTCCATGTAGGATACCATACGCTATCGATTGCATTGAGGCAAATATAATCGCCAAAAAAGAGAAGATTAACGGTATCGACCGTCACCTCGTCACGGCAGACGCGAGGGTCAGATGAAACGTTTGAAATGCGATGCGCCGTGAATGTTTGCCCGCCATCCGTTGAAAGCGTAAGATAATCATCAACCAGAATATTCGAATCCGGATCGTTCCGGCTATCGTAAAACGTCACGCCAACATCGCCTGAGCTTTGATCGACCGCGATCCACGGCAAGAACTTGTCGGTTCTTATTGCACTGGTATCTTCCTCGATGGAATCGGGAGTCGTCCACGTCTGCGCGGCGTCATCGCTGATAGAAAGATAAACATGCGCATTGCTATCGGCGTCTCTCCCGCACCAAGTAACATAAATTCGGCCCTTATGCAGGTTGCTTCTATCGACTGCGATGGATGGAAAGCTATTCGTCTCGACGCCGCCTTTTATTTCGGGATGGCCGTCGAAATTATCCGGGACCACTGGCCCGAGTTCCCGATACGAAGAAACTTCCACTTGCGGAGCAAAACTCACACCACCATCTATCGAACGCGCAACAAGAATCCTCTTTGACAGGGAATCGCGATCCTCAAAGGCGATATAAAGCTCCCCACTCGGCCCACACGCGGGAATAGGACCCTGAAAAAGTATAGTATCCTGAGAAACAGGCGTCGAAGAAACCGTAACCGGCAGCGACCAACTCGCGCCATGATCCGTCGAATGCGACTCTACTATAATAGACGTTGGGAAGGAAATCGTTACCCATGCAATATACACTCTGCCAAAATAGGGACTGCTCGAATCGCGATCCACAGTAATATAATCACGGTCAGCCTCCGATACAAGGCCAGTGGTGTCGCCACCCACATATACCGGTGCTTGCCACGACTGCCCATTGTCAGTCGATTTGTAACACGCCTCTTCATTATTCGGGCTGGGATATTGAAAAAAAACATTGGAGAAAAACAATGTTCCCGATTGATCGAACACAACGCCGGGATCGGTCGCGTTATCGAACGCCACGGAGCCGCCGTCGAAGTAACCTTGTGGCAGCGAGTCATTATTCCAAGTTCTGCCTCCGTTTGTAGTTGCACAGTGCCACAGCACATCGTAATTCCTGTCATCAACTTCTCCGATTGCAATAGCCAATGGATCGATGGGATTTACAGAGAGAGATGGCTCATTTTGATCGTCCAGCGGGTCGTTCGTAACATCAATGTTAGGAAATAACGAGGTATTAGTCGTATCTGGCGATCCCAGTATTGACAACCTGCGCGGAGCAATCATCCTCAATGGTTGCAACCTGGCGTGCGCTCTCAGCATGGGGAACTGCTGCTGCGCATGCAAAGCGGATACTTCAGCAAGCAACATCAAAACGACAAGAGATAGCCCTTTCATAATAGAATCAACACACAATGCGTGCGCGATGTGCCACAAGTGCCGCGGCCTAAAGGCTACTCCACACATTGTTTTCCATCCCACCGGCTATTGCCAGCATTAGTTTAATGCGCGCTTTGGGGCCGGTCAGATAGGGCGCGAAGATACAGCCGAGCCTTTCAAGTTCCCTGCCAGCTCCTTCATAAGCATAGTAGGGTCGCACCGGGCCGGCCTGACACCGTGAAGTAATTACCACAGGAATATTCCTCTCACGCGCCCGGGAAATACCGTTTACTACGCCTGGCGGGACATTGCCCTGCCCCATTGCTTCTATCACAAAGCCGCTCGCACCTGCTTTCAGCGCAGCGATAAAAAGAGTATCGTCCATACCGGAATATGTTTTGAAAAGCTCAACATAAGGCAGTTCCACATCTTCACTGAGCGGTATATTCATTCTGTGATGCGGCTCGCGCAGACGGCGCGGAGCATTGAGTTTAAGCGTATTCACGGTTCCCAGCGGACCGAAATCCGGTGAACGGAAGGTATCGTCCTTCATCGTATGTGTTTTCGTCACTTCCGAAGCTGCATAGACGTGTCCGTTCATCACAATCATCGTTCCAACGTTTCGGAACGCACCGCTTGCGGCAACTGCTAAGGCATCGACAAGATTTCTACCGCCATCCCACGCCGCGTCGGTCGAGGTGTGCATGGAACCGGTGAACACGACGGGCATCGAATCGCCAAGCACCAGATCGAGAAAATACGCAGACTCCTCCATCGAATCGGTGCCGTGCGTGATAACAATGCCATCCGAGTGTTCTTTGAGCGTGCGAACGAATCCGGCAAGCGTCAGCATCATCTCCGGCGAAATATGCGGGCCCGGCAGCGTAGAAAAATCGTGAACGTGAATTTTAAGCGCAGGCAGATACTGCGCAATTTCCGGTACTCGCTCCAGGATCTCACGACCGGAAAGCGCGGGCACAACGTTCGAAGCCTTATTCGCACTGACGGCTATCGTACCACCGGTGAATATCGCCGCGATCGTCGCCGATCCATTCTTTATCTCTTTCGGAAGCGTCTGAGATAAAATTTCCGTTTCTTCTGTAACAAAAGCCATGCAGGAGGATTGTTTAAAGGAATCTCTGATTACATACGAGTGTCATTCTGAACATAGCAACGATTCGCGAAGCGAAGAGTTGCGAAGTGAAGAATCTGTTGCTCTGACAAAAAGATTCTTCGCTACGTTCACGCTCCCTTTCGGAAGCATGAACTTCGCTCAGAATGACATGTGGACTTACTCAAAGATTCTAAAAGAATTGATTAATTCAAACTTTCTCGCTCTCAATGAGATTCCATTTGTATAAGAGGCTCTCATTTCTGAAAACTAAATTACGATTAGTTCGTAAACAAATTTTTGCATTTTAATAATCATCGCATGTTCCGATCGCTCCTGTTCTTCATGCTCCTTGCCGCACCGTGCCTCACGGTAGCACAGCAAGCAAAACCTCACAAGCACAAGCCGAAGAAAACCGTCGTCGTGCCAGCGGTCGAGCAGCAACCGCTTGAAATTCTCGGCATTCGTCCCGGTATTACGCTCGATAGCATCCGTAAGATCATGACGACGGCTGGCGTAACCATGCGCGAAGTGCGGGAAGATACGCTCTCGCATTCCTACGCTGCGCAGGATGTGCATGTCTATGTCGTGGATTCCATTATTTGCCGATTGACCTATATGCGCATGGCATTCCTCATCGATGCTTCCATGCGGCTGCGCCGTTTAACAATCACTCCGCGCGAAAGCGAGATCGCTGTTGGCGCTTCGGACGACATCGAAAATGTCCTGCTCCTGTATTTCGGCCAAAAGTGGGGCAAGCCCGAACTCAATCTCGATCCCCCGCTGCCGACGTTTCGCTGGAAGATCGGCAATATCCAAATGCGAGGGTTCATCCGCCGCGGCTACCCTATGTGGGTGCTGGAAGGCTAAACGGGATTACTCGGATTTTTAGGAGATTTTTCCCAACCCTTGAATCCGAGCCATTTTAGCCAATTAGCCTTCAAGGATATTTTCTTAATTCAATCGTATTGATGGGCACCATCTCTTAAAGAAGCTTGTCGTTAAGGAGCTATTGCAAAAGTGGTCATTCATAATTGCCCTGTTTCTGGCGTGCTTTTCGGAACTGAATGAATGGTTATCACCTTTAAGGCCAGTCACGTTCGTTGCCGTGACTTCCTCCACTATCCTTGGATTATCTATCGTTGCATTCCATTACACAAGATTTTCGCATCATTTTGGTAAAAAGAATTAGGCTCTTTTTTGCGCTTTTAGTGACCACCACTGCCGGAATTAGCTTCGCTCCGGCTACCTCGAATGCGCAAATGACCTCAGAAGAGCTTTATGCATCGTTTAAGAACAGCCTTGGCGTAGCCGATACAGCTACCGAGAAGATATTAGCCCGACGACAGGGTCAGGCGGGAGCAACCGACATACAGGCACTTGAGGAGCCGGTCGATCCTGCGAAGTATATTCTTGGCCCGGGGGATGGGGTCTATCTTGTGGTCTATGCGATACATGGTCTGGATCAGGACTTAACCGTGACCCCGGAGGGACGTTTGCTCATCCCACAGATCGGAGGCGTAGCCGTGGCAGGGTTAACCATCACAGATGCTGAAAAGAAAGTAAAGCAAGCACTGTCGAAAGACTATAAATCTCCGGATATTTCGCTTTCGCTTCGGCATTTGCGACCCATGAAAGTAAGCGTCGTCGGAGACGTGCTTTCTCCCGGAATTCAGACCACCACCGCGCTTCAGCGCGTAAGTGAGATTATCGATCGATCCGGAGGATTCAAACCGAGTTCCTCGCTCCGGAATATTGAGATACGAACGCCGACCGGCGCGCTTCGCACACGGGCCGATCTGGTTCGGTTCTATGCGCTTGGCGACCTGGCGGCAAATCCGACGATCGAAGCCGGCGATGTGATCGTTGTGCCAGTGGCTACGAACTACATTCTTGTATCCGGCAGCGTTAGCTCGCCCCAGCGCTTAGAATATGTTAAAGGCGATTCGCTATCGACAGCCCTGGCTCTTTGCGGCGGTTTATTGCCAGCCTCGTCTCAGGATTCGATAGAAATTGCGCGTTTTCCAGACAACGATCCCGTTCATGCACAATGGCTGTGGTTCAATTATGCGCATGGCGAGAATCCTCAGTTACACGAGGGCGATCAAATTTTTGTTCATGCCTTTTCGCAGTATCATGTTCCACGGCTCGTTACCATCGAAGGGCTGGTGCCATTCCCGGGTCAATATCCTCTCGAACCGGGAACTACGAGGCTAAAAGATATCATCGACCGCGCCGGCGGATTGCTTCCAAACGCATCGCTCAGCGAAGCGCGCCTTATTCGACGCACCGGGATTGGTAACTATTACAATGACCTGGAATTCCAAAGACTCCAGGCCATCTCTCAACTCCGTAAGGAAGGACTTTCCGACGAACAATATGACTACTATGCCTCACATTACCTCCAATTTGCAATGGTGGTAGATTTCAAAGCTCTTATGGCTGGCGATCAGTCTCAGAATCTACTACTCCGTGAACAGGATTCGATTTACATTCCCCGCGCACTGGGATATGTCACGGTTTCAGGAAGTGTCGGTCATCAAGGCAATGTGGAGTATATCGAAGGTGGAACATGGCAGGATTATATTGCAAAAGCGGGTGGATTCACCGCCGATGCAGATCGTAGCGCAATCCGGATCGTAGATCCCAAAACAGGTTCTTATGTTGATCCGCGCTCGGAGTCAAGCTCTATCATCGTACCGGGCGATATGATCATTGTACCGGAAGAAGTACCTCATTTTTGGAAAGATCTCGCTGCGGTCACTGCGGTTCTCGCTCAGGTTATCACGATCGTTGCAGGCGTTCTCATTCTTAAGAATAACCTATAACCAGCCCATGAGTCAGAAAGAGATTGTTCCTGCACTACATACAGGCGGCGAGTCTCCCGCTCGAATGGACTTTTTAACGAATGTCGCCCTGCATTGGAGACGCATCGTGTTGTTCGCGGTGTGTGGATCAGTCGTACTCGCGTTATTTTCATTTACTCGGCCTCAGACCTTTGTAGCCACCGTTACGGTACTCCCACCAGAACATGAATCGGCAGGTGGAATGCTCGCGTTTCTTGCCAATTCGGCAAGCGCATTGGATTTGCTCAAAGGAAGTATTAGCGAAAATCCTACACTCGATCTGTTTAAGACGATCGTCGAGTCGCGTTCCATCTCCGAGGATGTTGCGCATGATCCCGCGATCTACGCCTACTTTCACCGCCGCGACACAAGCTTTAAGTCTATGACGGATCTGCTTCAAAGCAGTGTTCAGAGCGAAGCCATGCGCACCGGAATGATGACGGTATCGGTGAAACTCAGCGCTCCGGTCTTTGCTTCGAAAATAGCACGCGATTCTGCCAGACAGATGACCGCCTATCTGGCAAATAAATATGTCGAGGCACTGGATCGATTCAATCGTGATCGCCTTATGACAAGTGCGAAAAATACGCGAATGTTCCTCGAACAAGAATACAAAGGCAAAATGGTGGAACTCGATAGCGCCTACGGACGCCTGGAACAATTTCAGGAATCGCACGATGCCATTTCGCTTCCGGACCAGCTTGCCGCAACCGTTTCTGCGGCTGCAAAGCTGACAGGACAGAAACAACAGCTCGAAATGCAGCGCACGGTCGCAGCACACGAGCTTGGCCCGAACTCACCGCAAATCCAGGCGCTTGCCGCCGAAGTGAATGCCACGCAGGAAGAATTAAATAAATACGATAGTGGAGGAGCCGGAGAATATGTCCTCGCGCTTAAGAACGCTCCTGCGCTGTCACGAGAGCTTGCTGGCTACCTTCGAGAAGTAAAGGTGCTTGAACAGGTCTCGGCATATCTTCGAGAAGAACTGGAACAAGAACGAGTCTCGGAACAACGGGATCTTCCATCGCTCCAGGTGCTCGATGCAGCGCAAGTTCCGATGGAACGTTCATCCCCCAACCGGACGCTTTTTGCTGTGATCGGGCTTTTGCTTGGTCTTGTGTTTGGACTTGGGCTTACGAGATTCCAAATGTTCACTTCCGACGTGCGCGCTCGACCGGATGTTCATTATCGACTTCTGAACGTCCTCCGCGCGATGCGGCTGAGACGGTAGGCTTCGAGATTTTAACCTAACGATTTCCATTTCTTCGATTTCTATGCGGACTATGATTGTCAACTCGATGTTCGCAAGTTCCGTCTATCGCCGGTGCGCCGATGCATTAGGTTCGCAGCCTGGAATGGAACTCACCATGCTGACCGTCGATGCCTGGCGTATGAACGGACGCCCTATGCCTTTCGATGGTATAACAGCTATAGCTCCCTATGCAACTTCCATTGGAAAAGCAGGATGGCGAGGATATGAAAATCGAGGGTTTTATCGTTCCGGTATTCGGAGAGCATTTCGATTGTCTCGCCCGGAAGTCCTTTTCTTGATGGAGGAACCGTTCTCCGTTTTTGCTGCAGAGGTTCTGATCGCAAGAGCCCTGTTTGCTCCCAAAATTCCGGTCGTATTCTTTACGTGGAATAATTTATCTCTTACGCGATTCGACTATCGTCCTTCCTTCTTTTATCGGAATGTTGCGCGCCAAACGCTGTCCCGAATGCAGTATGCGCTGACAGCTAATGCTGCTGGAATAGATGTTCTTCGGAACGCCGGATTCAAAAATCCTATTCGAAACATTGGCTATGGTGTGGATACACAAACCTATCAGACGCCTCGCCCTGATCGCGTCAAGGAAATTCGCAAGGCACTCGATATTGCGCCTGAAGATAGTGTCATTGCGTATGTAGGCAGAATGTTAGAAATGAAAGGCGTCGATTTGCTCATCGAGGCCTATGCCAAGCTAAAATCACTTCATCCCGAGCATAAGACAAAGCTTCTTCTGATCGGAAGCGGTGAGACAGAACAATTCCTGCTTCAAATGGCAAGAGAACGCGGTATTGCTTCCGAGATACGTCATATTCCTTCGATACCTCATCAAGACGTGCCGGACTATATGCACGCGCTCGATATTCTTGTGCTTCCAAGCCGCCGTAAAGCCATGTGGGCGGAACAATTTGGCCGCGTGCTGGTAGAAGCAATGGCCGCAGGGAAGATCGTCATTGGCTCATCGTCAGGTGCGATTCCAGAAGTGATCGGCAATGGTGGTTTTGTATTTGATGAAAATAATTCCACTGCATTAGCAACGATGCTTCTTCACGCTTTGACATTGCCTCCGAATGAGCGCGCGTTACTGCACACACACGCTCAAGCTCGTGCCGATCACTTTAGCTGGCGGCGGTTTGGACACGATGCGTTTGATGCAATTTCTTTTTGTTACGAGAACTCTACAAGGAAACATCAACCGCAAGGAACGCCCACCCCATGAGCGCGCAACGCATTACTCGAGGTTTTGCATGGAACTATCTCTATAAGATAATAGAGTATGGAGGCATAGCGCTTTATGCGATGCTTGTAAGTCGAAAATTTGGTCCGGAGTTAGCGGGAAGCTATGCGGTCTTTCTTTCGATCAGCAGTTCGTTGGCTATCGTTGGAGCGTTCGCTGTGGATGGCGTTTTACTCCGCTATCTCCCTCGGATCCTACGCGGCGAGCGAACTTTTGGAGCGACAGCGATCGAGGGCATTCGTCCATTCCTGATAGAATTATTTGCCTTCCGATTGTTTGTAAATCTTCTTCTTGCATTACTGGTAGTTCTTGTTCTTGTGATTCTTCCAAGCTACTCTCCTGCCTTGGCAGCTTCGCTTGGTAATATTCGAGTGCTTTGGCCTTATTATATCATATTCCTCCTGGCACAAGCGGCTGTCGCCTTTTCGACCTTTACAATGATCGGCCTTTTGCAAGTCAAGTGGGTCTTTTATGCGAGTCTGATCACGCGATCCGCACTGTTGTTAGGAGGATTGATCTTAATTGAGTCGGGGAATCTTTCACTCGAACGAGCTATTGGCCTTTTTGTTCTGGCCGCTGTAGTAAATGCCGTGTTGCTCCTCTATTGGGTGAACCGCCATGTCGAATATGAATCCACCCGAGGAATGAAAATAGAATTCAATCACCTTCGCAAGCGCCTCCTTGGTTTTCTAAGCAGTCCGAACCGTGTTCGCATTTTTGTTCTCTTGCCATTCATGGTGTATGGTGTCACCACTTGGGGTAATGATATTCTCAGCACGGTATTAGGACGGCAACCGGACATTCTCATGATGCGTGCGCTACTCGGCGAGAATGCCAGGGATATTGGGTTCTATGCGGCCGCCTCTCAACTTGCACAGATGACCGAATATGTCCTGCTTCTGGCCCTCGGAGGTACGCTCGTTAGCGTCTTTAGTGAACTCGCACACGATGATGAGCAACATACGCAGCCCGAGCATGCTTGGAACCGTTTTCGCCTGAACTACCCTCGGCTTTTCAACGCACGCCGCGATATTGCAGGCTTTCAGACGGTAAGCACCGCGCCTATGTTCGCATTTATGCTCGTGTTTTCACCGCTGGTGATCCAAGTAATCTGGGGGCCAAAATTTACCGACATGCAACCTATTCTTCTTGCAAGCCTCATGATCCAATCCCTCACGGTCGTAGTGTTTGGGGGTGGGATGCACATTACTTCTCTCGTTGCTATTGGAAAAGAACGCACCGTGTTTGTCAATAGATTATGCTGGGGCCTGCTCAATCTTGGCGCTAACTATTTTCTGATCCAGAGCTATGGCGGGCTTGGCGCAATGATTGGAACACAATTCGCCAATGCTGGCGCGTGCGCCACAGAAAGCATTATTACTGCACGCTGGATCGGCCAAAGCCTGCAACCCATTCGCTCACTCGCGATCCTTTCAATCGTTACCGTCAGTGTGCTTGTTACGTATTCTCGTAGCTGCGGCCTTGCCAACAACGGTCAATCCACTTTTCAAACTAATCCTTGCAGCGTGTTCTATGGGAATTCTTACCATCGGTGGATACACCGTTTTCCGCATCCCCGAAGCGCACACCGTGCTAAGGAAAATTCGCTCGTTATTCGGATGATCTTAGCCGATCTTATTCTCCAGAAACTTCTGATTACTTTGGAATAAAGTAAGCTCACTTGGTGTCTATTACTATCAACGAATTACTCTTTAAGAAATAATTTTATGCCATACCTTGCCGGAGTATCGACGGCCACACCACCGAACATCCTTGAACAGCAGGATGCGAAATATCTTGCGCGGCAGCTCTTTGGCTCACAGGCCGATCATTTGCTTCCGGCGTTCGATAATGCGCTGATAGACCGGCGGCATTTCGCGACCCCTATGGAATGGTTCTCTCAACCCCACACGTTCACCGAAACAAACGACCGCTATATTGAGACCTCTCTTCTGCTTGCCGAAGAAGCAATTAATTCCCTCGCGCAACAATGTAGCATCGGTATAGAGGAGTTCGATGCGATTTTCTTCGTCTCCACGACAGGACTTTCGACTCCTTCGATCGATGCACGGCTGTTCAACCGAATTCCCTTGAACAAGCATATCAAACGCATTCCAATATGGGGTTTGGGATGTGCGGCAGGCGTGGCCAGTATTGCGAGAGCAAGCGAATACGTGCGTGCATTCCCTACACACAGGGCACTTATTGTGAGCGTTGAATTATGCAGCCTTGCATTTCAGTTGAACGATCATTCCAAAAGCAATATCATCGCCGCCGCACTGTTTGCGGATGGCGCTGCGGCGTGTCTCGTGGTTGGTGATGAGGTTGAACAAACTCAGAATGCTTTTTCACATCCCTCCATCTTGGGCAGTCTTTCCACCATTTATCCTGATACGCTCAATGTGATGGGCTGGAGAATTTCGAGCGAAGGATTCAAGATCGTGCTTTCCAAAAATATCCCATCCATTGTAACGACGCTGGTACGAGAAAATATTGAAGAACTTCTTGCTGCGCACGGAATTTCCATTCAAGATATTAAACATTATGCCGCACATCCCGGCGGCGCAAAAGTAATGGAGGCATATGCGGAAGCGCTTGCACTTAAAAACGGGGAGCTTCAACGATCGCTGGATATTTTGCGTGAATTCGGAAATATGTCCAGCGCAACAGTCTTTTTTATCTTAGAGAAGCTGCTACGCGAAACGGAAAGCAAATCTGGAACGTATGGACTTGTCTCTGCGCTTGGGCCGGGATTTAGTTCGGAATTAGTATTACTCCGATGGAATTAAGCCACGTTGCTTTCTTCACGCTGCTCCTTCTTCTTTTTATATGCGAGCGACTGTTGGAACTTCGTTCTGCCAAACGGAATTTCCGCAAACTTCTTGAACGCGGCGGACGCGAATTCGGTGCAGCGCATTATCCGATTATTGTAGCACTGCACTCGACCTTTTTCGCAAGCCTCGTGACCGAGTTTGTGATGCGCAATGCGCCACTGGTGTCCTTCTTTTATCTTCCTCTCATTCTATTAATAGCAGCACAAATGTTGAGATTTTGGGTGCTTCATACTATGAAAGATCGTTGGACAACCCGTGTTATCGTTATCCCCGGAGAGAAATTAATTCGGAGTGGACCATTTCGCTTTTTTGCACATCCAAATTACGTAGCAGTTGCCGTCGAGATCTTTTCACTGCCATTGATCTTCGGATTAGTCACAACTTGCATAATATTTTCGATCCTGAATGCGATCGTGCTATTATACATTCGAATTCCCTCGGAGCGTGCGGCTCTTTTATGGTCTCAAAGTAGTGCAACTTCCAGTGCCTGATTGAAACATAACCTCAACGACGCACGTTGGTTTACCCATTGAGAGACTTGATATTTTGCGACTTTTTCACTCGGAATGTCTCTCCTCTTCATGACCATGATGATTGCTGCTATCGCTTCGATTCTTCTATTTTCAACTTCCATCATAGCTCCTGCCGCAAACAGGATCGTTTCGTCTTTACTACTTTCTCCGACTCCAAAACCGGTGACTCCCCTGCCTGTCGTCGATTCGCCAAGAACGGATAGCTCATCGCACTATGACGATACCCTTTCGTTCGATCTGAATCATGGCCTTGTTCAGAAGCATAGCCGCCCTCATGTTTTTAGTATTCCTGAAATTTCTAACGGACGGCAGGTTCCGTATCTCGAAGATTTTTCCATAATGGATTTCAACCGGGTCACAGGTTATTTCCTCGGATTGGGTACTCCAGGACAAGTGGATCTGGGGCCGCATGATGAGATCGGCATCGATGGAGGCTTTGGCTATGGTTTTGCTTCCCAGCGATGGGAATACCGGCTTGGCGGCGAGTTCCGTGTGCCACTTACCGACGTTAGGCGGATCGTGCAGGATACTAACTATAAACTGCATTTTTACTCGCTGCCCATTTTCGCTATTGGTGGTGCGTTCCACAATATCACCTCGACGGATAATGCATGGCAGGTAGGACGTATAGAAAATGCGCTCGATGCCTTCTTTGCACGCGAGGATTTTCGGAATTATTACAAACTTGCCGGATGGGATGGGTATCTTGCATACCGTCCTATGATGAATTCAGAACTACGCGTCGATTGGCGTAGCGACCATTATGATTCCCTTCAACAAAATGTGTTTTATGGCAGATTCGGAGGCAATAAAGTACTGCCACCAAATCCTGACGTTGCCCAGGGCCAGATGAATTCTCTGGCAATTACCGGACAGAGTGAGCAGGTGTTTACGGATTTCCTCTCTACAACAAATATTTTTGGCGACAGCGTCAATGTCGAACAGTTACATGGAGGAAGTAATCTCGTTCAGATAGAACTTGGTCACATGCCGGGTTCCGATTTTGGGTTCAATCGCTATTTGCTGGATTCTCGCGAATTCAATCCAATTTTACCGGGATTAAGCATCGACACACGCTTACGATTTGAAGCCACGACCGGCGACACATTACTGCAAAAGATGGAATTTCTCGGCGGCCCAGGCACGCTGCCGGCACTCTATCAAAATAGTATCGAGGGCAACCGAATGCTGTTGCTCAACACGGAAATCCGGTTGAATCTCACCATGCTTTCCTCTATATTCCATTGGCTGGATTTCAGCCTGATCCTTTATAACGATTTTGCAAAAATGGGCATGGCGAGCGCTGGCGAGTCGATCCTTCAAGGGTTCCAGTTCAGTGGCATCTCTTCCATTCTCTATAACTATGGAATAGGTCTCGGCTGGACGAGCGGAATTCAAATTGGAGCATCGTGGCGCACGGATATCAAGGCCGATCCGCGCGTGATGTTCCGTTTGGAGCGGCCGTTCTAACTCTTTGTTTTCTGAAATATTCTCGCATCAGCGATGCGCATTCGGCGTCCATCACGCCGGGAATTATCCGCACTTGATGATTGAGCCTTGCATCCTGCGGAATGTTGAACAGCGTTCCACAGGCCCCGGCCTTCATATCATACCCACCAAATACAAGTTGAGGTATCCGCGCAAGCACAATGGCTCCGGCACACATCGCGCATGGTTCAATCGTGGCATAAAGCGTAGTCTCCGTAAGGTAACGGGATTCCAGCGCGGCGCTTGCAGCGGTGATAGCCATCATTTCGGCATGAGCGGTAGCATCCTTTAATTGCTCTGTGAGATTATGCCCTTTTGCGATAACCCGCTCTTCATGAACAATTACGCAGCCTACAGGCACTTCATCCAATTCGAAAGCTTTTTCAGCCTCGATCAGTGCTTGCCGCATCCAATAATCATGGGAGAACAATGGTACTTAAAATTATCGGATGATCTATGGCTGCGATCTCAACAACGGGTTCCCTAGTGTTTCCGGGGTGGGAGGATGCATCGCCGACGATGCTGCCTGAAACGCCGCTTTGCTCATTGCTACGCCCAGCACGTAGGGCTTGGTTTGAATATACCGGCGCACATAATTTGCAACATCCTGCTTCGTGACCTTGCTTAGGTCGTCGAGATAATGCCCATAGTAATCCAAACCTGCGGAAGCCCACCAAAACGCAAGATCGTGCGTGAATTCGCTCAACTTCTCACTTTTGTACAGCGTCTGGGAGCGCAGCAAGTTTTTCGCAGACTCCAGTTCTTCATCGCTGAAGTAATTGGTGTCGCTGAATTTAGCGACTTGCTGCCAAAACACTTTCATCGTCTGGTCAAGATTTTCCGGTGTGGTTGCTATATCCGCTCTGATCGGGCCCACATAGCGCTGGGTATAATACCAGAACGACACGCTCTGTGCAAGGCCGCTTTCTTCCAACGATTTGCTGAACTCTTGCTCCGGCTGGCCAATGATGCTGCTAAACACGTCGGCAACATAGGTTCCCTTATCGTCCAGGCCGATAGAAGGGCCATGCCAATATACTTTCACATACGCATGGGGATCGTCAATGGTATCGAGGACAAAAAGAGGTTGTTCGAGCGGAGGCACACGCTGAGGAGGGTTCACGGCAAATGGGTCCGGGCCGCGCTGCCAACGCAGAAAATATTTTGGCGCAAGTTTCTTGACATCTTCGGCTTTCACATCTCCCGTGACGATCAATAGCGCATTGTTCGGAAGATAATACTTCCCCTTGATAAAAAGCATTTTATCGTGCGTAGCGGAAAGAATGGCTGGCCGCTCGCCAAGCGGCTCTTTTCGGACACTCCCAGCCATCCCATAACGCGCTATCCTCTTTGCGATCAAATTTAAAGAATGGGCTTGCCTCATTTCGGTCGAACTCACCGAGCACCACCTCCTTTTGCTTATGCAGTTCATCCGCTTTAAAAAGTGGTGAAGTGATAGCCCACGCCATGAAATCGAGACCTGAATCAAGATTCGCCTTTGGAAGGGTGAAGATAATATTCCACCAATTCTTCATGGGTTTGCCCATTATAGACGATACCGAGGTTATCTACCCGGTCAAGGAAATCATCTTCCGTTGTATCTCGGGCGTTCGAGGTGAAGAACATGTGCTCATAAAGATGCGAAAGGCCATTATTCTCCGGCGGCTCTGTGAAAGAGCCATTTTTAACGGCGATCTCGATCGTGACAATGGGCGTCAGATGGTTTTCGACCACAAGCACTTCCAGCCCGTTATCGAGCGTGAAGCGTGTCCAGGAAGGAAGCTGGGCAAAGGCCGAAACCGGCGCGAAAATGAATAAAAATACTATGAAAAGTAGAATATTCCGATGCAAATGTTTCATTGTGGCAATTCGATACGATGAGGTTAGGAATAAGTAACAGAATAAAAATCCCATACATCCCAATAAATCGCATTGGAAACTCTGATCAAGCGCAATGCTGGATTCCCGCTTTCGCGGGAATGACAGTAAAGTGGCCTTTACGCGATTCGCGCGCTGAATTCCTAACATTGTCATCCCTGCGAAAGCGGGGATCCAGAGTCTTCATCAAGCTTACTTATTTACGAGAATAATTAACGAGCCGCAACAAGGCCAAATCCTGCAAATTACTCGCTTCGCGAACCGGCACGGTGAAATTATTGCCGATCATTGAAAATGCCAGCATTTCGCCATCACGGGTGGTAAGATAGCCAGAGATGGAGCGGTCTCCTGTAAGAAAGCCAGTCTTCGCATGGATATTTGCCTCGGCGACCGTGCCTTTAAGCCGGGAAGCCAGCGTTCCATCCACTCCCATAATTGGCAGCGATGCATAAAAGGCGTCGAAAAGCGCCGGCTTTTCATGCATCGCGCGCAGAAGCTTCACAAGGTCATCTGCGCTGATGAGATCCATACGGGAAAGCCCGGAACCATCCGCGATCGCTATCCGCGAAGTATCTATTCCGATGGATGATAGATACCGCTTCATGACGCTTGCGCCCACAATCCAACTTCCTTCCCCGCCAATTTCCTTGGCTACGGTACGAAAAAGCTGTTCTGCAAATAAATTATCCGATTCTTTATTCATTCCGCGAACAATATCCGCGAGCGGCGGGCTGGTGTAACTTGCAAGTACCCGCGCCTTCAGAAAGGGATACGGCTTGGTGGATTCGCGTGATGTTCGAGCCTCGCCGGAAACTTGGATGTCGTGCTCCTCAAGCGTCTCACGCAAAAGTGTTGCTGCATACAGGGTGGGATCCTCGACGGAGATCTGCTGATTCGTCGCGGTTCCATGAAAAGGGATTTCACCTTTTATCGTAATATCATTCCCTCCCATTTCTCGCGTGATGTCAATGCTGGAAGTACCGGCGGCAATGACCGAATCCGGTTCACGGTGCCGCTTTTGAACGATAGAATCTGCTTTTGTTATTCCAAAATTATCAACCGTGACGTAATCCGTGCTTGGGTTAAGTTCATAGTTAATGGCAGAGCCTGTTGCGACGCCGGGAGTCACTGTTACAGACACCTGATCTTCATCAAAGACAAGCGCGGAACTTTGCATTGCAAAATAATACGGCAAATCCTCAACCGTCCATCCCATGGGATAATAATCCGGTGTAAAATAAGAATCGTCACCTATGATCGCACCGCTTACGCGGCGAATTCCCATAGCAGTTAACGAATCGGCCCAGGCATCGAAAATGGTCGTTTGCGAGGAATCTGTTTGAAATAACAAGGAACCAAGCGTCGGATCACCGACGCCTCGGATTACGAGATCGCCCCGAAGTGTGCCATCAGAAAGAATGCGGCCAGTCGAGAGAAGATCCGTAGTGTAGCGAAAATCCGTTCCAAGCAGCGAGAGTGCCTCGGCAGCGGTGAAAAGCTTAAAATTCGATGCAGGCAACAGGCTTTTCGAGTCGTTCATGCGGAACAGATATTCCCCGGTCGCCATGGATTGCACCGTCACCCCCCAGATCGCATTTGAAAAATGTGGATCGTTAAAAATCCCGTTGAGATCGCGTTCGAGATCCGCCTCAGGACCACGATCAGGTTTGAAGGCCGGTGTCGAAGGCAACGGTAGATTTTGCGCGCGCGATGAACCGCTTGCAGCTATCATAATGCCGAAGCAGAGTAAAAATGCTTTTGGAAATGGAATCAAGCGCTGGGTTGTTTAACGCCAAACAAGTAAAACCTTATTTATGGCACAAGATATTCTTACAGCACCCGAAAAATCTGCAAAGACCGCTGAAAAAGACTTTTTCCCCATCCGTGCGATCGACCATCTCGAATTTATCGTTGGCAACGCGAAGCAATCGGCCTATTATTATCGCTCGGCGATGGGGTTTAAGGTCACCAGCTACGCTGGGCTTGAAACTGGCGTCCGCGACCGCGCAAGCTATTTGCTCGAACAAGGCAAGATTCGTTTCGTCCTCACTACTCCGCTCATTCCAGACCATCCCGCGCAGGAGCACCTTCGCCAGCATGGCGATGGGGTAATTGACATTTCGCTCGAAGTCGATGACGTCGAACGCGCTTATGCAGAGACCACCAAACGCGGGGCAACCGGCGTTCGCGAACCGCGTGAAATTTCGGACGAGAATGGTATCTACCGCACGGCTGCCATCCGAACGTATGGCGATACCATTCATAGCTTCGTGGACAGGAAGAATTATCGCGGATTTGCGCCGGGATTTAAGTCCATCGCAAAAGATGATACCGTTTCCCGACCCGTTGGGTTGGCGGCGATCGATCATGTCGTCGGCAATGTCGGATGGAATCAGATGAACGAATGGGTGCGATGGTACGAAGAAGTTATGGGATTCCATCTCTTCGTGTCATTCGACGATAAGGATATTTCAACCGAGTATTCTGCCCTAATGTCCAAAGTAGTGGCATCCGGTTCCGAAAAAATTAAATTCCCTATCAACGAGCCGGCAACCGGACGTAAAAAATCGCAGATCGAAGAATACATTGAGTGGTACAATGGTCCCGGCGTTCAGCACATTGCAATGGCAACGGGAAATATCATCGAAGCTGTAACAAAACTTTCGGCGCAAGGCGTGGAATTTCTTCGAGTACCAAGCTCCTATTATCGCGACTTACAAAGTCGTGTGGGAACCATTAATGAGCCGATCGACGAATTAGAAAAACTCGGCATTTTGGTCGATAGCGATGACGATGGCTACATGCTACAAATTTTCACCAAACCTGCGGAAGACCGCCCTACCCTTTTCTTTGAGATCATTCAGCGCCGTGGCGCCCGTTCGTTCGGCAAAGGCAATTTCAAGGCGCTCTTCGAATCCATCGAACGCGAGCAGGAGTTGAGGGGGAATTTGTAGTCGCCTTAAAGAAAACTATTTGTTTCGTTGAGATGAACTTTTTCTCATCACAACTTTGTATTAATCATAACAATTTTTATACTACGAGGTCTGCCTGGGTTGGTCCCAGGTCCGTCGGAATGTCGGAGAGGATATTCCGTCCTTGTGATGAGCCACAATGCGTGTTTGTGCTCATTGAGATTCGTGGTTGACGTCCTTTTTAGATTGGAACCCTTAATGCCAGAATGGCACCCCGATCGGTAAGATCAGGGTGCCATTTTTATTTCTGTTAGATCATATCTACAGTCACACTACCAACAAAGCTTCATCAATGATCGCAGTTTCCGCAGGCTGAGAGGTAAAGCGTTCAATATGGGATCGAATGGTCGCGAGATCGAAGAAATGCTTACCCACTGCGTTACGTAGTTCCCGCGCGACGGTATCCTGCGTCGATGCAACGATCACTCGTTTGCCATAGCTGCGAAGGAGCTCCACAGCACGCTCGAAATCTCCATCGCCCGTCACAAGGACTGCGGTGTCATACTGCGCGATCGTCGTGAAAAGATCGATCGCCAGTTCGAGATCGAGATTGGCCTTGCGGGTCAGCTCGCCTGAGGCTTCGTCCCGAAATGATTTTATCGTCTTTACGCGGACCGTGTAACCTGCATGATTAAGATATCCATAAAAACTGGTCTCGCGTGAATCCGGCGGCATTTTTTGGGAAGCATACCAAAAAGCATCGCCGATCGCGCAGCCTTGTGTAAAAAAATTGAGTAGTTTGCGAGGATCGAAGAACCAGCCCAGGGAACGCTGGGCATAATAGGCATTCTCCCCATCGACAAAAATAGAGATACGATTTGCCTCCGGAGAATTATTGATAAGGGGATTTTGAATTTGCATTAGATTTTGATTTTAATCTTGCCTTAATAGTTAAAAATTTTATTGCTCGCCTGAACCGAGATTTGGGGAGATTTTTCAGTTTTGGCAGATCGTTCTTTCAAATCTTATTAATCGCAAAAATCGCCCCAAATCATGGTTCAGGTTATTCTTTTTCCCGATTCACGGTCAAAGAGATGGACTGCTCCGCTCGGAATTCGAAATGTTACAGAATCACCCAACGCCAGATCGTCAACAGTCATTCTCCCATGCGGCACGCTCGCAACGAACGTCCCGCCAAAAGCATCCTCGCATTCAACATAAAAATGGGTGACACTTCCGATGGGTTCGATGAGTATCAATTTCCCTTGCATTGTGTCCATCCCTTTATATTCGCGTTCCAAAATAATCACTTCCGGGCGTATGCCAAGGAAGGCATTGCGGGAATCGAAGTTACCATCTAATTTTATCTTGAAATCGTTCGCAACAAAAAAGGACTCGCTGGACTCCTGAATAATTCCGCCCGAAAGCACATTCATGGCTGGAGACCCAAGAAAGCGCGCAACAAAAACACTTGCAGGGTACTGATAAATCTCCGAGGGGGTTCCAAATTGCTCGAGTTCACCCTTATTCATAACCGCGATCTTATCACCCATCGTCATGGCCTCGACTTGATCGTGCGTAACATAGAGCATGGTAGCTCCGAGATTACGCTGGATCCGTTTTAACTCAGCGCGCATCTGAGTTCGCAGCGCAGCATTGAGATTTGAGAGCGGCTCGTCGAAGAGAAATACTTTTGGTTTTCGTACGATAGCCCTTCCAACGGCTACACGCTGGCGCTCGCCGCCGGATAATTCTTTAGGCTTCTTTTTCAGGTATCGGTCAATTCCGAGGAGCCTCGCGGCATCTTCAACTTGCATCTTAATTTGAGCTTTTGGCACTTTCCGCATCTTGAGTGGAAATGCCATATTTTCGAAGACCGTCATGTGCGGATAGAGCGCATAATTTTGAAAGACCATCGCTACATCGCGATCTTTCGGCTCGCGGTCGTTCATGCGAACGCCATCTATCAAGAGATCGCCTGACGTTATTTCCTCAAGGCCCGCGACCATTCGGAGTGTCGTAGTCTTCCCGCAGCCGGATGGCCCAACGAGTACAACAAATTCGCCATCGTGCGCAGTGAGCGTCACGCCTTTTACGGCATGAGCGGATGAGCGATCATCCACGTTTTCGTAACGCTTTTCGAGATTTTGGAGTTGGACTTCGGCCATAGGGATTTAGGATTATGATGGAACGGTGAGATTTCCCGACAGGTTCATACTACGTTGTTTTTAAAAACCAGACAATGTGCCAAAAGCAAGCGTTCACAATTCATTTTACAAAAGGAGGCCAACATGAATGAACAAAATTACACCACTACCTTTACCGTGGACCAAACCCCGGAAGAAGCGTTCGCTGCCATCAATAATGTTCGTGGATGGTGGTCAGAAGAAATTGATGGCAACACCGACAAGCTCGGCGAAGAATGGAAATACCATTATGAAGACGTGCATCGAGCGACTATGAAAATAACGGAGTTCATTCCTAATAAAAAGGTTGTTTGGGATGTGCTGGATAACTATTTCAATTTTACTCGCGATAAAACCGAGTGGATCGGCAATAAAATTATTTTTGACATTTCGCGGACGGGTGATAAAACCGAAGTCCGCTTCACACAACTTGGGTTAGTTCCCAACTATGAGTGTTTCGATATTTGTTCGAATGCTTGGGGCTCGTATATTAACGGTAGTTTACGGAACTTGATCACGACAGGAACGGGACAGCCTAATAAGAAAAACATGATTTCATCTGGTGCTCCTCCGCCTCCTCCAAAACTGGAAAAGACATCGTTATAATATTTACGCGCACGTAGCATTCATAAAACGATTTAAATTCAGAAGCTAATATGAACGACCAAAACTATACCACAGCCTTTACGGTAGATCAAAGTCCGGACGAAGCGTTCGCAGCCATCAATAATGTTCGCGGATGGTGGGCAGGAGAAATTGAAGGCAGTACCGGCAAACTCGGAGATGAGTTTACCTATCAGTACAAACCCTACCATTATTCCAAGCAGAAGATAACCGAATTCATTCCCGGCAAGAAAGTGGTGTGGGATGTTTTAGAAAGCTCCCTTAATTTCATTAAAGACAAAAGCGAGTGGAAGGGAACCCAGATTACTTTTGAACTTACTAAAAAGGGCGATACAACAGAAGTCCGGTTCACGCACATAGGGTTAATTCCAAACATTGAGTGTTTTAGCGCCTGCTCGAACGCATGGGGTTCCTTGATCAACGGTAGTTTACGGAGCTTGATCGCGACGGGAGTTGCGGAAAAACCTTCTTTTTAGGGTTTTATCAACAAGTGAAGATGGTCAGAAGTAAGATTTTCATCCGGCGGCGTTGACTCGAAACTAATTTCGAAACCCAAGCGACCGAGCAGCCGCTGGAGAGACTGTACCGATAAATTACGCTCCTTTCGGAGCAAACCTGCGATGAACTGCTCCCTCATTCCTGCTTGCTTTGCAATCTGAGACCACGTCATTCCTTTCTCTTGACGCAATGTGTCAAAGAGGCCATGAAGTGCATCGTGGTAGTCCATCCTCTTGCCTCTAACGAACTATCATTTTACTGCTACTGCCGCTGCACCAAGCTTCCGTTTAATCTCAACGATCTTGTATGCCTCGATGACATCGCCGGCTTTTACATCGTTGAAGTTTTCGAGACCGATACCGCATTCGTAGCCAGATTCCACTTCGCGCACATCGTCCTTGAAACGCCGGAGCGAAGATATTCCGCCAGCATAGACTTCCATACCATCGCGAAGCAAACGCACTTTATTATTACGCGCGATCTTTCCATCGACGACGTAACAACCGGCGATCGTCCCGGCTTTCGGAACCTTAAAGATGTCGCGCACTTCAATGGTTGCCGTGATTTCTTCTTTCTCCTCGGGTGAAAGCAATCCTTCGAGAGCTTCGCGGACTTCGTTGATGCAATCGTAAATTACACTGTAGAGCCGTATCTCAACGCGCTCCACCGCAGCTAATTTGCGCGCAGCCAAATTAGGATGCACATGGAAGCCAAGAATGATCGCGCCAGATGCAGCCGCAAGCTGAACGTCATTTTCTGTGATAGCGCCTACTGCACGATGAACCATTTCCACTTTTACTTCCGGCGTAGAAAGCCTTAGCAACGAATCGGCAAGCGCTTCGACAGAGCCATCGACATCGCCCTTCAAAATAAGACGTAGATGCTGAACGCCACCCTGCTTGATCTGTGCGCTAATGTCATTGAGCGTTATAAAGCGGACTTGTTTGAAATCCTGTTCCCTCTTCAATTGCTGACGACGCGAGGAAATGTCCTTTGCTTCAGAATCGGAAGCCAGAACAATGAATTGGTCGCCAGCTGCCGGGATCCCATCGAATCCAAGAATTTGAACGGGTGCAGACGGCCCAGCCACTTCCACTTTATGGCCACGTTCATCAAACATAGCACGAACACGGCCGGAATAAACACCCGCCAAGAATGGATCGCCCAAACGAAGCGTGCCTTTTTGAACGAGCACCGTTGCCTGAATTCCGCGCCCTCGATCGACTTCTGCCTCAATAACCACGCCGCGCGCTACACGGTCAGGATTGGCTTTTAATTCCAATATTTCCGCTTCGAGCGCAATGCGATCGAGCAAGCCATCGACGTTCTTACCTGTCCTTGCGGAAACTTCCACAGCGCCGTATTTTCCACCCCATTCTTCCACAAGGATATTCCTATCGGAGAGCTGCTGGCGAATCCGGTCAGGATTAGCCTCGGAACGGTCAACCTTATTCAATGCGAAGATAATAGGCACACTTGCGGCCTGCGCGTGTGCAATAGCTTCCCATGTCTGTGGCATGACGCTATCATCCGCAGCGACGACGACAACAGCAATATCCGTAACCTGTGCGCCTCGTGCGCGCATAGCGGTGAACGCTTCGTGGCCCGGTGTATCGAGGAATGTGATCGGTCTCCGGCCAGGCGCGGTTACTTCGTATGCTCCTATATGCTGGGTGATACCACCGGACTCACCTGCAACGACGTTCGCTTTTCGGATATAATCAAGAAGCGAGGTCTTGCCATGATCCACATGGCCCATGATCGTCACGACCGGTGCTCTGGGAATTAAGGTCGAAGGATCGTCGGGTGTATCTTGAAGCGAGTCCGTGGTAAATTCTTCCTGGAACTCCACTGCAAACCCGAATTCATCCGCAACAAGCGTGATCGTATCCTTCTCAAGCCTTTGGTTGATCGAAACCATCAGGCCCAAAGCGATACATTTTGATATAACTTCGCCAACCGACACATTCATCAGATTGGCAAGTTCATTCGCCGTGAGAAATTCGGTAGCATGAATAATAGTTTTCTCGCGCTCGACTGTTTCCGCTGTCTTCCGTTCTGTCTCCTCAGCGCGTTCGCTACGCCGCAATCTGCGCGATTTGGCTCGGCGCGCAGTGGTGCTGCTTTCCTCGATACCGGCAAGCGTGCGCCTGACGGCATCTTTTACATCACGGACATCGACATTCTTGTCTTTTGCACGACGTGGTTTTAGCTCCAGTTCACCTTCACCAGCTTTTTTGACACGATCGTGCTTTGCCACAAGCCCTTGAATACGCGTCTTAAGTTTACCGTCTCCTGGCTTTGGCCTCGCTTCGGTTTGCGGTGCTGACAATGGCGCGAGATCGATCCGGCCCTTGATCTTGAGTCCGGGCAACGCAACACGCAGATCGACAGATTCACCCGTCGCAACAACGGTTTTCCGCTTGTGTTTTTTGCGTGGCCCATGCCTTGTTTCGGTTTCGCTTCCAATGACCGGTGTTTCCATTGGAGGCACGGTTTCTGGTTCTGGCTGAATTTCAATCTCAGCCGCCTCGATCGTTTGTGGTGAAGCTGGAACCTCTTCCGAGGCCACAACAACCGGCGCAGGCTCACTCTGAATCGGAGCGGCAACTTCTTCCTCTGCAACAGGATGCGCGGGAACGCTAATGACAGGCGCGACGATCGGCGCAACCGGAGCAGGAACTTCTACCGGATGCTCTTCGGTAACTTTATGATCGGAAGCAGTGCGTTGGTCGGGGTGATCTTCTAAATAATCTTCCTGGGTTTTTGCGCGTTTTTCCTTGAAGGCAGCAACTTTCTTCTGGCGTTTTTGGGCAACGTCCTTCTCTTTGCCGAATTGTTTCATGACGGCATCGAGCGCTTCGGGCTCGATCTTCGACATGATCGACTTTACTCGCGGAGAACCCCTTTTTTTGCAGGAATTCGATCAGCGTATCGTGCGATACGTTGATCTCGGTTGCGAGCGTTCGAACCGTAACTTTTTTTGCCCCGGATGAGGCGGCCTCTTGCGAGGCGGTCGTTGTTCCAGTTTCTGTCATTACTCTCCTATGGGCAAAACACAAAATATACGCATACATGCGTACATCGCGTTCTGCGATGAATGGTCCGTGACGTTAGCTCATTCATCGCGGGAATAAAGCCCCAGGAATGAGCTCTAACTCATCACGACCGATGCGGATAAGCCACGCGATCTCGGAGTGCCATTCTGTATTGGCACACCATCCGCTATATGGCCCGGCGACTGACCGGCGTCTACTGATGCCGGATCATCTGCGTACTGTCTTATTCATTGTTCACACTTTTTCTACGGGTGACCCGCCGCCCGCTCGGCAGCTGGACCATCCACGGTTGATTCAATTTCTGTGCTCGCAGTTTCATTTGCTGACCCGAAGTCCTCTTCACCAGTGCGATCTGCTGTTTGGCCAGGCCGCAATGTGGTAAGGGAAACGCCCGCTTTCTCGGCGGAACTTTAAAGCAGTTCATCGGCCTGCGCAAATTCGCTGTTCCAGAATTCTGCGAATATCCTCTAATCGCTGTGGCGTCATTCCCTGTAATGCGTAAAAGCGTCTCGCGTGGGGAGGAAAGGAATTCCTTTGCTGTGTCGATTCGGGCTCGGATGAGTTCGCAGTAAAGTTCCGCATCCGATCTCATCGCGGAAGTCGATAAGTTCGATGTCTTCCTCATCGCGCGCTTCCTTGACAAGATTGATCTGATACCCAGTGAGCTTCGACGCAAGCCGAACGTTCTGCCCTTGTTTGCCGATGGCAAGCGAAACCTGATCGTCACTGACAAGCACCGTAGCTGTCTTTATCTCTTCGTTTAATTCCACTTCGATGAGCTTTGCCGGCGAAATGCGCGGCCTAAGTATTGAACGGGATCAGATGTCCAGGGAATAATATCTATATTCTCGTTAGCAAGCTCACGCACGATAGAATGAATTCGAACGCCTTTCATTCCCACGCACGCGCCGACCGGATCGACGCGGTCGTCCGTTGTTTCAACGGCGACTTTTGCTCGCTCGCCAGGCTCACGAGCAACCCCTTTGATAAGAATAATTCCATCGTAGATTTCTGGAATTTCAATTTCCATTAAGCGCTCGAGGAAGCGTGGATCGGCGCGAGAAAGAATAACAACAGGCGTTGCCGTCGGTCCGCCACGGCGCACATCCTTTACGATGGCGCGGATGGTATCGCCTTTGCGCCAGCGTTCGCGCTGAATCTGCTCCATTTTCGGAAGCAACAATTCGCGGCGGTTATGAATTACGAACAGATCACCCTGACGAATCTGATATACTTCGCCAACAATAATTTCGCCAATAAGCTGGGAATATTCATTGAACAGATTGTCCTTTTCGATGTCACGAATGCGCTGATTCAGATTTTGTTTGGCCGTGACGATGAGCCGGCGGCCAAAATCCTTCCCCATGTTAATGATCTCGACATATTCGTCGCCGGGATCTAATTCTTCCCCGGATTTTTGCAATGCTTCTGCAGGCAGTAATTTCGATTGCGGGATTTTCGACTTTTTCCACTACCGTTTTTTCGAGATAAATCTCGATGTCGCCCTTATCCATATTCATGACGAGATCGAACTTCGCGTCCATGCCGTATTTTTTACGGATCATCATGCGCAAAGGTCTCCTCGATCACGGACATGAGGATGTCCCGATCGATCCCTTTTTCGCGGACCATATCCGCGAACGATTCTACAATAAGTGGATTCAAGTCAATTAAAAATTAAGAATTAAGAATCAAGAGTTAAAATCTCGGCCCTGCAAATCAACGAAAGTTAAAGCGTCTTCGGAAAAACGCACGAATTCCGTTTTTTGGTCCGATTTCGCCCCTAATTCCTAATTAAAAAGCCCGACTCCGGTGTTCCAGAAGCGGGCCGAAATAAGTCAATCATAGGAACACCGGCGACCCGAAGAAGATTCAAAATGCTCACTTTTGGCCATTTAGGCTCATCGAAGCCCATGTATTATAAGATAAAACACGTACATAATAGTGGGAGAACCCTCCTCGATCCCGCCAACAGATTCATAAAGCGCGCGGGCCGGCTTATTATCACCTTCCGTCAGCACCCACATTTCGCAATAGCCTCGCTCGTATGCGAATTGTTTCACGAATTCCATCATCGCCTTGCCGACACCTTTTCGATGGTGTTTTTCCAAAACGTCCACTTCATAAAGAAGCAAATCCGTCTGCTCGAATCGTGGGATCAGGTGGCCGTAAATTCGCCCCATGATCTCACCGGTATCCGTCAGAGCTGCTATGAAAAAAAAGGATGGGTCTGCAAGCAATTCCCCAGCCCGTTCGATAGAGACATCAAAGTCGTTAAGCAATTTAACGGCCTCGATCAGAAGCGCCTCGTCGCCAGATTTCAAAATAGAAATATGCACGAATCCTCAAACACTCATCACCTCATTTGAATCGCAGTTGGATGTCGAGGCTGATACATCCCGAGCTTGCCACCACTGGGCAACGTAATTGAGGTCAGCAGTCCCCAACCAGCGTTGTGAATATCACTACACTCCACGCCTTTTGATCTCAATTCTGCAACCGTTTTCTCGACATCATCGCACATGAGATAGATCTCGTGCGAGCCTTCCCCTTCCGTGGGATGAACACCAAGCTCTGCCGGCGGCAAAGCAAAGATGAGCCAGCCTTCGCCGGCTTCAACACCTTTGAAGCCGAGCACATCACGGAAGAACGGGCGGTCTTTCTCCGCGCTTTTGGAGTAAATAAGGGTGTGGATGCCGGTAATCATTAATTCGAAGAAATATTTCTTATGGTCAAAAATCGCGTGCGAAATTAAGGTCAGTAATGGGCGTAAAAGCAGATTCGTATTTATTATTGTACATCCGTTACAATTTTTTAGAACACAGGACATTGCGAAAATAACGTATCAAGTATGATTCCGGCTTATGCAGCATTTCTGGCATTAACTTTGAGGATTAATCCACCACATTGCTGATTTTCATTCCCATAATTTTATAATCTATGAAAACAATTATTTCACTTTTATCTTGTTTTTTAGTTCTTATTATCACCTCATCGGTACGATGCCAGACGGCACCGGCCGATTCATTCAAATTCGCGAGTACTGAAGCCCTTCCAACATTGAATGGTACTACATCCATTGCAGAAGCAGAACCGGCTGCATATAGAGATGATTATTACTACGAAGATCCTTATAGACACCGCACGGAAATTAACCCAATCGTTGGCCTGAGTTTTTCCTCTTTGTATAGCGCCCCTCCAAATTACTCATCCACAGCGCGGGTAGGATGGCTTATCGGATGTAATTTTCGGTTTGGGAATCGTTTCTTCTTTCAACCGGGCATTGATTATATGGGAATTAATAGCGAGATCCAACCGACTTCGAGTGTCACGGTGAGCTCCAATTATCAAACCGATATTAACGTGCTCCGCATACCGTTGCTCGTGGGCTTCCGTCTGTTCCGAACTTCGGACCCGGTCAATCTAAGTTTTCATGCGGGCGTTTCTGCGGATTTTGTAACGAGCATCAATACCAACAATAATGCGCTCCAAAGCGATGAATACAACAGTCCGTTCTGGGGCGGAGTCATCGGTGCCGGATTGGATTTTGCATTCCTGACCTTCGATCTGGATTACGATTACGGCCTCTCACAAATATTTGAACCAAGCTACCAGCCCTATGGCAGCGGGCCTCGCAATGGCTCGGTCATCATGACGGTTGGCGTGCGATCACCATTTTATTGAATAAGCGGCTTAACTTCCCAACGTGCCACACCACTTCCCCGCGCGGTAAGCCTGCCAATCCGCTGTAGTGGACAGCGGTACGTCGAGGTTAATAGAATGGAAAGAGGTGGAACCCTTGCGAAAGTAAAAGAATTAGCAGGAGTATGGAAAATATTGCAATGAATCTCCCCATTACCGTCGATCCTGAAACGATGGGCGGTGTTCCTGTTTTTCGAGGGACACGTGTACCTGTAACGACTTTGTTTGAATATCTTGAGGACAATTACTCTTTAGATGATTTCCTTTACGAGTTTCCAACGGTCACTAAAGAAGCAGCGATCACTGTGCTTTCAAATGCGGAGCGATTCACTCTCGAACACGTAACGGCGTGAAAATCCTTTTTGACGAGTGCGTTCCTCGAACTTTAAAACGTTCTCTCGCCGGTCATTTCGTTCGAACTGCTCAACAAGCAGGATTTGCAGGCTATAAGAACGGTCAATTGATTGCAGCAGCCGAAGGAGAGTTTGACCTTCTCATCACTACGGATAAAAACCTACGATATCAGCAAAATCTAAAGACGCGGACGATTGCTATCTTACTACTCCCGACCAATAACAGCAAACGCATTGCTGCTATCATAGGCAAGATCCTCGCTGCTGTCAACAAGATAAAACCATCCCAATTCATAGAGCTAACGCTATGATTCCCGCCGCGCCCGGTGTGCCCCCATGCTTTAGCTTGAGGCCTGACGCAAGCTGAAGCCCGCCGCTGGTTAACTTCTCTGTTCGGAATAGTAATTAGGGAAAGAACCGGTAAATCTCTTTGCGGTCAAGAAATTGAGCTAATTCGATGACCCCATGTTCAAGCTTGAAACCGATTCGATAATTGCGGACTCGAATTCTATAGCTCGTGCGGTAACCTTTCAGCTTCTTTACATTTGGAACTTCGCGCAGAGAATCCACCTCCTCCAACCTGGTGATAACTTTGAATACTTCATCGCGGAGCGGCTAGTCGCGAACCGACTTAAGATCGCGCTCAAATTGCTCCAAAATTCGACCTTCATGACCGGCCGAGTTGCTTCATAATTCGTTCGCGAGATACTTTTTTCGTGCGGTTGGCTTGTTCGATAAGATAGCCAAGCGCAAAATCCTCTTTCTCCGAATCAGAAAGAAGCTTTGAACGAACACGCATTTTTTTGAGCACGTCCATAACGAGCTTAAGTTCCGATTTATCTTTTGCTTCTACGACAATTGCTGCCATTCTGATTTAACGCAATGCTGCCACGCTTCGTGCCACGCCCGCCGCAGCGGGCCACACCACTTCCCCGCGCGGTAAGCCGGCCAACCCACTGCGGGATTGGAACAGAAGGAACCACTTCCGACACATTTAGTGTAATAATGTTATGAAACTTAACGTCGTAGTTCACGAAGCAGAAGAAGGCGGATTTTGGGCAGAAGTACCCTCTATTCCTGGCTGTGCAACGCAGGGTGAGACATTCGAGGAGTTGCTGGAGAACCTATACGAAGCGGTGGAGGGATGTCTCGCGGTTACAATTGCCGAACCACTGACTAACCATTCTCACATCGTGCAAATCGCCGTATGAACCCGCCGAATGGCAAGGAATTCTGTAAGCAACTCGAACGATATGGCTGGGTACATCGCCGCACTGAAGGCAGCCATCACATCTACGGTAAGGATGGATCGCCGGTTAGAATTTCTGTTCCCGTTCATAGCAACAAAGCGCTAAAGTTCGGACTTTGGCAGCATCTCAGAAAACTAGCGGGAATTAAGTAGCTTACCGGCATGTGCCCCATGCTTTAGCTTGGGCCTGACGCAAGCTGAAGCCCGCCGCGGCGGGCCACACCACTTCCCCGCGCGGTAAGCTCGCCAACCCGCTGCGGCGGATAGCAATATTCACTGAGGAGTGATACCGATACCCAACGAAAAAGTCCAGTATCGCACAAGAATTAAATCCGTATCAAAGGTGTTTGGAAAAATGGATACCGAGGTAACTTTCAAACACTTTATGAACGCACAGCCTGAAAAACCTTCAAGCCCATCAACAGCGGATGTAGACATTAATAAACGTCTTCAAAGGCTTGAACTTGCTGTGCAAGGCCTTACTGAAAATCAAACAGAAATGTCTAGTTTACTTCATATTTTCTTTCAACGTTTAAAGAACGTAGAGGATAAAGTAAGCGAAATGACCTCCTAAATTAAACCACATTCCTCTTTATTCTAAGTCTGTAATTCGGAATCTAATGTGTACAAATCATGAAGGAATCTCAGCACGAATCACCGGGTTCCATTAATCCTGAAATGTTCGGAGACACTCCTGTTTTTCGTGGCACTCAGGTTCCCATCGCTTCTTTCTTCTCCTATCTCAAGGTGTATTCTCTTAGGGGTTTCCTTGAGCAATATCCGACTGTTCTACGAGACGATGCTATGGAGGTTTTAAACAACGCTCAGCAAGACTTACTTGATAAGAAGCAAGAATTGAATGCAAATCTTAAATTTGTAAGATGGCAGAAATATTTGAGGGATCAGCTGACGTTTTCTTATAATCTAATACTAACACTCACAACCAGCTCAATAGGGTTTTTGACTTATTTGATCATGGATGGGCTTTTATTTAATGTGTTGATTCTCTTATCTCTAATCTCTCTTTCCGCTTCTTTTGTGGTAGGGGTTTGGATTACGATAAATCGACTTAATGACACTAGATTGACATTGCAAATCGTAAATCCTGGAGATAAGGAACCAAAAGACGTTCTCAGAAAAAAGACCAAACAACTTGGCAAAACAACGTGGAACTTACTCACATTTCAAGCAGTTTTCTTCGGAGTCGGAATTTTCCTTATTGCATTCGCAATATTGCTACTGTACCTTCCTTGCTGATACCACCATGATCCGATTTATACCGAAAATCATTGCTCCTTCTTGGTTTCATTTCTTTCTTCTTACCACCTTCGGGAGCCATTTTGACCATGGAACATTTATCTTCTTCCGCTCAGCTTTGGTTGTGTACATTCGAGATTCTCGTGCCAGCGCTCTCTCTTCACTAAAGGTTTCTGTAAGTTTTGTATTTTTAACGTTCACGATAATTCCAGTTCCTGTTCGCGTTTGACGCATCGGTGCTGACGGCCTTTTTTCAGCTCCTATGTTCCATTTACGCTCTTTTGGTCTAACGGCTTTTGGGGGCTTGTTCTTTGCCGCTCGTTTTTCTTTTCTTTTCTTCTTCTTGAGGGCAACCCACTTTAACAATATCTTTCTTGCATCGCCGGGCTTGAGTTTTGTATCCCATCCCTTATTAGTTAATTCCCATGTTCCTCGAATAGATGAATTGACCAACCCTTCCTTTATAAGATATTTCCCCGCCCACTCAATCTGTTTATAATAAAGAGACTCACCTTCTTTATCCTTCGAATTCAATACACCTTCTCGAACGTGCTCATTGATTGCAACGAGGTCTGCTACTTCCGAAGGTGTTCCTGATCCCCCGAGCTCTCGAAGGGCATCGAGAATCGGTCTGAACCAGCCAACGGTTTCCTTCAAACTCATCGGCCCTGCAAGGCTTAATTTCTCATGCCGTTTGCGCATGTAAATCAATGGAGATCGGCTTCTGGTTCGCGAGTTGGTTTCTGCGCTCACCCCTCATTTTTTAGGATAGTGGTCTTTGCACGAAAGAATGCGAATGCCATCCTCAAACACTTTATATACCAGCCGGTCGTCTTGAGTGATGCGGCGGGACCAACATCCTTTGAAATCGTATTTTAATGGTTCCGGTTTACCGAGGCCCGAAAAAGGATCGCGAACCGTAGCTTCGATAAGTTCGATGATCTTGTCGTGAATCTTTTTATCCACGCGTGCCCATTCGTTGAACTGAGCAAACGCCTGATGATCGAAAATAACGTCTCTCACGAGTGTTGTTTCCGAAGTTCGTCAAGGCTGACTTTGACAAGCCCTTCGCCACGATCCACGCGATCCAATGCTTCGTGCAAGTATTGTGCCTGCATGGGGTTATTGAATGGATATTCGCTTTCGGCATTTTCAGGTTCATAGACGATCAATTCGACCTCGCGATCATTGATTAGCGCATTGAGCTTCTCAAAAAAGCTTCGGTCGAATTCCCCGGGTCGCAATCGGAATGTTGCTGTCATATTAGGATAACCGAACACAACGTCAAAGAGTTTGAGGACAATAAAAAACCCGCTCACGCAAAGCGTGAGCGGGTTGATTAAAAAAACCCCTGGCGACGACCTACTTTCCCGTGTGTTAACCACCAAGTATCATCGGCCCTGCAAGGCTTAACTTCTCTGTTCGGAATGGGGAGAAGTGGAACCCATTATTAATGATCCGTTCTATAAATCGAAGCAGCCATAGCTAACTGCATCTTAGAGCAGTTCTCACCCTGCATGAATGGCAAAGCTTTCGAACCCAGTGTATCATAAGCAGTATTAGCTGAAATACTAATCCATGGGCGACCTCCAAAGCCTTGAACCACGTTGTCGCCATTTACAGTAGCAACAGGTATCGCTTGGCCCGAAAACATTCGGAACACTTGGTTCCCTCGAATTTCGGCAACAGGCTTGTCAACAGGCGCGCCATAAGGGGACTCATAAAGTTGATTTCCTTTGGCTATAAAGATCGGCAATGGCTTCGTGCGAACGCCGTGCTCACAAATCCAGAACTTCGCTTCGATCATTCGAACTCCTTAAGAATTTGAATACAATCCTCGGTCAAAATTTCGCTTTTCCAATTTGACTCGGATAACCCGTCGATAATAATCCTGAAATTGAATTTACTTTGATCCCACCTGTGCCAGTATTTTCGAACAATCACGTTTGCACTCCACCTCGGACCTTCGAAGTCAAAACTGGCCTCAATGCGGAGTGAGCTATCATCGCCCTCATACTCTTCAATATTGAACCGGGATCTTTCCTGATCCAGTAAACCTTGAGTATTGAAAGCCTCAGAAACCTGTAGTGTCAACATCTCGAATGAAATCGAATTTGACAAATATAAACTCAAGTACTCTCTACATTTCGACGCAAGCCCGTATTGTAGAAGTTCGAGCAAGCTTCCTTTACCCCTTGCGAAATTTCTAAGAATGTCCTTGAATACAGGAGAGGACAAAGCAATAGCTGATTCATTCACATCAACTTCTACCATACCAATCATTGCCGAACCATGAATTTCAGGCAAAGTAACATTTTTTTTATCGCTATCGTACGTCAGCCCCTCAAACCCATTCAGAACCTGCGTTAACGTCCGCTCGAAGACATTATCTTCGGCACCAGAAGAGAGATCGAGTTCGACAAATAAGAATACAGCACATTCTGGATCTTGGCCTACTAACCCGGCCCAAGAAAACGCATCTGGCCCGGGAAACATGGATGTCATTAAGTCCTCACCCTCAGGTATTGGCGTTCGCTTAAATTCCCAAATTCCTTCCATGGTGAGTCTATTCCTTGTAGTGTGGTTACTTCAACAAGCTGGCTAATAAATTACCGGTGCCAACACGATTCCCGTTCTTATCGCGCGTCGTATTCAATTTCCCGTCATACGAGCCAAGACGGTTACCATTTTTGTCACGAATGACTAAAACGCCTCCTTCTTCCTTTATCTCGCCGATCCGATTCCCGTGACTGTCTCTCAAAACTTGAGTTTCCATAACTTGAAAAAAATAAAAGAAGCTCCGTTTGCAAAGCAAACGGAGCTAATATTAAAAAACCCCTGGCGACGACCTACTTTCCCGTGTGTTAACCACCAAGTATCATCGGCCCTGCAAGGCTTAACTTCTCTGTTCGGAATGGGAAGAGGTGGAACCCTTGCGGTATAGTCACCAAAAGGTACACTCGTGGTCGCAAACCGAAGTTTGCGCTACATGTGCCTTTTAGAGCGGAGCTCTATTAGCAATGAACAAATCATGACAATTTGAGCGGTGACGGGCATTAGTCCGCAATAAGAAAGAACAATAGTTCAAGTATCACCAAACACTATAGTGTGCACTCAGTAACAAGTTCCATCGCTTACGCGATGGATCATACTGCGCACTCTATCATAGGTTCGAGTTCATTTTTCAATTCGCACAAGCTAAACACATGATCGCTCATGCTGCATGTGCAACATAAAAAATAAATTTAAGATGAAGTCGAACGACTTATTAGTAACCGTTGGCTGAACGTATTACTACGCTTACACCGTGGTCCTATCAACGTAGTAGTCTACTACGAGTCTTCATGGGAATTACTTCCCGGGGAGATCTTATCTTGGGGTGGGTTTCGCGCTTAGATGCTTTCAGCGCTTATCCTTTCCGGACATAGCTACTCTGCGATGCAGCTGGCGCCACAACAGATACACCAGCGGTCCGTCCAACTCGGTCCTCTCGTACTAGAGTCAGGCTCCTCAAATTTCTAACGCCCGCAACAGATAGGGACCGAACTGTCTCACGACGTTCTGAACCCAGCTCGCGTGCCACTTTAATGGGCGAACAGCCCAACCCTTGGGACCTTCTTCAGCCCCAGGATGTGACGAGCCGACATCGAGGTGCCAAACCTCCCCGTCGATATGAGCTCTTGGGGAAGATCAGCCTGTTATCCCCGGCGTACCTTTTATCCTTTGAGCGATGGCCCTTCCATGCGGAACCACCGGATCACTATATCCGCTTTCGCCTCTGCTCGACTTGTCTGCCTCACAGTCAAGCACCCTTATGCTATTGCGCTCCACGTACGGTTACCAAGCGTACTGAGGGTACCTTTGAAAGCCTCCGTTACTCTTTTGGAGGCGACCACCCCAGTCAAACTACCCACCAGACACTGTCTCCCCGGTTCACGGGCAGTTAGACTTCAAATAAACGAAAGGGTGGTATTTCACTGTTGACTCCACCGACGGCTAGCGCCGCCGCTTCAAAGTCTCCCACCTATGCTACATATCATTCACCCAAAGTCAATGTTAAGTTATAGTAAAGGTGCACGGGGTCTTTCCGTCCCGTTGCGGGTAACCGGCGTCTTCACCGGTACCACAATTTCACCGAGCTCGCGGTCGAGACAGTGCCCAGCTCGTTACACCATTCGTGCAGGTCGGAACTTACCCGACAAGGAATTTCGCTACCTTAGGACCGTTATAGTTACGGCCGCCGTTTACTGGGGCTTCGATTCAAAGCTTTGCCTTGCGGCTGACCTCTCCTTCTTAACCTTCCAGCACCGGGCAGGTGTCAGGCCCTATACTTCATCTTTCGATTTTGCAGAGCCCTGTGTTTTTGTTAAACAGTCGCTTGAGCCATTTCACTGCGGCCCCCATTGCTGACGGGCACCCTTTCTCCCGAAGTTACAGGGTTAATTTGCCTAGTTCCTTAACCGACGGCTCACTCGAGCACCTTAGGATATTCTCCTCGACTACCTGTGTCGGTTTGCGGTACGGGTTGCTGTACCTGAAGCTTAGAGGTTTTTCTTGGAAGTCTGATTAGGGTCATTATCCGCTTGCCCGAAGGCTCACGGTACTATCGGCTTCAGCACAACCGGCGGATTTGCCTGCCATCTCGTATACCTACGCCCTTTAACGCTACTATTCCGTCAGTAGCGCAGACCTTTCACTACTCCGTCACTCCTCATCGCAGTCATGCAAACAAGTATCTGGAATATTAACCAGTTGTCCATCGACTTACGCCTTTCGGATTCGCCTTAGGACCCGACTAACCCTGATCCGATTAACGTTGATCAGGAAACCTTAGTCTATCGGTGTGCAGGGTTTCTCACCCTCATTATCGTTACTTATGCCTACATTTTCTTTTCCAGCACGCTCCAGCATGGCTTACGCCATCACCTTCAACGCCGTTGGAATGCTCCCCTACCCAACATCATTGCTGATGATGCCATAGCTTCGGTAGTATGTTTTATGCCCGATTATTTTCCACGCCCAATCGCTCGACCAGTGAGCTGTTACGCACTCTTTAAATGAATGGCTGCTTCCAAGCCAACATCCTAGCTGTCTATGCAATCGACCTCGTTTGATCAACTTAACATACATTTTGGGACCTTAGCTGATGGTCTGGGTTGTTTCCCTCTCGGCCATGGACCTTAGCACCCAGAGCCTCACTCCCGAATATATGTTACTAGCATTCGGAGTTTGTCAGGGTTTGGTAGGCGATGTGAAGCCCCCTAGCCCAATCAGTAGCTCTACCTCTATGACAACTCTTATCGAGGCTGTTCCTAAAAACATTTCGGGGAGTACGAGCTATCTCCCAGTTTGATTAGCCTTTCACCCCTACCCACAGTTCATCCGAGTAGCTTTTCAACGCTCACCAGTTCGGACCTCCAGTCCCGTGTTACCGGAACCTTCATCCTGACCATGGATAGATCACAAGGTTTCGCGTCTACCCCCACTGACTATATCGCCCTATTCAGACTTGCTTTCGCTTCGGCTGCTCGCGTTCTAAGAACTTAACCTTGCCAGTGAGTGAGTAACTCGTAGGCTCATTATGCAAAAGGCACGCTGTCACTCCTCAGTCCGAAGACTGCGCTTGCTCCCACCGCTTGTAAGCGTACGGTTTCAGGTTCTATTTCACTCCTCTGTTCGAGGTTCTTTTCGCCTTTCCTTCACAGTACTTGTTCGCTATCGGTCATCTAGGAGTATTTAGCCTTACCGAGATGGTGCTCGGCAAATTCCCACAGGGCGTCTCCGACCCCGCGGTACTCAGGATACTACTAGGTAGTCATTAACATTTCGTGTACGGGACTATCACCCTCTATGGTGTCTCTTTCCAGAAACTTCCACTTATTACTATTTTAACTCCATATTGCAGTCCTACAACCCCACAGTGGCCTTAAACCACATGGTTTGGGCTGTTCCCGTTTCGCTCGCCACTACTTAGGGAATCACTATTGTTTTCTCTTCCTCCGGGTACTTAGATGTTTCAGTTCTCCGGGTTTGCTCATATGGCTATGTATTCACCATAACGTACACCGGCATTACCCGGTTGGGTTGTCCCATTCGGAAATCCGCGGATCAAAGGTAGTTCCGCCTACTCCCGGCTTATCGCAGCTTATCACGTCCTTCATCGCCTTTTAGTGCCAAGGCATCCACCATGCGCTCTTGGTAACTTCATCATTAAACCTATGATACAGTTCGGATGATTCACATCATCCGTTTAGCAGGCTGCTCTGATTCACATCAGAACTTGCTACTTGGATGATTGCTCATTCGCGCGTGCATCACTACAGTGTTTGATGATCGAGAACGATTCACATCGCTCATCGATATGTACGGATGGCTCCGTACATTCTGACAACGTCTTTCGAATGATTGCTCATTCGGTACGTCATCAGCCAACTGCATTATTTCAGACGTTTCACAACGTCTAAACCTTAGCTCGATACTTGTGTGTATTCGTGTAAACTACAAATCGCGCATGATTGCTCATGCTGTCTGCATTACACGATTACCCATTTTTTCGCATTTTGATCTTTCTATGTGCACTCTTTGAACGTCGTTGGCGCGTGGCACGAGGCGTCTCCGCCCGTGACCCGTTTTGATCGCTTACTAAGCCATTCATCGAATGTCACCGCTCAGTTGTCATTGAACTTTTAACCGCGTGGTGTCTGGCGCCCTCGCCAGACATGCGGCTTGAGAATACGTTCGGAGTCGAACCGAAAACTACTCTTTCCTCGTGTTTAGAGGAAACAGCATCACACCCGTGCTATCCTATCGTTAAATTATCGTGAAATCCGCCGTTTATGGGCGGGAGGCACTAAACGCGCCTTTTATCGCTCGAAGTTCCGCTCAGAGCGACAAAAACGAATGATTTTCTTGGATTTCTTACTCCGCAGCAAGGAATAAGTCTTGATTAGTGGGCAAAATCAAAAACAGAGGATGAATTTCATCTTTCATCTCTCATATTTCATCTTTGCCCGTGAGAGCCCCTCGGCAAAAACCTTCTCGCCACTTATGTTAGCACCAATGGTGCAGTGGTCACGGGGATGACGTTCAAATTGTGGGGCGTTTAACCGGATGCTTGCTCGGTGCGTTCCAAAATAAACGCAAGTATTGCAATTATTTCATTTTTGGCACCGTTCGATTGATCGAAAGGACACCAATTATGGAAGCATTAAGCCTCACTCCATTTAGTCTTGATTATCTCGAAGAACAAGTAAAGCCGAAGCCGTGGCGTGAACGTCTGCTCAATGTTGTTCGTCGTACAATCGAATTTTTTCAGGATATTGCGGCTACGCCAATCGAGGAAACTCTGTGGCCGATCGTATTATCCTTGCTCACCTTAACGTTCCTCATCGCTTTTGCCTTTCTTACCGGATGGACTCACGCCGCGGCCGGACCGTGATTGGACTTTTTATTTTATCGTAAACCCGATCAACTTCCATACCTTTTTACCGGTCTCGACACCGGTAACCATATTGGTGAGCCACCCGATATCTATCTCCGTCATTGCCCCGATCTGTGGTGCAAAATAATAATCGTTATATTGCGAGAACGACGACGATCCGCCATTAGATGTTTTTATTGCGGTGGTGTCGATAGATTCAGCCCATTCAGTCGAGATTTGTTTGGTGCCTGCCGTAAGCGTTGGGCCTTGACCAACGAAGTGGGTTGTTATCCCATCGCTCGCGGAATCGCCAGAATAAAACGATACATGCGAGCCGCCATCGCCGCTGAATGGGAACCGCACCCACTCCGAACCTCCACCATAGGGCTGTGTTTCAGTAAGATAAATACTAACATCCCCGTTCGATTCATACACGTAGTCGTCGCCATTAGAAAATTGCACCACGTTCTGCTCGCCTTCAAATGACGATTGCGTCCCTGTCACGGTTGCCGTTACGGTATCTGAAGATGTAACGTCGAAACCACTTATATCATATTGCTGTACCACATAGGTAAATGAGCTTCCCGTCGTCGGGCCGGAACCCGTTAAAGTTGAATTGGAAGAAGGACTCGTCGATGACGATTTGCAGCCGTTCAAACCGAATGCGGTTAACACAGCGATCAAGGAAAGAAACCAAAAATTATTTCGCATTGACAAAGAAGAAAAAGTGATTTATCCCAAACATTCAACATAATCATTTTTGTTCAAAGATTACAGACTCCATTCTCCTCCTAAAAAATGCCGAAAAACCTAAACTTCGCATGAACTGGACTTACCCATTCCGAATCCTGCTTCAAATAAAAAGCTTCGCCTCCGGAACCTAAATTTATAAAAACGGTGAGCGAATCGAAAGTGCGGTGAATCAATGCGTGGCCGACCGCGCTATCCGACCACCAGTTTATCGCTATTCCGTTGCCTGGGAAGCTGGTCCATCGCCAGCTAACGGAGTCGATTTGTTGGAAAATGAGTGTGTCCGGTTGGCCTGCTTGAAAAAAGTGCATGAAAATTGCACCGCGCGAATTAAATTCAGAGAACATTGCTTCAACATGGTTCTGCAGACTTGTTGTATCATCCTTTAAGACATCATTCGAGCTAATAAATGTGCCGGTATAATGCCGAACCGTTTCCTGGTACGAGCAGCCCGAGAGAAGGAAACACAATAAGAAGCTCACGACGTAGCGACGATTCTTCATGCTTGAACGACAGGAAGCGAACCCAAATTGTTCCTACGTGGAACCTCATCACACCCAAACTCCAGCTTTATCCGATCCGGGTCTTCGAAATAGATGGCGAAATAATTCGTGCCGTAATAATCGGCATCGTAAAGGATTGGAATGCCTTCATGAATTAAGAACTTCCGAAGTGCAAGTATATCTTCTTTGCTCGAAAGAGCAATTGCAATGTGGTCAAGTCCTACTTGCTTCCGATGGTATGGTGCCTCCTTAAATCGTGGTTTAACTTTATTGAAGTAAATATTGAAGTAAATATAGAATGAACCTAATCGCCAGCAAAAGCTCTCTTCTTCATGCTCAATGCCGCTCCCTTCAAAAAATGAAGAGAGAAGAGAATAAAATTTAAACGAAGCGTCGAGATCCCGAACATTAAGCTCAATATGATGGGCGCCAATGACCTTGTTCAATGGTTTCATTAATAACACCCAACAACATCGCCGCTACAACTTTTGATTAAATTTAATCTGAATCAATTCAATCATGTATAAAAATGAAACGATCTTCCATCCCTGTTCTCAGGACAGAAGATCGCTTAAATTAATAGATGTTACTTCCCCGTTTTATGCGTGGTTCCTACTGCCTGCATCAGCGAGCTGCAAATGGGCAGGAAGGTAGCGAATGTCAGCGGTGCATCGGGAACGCCTGTGAAGCTCTTGATGATCTTTGACAGTGCCTCCTGGTGAGCTTTCGTAGCCTTCGGGTGAGTCTTGATAAGATTCCCAAGTAGCGCGATAAGCCCATAGAGCGTGGCTGGCGTACCAGTTGGTACGACGGACTGTGCGATCTGCATCGCGGTCAGCATTTCCGTGCCACCGACGATGCCCAGGATCTCGAGCACGTTGATCTCGGCGGCTACCGTTACCGCAGTGGCTGGCGGCACTGCAACCTGCAGCAAGGATAAGAATTTTTTATTTTCTTGCATGATCGTTCCTTATCTTAAAATAATCCCCCAAGCAAGCTTCCAAGTCCGTTAACAACGTCTCCGATAATGTTGCTGCCACCTGAACTGCTGGAAGATTGTGTGGGCTGTTGTTGTGGCTGCGCGACCGTCGAGGTTGGCGCGGCAGGGGTGGAGGGAGTGCCGCTTGTTTGGGCAGGCGTTCCTCCCGTTGGTCCCTGATACCCATACGGTGGAATGAATCCCATGGTCACCCACCAGGGCGGAGTTGAGTATTGGCATCCGCAGCAGCATGATCCGCTATTGCTTTCGTTCATAGTTACCTTTCTGTTAAATGTTTAATATAGAGATGTGAGCAAACTTCTCGGTGCCGGCAGTTAAGGCTGACAAACGTTCTCAGCAAAACACCGAATTAACACATGCAAACTTACGTGCATGGTCGAGAAATCCACCCCACAAAAACCCCACGATTATTGCCCTTAATGATTTCATGATAAATGCGCAAGATGATGCGCAAGACGCTCGCCTTGTAAACACATCTTTCTTCGCGCGTTGACGCGATGATTTTCCACGGTATCCTCGCAAATTCCGAGCAGTTCACCGATCCTCCAACTTGGCAGCATTGCCTTCACCAGCGCGCATACCCTGCACTCGGTTATCGTTAGTGAGGGATAACGTTTCGCAATTTCTTCGAAATTATGAGCATAGAGTCCGCCACTTGCAAACTCCGCTTGCTCCCACGCGATGTGACGCTTGCGGCGAATGCGGCGGTGAATTATTGAGGCCGTGTGAGGAATGTTTCCAGAATTATCATTCCTGAAGAGAGCCGGATGCGCTCCCTGATCGGCCTGCGATCGATCCCCAAATTCTGTTTTCACTTTTCATTTCATTTCAATTTCGTTGCGAGTAACCGGGCAAAACTAAACTTAGCACGGCACTTATTATACCGGGACTCCATGCAACAATCCAAAATAGAATTTGGACGTTACACTATCGCAACCAAATTGTCTTCCTGAGAATAAAAACCGCTGGAGGCGGCCGGAAGATGCAAACTAAACGGTGACTCGCAGATAGGAGAGCCGTTTAATGATAGAAGTAGTATATACAAACGCCCTTTTTGCAAAAAAATTCGCTACAAATGCTCGGTTCTCAACTACCGATATTCCACAAGCCAAACCGCTCCGGATATTCAATTCCTTCCAGCACAAGGCCGTGCGCAGGAGCAATGTATTTCGCGCGCCATAGTTCCTGCGGTGTATGTAATAGCTTCTCAAATTCCTCAACCGTAAATGCAGACTGCCCCACCTGCACCATTGCCCCAACAAGCGCGCGTACCATGCCACGCACAAAACGGTTGGCGCGAATATTAAAGAAAAGATACTTCCATTCCAATTCCCATTTCGCTTGTTCCACAATGCAGCGGTAATGCTTTACATCTGAGGTCCGCTTGCTGAAACTCGTAAAATCGTGCTCACCGATAAGTAGCGCTGCACATCGTTGAAGCTTTTCTAGATCTACATCTCTGCGAATGGCCCAGACAAAATTTCGGTCTATCGCAGTTCGGTCTTGTTTGATAGTATAACGATATTGCCGTGCAAGTGCAGAATGGCGCGCATGGAAATCTTCTGCTACATGACGAATATCGAGAATGGCAATATCTTTGGGAGTTGTTGCATTCAAAGCCATGAGAAGTTTTGGAAGAGCAATCACTATATCATCAGGAAATTCGACATGCGCAACCATCCCTCGCGCATGAACGCCGGCATCGGTGCGGCCAGCGCCATGCACGGTAATTGTAATCGCAAAAAGTTTGTGAAAAGCTTTCTCGATCTCTGCTTGGATGGATCGGCCTAATGGATGGTCGCCTTGCGTTTGCCAACCGGCGAACGCAGTTCCATCATACTCGATGAGCAGTGCGAGTTTCAAATGCAAGACACAAAAATAGCTATGCAGGAATTGCGGCTACTCGCATTTGAGCAAGAGGTAATGCATTCGACTCCAAGCGTGACAAATCAACTATTTTGCTTGCATCCTCAATATCAATTCCAACTACATGACCCTGCGCGTCGAAGTCCAGAACGATTCCAGGAGCAACCTCTTCCGATTCCGCGCTGGGCCGATTCGAAAGATCAATGTAAAGCGAATCAGTATCCGCGTAATAGTCGAATTTCATATCATTCTCCTGGCATAGCCTCTATCGAAGAAAGCATTGTGAACCGTTTCGCCATCATCGAGCGTAACGACCCTTAGGTACTTTCTATATTCTTCTATGTAAACCCATCTTCTAATACGTCCGTTCGGTTGTGTCTCAGTTTCGATTGATTGTAACAACGCTGTTTCAATCCACTCCAATTTAAGATACGGCCGTTCCTTTAGGACTTTGTTCCGGAAGTATGGGGTAGTTTTCAATGGGCTTTCGCGATCATTAAATTACCCACTCCCGCCACATCTTCCACCCGTTCCCGCTCGCGAATGAGCCGGTAATCCGAACCATCGACAAGCACCTCGGCACCTCGTGGGCGAAGATTGTAGTTCGATGCAAGCGCGTAGCCATACGCGCCTGCGCATAGCACGGCGATCGCGTCTCCACGCTTCAGGTCGGGCATCTCTCTCGATTGGGCCAGAAAATCGCTTGTCTCGCATATAGGCCCGACGACATCGACTTTCTGCGTTACACCGGCCGCGAGTTCCAGCGGCGCAACCTGGTGGTACGCTTCATAAAGGCAGGGACGAATAAGTTCCGACATGCCGGTATCGGTAATGACAAATTTCTTTTTACTGTTCGCCTTTGTATAAAGCACGGTAGCAAGTAATGCACAGGCATTCGCAACAATAGCGCGGCCAGGCTCAAAGATTATTTTAAGCCCCGTTTGATCGAGGATTGGCAGCACCGCGCCAACAAATTCATTCAGCGACGGCACATACTCACCTTCCTCACCAAGTTCATCCTTCGGCAGCAGTGGATGTCGAACGACGTTACGATAATGAATTCCCTGTCCGCCTCCAAAATTCAGATGTTCAAGAACAATTCCTGATTTTACGCGAAGCGAATTGACGAACTTTACCGTCGAGCGAGCAGCTTTTATGAATGGATCGAGCGAAGTGATCTGCGAGCCGATATGAACATGAATGCCGACCACTTCCAATGCTGGCTGTTTCGATGCATAGATAAATGCTTCCCGCGCATTTTCCATATCGATGCCAAACTTGTTCTCCTTCAACCCTGTCGAAATGTAAGGATGGCTCTTCGCATCCACATCGGGGTTAACACGAATAGCAACTTTCGCGCGAATCCCGCATTTTTCAGCGATGCCGTTGATGACCGATAACTCTTCGAGGCTTTCCACATTGAAGGCATGGATATTAGCTCTGAGCGCAAGTTCGATTTCCTCGTCGGTTTTTCCGACACCGGCGAAGGTGATCTTTCCAGGCTCAAAACCGGTCGCTAAGGCGGCAAGCAATTCGCCCACACTAACGACATCCGCGCCGGAACCTTCCGCAGCTAAGATCTTCAGCAGTTCGATATTAGAATTAGCCTTTAGCGCATAGCTGACGTAGTGCTCTTTGCCGGATGATTTCAGAGTTTCATCGAAGGAATGAAAATTCTGGATCATCTGCCGCTTCGAATACACATAAAGCGGAGTTCCATATTCTTTGACTAGATCGGAAAGTGCAACCTCTTCGCACATAAGCGATGCTTCGGCGTCATTCGAATATCGAAATGCTTGTTGGTCTAATACGTCGGTCATTCTATTTCTGTAAATGGTAGATACGTATGCAAAACTTCCGGGATGCGTATTGTTCCATCCGATTGCTGAAAAGTTTCTAAGAATGCAACCATGAGGCGAGATGTAGCGAGGCCGGAGCCATTCAGCGTATGCACGAACTCCGGTTTGGATTTAGGATCGGGTTTAAATCTGATGTTCGCGCGGCGCGCTTGGAAATCTTCGAAGTTCGAGCAGCTCGATGCCTCGAGCCATTTGCCTTCAACTGGCGCCCAGACTTCGAGATCATACGTTTTCGCGCTCGAAAACCCGGTGTCCCCATTGCAAAGAAGTAATCGGCGGTATGGAATGCCAAGAAGCTCCAGAATGCGCTCCGCATCGGCGGTTAACTTTTCGTGTTCTACATAAGAAGTCTCCGGGGTAGTGAATTTTACGAGTTCGACTTTATTGAATTCATGAACGCGAAGAAATCCGCGGGTATCTTTTCCATACGATCCGGCTTCGCGGCGGAAACATGCGCTGAAGGCGCAATGCAGGAGCGGTAGTTTATCCGGCTGCAAAACTTCATCTGCGTAAAGATTCGTCACAGGAACCTCAGCCGTTGGAATAGCATACAGCTCATCTTCCGGCATGTGATAAACTTGATCGGCAAACTTAGGGAATTGTCCTGTACCGCGCAGCGATTGAGCGTTCACAAAGAATGGGGGCAGCACTTCGGTATATCCATGCGAACGCGTGTGAACATCCAGCATGAAATTGATGAAGGCTCGCTCAAGCTGTGCGCCTTTTCCCATATAGACCGGAAATCCTGCGGCGGTAATTTTTGCACCACGCTTGAAATCGAAGAGCTGATATTTTTCTGCGAGTGCAAGATGATCTAAACCTTCCCTTTTCTCAAAAGTGCTTACATTCCCATTTGGCGACCATCGTTTTACCTCAACATTTCCGGATGCATCATCCCCGTTGGGAACACTACTATGCGTGATGTTAGGGATGGAATCCATTAAAAGGTTGAGCGCAAGCTCTTTTTCGCGGAGCCTGTCATTGAGTGAAGCGATCTCATCGCCAACGGATTTCATTTCTGCGATCCTGTCTTCGGCAGGCTCCTTCGAGCGTTTTAGCTTTGCAATCTCTTCGGAAACAGTATTGCGCTTGCTCTTGAGTATTTCAACTTCCCCGATGATCGCGCGCCGCTCTCGATCAAGCTCCAAAACCTGATCGACAACGTCTTCCGAATGCTTGGCGAGAATAGCACCACGCACAAGTTCAGGATTTTCACGAATGAGTTTTATATCGAGCATATTGTTAACTCCCTCTGCGAGCGGGAAGTTGGTAAATGAGGTGTTATTCGTAGAGATATAGCGTACTGTCGCCGAGCAATTCTTCCATGCCACGCTCCATAACACGAAGGCCATCGTCAACATTCGAAAAGCGAAGCCCGAGATCGGTGTGCGCCTTTAGTGAAACAAGTCCCGTCCGCGATGGCCGTTCGGCTCGCCATATTCCACTGGATCGTAGTTGAGCGATCGTCGTGGGAAGAATAAGGCCGGCATTCAAACCGAACACTTCGGCGATGCGATTTGCAAATTCAAAGCGCGTGATCATTTCCGGCCCTCCGGCATGATAGAGTCCGAGGCGTTTACGCTCCGTAGCACGTACGATCGCAAGCGCCAGATCATCGACTAAAGTAGGAGCAGCGAGAAGATCGGTCGCAGCGTAAACCGGCTGTCCATCTTCAAGCGAAGTGATCACAGAAAGCGCATAATTTGCTTTTGCACGTTCCGCCGCACCATAGATGAGGCATGTTCGAAAAATGGTATGGTCGATACCCGAGGTCCGCAATACATTTTCACTCGCGAGTTTCGTGCGGCCATAATAATTGATGGGGTGTGGTGCATCGGTCTCGGTGTAGGGCGCGCGCGCGCCATCGAAGACAAGATCGGATGAAATATGCACGATCCGGGCATCGATCTTCCGGGACATTTCTGCTAAATGTTCCACTGCGGAAACATTAGTATGCCAAGCGGCTTCGCGCTGTGTTTCAGCATCGTCCACTTTGACAAATCGCAGCGCAATTTACAATGACGTCCGGTTTCTCTGCGATGATAACCTCTTTGACGGATGCGCGCAGCGTGACATCCATCTGGCGGTAACTTCTAATGCGTGGTTCTTTCGAAATATCCGCAAAGAGTGAGTTCGGCTCACGCCCAGTGAGTACGAGTTCGCACGTGGATTCTTCCACGAACAAGCGCACCACATGCTGTCCAACGAATCCGTGGCAGCCCGTGATGAGTACCGTCTCTTTGGGTTTTCCTTGTATCGTCACTCGTTGTTATTACAGATGAAACAAGCGAGGATGGGTTCAAATCCCATGCCTCGCCTGTTTCTAACTCCGTAGCGTATTGCGCGGTTTCAGCGCACGCAATAATTTTTGCTCATTATCTCACGATCGAGAGCCGGGCCGATGCTACCTGACCGCTCGAACCCATGACGCGTACAAAATAAATCCCATCCGGGATGCCAACGGTGGAAAGCTCCGTCTCGTGCTCGCCGGCGAGAGCATGCCAAGCGGAGCCGTAAGCACTTCCCGCCCGGTCACATCGTAAACATGGATCTGCGCAACATCCGCCACGGCTGCATTGAGTGTATACATCGACAAAATCACGCGCGGGATTGGGATACAGTTCGAGACCCCAGTGCTTCCATTTGCAGTTGCCGTTACGGCATCTCCATTTATGGTTCCGTATCCAGTAATGTGGAAGAACACTTCCTGGGCATCGGATCCAAAGGTAACCGAAAGCGAAGCGCTTTGCGGACCCGGCGTATGGAGGCAAAGGTCACGCTTACCTCGAGCGAATCGCCGGCCTGAAGCGATCGTTGGGAAGCGAAATCGAGCCGAGCGAGAATCGCGTACCCGGCGGTACAATGCTAATGGCAGTAATCACGGTACGAAGCATTCCCGGTGTTATGATCGCAGCATTGACACGTCTTGGATTTTACCGGTATCGAGATTGCCGAATGCAACCGTCGGGGGAACGAGTGTAAGCGAATGCCGAACGGAGCACCGGATTGGCCCATCTGCCAGCGCGACTTTAATAATCTGCGCGGAATTTCCCGATTTAGCACGGTCATCCACGCAGTATTTCCTTCGCCGCGAGGATCATATTCCATTCCGCGAACATTCGCCAATTCTTCTCCGACCGTAGATATTAAACGCATTTTGTTCTTCACCGGGATGAATCGGCTCGAGAAAAAGCAGATAACTCGCGTCAGTGTCGGGCTACCCTCGAAAATCGGTATAGGCAAGCAAATACTGTCCGAGATTTCGGATCATAGGTTAGCCCTCGCGGACCGTAAGTGGCGCTTCGCGTATCTGAAAAATCGAGCGGATTAGGAGTAGTGTGAAATCTACAATTGAAGCGGAAAACTGCCTGTGAAATCTGATTGGCATCCGCCGTCTGCCGGTCCCAGTCGATCGGCCACGAGCATGGTATCGCCCTGACATAAATACCAGTTCCATATGCACGCGGGAGAAGGAGCGGTATTTACGACGGTCCCACTCGTCGTTACTTCATAAATATAGGAATTCCATGGTCCGAATGCTGTCCATTGACTTGCTGAAGGAACAGATTTTTTGTCGTCGGATCGTACTTGATTCCGGTAAATCCATTGCGATCTGGCGCGTTGATATCAGGTCCGCAATTTTGACCGAATCGAGTATCGTTCCGTCGTCCGGATCGAGCTTAAAAATATAATCTTCGTGCTGCCCTCGTGGCTCGAAATCCGTGGCCCATAGCACGTTATCGTCTTTATCGTAGGCAATATCGTAGGCATAGAAGCGAACATCGGCAACGGTGCCGATCTGGCTTCCGGCTCTTGTTGCGCGATCACAAACAGCGGCGATAGCAGCGTATCCGTGCCATCGCTCACCCGCACGACCGCGTTTTCGCTCGCAGGATAAGATACATTCGAAATGGAATAAACGGTATCGGCTTCCAGTCGTTGCTATGGTTCTGCCACGACGAACCGCCATCGAGACTGAGATCGATCGTAATATTCGATGCGAACCCATGCCATTGAATGCTTGCGGTATCGCCAAGCGTCCAGACTGATCGCTGGGCTGGAAGCACAATGCCCGGCACATCGTCCAGAAGCGGCACCTGCCAAATCGAGCGTCCATGCGTGCCCGCGCGAAGCACCCGGTTATTGACCTGGATTCCATAAAATCAATTCCGGTGTTCGGAATGCCAGTTCCGTACGGAATCCATTCGACACCATCGTCGGGAGAATAAAATACGCCGACATCCGTGCCGATATAAAGACACCGTCGGATTTTGCGGATCCATCACAAGCGTGTTGACAGGAATATCAGGCAAGGTCGAGCTAATATCCGTCCACGTCGAGCCGCTGTTTGTGGTCTTGAAATACATGGCCCGCACCGAAACCGGACATGTGACATAAAATGTTGTCTTGGAAGTGGGATTGAACTCGACCCACGTAACGGAACGCCCCGGCAGAGTTACCGGAAACATTGGTGAAAGATGTACCATTATTAGTGGATAGATAAACAATTCCCCCACCGGTGCCGACCAGCACGGTCTTTCCATCGCCAAAGGCGGCGATAGCGGAGATTGTTGTGCCCCCGAACGCGGAACCAAATACTTGGGAGCAATTGGTCCAGTTTTTCCCTTGATTTTTCGAGTAAGTCAGTCGCTGGCAACCCCAATAGATAATATCGTTCGTTGGTCAGCCGCAAAGGGATCGAGCCAAACCGTAGAGTCAATCAACGTATTGAGGCCAATGTTGCTGGAACCCGAAGGCAAAGGCCATTCTGATAGAGATCGGCGGCATCCGGAGTTTCGCAATAGACAATCGTGGAAGTTTTCGGATCGACTTGCGTCAGTCGTTCCATCGCCACCAAGAATCCGCTGCCAATCGGAGCCGGAAGCCCGGAAAGCGTCCCGTTGTCCTGTGTGCCGCCGTAGGTTACATCGCTCTGGGTCTGGTCGATGCCAATGCCATAGAATTGGGTGATCGCCAATGGGAACGTTTGCTGCCATGTAGTCGGATCCACCGTCACTCGATAAGAATACGCCACCGTCATTGCCGACATAAACGGTGGAGGCATTCGTCGATGCAAATGCCGCGACGTGTTGGTCGAGGATGGATGCCGCCTTCATACGAAAGCGCAACATCGTTTCCGTCCGGCCTGATCGTGTTTGCCAATGGATACGCCACCCATGAGCATGTGGCTGAAATTCGTGGGATCGACTCGCATATATACATCGTACCATCCTTGCGGCGGATTGGCTTCTACTAACGGAATGGACCGTTCAAATTGCAGGTTCCAGCATCGCTCCATGTTTGCCGCCATCGTTAGATACCTCAAGCCCTCCAATATCGTCATCGCCCGCCGACATCGTTGCCATTGACGTCTGAGCACAACGACATTTTGCCAGTTTGTTGGATCGACATCGAGCGAAAGGCGTTACATGTATTCGTTGGATAACGGAAACTGATCGAGTTTTGTCCATGTGTCGCCACCATCTGTGGAGTGATACACTCCAGTTCCGGCCATGCCTGCATACAGCACGGCGGTATCGTTATTCATCGAAAGCGCCAGATCGGAAACCGATTGATTTTGTGGGAGACCACCCGCAAGCCACGACCATGTATATGCCGCCATCGCTCGAACGAAGCACACCTCCGCCGGAACGTCCCGCCGCAGCATAGACAAGGTTTGAATGCTTGGGATTTACAATCACGCGTGAATACGCCGCCACGCTGCAGGGCCAACATCGGACCAACGTTTTTCCACCATCGCTGGAGCGCAACAGTCCATAGCCAGCATAAGAATCGAACTGCCCGGAAGCTCGCCGGTTCCGGCAAAAATAGTATTGGTATTGTTTGGATCGATCGCAAGGGAACCCATGGAAACCGATTGCATCTGATCGGTAAGCGGGATCCAGGTCTTGCCGCCATCCGTTGTTTTCCATACGCCGCCATTGGCAGCACCGATATAAACGAGTATTCGGGATTGTAGGATTGATCGCAATAGCGTTCATGCGCCCGCCGATATTCGTAGGGCCGACGAGCGTCCATTCGGGAGCGTGGAGAGGGTCGTCATCCCGGAAGCTTGACGCATGGCATCGCGCTGTTGCTGCGGCTTTTGAAGCGCATTCGGGAATGTATCCCAGCCCGAACGTACGCTGGCGCCAATACCACTTGAACGCATCGCCGACGCCATGCTCTTCGCGTTCGCCATTCTTAGCGAACTTCGATTTATGCATGTGTGCGGAGTGCATTGCATGGGCAGACGGGCCTTCATCCGCTTTCGTCAGCCATTGAGCCTGAAGATGTGCTGACGCAACGAGAAAAGCAAGAACGATAAAGAAACGACGTGTAATAACCATGGTTGTCATGTTCAAAAGATGGTATGATGCAGTAAGTCTCGTTTTAGGATAATGCTTTATTAGAGACTTCTTATCTTTACCTAAAAACCAAACAAAGCTATAATAGTGCCCCCCATCCGAACAAATTTGGACGAGGCTTAGCCGTCAGTTCAACGCTGATGAACAACCCGCAGCGACCTCATTCCGGCAGAAGAATTCAGCAGAATCGTATATACCCCATCCGCATCCGGAAGCATAAGCTGGACAGGATTCGCTTTCTGGACATTCGTCACGATCTCGCTCCTGAGCGTACCGAGCATATCGTAAACGGTGATCGTGGCCTCGCCAAGATCATCCGAGGAAGAGATCCATACATTTCCGGTGGTAGGATTTGGCTCGATACTGAACGTTGGGGTCTGCCCCAAATAGATGAGCTTTGAAAGCATATTAATGCCACAGCCCGAAATGGTTGTCAGGATGCTCGTCACCGGTGTTGGCAGCGAATATTTCGCATGGCGTGGTCGGAGTGAGCACTGCGAGCGAATCGAAGGTCGCCGTCGCCGTTGGAAGGGAATCGTTGAACACGTTAAACATAGCATACCCAGCTACGAAGCCAGGTGAAGCGCCAAAGATCTGAAGCTCGGATCGCCCAGGCCATTGTTGCCCTTCTACGTCGATCTTCGCGCCGGCCGGCGAGAACGAGCCGAGATACTGCACCGTCCCGGTATAATTCAGCACGAGTTGCACATTTTCCGGATGATTTAGCCCATCGATCGTGATGGGAACTGAAACCGTGCCGCCGAGCGTGTCGGTCTGAATGTTCGGCTCCGTCACAAAACTCAAGTTTGAAGGAGAGGTATTTACATATCCGGCGAGAAATACGGTGTCCGTCGAGCCATTATTGAGGGACAGCACTAATTGGGCCTGCTGGTCGCCCTGTGCGATGCCATAGAGCGTAACTAAAGCGGAATCGTTTGTTAGATCGCCAACCTTGAAACTTGCAGCATTCGCACCAATGATGGAGTCACCTAAGATGGAGACAGGCGTGCAACCGCCTCTGGTAAACAAGACCGTTCGAGTTAGGCTATCGCAGGAGATCGTATCCTTTGCAAACACAGTGGCTGGAGATGCAGAAAATTTCGATGGAATCTTTATTGGAAAACCGCCACTGTTGAGCGTTCGCCAGATACTTCCAGTGTCATCAAGCACGAGGACGATACTATCGTTAACCGTAGCAATGGTGCGTGTGTCATATTCCTCGTTGGGGCCACCAATATTTTGCCATGTCGTGCCGGAGTCGGTAGAACGTTCGACTCCAATACCGTTGCCGGCTCCCTCCACGGTTCCCATATAGAGCACGTTTTCCGTGCTGGCAAGAGAGCCGGAATAAAAATCGGCACCATAGGAACTGGTAGTCTGCCAGTCCATACCTGCATCGGAAGTCAAGTCAAAATGCGATTGCGGAACCACGCCAAAATTGCTATTCTGCGCTACATTCTCATTGACAAGATAGAGACGCATATTATTGCACGAATCCACAGCAAGCGTTTCGCAATCTCCATCAGTAATATTGCCGTTTCGGCTCCAGGTCTGGCCAAGATCGGTTGAGATGTTGACCCACCCTTGCTCGCGCTGGCCCATATTATAGGACTGCGCATAAATCGCTTTATCCTGGGCAATAGCGAAGCATAGAGAACCGATCGTGTTGCTTCGAGTTATATTTGCCTCATTCCATGTAACTCCCCCATCCAAGCTCGTAACAAAAACACTTTGATCTGATTCGATAGCATGGAGCACTAAGGGGGACCCATTGAACGCAACTTGAGAAAAGTTCACACCTTGCTGAAAATTCGTCCAAGTCTTGCCACCATCGGTGGTTAAAAATAGGCCATCCCCACCGCCTCCGAACTGGTTATTCTCTGCTATGGTGCTCACAAGCACATGAAGTGAATCATAAATAGCAATGTCAGAAATGCCGGAGTTAATTTGAAAAGAAGGCACAGGATTCCAGATCACTCCCGTATCGGTAGAAAAAAACAGCGAAGTCGTTCCGGCCCATGCAACGCCGCCATGAAAACGAAGCGCGCCAACATGCTGTGATGGTTCAGGGATCGCATTCGGCGCAACCTCCACCCATTGCGCGTGAAGTGATGTCGCCGTAAGGACGAGCATCGTCAGCACCGCAGCAAACATGCCTGCGGTGAAATTTCTTTTGATTTTGAATGCCATTACTGTTCCTGCACCACCCGGAGCGTTTGTGTTCCTGAAATCGATCGTACCATGATATTGTAAACACCGCTCCGTGCCGGAAGTAACAACTCGACCGGATTATTTTTACTAATTTGGCTCGAATACCACACTCTGCTGAATACCGAGCATATCATAGACTTCAATGGTAACGGAACCGAGATCATTGTTCGAATAGATCCAAACATTGCCTTCGGCAGGATTTGGATAGATAGAAATATTTTGCGTTGCCGAAGGAACTTCCTCTACATCGCTTAGAACGCCGAGTGTTTTGACCGCCCAGTGGTTGTCCTCGTTATCGGTCACGCAGAGTGAGATCGTTTTATTGCCAATATCGATCAGAAAGCGAGGCAACTCTACCCAGGTGGAAGTTAGACCCGTAGAGCGCGGATAAAATAATGCCATACCCAGATCCGTCGGCAGTGTTGGCTTCGAAGCATTGTTTTGGATCTGGATATCCTCTGCATCGCCACGGCCTGCAAGCGATGTTAGCGTCCAATCCGCAGGAGGCATATAACCTGCATAGCTCACGACAGAGGAATCCCAGGAATAGGTCAATTGAATGCTTGTGATAAAAGGCCACAGCGAATCGATATTGATCTGGGAACTAACATCGACTCCGAGCAGTAGCGAATCAAGCTGCCCAAAGTACGCCGATGCCTCTTCACGATGAAGCACCGATGGGTTTGTAAGCAGGTATGAAGCAACGTTCCCGACCAGTTGGATAGTCGTATCCAGTGTGCCAAATCCAAGATCGTAACGGATGTGCAATGCGGCTGTGTCGGCAACTCCGCTGCCGGTATAGCTAACAAGAATGCTATCTATCGCCGCTAAGGTACGCGGAGAAGTTCGTGCATCCGAAATCTGAAACGCAGTAGAACCAGTAATCCACAGCGAATCGAGAGAACCGGTAGGACTACCACAGCCCACGATCCCTAACGGAATAGACGTATCGGCAGGAGTGCTGCATGTAATTTGATCCATCGCAACCGGCTGTGATGAAATTACAAGCGCCCGTGAAGTAGAGGTTTCTGCTAAGGTAAGCGAATCCCCGCCGCTGTTCATCGTTCGCCACACACTGCCATTGGCATCGAGCACAAGCACAATATTGCTATTGACAGCAGCGATGGTTCGCGTATCGAATTCTTGCGTAGGGCCGCCGATGTTTGTCCATGTCACGCCGTCATCGGTGGAACGCTGCAACGCCATTGCCGCCGTTTGGAACCGTTCCAACATAGAGCACATTCCCTGAACTGGCGATCGAACCATTGTAAAAATTAAGTGGAACCTCGCTCAACGTTTGCCACGTTGCCCCCGCGTCCGAGGTCATATCGATCCGTGCCTCATTGCCGGACCGCTGAACGGTATTCTCATTGATAAGATACAGCTTCCGGTTATTGCAGGAATCCATAGCCAGCGCATCGCTGTCTCCATCGGTACTACCGCCATCGCTGCTCCAGGTTTGACCGAGATCGCTCGAATGTATTCGTCCATCCTGTGCCCCCAGTGTATGATTGGACATAGATCGTTTTGTCAGGCGCGATGGCAAAACATAGCGCTCCGGTCGAGCCTGAGGTAGTCGTTTGGGTTCCGAACCATGTTGCACCCGCGTCCGTGCTGGTAAAGAGAGTACTGGAAGTATAGGTCAACGCGTGGAGCACCGAAGGTGAACCGTTGAAGGCAACCTGCGAAAGATCCGGCGCTTGACCAAGATTCAGGCCCTGCCACGTTTGGCCACCATCCGTCGTGAGAAAAAGGCCGTCGCTTGTCGTTCCTACCAGCACGTTCAGCGAATCGTATATGGCAATATCCGTGATCCCGGAAAACGACTGAAACGACGAGACCGGGTTCCATGTCATGCCGGTATCGTCCGAAAAAAAGAGCGAAGAGGTTCCCGCCCACGCAACGCCCGCTCGAAACCGAAGCGCGCCAACATGCTGTGAAGGCGCCGGTGTTACATTCGAAGCGATCTGACTCCATTGCGCTAAAACCGGAGACGGCACAAACGCAAGCATTATCATCACCGATGCAAAAACGATCGCGGTAATCTTTTTCATAACCCCGTTTTCTCCTATTAATCCCGTACCACGCGAAGCATCCGAACCCCAACAGTAGAACGGACAAGAATGTTGTAGACCCCACTCTGCTCGGGAAGCCGTAACTCGACAGGATTATTCTTACTTATCTGGCTCGATAACTCACCCCGCTGGATACCAAGCATATCATAGACCATAATGGTGACAGCGCCGAGATCCTGACTCGACGATACCCAAACAGTTCCGTCTGCCGGATTTGGATAGATGGAAATGTATTGCGTTATCGAAGGAACTTCCGAAACATCGCTTAGAACGCCGAGCGTTTTGACCGCCCAGTGGTTATCCTCATCGTCACTCACGCATATCGAGAGGTTCTGACCGCCTGCGACCAACGTCAAGCCCGGCAGCTCTACCCAGCTCGTGGCCGGCTCATCCTCATTGGGTTTAAAGAGCGCCGTACCAAGATTGAGCGGTGTTTGAGCGGTAGAAGAAACATTGTGAATCGCAATATCCACCGCATTGCCGCGTGGCGTGAGCGAGGTAAGGCTCCAACCGCTCGGTGGCAGATAGGATACGTAACTTACTATGGAAGAATCCCAGGTATAAGTAGCCAGCATGTCGGTGAGGCTCGGCCAGAGCGAATTGAGATTGATCTGGGAATTAACATTCACGTCAAGCGCGAGCGAATTGAGATGCCCGGTGTACGCCACAGCGCTCTCGCGACCCAGCAGCGTCGGCTGGGCTAACTTCGAGGTAGCTGTATTTCCGATTAGTTGGATGGTGGTATCCATCTTGACTCCATCCAGCGAGAATGCAAGATGCAGCTCAGCTGTATCGTTCCCAGCCACGGTGCCCCAAAAACGTACCGGGATGGAATCGGCGCCGGTAAGTTGCGATGGCGTGGTAATGCACGGGCATGGCTGTGTGAACGATGCCGAGCCTGTGATCCAAACGGAATCGAGCACTCCTGCATTCGGAATACAGCTTTGGACATAGAATACTAAGCCGGTGTCGAGCGGCCCGCAGACGTTACCGCTCACTTGCATGGCCGTGTTCGACAAAACGAGCGCGGTGCCGCCGGGTGCGGTCTTGGGCAACGTCAGCGAATCGCCGCCGCTATTTTTGGTAAGCCAGACGCTTCCGAACGAATCGAGCACGAACACGATGTTATTATTCGCCAGCGCAATGCTATGGGTATCGAAATACGGCATTGGGCCGCCAATGCTTTGCCAGGATGCTCCCTCGTCGGTGGAGCGAAGCACTCCGTTCCCGCCCGCGTCGGTCGTCACATAAACGGCTTGTGAGGTATTCGCGATCGAACCATTATAATAATCTAATTGATGTGAACTATTTATTTGCCAGGTCTGGCCGCCATCCGGGGTGACATCAATTTTCGTCGTGTTGTTGGTTCGGTCTCGTGTATTTTCATTTACGAGATACAGCTTTTTGACATCGCAGGAATCGGCGGCCAATCCCTGCGAATCGGAATCGGTTCCAGTCTCATTGCCACTCCAGGTCTGCCCAGAATCGGTTGAATAATTTATCCAGCCTGCAAGCGACGACGAAAAGACATACACGGTTTTGTCGGCTCCAATTGCAAAGCTCAATCCTTCATCCCCAAAATTTTGCTGGCTCCACGTATTACCTGCGTCGGTACTTGTCCAGAGTACGCTTGGAGTGTTTTGGAGCACGTGCATCACGGAAGCTGAGCCATTGAACGATACACGTTCATAAACTGGGCCACCAGGGATCACAATAGTCCAGGTCTGGCCACCGTCCGTGGAAAGATACACGCCATCCTCTTGCGTACCGACGAGTATGTGCAGCGAATCGAATGCCGATATGTCCGTAATTCCGCTATTCGTAGGGATAGTAGATTGCGTCCAGGTTTGGCCCGTATCCGTCGAAAAGTAGAGTGACGAAGCACCTGCCCACACGATTCCACCACCGAAGCTGATCGCTCCGATGCGCTGTGCTTCCGGCCCGACTAAACTCGGCGCAACTTCCGTCCATTGCGCGCGAAGCGACAGCGGCGCAAGAATAAGTATCGTGATCGCCGAGGCAAAAACGAATGAGGTAATAATTCGGTACTCTTTCAATTTCATTTGAAAAAAAATTTTAGATGTCATTCCCGCGAAAACGGGAATCCAGACCTGGTGTATCCTGCATCTCAAGATATGGATTCCCGCTTTCGCGGGAATGACAACAATAAGGCTTAATTCTCCCGCACTACGCGAAGCGTTCGCGTACCAACAACAGAATGAACAAGAATGTTGTAAACACCGCTCCGCGCCGGAAGTAGCAATTCCATCGGTTCATTTTCATTTATGTGACCGGAAACAACACTTTGCTCCGTGCCAAGCATATCGAAAACCTCGATCGTTACCGCGCCAACATCACCGCTCGAAGAAATCCATACGTTACCATTCGCGGGATTCGGTACAATGCTTAACTGAGGTTCTACGCCGAAATGAATGAGTTGTGAAAGAATAGGTATGGCACATCCCGAAAGTGTGGTGATCGTGCTCGTCACGGGCGCTGGCATGGAATACTCACACGCAGAAGTTTGCGTCAGCACATTCACGGAATCGAACGTTGCATGCGCAGCATCGTCGACGATGCTTGCCTCGTTGGAATCGTTAAAGACATTGAACTTCGCGTATCCCAATATTCGCGCCGGAAGTTACTCCCGTGACGGATAGCTCCGACCACCCCGCCCTCTGCTCACCAGGAACATCCAACTGCATGCCCGATGGCGAGAACGAGCCGAGATAATCTACCGGCCCATCGTAATGCAGAATGAGATCTATGTTCTCCGCGTGTTCGAGTCCGTTGAGTGTAATGGGAACTGAGACGGTTGCACCGAGGGTGTCGGTTTGGACATTATTAGTTAAGAGCGTAAGCGCAGCAGAATTGAATTTGACGTAACCGGCAAGTAAAACGGTATCGCTGGAGCCATTGTCAAGATTGAAAATTAATTGCGCGTGTTGATTCCCTTCATTCATACCATACAGCGTTACGGAGATTGAATCGTCAGACAGATTGCTCGCTTTGTAGCTGGCCGAGTCTGGGCCGGTAATTTTCCACTCTACGACGGAAGCCAACTGGGAACATCCTGTGCTCGTGAACGAAATCGTGCGAGCAATACTATCACACTGAATGGTATCGGTAGCAAACACGGTATCAGGATACGCGGAAAAAGAGGAAGGCAGAGATGAAGCAAGAACAGAATCTCCGCCGCTGTTATCCGTGCGCCAAACATTCCCATTATTATCGACGCCCACCACGATATTATCGTTGATCGCGGCAATCAGGCGCGTATCCCACGGTGCAGAAGGGCCACCGATAGAACTCCATGTCATTCCTCGATCTGTGGAACGAAATATGCCCTGAGCGACGGATTGGCAATAGATGGCAGAATAACCCTCTGCAACAGATCCGGATAAAAATGGCTGAGGTTGTTTAAACGTTGTCTGCCATGTATCTCCTGTGTCCGTAGTAATATATATTTTTGAGAATTGGTCTGTTTGATGCTCGGCATCTTCATGGCTGAGATAAATCCGGTTTGGATCGCAGGAATCAATAGCAAAAGAAAAAGAATCGAAGTCGATGCCGGTGTTGCCTTGTTGCCATGTCAATCCGAAGTCGGTACTGGTAACCATGAAACCTCCCGCCGGACCCCCACCGAACTCATACACCCTCCCGTTCTTATATCTGACGCAATTCTGAACCTGCTGGGGTGGGAAATTTTCCCACGTATTTCCACCATCCGTTGTAATGCCAAGCGAATTATCGTGATCGGCGATAGCAATCGCTTTATCGCTATTGAGAAAGCACGCGCTGTTCGCTCCTGTTGGCGTCAGGATCTGCCAGGTTGTGCCACCGTCGCTTGTCGTCCACGTTTCATCGTTAGACGATAGAACGCCCTCCGTTGCATTCATAAATTCTATGTCGTAGTAATAGAGATTTGGGAACGGAAGAGATTTGGAAGTCCATGTTTTGCCGGAGTCGGTTGATATGAATAGATCCGAAGCAGCAATCCAAAGCATTCCGCTATTAAACGACATTGCACCTTTGCCGTTTGCAACCTGCGTTAAATTCGGCGCCACGATCTTCCACTGCCCCCGCGCGCCAGCCGTTGCAACCGAGAGGAGCACGAGCGCTAACCACAGCCGTTTTGGAGAGAAGAAACGCATGAATTTAGAACCTTAACCGAAACAGTAACATTCGCTGCCTATTCCGGAGTCCTCTGTAAAAACACTCTCCCTGGGGCAGTAATTTCTTTCTAATCCTCCCGCACCACGCGAAGCGTCCTCGTCCCAGCCATCGAATGCACCAAAATGTTATAGACACCACTGCGTTCGGGAAGCTGCAACTCCATCGGTTCATTTGCATTGATCTGACCGGAAACAACGCCCTGCTCGGCCCCGAGCATATCGTATATTTCAATTGTTACCGCACCGAGATCGGCATTCGATGAGATCCAGGCATTTCCGTTCGCTGGGTTTGGAACTATGATGAGCACCGGCTCTATGCCAAGATGAATTAGTTGTGATAAAATTGGAATTCCACAACCAGAAAGCGTGGTGATCGTGCTGGTGTCCGGCGCAGGCAAGGAATACTCGCAAGCGGAAGTTTGAGTCAGCGCATTGACGGAATCGAAGGTTGCGTGGGCAGCATCGCCGACGATGCTTGCTTGATTTGAATCGTTAAACACATTGAACTTTGCGTACCCGATTACAGCGCCGGAGGTTGCTCCCGTGATGAAAAGCTCCGACCGTCCCGCCCACTGCTCATCGGGAACATCCAACTGCACACCCGTTGGCGAGAACGAGCCGAGATAATCCACCGTCCCATCGTAATGCAGTACGAGCGTGACATTCTCCGCGCGTTCGAGTCCGTTCAGCGCAATGGGAACTGCGACGGTTGCGCCGAGGGTGTCGGTTTGGACATTTTGGGTTGAGAACGATAGATTCATCGGAACAATATTGACATATCCTGCAAGTATGACCGTATCGCTTGAACCATTATTCAAATGGAGAACTAATTTTGCGTTTTGATTACCTTGTTTCCTTCCATTGAGCGTGACTAAGATCGAATCATCTGATAGATTGCTTGCTTCGAAGCTTGTTGAATCTGCAGCACGGCAACCCTTTCCTGGACGACTGCTGTTGCTCCTGGGGCCTACGCTCTGACGATCACGGCGAGCAATGGTGTGGGAAGTAATGCGACACAGAGCTTTACGCTGACCGCTGTTGCCTCGCCAGTCATCACCAGCGCAATTAGCACGACCTTCGCGGCAGGAACGGCAGGATCGTTCACCGTCACGACTACAGGCTTCCCAATTCCGGCGCTGACCAAAACGGTCCCGTTGCCAGGGCGTTACGTTCACGGACGACCAGAACGGCACGGCGACCCTTTCCTGGACAACCGCTGTGACTACGGATGTATACGTATAACGATACGGCCAGCAACGGTGTGGGAGCCAACGCGACGCAGAGCTTCACACTGAAAGCAACCGCTGCGACTTTCTACATCTCCAGCGCGATTGGGTCGGACTCGAATACGGCAACGCAGGCGCAAAACAAGGCTACTACCCTTGGGCGCATCTTCCCGGCATGGTCAATTGCTCCGCCAATTGCGCTTCCTTCGCCCCAGTCGCCGGCGATCAGTTCATTCTCCGCGGCGGCGATACCTGGAACTCCTCCAGCCTGGGCATTAACTGGCAGTGGTCGGGAACATCCACTTTGCCCATCTATATCGGCGTCGATCCCACCTGGTTTGCGGGCAGTGCCTGGACTCGGCCCGTCTGGACCTGTGGCGGCGCGGCTTGCTTAGGAACCGGCCCCCAAGTCAACTTCTTTAACACCGGCAACTCCTTCGTCACCGTGGACAACATCGAAGTCACCGGCCTCTACTCCAACGCCGCCAGCCAGCCGGATTACTTCAACGTTTCGGGCGAGAACGATATCTTCGAGCATATCTACGCGCACGGCTGGTCTCACGACACCGCCGCCAATGGCGCTCCCGATAGCTCCTACGTGTTTAATTTCAACGCCGCCTACAACACGACCGGCGGCGTGGTCCACGACAGCGTCATCGACGGCTCGGATACCACCGAGGACAGCATGGGCTGCTTCACCGGCGCCCCGCCCACCGCCTACAACAACGTCTGCGAGTACGTCACCAATGGATTCGCGGGAGCCGGCAGCAACATTCACGACAACTGGTTTGGGCCCATCGTGACTTCGTTTGTATATGGATTAAATCAGAACGCCCTATTTCAGGCTGGGCCGGATAACGCCGCCACCAGCGTCTTCCTTTACAACAATGTGATCGCCGATAGCACTTGTTCTGTTTGCGGCGCGGTCGTCAAACTCGGGCTCAGCGCAAGCAACTCGAACACAGCCACGGGATACGCCTTCAACAACGTGCTCTTCGACAACGCGCCGGGCAGCTACCTCAACCTGGGCGGACCAAGCGCCGCCAATTACGGCACCTGGTATTTCTTCAACAACACTTTGGAATGCGGAACCGATGCGGCGACAGGCGCCTGCGGAAGCGATGCCACGGGTTCATCGGGAATGATCTTTGCCTTTAATTCCCAAAACAATCATTACATCACCAGCGCCTCTCCGGCCAACTCCTGCAGCTTTTCCACCTGTTCTTCCACCACGGATTTGACACAGACCGTCACGACCGCTAATGCCCAAGGGTATACATCCGCCTCGACCGATGCGTTCCAACCCACCAGCGTCAGCGGTTCCACGGTGGCCGCGGGGACCAATGCGCAGTCGATTTGCACCACCATTACAAGCTTGAATGCCGCGGCAGGGACTGCGTGCCAATCCAGTACCAGCTACGCGTGCAGCTACAACACAATGAATCACACGGTCAGCTGCCCGGATCGCACCGGGGATACGCGGCCCGTGAGCAGTAGGTGGGATATCGGCGCGTACCAGGCTGTTTTCGCCCCCTCGATTACCATACAACCGATGAATCAGACGGTGACGGCGGGGCAGACCGCAACGTTTACCGTGACGGCCACGGGAACCGCACCGCTCTCCTATCTGTGGCAGGAAAATGGCACAGCCATCACTGGTGCGCCGAATGCGGCGTCCTACACCACTCCCGTTACCACCACCGCCAATTCCGGGGAAAAGTTCAGCGTCGTCGTTTCCAACAGCGCCTCCAGCGCCGCCAGCAACTCAGCAACTCTCACCGTCAATGCCGCAACCACGATTCCAGTCCATTTCGCTGGAGCCGGCCAATCAGACGGTTGACGTTGGACAGACGGCCACGTTCACTGTTGCAGCCACAGGCTATGGCACTTTGACCTATCAGTGGAAGAGCGGCGGGCATCCATCAGAGGCGCGACGCACCGTCCTACACCACCGCCGCGACTGCGGCCTCAAACAACGGTACGCTGTACACAGTAGTGGTGACGGACAGCCTGGGAAGCGTCACCAGCAGCGCCGCGAACGCTATTTGTTCTTTCGCCTTCCATGACGACCACGTGCAACTGGCTTGCGGACAATGTGACCTGGCAATGCAACACCGTCACGGCAAATATCCCGTCGGGCACATCCATAAAGACGAACCGTTACTTCTGACGGCGTAACCACGACCACAACGGGTACCCACCCATGATGGGAAACGCGAGTGGCCGAGTGCCAGGCGATGGAGGTCGGCTCTTTAGCCCCAATTGGCGGCGGGCTAAGGCCCCCCGTGGCATTGGGAACGCCATTGAAGGTGATTCAAAATTTGCGGATGGGCTTGGTTCTTCTCGCATTATCGTTGCTTACTGGAATTGTTTCGCCCCTATTCGCTCAGACGCCAATTCTTGTTGAACACAAATTATCCGGTGACAGTGTATGTTCAGGAAAGCTGACGTGCACGGTGACCCTGAGCTCGCCCACAGTGGAGGGCGACGCGCTGATGCTGGGAATTGCCGGAGCGGGACTTGGCGGTTATCCGATATCGAGCTCTCCCATCGGTGACAGTGTCTGGACACATTGTCCAACCGCCTATGGAACGTATGAGGACGGTTCTAACGACTGGATATTCACGGACTGTTATTACATCCTTTCGCGGGAGGAGGCGCAACTTCGATTTCGGTTACATTCACGGGGCAGACAGCCGCTCAGATTGAGAATATGGACGTTGAGGTTATGGAGGTCTCTTGTGCAACCGCCTGTATCGCCTCCTATGACACGAGCAACTATAAGGCGAGCACGGCGCAGTGTCCACTTGCACAAGTGAGGTACTTTCCCTTAGTGGCACTAACGACGCAATCCTGCAAGTCGCAAATTTTGTGGAATCCTACAAAAGTGTCGCATCCCCTTATAGTTTGTTGGATTTGGACACTCTCAGCGAAAATGCGTTTGCTTACATACTGAACACAAATTCCGGGGCGGCGGTCACCTGGACACAGAGTTCCGCGGAGCAAGCCATCTTTACCGGCTTGGCGCTAAAATTCTCTCCGAACACGGGCACAACGATCACCAGCAACAATAACACGACATTTATGGTGGGGACGGCAGGGTCCTTCATCGTGACGGCGACTGGTACGCCAACGCCAACCCTAAGTGAGACGGGCGCATTGCCCACGGGAGTGACGTTTACCGCAGCGATCGGAGCACTGGCGGGCACGCCCGCTGCGGGGACCAGTGGCACGTACCCGATAACTTTCACCGCAACTAATGGTGTGACGACTGCGGCGACTCAGAGCTTTACGCTGACGGTCGTCGCGCCACCAGCCATCACCAGCGCCAGCAACATGACCATCACGGCAGGTGTGGCAGGATCGTTCACGGTAACCACGACGGGTTTCCCACCCCGGCGCCATCGCTCACCGAAGCCGGAGCCCTGCCGAACGGGGTTACGTTCACGGACAACGGAAACGGTACGGGTACGATTGCCTGGACGGCTGCGGTGACCGGCGGAACCTCATCACCTGCTTCTTCCCCTCCGCCGGGAGTGAATGAGTTTGGCGACTCCCTTGCCATGGGACTTGGAGTAAGCCCCGAGATCTTGGATACGCCGATCTGATGGCTCCCACGTTTGGTGGAAGGTCCAATAATTACTTCCGTCGGCGGGGACGAAAGTTTCTGACCTGGCGAATCACGTCTATGCCGACCTCGCAAATACGGGAAGTCTGCCGGATACAACCATCGAAATTGGAGGAAATGACGGCATCCAACAGGGGACAGGAACGGGTCCGAGACAAATTTCAACCGGGACTTGATGGCGGCGATAACCTGGGCCGCCATCCCGCGCAGTAATAAAGTGTTTGGCCAGGATGCAGCTTGCGTAAAAAGCGGCGCCTGGTCGGCGGAAATACCGTAGTCAACGGGGTCGCGGAACAATCCTCGACCAATGGAAGCTCGTTCACCTGCACAGTCTCAACCAACGGGACGGGCGTACTCTATGCCGTATATCGCGCGACGATTCGAACGGCGGAACGATGTCCGTCACGATTGACGGAATTCCTCCCTCGAACGATTCGACTCTTACCGCTTCTGGAGTGTCCGGGCAATGCATCTGCACACCGAATGGGGCAAAGTATACGGAGTTTCTTGCGCGTTACACCGGTACAGCCCCGGCGTCCACACAATGGTCTTCACGGTGACTTCTCCGACCAGCGCGAGCAATGTTAACTCTCTGATGTGGTGGGGAGCCCGTTCACGGTACCGACGGCCTACCAAACTGTCTACGTGAGTGGAATTACATATGATGAAAGCGGCGTTCTTAACGCCCAAATGACGGAATACAACGCCGACGCAGCCGCGGATGCGGCCACAATGGCAAGTGATACCTTGCCCGTGGCTTTCGTGAATGTAAGAAACTACATCAATCCCACAAACGATTATCTCGGCGGTTCGGTGCTGCCCCCGCGATTCCCGGAGTATCCGCCTGCATTTGTCCGACAATTTGCCCTACCATCCAGGAACGTGCGGGCACGATCACGTGGCGATGGCGTTCGAAAATGCTTACGCAGCCACGACGACCCCTGGCACTGCCGGTTTGATTATCACGGCGAATAATGGCGTCGGGGGTTATGCGACGCAGAGCTTTACCCTGACGGTGGGCGGCCCTCCCGCCTCCTCCCCGGCAGCCATTACCAGCGCAAACAATGCCACCTTTACCGCTGGGACGGCAGGATCATTCACCATAACGACGACTGGCTACCCGACTCCGGCGCTGACCGTGTGCGGCGCTCCGACCGGCATTACGTTCACCGACAATAAGAACGGCACGGCAACCCTTTCTGGACGACTGCTGTTGCTCCTGGGCCTACGCTCTGACGATCCACGGCGAGCAATGGTGTGGGAAGTAATGCGACACAGAGCTTTACGCTGACCGCTGTTGCCTCGCCAGTCATCACCAGCGCAATTAGCACGACCTTCGCGGCAGGAACGGCAGGATCGTTCACCGTCACGACTACAGGCTTCCCAATTCCGGCGCTGACCGAAACGGTCCCGTTGCCGGCCGGCGTTACGTTCACGGACGACCAGAACGGCACGGCGACCCTTTCCTGGACAACCGCTGTGACTACAGGGATTTATGGTCTGACGATTACGGCCAGCAACGGTGTGGGAGCCAACGCGACGCAGAGCTTCACACTGAAAGCAACCGCTGCGACTTTCTACATCTCCAGCGCGATTGGGTCGGACTCGAATACGGCAACGCAGGCGCAAAACAAGGCTACTCCCTGGGCGCATCTTCCCGGCATGGTCAATTGCTCCGCCAATTGCGCTTCCTTCGCCCCAGTCGCCGGCGATCAGTTCATTCTCCGCGGCGGCGATACCTGGAACTCCTCCAGCCTGGGCATCAACTGGCAGTGGTCGGGAACATCCACTTTGCCCATCTATATCGGCGTCGATCCCACCTGGTTTGCGGGCAGTGCCTGGACTCGGCCCGTCTGGACCTGTGGCGGCGCGGCTTGTCAGGACCGGCCCCCAAGTCAACTTCTTTAACACCGGCAACTCCTTCGTCACCGTGGACAACATCGAAGTCACCGGCCTCTACTCCAACGCCGCCAGCCAGCCGGATTACTTCAACGTTTCGGGCGAGAACGATATCTTCGAAGACATATCTACGCGCACGGCTGGTCTCACGACACCGCCGCCAATTGGCGCTCCCGATAGCTCCTACGTGTTTAATTTCAACGCCGCCTACAACACGACCGGCGGCGTGGTCCACGACAGCGTCATCGACGGCTCGGATACCACCGAGGACAGCATGGGCTGCTTCACCGGCGCCCCGCCCACCGCCTACAACAACGTCTGCGAGTACGTCACCAATGGATTCGCGGGAGCCGGCAGCAACATTCACGACAACTGGTTT
>CAVZOL010000007.1:0-49816 GCA_963776895.1 Ignavibacteriota bacterium | reverse complement strand
GATACATTATCCACAAGACCGATCCCTTTGAGGGCTGCACGAATCACATCGGCTGTTGTGGAAAGTGAACCAGCCACCATTCCATCCACAAATCCCGAGGCCGTAAGCGCCGCACCGAAGAGAAGATCGTTCGAACTAAGTTCCATGGCCGCATCCTCGATAGAATGCAATTTCTCTTTACGCCGATCGAAATAAGAAGCAGCAAGCTCATCCAGATCTGGGAAGTTTGTCTGTGAAACTATTTCGATTCCATCCAAAGCAATGTTTGCAAGTCTTGCCCCTTCTTCGAGAAGCAGCACATCCCCGATCAAAACGATCTTTGCAATGTGCTCATCGGTGGCGATGCGCGCAGCATGGAGCATCCGAACATCCGACGTATCTCCCAGTGCGATGCGCCCAGCATGACCGCTGATGCTCGTGTTTTGCTGGGCTTTCGATCTAATTGTTTGAAGAACGTGTGCAGCCATTAGCGAAAAACATTAAAGGAATCGATCATATCGCCGACCTTGCGCTTGCACACTTCGTCCATACCGCTCGTAACTTCGGCCCAGATGGTGTAGCGCCCATCTAAATGGGGGGTGGGGCATTCGGTGATGAACCATTGAGAACTTTCCGAATCTTTGCCGTCGCGTGCCATTCCCATCATTCCTTCACGGTCATATTCTCGAGGAGTGATCTCGCTGCGGATGGTATAACCGGGACCTTCCCAGCCGGTGCCGCTGGGGTCTCCGGATTGGATCACAAAGTTCGGAACCACGCGATGTATCATAATGCCTTCAAACCACTGCTGGCGAGCGAGGCGCACCATATTGAGTATTGTGAGCGGAGCTTCATCCGTAAGAAGCCGGAGCAATATGGAGCCGGAAGGAAAATTAATGATCAAATTCTGCGGCAAACTCTCCAGCGCGGCCCAATCGATATGGCTGACACGCTGGAGTTTTTTCGGAAGAACGGTATTCCCCCCCTCAATATTTTTTAACAGCGTGGCGATCGAGTCCATCAACTCATTATCTCCCCAACTATTCGCGGAATCGTAAGCGAGCCGTAGCGCAGGAACCATTGTATGCGAAGTATCGCCAAGCCAGGAATCGTCTTGGACGGCGGCAAGCAGCGCATCGCGAAACCGTCCGTTCGTGAAGCTGGGAATATATTTCTCCATTTGTTGGATCGCTTCCGCACGATGTGTGGAATCCAGGATGATGCTCGTATCCCGCAACGCTCCAAGCGCGACTGCATCGACTGCGGGGTCATACACGGCCCCGCTGATATGGATGAGCAGACCCCGGTACAGATCGGCCATGCGGTTAGCTTCGAGCGCTCTTCGAAAATCAGGAATACGTTTGGCAAGTCCCCATAAGCTATCGAGCACTTCAAGGCGAGTTACTTGTTCGATCGGGTTAAACCGAGACATGGTCTCAAGGATCGATTCGAAGAAACCGGTATCCGGCCGTGTAGCGGCAGCCAGCACCGCATAATTGCGAGTGATAGGGTCTCGAAAGAGCGCATAATTTTTTACGGCATCATACAGCGAAGGCGTTCCAAGCCGGACTGCCGGCTTCGTGAGATAAGCACGGACGAAGGGATCGATTTCGTCATTGCGGCCATCGACTCCGTTAAATCCATCGAGCCAATTCCGCAGTACGGTCGAATCGGTGACGGTGAGCTTGCCGGAAGCGACGAAGGCATCGATAACCTCGCCAGCCGTTAGGCCGACCTGTCTATCGAGCGCGCTATCGGTAAGCGCGCTTTCGACTGCGAGCTGTAGCGTACTCAATATAAGAGAATCGAGCTGCTTGAATTGCCCATAGCTTCTTAGGATATTCACACGGACTCGCCAATCATCCTCGCCACGATAGGCACGGTACAACGCTGAATCCGCACGAGCATCGTGAAGTTTGCCAAGTGCCATCGCTGCAAACATCCGGACGTAGGCAGAACCCTGATCCAACAGCAAGTCTTTAAGTCTTGGAAAATCGAGCAGAAAGATCGAGCGAATCATCCGCGCGCGCGAATGCATAAGCCACTCGCCATCGGACATTGGGGTTGTCATCATTGGCCAACCCATTCCAGATCGTTCATCATTCTCGAACTTACCTCGTGATGAAGCGCAAACTCTACATAGGCATCTGCTTCCGTAAGTGAGCTAATCTTTTTTTGATCGGCAAGCTGGCCGACGATCATCGCAGCGGACGCACTGTCGGCTTTTGCAGCAGTTCGGGCAATGGCTATCAGCCGCTCAGCAGTCGGGTGGCGTGATGTCGCTTCGGTCAATGCCTGAAAGATATTCTCATCCGGCCCAAGCAGCCCGAGCGCAAAAGCCTCTGCATCCGCAACGGAATCACGATGTTCCGCAAGAAAATATTTTAGCAACGCAGACCGGACAGAAGTATCGCCGATGTTCCCGATCCCGATCGGCCGCGCGCCACGCAACTTTGATCGTGGAGGATGTTAAATATGGGAGCAGGCTGTCGGCATCGCGGCGCTCATCGGTGATGGTGATGATGCGGCGCTCGTCAGCGCTAAATTTTACCGGAGCGGCGCGTGAGCGGTTTCATTCCCACACTGCACGCCATTGTGCAGAGAAGCAAAAGCAATAATTGCCCGCGCGAAGAAAAAAAGTTTTTCATGTGTTGAAAATTACGGAGGATTAATTAAGCATTTGATGAGTACAATAGTTTATCTTAAACGGCAAGTTCTGAACAGATGCAATTTTTTTTCCACAAAATGCTACGAACACTTGACTTTCGATTTCTAATTCTTATTTTTATACTGATTTTTCTAGTAGATAAGAAATTTGCTTCGGTCAGAATTTTAAATTCAAAACATGCACAGTAGGACTTTTAGCCAATATCAAGCCTCGCAGGCGCCCTCGATGAACGCAGAGCGCGCCCGTCATCCGCACATTCCGCTCGATGATCTCTATGCGGAGTGGGATGCGCCGGAAACCATCGAAGCTGTTCGCGCCGGTCTTGCTTCGCATCCCGATGTAACGGCAGAAGTAATCGAAGCCGTGCCCGACCGCGCGATCGACCGGCTGCTCGTACACGATCTGGACATCGTCTTCAATCTTGCAGAAGGTTTTGCCGGAGCGGCACGAGAGGCGCAGTTCCCAGCGCTGCTCGAAATGCTTCAGATTCCCTATACCGGATCTGGGCCGCTCGCGCTTGCTATCATGCTCGATAAAGCGCGAACTAAGGAGATTTTATCCTATCATGGAATTCCTGTAGCGCGATTTATCACTTCCGATCGACCCATTGGCTCCATCCGATCCATGTTGCCCGGTTCGGATTTTCCGTTTATCGTGAAGCCAATTTCCGAAGGCTCTTCGAAAGGCATTCGCAATTCTTCCTTCGTCACGAGCTTGGATGCAATGAACAGGAGATCGAACGGATCTCTCAAGACGTATCACCAGCCGGCGCTCATCGAGGAATTTTTGCCGGGCCGTGAGTTTACCGTTGCTGTGCTCGGGAATGGAGAGACATGCGCGGATGCTTGCCGATCGTGGAAATCAATCTTGGCGAACTTCCGCCCGAAGCAAATAATATTTATTCGTTTGAAGCAAAATGGGTTTATGATGTGGCGGAGCGGCCGCTTCATATTTTCACCTGCCCTGCGGATGTTTCGACGAAGCTCAAAGAAGAGATCGAGGCGGTCGTGCTGCGAACGTACGAAGATCCTCGAGTGCCGCGATTGGGCACGCATCGATGTGCGGCTGGATGCCCGAGGACGCGTGAACGTCATCGAAGTGAATCCTCTGCCCGGAATTCTTCCCAAGCCGGAAGAAAATTCCTGCTTCCCCAAAGCCGCCCGCGCTGCCGGACTGACCTACGAAACCATGCTCCTTTCTGTCCTGAAATCCGGCTGTGACCGGTACGGAATCCCATTTCACTTTGAACGCAAACAAATTTCGCTAAAAATGCAAGCACCAAGTAGCGAGTAACGAGTTCCGGGAGTTTGTGTAGAACCTAATCTTCCCTTATTCATCACTCGTTACTCGGTACTCATTACTCGGTACTTCGGTAATTATTGAAAGTCTCTATCATTTATAATGAGCCGCGCAATACTGCTTCCGAGGATCACTGGCTGCGCCGGTCGGACCCGAATTACCATCCGCCATCGAGTAACTTTGTCGATGCTTCGGAGCATGGCGTGCTGGATCAAATGCGCTCCATTGCATGCCGCGCTTAAAGAGCATGGAAACAAGTCACCTATCTTCAGCGCGACGACGATACAAGCCGCTCTGTGCCTGTTTTTATCCAATGAACGCCCGGATGTCATTTTCAACTGCTGCGAATCCATTATGGGCCAATCCAAGCTCGAAATGAATGTTGCGGCAATGTATGAGCTATTCGGAATTCCATATACGGGTTCGGCTCCGCTTGCACTGGGGCTGGCTCTCGATAAAGAACTTGCGAAGGCTATCTTTCTTGCGCAATGGTATTTCCACGCCGCGACATCAACTCTTCGAGAAGACGATATAGAACCAGTTGATCCACAATTGCGCTTTCCTCTGATTGTTAAACCGGTGCATGAAGACGCGAGCATCGGCATCGATGCGCAATGCGATTGTGCAGGATTCCAGCGTCGCTCAAAAACCGTGTGCAATTTATTCTCTCCGAATTCGACCAAGCCGCGCTTGCCGAAGAATATATCGATGGACGTGAATTAAACGTTGCCATTGTTACTGCGTCTGAAGGAAGAATGAACAACCGGTCACCGCATTTTACGACGCTTCCGATTTCGGAGATCACATTTCGATAATATGCCGGAAGGAATGCCGCATATCGTAAGCTACGAAGCAAAATGGGTGGAAGAATCGCCGACTCTATCAAACGACGATGCCGGAATGTCCGGCATCGTTGCCAGAGACATTTGCGAGAGGAAGCACGCTCATCGCACGCCGCGCGGCGAATGCCGTGGACTTCGTGATTACGGGCGCGTCGATATTCGGCTCGATGGAAATGGTAACCTTTTCGTGCTGGAAGCCAATCCGAATCCGGATATCAGCGAAGATGCGGGCTTCATGCGCGCCGCGCGAACGAGCGGACGAACATTCGCTAGCACGATGAATGAAATTCTCGATCGCGCGATCGACCGTACTCGTGTGACGAACGTAGTCGTGCAATCGAACGCGCTCGATGAATCGGTCGACATGAACATAAAAAAATCGAAACTCAACATTGAACATTGAACGAACGAATTCAATGATCGCGTTAACCATCACACGCGTAACATTTTTTTACATGATACGTGTAATAAAAAAGAAGACCGCGAGCAGATCATCCGCCTTATCCGAGCAACGAAAGAATTTTTCAGATGCGGAAATCACGATCGCCGAAGAGCTCATTGACATTTGTACGGGATCATCCACAGCAAAAAGATTATTTTGCTTACGTGGCTGGAAGAGCAGGACCATCTAGCCGGGTTTTTCTGCTTGGTCCGACACCGGCAACCGACTGGAACTTATGACATGTACTGGATCGCAGTCATCCGGAATTTCAAGGGCATGGCATCGCGCAAGGAGTTGGATGAGTTACGCGGAAATTTTTGTAAAAGAGCGAAGATGGCTATCTCCTTATCGCGGAAACCAGCAGCCAACCAAGCTACGAACGCACACGAGCGTTTTACGTGAAGCAACATTATTAAGAGCTTGCACACATCACAGATTATTACAAGCCGGGTGACGATTTGGTGATTTTTGGAAACGTATTTGTAGCCGTGACTTTTAAGTCACGGCGTAATCGCGAAGAATCTCACCGTGACCTAAAGGTCACGGCTACGGGGTACGAAAGATTTTTAAGCCGACGATTTGCTTTTTCGTTCGCAATGTAGTATATTGCGAACCGCTTGAACGAAAAAGTCGTCGGCGCATCAGAGCTGCGAATTGTGCAGCGTGATGTAAAGCATTGACATTAACAAAGCATGAGCGATCATTAAAATATGAACGATCATGCGCGAACCGTGTCTTCCGGGAGGCCGGAAGCAATGGTTCGATCAAATCACACATTATGGAATACTGGCAAGAGCTACTTCGCAAATCCGTTGAATCTAAAGAAGAGATCATTTCTCAATTCGGTATCAAGCCGGAAGTTGCGGAACAACTGAACGACTTCTTTCAAACACGCGTAAACCCGTACTATTTATCGCTCATCCGTCATAAGGGCGATCCGATCTGGCTTCAATGCGTGCCGGACGAAAAAGAACTTGATGACATCGACGCCCCTGACGATCCTCTGAATGAGGACAACATGTCGCCGGTTCCAAGCATCACGCACCGTTATCCCGACAGAGTTCTGTTTCTTGTTACAAGCCAGTGCTCGATGTACTGCAGTTTCTGCACGAGAAAAAGGAAGGTCTGCGATTCCACGAAGATCTGCATGAAGTACATCCAGGATGGTCTGGATTATATCAAGGCGCATACGGAAGTCAGGGACGTCATTGTTTCCGGCGGCGATCCGCTCATGCTGACCGATTTCATGCTGGAGAAAGTGCTCAAAGGATCTCCGAGAAATTCCGCATGTTGAAATCATTCGGCTTGAAACGAAGATGCCGTGCGTGCTGCCGCAAAGGATTACACCGCAACTCTTTGCGAGATGATGAAGAAGTATCATCCGATTTATGTCAATGTCCATTTTAATCATCCGTGGGAATGCACGCCCGAAGCAAAACAAGCTTCTGATATCCTCGCGAATGCCGGATGTCCCGCTCGGCAATCAGATGGTGCTGATGAAAGGCGTCAATGACGATCCGATTGTCGTGAAAGAGCTAATGGAAAGCTCCTATGCCATGCGGGTGCAACCATATTACATTTATCAGGCCGATCTTAAAGAGCACGAACCATTTCAGGACGCCAATCCAGGTGGGTCTGGATATTATGGACAAGCTCCGCGGCCGCACTTCGGGGCTTGCCATTCCATATTTCGTGATCGACGCTCCCGGCGGCGGCGGAAAAATTCCGATTCTTCCGAATTACGTCGTCAGTCACGACGAAAAGAACTGGGTGCTCCGCAATTATAAGTACGACATCTATACCTATCCCGATGTCGTGGAAGAGGAGAAGCCCACAAAAGCTCCCGCTCGCAAACGCCCCGTTCGCGCGCCGAGGAAGAAGAAGGTATTCAATCAATCCGAACCCGGACCTGGATTACGCTGATTACTTTTTGATTTCGCTGATTTATAAGAAGGGACACGCTGAGAGGCGTGTCCCTTTTTGGTTTTCGCAAACCTCAAAAGCTTGGCGCTAAACTCGCGCCTCAATAATTGGAGCACGGAAGGGAACTCCAACCCGTTTACGGACAAGCGGGAAAGCGCCAGAACCCGCCGAAGACGAAATAAGCAGTAATTACGGCGAGTGATGAGAACCAATATACCACGATGACCGATGTATTAATTCTAAAACGCTAATTATGGAAAAACAGAATGAAACAGCAACTGGGAATGGAATAAGACCTAACCGAGAGATGATCATCGCCGGTATTCTCGAAATTCTTAATGATAGGGAGCCTATGAAAGCGAATCAGATGGTACAATTATTAAGTGAAAAGTTCGGGTGCCGAATCAAAGTGATAAAGCTTTGTCGAATTCTATCGAGTGATCTTCGCGGTAAAGCAATTTTGCTGATGCCATCCAATTACGTTGTGCTTGCAAGTATGGACGAGGAGAATCAAAAACGGCTTGCGATGAAAACTGATGAGAAACGCAGACCAATTTTTCGCAGCGGGTCATCGGGGGTCTCGAACAGGTCGTGGGGCGGGAACAGGTGGGGCGGGGACAATGAGCCTGGTTAATTATTCATGATTTCATTTCTCTTGCATTCTTCTTCTATAATCTCATTCCGAAAAATGTGTCTTTAGGTTCGCTGATAATAGGACGAGAATAAGCACCTCTTTCAAAATCAACCATCTGTTGGTAGGGATTACCATCCTCATCATTATAGCTAATGATTAACTTAAATGGTGTCTCACCCTGTTCGCGAGTACCAAGATTAGCTGTGGTAATTTTTCCCAATATTTCTGATAATCTCATTGTCCTGTTCGGAAGAGCCATTCACACTTTGAATTTGCACATTTTCCGAGGCATTACTGACCTTAAAAGAATCTCGCATAGTATTTTCGCCATCATTCTTCATCATCAGTTCCCATCCATTCATACCCGTCCCCCCAGTATTGAAAATGAAGAATGGCCTAATGTCGAGTCGGCGCTGCTCTGCCTTCAGCTTTTCCTCTTGCTCTCTTCTTTCTGCATCAGAGATTTGTTGGTCATTGATTGCGGTAAGCATACGGGATAGCACTGAGAGTTCGTCTGTCGAGTTCTTCGCAATCACCCGAATTTGGTCGGCCTGCTGCTGAATAGCATCAAGGTCTTCCCGATGTTTTTTGTCGGTGTCTTGAGTGTCCTCTCGTCTCCATTTTTTAGAGCTCCAAATTTGATAAATCACGAGAGCAAAAGCTGCAATCGCGACTAGCTCGACCCAATCATTTAGTATAGGAACGCAACTAAACATAGTTTAAAATTTATCAAGATCGATGGCACCATTATTTGTTTCAATCACCTTGGTGGTGGAATTTCTCTGTAGATCAGCTCCGCAAAACCTGCATTTGATTGCCTCTCTCTTGATCGTTTCAGCGCAAAACGGGCACTTTACTTCGTCTGATTCAACGAATACTGCGGTGCCAGTTGCGGTCAAGCCCTTCCATGATGACATAGTGACGCCGCGGTCGTACTGAACGTTAATAACGGCATTCGCTCCACATCTGAGAGCCTCCTCACGAAGCTTAAAATTCACATCCTCAATTGTTGGTGTCTTGGACCAGATCGTTGCTGCTCCTACCTTCGCCTTGATTTTACCAATAATTTTATGTGGCCGATCAATCGGACCTGCGTGTATTTCAATGTTCTCGATTCTCATATTGATTTTAACATTACTTTAAATTGGAATATATAGTTTACCACCCACCGCCCGCGCCACCTCCGCCGCCCATGCCGCCGCCGCCGGAGAAACCACCGCCGCCGAAGCCGCCTCCTCCAAATCCTCCGCCGCCGAAACCACCGCCACCCCATCCGCCGCGGCCTGAGTTAAAGATCGAGGACCAAAACAATCCCTGCAAGATCCCTCCCATGCATCCGGAACCTGCTCCGCCAGCACCGACAACCGTGCGCTTCGAGCCGGTCCCAGCTAATGCGCGCATGATGAAGAGAAAAATGAAAAATCCAAATATGATAATGAGCGCACCCCCAGGCGATGGCGCGCCGCGTCTGCCGCGAAATGGGCTTCGCGGGTTCTCATTCTTAAATTCCCCGCCAATGACCTGGAACATCGCCGTCGTTGCCTGATCGAGTCCGCCATAGACATCGCCCTTGCGCAGCGCGGGAACCAGAATTTGCTGATAGATCATGCTCGATGCTGCATCGGTGAGCGTGGGTTCGAGTCCGTAACCGGTGGAAATCCATCCCTGATGATCCGTGAGTGCAAGCAAAATAAGCGCGCCGTTATTCTTGTTTTTTTGCCCGATATGATTGCTATCCAGCACCGTGACGGCGAAATCCTCCACCGGGTTCCCGTTCAGGGAAGGAATAATACAATGCAAATTTGCGTGGAAGTGGAGTCTTCGTAATGGCGGAGCTTTTGCATCGAGCGCGGCAAGCTCGTTCGGGTTTAGTGTGTTCGTTTCATCGAGCACGTAACCGGCATGGAGCATGGGGATGGCGGGCGAGCCGGAAGACTGTGCGAGAGCACTGGAAGAAAGGAAAAGAAAGGCGATCAACGTAGCCGTGACCTTTAGGTCACGGTCGCGGAGCGAAAGAACACACCGTGACCTAAAGGTCACGGCTACGAAATCGAAGAATTTTTTCATCGCGAGGGCCTCACGGGGCCATGTGGCTGCGTTGCCGGAGTAGGAGGTGCGCTTTCAGGCGCAGTTCCCGAACTTGGCGCGCCATCGGGTGCTCCGAAGTTTACTTTCGGTGCGTTCTCAGCACCGGCAGCGGCTTCGAAGTAGGGGTATTCCGTAAATCCTGACATGCTTGCGATCGTGCTGGCAGGGAACGAACGAATGCGCGCGTTGAAATCCTTCACCTGATCGTTGTACCGATTACGTTCCAAGCGAATGCGGTTTTCCTGTCCCTCAAGCTGGGACATGAGCACGGTGAAGTTCTCCTGGCTTTTAAGCTGCGGATATTGCTCCATCACGACCATGAGCCGCGAGAGCGCGCTGGAAAGATCGCCCTGCACTTTCTGGAAATTCTGGAACGCCTGAGGGTCTTTCAGGGCTTCGGGCGTCAAGTTAATTCCCGTTGCGCGGCTGCGGGCATCGATAACGTCCGTTAGGGTTTTGCGCTCGTTGATAGCCGAGCCTTGCACCGTTGCAACGAGATTGGGGATCAGGTCGGCGCGCTGCTGATAGACGTTGTTTAACTGCCCAAGCTGCGCTTTAACGCCCTCGTCCATCGTGACGAATCCGTTATACGTGGTGCGCCACCACATAAAAATAATGAGCAGCAGAACGACGATGCCTCCAACAATGAGTGTTCCTTTTTTCATAATGATCGTGTTAATCTGATTGTGTAAACCTTGATCTTACCGAGCTTATAATCTCAGCCCTACATTCCCTTGAATGGTGATGATCTTCCAATTCCCGGCACGCCCCCGGTACATTCGTTGGGATAATTCGAGATTTCGTTCGTGAGCGGGTATCCCGCGCGTGCTTCAAGCATCAGCGCATGGGTACCGATCTTCGCAAGCTGCACCCCAACACCGGCGCGAAGATCGAGCCGAAACCGGTTGCCAAACGGTGTACCGTCCCAGAAGGTATATTTATACGGATAGCCCGGAGCAATGCTGACAGTCTCGGATAACAGCGCCATACCAAAGCTTGCGCCAAGCATGAAATACCCGGTTTGCTTGCTACTCGTCTGGAGCTTTAGGAACGGTTCCAGTAAAAGATAATCCCAATATTGATAGGCATCGGCAGAGGGACTTACACCGCTGCTACCGGTAACAAGCGATCCGATGCAATCTCCGTTTTGCGCCGCGCCATACATATCCTGAAACGCAACGTCGAACATGAATCCGGCTTTCTGTCCCTGTTTTGTGAAATCGAACGTTACTCCTCCGCCAATTCCCGGACCGCTTGCATTCGCCAAGAATGCCTGACCGGAAAAGAGATTCAAACTTCCGGTAAGGTAGGGCATGACGGTCATGGAGTCCACGAGAGTGGAAACTTTTTTTGGCGGCACTGCGCCGTCCCCTGCTGCACACCCGCACTCGGCTGCGCGAACGCTTCGCCTGCAGCAAAAAGGAAAAGTGCAATGATGGCGAAGCGTTTCATCCCGTTCCGGAAAAATTACGTTTCCAGCACCCGGCGACGCTCTTGTGCGCGGCCTGGCACCCGTGAAGCATTACCATGCGTAGCCAAGCCCGACTCCGATAATTGGCTGTATCGTGGTAAACGCGGCAGGAACGTTCGTTTGGCCGATCCCGAACCGAAGACCGAAGATCGGCTCGACCGCAAACTGATCGAAGATCCACTTATAGCTCAAATCGCCGCCGATATCGACTCCGATACCGGAGCGGCTGCTACCCGTGCCGCCCGTCTGCTGAGCTTGCCGGAAAAAGAAAAGATCGGCAGCCGGTGCAACGGCCAGACCAGTAAGCGCGCGGCTGTCGGCAACATAAAACCGGTACGCAGCGCCAAATCCATAGCCTGTATATTGCGCCGCGAGGCCGGGCCAGTAATGCAAACGCAGCATCCAACTTGTAACGGGATCCGACTTCATCTCAAATTGAAACGTGATCGGAAACGTATAGATCAGCGGCACAAAATCGACCGAAAGAACCTGCGTTGCAGGGCTGGGCCGAGCCTGAGCGTAGGTCTTGCCCGACGAAAACGTGATAACGAATAGCGCGATCAAAGCGATACTTTTTACAAATCCGAATTTCATAAGTTTAGTGATCTTCCTAATAATTGGCGAAAAACACTGCGTTCGTTCTATACTCACGCGAACGCAGTTCTTCAAATATACGGCAAAAATTGACCGGACGGACAAACTTCTACCACCAGGAGTACCCAAACGGCAGGGCAATATAGGGTAGAATACGCTGTCCGACCCCGTTCGTGATGATATAGGAATCCATAAGAATCTTCGGTTCGATGAAGTAATGGCCGGTTCCTCCACCGAAGGCGATCTTATATCCGATCTCAGCCGTTATGCGCACCGCGATCGTCTCGTTGACGAGCCCAGTACCAACGCCGATGCCAATGTATTGGCCGAGCAGCGCAGCATTATCGGTAAGAAAAATGCGCTCCATCGCGCCAACCGTAAACCCCGATTCTTTATACCAACCCGCCGTATGCTTATCCTCCAAATCTCTTTGATACACGATCTCATACACGCGCGAGAAATTCGGATCGAGCCGCTCTTCGAACTGCGCGCTCACCCGCCCAAGAATTTCTCCCAGTGGATCGATCAAACAGCATATTGCTGAAGATAGCGGTAGAAATCGTATTTCCCGGCGGTCTGGGCGACACAATTATGAATTAAGAATGAAGCATTAAGAATAAAGATGAAGGAAAAAGTTATCGTCCGAAACGAAATTCCATTCATGATACCCTTCATTCTTAATTTTTAATTCTTACTTCTTAATTATTCTCGTATTCCTTCAAAAGCTGCCGGGCGATGACAATATGCTGGATCTCGCTGGTGCCTTCGTAGATCTCGGTGATCTTCGCATCGCGCAACGCGCGCTCCACCAAATACTCGCGCACATAGCCATAGCCTCCGTGCGTCTGGATCGCCTGCGTAGCGACTTCCATCGCAATGGTGGATGCGTAAAGCTTTGCCATTGCTGCCTCTTTGATGAAATTTTCTCCAGCGTCCTTTTTGCGAGCTGCGCGAAGAATAAGCATGCGAGCCGCTTCGACCTTGACCTGCATATCGGCCATCTTAAACTGAATGGCCTGTAATTGATTGATGGGCTTGCCAAAAGCATGTCGCTCGAAGGTATAGCGGATCGCTTTTTCCATTGCGCCGCTGGCAATGCCGAGCGCCTGGGCGGCAATTCCGATGCGTCCGCCATTGAGCGTTTCCATCGCGATCTTGAATCCGTTCCCAACATCACCAATAATGCGGTCTTGGGAAACGCGAACGTCCGTAAATCCGAGCGAGCAGGTATCGCTGGAGCGAATGCCAAGCTTATCTTCTTTCAGTCCTGTTTCGAAACCCGGCATTCCTTTGTCGATGAGGAAACAGGTGATGCCACGATGTCCTTTCGTAGCATCGGTCTGTGCAAAGATGATGTAATGATCTGCCGTCGTGCCATTCGTGATCCAATTTTTCGCGCCGTTAATGAGATAGCTCCCGTCCGATTGCAACGTGCCGGTTGTCGCCTGTTGTGTTGCATCGGAGCCAACACCAGGCTCGCTCAGGCAATACGCACCAAGCTTCTTGCCGGTAGCAAGCGGACGAAGGAACCGTTCCTTTTGCTCGTCGGTGCCGAAGGTTTCGATCACCCAGCAGACAAGGGAATTATTGACAGACATGATTACAGCCACGCTGGCATCGACTTTTGCTATCTCTTCGATGGCAAGTACATAACTAACGGCATCGAGACCTGCGCCACCCCATTCGGCAGGAACCATCATTCCGAGAAACCCGAGTTCGCCCAATTTTTGGACGATCTCGGTAGGGAACTCGCCAGTCTTATCACGCTCGACGGCGCTCGGAGCAATTTCGTTCTCGGCGAACTCGCGCGCGGCGTCGCGGATGGCTATGTGGTCTTCGGTGTATTGGAAATTCATGGGGGATGGTGAATTATGGATTAAATCTGTTTACGAGTTCAACTGCATCGGAGGCTTCAATACACAGTATGAATTGGCTGATCGGATAAAAAAGAAGCATCCGGTTGAATCTTTGGAAAAACTCTACGCCAATAAGCACTTCTTCAGATGCTGGCTCTAAGTACACAACGCCATCTTGGCGCTGGTTCCCGATAATCACTGTTGCCAAAGAAGTCCAACGAATATGTTCGCTATTATCGGCAAAAAACACTCGCTCTGTGGCAAGGCGCTCTAAGTTTAGAGTATCCGCAACCGACTGTGGTATCGAGAGAAATCCGTTAAAACCAGTATCGATAATGGCATCGAACTCCCGAGAAATTGCATGTGGCCCTGAAATTAAAATTCGTAGGACGGGTGTGCCATCATTGAACGTATAGCCTTTCCACGGAATACTAATGGCCATATCCTCTCATTTTATGGGCAGCACGAAATCCGATTCGGATAAGATGAAATATACCATGCGGTGAATCTTTCATTGCCGATTTTAGAGCGTCTCCGGAAAAGTCACCCACGTAAGCCTTTTCGGTTGCGATATCGATCACCACAAATTTACCATGATAACGCTGCTCGTAGTCCTTCTTAAATTTTCGCGCGTAAATTTCCTCTCCCTGGGCAACAATTTGCTCGGGATGAGATCGAAGAAACGCAGTTTGTACCTGTTCCATTTATCCGTGTAACGTCAATCCATAGAGAAAAATGCTACACATCGATCTGCGCGCGCTGGAGCTTACCACTATAGTCGATATACACCGATTTCCATTCGGTATAAAAATCGAAAACAGCCCATCCGCCTTCGCGGTGGCCGTTTCCGGTTGCTTTTACGCCGCCGAATGGCATGTGCGCTTCGGCGCCGATCGTGGCCGCATTGATGTAGGTGATGCCAGCTTCGATGTCACGTGCGGCAAGCATGGCGCGGTTAATATCCTGTGTGTAAATGCTGGAAGACAGACCGAAAATTACCGAATTGTTGATCTCGATGGCTTCTTCGAGCGACCCACACTTTAGTACCGAAAGGACAGGGCCAAATATTTCCTCTTTTGCGATTCGCATATTCGGCGTTACACCTGTGAAAATTGTGGGTTGAAAGTACCACCCATTTTTATATTTTTCTTCTTTCGGAACTTCGCCGCCAAGAATACACCTTGCGCCTTCCTCTTTTCCGATCTTCACATACCGCTCGATATTCTTTCTTTGTTTTTCATTGATGATCGGGCCAACATCGGTCGATGTATCCAATCCATTTCCTAATCGCAGTTTAGAAGTTTGCTTGACCAGCCGCTCGATCATTTCATCATGAATTTTTTCGTGAAGGATAAGACGCGAGGTTGCCGTGCAACGCTGACCAGTAGTTCCAAATGCACCCCAAAGCACGCCTTCAATTGCAAGATCGAGATTGGCATCATCCATTACGATCTGCGCGTTCTTACCGCCCATTTCAAGGCAAACATGTTTTGTTAGTATGCCGCACGATTGAGCAACCAATGCTCCCGTTGCGTTCGATCCCGTAAAGCTCACCGCGCGAATGAGCGGGTGTTCCGTGATGCCGGCGCCGACAACTTCGCCAGAGCCATGCACGAGATTCAAACAGCCTTTCGGTAATCCTGCTTCGATGAGGATTTCAACGAGCACATTTGCGGTCCACGGCGTATCTTCGGCAGGTTTGAACACGAAGGTGTTTCCGGCAACGAGTCCGGGGAAAAGATTCCATGTAGGAATTGCCATTGGGAAATTCCAAGGCGTGATAAGCCCGCATACTCCGATCGGAACTCGAAACGAGAGATTCAATTTGTTGCGTAATTCGCTCGGTGTGTTGATACCGAAAAGCCGCCGTCCTTCGCTTGCAGAGTAAAACGCAGTGTCGATTCCTTCCTGTACATCGCCTTTTGTTTCGGTGAGTGGCTTTCCCATTTCCCGCGTCATGATCTCGGCGATCTCGTTCTTTCGGCGAAGCATGATCTCACCGGCTCGGCGCATAATATCTCCGCGCTCCGGAGCGGGCACGAGCCGCCACGCGTGGAAGGCTTCCTGCGCAGCCCGTGCCGCGCGATCGACATCCTCTTTCGTCGATAGCGGAAACGTGCCGATGATTTCGTTCCAATTCGCGGGGTTGCGATTTTCGAAGGTGTTGCCGTCGGAAGAATCACACCACGCGCCTGCGATATAGTTTTGAAAATGAGTGTGCATAATAAGCGTAAGTTTGTTTCGTATAACACTTCGGCAATACTCCGGGTGCTACACGACCTATTATGCGGGAGCATACTCCCGTCGTTACACGTTTCTTAGTTATGAAGAAATTTTTGTTTGTAATACTTCTCATCCCATCCCTCGCATTCGCCCAGGGTGGCCTTGGCAATAAACCGCGCACGGATATTGTGATGCTTTCGCAGGTAACGCGCGATTCGCTTTCGGATGTCGTATTCTCCCACATTATGGATTTGAAGCGATTTGCCGAATCGAATAATGTCGATAGCGCAGCGCCGCTTATGGCATGGAAAGACACATCCAAACAATGGCTGCGGGCTGTGAACCTTGCAAATCCAGCGGAACGCGCTTATGTTACAGACCTTTTGACAAAGATCAATAAACTCTTTCACGATTTCCCCGATACGCGCCGCGACTACTACACGGTGTTTAAAACGAAGGACACTCCTTCGGGACAGAAGCATATTTATCAGATCGTCCATTTGAATGGAAAGAAGCAGCGAAGAATGAGCTGGATCTTTTATCCCATCGGGGATCAATTGCTCCTGGGGGATTTCTGATCCTCGGAATCTTTCTTTCGCTCATTGCGGCGCTCGCTCAGATGAGCGGCGGGATGCTTGTTGCGCGCAAAAAGGAATGGCCGAAGGCGGTCGAAGGCTCGCTGCTGGCGATCGGCGCGGGATTTTTATTGGCGCTCGCATTCCTCGAACTGATCCCAGAAAGCATCGCCCTTACCGATCGGAACGATTTTGCGATGCTTGCGATACTCCTTGGCTTTAGTACCTTACATTTTTTTGAGCATGTGCTTGCCGGGCACATGCACTTTGGCGAGGAAACTCACCACGAGGCGGCGCTTGCATCCCACTCCGTGTTCGGTGCCATTGGCGGGCTGGCGATACATGCTTTTTTCGACGGCATGTCGATTTGCGCGGCCACGCAGGTTCGATCCAGTATCGGGATTTTAGTATTCGCGGCGGTATTGCTTCATAAGGTTCCGGAGGGCCTGACGGTCGCGAGCGTCATGCGGGCCGGTCGCAAAACCAGGCGAGCGGAGCGGACTGCGAACTGGATGCTTCCCGCAGCGACGCTCGCCGGCGCGCTCTTTGTGTTACTGTTTGTCTCGATCAACGCACAAGTGATTGGATTTCTTTTTGCCTTCAGTGCGGGGAGCGCCGTATATGTCGGCGCGGCCGATCTGATCCCGGAAATTAATCGCAGAAGCGATCACGATCTTTCCTTTCTTCGGGGACGGAGCGGCCCAATTTTAGTGTTTCTTGGAATGCTCCTGTTTTGGATAGGAGCGCATTTTTTGAACAAGCTTGCAGGTCTATGAAACACTTTTTGCACAATGGGCTTCTTTTTCTGATTGTATCCACCATCTCCATCCTATCGGATGGATGCCGCCGTAACGAATCCCTTCCCTTGTTGATGGACTCACTTCATTCCTCGACGGACTCCACTACGATAATCAAGCAATCGCAGGATACTTCCAAAGCAAAAGCTGACACTATCGCATCCAATCTTCCGCCAATGGCGAAAGCCATCGAACCCGACCGGCTTGCGGCATTCCTTCCCAACCTTCCTGGCTGGACGCCACAGGGCGATACCATCAAAGAAATTCAGGTGCATGAAAACTTCAATCGTTCGCGGGCGGCACTGAATTACGTGAACGGCTCGAAAAAACTGAAGATCCAGATCGATGATTTTGCTTACGTTCCCTATTTGTACGACCCGTGGCAGAAATTTAAGGGAATCTATCTCGATGACAACAACGACGAGCGCACGGAAACAACCACCATCGCCGGTTACCGCGCCGTGCAATCTATGGAGAAAAAAGAGCCGCACGGAGAGATCACGCTTTTTCCTGGGAACAGATATGTCGTCTCGATCGTCGAAGATGGCGCGGATAATATCAATGAAGTCCGCCGCATTGCCGAGGCCGTGAACTTGAAGGGACTGGAAGCGCTCCAGTGATCTTACTCTCGATCCTTGGCACGGTGCTATTCCTTATCACGACGATCGTTTTTTCGATCGTCTCTGTATTCGCGGCTCTCATGGACCGCAGTGGAAAATCCTATCTTTGGGTAGCGAAGGTCTGGAGCAGAAGCAGTCTCGTTTTTTTTGGAATACGGGTTCGCATTGAAGGCGCGGAGCATATTCACCACGGACAAAATTATGTGTATGCCGCAAACCATTCGAGCTACATGGACATCCCCATCCTGATCGGATATATCCCCGATAATCTTCGGCTCACGCTACGCAGTTCCCTTACACGCATTCCAATCTGGGGCTGGGCGCTGCTGGTGGGGCCATTTCTGGTGCTCGATCGCACGAATCCTCAGCGCGCCCAGCGAACGATCGGAAAAGCCATCGAGCGAATTCAATCCGGCGCATCCGTACTTTTTTTCCCGGAAGGAACGCGCACGCATACCGGACAAATGGAACCATTCAAACGCGGCGCCTTTCACTTGGCGCGTGAAGCCGGTGTGCCTGTTCTACCGGTTGCGCTGCTCGGTTCGTTCGATATTTTGCCACGTCATAAATGGTTACCTTTGTGGGGACATTCCGCCGTTATACGAATTGGAGAATCGGTCTATCCTCGAATCCTATCGCAGGATTCGCCTGCCGAGAAACGCGCTGAAGAAGTCCGCCTGATGCAGGAAGCGGAACGGAGCGTCAGAGTAATGCTGCAATGAAACCGGTTACTTGATCGCGGTAACCAAAATGGAATCGTCACCGTAACTATTTGAGATAATAAGAATCGTAGCGCGGTTCGTATCTGCAGAAAGCATGGATGTGTCGATTACAATGGGAACGTCCGCCTTGTCACCATTTTGGCGAGATGGGAATGTCAGCCAAGGCGCTGGCGGATAAATGGAATCGTACCATGAGAACGGGCAGGTGCAGGAATGCGTGATCGAAACCGTCGAGTCAAGCGTCGAAGCGGAAAAAACAATAGTATGTGGCGCGATGATCATGTGCTCCTGCACGGCCGGCGCAACCGAACAGCCAACATTGCCCACGATGCTTGCGAGTAATACCCCGATGAAAATAGCGCATAAAAATTTCATCCTGCAAGATCCTCACCTGTTTTAGAGGAATGCCCTGTATCTCCGGGGTAAATCGTCGTATCGAAAAAGCGTGCGGGGCGCCGTTGCTTCGAACGTTGTTTACGTTTGGTCTGCTTGAAATAATACAGTCCCTGATTGAGCGCAATGGTGAGGATGAATGGAATCCCAAACGAAGCGATCGTGAGCCAGATATTGCTGTTATCGTTCGTGGTATATTTCTTGATAAAGAACGAGTGCGATAGGACAGTCAACAGCAGCCCGCCCACGAGCGAGATCCCCCAGAAATAAGGCTTATAATAGTGCTGATAATAAAACAACCCGCCGATCAATCCAAAAAAAACACCAATGATCGCCACGCTTACATCTTCAGGTAAGCTGAATTCTTTTCCTACTAAAAATAGATAAGCAACCATACCGGACAAGAAATGGCCAAGTAGCCACCTTGTAAAGCCTATCCGCGCGAAATCTGTTCCGCCTTTACGGCATCCCGTTCCCCTTCGAGCACTTCCAGCACTGCTTCCTGCCTCGTGGCCGAAAGCCGGGGAAGCTTTCGGATAAATAAAAATGCCGGAACCGCAAAGCACGTAAGCAACGCCGCATTCAGCCGGAAGGCATCCGCAACGCCGAATTGCGAGGCTACCCATCCGGCGAGTAACGCGCCGAACGGGAACAGTCCGGCAAAGGCAAAGGAATAAATGCTCATCACGCGGCCGCGCAGTTCATCGGGAGTGCGGCGCTGAAGCGTTGTATTGGCCGTGATGAAAAAGGTGATGAGACCCCATCCGATAAAAACCAGGACTACGACGGATGCCGCTATACTATGAACCAGCGAAAGAGCAAATAACGAGACGATAAACACTGCAAGCCCAATGTACAGCATTTTTCGGGCATCGAGCTTGCCGGCGAAGGCGGCCTGCGAAAGCGCTGCAAGCAGTGCGCCCGCGCCATTTGCCGAGAGCAGTGCGCTAAATTCCGAAGGACCGCCTTGCAGCAAACTTCCCGCAACCGCCGGAAGATTGACGGTGTAGCTCCATCCAAAAAGCGTCATGCCAATTACGAGGAACATCAGTGCGCGAAGTTGAGGAACCGAATAAAGATACGTGACGCCCTCCTTCATCGCACCGGCGCGCGAAACTTCGCGCGAACGCTTACGCGCCTGCGGACGGTCAAAGCGCATCATCAGCAAACCGATGATGACCGCGATATACGATATGCCATTCAGGAAAAAGCACATGCTGATCGAGAGCGCATAAATAATATATCCCGCGAACGCCGGGCCGAGAAGGCGCGCGGCATTGAAGATCGCCGAGTTCAGTGCTACGGCATTCGTTACATCTTCCTTGCTCGCCATTTCCACTACGAACGCTTGCCTCGTCGGCATATCGAAGGCATTAATGATCCCAAGCAATAAATTTGCAGAGCCGATGACGATGACCGTCACGCTGTGCGTCCAGATGGCGATGGCAAGCAGAATGGCCTGCACTGCGGCTGATGCTTGCGTGATAACGAGAATGCGGCGCTTGGGATTTTCATCGGCAACCGTACCGGCTATGAGCGAGAGGAACAGCACCGGGATCGAGCTGAGAAAACTCATGATGCCGAGTATCATGGAATCTTTCGTTAGCGACCACACAAGCCAGCCGAGCGCCGTGTTTTGCAGCCACGTACCGATGAGCGAAATAAGCTGGCCAATAAAGAACAGCCGGTAGTTGCGGTGCCTGAGTGAACGGAATGTCCCCGAAAGCAAGCCAAAAACGGACTGTTTGATGGCAACAGGCTGAAGCGTCATTCCATAACTATACGGAAAATGACGCGGTGGGATTCGTAATGTATTTAACTACTCCTTCACGAATTTCACCTCAGAACGCCCATCGCTCAAGAAATACAGGCCGGGTGGAAGTGAAGAAACATCCAGCGTAGTATTTGCACCATCCAACGTTGCATTCATACGCTCCCGGCCCATGAGATCGAAGAGATGAACTTCGCCGGATTGCGTGCCCATAATTTGCAATTCATCTTCGGCGGGATTAGGATAAATAGAAAACGCGTTTTGCTTTGCCGTCTGAGTTTGTGCTACTCTGCTCAACACGCCCAATGTTTTGACCGACCAATGGTTATCCTCATTATCGGTTACGCAAAGTGAAAGCTGCTGACTGCCAATATCGAGAACAAGGCTGGGAAGCTCAACCCATCCCGTAGCAAGCTGCGTTGAATCAGGTAGAAACAGCGCCGTGCCAAGATTCAGCGGTTGTGTTGGCGAAGAAGAATTGTTCTTAATCACGATGCTCTCCGAATTACCGTTACTTGTTTGCGATTTTACCGACCATCCCGGAGGCGGGATATAATAATCCTCGCTGACAACGGAAGAATCCCAAGTGAACGTAAACTGAATTTCTGTAATGTAAGGCCAGAGCGAATCAATATTGATTTGGGAATTAACATCGACACCGAGCGTGAGGGAATCGATTTGACCGAAATAAGCCGATGCAGCTTCCCGATGAAGTTGCGCGGAGTTTGCTGCAAACGCCGAGGTGCCAATAAGCTGGATGGTGGTATCCTGCACACCCGTGCCGAGATCATATTGTAAATGCAGCGTAGCCGTATCCGGCCCTTCCGCGCCAGAGAACCCAACCAGAATGCTATCGCTCACAGTAAGTCTGCGCGGCGTGGAGCGCGAGTCTGCGATCTGAAAAGCAGAGGAGCCTGTGAACCACAGCGAATCGAGCATACCAGTGGGAGTTCCACAGCTATTAATAATTCCTAACGGAATGAACGTATCGACCGGAGTACTACAAATGGTTTCATCCAGAATGGATGATTGCGATGGAATAATGAGAGTATTGATTGATGCCGCGATCGGATCGCCGCCGCTATTATCCGTACGCCATACATTGCCATTGTCATCGACGGCAAGCAATACATTATCATTGATTGCAGCGATCATACGAGTGTCGATAGCAATAGATGGACCACCGATGGAACTCCATGTCATTCCCTGATCCGTCGAGCGAAATACACCTTGCGCAGTGGACTGGCAATAGACAGACCGCGTTCCCTCAGCAATAGAACCACTGAAAAATGGCTCCGGATTGGAAACCATGGCTTGCCAAGTGTTACCGAGATCTGTGGTTAGAAAGATTTTCGAGAATTGGTCATTCTGAATTACCACATCCTCATGCGTGACATAAATTCGATTTGGATCGCATGAATCAATAGCGAAGGAATAAGAATCCTGATCAAATCCGGCACCGCTTCTTTGCCACGTCTGCCCGAAGTCCGTGCTGGTATAGATATAGGTGCTGTCGTCAGTGCCTCCGGACTCATAGATAGTTCCGGCTTTATATCTCACAAAGAATTTAGATTGCTGGACCGCAAGGCTCCTCCAAGTGCTCCCGCCGTCTGACGTGACTCCATTTGTATTTGCATACTTACCCGCAAGCGCAAGACTGTTAGTGCCATTTAGAAAACATCCGCTCGCGGTCGGCGGCGATATTGCTTGCCAGCTTGTACCTCCGTCCCTGGTGATCCATGCATTGTTGTAACCCGACTACACACCATTTAGCGAATCATAAAATTCAATATCGTAGGGCAGGTCCGGGAGCGGCTTCCTCGTCCACGTAATCCCAGTGTCAGTTGAGACATAAAGAGAATCGTAAAAAAGTGTCTCGTTACAATTCGCGATCCAAACAATTCCCTCATTAAAACACATTCCACCATAAAATTGAGACACCGTAGTCAAATTCGGCGCCACAATTCGCCATTGCCCACGTACTGAGATGCTCACGACCGCGAGGAGAAATGCAACCGGAATGATTACTCTATTCATTCGCCCAATAATGTTTCTCATGATGATATAACACGCCTCGAACCTATTTGATACACGAAAATGTCCTGCAAAGTCAAAAATCAACCTTTAGGTTGAGCGCATAGCTATAATTGGACGTGATCGGGGGAAGTAAAGAACTTTCCGATGAAATCGAGCCGGCTTTTTGTGCCCGTTTTTTTTAGGATATGATTGATGTGCGTCTTGACTGTCGCAGGTGAGACGAAATGCCTTTCTGCAATTTCTTCGCCCGAATAACCGAAGAGAATGTCGGGAATGAGGCTTACTTCACTTTCGGAGAGGCTGTAATCGCTCGCTAACTTCGAACCGAGTTGGGCAAACGAGGCAAAATATTGAAACACATCGGAGTGATAGACATTATTCAATACCGCTCGGTACAGCGAAAGAACGTGCGGTGTTAGTTGTGCGAAAATTTTTTTTTCTTCAAGAGTGAAGTCGTTATTCGAAGATGAACTTTTAACCCGAAAAAATCCAACCACGATTCTCGGATGAGTTTGAGATTCGATCCTGTGGTAATGATATCCCTTACCTTCAGGATGCAAGGCTTTCGACCGCGCTAATGCGCTCAGGTAATTTGGTTCGATGTCTTCGTCAAAATTTTCACCTTCAGTTCCATTACCGGTCGGGAGAATTGAGATTATAGATGAATTGTCCGAACCGAACCGCTCCCATTTTTCCGAAAGCACTCTAATGCGGTCCGAAACACGATCTACTCGTGGGTCCGACATAATATAGTGGTCAAAATCATATTGCACAAACTGGAGCAATTGGTTATTGACCTGATATGCCAAATTGAGCCCTTCCGGATTATTAGTGAGGAGCGGAATAATTGCCTCGTACATGGCGAGGATTTCGCTATCGGAGATCGAAGTTGAACGAGTGTGCTTTTTTTCAGGCATTGTTATTGGCAAAAATACGACATTTTCACGGATGCATTACACAACGTGTGGCACCATAGGGACATACTGCGCACGTCCCTACGATAAAGTATTGATAAAGAAACATTTGGCTGGGTGCTTTTTCAGGCACGATCTCCATTTTACTTTTGTTATACTATATGATAAATTTCCCAAATATAATAGGACGGCATATATCTTTCTTAAAGCAAATGAATGAATTCATGAAAAGTTAAGGAGAGTTCATGAATACGCATCCAACACACACAACATAAAAAGTGCTTTTATTCTGGAAATGGGCGAATTTAGCTTAAAATTGAGGATGGGTTGAGTTTTCAATTGTTGCATCTGTAATAATGCGTATTTTTGTAGCAACCATTAAGGAGATTAATTATGCATAAAACCTATTCCGTCATTTTTTGTATTGCACTTCTTTCGACGCTTCTCATTTCTTGCTCCAAACACCAGGAACAAACCGCCATCGATACCACCGCCGTGCAGGTTGCGGTGGTTCCCGCTCCGCAGCGGGCGTATCCCGATGTAACGCTCACCATCGTATCGCCGAAAGAAGGCGAGACGCTGAAGAACCCAGCCGATTCTGTGAAGATCGTCATGCAGGTTTCGGGAACTGAGCTTGGTGCCCATACCGATGGCGATAGCACGCTCGGCATTGCGTATTCCAAGCAGGGCCAGCATGTTCATGTCATCGTGGATGCAAAGCCGTACATGGCGGATTACAAGAATGGTGAGCCGTTTAACATCGGCGTGCTTGCTCCGGGGATGCATACCATCCGGGCGTTCCCATCGTTTTCCTGGCACGAGAGCATGAAATCGCCTCATGCCTTTGCTACCAGAACATTTTATGTCGGCGAGAAGAAAATTGATTCGACTCAGATGAATAATCTGAACGGTCCGCTCCTGACGTATTCCAGACCGAAAGGGACGTATGCATCCGGGGAAGATTCGAAAGTGCTGCTCGATTTTTTCGTATCGAACGCTACGCTGGCGCCGGATAAGTATAAAGTAAAGGTGTGGGTCGATACGTCAGCAATGGCGGACATTGTGAAATGGCAGCCCTACTATATTACCGGCCTTGCCAAAGGCGAACATACCGTGAAATTACAGCTTATTGCGCCCGATGGCAGTGTGGTACCGGGATCGTATAACAGTCCGAGCGGGAAAATTACGATAGAATAATGGATTTTATATTGTCATTCCCGCGAAAGCGGGAATCCAGACCCCGCAGTCGCTGTAAACCAGAACTGGATTCCCGCTTTCGCGGGAATGACATGTAATTAAGCTAATTGGGGAACGGAACATTGTTTTTTTGATTTTAGTATCATCTAACTATTTCGTTTTCTCGTTTAATCCAGTTCATGCACAAACCATTTAAAAAATCCATTCTATTTGCTGCGGCTTTTGTAGCCTTAGCCGCAACGTTGACCATCACTACTGCTGCAACCATTTTGGGCACAGGCCCGTCTTACAAACCACCTATGACCGGTACCAGACTCGATCAACTCACCTCGCATCCGAAGCGTCGGCTTGTCATCGTGACCAAGCAAGGAACGATCAAACTCCAGCTTTTCGAAAAGGTAGCGCCGAACCACGTTGCGAATATCATTAAACTTGCAGACAGTCATTTTTACGATGGGACTTATTTCCATCGCGTCATCCCGGGATTTATGATCCAGGGCGGCGATCCGAATACGAAGGATAATGATTATTCGAACGATGGCCGGGAAATAATGGCTCTATCGACTCATGGCTGAATTCAATGCGATCCATCACGAGCGAGGCATTCTTTCCATGGCACGAACGAACGATCCGAATTCGGCATCCTGCCAGTTTTTCATCTGTGTGGGCGATGCAGGATTTCTCGATAAGCAATATACAGCCTTCGGCCAAGTTGTTGAAGGCATGGATGTCGTCGATAAGATCGTAAAACTACCGGATGCCCAGGGCAGACCCTACGACCCTAATGCTGGCAACAATCCTGGCAAAGCTGCCGGGGTAATCAAAATGTACGTCGAGAACGAGTAACCTTGCTCGCGAGAACTATTTTAGGAAAGGCCGCGAATATTCGCGGCTTTTTTTATTTGGCATTATCTCCATGAAGTGAACGTTTTGAACAAGCGATTACATGAATCACGTTAAAATCCAATAAATCTCAGTCGTGTTAGGAGCATTCAGCCACGTATTTGCATTTATCATACTCGCGATAATTTTCGTCGCGGGTGGATTGCTTACGAGCAAAATACTGCGACCGAAGAATCCGAATGAGTTCAAGCTCGCGTCGTATGAGTGTGGCGAAGATACCATCGGTGGCGCATGGGTGAAATTCAATATTCGCTATTATGTCGTTGCCCTGATCTTCATTTTGTTCGATGTGGAAATTTTATTCCTTTTTCCATGGGCACTTGTTTTTAAGCAGATGGGCTGGTTCGCCATAATGGAGATGTTTACGTTTCTCGGGATTTTACTTGTCGGCTACATTTATGTGTGGGCCAAAGGCGATCTCGAATGGGCACGTCCAAAGCCATACATTGCACGGCTTAAGGATGTCGTCGTAACAAAAAATTACGAATTACGAATTTCAAATTACGAATCTGCACCGAACAGTATCGTGACGGATTCGGCTTGAGGTTGCATATTTTTTTATAATTTATAATTCGTAATTTGAAATTCGTAATTCATAATTTTACATGGGCTATTTAGATAAACTGGAACTCCCCGTGCTGCCGACGGATAAGACCGGCGAGGGGAACGTTATCGTGACAAGCCTCGACACGCTCTTCGATTGGTCGCGACTCTCGAGCTTGTGGCAGATGAGCTTTGGCCTTGCCTGCTGCGCCATCGAGATGATGTCCACGGCAGCGTCGCATTACGATATGATGCGTTTCGGCGTTATTCCACGTCCGAGTCCGCGCCAATCGGATGTGATCATTATTTCGGGAACCGTCACGCTAAAAATGGCCACGCGCATCAAAATGCTGTACGAACAAATGGCCGACCCGAAATATGTGATCTCGATGGGCAATTGCTCGAACTGCGGCGGGCCGTATTGGGAATATGGTTACCATGTGCTGAAAGGCGTTGACCGAATCATTCCTGTGGATGTGTATATTCCCGGCTGCCCGCCGCGCCCGGAAGCACTGCTCGAAGGATTGATGAAACTACAGGAAATAGTAAGGGGACAGAACCACGATTACGCGGATTAAAGGGGATTACACGGACGATTTTAGGATGATTCAATGGCTCCCTCAGAAATAATCTCAATATTGCATTCTTCCTTCGGTGAATCGATCGGAACATGGCATGAATCGAATTCCGAGAATGCCTATCAAAGGCGAATGGGCTCCTACTTCGAAATTGCGGAACCATCCGCGCTACGCGACCTCGCGTTTTTTCTGCGCGATGAACGGGCGCTTTTCTTCGATAGCTTACTCCTGATCTCTTCTCTAGATAATGGCAACGGTACGCTCTCAGTCATCTATCATCTCGAATCGACAAAGCATGCCCATCAATTTGCGATGAAGGTAACAGTTCCGGTAAGTAATGCTCATCTCCCATCTGTTACGGACGTATGGCTGCACGCCAACTGGCAGGAGCGCGAAGCGTGGGATATGATGGGAATTCATTTCGATGGACACCCCGACCATCGTCGCATTTTGCTGGATGACGATTATCCGGGACATCCGTTGCGAAAAGATTTTAAGGAACCGGAATTTTATCATGGAATGAAGGTGCCGTATTAAATGCCCCGGATCACTTCTATTGCAATGCCTGAAATTCTCGAACGCCACACCATCGCCCATAGCACGCTTCACGCGAGCGCGCCGGTGCATGACCCTGCTTTTGTAGAGCGCGGACGCCTGCACACCGAGGAAATGGTGCTGAACATCGGGCCACAGCATCCCTCGACGCACGGCGTGCTGCGGCTGGAAGTGGTACTCGATGGCGAAGTAGTGGTCGATGTCATTCCTCATATCGGTTACCTTCATCGCTGTTTTGAAAAACATGCGGAACAGCTAACCTATCCACAGATCATTCCCTATGTTGACCGGATGGATTACATTGCCGCGATGTCCGGTGAGCATGGGTATGTCACGGCCGTAGAACGGATGATGAATATTAAGGTTCCCGAAAAAGTGGAATACATTCGTGTGCTGTTTGCCGAGCTTCAGCGCATAGCTTCGCACCTCATTGCCATTGGAACGTTTGGGATGGATTCCGGAGCGTTCACGCCGTTCCTGTATTGCTTCCGCGACCGCGAAACGATTCTTGAAATGTTCGAGAAAACCTGCGGCGCACGTTTTCTCTATAATTACATGTGGGTCGGTGGACTTTCGCACGATCTCCATGCCGATGTATTGCCGATGTGCCGCGAATTCCTGAATACTTCCCGCGCTACGCACAAGGAGATCAACGATCTTCTCACCTTCAATCATATTTTCCGCCAACGCACAGCGGGGATCGGCGTACTCGATGCCGAAGTTGCAATAAATGGGGGCGCATCCGGCCCCATGCTGCGCGCCTGCGGCGTGAAATGGGACGTTCGCAAGAACGATCCCTATTCCATTTACGACCGCTTCGATTTTGAAGTAGCCGTCGGCTCAGCAAAACTTGCTACGCTTGGTGACTCCTTCAACCGGAATTGGGTACGCATGGTGGAATGGGAACAATCATTGAACATTATCGAACAAATTTTGGAGCAATATCCAACGAATGATCTGACGGACGTTCAATCTGCGATTCCAAAACGGCTTAAGCCACCCGAAGGCGAAATTTTTTCTCGCACGGAAACGCCGCGCGGGGAACTGGGATATTATATTGTTTCGAAAGGCGATGTTAAGCCGTGGCGCGTGAAAGTCCGCTCGCCGGCATTTTCAAACCTTAGTTTGCTGCCAATTATTTCGCGCGGCTATCTCATCGCCGATCTTATCGTGATTTTAGGATCCATCGATATTGTGCTGGGAGAAGTGGATAGGTAAATGCCGATAGACGAGATCGATGACGAGGCCCTCGAAGCCGCGCGAATAGAATTGCAGGGCGAGATAAACGCACCGATGGAATTCACGTTTGCCTGCACTATTGAGGAACTCCCAAAAAATTGTGAGCGTGGGAAAGTTGTTGAGCTGGAAGATCGGGAAATTGCAATTTTCAAGATTGATGGCGAGTTCTACGCTACCTCGAATATCTGCCCGCATGAGATGTCACCAATTCTTGCTGCGGGAGCGCTCGATTGCGCGGCACGCACCATCACCTGCCCACTGCATAATTGGATTTTCGATATTCCCACCGGCCAGCTTATCACAGACCAGCTTTCCGGCGCAAACGGAAGCATTCCCGTCTATGACGTGAAGCTGGCGGATGGCGAGGTGTGGGTGCGCGAGAAGGAAAAATAAAGAATGGCGATTTTGCGCCATTTTGACCACCCTCGTAATTTTTTTTAAGATTTTTTTGTAACCCGAGCGACCTTGTGCGTTCTTGTCTGTATGGAGAGAGTATGAATTTCACTCCTAATTCGATTCATGAAGAAAATCGCAATCATTCTCAGCATTTTTGCGGCGGCAACTTCTCTCGAAGCTCAGACGATTACGCTTGGGCAGATCTCACCACTCTCGTATTGCGTGGGCAGCACTATTGAAATACCGTATCAGGCAAGCGGCACTTTCGCGTCAGATAATTACTTTTTCGTTGAACTATCGAATGCAAACGGATCATTCACATCATTCACAAGTGTTGGAAACAATTCCTTAACGAGTGGATCGATTAGTGTGACTTTAGGTTCAACTGGCTTTCATTTCCATGTAAAAGTTGCTTCGACCGATCCCTACATTGAGTCGGATAGCAACGAAAATGATATTCAGGTTTTGTCTGATCCGAGTCCAGACCCATATCCAAATTATACGTTTGCTCTTATCGGCGACACAATCCACCTATCTGATAATGAGCCGACGGGAACCACATTTGAGTGGACATTTAACGATACTGACGCATCTATTCACGCTTCTCAGATTTCTTCTCCTTCAGTGGTTTACTCTATTGAAGGGACGAAAACCGGAAGCCTGGTAGTAACGAACTCAGCCGGTTGTACAGCAACTACACATTTTACCTTTTATATTCTTAGTTGTAATCCAACCATTCCCTACTGGCAAAACGTGTATATCGTCAGTGGAACTGGTTCAGCTTCTGATGCATCAATGTATCCATACGTCTGGGTTAGGGCTGGCGGAACACTTCCACTTGATGGAGATTTTCCTGAAGTAAATCAACAGACTATTTTTGTTGAGCCAGGAGCTACCATAGAAGGTGAGAATGAAGGCCAGAATTTTATATTCTATATAAAGGCAGGTGCATCAGTGAAATTGAACTTAACGCTCGATGAATTTCCCGCCGCTGTTCTGGATTCAGGTTTAGATAGCATTGCAACTTTCAATTTTTATTGCCCCGATCTTACTTTCGATTATTCCCAGGTTTTCGCAGGTGTATCTGAAAATCCCCCGCCATCGAATTTAACCATCCTTCAATCCGGCGATCATCTCTTTGCTAATGCCGATGGATTGCCGATCCGAAATTCGAATCTCGAATATTCTTGGCGCGGAGGTGCTTTCGCAAAGCGGCAACGGTTCGCTGGATATTGATCTATCGGCGCTTCCAGCCGGTGTGTATTTTACATTGGTGCAGGCGGGGAGTGAGCGGCAGGTACGGAAGATAGCAGTCGTGCATTAATACTCACGTTTTAGGGTTATTCTCATTATGAAAAAAATTGTTGTTCTTTTATATGTGCTCATCGGTTCCGCTTCCACCGAAGCTCAGACCATCACGCTCAATCCACTCACGCAGCTTACTTATTGCGTCGGCGAGACGGCTTCGGTTTCGTATGAAGCGAGCGGGACGTTCGATTCGTCCAACATTTTTGCGGTTCAGCTATCTTTGCCTGGCGGCTCGTTTAGCGGATGGACCATTATCGGCAGAGGAACCGCGCTTTCCGGTTCTATCCCGGTAACTTTTAACCAAACGGGAACCTACCGGGTGCGCGTCGCATCTACCGACCCTGGAGCATTCTCGAACGATAACGGCGCGGATATATACGTTGCAGCGTTGCCGCTTCCGTTCATTGAAGCCGATGATTCATGGGGTGGCGCGCCGCTACCCATTGAGACAAGCGAGCTTGGTAACTTTTACGTCGGAGTTCAAGATGCTCCCATTAACTTTATCGACACGAATGACTCCAATATCATGCATCAATGGGTTTTTAATCAAGATGCGAGTGTCGCTTCTACTCCCATAGCAAGTCCATGGATCTCGTGGGCTTCCGGCGGTCAAAAAACAGGCAACGTCAAGACATGGAATTCGGAAGGCTGCACCGATACAGCCAGTTTTTCACTCTTGATCGAATCGTGCGACCCCGTTATTCCTAAGGACGCGCATATCGTCACAGGAACCGAGGGTGGGGACTACTACGATGTATGGGTAAAGCCTGGCGGCGCATATAACGGTGAAGCAGTCGATGTATACGTTGAATCGGGCGGAGAGTTCTCAGCACCAGATGATGGGGGTAACGGGGAGATATACCAAGTATATGTTAAACGTGGCGCATCCTTTATTCTCCCCACGAATTCGGTAGTAGATATTGGAGTTCTGGATACCGGAGCAATCGTTTCCTGCAACGGCTCTCTCTATTGTAACTTTCTTCATTGTGATTCTCTTCAGTTTGATTACTCCCTCGTGCAGCCCAGCGGCGTTCAAACTCCCCCACCATCGAATATTACAATCCTTCAATCCGGCGATCATCTCTTTGCGAATGCCGATGGATTGCCCATTGAAATTCGCGTCTCAAATATTCTTGGCGCAGAAGTGCTTTCGCAGAGTGGCAACGGTGCGCTGGATATTGATCTATCGGCGCTTCCAGCCGGTGTGTATTTTGCCCTGATCGAGTCTGGGAACGACAGGGAAGTGAAGCGCATTGCGGTTATGCATTAGGCATGACACGCAACGAACTAACCCGGCTCATCAAAGCAAAAGCCATCGAGATCGGCTTTACCAAAGCTGGCGTAACCTCAGCCGAGCCATTCGATGTCGCAGCCGATAGATTTGAGGCATGGGTCGCCAATGGAGCGCATGGTATGATGCAATGGCTGGAACGCGACCACGAAAAACGGCGCGATGTCCGCAATATCCTTCCCGGAGCGAAAAGTATTCTTTCTCTCGCGCTTAATTATTACCAGGATCATCAGGATGTGAAGGATGTTCATTTAAAAATCTCCCGGTATGCATGGGGCACGGATTATCATGAAATCATCCCACCGATGCTGCGGAAATTACTTGCAGAGATCAAATTGCTTGCACCCGAAGCTGAGGGACGATATTATACTGACACCGGCCCTCTGCTCGAAAAAACCATCGCGGAACGCGCAGGCATTGGCTGGCAGGGCAAGCATACGAATATCATTACGCGCGAAGTGGGTTCGTGGGTGTTTCTTGCAGAGATCGTTCTGAACATAGAACTCGAACCTGATACACATGCAGAAGACTTATGTGGCACCTGCACCCGCTGCATCGACGCGTGCCCAACGGATGCGCTGAAACCTTACGAGATCGATGCCACACGGTGCATCTCCTATCTCACCATCGAGCTTAAGCCGGAGCATAAGATTCCCAATGCGCTTGCCTCAAAAATGGAAAATTGGCTTTATGGCTGCGATATTTGTCAGGATGTGTGCCCGTGGAACCGGTTTTCGGAACCATCACCGATTCAGGAGTTTGCACCCCGTAAGGAAAATCTCCATCTTACAACTGATGAGATCAAACAGATGGAGCAGGAAGAATTTTCACAAAGATTTCGGAAGTCGCCTGTGAAACGGACGAAGCTGGCGGGGCTGAAGAGAAACGTAAACTTGGCTTTATAAACCTATCCCTCTTTCGTTAGCAACCGTTTCGCTTTCTCCATCTCGCGTAATTTGTCCTTCGTCATTTTAGGGAATTCAAGTTGAAGGGATTTCAGCGTATTTACAAGAACATCTGCCACTGCGATTCGCGTGTACCACTTGTGATCGGAAGGAATCACATACCACGGCGCATACGCTGTACTGGTGTTACGAAGCATTTCTTCGTAAGCGGTCATATAATCCTTCCAGAATGTGCGTTCATAGACATCGGCCGTGCTGATCTTATAATTTTTGTCTTGCTCGTCGATGCGCGCGATGAGGCGCTTGCGTTGTTCCTCTTTCGAAATCGCCAGATGGAATTTTACGATTCGAATGCCATTGCGAGATAGATATTTTTCGATCGCATTAATGTCTTCAAACCTTTCTTTCCAAATATCTTTCTTTTGCGCGGACTTCGGGAGCTTTTCATTCGCAAGAAGCTCGGGATGCACGCGGACGGTCAGCACTTCCTCGTAATAGGAACGATTGAATATCCCAATGCGCCCGCGTTCGGGAAGCTGCTTCAATGCGCGCCACATAAAATCGTGATTCTGTTCTTCGGCACTCGGTACTCGGAAGTTATGCACTTCAACCCCCTGCGGATTCACTCCGGTCAGCACATGCTTGATCGCGCTATCCTTCCCGGCCGTATCCATCGCCTGAAAGATAACGAGCAGCGAATACGTATCCTGCGCGAATAGCATGGATTGCAGCTTCGAAAGCTCTTCGATGTCACTCACGAGCTTCGTTTCAGCGCTTTTCTTGGAGCGTAATCCTGGCGTTGCAGCCGGATCGATGGCGCCCAGCGAGAAATTGCTGCCGGGTTCTATGTGGAAATGATCGAGTGGCATAATGTTAGTGATTGAATTATCTTTTCTCTCTACTCGTTCCCGATAAGTGTAGCGCAAACTTCAGTTTGCGACCTCGCCGCAGAGTCGCAAACTAAAGTTTGCGCTACACATTTTGCCGATGTTCGTACCAAAGCTATTCACCACTCTTAAAGATTACAACCGTCAGGCATTCTTCAAAGATGTCACCGCTGGGCTAATCGTTGGCGTTGTGGCGTTGCCGCTTGCAATTGCGTTTGCAATAGCGAGCGGGGTTTCACCCGAGCGCGGCATCATCACTGCGATCATAGCAGGGTTTCTCATTTCAGCGCTGGGCGGAAGCCGCGTACAGATCGGCGGACCGACGGGCGCGTTTGTGGTCGTCATTTATGGCGTCGTTGAGAAATTTGGCATCGATGGGCTGATCGTTACCACCATGCTTGCCGGAGTCGTACTGGTGCTGATGGGCATCGCGAAATTCGGCGCCGTCATTAAATTTATTCCCGCGCCCGTCATCACGGGATTTACGAGCGGCATTGCTGTCATTATTTTTTCTTCCGAAGTAAAGGATTTTCTCGGCCTGAAAATGGGCGCTGTTCCAGCAGAATTCTTTTCGAAATGGGCAGCTTTTGGAGAGAATATAATGAACATCAATCCGTGGGCGATCGGGATCGCCATTGTTTCACTTCTCATCATTGTGTTGTGGCCGCGCGTAACGCAAAAGGTTCCTTCCCCGTTTGTGGCGCTCATTCTCATGACAGCGATCGTTCACTTTTTCGATCTTCCTGTCGATACGATCGGCAGCAGGTTCGGTGTGATCTCCGGCGCGATCCCTGCTCCGCAATTTCCGCATATCAGCCTGCCAATGATCCGGATGCTGATGCCATCGGTCTTTACAGTTGCCGTTCTGGGCGCGGTGGAATCATTACTTTCAGCAGTCGTCGCAGATGGCATGATCGGCGGCAAGCACCGCTCGAACATGGAACTTGTTGCGCAAGGGGTTGCGAATATCGTCACGCCGCTTTTCGGTGGAATCCCTGCAACGGGCGCTATTGCGCGCACGGCAACGAATATCAAGAGTGGTGGCCGAACACCCATCGCCGGCATCATGCATTCCTTGACGCTTTTACTCATCCTCCTTGCCGTTGGTCCTTTAGCCTCGATGATCCCGCTCGCGGTTCTGGCGGCGATCCTGGTTGTCGTGGCATACAACATGAGCGAGTGGCGGACATTTCGTTCGCTGCTTAAGACTACGAAGAGTGATGTCGTCGTTCTGCTCGCGACGTTTATTCTCACTGTTGTTGTCGATCTCACGGTGGCGATCCGAAGTAGGGATGGTACTTGCTGCATTCCTTTTCATGCACCGCATGGCAACGGTCACGAACGTGAGCGTCATTTCACGCGAAATGGACGATTCCGATATTCCCCAGGAACTGAGCAAGCTTACGATTCCTAAAGATGTGCAAATTTATGAGATCAATGGTCCATTCTTTTTCGGCGCGGCGGACTCCTTTATGCAGACGATGGCCTCCGTTGGCACATTTCCTCGCGTGCTGATCGTGCGAATGCGGAACGTTCCAGCCATCGACGCGACGGGAATGAAAGTATTAAGTGATATTCAAAAACGCGTCCACCATGCGAAGGGCCGCTTTATTATCTCGGAAATTCATTCCCAACCGTACATCGCGCTCGATGGCAGCGGATTTTTGAAAGAGCTTGGTGAGGAAAATCTTGCGCCAACCATTGAGGAGGCATTGGCGAGGGTGTAACCTTAGATTTCTGCCTTTCGAGCGGTTTCTAATAATGTGGAATCACTCCACTTCCTTCGTATTTTTGTAGTATGGATCACGAACACTCACACCACCCCCCAACCCCCTCCTTGAAAAGTAGGGGGAGCGATGACGATCTCGATCAACTGTGCGTCAATACCATTCGCTTTTTGGCTGTCGATGCAGTACAGAAGGCGAACAGCGGTCATCCTGGCGCGCCGATGGGACTTGCGCCCATTGCGTACGTACTCTGGACGCGTCATCTGCGCTTCGACCCGCACGATCCGCATTGGTTCAACCGCGACCGTTTCATGCTCTCGAATGGCCATGCCTCGATGCTGCATTATGCGCTCTTGCATCTCACAGGGTACGATTTGACACTTGACGATCTCAAACTATTTCGTCAATTCGGATCGAAAACTCCGGGGCATCCAGAACGTGGACACACGCCCGGCATTGAAGTAACCACGGGCCCGCTTGGTCAGGGATTTGGGAACGCAGTCGGCATGGCCGTTGCAGAGCAATTTCTTAGCAGTACTTTTAATAAAGAGAAACAGGACGTTATAGATCATCACACCTACGTTATCCTTGGCGATGGGTGTATGGAAGAAGGCATTACGAGCGAGGCGGCTTCGCTTGCGGGGCATCTTGAACTTGGGAAGCTTATTGCGTTTTATGACGACAACGGAATCTCCATCGATGGCTCTACCACTATCACGTTTACCGAAGATGTAAGCAAACGGTTCGAGGCGTATCACTGGCATGTGGTGGATGTGGCCGATCCCAACGATCTCGATGCCGTCGATCACGCGATCCGCGTGGCGAAATCGGTGATCGATAAGCCCTCGCTCATTGTCTGCCACACGCACATCGGCTATGGCAGCCCCAACAAGCAGGATTCGAGCAAAGCGCATGGGAACCCGCTGGGTAAAGATGAAGTGATCCTTACCAAGCAGCATCTTGGCTGGCCGTTGGAACCGGATTTTTATATTCCGGAAGGCGTGCTGAATGTTTTCCGAGAAGCAGGAGAGCGTGGCGCAAAACTGCATACAGCGTGGAATAAAGAATTCGCAGCGTATCAAAACGAATATCCGAAGGACGCAATTGCACTGCGTCAAGCAATAAACCGCGAACTACCAGATGGATGGGATGCCGATCTCCTAGTATTCAAACCCTCCGACGGGCCTGTGGCTACGCGCACCACGGGCGGGAAAGTAATGAACATTATTGCAGAAAAAGTACCGACGCTGATGAGCGGTTCTGCCGATCTCAACGAATCGACGTTCACGAAATTGGAAGCGTCCGATGATTTCGAGCCGAGCGAGCTTAAACATGGTTCCTATCACGGGCGTACCATTAATTTTGGTATCCGCGAACATGCGATGGGCGCGATCATCAACGGCATGGCGGCGCACGGAGGGGTGTGGCCATCGGGATCGACCTTCTTCTGCTTCAGCGATTACATGCGGCCATCCGTTCGCCTCTCTGCGCTGATGAACGTTCCCTCCATCTTCGTATGGACGCACGATAGTGTAGCGCTGGGCGAGGACGGCCCTACGCATCAACCGATCGAGCATCTGGCATCGCTAAGAGCTATGCCAAATTTCACGATCATTCGTCCCGCCGACGCAAATGAAACGGTGGAAGCCTGGCGATGCGCAATGCAAATGAACGGACCTGTTGGCTTAGTGCTAACACGACAGAAACTGCCGATCATTGACCAGGAAAAATATTGCCCTGCACGCGGACTTGCAAAAGGAGCGTACATTCTTTCGGACGCGATGAGCGCACCGGAAATAATTCTCATTGCTACCGGCTCAGAAGTACAGCTTGCGCTTGCCGCGCAGATCGAACTGGAGCAAAAGGGAATGATGACACGCGTGGTCTCCATGCCCTGTTGGGAATTCTTTGAAGCGCAGCCGGAGCAATACAGGAATCTCGTATTGCCGCCGGATGTGACATGCCGACTTTCCATTGAGCTTGGAACTTCGTTCGGATGGGAGAAATGGGTTGGGGCACAGGGCGCATCTCTTTCTGTCGATCATTTCGGAATGTCCTCGCCGTATGAGAAGATATTGGAGGCTTACGGATTTACGGTTCCCAATATCGTTCATCTTGCAGAACGGCTCCTGAAACATCCTGACGCGGCGCGTGAAGAGATTCGGAATCTCGTGCATGGACGACCCTGAAATACATGTCGCGAGAGAGCGTTCTCACTAAAACGATCGAGCTTGTTGGCGAGCAGTACGTTTTTGCAGAAAAGGCACGCGAAATCGTAGAGCGGCTGCGCGAAAACGCTCCTCAATATTTGTTACTCACGTCGGATAAGGAATTTGCCGATGCCATCGCGCAAGATATGTTTGAGATCGCGCATGATGTTCATCTCACGCTTACCATCCGGCAGAAGAATGATGTTACGCTGCCGCCTGTCGCTTCCCTTCGCTTACTGGATAATGGTGTTGCGCTTATCGAGATTACGCGGTTCCCATCGGTGCAAGCGGGTAGAGGCACGGATGCCATCAGAGAAATTAACGATGCGTTCATGCTGGCGGCCCGCGCGACCGCACTCATTCTCGACGTGCGAGATAATCCCGGCGGCGATGCTTCGAGCGTGGCGCTGGCTACGAGTTATCTGTTCCCACCGAAGCCGGAATTACTTGCGCTTTATAACTATCGCTCAGAAGTGACGCCGGGAGAAAACCGGACATGGGAAAAACTTCCGCACGAAGTTAGCGGCACATACAGGCCGCTCGCCGATAAGCCGGTTTGTGTGCTTGTCAGCAAAGATACCTTTTCCGCAGCAGAGGAATTTGCATACAATCTTCAGCAAATGAAGCGCGCCACCATTATTGGCGAGCGAACGAAGGGCGGCGCGCATCCATCCAGGCGGCATTTGATCGAAGGGACGTTCGTGCTTTCGCTCCCATTCGCGGAAACGATCAATCCGATCTCGAACACGAATTGGGAGGGTGTGGGAATTATACCGGATATGGAATGTGCGAGTGAGGATGCGGTTAAGGTTGCGGAGGGATACCTCAACCAGCTTGTTAAAAATAGTTCTTGAATGAAATTAACTTAGTCCCGTTAGGGACGGCAGCTTTGTAGCCCAGGGCGTAAGCCCTGGGTTCACGGATTTTTTAAGTTCCAGAGTCCCGGAGGGACGATAGATGTGTGCGATGGTAGAATCTGCCGTCCCTAACGGGACTCTGTCCTCGTTTTGCTTCCCAATCCCAGGACTCACCGTCCTGGGCTGAAACACTGCCGTCCCTGACGGGACTAAGATCCCCCTCCACAATCCTAATTTCTTCTTCCGTTAAACCGTAAAGCTCGTAAACTAATGTATCTATCTCCCGATCCGTGGCGGCAAGCTGGCGGGCGGGGGTAATTACGAATTTCAAATTACAAATTTCGGATTGTTGCAGATTACTCCGCCGCGTTGCCACTATTGCATTCTTAGATCAAGTGTTGCAAGGTGGGCTTGCAGCTCGTCAAGCGATTTCATTCCCATGTTCCGCATCGCATATAATTTCCTAAGAGGAATGGCGAGAAGATCGCCATACGTCCGCATCGGCACACCCTCCGTGATCATGAGATGTTCCAGCGCGCTCCGAACTCGCACGGGAAGTTCTTTCCAGTCAATTTCGAGCGTAAGTTGTGAAACAGGGGGAATGAGTTCCACATGGATGAGGGCGTTGATTGCGTCAAGATCCTCCAAGAGCCGGTCCAAATCCCGGTGGTAGGCAAGAATCTTCCTTTCCAGCTGCGTCCGAATTTCTTTCAGATGCTCATATTCTTTGGCTTGTTCCAAAGCCAACGTTTGCTTTTTAATTTCTGCCTTACTGAGTTTCGATTTCATTCTCCCTCCACAATATTAATTTCCTCTTCCGTTAAACCGTAAAGCTCGTAAACTAATTTATCTATCTCTCGATCCGTGGCAGAAAGCTGGCGATCGAGTATGGTGCGATCTTGAGTGGTCGAAGACAGCCATTGTTCTTTCAAACGGAGCATTGAATCCACATGATTGATCAAGACTGAATACCTTTTTAACTCTGTTGGATCACTAACATCTATTCGTCTGATTGATAGATTTTCAAGTTGTGATTTCTTAATCTTCGGAAAAATAGTTTTGTAATCTTGATTCGTGACTCGCCACATCCATGCACCAAGCCGACTCCCAATAATCGCAAGGAAGTACTTTGGCGAGTAGTCGCTGATGCTGATAATATCGTAAATAGTGTTCAGAGTGTAAAAACCTTTATCGTCGAAAGTTGCTATGGGCGTTGCTCCTATCTGACGAATCATAACCTTGGGTTCGAGAAAATATTTTGGGTTACGAGGCCGATGGAGCCAGTTACCATATCTCACGAATTTTCCGCCCCAATTTACTTCATAGCGCGAAATGTCTTTGCCATCCAACACAGGTTTATACTCGTTGCCTAACTTTTCGCTTGTTATGAAATTTTCCTTCACCGTCTTGTGACCTGTTCCGCCAAGTTGAATTCCAATGCAAATATCAGATAACTCGCCTAAAGTTTTAGAAACTGTCTTAATTTTCTTTAGAATTGCTTCTGCAGCTTCATCGAGACCCACGTTGAAACGATTCCTATCACCGTCGATGAAAGCTGATTGCATAACTTTTCGATTTGGGTCAGCCTCAATTTCGACAAGATGCTTAGGGTCGGGGTTTTCACGGAAGATACACAGAATCGCACTTTCAACTTGCGCATTTTCAAATACTCTATTTGGAAATAATTTGATCCGATCAATTGTGCCTTGTGTTAGAATAACGCCCCGCAGTTTCGATGCATTCTCGTTAACCAAGATCGTATTCGGCACGATGTAACCAAGAATTCCACCATTATTAAGCAGACTGAAAGCCCTTTCTACGAAGTATACATATAAATCAAATTTTCCTCCGTATGAGACGTAGCGTTTTGAAAAATAGTTCTTTGTTGCGTCATCAAAAGTCTCTCGACCAAGCACATACGGCGGGTTCCCAATCACGACATCGAAACCGCCGCGTTTCATAATGTCGGGGAAGGCGTCTTTCCAATCCATGGCATTTATTTTTGCGCGTTCTGCCATGTCTGGCTCGGAGGGGGAACCATCCCCGCGCATCGTGGGCGATGCTTGCCCCCTCCTACTCCGCTCCGCTGCGTAGGAGGGGGAGTTTAGGTCAAGTTGGTCGAAATAATCAAGGCCGATGAGGGAATTCCCACAGACGATATTTTTATCGAGATCGGGCAGGAGGCGTTCGCTTACATCGTAAGCAATGCGGTGCTCGGATTTCACTCCGGATTGCGCACCGCCTTCCAGCACTTTGAGCATCAAATTGAGCTTCGCCACTTCCACGGCGCTGGAATCGATATCTACTCCATGAATGTGTTCGAGCAAAATGCGCTTACGCTCGGCAATGGAAAGGTGATATTCTTTTTCATAACCACCCCCTGCCCCCTCCTTGGAAAGGAGGGGGTTCCCGGTAGGAATTCTATCGAGCACTTTTTTCTTTGCCCAGGATTCGGGATTGTTCTCGTGGTAATACCGGAGATACCAATCGAGCAAATATTGATACGCGCCAAGCAGGAAGGAGCCGGAGCCGCAGGCGGGATCGAGAATTTTTAGGGTGGGCAATCCTCCTCCCCCTCCTCTGCCAAGAGGAGGGGGCTGGGGGGTGGTGCGGTTTTCGTAGCTGCGAACGTGCGGTTCCACAGCCGGACCACCCCCCAGCCCCCTCCTATTCCGCTCCGCTCCATAGGAGGGGGAGTTTAGGAGCTTTCCTACCGTATTTTTTACAATATAATCGACAATATAGGTTGGCGTGTAATACACGCCGCCGGCTTTTTTTACTTCGGGCTTATCTTCCACGCGGGCGTTGCCGCCTTTTGTGAGCGTGATAACCTGGCCTAAGAACTTTTCATAGACATGCCCCAAAATATCCGAGGGCACAATATCGAACGCATACGGGCTTTCGGGATAATAGAGGTGCTTGATGATGTCGATGAGAACTTTATCGTCGATGGCAAGCCGCGGCGTGAGGGCATCGAAATGGTCGCGTCCCTTTTCTTTTTTGAAATGGAAGAGACCGGAGTTGAAGCGGTCGTCGGCTTGCGCAAAGCGTTTGAGGAGATTTGGGTACACCGGAGAGACCACCCTCTGCCCCCTCCTTGAAAAGGAGGGGGTTCCTTGAATTACATAACCAAGTCCGGCATCGAGCGCGAGATTTCCGTACTGCTCGATCTTTCTATCCTCGCAAATTCGGAGCATAATGATGCGGTCGAGCGTGACCTGCACGGCAAAATTTAGTTCCGCTTCCGAAAGCCCTTTGTTCCGGAGCGCGATATTTTCGGCAAGCCGTTTTCGCCAATCGTGCATATCGGCGAGGAAAGCTTTATCGAATGGCGTTGTGCCGCGTTTGCCCTTTGCTTGCGCGGCATATTTATCGAAACGTCCTTTCCAGATCGCTTCGCGGGAGAAATTCTCCCACAGCCAATCCCATTTTTCTTCGTATTGCTCGAAGTTGAAGAATTCGATTCTATCTTTGAACGGCGCGTCGGTGGGTTTGGGAACGGCAGTCGTTTGATACACGGCAAATTCTTCGAAATCGGAAAGCAGCGAAATAGAAAGCCCAGCCGTCCAAGAATATCGCTTCAACTGGTAGGCTGGCGCGGGGTCTTTGGCAAGATTAACTTTTGGCGCTTTGACTTCTAAGTAGAATTTCTTTTCCGAGCCTGCACGAAAGACGTAATCAGGCGCTTTCATCGTCCCGTCGATCCGCAAACCGGGCTGGACAATAACGTCCCGGTATCCTTGTGCGAGTCCCTGTTTATTGGTGACATCCCAACCGAGTGCTTCCCAGAACGGATTAATAAAATCCTGCTCAAGTTCGTGCTCTTTGTAGTCTGTGCTCTTATAGGAATCGCGGTGCTCGCGAAATTGCTCGACCAGTTCTTTTACCCTGTCTGGAATCATGGCGCAAAAATACGACAATACGGGGGCTGTCGGGCTGGAAGCAGCATCGTAAGCGATGCGCCGTGGGCGATGCTCCGGCCTACGCGGGATAATATTTCGAATTTCGTGGGGAGCTGAAAATTGGACCACGATTCACAGGATTTTCAGGATCAGGGAAAGATGGAAATACTGTAGCGCCGGCGTCCCCGCCGGTTCCCGCTCCGGTATGCGCGCAAGGGAACAGGCGAGGACGCCTGCGCTACATCCGTAGAAAATTTTCGATTATTTTCAGGAATCACTTGACTTCATCAAATTTAGTGCGTATATTAGGTTGTGCTGTGATGGGCACCCATATCAATTACGAATTTCAAATTACGAATTAAGAATGGGGGCTTCGGTCGTTCATTGACAATAGATGGTAGATTTCAATATGAACGAGTTCTCCATGAAAGCATTTTGTGGATAACTTTTTCGCGAAATGGCGAAATTGGCTTAGATTCGAGGGTGGTCGGGAACTCAGCAAGAAAAAGAAAAAGCACCTATTTCTGGAAGAATAGTGATTCGGAGTGAAACGTGCTCTCTCTTGCATGTGAAACTTTTTGTTCGAAAAAGTTCTTACCACCGTGCCCCGGAAACGTTTGCCAGCAGTTTGCCATATCGGTGTGAGAAGAAAACTCATTCTTGCCAGGTTTGCTATTGCCGCCGCCGTTATTGGCGTTGGTACGCCTGCGCTCGCGCAATTTGCGGATCTTCGCTCGCCATTCGAGCGGTTCAGCGATTTTCGGGTGATCATCGGCTGGGGCGTTTCCACTCCGCCTAACTCACAATGGGATGATTTTACGCACTCGACGGCGGGGGTCACGAGCCAGCAGATGAATTTCAACCAGTACGTTTCGATGGAGTATGGGCAGTTCCGTTTCGGGTTGATGTCGTACGTGTTTCCATCGGATATGCTGCCGTTCATCGATTGGAACCCGCAGTTCAGTATCGACCGGTTTGTGGTCGGCGGGGATTCGTCGAAGATTGGGCTTAGTATTCGCGGGGAAGATCTGTTCGCGAAGAAGGATGCGAACGAATATCTGGGGGACGGCCAAAGCGACAAGAGCCTTTATCCGGACCGGAACTCGCTTTCGTTCCTGATCACGTATTGGCTTGGTCATCCACCGGACTCGAGCGATTATGGCAAGCTGCTGCGCGAAGCCTCGGCGGAGGATATGGCGGAGGACGTCGTCATGGGTCCGGCGTTACCGGGTTCCGGCGGCGAAGTGCGCTACTCGACACGAAACGGTTTCAGCGTAGGAGCCGGATTTGGGAACGGGAAATATTCGGGTTCGGGACCGATCTCACGCTATCTCAATTTTTTCAATACATACGATGTCTATACGGATAAGGGCGTTCCGGGATTTAATCCGCTGGCGCTGGTGCGCTACCGCATTCGGAATCTTATCGCGCAACTCGATGTGGCAGGCGACGATGTGAATTTCGGTATCGTACTCCGAAATTTGAAGCATTTAGATATTGAAACAGGATTGCTGCGGCTCGAACACACCTTTTATCGTTCCTCGCGCGGCCCGCATCGTCCGGAGGCGTATCTCTCGATGCGGTATGCGCTTGGCTTCGGCAAGACCGATGGGTTCTATGAATATGGCGATGCCGTGCTCGATCAGCTCGCGGATTCGGATGGCGATGGCCTGACCGACATCGAAGAAATAATGATCTACCATACCGATCCGAATAATCCGGATACGGATGGCGACGGGCTTTCCGATGGCGATGAGGTTCGCATTTACGGAACCGACCCGCTTAATCCCGATACGGATGGCGATGGACTTTCCGACGGCGATGAAGTCCATAAATATCACACCAATCCCCGGCTTGCCGATACGGATGGCGATGGGCTTTCCGATGGCGATGAAGTGCTGAAATATCATACCGATCCGCTTTCCCGGGACACCGATGGCGATGGCATTTCGGATTACGATGAAATTTTTAAATATCATACCGACCCGCTGAAAAAAGATACCGATGGCGATGGAATTTCGGACTACGATGAAATTTTTGTCTATCACACTAATCCGTTATTGAAAGATACCGATGGGGACGGCCTATCGGATTACGACGAAATATTTAAATATCACACCAATCCGCTCAATCCCGATACCGATGGCGATGGGGTTCCGGACGGTCAGGACGCATGTCCGCTCGAACCGGGACCCAAATGGAATAACGGATGTCCCGAAGTTCCATTTCAGGTGGGACAGCGTATCGATCTGCCACGCATCGAATTTGAGACAGGGAAATGGGACATTCTGCCAGTCTCCTTCGCACCACTCAATCAATTAGTTGGCTTGATGGAAAAATATCCGGGAATTAAGATTTCGATCCAGGGACATACCGATAACCAGGGCGATTCCCTTGCGAACGAGAAGCTTTCCATGAACCGCGCGAATGCAGTCAAAGATTGGCTCACGCAGCATACCATTAGCTCTACACGTCTCGAAACGCGCGGCTATGGCCAGACGCGCCCGATCACGACGAACTCCACCGATGAGGGCCGCGAGACCAACCGCCGCATCGAGTTTATTATTACCGAGAACAGCGAAGATAAAAAATAATCGGAACAGGGATTACGCGGATTTGAACGGATTACGGGGAGTAGTTTTGGGATCAGGGTTCAATCGAGAGCTCTAAAGCAACTCGAATTCGCCGGAGCGATTCTGCCTTCCCGATCACAGCGAGCAATTCGAACAATCCCGGCCCCATACCGCGACCTGTCACGGCAAGGCGAATCGGGTGGATCAGCTTGCCTGCGCTAATTTCCTTCTCTTCTGCAAACGTGCGGACGATCGCTTCCAGCGTATCGTGATCCCATTTTTCAGCTGCTTCTAAACGAGGAAGGATTTCAGCAAGACGTGCTTTCGCTTCTGGATTCCAATGCTTCTGTTTGTATTTCTCGTCGATATCTTTAAAATCGGGAGGAACGAAAAAATAGCTTGCAAAATCGACAAAATCCGGCAACGTGCGGACGCGCTCCTGCATCACTCGAATAACTTTGAGCAGATATTCATCGCTTACAACATAGTTCCGGTCTTCGGTAAGCGGGCGCACGAGTTTCAACAATTCTTCCGGAGATTTTCTGCGAATATATTCGGAGTTCATCCAATTGAGCTTTTCGCGACCGAACACTGCTCCGCCCTTATTGACGCGCTCCAGATCGAAATCCCGAATAAGCTCGTGAATGGTGAATATTTCTTCTGTTGCGCTCGGATTCCATCCTAATAATGCGACAAAATTGATCAGCGCATCCGGTAAATATCCTTTATCACGATAATCTTCGACTGCGACATCTCCCTGCCGCTTCGAGAGCTTCGAGCGGTCGGCATTCAGCAATAAAGGAAGATGTGCGAATTTCGGCGGTTCCCAGCCGAGTGCCACGTAGAGCAAAACGTGCTTTGGCGTTGACGAAAGCCATTCCTCGCCGCGAATAACGTGCGTGATCCGCATGAAATGATCATCTACGATATTGGCAAGATGGTAGGTTGGGAATCCATCGGATTTAATCAGCACTTGATCGTCGATCGTCTTGGAATCGAACTCGACATCGCCTCGAATCATATCGTTAAATCGCACCAGCTCGCCAATGGGAACTCGTAAGCGGACGACATGCGGCTCACCGGACGCTATGCGGCGGTCGGACTCCTCTTTGGTCAGATTGCGACAGAACCGGTCGTACATAGGCGGAATTCCGGCGGCTTGCTGTGCTTTCCGAACCTGGTCGAGCCGTTCTGCTGTACAAAAACAAGGGTATGCATTCCCACTTGCAATGAGCTGATCGGCATGAGCGCGATATAATTCTGTACGCTCGGATTGCACATAAGGTCCGCACGGCCCGCCGGAAACTGGGCCTTCATCGAATTCGATACCAGCCCACTCCATGGTGCGGATCATATTCTCGACCGCACCTTCGACATAGCGCGTGCGGTCGGTATCCTCAATGCGAAGAATGTTCACGCCGCCATGATGGCGCGCGAAGAGATAGTTATACAACGCCGTCCGCAGCGAACCGACGTGTACATAACCGGTAGGAGAAGGAGCGAAACGTACTCTGACCAAAAGAATTAAGAGTTAAGAGTTAAGAATGAAGAGTAGAAAAAAGATATTTTTACTCTTCATTCTTAACTCTTCACTCCTAACTGATTTCGGGTGAGCGATGGGCTTCGAACCCACGACCTCCAGGGCCACAACCTGGCGCTCTAACCAACTGAGCTACGCCCACCATGTGGGCAAGTTTGAAGTATGAAGCATGAAGTATGAAAAAGGAGCATTTCCCATTTCATACTTCATACCTCATACTTCATACTTGCAAAAAACCGCGCGCCCGGCTGGACTCGAACCAGCGACCCACAGCTTAGAAGGCTGTTGCTCTATCCACCTGAGCTACGGGCGCAAATTCGGGGAAAAGATGAAAGATGAATTATGAAAGATGAAGAAAAGAGAGAAAAATCCTATAATTTCATCTTTCATCTCTCATTCTCATCTTTTCCCATTCGGACGCGGAGCGAGGTAACAGGGAGCCTCTGTTACAAGTTCGCTTTAATGGATTCGTGCCGCGAGGATCGTTACATCATCCTCTATAGAAAGCGACGCAGATTCGATCAATTTATTCAAAGCTCCACCAAGATCCAGCGTGCTTTCTATCGCTTGTCTGACCAGCTTGACCGTTCCGCTTTCGCCAAGTGCTTTGCCGCCAGAAAATGCTTCGGAAAGGCCATCGGTATAAAAAACAACAAGCGTTTCGGGCTGAAGACGATACGTGCCAGATTCATACGGAAATGTTGGAACAATTCCAAGCGGAATGCCGGTGGTCTCGGCAAAGGTATGGCCATCCTTAAGCGAAATAATAATCGGATTGGGATGCCCGCACACCACGGTTTCGAGCGTGTGACGATGAATATGGAGCATCCCGAAGGCGGCTGTGATAAATCGTTCCGGTGCAGTGCTTTCACACATCAGTCTGTTTAACTCCTTGACGACATTGAGAAGCGTTAAATGTCCTTCTCGAAGCAGCATCACCAAGGCACGTAAAGCAGCCTGCAAATTAGACATCGTCAGCGCCGCTGTGACGCCTTTGCCAACAACGTCCGCAATGGCAAATAACACACGGTTATCATCCAATTGGATGACATCGTAATAATCACCACCGACCCACTCGGACGGACGCGAAATTGCCGCGAACTCGACTCCCGTAATTTGCGGCAACCGTTGGGGTAACAGTGACTCTTGGATTTCCCTCGCAAGCCGCAGCTCCGATTCCAATCGCTCACGTTCTTTTTCGCGTTCGAACAGCCAGGCATTCGTCAGCGCAATAGAGGTGAGTGCGGCAAGCGAAGCGAGGTACGTCGCTTCCGAATCCTCGCTCAATTTTGGATTGATGGATGGCCCAAGTCCGAGCAATCCGAGATAACCAGCGCCATCCGCAGCCACGAGTGGAACGGCAATAAATGGATCTGTAAGATTTGCGATCAACCGGTCGAATCCTTCGCGATCAATCGTTTCCGAAAGTTCCAGATGAGCGAATCCTGCGCGGCAACTAATTCGTACCGCTCGCCATCGGCGAGATACGCAAACGCCTCTTTGATGAGCGATTTTCCCATGACAGATCGAAGGACGCTTCGAATGATCCCGCGCGGCCCGAGATCAGGCGTAAGTGTGCGCGCGAATTCAAGCAGCGATGCTAATGCAAATCGCTCTTGAGATAATTCGGCGGCTAAGTCTTGAGGGGTGGGCACAGGAAGAAATCGGTCTTAGAATTACGGCAATAAAATCTAACAAATCACACCAACACCTCATTCATCATTCATATTTCATCATTTCCCGTAGAGCGGGAGACGGGACTTGAACCCGCGACATCGACCTTGGCAAGGTCGCACTCTACCAACTGAGTTACTCCCGCGATGTTGTAGTACAAACTTCAGTTTGTGATCCCTTCGCCAGGTTGCAAACTGAAGTTTGCGCTACATTCCTTTCCCCAAAGACCAGCCCTTTTCGATAAGGCGGTGACCGATGGGGCATTCAGAACAGCGAAGCTTCTGACAGAAGTTTCGCTGGAGCAAAAGCGCACCTTGTTCCGAGCGGACGGAGTTAACGTTTTCGCCTTCCAGAAGTTCCTGTTGTATCACAGAAAGGTATTTTGCGCTCGATTGCGTCCGCGCGCTGCCCCATTCTTCGATGAGCGCCCGTTCGGCCTGCCGGCGCGAAGAGCTTTCCGACTCCGTGCGAAGTTTTGCAATTCGGGCCGGAAGAATGACATTCAGCCATATTGCCGAAGCACGCTCCTCGCCCAAAAGGGATTGTGGGGCAGGCAGTTTTGATCCGAATGAGGTGTGCGATTCCCAATAAGGACTGTCTCCTAAATTCACTTTCGGGCCTTGATCAAAGAAATTCTGTCGAAAATTCCAATCCAGGCGGCTAAAATTTTTTTCTGCCAACGCCGCCGCAAGAGCGATTCGGCGATGCGGACTGTTCGCCGGACGAATCCGAAAGAACGCCCAATCATGTTCTGCAAGCACTTCCGGAAATCTTAACGATTGTTGAATCGCGTTCCATTGAGCGTTGAGATCGATGAGATATTCATTCGTTTCATTATCGAATTCGAGGGATGGTTTTTGTAAAAGTCCAGCGACGCCAAAAAAGACTGCCTCCAAAGAGATACTTCTGTTTTCACTAAACGCATCGCGAGCAAATCGCAAACGCGAGATCGGCAAGAGCGCAGATAGCTCTCGAAATGGAACGCGATTCTGCGAATAGCCAAGCGCATCCATTGTTAGCTGATAGACGCGTTCTATGAGTTCCGATTCTGAAGGAATTTCTCGTTCGGAGATGGTAACCCTGTCGATCAATTCTTCAAGACGAGCCTCGCCAAATTGTTCGAGCACCTTGCGTTTGAAACGCATCGGAACCAGGATATTGTGCGGAAAGCATGGCAGTTCCGGTGAACGATCATACAGTCTGCGAAACAGTTCATCCCATAAGTCGTTGCGGCCAAAGATAAGATTGTCACGCAAAATAAGCTCGGGAACCGGAGGTCCGGTTTGTTCTTCCGAACCTTCGAGGACAACATGCAGTACTACATTTGAATAACGCGCATCCTCTCATGTTCATGCTCGTGCCAGCCTTCTGGTGTGATATGTAACTCCACATCGCCACTGATCTGCACCCCATCCATCACAATGCGCACACCGAGAAAATCCGGGCCGCCGCGGTGACTGTTCTCCACGCCGCAGTTGATCACCTGAACAGGCGAACCATCCGAAAGTAGAATGGGAGAAACAAGAAAGCTTTTATGGGCTTTCCAGATCTCGCGGAGGAAGGATTCGGATAACATAACTCGGGTTTATAGGATTTTTAGGGATTAAACAGGATTTTGGCAAATTAGTAATACCAACGGTCTCAGTAATAATGGAAAAGGATGGCCATTACCAGATCGCTAAA
>CAVZOL010000006.1:0-54632 GCA_963776895.1 Ignavibacteriota bacterium | reverse complement strand
CAATCTGTGGAACGAAATATGCCCTGAGCGACGGATTGGCAATAGATGGCAGAATAACCCTCTGCAACAGATCCGGATAAAAATGGCTGAGGTTGTTTAAACGTTATTCTGCCATATATCTCCTGTGTCCGTAATAATATATCTTTTTGAGAATTGGTCTGTTTGATGCTCGGCATCTTCATGGCTGAGATAAATCCGGTTTGGATCGCAGGAATGGATAGCAAAAGAAAAAGAATCGAATTCGATGCCGGTGTTGCCTTGTTGCCATGTCAATCCGAAGTCGGTACTGGTAACCATGAAACCTCCCGCCGGACCCCCACCGAACTCATACACCCTCCCGTTCTTATATCTGACGCAATTCTGAACCTGCTGGGGTGGGAAATTTTCCCACGTATTTCCACCATCCGTTGTAATGCCAAGCGAATTATCGTGATCGGCGATAGCAATCGCTTTATCGCTATTGAGAAAGCACGCGCTGTTCGCTCCTGTTGGCGTCAGGATCTGCCAGGTTGTGCCACCGTCGCTTGTCGTCCACGTTTCATCGTTAGACGATAGAACGCCCTCCGTTGCATTCATAAATTCTATGTCGTAGTAATAGAGATTTGGGAACGGAAGAGATTTGGAAGTCCATGTTTTGCCGGAGTCGGTTGATATGAATAGATCCGAAGCAGCAATCCAAAGCATTCCGCTATTAAACGACATTGCACCTTTGCCGTTTGCAACCTGCGTTAAATTCGGCGCCACGATCTTCCACTGCCCCCGCGCGCCAGCCGTTGCAACCGAGAGGAGCACGAGCGCTAACCACAGCCGTTTTGGAGAGAAGAAACGCATGAATTTAGAACCTTAACCGAAACAGTAACATTCGCTGCCTATTCCGGAGTCCTCTGTAAAAACACTCTCCCTGGGGCAGTAATTTCTTTCTAATCCTCCCGCACCACGCGAAGCGTCCTCGTCCCAGCCATCGAATGCACCAAAATGTTATAGACACCACTGCGTTCGGGAAGCTGCAACTCCATCGGTTCATTTGCATTGATCTGACCGGAAACAACGCCCTGCTCGGCCCCGAGCATATCGTATATTTCAATTGTTACCGCACCGAGATCGGCATTCGATGAGATCCAGGCATTTCCGTTCGCTGGGTTTGGAACTATGATGAGCACCGGCTCTATGCCAAGATGAATTAGTTGTGATAAAATTGGAATTCCACAACCAGAAAGCGTGGTGATCGTGCTGGTGTCCGGCGCAGGCAAGGAATACTCGCAAGCGGAAGTTTGAGTCAGCACATTGACGGAATCGAAGGTTGCGTGGGCAGCATCGCCGACGATGCTTGCTTGATTTGAATCGTTAAACACATTGAACTTTGCGTACCCGATTACAGCGCCGGAGGTTGCTCCCGTGATGAAAAGCTCCGACCGTCCCGCCCACTGCTCATCGGGAACATCCAACTGCACACCCGTTGGCGAGAACGAGCCGAGATAATCCACCGTCCCATCGTAATGCAGTACGAGCGTGACATTCTCCGCGCGTTCGAGTCCGTTCAGCGCAATGGGAACTGCGACGGTTGCGCCGAGGGTGTCGGTTTGGACATTTTGGGTTGAGAACGATAGATTCATCGGAACAATATTGACATATCCTGCAAGTATGACCGTATCGCTTGAACCATTATTCAAATGGAGAACTAATTTTGCGTTTTGATTACCTTGTTTCCTTCCATTGAGCGTGACTAAGATCGAATCATCTGATAGATTGCTTGCTTCGAAGCTTGTTGAATCTGCACCTATGATTGACCAAGAAGAGACAGACGGAGGTGAGCAGCCGCTTCTGCTAAATTGGAGAGTATTTGTAAGGCTATCGCATTGGACGGTATCGGATGCGAAAACAGTCGTCGGAGATGCCGAAAAAGGACTTGAAGTGATTATGGAATCGCCGCCACTGTTATATGTGCGCCAGACATTGCCCCCACTATCGACACCAATCAAAATATTATCATTAATTGAAGTAATATCGCGCGTATCAAACAAAGCGTTTGGACCGTTTATCGATTGCCAAGTAACGCCATGATCGGTAGAGCGATAAATACCGTTCCCTACCGTTTGGCAATAAATGGCATTCATTGTTACCGCTATTGACCCTGAAAAAAAGGGGAACAGCCGTTCAAATTGAATCTGCCACGAATCGCCGCCGTCAGTAGAGATAATTATTTTGCAAAATCCGTCCGGATGAACAACCCAAGCCTCCTCAACCAGATAAACTCGATTTGGATCACAAGAGTCATTAGCAAAAGTATACGAGTCAAGTGCAGTTCCCATAATACCCTGATGCCACGTAACTCCTAAATCCGTTGAGGACCAAAGATAACCGAGTGATGTTCCGTTAAAATATTGGATCACTCCATTTTTAAGAGATCGAATGCAGAATGGACTGCCCGAGGTAGGAGAATATTGCCAAGTTTTTCCACCGTCCGAGCTCACTCCTGCCCGTCCGTCTGGAGCCTGTAAGGCAGTAGTGAGGATTTGATTCGTATTTCCAAAACAAGCACTTACCGACTTGCCTTGAATTTTGCTCCATGACAATCCTCCGTCAGTAGTTATAAATGTCCCTGCATCATCCGCGAGAATTCCGTTCTGAGAATCAATAAAATTAATGTCATATGGTCGTGTAGAAGGGTAAGAATAAGATGTCCATGATGTGCCTGAATCTGTTGACTTATAGAGATCATTTGTAGCTGCGATCCAACAGATTCCTTCATTATAACAAATGCTCATCCATGTAGTTTTTGGGAGGAGTCCTGGTGCAACAATCTTCCACTGAGCTGTTGTACACACTGGAACTAAAAAGCTGAAGAATAGGATAAGAGACTTCTTTTTCATATTTGATGGTAGCAAGGAGTGAAGAATGTTTTCCCAAAAGCCATTAATTTAATTGCAGAACCGTAACCGAGGCAGTAACATTCGCATTATTTTGGGGAGGTTGCGGTAAATAATTGCGCATACATGCCGATAGTCGCGTAGCGACGGGGTACCCGCAGCCCAAGGTGAAGCGCAGCGGAACCCTGGGTTCACAATTAAAATCAGTTCCAAACCCTGAAAGGGCGGAGTAAACATCGCCCTTTCAGGGCTAAATTGGCTTTTATCGTTTGGAGTCCCAGGGTTGCGCTGCACCCTGGGCTGCGGGTACTTCGTGCCGACGGCACTATAATTCCACTATTTAAAAGTGTTCCGAATCGACGAACGCAAAATCTGATGCGATGTCGTTCATGTCTTGCTGATAGAGTGGGTCGCTGGCTGCCTGGGACATCCTCGCTATCTTTTCGGGATGCAATGTGGCATTTTTCGAAAGCACGAGCACTTCCACTTCTTCACCTTTCGGAACGTTTGGAACCTTCAGGTGGAGAATGTGGTCTTGAGGAATTCTCATACTTTGCCGCATTTCGATCATAATTGTGTAACCGGAATTCGTGCGCAGTGGTTCGTTCGCAAAACGATCATCGGCGGTTTGTTGCGGTTAAATTTCCAATTTCTAAACATTCCCGATTTTTTGCCGTATATTGCTCGTGCTTTGATGGGCACCTGTATTAATTACGAATTAAGAATGACGAATTACGAATGGCGAAAGATGCATAAATTCATGAATAGTTGACCTAAAGTAAAATATAGTTCATTAAATGACAATTCAATTGAGAGTAAAAGGCACCTTTGCTGAAAGACACAATGGCTAAATTAACTTGGAATCGAGGGTGATTATGAATTCGAAAAGAACAAACACACGAAAACGTTTTCTGAAAGCAAGAATTGAATTATGCTGTATGTAACACGGCGACCACCCCCTAACCCCCTCCTTCTTAAGGAGGGGAAAAAACCTGCCGTTCTCCTCGTGCTGCATGGGTACGGGACGGATGAATATGATCTTCTTCCTATCGCGGAGCAGATTGGTGGTGGATTTCTCATTATCAGTTTGCAAGCTCCTGTTGAAAGGCCGAATGGCGGTCATGCGTGGTACGATCTCATTCAAACCGAGAATGGTATCGTACCCGATGATTTCTCGCGGCACGAAAGCGAGGAAATGCTGGTAGCAAGCCTTGCAAATATTATCGATCAGGAAGGCGGCGATGTAAATCGGGTGATGCTGATGGGATTTAGTCAGGGCGCGGCAGTAATTTATTCGCTGCTCACGGTTTACGATCTGAAGAATTATGGGATAACGCCGATCGCTTCGATCAATATGTCGGGCTACATCCCACGCGATATTCTGGAAGCAATATCAGAGAAGCGATTCGATGCGCATGATCGATCATCCGCAGGCTTCCCATTCTTTATCAGTCACGGTGAATTCGATGAGCTGATCCCGATGCAAGCCTTAGGCGAAGCCGAGAAATTGCTAACAAGACAAGGCGCGGATGTTACAGCGCGGATGTATCCAGTCGGTCATGGAGTATTACCGGAAACTGTGGAGGATATTATTTCATGGATGGGAAAAATTACGAATTCCAAATTACGAATTACGAATTGAATATCAAAAAACCCCGAATTTCACAGCCATCATTGGTGTTTATCGCGCTCCTTCCACAAATTCGTAATTTGAAATTCGTAATTCGTAATTAAGAAATGGCCAATACAATGATCGCCCTTCGCAAGACTCAACGTGCGAGAGGGGCAGAAATGCAGGAAATCCCGATACCCGAAATTAAGCCGAACGAGGTTCTGATAAAAATTCAGGCTTCCAGCCTGTGCGGCACGGATGTTCACATCTATGAATGGGATCCCTGGGCGCAGTCACGCATTAAGAACGTGCCTTATACCGTTGGACATGAAACGACCGGTATCGTCGTGAAAAAAGGCAGCATGGTGACCCGCGTCGAGGAAGGCGATGCCGTTTCTGTCGAAACGCATATCCCCTGCATGCACTGCAAGCAATGTTTGACGGGCCAAATGCATATTTGCCAGAATCTCAAAATTTTGGGCGTTGACACCAATGGCGCTTTTGCGGAATATCTTGCAGTTCCCGAAATCGTGGTTTGGAAGAACGATCCATCGGTTCCACCGGAATACATGAGCATTCAGGAACCGCTCGGGAACGCGGTTCATGCTACGCTCATCGAGCCAGTGCATGGTAAGAGCGTTGTAATTTTGGGTGATGGTCCGGTGGGATTATTTTCCGCCGGTGTTGCTCGGGCTTGCGGCGCGACGCAAATTTTCATGACGGGCATTGAGCCATTCCGATTGAACATCGGGAAGCAAATGGGCGTGGATCGCATTATCAATGTTGCAAAGGAAAATGCGATAGAGATCGTAAAACAGGAAACCAACGGAGTCGGCGCAGATGTGGTGTTAGAAATGTCCGGCGTTGCCAGCGCAATGCAGGATGGTGTTAAGATGCTTCGCAATGGCGGACGCTACTGCTTTTTCGGAATCTTTAAGGAGAATCTCGTTGCTACGCCGCTTAATGACATCATTTTTAATGGCGGACGATTTTATGGCATCAATGGCCGGCTGATGTTCGATACATGGTTTACCGTTTCGAATTTACTTGCAAGTAAACGGCTGGATGTGCGCCCCGTCGTTACGCACAAACTACCGCTTTCGCATTTCGCGGAAGCATTTGAACTGATGACGGAATCGCCGAAGAAGGCCGGGAAGATCGTGATGTTTCCGGATTCTGTGATGGCAAAATAGTTTGTTGCACATGCGATGAGCACCGAGACGATAATTGTATCAGCATGCTTTATAGTTATAGGTTTTTTACTTATAGTGATAGCAAGAAATTCTTGGCGTCATACGAAATGAAGGTACTGGGCACGATGTCGATCTTGATGCATTGCAACGAGGAAATCCAAATCGCGGTGGTGCGATTGAGCCGGAAACTATTAGTAAAATCGAACGAATGCTTAAAGAACAGGCAGAAAAAGAATAGCTTAATATTTAGTCAACTATTTCATTTAAATTGTGAATTTACAAATCGGCCACTCCCCTGACCCTGACGATGCCTTTATGTTCTATGGCTTTGCCTCGCAAAAGGTAACCATTCCCGGATATGAGATCGACCATGTGCTCGATGATATTCAATCGCTGAATGTTCGCGCTATGACCGGTGAACTTCCGGTGACGGCCATCAGCGCCCATGCCTATCCTTACGTCGCCGATAAATATTGGATCATGAAAACCGGCGCCTCGATGGGCGAAGGCTATGGGCCTATTATCGTATCGAAAAAGTATAAGTCGATCGCGGAACTTGAAGCAAATCCGAATGCTGTGATCGCGCAGCCGGGAAAGCTCACGACTGCTAATTTATTATTGCGTTCCTGGTTCGGGCACATAAAATCCGTCGAAACGTCATTCGATACAATTATCGACGCGGTACTTGAGGGCGATGTCGATGCCGGCTTGCTGATTCACGAAGGGCAGATCACCTGGCAAGAATACGGCCTGAATAAACTCGCCGATTTCGGAACGATCTGGGAAGAAAAGACCGGTGGGTTACCACTTCCGCTTGGCCTCGACTGTGTGCGAAAAGATCTGGGTGAAGACATGGCTCGAACCGTTTCGCAAGCGTTGCGGGATTCGATCAAAGCAGCTTACGATAACGAAAAGGAATCGGTTGAATACGCACTGCAATGGGGCCGTGGCATCGATGCCGAAACGGGCGCACGATTCGTTAAGATGTACGTCAATGACGTAACTATTGATATGGGTGAACGCGGGAAAAAGGCGCTGGAATATCTTTACCGCATGGGCGCGGATGCAGGAATCATTCCGGAAGTGAAAGAAATCGAGCTTTATTAATTCGCAAGATTCACATTGAACTCGCCATTAGTAATGTACGTCGTATCGGAAGATCGAAAGACTACGCCATGGAAACCAAAGGTTCCTTGCACGGCCGAACTGGTCTTACCTTTCAAAAACAACGTTCCATTATTCGGCAACATTAACATTTGATCGGAAGCTACGGTGTAGGTACCACTTAATGCGCAAGAATCAGGAGCCGCTTGAGAGCTCGGAATCTGGAGCGTTATCATTTTTGAAGTGCCGGTGTCGGAATAACCGATAATCGTAAGACACGTACCATTCACCGTGGCGAATGTACTATCGGCAACCCAATAAGTTCCGTCGATGTAAGCGCTCATTCCCGGAGCGACAGACGGTTCGGTACCCGTTCGGCAGCTACTAAAAATAAACGATGCACTCAAAATGGCAAGTGAAATTCGAAGAATGTGTTTCATAATAGTTTTTATAATAATGTTATGACTCAAACGTATTCACGATTCTTACGTTCAGATGTGCACTACTCAAAAACTACTCAGTTTCAGCATGAAAACGACCGAATCACCGCTGTGCCCGTGCTTGAGTGACTTTTGGCTCCGATTTTTTTTCCATCATCCACGGTTTCTTCGGTTCGAGATTTGAAGCAAAAACTTCGGAACGCTCGGCGTCGCTCCAGGAATCAAATCGAGTGGTTTGCATGAGCTTCCCGGAACGATCGCGCAGGAACCCTTGATCGGTCTCGATGAAAGAATTGATCGCTGGATCCCACTGGCGAACACGAAGCTTTTCATAGGAGACAAAAAATCCTTCGAAATGAGCCTCCTGGGATGCGATGGAATAAATGGCACCAAGTTTCGGGTCGATGGCGGTAAGGGCATAGCGACCACTTCTGACATTATCGGTGTGACCATGCTCGCTGCTCTCATCGACGACAACGATCTGGCCAATAAGGGAACCGCGCGGCGAAACCTGATAAGCAACCGCTTTCGACTCCTGCGGATGCTCTGCATCGCTCACGGCAAAAATCAGCATTGGAAGTTTTGAAGCACCGAAGTGACCGAAGAAGAAATTTTGTTTCCCTCCGTTAACAAGGACCGGAAAAATTTGGTGACCATCGACTGTATCGCGAGTCGTTCGCCAGGTGCGAAGACGGATCTCGATCTTGCCACCGGGAAGTTCGATAAGCCAAATCCTGCCCGTAAAATTTTTCATATTGATGGAACGCTCGATCGGATGCTTTGCTGAAGTCGCAAAAGCAGCGGAGATGAAAAACAAGAAAAGGATGATAGAGAACCTAAAAATTTTCATGCCGTTGGGAATAATATTCAGCTAATATCGTAAATTTCGAGCACAAAGTCAAGCAAAATTTCGAAAAACGCCTAAATTTGACAAAATTAGGCAGTTCTTTCGATGTTAATCCTGGAGAATCGGAAGAGAAGTCAAAATCTCACTTGCTCCGAAATGGACGTTTAGGCGTGCGGTATCTATCGCGACAGCGGGATATTCTCCCGTGCCGTATTCAGCAATAATGTCATAAAGCGTCGTTCTTTCGGCAGGAGTGTAACCTGCACTTCGAATGAGATCAACCGTTTCTTTAACCGAAGTGGTATGAACAAAATTGGCAGAAGCATGCACATTCTCCTCTTCGAGAACCCCACCAAAATCATCGGCACCGAAGCTAAGCGCTATTTGTCCGATCTTTTTTCCTTCCGAGAACCAGCTTGCTTGAATGTGAGGAAAGTTATCGAGAAAAATTCGGGCGATGGCTATCATTTGCAAATAGCGGGTTCCCGTAGCATAGGTCGGAATGATCTTTTCAAGCGGAGTATTTCCCGGCTTGAAGCTCCACGGAATGTACGCAGTGAAGCCATGATATTCATCTTGCAGATTGCGGATGACAGATAAATGTTCTATGATATCCTCATCCTTTTCGAGATGACCATACATCATCGTAGCGGTAGTTTTGTAACCAAGTTTATGCGCTTCGCGCATGACATTCAGCCAATCGGCACTCGTGCCTTTTTTATTCGGAGATTTTTCTCTTTACTCGGTCGCTAAGAATTTCCGCCCCACCGCCGGGGATGGAATTTAGGCCAGCTTCTTTCAACTTTGATAAAACTTCTGGAATTGGAAGACCAGAAACGCTGCTCATCCCGATTATTTCGCTCGTCGAGAAAAAATGGGGATGGATTTCCGGAACTTCCGCACGAGTGCGACGAACCATCTCCGTGTAATATTCGAGCGGAATTGTAGGATTTACTCCACCTTGCAGAAGCACCGTCCGTACCCCACGTTTCGAAGCAGCTTTGAAACGGGTAATCATCTCATCGACGGAGTAGGTATAAGCATCTTTATCTCCTTCATGTCGATAGAATGCGCAGAAAATGCAATCGACGTTGCAAACGTTCGTGTAATTCGGATTCGAATCGATAACGAAGGTGACTCGCCGGTTGGGATTCATTCGGAATCGCACTGTTTCCGCAAGCTCTGCGAGATCCAGAAGCGAGGCATTTTGGAGTAGCCAAAGGCCGTCTTCGCGAGTGAGGCGTTCTGAATTATTAACTTTGTATCGAATATCCTGCAACATGATTAAAATTATACTGACATTGTTTGATTCACCGATTCTTTGTCACTCTTAGCAACGACATTATTTGAATCGATCGACTCATATTCCATCTCGAACTCCGCCATGGCAGCATGTTCTTCGAGCGTGAAGCGATAGCGGAACTGAGAGAGATAATCAGAGACTTCGCCCTCGCTCATTCCAAGCTTTGCGCCATGCTCTCGACCAAATTCGCCAAAGTGGTTAGCAGAGCTTGTCAATGATCTTTCAAGCGATTCAATAACTTCAAGTCTTGCCGCTTCGGGTGTGCCTTTTCTAATGGCCCACACAGCAAAAACAAAAGGCATTTCCTTCCATGCACACCATTCTTCCGCAAGATCGAATACTTTATCGAAGCCTACAATACCATCACCATAAGCACGCTTTAATGCTTCGTCACCTATGAGCAAAATAGCATCAAAATCTTCATACCGATCCAGCTTATTGATCCGATCGAATGAATAATCCGTGATTCCAAAACGCTTCTCTAAAAGCACTCGCAGAAGCTCAATGCTCGTTGAAGTCTCCGCCGTAATTCCGATTCTCTTTTCAGAAAGCTCATTCCAATCAAATGTGCTAAAAAGCAGGACAGAATTTGCTTTTCCTTTAACCGCAACGCCATAGTCAAGACGTTCGAAGTTCTCGTTCAGCATCATGTAATCACGCAAGGACATCGGGCCAGCAGCTACACTCCCCTGCTCTGCCAGTTTGCCAAATACTCGTGGAGCAAGTGGAGCAAGCTTAACAACCGTTGAATAATTCGGGAATGAATTGTAGAATGGCACGGAATTAAGATAAGGCATTTTGCTAACCACCGACCATTCTGACTTCGGATATATGGTGATCGGGTTATACCATATGTCACGCTCTACGGGAAGCTTTCCTGCATCGTGGATGATCGAAATTAGTTTGCCTTTCGCCAATTCCATTGGGCTGATAGCGCCGGCATCGTGGGCAATGCGCTCCTCGCCTACAGTGCCATCCATATCATCTGCACCAAAATTGAGAGCGATGGTGGCAACTTCGGCAGTTAGCATTACCCAATATGCCTTAATGTGCGGTACATTGTCGAGCATAAGCCGCGACACGGCTATCGTCTTGAGATCGTCGATAGCACTTGTAAAATCATTCCGCGTTTTAATTCCGGTGTCTCCAGGTTGGAACGCGAGTGGAATGAAGGAGAGAAAACCGTTAGTCTCATCCTGACATTCACGCACTCGTAGCATGTGTTCAACTCGCTCCTCAATCGTTTCGATATGACCATAGAGCATCGTCACATTCGACTGAATCCCGAGCCGATGCGCAGTGCGATGGACCTCAAACCACGTTTTGGCACCGATCTTCTGTTTGAATAACTCTTTCCTAATACGCTCCGAAAAAACTTCCGCACCTCCACCGGGCATCGTGCGAAGTCCGGCTTCCTGAAGTTCGCGCAAAACTTGCTCGTGCGATTTCTTGAATTTCTTCGAAAAAAAATCTATCTCGACTGCGGTAAATGCCTTTACATCGACATTCGGAAATTGCGTCTTGATCGTACGCACCATGTCAATGTAAAATTCCCACGGCCATTTGGGATGCAAACCGCCGGTGATATGCACCTCGTGCAGATCAGGGCGAAGCTTCGAAAGCATCTCTGTAATCGTCATCTCATACGCTTCGGGAGAATCGGGCTTAACGGCAAAATCACAGAACTTGCATGAGAGAACGCAGATGTTCGTTGGTTCAAGCTTGCGATTAAGCACAAAATAGACGCTATCTCCAGATTTAGCTCGTGCTACTTCGTTGGCCATTCGTCCGACGCCAATGATATCTTCGGAAGCAAAGAGCGCAAGCCCATCCTCTTTCGAAAGGCGTTCGCCCGAGCGGATTTTATCCCAAATGGGATTCAGAGATTTGTCGCGGAAGCTAATGGAATGCAATGAAGTCATGAATAGCGTATTATTAGGCAATGTTGCCAAACAACAGACTTATGGAATGCGCTCCACGCTTATCCTTGAGATTTTTCTTTCTCAACCCAATTTGCTGGCCACCGCTGATCAATTACGCCGATAAAAGGTGAATGCACCGATCTTGGCTTCCGAATGATATTGTAAATTAACAAACTTACCGACTTCTGTCAGATCTTTTTCTAAGATCTCATGTCCCAAATGCCCATTCAAGTGACCCCGCGCATAATCCGGAGCGTCTGCCACAACGATATAGATCGGAGGATGCTCTGAAAGCGAGTCCACAAATTCTTTCCGCCATCTCATCTGATATGCTGTGAGACCATTCGTGCCACGCATGACCAATGGGGCCATAATAATGAACCGAGTTGCAGAAAGCCGGTTCGCATAATATAGCGGATACACGTATTCGCCAATAAATTGCACACGGTCATTCGGAGTAGTGTGCAACTGTAAAAAATCACTCACGGAATCCAGCACAGCGAACCCCGAAGCGCTCGATGTGTCGTATTGCCAATAGATCGGAGTGTTCGGCAAATTACATGTGACCGCCTCAATAAAGATTCGCTTTTGCGAAGTTCCTCGAGTGTAAAAGTGGAGAGCGAATAACCCTATAAAAACGATAAGAAAAGTTTGAAGACCCGCCGATTTAACTCTCATGATCAACCAAGTCCAGCCCACACCCGCGAATAGAAAAAGCAAAATAAAAACCGGATAGTATTGGTAAATGTATCGCTTCTGTGGTATAACGGTGATGATCGCGGCTATTACAAGTCCTAAGATGAGTATCCTCTTCCGCTTTCGAAGTGCGACAAAACCAAAGGGAACTACAATGAATAATATCCAATACTTCCCAAGCGGATTTAGTACATCGATAATGGGAAGCAAGTTGGAATAAACCTCTGTATTGAATCGGATAACGATCGTATAAATTTCGTTTAAACTTCCGGTGATCCACGCAATTAGCATATAAATACTTAGAAGAATTTGAGATGAAGCAAAAAAGATAATTCCCTTTTTCACGCCCATTCTCGAATAGCTGTCATAAATAAGCCAAGCAGCAAGAAAAAAAGCTAACAGCTCGTTCGTAGGACGAATAAGTATCGCCACTCCATAAAGAAGACCACACCAAAAATATCGTTTCAGTGCGTTACCAGCAACATTCTCATGAGAAATCATTATAGATAGCACGGCAAGTAAAATAACGGTAGCATAGCAATCCCGTTGCGCAACCATGAGATTATCAACGCTGAGGTAGTAGATCGCTGTAAGCACCGACACGAGCCATGCTGCTTGACGATTCGAGATGTGCTTGACAATGTTATACAGAAAAAAAGTACCGGCAAGCTGCCAAAGAATATCCCATGCGTGAAAAGCAAGTACACTTCGGCCAAAGATGATAAATTCGGGAAAGTGAACGAAAAGAGTGGTGCCAGGGAAGTTATTCTCGACCGCGTTCACATACGGCCAGTATCCTTTAAGAAGAATGGACGCCATATAGGCGTAAATGGATGAGTCAATGTCGAGCGGATAGGTTAGCGTCCAGGCATAGAGCAGCGCCGAAATCACAAGCGCAGATGGCAATGAAAAGAGCTTCGCGAAGGGTTCGCTTGAAGTGTGAATGGGTTTTGGCACAAGGATGTTACAAAAAAGTACTGAAGATTGTCCCCGAAGCGGGAAAAACACTTTTGCCAATAACAACATCTATCCGCGATCGCCACTTCCCCGCGCTCGATGGCCTCCGCGGCATCGCAGCGCTGATGGTCGTCGCACATCATTCTGCCCTCTCTTACTTTCTGACAAACACGTTCGACAAGGCTTATCTCCGTGCCACTGGCTTGCTATGGGTTGGTGTCGATCTCTTCTTCGTGCTTTCAGGATTTCTCATCACCAACATTCTTCTCGATACTCGAAAATCTCCAAACTATTTTCGTGCTTTTTATGGAAGACGGTTTGTGCGCATTTTCCCTCTGTATTACGCTTTTCTTGCTGTCTTTTATCTTTTACTTCCCACCCTCGGAATTAAGCTTACGATTGCTGAAATTCATGCTCAGGCATGGCAATGGACTTACACCGCAAATATTTACGATGGATTTCACACCTGGCCCGGCCCAAACATCGGCCATTTTTGGACATTGGGGATTGAAGAACAATTTTATCTTCTGTGGCCGCTCGTGCTGCTCTTTTCAAGTGAGCGGTATTTAAAGCGGGGAGTTATTGCGGTCTTTCTCTCAATTCCTCTCTTACGCGCATTTAGCCTAAGCGCAGGACTCTCAGCTAACTTCATCAACACTTTTACCTTGTGCCACATGGATGGCCTTTTGCTTGGCGCGCTTATCTCCATAGCGTTTCGTGAGGGAATTATCGAGAAGCTCACCTCACCGAAATATAATTTGATTCTAAAACGATTTGACTGGGGCGTCGGAGGGGTAGTTGTCGGATTTATTTTAACATATTGCTTTATTTTACGCAACGATCAATTCACTCTTAATATCTTGACCTGGCCGCCCTTTCTCCAATGCATCGGAACGACCATTATTTCACTGCCACTTGCGTACGCAGTGATGCGTGTGGTCTGCCCAGACATCAATAGCTTGCAAAAGGTGATGAGCCTAAAATATTTGCGAATGATCGGTAAGTATAGCTACGCGCTGTATGTTTTGCATGCTCCGATCTGCCTATGGGTTGGGTGGCATTTCCCGATTCCGAACTTTCTCCAAAATCTTCCGCCTCCATGGAGCTTCGCACATAGCCTTTATATCATTATTATTCAGTTTGTACTTTCCATCGCTGCCGCAGTGGTTTCGTGGAATCTTTTGGAGAAACACTTTTTGAAATTGAAGAAATACTTTCCCTATCATTTATCCACACCGGAGCCTTCGATGGATATCAATGCAATTACACTTGGCGGAGCCGCTGAATAACCATGCAAGAGAGAATCCCATTTGGCATTTAGCTGTTAAAAAAATACTCAAAGATTGTCCACTCTAGGAACAAGGGACGTTTGCAAAAAAAAGCATCTAATCGACAAAAACCTTTTCCAGCGCTCAATGGCTTCCGTGGCCTTGCAGCGCTGATGCTTGATGCACTACATAAAAAGCAATTCCAAGTGGTCTTGGCCCTGACGCTTATTGGTTCCATTCTCGTCATGCTGTATCTGAATTGGTTAAGCCAACTTTCAGTTCCTGTTCCTGATTCATCCGTCTATTTCCCAGGTGATGAGAGCTGGCTGCTCTCAGAGTATAAAGCAATGATTTTGACTGGTCGCTTTTATCATCCTTATGCGCAAGCGAGCACGCTCAGTCAAGGGTGCGGCCTCATCTTCGGTAACATGTGGATCACTTCTGCCTTGTATGGCATACCTCAACTCCTTTTCCATGCGGATCCTATCGAAATTGGAAGAATTGTAACCATGGTTATCGCGCTGGTTACCCTGATTGGAATATATCGAATTCTTAGAAACGAAGGTTTGGATGCGTTCTGGTCTGCGTCAGCATTGATTCTATTTTTGAGCACTCCTTGCTTCCTCGTCATGAGCCACTCCGCTCGTTATGACATGCTGGTCGGATTGTCGAATCTTCTGGTAATAGCGGGATTGGTGTATTTATTGCGACATAACGCTAATCGCCTTCTCCAATTCTCCATGTTCGGCTTATTGGAAGTGCTTCTGATCGCAATTAATCCACACATAGCGCTCCAAACTTCGCTTTGTTGCATTTTCGTGCTTTGGAAATTGGAAGTGTTCCACTCTATGAAGAAAGTATCAGCATACATTGCTGGCGTGGGAACTGCCATCATCGTATTTCTTTGCTCCGAATTTGCACAATGGGATACAATAACCTTGTTCGGACCAAAGCCAGCAACACCCTCGATCTACGTTAGCTTCTTTGGATCGATCCCTATTCTGCACCCATTTGAATTTCAGAGGCAACTCGTAAATATTACGGGGCGTTTCTCGTCTCTACTCGACTTTGCTCCTCTCTATCTCTTTATGACAATGGCAGCGATAATCTATCTTATTTTTGATGGCAGAACAAGAAGAGATATTTTTTCAAAAAAATATAATATATGGATGATACTCGGCTTCCTCCTTATTGCAGCAAATTTGTTGTTCGAAAATCGGGATGAGAAATACCTCATTCATGTGCTTCCGGTAATTACTGTTTGTATCTTTATCATTCCCATTCCTTCATTACAAAAAAAGCGGATTGGATCGCTCTTTTTGTTTGCATTAGCAATCCTGGCAACGGCACTATCATTTCGCTGGAGCTTACCCGCTATGCGGGCCGGAGGGCAGATCGTGCAAAGTCAAAACCGAGTGTTCAAAGAAGTTGAACAGAAGGTTAAATCTGACGATCCCGGCAAAGTTCCAAATGTTTTATTCTTTCCTCCCGCTATTCACGCTGCCTGGAATGGTTGCACACCGATTGCTACAATGTTTTTGAAACTCCCCTCAGCGACCCTTTCGCCGTCTCAAACGCTCGAAAAGATAAAGGCTGACTATGCCGTTGCCTACACTTATTCCTTAATTGAGGATGATGTTCTGGAAGAGCATCCCATCAACCGCGCACTCGATTCTATCGGTACACCTATCGAAAGATGGATCGGAACACACACAGACTATTCGACGGTCTATGGTGAGGGAGTGACGTGGGGAGTGGATACTCTGACGCTCTATCGTATCGATTCAAACCGTTCCACGACGGAAAAACATTAATCGTTTCTTCATTTTGCAATTCTAGCCGGCATGAAAATATTTTTTTAACTTTAGAAAATGTTTCTCATAAAGATGCCAACTAAGAAACGCTGCTGCAATGCTGCCACCCAAATAGACTGCAAATAGTTCAAGTTGAGCAACCACCGGCTCAGAGGAAACCCACGAAATATCAGATCGGAGCAGAAGCACCGCAATCGGAACATGCAAAACATACAGCGCATAGCTGTATTTTCCGAACCACCGTAATGCAGAATGCGAAAAGAATCTAAAAATATGGCCTCGGGTCTGATTCGTCGCCGCATGAATGAGCCAGACAAAAAGCACTGCAAGCATGATAAGCAAGATCACCTCTCGACCGAATAGCATAACCGGGAGCGAATCCCAGCGAGGTATCAATCCTCCAAAATTTGAAAGGACAAACGAGAGGATAGCCATGATGACCACAGTAATGCTCGAAGGCTGCAAGCCTTTCATTGCTCCCGGCTCCTTGCTGCGCACAGATAGTGCAAGATACCCGCCGAGAATCAGACCATCACAATGGGTAAAGGTGATCAGATACAGTACATTAAGTTCGATCCCAGTCAGATAAAGAATGAACCGCAAGATGACGATCAATAGCAATACCCAGAGCATGCCGCGCCGAAGGCGTTCAAGGCTCGTGCTGAGAAATATCACAAGAGGCCAAATAAGATAGAATTGCTCCTCAATTGCCAGTGTCCAAAGATGTGTGAGGTATGGCTCGGTTAACCAACCGTGAAACGCAAAATAGAAATTGCTGGTGTACGTCCAATAGAAGATGCGTGACGACGGCAAGACATTGGTTCCAATCCCAATAAAAGGAAGAATAAAAAAAACAAGGACAAGATACCCATAATATAGCGGAAAAATGCGAAGCACCCTCCGACCATAAAATGTCCGAAAATAATGGTTCTTTGACTTCGTGTCCGCCAATATGCCCGTGATCAGAAACCCAGAGAGTGCAAAAAATAAGTCAACACCTACCCATGTAAATCCGAAAACGCGCGATAAAAGTGATAACACCACCCCATGCATTGGCGATAGCTGGAGGAAGTGGTGCCACACGATCATCAGAGCCGCCACGCCACGCAACCCATCGAGTGCGAGAAAGTGGCGTTCCGATGGATTCCGAACCGATTCGCTCATTTTTTATTTTTGTAATCCAAGCTACGGTATAACCCTATACAGCCGGAGAGTATCATCATCTTTCATACCGTCCTTCGAATAACTACGACCAATGTCTGAAAAAACCCCGGTTCGTTGCATTATTAAGTTCCAATGACTTCCGAACATGGGGCTGGGTATCCGATTAACACCGCTCACGTCAAGCACCCGTGCCGAGCTGATCGTAAGAAGATAATCCGCTTTGGGAAGCGGTATTCCTTTTTCAGATTTTAAAGCTACATCGGGCGCGGAGATGAATAGCTCACAAATAGGCCGAATGTTTGGAACATCCATAAGAGCATACAGCACAGAATTTGATGCAATTACGCTTTGACCGTGCGAAGAATCTCGTTCGATCATAGAAACTGCATCCAAAACAGCATTTTTGTTTTTCTGGGCGATCTCATTCGCGAATGGCTGTCGCTCTAACATTGTGGTGGTGAAACGAAAAGCAAAAAATACTATCATCGAGAGACCCAACACAGAACAGGCTCGTCGAAAAACCGGGTGAGCAATCGAATTCAAAATAGCTTGAGCAGACAGCGCGAATGAAATGGTAACCAACGGAAGCGCATAAATATAGTATCGCGGAAGCATGGCTTCCAAATAAGCCAAAGAACATAAGAGCAAGAACGTTAAAAGAACCACAACTCCATTACCCGATCAAGATGCTTTCCTCTCAGCTTAAGAATGAGAACCCCAGTTAAAAGAATAATTCCAACCGGAATATAGGCCGGAGACCATTCCGTCAAGATAAACCATCGATATAAGAGATTCCCCCTTTGAGCACCCGGAGAAAAGAAGTGTTGCAGCGGCGGCGGGAGGTACCCAAACGGTCCGAAAAGATCAAATCGACCGGTCCTTAAAAAATACAGCAAAGAGATTATAGAGAAGCCAGCAATTACGACAATCGCGGTGAACTTCCACACTCGAAATCGTTTTAACATTCCCGTTCGCCAAAGAAGATAGATAATTGTAAGCCCACAATCGATCCAAACGTGGATGCTAACAAGCAATCCTCCGATTATGAGCAGCCCGAGAATAAGCCCGACCTGGCGATCATCCTTATTGCCTCGGTTTCTAAACCGTATCAATGCAGCAATTATGAAAAGATCTGCCAGGGCGATCAGCATATCCGGCCGTGCGCTATGGGACATGATAAGGAATCCGTCCGTCGTCGTGAACGCAAGAATTGCCGTCAGTGCTATAGCTGGGGAAGTATTTTGCTTCCGAAGAATGCGATAAATACCTATCAGAAGCATGCAAGCAAGGATAAACGAGACCGTCCTCCCAATATCGACAGGATTAGCACGGATGAGGCTCGCGGCCCCACCGTAGATGAGTGAGGTGATCCAAACGCTCCCCTTCAATATCCCCGAGCCGTGCTGAAAAAGTGACCCGGCAGCGTTTGGGTACGCATAGAGGAGCTTCGTCACTTGTGACTGGCATTCAACCATCGCCTGCGTTTCATCGCCATCCCAATAGATCCAAGAATTTGGTGCCGGAAACGTGAAGATGGAGCGTACATTGATATACAACGAAAAACAAATCGCACCTATCAATAGGATAGGAACGATTGCTCGCTTCCACAATGAGTAGGAACGATTGACTGAATCACTCATCAGAATTCGTACACGCGGAGGGTATCGAGCAAACGGAGATCCGAGGAGGCATACGAGCGGCCAATGTCATAGAAAGTACCCACGCGCTCGAATATCACTTTCGCTCGCGTGCGGTCTGCCCAACTAATGCACGAGTCGGTCTCGTTCCAGTCGAGGGCATGAGCAGGATTGCAAACGATCGCATATCCAATGTTAGCCTGCTTCCATAACTCCTCGCGCGATGCCTTCTTATCGATCGGCTGGTAAAACATGATCGGCGTTATTAAAACACTCGAATCATCCATTGCGACAGCCTCCCCTGTGACTGTGGAATAGATCCGAGGAACACCCGCACAACTGGCATGAATCGTTGCCAACGCCTCCGCGACCGCCGCGCGGTTTGCTAAAGTTATTTGTTTTCCACCAGTGGCAAGGATCGTTGTATCCATCTCATATCTCCACAAAGCAAATACGAGGCACGCACTTAATCCGGCTGTTAATCCGGCACGAGATGGACGAGGTAATGTTCGCAACAGGAACGATATAATAATTAGAAAGGATAGAATAATAATGGGCAATACATAAATAAAATATCGAGGCTCATAATATTCAAGAAAAATGGACGTCAGAATCACGAACAGAGTACAAACTAACATGCGTCGCTCCGCGGGTTCCATTTGAGAAATTCGGACTTTGTATCGAATTCTGGCCCAAATAAGAGCAACTATTATCAGAACAGAAACCAAAATCAGGCCCGGAGCCCATGCATTCGCAATAAAAATACGCCAATCAAGATTTGATAGATCTGCTTTTGGATGAAACACACGCATGATCGGCATCCTGCCTGATGAGCCGCTAAACGGACCCAGCAAGCTTCCAGAACCGAGCACAATTTCTTGTGCAATAAACAACACTGCAAATCCGGCTAACGCTGTGCCTATCGTTCGATAGATTGACTTCCAGCTTCTAAAGATTCCCGCTTCCCAAGCGAGATAGACGACCATCACAGATGAAATAATTAAGACATGTCCATTCACCAGAAGGCACAATGGTAAAATCAAACCGAGAATAACAGGTATATTATTTTTCCGATCTTCTATCATGACAGGCAATCCGCCGGCAAGCATCAGCACTGCTAATCCAACAAGTGTATCCGAGCGTGCAGAGTGGCTTGTGATAAAAAAGCAAAGCGTTCCTGTCATCATTAAACATCCGAACATTCTCAAGGTCGGATCAATACGATAGCGGCCGGCAATGATCCATAATGCAAATATCGTCAGGACTCCGAACAGCCAGGAAATCGTCCTTCCCGTATCTATCGTGTGAGACTTAAAGAAAATCAATGGCAAACCATAAAGCGTAGCAGTTACATAGCAGCTTCCAAACAACATTCCCGAACATTCGGAGTAAGCAGAACCTGGAGCAAGCGGATTCGTATAATGTCCTGTCCTAACAAAGTGATTGGACTCCGCCATGAGCCACGTCTCATCCCCCTGCCACCAATTAAATGAATTAGCAACGGGCGCTGTGTACAGGGATCTCGCGTTGGTAATAAGAACCACAGCGGTGATCGTTAATAGGGCAACCTGTACGATTCTTGAAAGTGATTTCATTCAATCTTTTACAACAAAGAATTTTCAATCAAATTCACCGCGTTCATCTATCAAATTACCAGAAAGCACCTGGCGCTATCGTCTCATGGGCGTACCAAACAATCCCACTCGCTACATGTAGGGATAATAGGATGGAAATGGTAACTAATCCTGGAGACCACCGTGCAAAGGCCGAGTCTGAAAAAATGCGAAGCAGTACCACACGCAGCGAAACAACAAACCATAAGAAAAGACCAATTTGAGCGGACCATAGAAAATTCCCGTCATAAAGCCTTGAACCGGACTCTGCCAATAAATACGATTGTATCGCCCCAAAAATAAACACCATTGATCCGATCAAATAATACCGATCGCGAAGTGCTTGTTTCCAACAAACGACGAGAACACCGAGCGGAAATAGCACGGAAAGGATAAACTTCAGACCAATGTCTTGCGAGCGATCCATATAGACAAAAAATGGCTTGAAGATAATGTGCGATTCACCTAAAGCTGCTGTTTGAGAAATGTAGGTAAATTGATATTGCCAGAAGAGGATCAAAATCGCAGGCAGCACTGTGCCAAGGATAATGAAGTTAAACATTCGCACATGCTTTCGGAAGAAGGACCAAAGGGCTAATGCTACACCAGATGGAACCATAATCAATGCATAATTTGGCTTCATCAACGTCGCAATAACAATGTATGCGAAGCACATGGCTGTTTTCCTCACCGAAAAAACTCCGCTTGCAATCGCTCCTGCAAAAAGCAAAAAATGAACCAAAGCCAACGGACGACTGATCATCATTGGAGGATTATGGTAGATCGTAATTCCAATGTAGCCAAAGTATCCGTGATCCGGCGTTATCAGATTAACCGGAGCGATCAGCAAGCATGCCATCGCGAGTAAAGATGCCATCCAATCTGGCGCTTTGCCAGCGAGAACTTGTTTCCAGAAATTCCAGAGAATAGAAGCAAGCACAAGCTGAAAGATAAGAACAATTCCCGCGCCAAGCCCGCTGTAGCTGATCCCTGGAAACACCAACGACGCAGCAGCAACGAGCATCGGATAGATAAAATGTGGCTTGGTGATCGTTCCATGAAGCTTCAGTGGCTCAATGAACTGCGTATAGCCAACGTAATCCAGCGAGGTGGCATTCTGGTGAGTTGCCGTGCGATAGACGTTAAACCCGAACAGCAGAAATGTTGCTGCCATGACAAAATACCACTCGCGGGACTTCCACATTTTCATGATAATGGCCGCTTATTTCGTCAATATCTCTCCCCCACCCTTCCGCACTACGACGGTGTGCTCGAAATGCGCGCTGGGCTTACCATCGGCAGTGAGTACCGTCCATTTGTCTTTAGCTGTTCGCACTTTCTCGGTTCCCATGTTTATCATGGGCTCAATGGCGAAAGTCATTCCTTCCAAAAGTTCAAGATTGGTAAAACCTTCCGATGGCGATGGCACATAATTCGGAACTTGCGGATCTTCATGCAGATGTTTCCCGATTCCATGACCAACCAGTTCCCTCACAACGCCATAACCATGCATCTCACAATAATCCTGTATAGCTTCGGAAATATCGAACAGCCTTCCACCAACTTTCGCTCGCGCAACGCCGAGCAATAACGATTCTCGCGTAACATCCATCAGTTTTTGCGTGGCTGGCGCTATCTCTCCAACTGCGAAGGTCCAAGCACCATCGCCAAACCAGCCATCTTTTTCTGCGCCGCAATCGATCGAAATAATGTCCCCATTTTTCAGAGGCTCCTTCGATGGAATGCCATGTACAACGGCATTATTTACAGAAATGCAAGATGCAAATTCAAACGTCTGTCGTTTCACTCTATACCCTTTGAATGCAGGATACGCCCCTTGCTGCGTAATAAATTTATCCACAGCAGCATTTAACTCCAGTGGAGTCACACCGGGACGAATTAGCGTTTCAGCATAATTCAGGCTTTCCGCAACGATATGCGAAGCTTCCCGCATTCGTGCGATCTCGGCTTCGGTCTTAATCAGGCGGGCCATGTTAATGATGAATTAGGAATGATGAATGATGAAAAAATCAGAAGAAGAGCAAAGCCTCATCATTCATAATTCATCATTCCTAATTTCTTAATATCCCCCCACTCCCACGCGGCCCTTGATGCGCCCTGCTTTCATCAAGCCTTCATAGTTACGCATCGTGAGATGCGATTCGATCTGCTGGAGCGTATCGAGCGCTACGCCGACCATAATGAGTAAGCTTGTTCCGCCGAAGAACTGCGCAAAATCGCTCGTCACACCGAGATAACTTACGAAGGCAGGCAAGATCGCCACGATGGCAAGAAAGATAGCTCCAGGCAGCGTGATGTGCGTTAGGATGTTATCAATATAATCTGACGTGTGTTTGCCGGGACGCACGCCGGGAATGAATCCGCCCTGCTTCTTCATCGTATCTGCAACATCGCGAGGGTTAAACGCGATAGCTGTATAAAAATACGTGAAGAATACGATCATCACAGCGAACACGATGGAATATCCCATCGAGCGATAACTGAAGAAGCTCGTCAGGAAATCACCGAACGCTGTATTCGGAAAGAATTGAGCGAGCGTCGTCGGGATGAACAGGATCGACTGTGCGAAAATGATCGGCATAACGCCAGCCGTATTAATGCGCATCGGGATATGCTGCGTAACGCCGCCATATACTTTTCGACCGATCACGCGCTTCGCATATTGCACGGGAATCTTTCGAATGCCCTGCGTCATCAGCACGACGAATGCAACGATTCCTACGAAGAACGCCCATAGCACTAATTCTACTATGATATTATGCTGGCCCGACTGTACCATCGTCACTTCCGTAAAGATCGCGTTCGGAAAGCGCGCAACAATACCAATAAAAATGATAAGCGAAATACCGTTACCGATTCCACGCTCCGTGATTTGCTCGCCGATCCACATCATCAGCATACATCCCGCCGTAAGGCAGATAACCGTCGAGATAAGGAAGAACGCCGGGCTAATCCCAGCCGCAACGAGATCCTGCTGCTTCTCAAGATAGATCGCCATACCGGACGCCTGACCGATGGATACCAGCACCGTTCCGATGCGTGTCATTTGCGTGATCTTTTTACGCCCGTCTTCGCCTTCCCTTTGAAGCTTCTGGAAATACGGAACGACCGCGCCCAAAAGCTGAATGATGATCGAGGACGAAATGTACGGCATGATGCCAAGCCCGAAGATGGCTGCATTTTTAAATGCACCACCGACGAAAAGATCGTACAGTCCAAACAAAGAATTGCTGGACGCACTTGCCTTGTCTAATTGATGGAAATCAATGCCCGGAAGCGTAATATGTGCCCCAAGACGAACAGCCATCAAGCACACGATCGTAAAAATGATCCTGTCCTTCAGCTCTTCGATCTTGAAGATATTTCTGAAACTATCGGTTAAGCGACTCATAAGATTTTTTTCTTCTTGTAGCCGTGACCTTTAGGTCACGGTGTCTATAGCAACATTGGTTTGCGCTCCGCGACCGTGACCTAAAGGTCACGGCTACAATTTATTTTGCAATTAGTTGTTCCGCAGTTCCCCCAGCTTTTTCGATCTTCTCAACTGCGCTCTTCGAAAGCTTATGCGCCTGAATGCTCAGCTTCTGCGTCAGCGTTCCATCGCCCAAGATCTTCACCGGCATGCCCTGACGATTGATGAGTCCTGCCTCCCAAAGCGTATCCGGAGTGATCGTTTGGCCTTTCGGAAGACGGCCATTCGATACGCATATTTCAAGCGTATCGACATTGATGATCTGATACTCCGTGCGATGTGGGGAGTGGAAGCCAAACTTGGGAAGCCGGCGAGCAAGCGGCATCTGACCGCCTTCGAAGCCTGCTCTGTACTTATTACCGGAGCGCGACCCCGCTCCGTTCGACCCGCGTGTCGAGGTTTTGCCGTGACCAGAGCCTTCGCCCCGGCCTACGCGCTTTCTGTCTTTATTCGCCCCTACCGCCGGGCGTGGATTGCTAAATGCCATTGTCAATTACGTTTATTGTTAACTAAGTCCCTGAACCATGATTTGGGGCGATGTTTAAGATTAACAAGATGTGGCTTCAAATCTTCCTTAATCTCAATAATCGCCCCAAATCATGGTTCTGTTGCGCGGAGTTTTCGGTCTCCGCTCGCTATTTCGAGTCGCTGATAACAGAAATGAGCACGGTTTGTTCCAAAACTATGGATTTCCCTTTCCCATCCTTCCCTAATGCTGAAAATCATGAAAGCTTGTCCTGAGCCTGTCGAAGGGTCGTGGTCAGTGGTTAAATTGTCAATGAACTGCTTCCGTACGGACGATCTTTCAACGCCTTTTAAGCTATAGACTGTGTGCCGAACGCCTCTTCTATCATTTCTAAGAGCGTTATGAGCACAGATACATCGGCCCTTCTGACTTTTTGAGCATAGTAGAGCTTGGCTCTAAATCTCACTGTGTACTCTGTAAAGAGCGCCAGGTGGCCTGAGACGCAATCACTGAAGCGTGAGGCGGTATCTTTCCGAGGGAATGAGGGATATGAATATGTTTTTCAATAGGACAGAGGAATAGACCTCCGAATACGTTTACGCTATAGTACCCCTCCACTATATATAACAATCTTTTCCCGCCATAGGTGCCCGTTAAGGCATATATGCGGTTTCAGAGCTAATTCGGCATGTTTTACTTTTAAACCGCCTCCCCCCCATTTCTTACTTCTTACCTCTTACTTCTTACTTCTTACCTCTTACCTCTTACTTCTTACCTCTTACTTCTTACCTCTTACCTCTTACCTTTCCCCAATCCTTCCCTAATCCTGAAAATCCTGTGAATCGTGGTTAATCTTTCATCTTTGCCCCGAAGCACCTCTCCGTCCACGGCTTTTTAACCGGGCAGCATTAAGATTGGTCTTCACTTCCCCTGATCTTCCATTTCGTAAATTGAAAATAAAGCCCGAAACAATATTTAAGGAATGGTGTTAAGCTGAAATGAAAGATCTTTTAGGAAGTTGGAATTATTATTTAGTGCGCTATGGCGTACCCTCGATTGTTGGTGGTTATATCGTTGCCTTGCTCATATCGTGGAACGTATTACCATGCAATTTAGTCCCGTTGCCTTTTGATCCGAGAGTGATGAAATATTCATACCGCCGTTATCTTTTGGGTACTCGGATTAGCATATTGCTACATAGCAAGCGCACCAATTCTCTTTCTACATGCAATTAGGGGATTCTTATGGTGTAAGAAATGCGAAAATGAGGAGTCGGAAAAATATTTTTTTGGAAAGATTATATGTTTCTATAAGGAATTGGCAGAACGTCGTTCTGGGGGTACCGAACGCCCCGTTGGTACGACTAAAAAAAATCAAGTAGATGAGTATGTGGAGTCATATCGGGTTCTTCGAGAACATGGGAACGCTTTTATGATAATTGTTTTTGAGATTCTTTTGGCGGCACTCCTTTCGTGGGTTCATTCAAACGATTGCGAGTGTGTAGTCATTTGTCTTTTACTTTGGGTCTCATTAGGCGCGATTGCATGGGTAATAGCAACTTGCCTTGAGTTCCATATCCCTAAGGTTATGAAACCACAAGAAAACGCTCAAATTAGCCTTTCCGTGACCGGTCAATTTCAGAAAATCAAGATAGATTAATATTTCGAATTCTGAATTTAGTGAATCTCACCACAAAATGTATTATTTTTGTGAAAAGGTTCGAGAAGCATTAAGAGCCAAAACTCAATAAATCAATTAATTTAGTCAAGACGAGAGAAATGGGAATTTTTAAAGCAATTTTTAAGCGTAACGAGAACGCCGTCCTTAGATGTCCGCTATGTGGCTCTCCAAACGTCTTCGTAGATCAGAAAGGCTATAGCTCATCAAAGGGGTGTTGCGGATTTCTAACGTGTGGTCCGCTCGGTTTTCTATTTGGACAATCTGGAGCCCATAAAATCAAAAAGTCATGCCTAAACTGCAAGCATGAATGGTATTAATGCTATCAATGCCATGCGTCAGGTCAATCTCGGCTGCCATGGAATACCGAGCCGGTGCCTGACGCTTCGTGGGCATCGGATGAAGATTTGTGCGAGATGTTTTGGCTGTAACATCGGTCACGTTACTGCGCTATTCTTGTTCATTTTCGGGCTAATGCCTAGCGGGGTTGTGGCATTTATGCTTCTCGCGCCGTTGCTTCTCGACGTTACCGTTCAGGAGAAGTTTGGGAGGGAGTCTACAAATTCACGAAGACTTGCTACAGGCGTTCTTGGTGGGCTTGGCTTCGGCCTTATTATTTATCAATCAGCCACATGGGTCGCCCACTCTTTGGGGGTTTCGTGATTTACTATCAAATGGACATCATTTCTCGACTCCCATTGACCACCTCGACCGCTAATAGCCAACAACAAGGACTTCTTCCGATTGAGGGGTATCCCGCGATCGAAGCCCTGCTGGAAGATTATAAGCGGCGTTCGGCGATTCGCGTTCGGCGTATTCACTTATGGGGTTTCGTCGGTACTGCAGCTGCCTTGTTATTATGGCGCTGGATGGAGGGTTCCGACTGGATCATGCGAGGACTCCTGATTATATGTGCCATACAGGTTTGGGTATCAATAGTGGCAAATTTAGCATGGGCGAAAAAAATTGCCCGAAGCGTATTATCGGATTGGAATGAGTTTGAAAAGGTCCTGCGTACTCAATTCCAAGATGATCAGGAAAATGCGATGTTGAAAGATCTCGATGAAGAACTCGCGTTGGGTTATACTCGTATAAAAGGTTCTTACCTCACTAAATCATGGCTCATTCGGCTCGACCTTGATATACCGGTGGATAACCGCTTTAAGGTTGAACCAATAATTATTATGAACCTAAAGGAAATCAAGGGCGTCGAGCTAAAGGAATCCTTATCCACACCAAAATGACCGATGGTTGGCACCGGATCAAGGAGAATCTTGATTGAATTCAAAGATTTAACCTACACCTTTTGTTTTCGAACCTATGATGAGAGAAAGGAATTTCTTAATGCGCTTATTGAGCGACAACCTGATATGCCAATAGCTGAATAAATCAAACCACCGCCTCCGCCCTCGCACTCTACCAAAACTCCCGAAACGATTCCACTTCGCCGGGAAGCTGGATGTGCCGAAATATTAGTGATTACTGTTGCAGCACCTGCAACGATCTTTTCGGCAGCGATTCCACGAGCGTGAGGAGCGCGGCGGCAGGGCCATGCGGGCGGCGGCGTCCCTGCTCCCAGTTCCGGACCGTTGCGACCGGCACTCGTATCATCAGCGCAAATTCGTCCTGCGACTTCCCAAGCTTTCGGCGAATTTCCTTCACGTGCATGGAATAATCGAACACTCGCGAGGGCTTCTGCGCCCCTTTGAGAATTCGTCCGCCCTCTTTCACGCTCTCCAATAGTTCCTCGAATTCCTGTTTCTTCATGCGTATTCCTCGTCCACGATTTTTTTGAGTGCCTTCTTTTGTTGTTGCGTCAGTTGGTCGGTAGTTCCCTTGGGAAACACATAGAGCATCAAGATCTGCTCTCGGTGTGCTGCCCAAAAGTAAAGGATTCGTGCGCCTCCTCGTTTACCGTGTCCCTTGGCGGCAATTCGTACTTTTCGGAGACCACCCGTTCCCGGTTCCTTCGGCCCGAGCGCCGGGTTGGCCACCAATTCGTTTTGAATGTTGCGATATTCGTCATCCGAAAGAAGGGATATTATCTGCCGCGTGAACACCGAAGTTTCAATAATGACCATACTGCGCCAATGGCGTATAACTACCGAGAGCGTTCTGCCGTTCCTTTCTGAGGTCTATAATGTTACAACGATTATGGTAACGACACCATCGGTTGTCTCGAATCCGAAAACAATATCATAATACTCAACGCGGAACAATTATCCCGCAAAGCCGTTAACACAATTCCATTTTATGAAGTACTCATCCATCAGCCAGACGAATCGCACCGGTCATACCATGAGCATGTGCCATTATGCCATGCCTCCGGCTGAATTCCACCCATTGAGTACGCGTACCTAAATAGACCACGCTCAACGATTTGGAAAAGGCCGGCATCTTGCCGGCCTTTTTTTATTCACATAAATAAAAACAACATACATGACAAACAACAACACACTCATAGCACTCACACTATTAGATCGGAGGAACTTCACATGAAGTACCGTATCGCAATCACGCTCAAACTCGTCGGTGAATTGCTCTTACACTCCGCGCCAGCCAGGCACATCGAGGACTTTACGCCCGTCCTACACGGAAAAGCGCACGGTGCGCGTGATCGGCAACGCTGCCCACCGCTCGATGACGTATGGCGTCATTCGCGGCGAAAAATTGCAGTTCTCGCTCCGCCATTCGTTCCATCACCTACATCATTGTTGGCAACGATGCATGATGCAACTGAACTTTAGTTTTTAAACGAATTCTGCCTCTCGTAACAGAGGGGCAGAATAATTCTTCGTGGGATTTAGAGCGTTTCAGCGATACGCCTCGCTACGCTTGAGCACGGCGGCAATTTTAACTTCCTTTGTGGAATCAAATATGAAGTATAAGACTCTATAATCTCCAACTCGAATTCGCCATTTGTTCACTTCGCCATGAAGCTTTTTACATCCGGATGGTCGAGGATTGTTGGCGAGAGCACTTATCTTTTTGATCAACCGCTCAACGAGTGTTGCCGGAAGCTTTTCCATCTCCCTGCGCGCTTCAGACGACACACCGACTCGATACATCTCAGGCTTTCAGTTTTCCCTGCTGGACAAGCTTCCGTTTTACGGTATCCAGCGACTCGAACGAGCCTTTCAATCGTTCATCCATCAATTTAGAATCGTGAAATTCCTCCCATAGCTTCGCGTATTTGCGGAGATCGATCATAACGGCTACCCGCTTGCCGCCGTCGTCTGTTACATATTGAATACCCTTCATAGATGTAGTTTGAATTGTTTTATCAATTCCAATAACGCCGAAGTCTGAACTATTAGTCCCAAGCACACAATTCCTGCGAACCCCACTGCCCCGTCTTGCTGTTAGGTGCGCCCGAAAGCATAGGGCGCTTAGTCTCAGCTGGTTTAGAGCGTCTCGTTTACACCGAGAAGGTCGGGGGTTCGAATCCCTCAGCGCCCACAGAAGAGAACCAGGATTCCGCGGATTAAGGGGGATTACGCGGACGATTTTAGGATGAAGGATGAGCAAGTGTATTGTCAAACTAAAAAATCGGATTACGCGAACAATCCAGGAATATCAAATCCCCAAATCGTCCGCGTAATCCAATTAAATCCGCGTAATCCCGGTTCTATCCCCCTTATCAATATACTTCCAAATACCGATCCAGCTCCCACTGCGTTACGGACATGCGATACGAATCCCACTCTGCCGTCTTCGCTTCGACGAGCTTTTCCACGCAATAACTTCCTAATGCCGCGCAGATGACAGGATCTTTCTGTAGCTCTTCGATCGCTTCCATCAGATTCTTCGCAACGGTGGTGATTCCACGCGCCGCCGCCGTTTCATCTGTGAATTCAAAGATATTCTCTTCGACCGGTGCGGGAGCTTTCATCTTGTTCTCGATGCCATCCAATCCTGCCGCAAGCATCACAGCAAACGCGAGATACGGATTCGCCGATGGATCGGGACAGCGAAGTTCTGCGCGCACCGCTTTTTCGCGTCCCTTGGTGATGCGTGGAATGCGAATGAGCGCGGAACGATTACGCTGTCCCCACGCGACATATACTGGCGCTTCATATCCGACAACAAGACGTTTGTACGAATTCACCGTTGGATTCAATATCGCATTCATTGCGCGAATGTGCTTGAGCTGTCCCGCGATGTAACTTTTCGCAAGATCGGAAAGCTGGTACTCGCCTTTGGGGTCTTGCATCAAATTCTTCTTTCCATCCGGCGTAAAAAGCGATTGATGTACGTGCATACCCGACCCATTAATTCCCGCGATGGGCTTCGGCATGAACGTGCAATGCAGATCGTACTTCATCGCAATGGATTTCAGCGCGTACTTCATGATAATAACGATATCCGCGCAACGCAGTGCATGATCGTATTTGAAATCAATCTCATGCTGACCGATAGCGACCTCATGATGCAGCGCCTCGACATCAATGCCCATTTCATACAGTGCGAAGCTCATCTCTTTACGGATTTCCGAAGCAATATCCGTCGTCTGATCGAAATAACCAGCCGTGTCGTGCGGCAGCGCCTGGAGAGAACCATCCGCTCCACGCTTGAAGAGGAAAAATTCCAGTTCCGGTCCGGTATTGAACTGATAACCCAGATCAGCAGCACGCTTTAATTGGCGCTTGAGAATGCCTCGAGGATCTCCTTCGAATGGCGTTCCATCCGGCATGAATACATCGGCAATAATAAGCGCCGTCACCGCACGGGTGCCTTTCGACCACGGAATAACGGTGAACGTATCGAGATCGGGCTTCAGATACATATCCGATTCCGATATGCGTGCAAAGCCTTCGATCGAAGAGCCATCGAACCAAACGTTGGAATCAATAGCATCCTCTAATTTGGATACGGGAATGGTTAACGCCTTCATCACACCGAGCAGATCGGTGAACATGATGTTGATGAATTCTACTTTCTGTTCTTTCGCGAGCGACAATACTTCGGATTTAGTCATAGTGAATTAGTAGTAGGTTGTGAAATGGTTAATGAAACTGAGTTAAATTTTTTATCATGTCATCCTGAGCGAAGCAAAACGGAGCGTCAGCGGAGTTTTGCGAAGTCGAAGGATCTTTTGTAGTCCGCCAAAAAGATTCTTCGCTTCGCACATTATCGGTTCCCGATGATATGCTCCGCTCAGAATGACATAAAAATTAATCGTGTTAATCCGCAAAATCTTGATGATCGTGGTTCAGGTTTCCAATTCTTCAATTGGCAGCGCCATTGTCTCTTTATACGTATTAAGCACGACGTTCGTGCGCGTTTGCTTAACGCCAGGCCATTGCTGAATTTGCGAGAGCAGCCGTTCGAGCGTGGAAGTGTTCCATGTCCGCGCTTTCACGAGATGTGAGCCTTCGCCAGTGATCGCGTGAACCTCCATGATCTCCGGATGTTTTTCAGCCGCGCGTAAAAACTCCGGATACTTGCTGCTCGATTCAACCGTCACTGTAATAAAAACCGCGACGTCAAGCCCCGCCATTTTCGGGTTGAGCTTCGCGTAAAATCCTTCGAGCAGCCCGCGCTCTTCCAGTTTACGCATTCGCTCGCTCACAGCGGGCAAAGACATCCCCACTTCTTCCGCTATCTCATTGCGCTTTGTACGTCCTTTGAGTTGCAAGCGGCGGAGCAATGTGATGTCCGTTTGGTCGAGGCCGAGCGTCTCAATTGCCGGAATATTTGGCTTTTTGCCACGCTCATTGCCATTTTTTTGTTCCATGTCGTAATTTTGCATGAGGATGATCGAACATCCGAATGCAAAGATACGAACTTTCATAAGTAAAGTCAAGTGATAATAATTATTTAATAAATAATGTGGATAAGTTTATAGACCTTCGTTCTGATACGGTTACGAAACCAAGCCTTGCAATGAGAAAAGCCATGGCCGAAGCGCCCGTTGGCGATGATGTTTTTGGTGAGGACCCTACGGTCCTAGAATTGCAGGAGGAAACCGCGCGCGTCCTCGGGAAGGAAGCTGCACTCTATGCCCCTTCCGGGTGTATGGCAAATCAGCTCGCGATTGCCGCGCATACCACCACGGGCGATGAAGTGATTTTGGAGGCCGACGCGCACATCTTCAATTACGAAACGACTGCCGCGAGCTATCTCTCGCGCGTGCAGCTTTATCCCGTAAAAGCCACCGATCGGGGATTGCTTTCTACCGATGATATTCAACCGGCCATTCGAGAGAAAGCATACTATATGCCCATCACGCGGGTCATAGCAATCGAAAATACGCACAATCGCGCTGGTGGGACGGTCTATCCTATCGAACGCATTCAAGAAGTAAGCGAACTTGCTCGCACCAATGGAATTATTATGCACTTGGATGGCGCGCGGCTTTGGAATGCCTGTGCCTATTCTGGTCTATCTCCAAAAGATTACGCCGATCACTTCGATACTGTCTCCGTCTGCTTTTCAAAAGGACTTGGCGCGCCAGTCGGAAGCGTGCTCACGGGCCCCAAAGATTTTATTAAGAAAGCACATCGGTTCCGAAAGATCTGGGGTGGTGGCATGCGGCAAGCGGGAATTATTGCCGCCGGCGCGCTTTACGCATTGAGAAATAATCGCGAAAGGCTTGTCGAAGATCATGCAAAAGCGAGACGTTTTGCAGAGATCATTTGCAACGATTCCAAAAATGTCAAGATCGATATGTCGCGTCTTGAAACGAACATCGTTCTTCTCAAAATAGAAGGCGTTTCAGATTTAGGCCGAGCCATTGGAATGCTGAAAGAACGCGGTGTCCTGCTCTCGCTCGGCTCTCATGGATCGCTTCGCGCCGTCACGCATCTCGATGTAACGATGGAAGAATGCGAACACGCCGCGAAAGAAGTTGTCGCGCTATTCGGATGAAAACCAAATGGACTGAAGAATGGAACTCCGCGCAACCCGTGGAACGCACCGCGTTCATCTTGGTTGCGATAGCTTCATTCCTGAACATCCTTCTCGGAGTTCTGAATTATCCCGTCATCGGCCACGACGCGTATGTGCATCTGAATTGGCTCGATCAATTTACTTGGGCTTCGTCACAAGGGAGTTGTTATCCAAGATGGTTACCGGACTCGTTCGGCGGATTCGGCGCGCCAACATTTTATTTTTATCTTCCGCTCGTGTATTGGGTCGCAAGTGGCTTCCATGTTATCGGAGTTCCCCCTGCGTCCGCACTGTATCAAGTAGTCCAGCTTTTCTTTTCGTTCTTATCCGTTGTTACGAGCTCTCTCCTGCTTCGACAAACGAGTTCCACTCGTTTGCGAGCATTATCTGGCGCGCTGCTCTATAGCTTTCTTACCTATCATTTTTGCGATGTTTATGTACGCGATGCGCTTACCGAACACGCCGCGTTAGCATTCCTTCCGATAGTATTTCTTCGGTTCCCAGATACGCTTAGAGCGATCGCAGTTTATTCTCTCGGTTGGTCTTGCCTTTTTCTGACGAATCTTCCAATAACTTACCTTTCTGTCATTTCAGTCCTTGTTGTCCTTTGTGCGCGAAAGTCTTTCAAAGAGATTCCCGTGCATATCTCCGCAATACTAATTGCTATTGCTGCTAGCGCCATTTATCTCTTCCCTGCTTTCGGATTGCGTGGCCTGATCCACCAGCGCCATCTTTTCGATCTTCCGATGCGCACCAGTCAATTCGGTTTTGCATTGCTCGATCTATTCCAAAACCAATTCGATTGGCTGAGAATTCTGAGCATTGCTACCATCATCGCAGGTGTGGTTTGCTTCATTGCCATGCTCAAAAATTCTGATAGTGAATCACGAGCATGGAAGTGGCTTATCGCCGTTGCGATCTTTTTTCAAATACCATTTATCAGCACACCGTTGTGGCATTCTCGTTCCCGGAATGCCATTCGTGCAATTTTCCTGGCGATGGAATGGAATTTTGCTACTCGCTATTGCTGCGGTCTTCGCAAAGAACCAGAATAAATTGATTCATTGCGTTCTGATCGGCCTTGCACTCGTTACGATATTATCCGAACTCACGCTTTCCCGCAATATCTTCATCCGTCCACCGTTGCCCATTAATTCGTTCCGAATGGATGCTCCCGAATATGCAACCAAATGGGCTTCGACCGATCCTTACGAAGTCATCGGCGTAACGCAGCGAAGGATGAGCGATCCACCAGCGATCCTGCTTGGGCTTACACTGCCTGGCGACAGCATCGGCCTGATCTCAAAAGCACCCACCGAATGGAAATTCTCGGTGAGATTAGATCGCGCTGCTTCCGTCCGATTTCATCAATTCTATTGGCCCTATTGGAAGCTGTATAAAGATTCGAATGAAATCCCGCTCACGCCAGACCCGAATGGATTTGTCAATGCGGAACTTCCCGCAGGAAACTATTCGATCTCGCTAAAATTAGAAAGATCCCAAATTGAGAATACCGGTTCGGTCACGAGCATATTTGGATGCTCCATGCTTGCAATTCTGTTGGCCATAAGCGGTTACCGCTGGACTACAAAACCGCGTGAAACCACTTCCCCGCCGGCGGAAACTCGCAATATGTAAGACCCCGATGCCATTTTCGAAGCGTCGATGGTAAGCGAGTGCTCACCATCGCTCATTACTTCATTGAGAATGCTCTGCACGTCATTCCCGATCTCATCGAACACATCGGCTTGCACGAGTCCCGATGTGGGCAGCGTAAGATCAGCATGAATTTCATTCCCGCCAGGATTGGGAACCGGAGTTGAAAGGCCAAAGCTTATTGCCGCTTGGCCTGGCGCAACGCTGCTCGATCCGCCGGTATAAGCGATGCGATAGACCACGCCATTCTGATCGTCCGAAACATAGAGCGCACTATCGGCGCCTTCGATAACCGAAACTGGGCGGCCAAAATAGTAGGAGGTATTGGAATCGGCCCCAGGTCCGAGCACTTCAAATCCGTTCACGAAATCGGTGACGCGGGCATTCTTGCCATCGGTATCGGCCCACATGACGGTAATGCGAGGGGGCGCAGGTGGCGTGCGATCCCAGGAACCATGATAGCATTGAAAGATCGCGTTATGATAGAGCCCCGGGAATTTTGTCCCTCGGTAAAAATGCAAACCAAGCGGAGCGGAATGTGCCAAAACTTCCGCAACCGGTCCATCGAACGTCTTGACAATGCTATCTGCGAGATTCACCCAGGGCTGCTGTGGATTTCGTAGTTGAAACCCATAACAATAGGGCCAACCGTAATTTGCGCCATCGCACACAAGGTAGATCGATTCCGACGGATTATTAGCGGTCAACTGCAGATCCAAATTACTATCGGGATAAATTCCTTCGAAGAGATTATCCATTCCATTATTATTGACCCACAGTGCGCCCGTTCTGGGGTCGATATCCATGCCGACGGGATTGCGGGTTCCATAAGCGTAGGTATGGTAATCGGAACCATCTGGATTCATTTCGACGATCTGCGCTCGGTGCGCCACATCGGTAGTGTCAAAATTCCCGTTGGAGCCGATCTGAAGATAGATCTTATTCGCGTTATTGATCGTGTCAATAACAAAATTCCTGCTATGATGCCCACCGGCCGTTGGAAGAGAAGCGATCAGGACTCGGCTGAGTGCTACGCGGCTTGTGGGGCTTGTCACGTAACGATACAGCGCGGAATCATTCGAAACATAAAGCTGACCCTGGTAAAAACTGATGCCGTGCGGATCGTTCAGGCCGGTATCGACAACAATAATGCTATCGGCAATACCATCGTGATCGTGATCGGGCAAGGCATAGATATCGCCATCGTAGGCCGTCGCGTAGATCACGCCATCCGGCGAGCAGGCCAGACCTCTGCAGAACAGTAATCCACTCGCGAAAACGGTCATCGTAAATCCCGCCGGGATCGAAATGTTTTGCTGCGTACCGTTGACCATAAGAACGGTATCACGCAACACCGGCGGCGGCGCTTCGAGCGTCCGCGTGCTATGCGGCTGTTGCTGCATAACCCACGCCGTAAGCGAGCAGCCTTCGGTATCAGAAACCTGCGCAAGCACATTCGTAGTCTCACGAGCGCATCCCGCAAGTATGATTGCAAGTATAAAAAGCGTGTGTTTAAAATTATGTCTCATGACGTACCTTTCTAATTCTCAATCAAAAAATAATACAAAAGTTATGCTGGTTTCGTTTTTCCTTACTCTTCATTCTTTTCAGAAGAACCGAATTCTGATAGTTCTACAACAATGCGTTTGCTCAAGTAATTTTGGCGCGTAACAACTGGTTTTCCAGACTTGACTTCAAGCTGCCGCCGCGCAGAGCCTGCGATAGTTCCTCCTTCTTTTGCCGCGTGTTTATTCGGCGTGAATCCAACGGCATCCTTATTTCGAGCGATCTCGGTTGTAGCTGCCTCGCCGAGCATAGTGAAGATGAGTTCGAGGTCGGTCATGTGATCTCGAAGGTTTTCGCGCTTCAATCCTTTCAGGTCTTTGTATTCAGCGGGCGTAAGACCGAATGTTGCGCGGGAGATTTCAGCAGTAAGTATTGCAAACTCCGTTCCCTCTTTAACTCCCCTTGATTTCCACTCATCGGTCAATTCATCACGAACGGCGATCGAGCGCACTCGTTTCTCGATCCAATCATCAGGATAACCTTTCTGTTTATAGAGATCGCGCATCCGTTGCTGCGCCAGTTCTGGATTTTCGATCTCCTGAACGCGCTCGTAACCCACTTTTGCGAGCCACTGTTTAAATGGCTCCGCTTTTGGGCTTGGAATCGACTGGATGATACGAAATGCGGATTCGGTGTTTACAACCTCAGTTTCATATAACTTTCCATCCGTCGCCGGAATTTTCAGTTGTCGACAAAGTGTCGACAACTCGAAGCCACTCGATTCTTGTTCGCGCCGTTTCATTCGGTACCAGTAATCCCGAGGATTGGGGCTGTCCGTCAGAGCAGCAATGATGTCCACAACGGAAAAAAACCATTGCTCATCGATCCAGACGCGGCGAATCTGCTTCGCGCCAAAAACGATGATCTTCCCGTCCGGCTCCAATTTAGATTTCTTACTCATCTCATTTTGTTTATTACCTGATCACGCCGCTACTTTCGCCCCATCCCGCGCCTCGATCCAACCACGAATGTAATCCACAATGGCGGACATCGGCGCGCCGGGAGTGAAAAGCTGGCCCACGCCGATCGTTTTCAGTTCCTCTATGTCTTCGTTGGACATAATGCCGCCGCCGGTGAGGAGCACGTCGTCCAGTCCGCGCTCGCGCAGCAATTTCAGGACGCGCGGGAAGATCGTCATGTGCGCACCGGAGAGCATGGAAATGCCAACGACATCCACGTCCTCCTGCAACGCGGCTTCGGCGATCATTTCGGGTGTTTGGCGCAGGCCGGTGTAGATCACTTCCATTCCGGCGTCGCGCAGGGCTGCGGCAATAACTTTCGCGCCACGATCATGGCCATCTAATCCCGCTTTGGCAATAAGGACTCGTATTTTTTTCACGATTGACTATAACACAGGAGGGGAAGGTTTCGTCGCCCGGACGAACGATGACACCAATTGCTGGGTTTTGATCGGCATGAAAATCACCAAAACAGAGGAAGAAGAGCGCAACAGCGAGATTCTCAAAAAACAGCCTTTAGGAGGCGAAGGTAGGTTAAAAGCTGATATAAAACACTTCCCGAAACCCGCCAAATTACGAGGTCGAGGCCCTCTCACAATCGAAGAGATTGAAGCGGCTATCAATTGGGGACGAGAGTAATGTTCTTTAGGGTAGCTACGGAACGATTCGCTATTTTGTTACTCCGTGATACACAAAGTGCTCTCCATCAAACTCGTATTTTAGGGATTTTCGTGTAAGAGTGGCAAAGTATTGCTCTTTGTCAGCTTTGGTTTTATAGATCGCGAGCGGTACAAGAAAGGTACGGCCATCCTTACTCAACTTAAACCGGTTGCGATCCTGCGTTTCGCGCGAGGAACTGTAGCTAATCTCACTCAAGGATTCCTTCTTCGTTTTGAAAAGAGGAACTTTGGTGTTAAGATTGTTACCCTGAATTTCATAGGCGTCTGCTACCTCGCCCACATGCCTGCCATCACCCACTGCGCCAGAAATAATTAAGTAGTATGTGTGCCCGCTAGTTGAATGAATTTCTCGAATCTTACTAATCCAAGTACCAGCATTCCCACCTTCCATACCAGCAAAGGGATCGATAACCTTAATTCCATCCGGCGCTTGATATTCTATCAAAATCTTAATATCAGGCATGGTGCCGCCCATATAAGTATCCCATGACCAGGAACGAATTTTATGGTCGGGTGAAGTGCTCACCCAAAACCTGCGATCGTGATCGAAGATCGAGGACTTTAGCAATTCTGGCCTCTTCGGTAAAAGCGTTGTCAAATATTTCACCAAGGTCGCCATCCGCAGTATTCAGTACAGAGTCGTCTTGACCAGGATACATTAGATCAAGCAATGAGTCAACATGGTGCTTGATTTGTCTCAGCGTTTGAGCGTGCGAGTATCTCGAATAAAAACCGAAGAAGATTCCGCAAAATAAAATGATTCGAAATTTCATATTTCCTCCGATGAATTGGATTAATATTCAATTCTAAGGTTTAATTCAAAAAATAAGTTCGAATATGAATCAATCTGGATTCCCGCTTTCGCGGGAATGACATTGGAATGTAAATGGGACAAAATACTTCACAACCTTGTTTCAGCCGCACTCAACTTTAAATTCAGCACTTTAGCACTTTCCATGAATCCTGTAATCCTCCGCGGCGCTCGCACTCCTATCGGTGTATTTCTCGGCTCTCTCGCAGATGTTCCAGCTCCAAAACTTGGCTCCATTGCCATTAAAGCTGCGCTTGAGCGATCTGGCGTTAACCCCAATGATGTCAACGAAACATACATGGGCTGCGTCCTCACTGCCGGCGTGGGACAAGCACCTGCACGGCAAGCCTCCATTGGCGCAGGAATTCCGGTTAGCGTGCCATGCACCACGATCAATAAAGTCTGCGGCTCCGGTATGAAAGCTGTGATGATGGCCGCGCAAAACATCATGCTGAATGATGCCGGCGTTGTCGTTGCGGGCGGGATGGAATCGATGTCGAATGCGCCATATCTTCTCAGCCGCGCGCGCACCGGATACAAAATGGGCAACGGCGAACTCATCGACGAAATGATAAAGGATGGTCTCTGGGATGTCTATAATGATTTCCACATGGGCATGGCTGCGGAAATGTGCGCGGTCGAATGCGCCGTCCCACGCGAGTCGCAGGATGAATTTGCAATCCGTAGTTTCAAGCTTGCGAATGAATCCATCGATAATGGAGCTTTCAAAACGGAGATCGTTCCTGTAACCGTAACACGCGGCAAAGAAACCGCCGAGGTCACAGAGGACGAAAATCCTCGTAAAGTAAAATACGATAAAATTCCAACGCTGAAACCGGTATTCAAGAAAGATGGAACCGTCACCGCCGCTAATGCCAGCTCTATCAACGATGGCGCAGCCGCTCTTGTCGTTGCAGGAGATGAAATTGCGAAATCGAACGGGTGGAAACCAACGGCCCGCATTCTCGCCTATTCTTCTTTCGCGCAGGAACCCGAGAAATTCACTACCGCACCTGTATTCTCTATTCAATCCGTTTTGAAGAGAGCAAAAATGTCGCTTTCGGACATCGATCTATTTGAAGTAAATGAGGCTTTTGCAGTTGTTGCGCTTGCTACGCAAGGCCAACTCGGAATTCCGCTCGAAAAACTGAACGTGCTTGGCGGAGCGATAGCGCTTGGGCATCCCATCGGTGCAAGCGGCACAAGAATTATCATTACGCTTTTGAACGCACTCGAACGACACAATAAACAGATCGGACTTGCCTCCATCTGCATCGGCGGCGGCGAAGCAACGAGCATTATTATCGAAAGAATCTGAACCTGGATTACGCGGATTAGGGCGGATTACGCGGACGATTTTTCGGATAATCGGTTACAGCAGAATGCAAACATTCGCCATTCGCCATTCGCCATTCGCCACTCGAAAGCTTCTTCTCCTGACGCTGGCCGCCTCAGCGATCCTACTTGCACCGACGATATATTGGCCTTTCGATTACGATCAGGGAACGTTTGCTTATGGTGGCTGGGCTTTGCTTCACGGCCAGCGTCCCTACATAGATTTTTGGGACATTAAACCACCCAATATCTTTTATACGTATGCTGCTGCATTTGCACTGTTTGGAAATAGCGTCCGCGCCATCCGCATTTTCGATTATCTGAATGCCCTTCTAACGATTGGACTTCTCTTCGTTCTCGCCACTCGTTTATGGAAACACGCTCCCTGGCGAAATCTTGCGGCGTCGATGACATCGCTTGCATTCATCGTTGCAATATTATATTTTCGGACATTGGGATACCGCACAGACGGAGAACTATAGTGTGCCTCTTCTTATCGGTGCAATGTTGCTCGTTATTCCGCAAAAGGAATCCAGGCTTTCCATTCGATCTGCTTGCGCCGGAGCTTTGCTCGGAATTGCGTTTTATTTTAAATTCCCGAATGCGCTGTTTCTTGGATTGGTTGCTGTTGCAATATGGCTTTTCACAGTAAAAGATCAGCGAGTAAGATCTATTCTCTGTCTCATTGTAGGATTTATTTCTGTTACAGGATTAGAAAGTTTATATCTTGCTCTAAACGGCGAATTTCTTCCTCTCTGGCAACTGACCGCTTCTGAAACCGCATCGTATGTTTCGACGAATTATTCCGGTTCATTCGGTTTCATTCAGAATCTCCGCACCAGTTCGCAGGCTTTGGATCTTTCCTGGGTCATTATCGCAATTATGGGATGGAGTTATTGGGTCATTTCGCGTCGTCATGAAGAAAAAGATTCCGGCGCGATAGTTCGGAGTTTCATGCTCGTTCTTCTTGGTTGCTTGATCGCGTTCTTTGCCGTACAACTGCAGAATAAGGGATACAAATATCACTATGCCATTCTGCTTCCGTGGGCCGATCTTATTATCGGAGCGGGATTCGCACATTGCATCTGTGCGCTATCGAAATTTATTCGATTGCCTCGTTGGAGTATCACCATCACGATTATACTCCTGCTATTAGTCTCAACCTATTTATTGACTTCTCGCAATCCGCTTCAGGATCGGTTCAAAGAGTTAGCCGATATTGTTAGCGGCCAAAAACCAGCCAATGGCTATGTCGCAACGGATATCCTATCTCGAATTATGTGATCCAGCACACTCGACCCGGCGACAAGATCTTTATTTTTGGATTTCAGCCTTACGTTTATTGGAAAACCGGCCGATCGCCTGCTACTAAATTCATCAATACCATCCATTTTAAGCCAACCGCCGTCCCAATGGCTGAACGGGACGAATTAGTGACCTCACTTTTACGTAACCCTCCTGCACTTTTTCTTGTTGAGACATCCGACCGCTATACGTCTCAGGGAAACACAAACGACGATAGCCGGACAACGATTCTTTTGCGATACCCCGAACTCGAACAACTTTTGCTCCATCGGTACTGGCCACAGGATACGTTGCAGAACACCATAATCTATCGTTTGCGCTGACGCATGTACCTTTATGGTGAATGCGATCTCAGCATAGTGATCCCGTGCTATAACGAAGCACGGCGGTTGCCGCGCACCCTTGCGCGAACGTTCGCGTATCTTGCCGCACGGCCCGGACATCACGAGGTGATCGTCGTTCAGCGATGGCAGCGCCGATTCGACCATTGAAGAAACCACCGAAGCGTTTCGCCAACTGCCCGAAAACGTGCAGGGCAAATGGTTCGGATACGCGCCAAATGAAGGAAAAGGCAAAGCAGTCAGAATTGGGATGCGTCAGGCATCCGGCAAGCGCATATTATTTATGGACGCCGATTATTCCGTCCCACTTGAAGACCTTACACGCGCGGAGGCACTACTCGATCAGGGATATGATGTCGCTATCGGTTCCCGCGCCATCGAAGATACAAAGATCGTAGAACCCCAGTCCTTTCTCCGCGAACGTATCGCGAAAGTCTTCGGATTAATTCAAAGAAATTATCTTGGTTTGAAGCTCAAAGATACGCAATGCGGATTTAAATTATTTACGCGAGAATCCGCCAGAAGAATTTTTGGAGAAGTAAAACTTACTTCCGTCATTTTCGACGGCGAGGCGCTATGGCTGGCAAAACGCATGAAATATAAAGTAGCCGAGTTCCCTGTCGAATGGACGCACGACCCGGATACCCGGCTCTCCTACAATTTTGCACGCTCGATCAAAGTATTTCGGGACATGATGTCCATTCCATTTCTGCATCTGTCTCAAACACAAGCGGCGGCAAAACCCAACAAGTATCCCGTGCAAGTTTTGGGGTGATCCGGGAATACCGGTTAAAATAGATGTCATTCTGAGCAGAGTTCGTACGACCAACGGGATGACGAAGGCAGCGAAGAATGACACTTTTAAGTAAATCAGGGTTTCAATAAATAATTTGGATAATCATATTTCTCAATATCATTCAAGACACTGTAATTATGACCATTAAAAATGTAACTGTGATCGGCGCCGGCACAATGGGCAACGGCATTGCGCACATTTTCGCGCAGAGCGGCTATAACGTAACGCTTGTCGATGTTAATCAAGAGGCGCTGGATCGCGCTGTTGCTACGATCACAAATAATCTCGCTCGTCAAGTTAAAAAAGCTACCATTACCGAAGCCGATCAAACTGCAACGCTCTCCCGTATAAAAACCCAAACGGAGCTTGCAAATTCTGTTAAGAATGCAGATTTCGTTGTTGAAGCAGCAACGGAAAAATACGATCTCAAAAAACAGATTTTTCAAACGCTCGATGCAAACGCGCCCGAAGGGGTTATTCTCGCAACGAATACAAGTTCCATTTCCGTCACGGAATTGGCTGCGACTACCAAACGCGCGAGCCATGTGATCGGAATGCACTTTTTCAATCCGGTTCCTGTGATGAAGCTTGTGGAGATTATTCGCGGGCTTGCTACCACGGATGATGTTTATGCCACCGTCAAAACGCTTGCGGAAAATCTCGGCAAAACTCCGGTCGAGGTGAATGATTCCCCTGGATTCGTCTCCAATCGCATTCTTATGCCGATGATAAACGAAGCCATTTACTGCGTGATGGAAGGTGTTGCAAAACCAGAGGACATCGACACCGTAATGAAACTCGGAATGGCACATCCGATGGGTCCGCTCGCGCTTGCGGATTTTATTGGATTGGATGTTTGTCTCGCTATTATGAATGTGCTGCACGATGGCTTGGGTGATACAAAATACCGGGCGTGTCCATTATTAAAGAAGATGGTCGCCGCCGGGCGTTTGGGCAAAAAGAGCGGAGAAGGATTTTATAGATATTAGTTTTGTTCCCGGCATGCTTTTATGATCCCCGATCTATTCATCTCCTATTCACGCAAGAATACGGAACACGCGAACGAACTGGCGGAAACACTTCGCCAGTCCGGTCATTCGGTGTGGATGGATCAGCATAAGATCGAGGGAGCCTCCAACTGGTCTCAGGAAATTGCAGAGGCTATTTTTGGCTGCAGCGTCTTCATCATTCTTATCTCCAGACACTCGATCGAATCGGTCAACGTAGCGCGGGAAGTCTCCATCGCTTCGGAACGCGGAAAGCCCATCCTTCCGATCGACATCGATCACATCGAATTACCGGCTTCGTTGGCATATCCCCTTGCCGGTCTTCAGCGAATCAGGTTTGGCGAGCAGAATGCGATAGCTCGCGCACTGGCAAAGCTTGGAATCGGAGCAGGTGCAACAAACAATAGCGGAACTCAATCGCCGTTCACTCCTCTTCCGCCAGATGCTTTAGGGCGAAAATCGCTGGCCGTGCTTCCATTCGAAAACTTGAGCAGCGATGCCGAAGATGCATGGTTTGCCGATGGCTTGACCCAGGAGATCATCAATGTCCTGGCTCACATTAAGTCGCTTCGCGTGAAGGACCGGCGTTCGGTAATGAACTACGATCCGAACGGCAAATCGGTTGCCCGAATAGGCGATGAGCTGGGAGTCGAATACCTGTTAGAAGGAACGATTCGAAAACACGGCCCCACGGTTCGGGCGTCTGCCGAACTCATCGATGTCTATGCGGAGGAACATATCTGGAGCAACACCTTTAAGGGCGCGGCGGAGGACATGTTCGCCGCGCAGGAACGATTCGCGCTCGATATGGCGGACGCGCTCAAACTTTCGCTCTCTGCCGAAGAACGGCCGAACATTGCAAAACGATCGACCGAGAATTTAGAAGCGCTGGAATTGCTCACTAAAGCAGAAGCGCAACTCGTCGATGCGTTATCACTCCTGGATTATCAAAAAGCTTTGGAGTATGCCGATGCTGCGCTGCGTCTCGACCGCACGATCTCGATAGCATGGTTCATCCGTGCGCGCGCGCTGAATGGGCTTGTCGCATTTCATGGTTATCCTGCGTCGAATTGTACCGAGGCGCGCGAAAGTGCGTTGCTGGCGCTAACGCACGATCCACTTAACGCCCGAGCGTTTGCGGAACTTGCTTTTTCCTATGCCTTGCAACAAAAACCAGAGGAGTGTGGCGATGCCATTGCACAAGCCCTTGCTATCGGCGGCGATAGCTACATCCACATGCGCTACGGCTCGATACTAATGGGCGCGCGAAAACTTCCGGAAGCGTTACATCAATTGGAACTCGGCTTCCAGTTAGATCCGGAAAATGCGATAAATTCCGGTCAGCTTCTGGTCGTGGCCTTTATGATGGGAGAAGAGGACGTTCTTCGGCGCGTATCGGCTGGCCTGAGACCTTACTTTGAGCGAAGAGCGGCTATCGAACCGGAAAACTTTACCGCGTTAGCTTTATGCACTGCCGTATTCCATTATCTCGGCGAGGAAACCGCAGCGCTTGAAATGCTGGATCGCCTTCGACATCGTCCCTCCTACGATAATCTGGCAACGGCTCACATCGATCATCCTCCTGAACATGCTGGGAAAAATAGATGAAGCGATCGAATTCGCTACTGATGCGACCGATCTCGGTGTTGCCCGTCATTTCTTCATTGCCGGACCGGGATTCGCCCCCTTCTTCGCACACCCCGGTTATGCCGCCCTGCGTGACCGATTGGAAGGAGCTCCCACAACATAATTCCTAATACGATTCCGCCTCGCTTGGAAACGTCCCATTCTTAATATCCAAATCATAGTTCCGAACGGCTGTGCGCACTGTCTCGGCAAGAGATGCATATTTCCGCACAAAGCGTGGATGGAACTCTTCGGTCAATCCCAGCATATCGTGCATCACGAGCACTTGCCCGTCACAATGTGGGCCGGCGCCAATGCCAATAGTTGAAACTTTCAGCGAATCCGTAATATCTTTCGCGAGCCCTGATGGAATTTTTTCCAACACTAAGGCAAAAACACCGGCATCTTGCAGAGCTTTCGCATCTTTTTTCATGCGATCCGATTCTTCTTTTGTAATACCTCGCGTCCGGTAACTTCCGAATTGATGGATGGATTGTGGAGTAAGCCCTAAATGCCCCATCACCGGAATTCCTGCTTCACTCATGCGGCGCACATGATCCGCCACACGCTGGCCACCTTCGATCTTCACGCCGCCAGCGCCTGTTTCCTTCATGATGCGTCCCGCATTGCGGAATCCTTCCTCGACCGAAACCTGAAAACTCATAAATGGCATGTCGCAGATCACCATTGCATGCTCCTGAACGCCGCGCACCACTAACCGCGCGTGATAGATCATCTCATCCAGCGTGACGGGAATCGTCGTTTCGTTACCCTGAATAACATTCGAGAGCGAGTCGCCGACGAGCAGCACATCCGCGCCGGCCTGATCGAACAGCCGCGCAAACGTGTAATCGTATGCTGTTATCATCGTGACCTTCTCACCACGCGTCTTCATTTCGCGGATGGTGCGCGTAGTCACACGGCGCGTATCAACGCCCTGTCTATGCTCGACTGTTGTTTCTTGCTTCACGATTCCTTTCGATGGGACTTTTTTCTTGGATTTCATGCAAAGTGACAAACAACAAATGCCTCTAAAAAAGCTCGACCGATTTTAGCCGTGCCCGAATACCATCGTGAAACGTCCGGTAGATCTGATGAACGAGTATCAGCCCAAACCACATGCCGATGAGCACCTTTGCTATTTTCAGTTGGTCTATTCCAGAGCTCGACTGGATAATGCCCTGCGGATCAGTCAGCACATTCCAGCTATTATACCGCGCCACGCGCCCAAGATAAATCCCAAGTGACGATAGCAGAGGAATACCAAAAAGTCCGGCCCATCCCCACCCGCGTCCGAGCCTCATCCGAAGCGCATAGATCAAACGGTCAACGGTAAAGGAATAGCACGTAAGTCCGATAAATACATAGAGTACATATATGGGTAGCTCAGTTCCCAGCAATTTCCACAGCGAGGCATCACCCGTTCGTACTACTTCGAGGAAATGGACAAGATCGGTAGCAACATACGGCGCATTCGGCAGGATGAGCAGCACTAATGCCACTTCAAAACCGAATGTAATATTCCGGATAACATGCCGTGGCTGATCCTCGCGCTTGAAAAACAAAATGCTCAGTATCACCGGAATTACCGCCAGCGCCAAATTCCAGACCATCCACCACCACGGCCAGCCAAGTTTCATGACTTGCTCGTGAAATTGATGGATATGAAAATCTAAGAGGTGCATGGAGCACCCATTACGCCAGATGTCACAGGAAGGTTCGAATCACCGCAACTGTTCGATCAATTGAGTGTTATAGCAATTACCGGTAGTTCTGATTTGATTAAAATTTCACTGATTATGAAAAATCGAATACTCTTCAATGCATTCTTCTGCATATTTAGCTGGATTGCTCCGACGGCCTCGTTTTGCCAATGGACAAATGCAAATGGGCCTTTCGGCGCAAATTTCTGGAGCATTGCTGTGAGCGGCTCAAGCCTTTTGGCAGCTACTCAGGACGGCATTTTCCGCTCGGGCGATAGTGGTAAAACCTGGACTCGATCAGGTTCGGGTATCCCCACGAACGCGCACCCCGACTGCCTTTTGGTAACGAACTCCTATGTTTTTGCTGGAACAATCGGCGATGGTATCTATCGTTCGAGCGATGCTGGGATCAGCTGGAACGAATGTAACGGAGCAGCACTCGCAACCGTCAATGGTATTGCCTCGGTGGGATCGATCCTTGCTGCCGGCACGGAGCAAGGTATCTATCTTTCTTCCGATAGTGGCGCCAACTGGGTGCTCGAAAATAATGGGTTACCTATCACGAATGTTAATACGCTGATTGCGGATGGAAACGAGCTGTTTGCTTCCCCTCTTTTTGCAGATGTTTATCGCTCCTCGGACTCTGGCAAAAGTTGGATTCTCGCCAATAGTGGATTACCATCCGGAGCGGCGATCTTGAACCTGACCGCAAGCGGGACCATGGTATTTATAGGCAGTACGGATGGGATCTACCGAACCACGGATCAGGGGCAATCCTGGATGCCTGCAAATAATGGGATACCTTCCTCCAAGGCGATCTGGGCGTTGGCTGCGAATCAGGAGAATATTTTTGCCGGGTCTCTCGGATCTGGAATTTTTCGGTCTTCCGACAGCGGCCAAAGCTGGGTGGAGATTGATTCTGGAGTAACAGATTCCTCCATCGTCGCTCTTGCCGCCGATGGCCCTGAACTCTGGGCTGGGATGAATGATGGTGAATCGTTTTCCTCTGAAAATAACGGCGATTCATGGACTAATGTTAGCAGCGGCTTAATGGCCCCCCCTCTGTAAATGCTTTTGCAGGGTCAGGCGAAATCATTTTCAGCAGTACTTCATATTCTGGAGCAGTATTTCTGTCGGATGACGAAGGATTGAACTGGATACGCACTAACTTGAATCTTGGGGATCCCTATTCGGAGGTTTTGTCTCTTGCATTTCAAGGTATTTCGATCTTTGCGGGAACCTTCGGCGATGGCATTTTTCAATCGACGGATGGAGGACAAAACTGGGCCGCCGTGAATAATGGATTATCGGTCAATACCGATATTACAGCGCTTGCCTGTGTTAATACTACCCTGTTGGCGGGAACCGGGATCGGATTGTACCGATCCACGGACGGTGGAGCAAGCTGGAATAGCTCATCGGATCTCTCTATAGGAGTCAATGCACTTGTCGTAACGGATGACACTATTCTTGCCGGCACCTACGGGAACGGTATTTATATGTCATCCGATCTGGGCCAATCATGGTTCGAGGCCGATAGCGGATTCAACTCCCACCCATGGGAGGGCAATTGCCCTACGGTAAACACATTCGTTGTCAGTGGGAATGATATTTTTGCCGGAACGAGTGACAGTGGAATTTTTCGTTCTTCCGACAATGGGGTGGGCTGGACTCCGGTCAACACTGGTTTGCCAACGACAACTATCATGTCTCTTGCCGCAGTAGGATCTCGCCTTTTTGCCGGAACTATGAATGGTATCTTCCTTAGTACAGATAATGGCATGAGTTGGGCTGATATCAGCGATGGATTAACGGATAGCGCTGTCACTGCTATCGGTTCGGATGGCCTCTATCTTCTTGCAGGAACTATGGCAGCAGGTGTTTGGAGACGACCCTTATTCGATTTCCCTGTATCGGGAGTCTCCTCTGACATCACCGATGATACAAACTTAAATGTTTGTATCTTCCCGAACCCAGCTTCGAACGTGCTTCATATCTCTACTTCGGAGGCGATCCATGCCGAACTCTTCGATCTCTTGGGAAGAGAAAGAGCGATCTCCGTTCCGGAGGTAAATGGCTTTAATATAGATGTCTCCAGTTTGGAAGCCGGCAACTACTTATTGCAAATTGGTGGCAAGGCTTGGCCAGTCGTTATCTCTCATTAAAACATCTCAATCCCGTAAATTTCATTACGTTTCAGAATTCTCTACCATACCCCTTATCCCACCAGCATAAATTGCTTCCCGGCCATTTGGCGAACGATGGATTTGAATTCGAGATTGAGAAGCTGGACGAGAATATCCTGCACATCGAGTCCGGCACGTTCAGCAAGCGCATCGATTTGGAGCGGCCCGGCTGCGGCTTCCAGCACATCGACGATCTTTGTCTCGAACATCGTAAGTGGGCCTCGGTCAATGGGCTGACGCTCCTTTCGAACTCCGGCCTTACTTGACCATCCCAATTCTTCCAGCACTTGATCGGCAGATTCTGCAAGTTTGGCGCGGCTTTCGCGAATAAGCTGGTTTGGCCCACGGCTTGACGGTCGCGTAATATCGCCTGGAACTGCAAAGACATCGCGGCTTTCATCCAGCGCGAGCGATGCCGTTATCATCGACCCTCCCTGCGCTTCGCTTTCAATGATGATCGTAGCGCGCGCCATGCCACAAACAATTCGATTTCGCCACGGAAAATTTCGTGCGTCGGGTTTTGCAGATAGCGGGAGTTCCGAAACGATAGCGCCGCGCCCGCTTCGATCAGTGCTTCCGAGAAAGATTTATTCGAATACGGATAAATAACATTTACGCCGGAACCCAGCACTGCAATGGTTTTCCCACCCGCTTCGTAGGTCGCAACTATGCGCGGCCGTATCAATTCCTTTGGCAAAACCACTTACTACCACGACATTTTCCGCAACAAATCCTTCCGCAAATTCTTTCGCGGCCTGCCGTCCATAATCGCTTGTTTTTCGAGAACCTACAATAGCGATCATCCGCTCAGACTTTAATAAGTCCAGCATTTCCTCTGATATAGAGTAGTGGCGGCGGAGAGTATGTCGCTTTCAGATCACTCGGGTAGCCTTCATCGAAATAAGTGACGATGCTTGTATCGTCAGGAATTTTTGAGATCTGCTCTTTCGCATATTCGCAAGCTTCAGTCCGTTCTGCAATAAACTCTCCAACAGTTTCTTTGCCGAGGCCCGGTACGTTCATCACTTCATGGATGGACTGGCATAGAACGCGCGTTCCGCCGATGAAAATATTGCATCAGCGCAAGCAACCGCCGCGAGCCGATTCCGCTCGTAAAATGCAGGGCAAGATAATACGTTAATTCAGTGGATTCCAAAACCGTGGGACAATAATATTTTAATACTTGGTTAATTAGAAATGTCATCCTGAGCGGAGTTCTTCTCGACGAAGGAGAGAAGAACGGAGTCGAAGGATCTCTTGACGTGCAAAAGATTCTTCGACTTCGCAAATCTTCGTCCGAGGGGTCGGACGAAGATTTGCTTCGCTCAGAATGACATAAAAACCATCGCCATTCCGCAACAGGAGTTCATACGTTTTTATGGTTCACTTTCGAAATAGCGGCAAGCTGTTCTTCAAGCTTTTTCACGCGCTCGATCAGTTCAGGCAAGGAGCGCATCGCGCCTTCCTGCTTCAGCAATTCACGGCTGCTTCGCGCAGGATAACCCATATAAAGCCCAGCCTTGGTTATGGATTTCGATACGCCCGACTGCGCTCCGACAATTACCCCTTCTGCGGTCTCGATATGACCGGTCACGCCCGACTGCCCACCAAAGATATTTTGCCGTCCGACCTTCGTGGAACCTGCAATGCCGGCCTGCGAAGCCATGACGGTGTTTTCGCCTACTTCAACATTATGCGCGATCATTGGACGAGATTATTGAGTTTTACCCCTTTACGGATTCGTGTTTCGGCAACCGTTGCGCGGTCAATGGTGGTGTTCGCACCAATTTCGACATCGTCTTCCAACACAACAATGCCGATCTGTGGAATTTTTCTGATACGATCCATCTCCCATTGGCACATAGCCAAAGCCATCGAACCCGATCACGCTGCCTGCGCCGACGACCACCCGGTTCCCAAGCTTCATTCTGTCGTAGATCATGACGCATGGGATGGATCTCGCAATCCTCGCCGATCACGGCATCTGCACCAATATATGCGCTATGCCGAATAATGGTATTAGGGCCAATTTTTGCTCGCGGCCCAACAAATACGTGCGCTCCGATGTGGGCTTCGGGATCGATCTCCACATCCTGAGAGATCACCGCGCTCGGATGAATTCCTTTCGGCGGCTTTTCCTTTTTAGGACTGAATAATTCAAGCGCACGAGAAAATCCCTCATACGGATTTTTCACGCGAAGAAGCACGGGACCACCGCCCACCTTATAATTCGCGCTTAAATATTCGCTGACAATAACGGCAGTAGCTTTTGTCGTTGCAAGAAACCGCTCGTACAATGGATTGCCGATGAAAGTAACCGCGCCGGGAACTCCGTCCTCGATCCCTGTCGCGCAGATGATCTCTTCATCGCCACGCGAAAGTTCGATCGCCGATGCGCCAATTTGCTCTGCTAATGCTCTGATGTTCATTCTGACCTTAATATTGTCGGCACGGATGGATCGATCTCCTTGCTCCATGCAATAATACCACCGCGAAGATTTCGCGCATTCGGCAAGCCGTTGCGGCGCATAAACTCGACAGCCTTGACCGCTACGCCCGCCCATCTTGCAATGAACGACGATCTCTGTGTTCGGATCGAATTCTGCGAGATGCTGCGGAAGCGTGTTCAGTGGAATCAGCTTGCCACCGATGTTCGCTGTGGCATATTCGTTCGGTTCGCGGACATCCACAAGGACGAAATCCTTGCCCGCGTCCATCCATTGTTTTAATTCTTGAACGGTAATTTCAAAAGGTATTGTAAGTGCCATACGATACTAACATAAGAATGAGGAAAATTATCGAAACAAAAACATTTGGCATACACCACTCGCAAAATCGACGAGTGGCTGAAAATAAACGCCAAGCAGTAGTACCGGAAGAATCAGGATCACCAAAAAAGCGGTAACGTAGATTCCGTATCGAATAGCTTGCGGTTTGGGAGCCTCGCCGGAAATGCGTTCGATTGTAGATGCGCCGATCGGACGGCGTAAAAACATCGCCGCAGCGACGCGCAAATAATAATAAAGCGAGATGACAGAATTCAAAATTACCGCGATCGCCAACCAAAGCCAGGGCACGGTATGCAGGTGTGCATCGGGCGTGAGCAGTGTTGTCAACAAATAAAATTTTCCAACAAAACCGGCGGTAAGTGGAATGCCCGTCGAACGATACAAGAAATATGACAAGCGCGGAACAGACGATCGGAGCACGCAGCATCAGGCCACGGTAATCATCGATCTCTTCGGAGCCAATCTTGTTTTCGATGAGCATCACAGCGTAGAAAGCTCCAAGCTGCATAAAAAGATAGGCCGTAAGATAGATCACGATGGCAACAATTCCCTCGGCTTTGCCCGTAGCCAGTGCGGCAAGCATATATCCAGAATGGGCGATGGTGCTATACGCAAGCATCCGCCGCACGTTCGATTGCAGCAGCGCAGCAAAATTCCCGAACGTCATCGTAAGCACCGCGCCAATAGCAACGGCGGTATGCCAATCGATGAACGACGCACCCGTCTTTGCATTACTTAAAGTAAATGCGACAAAGCGTATCAACAATCCAAATCCCGCAGCTTTGGAAGCGACAGAAAGTAATGCTGTCACAGGGATCGGAGCGCCTTCATACACATCCGGAGTCCAAAAATGGAATGGTACGGCGCTGATCTTATAACCAATTCCAACAAGTACAAGCACTGTCGCAGTCCAGAGAACCGGCATGTTGGCAACGAGATTAGGATTCAAGGTAAGCACTTGGCGGATAGCGATGATATTAGTTGTACCGGTAAGCCCATAGAAGAGCGAGATCCCATAGATCATTAACCCCGAAGAGAGCGCGCCGAATAGAATATATTTGAGCGAGGCTTCCGCCCCATGCTCCGTCTGGCGAGAAAACCCGGCCAGGAGATACCCGGCGATCGAAGCAAGTTCCAGAGAAATGTACATCATGACGAGATCCGTCGATGCAGGCATGAGATAAAGGCCGATGGACATGCCAAGTATCAGCGACGAATATTCACCGAAGCGGCGGGGTTGGTCTTGCAATCGTCGAGAAGCCAGCGACATCACGAGCGCAAGAATTCCCGAAACTGAAACCAGCAGTTTGAAAAACACACTGAAATTATCGACGATGGCCATTGCGTAGCCATGAACGAGCATCCCATTCTGAGATGTGGGATTAAAAAGCGTTTGGGAATAAGGAAACACGAGGAAACCTGCTGGCCACTGTCGCGCATGGAGCGGATCGAAACCATGCCACTGCATGGCCGCATATACTCCGGAAACAGCAAGAACGATTGCCGCAAAAATTACCGAAAATCGTTTTGAAGGAGCTTTCCTTGTAACAGCATTGAGCAGGATGGAAAGTAAAAGTCCCACACCGAGGATCAACTCCGGCGCGAAGCCATTCACACTGAACGCTGCAAACCCTTGTACGGTATGAGCGATCGTTTCGAGCGTTTGCGGCTTTGGCGGCATCGTTGTCAATTAAGAATTAAGAGTTAAGAGTTTGGGAATTCTCGCTTTCGAAGAATCTTTTTTGGCCTTTCATCATGTATGATTCTGCTCATTAATCCTTTATTCTTAACTCTTAATTTTTAACTCTTAATTTGCGAGTGCATGCGCGTGAACGAACGTAACGAGCGCATTCACGCTCGTCGTCGTCAGATCGATGACTGGGCCGGGATAAATTCCCATCGCGATCACAAGCGCCGCCAATGGAATGAGGGAGACCATTTCGCGCGCGGTCACGTCACGGAGTCCGCTCCATTTTTCTGGGATCGTGCCATAGAACATGCGCTGGAGTGTAGTGAGAAAATAGGCAGCAGTGAGAATGATTCCGAGCGTAGCGATAATGGTAAACGTCTGCCACGTTTGGAACGAACCGAGAAAGACAAATGCCTCGGAAATGAACATGGAAAGCGTTGGCAACCCCATCGCGGCGAAAAATGCGATCACGATAAACGCAAAATATTTCGGCATCTGGTTTGCAAGTCCACCAAACTCGAACACGCCCCGCGTTTGCGTGCGATCGTAGAGAACGCCAACAAGCAGGAACAGCATCGCAGTAACAATACCGTGATTGAACATTTGCAGCACCGCACCGATCATCCCCTGTGAATTCAGCGCGGCGATGCCGAGCAGCACAAATCCCATGTGGCTGATCGAGCTATAAGCAATGAGCCGTTTAAAATCGCTTTGTGCCATCGCGCATAGCGCACCATAAACAATATTGATTACTCCAAACAGCGCCATGTACCACGAAAGCTGAACGGCGATCTCTGGAAAAATCCCAAGTGAGAGCCGGAGTATCCCATAGCCACCCATTTTAAGCAGCACTCCGGCCAAGATCACCGAAATAGCTGTTGGCGCTTCTACGTGCGCATCTGGAAGCCAGGTATGAAACGGAACCATCGGAATTTTAACTGCAAAGGCAAAGAACAGTCCGAAAAAGCCCACGTAACGCCACGTCGTGCCCAAGCCGCTAAAAATACTTCCCGGAGCCGTTGCCGTTGGATCCATCATGCGCAGCATACTGAACGTATGATACAGTTCTGGCCGGTGTGTTATCGCACTTATAATGACATGATGTGTGCCGGGAATAAACAGCATCACCTGATTCGAGAAGAACAGCCCGATCATAACCAGCAGCATGAAGACCGAACCAAGCAGCGTGTAAAGAAAGAACTTCATTGCTGCATATTC
>CAVZOL010000005.1:0-194272 GCA_963776895.1 Ignavibacteriota bacterium | reverse complement strand
GGTTGCGTTCTCTACAAACTTTATTTACGAACATTTACACCAGTATCAGCGCAACCGTGTGCAGGTGCTCCTCAATCCGGAGCTTGACCCGCTCGGCGCCGGATACAATGTCATTCAGACGCGCATGGCCATTGGTTCCGGCGGGTTATTAGGGAAAGGCTATTTGAAGGGCACACAAACCCAGCTTCGATATGTCCCAAAACAATGGACGGATTTCATCATCAGCGTTCCTGCAGAAGAATTTGGATTTGCCGGAGCGGTTGTAATTCTCCTGCTCTATCTTTTTGTGATCTTTAGAGGAGTGGCGATCGCGTCATCCGTGCGAAGCATTTTTTCAAGCGTAGTTGCGATCGGTATTGCAGGGATATGGTTCCTACATGTGACGGTGAACATCGGTATGGCGCTTGGGCTCATGCCCGTCATCGGAATTCCCTTGCCCTTCATGAGCTACGGCGGTTCCGCGCTTCTCACCAATTTATTAATGGCAGGAATTTTAATGAATTTATACCGGAACCGAAAAGTACTTTTTTAGGATTATTGTGTTTTGTTTCTTAAACGAACATCGAAATGGAACGCCTCTGTGTGAATAATCGCGATCGTACTTGCCGAAGGATGCCGGGGATTCACTAAATAATTATAACTATGAGGGACGACAGCAGAGGGAACTTTGAGAAGAAGATACTCCTCTTTTTTCACGAAATCATCCCCTATCTTTCTGCTGATTGCTAATGGCAAATCGTCCGTAAGATGATGTCCTATGAGCTGACTAATTATCTTTGACAGCTCTGAGATAAGAAAGATGTTGAATCGATGAAGCTTCCGGCACTTCGATTGTAACGAGTTCATGGGAGATCGGCGGAAGCGGATTTGGTAGATGGACGAGCGCCTCGGTCATGGCAAGAGCAATCGATTCCGATACATAGAGCATCGGAATACCGACGCTATTCCATCGGCCTCCAAATAACTCAGCACCACTACCTGATAAATCGCGAGCAAATTGCTCCCTCGCAATTCGATATACTATCATGCAAAAATTCCGTGCTCGATACGGCCCAACTCATTCATGAGCAGGTTCACTCCAAAAGAACTTACGGCTAAATCCAGCGGTACGACTCCACCCAAAGCAGGATTAGCATACCGGAGCCATTCATAGAATCGATCGCGGTCGCCAAAAACTTCCCGTCCGCGTTTGAGCAACGCATCGAGTTGCAATATCCTATCCGAATGCATGACATCGAACCGTCTTCCTTCGCGTTTATACCGCTCAATCGTCTGCCGAGAGAGTCCAAGCAAATTCGACCAGTCCGTCAAACTTCAGAGGACTTTCTCGACTGAGTTTATTAAAAACTCGCCCGGGAATTCCTCGTTTTGCAGTGGCAATAAGGGAAAATTGTTCTATATCGCTCATAATGTTGTCGGCGTGGCGGGATTTGAACCCACGACCCCTACTACCCCAAAGTAGTGCGCTACCAGGCTGCGCTACACGCCGAAACCACGATTATGCGGATTATGAGGATAGGTTTCCAGATGATATTAGGATTCTAAAATCCTCAGATCTGCATAACCTAAGATCTTACAATCGAGCTAACAGGGCTATGGAAGTATGCACGTTCCACGTTAATTCCTTATCTCTTTAATCTCGGAATCCTGTTAAATTATGGTTCAGACATTCGTTCGCTCGCGCCATTTGATCTTCCTATCTTGCTCCACAAGCGATTTGCTGAAATAATGGCCGCCGGAACCATCGCTGCGGGCAACGAAATAGAGATACTTGCTTTTGGCTGGATGCAGCACCGCATAAATGCTCGCTGCGCCAGGATTGCAAATCGGACCCGGCGGAAGTCCGGCTATTCATGTAAGAATTATATGGGTTGTGCGTGAGTAGATCGTCATGCGTAATGGGTGATTGAGATGTAGCCCATATTGCACCGATGGATCGGCATCCAATTTCATCCCGATTCGCAAGCGATTGAGATACACGCTTGCAATGGTATCGCGCTCCTGCGGAAGTTTTGCTTCGGCTTCGACAATCGAGGCAAGCGTCATGACTTCATGCAGGGACAAATGTTTCATTATCCGATTGCTCATACAGCGAATCGTTGGCCAGTCTTTTTCCAATGCCTTATCATTTTTGTGAGCAAACCTTTGGGGTCGGCACTTAAAAGAAATTCATAGGTATCGGGAAATAAATATCCCTCCGCCGATTTCGCTTCTTTTGGAATTCCAAGCGAATGCAGAAAGGCTGTATCGAATGCGAACCGCATGAAAATTCCGGAATCGAGTCCCAGCTTTTCTTTTGCGATCGAAGCAGCGCGATAGATCGTGATGCCTTCGGGAAACGTCGCGCGAAGAATGAGCGCATACTCGCTGCCGGTCAATCGGCGAATGATTTCGGTGTTAGAAAGCCCTTGCGCGATGCGATACCTGCCGGCGTGAAGATCCTTCGCCGCGCCAAGCGTACGAGCAGCAAGCTGAAATGCAATGTGGAGCGGATAAGCTGATGCGCCGCAAGCGTGTCCGTCAACGACGCAACCGTCGTTCCCTGCGGGATGCCGATGATAACTTCCTTTTCCGAGGTCTTCGGATTTTTTAGAAAAAAAATGTAATACACGGCTCCGAGTAACAGAGCCAGAGTCACGAAAAAGAGAAATACACGCCGCATTATGTCACAAATTTACGACGGAAATTTGGGGTAATGGATCAATTGGAGTTTTTATAGTACCGTACGGTGTCATTCCCGCGAACACGCATGATCGATCATGCGTGTTCGCGGGAATGACATCCTGGATTAACCAAATCTAATTTTTGGTTTGCTTATGAAGGTACATCTAAATTATTGGAATGCTCTATCCTTCATCCCGCGTTTCACACACGATATTTTTTGAATTCGTATCATGACCGCACATCGTACCTTTATTCTTGCAGCGTTCGCCACACTGTTGTTCATCATCGTTCCCTCCGCTCACGCTCAAAAGAACGACCCACCATCCGGGCAGTTCGGGGTGGGCATCGATCTGATCACTAATTATCTACCGAACGAACTCGCTTTCACGTATGCCATGGATTCCACCATGCAATTCGGGTGCGGGTTTTTCCTTTCTCTCTCTGCCGGATCTTCTGGAACCTACTTAGTTACTCCATTTGTCCGCTATCTCTTCCCTGAGCTTTTTCCTGGGATCGCAAGTCCGTTTATTCAGGCGGGCATTCAGCTCTATTCTCCGGGAGCTGGAACGCAGGTTGGCATTTTTGCAGGAGGGGGCGTCGATTACTGTATCAACCATCAGATCAACGTTCATGGCGATGTGGATATCGTTAATTCTTTCCCGGTTCATCCGGTATCACTGACTGGTTCGTCTTCCGGCTTGGCGCGGATTATTTCTTTTAATCGCTTCTCAACTTCTCACAAACGCGGCAAGCTTCGAGTAATCTCCATGGTCGGCAGCATGAGCGCGTGGATGTAGCGACTACGGGTACTGCTTGGTTCCGTAAGAGACGCGCTTCCCCAGGAGAATGGCTTCTGGCCTTGCTGCATGAAGAGCAGATCGGTTATTTCCCGAGCGTGACGTCCATTACCGTTAGCGAACGCATGAACGAGCACCAGTTGATGATGGAACTCCGCACCAAATAAATCCCACTCGTTCCGATCGATTGGTTTGCCATGTTCAAGCCGATGCTTCGTATTTTCCAAAAGCTGGTTTAGACGAATACCAACTTCTCCTCGCCGCGCGAATCGCTCGTTTTGATGGTCGGTTTGCTTGAACTTCCCCGCCCATTTCCAGACATCGCCGAACATGCGCTTATGCACATTCTTAATAAATTGCTCGTCAAGCACATTTTTATGCCGTTGAGTACGGGTCCAAAGTTGTGCATCGAAGATGTTAGCTTGCTCGGCCTCATTGAGTTGTGCTTGTGTCATGATCTGGGGCTGTAAAAGGTCAAGCGCCGCATCGGCATCTATAGGTGTTGCTCCTTCCATGTATTCAAACTTCATACAATCCTCTCCATATCTTTTTAGGATCGCTCATCAGTTTATCGACGAGAATCTTCCGAGCTGCATGTTGCTCTGGATGCGTAGTTTGTTGTCCCTCCAAAGCCATTGAAGTTGATACGGTCGTGGTCATTTTGTTTGCCAGCTCACTCGCGGCTGATTCGAGTGTTTCGTCCAGCAACTTTTTCGGTACGATAAAATAGATAAGTTTACAATCCATAGCCTCAGCGGCTTCACGGAGTGTATTCAGTGTTACACTGCCATTTGCTTCTCTAATCTCAAGGTCTTTAGCTCCTTGTACCGAGTAGCCAAGCTTTTTCGACATGGTCTTCAGCGGCATTTCGAGAGAATGGCGTATGGCGTGCATCCAGCCTTTCGCTGGCAGAGCATAGTCAATTTGACGCAGTTTTGAAAAAACTACCTCTAATTGTTTTCGTTGTAATGGTGAATTTTTCATGTTTTCAGTATAGCGACAACCTCATTGATGCCAATATAGTTCAAGCTATAACTTTATTTACTTAAAATAGAATAAAGTGATAACTATATTAAACTACAAATAAATCAAGTTGTTACTACCTATTAATTATACTATACTCTATTAATATCCCTAAAAATCTTATACTTCAACGCAAGAGCTATAAAATCCGTATTTTTGTACCAAATTAATCACTCTCTATGAAAATCCACGAATATCAAGCGAAAGAAATTCTGAAAAAATATGGCGTACCAGTGCCCATCGGGTACGTTGCATACACGGTCGGTGAGGCAGTCGAAGCCGCACGGCAACTGCCCACGGAGATCGCCGTAGTTAAGGCGCAAATCCACGCGGGCGGACGCGGCAAAGGCGGCGGTGTGAAGATCGCGCGCTCACCGGAGGACGTCGGTACGCTGGCCCAGCACATGCTCGGGATGACGCTCGTCACGCACCAGACCGGTCCCGAAGGCCGCAAGGTTTCTCGGCTGCTTATCGAGCAGGGCGTCGATATTTTGAAGGAATATTATGCCGGCATTGTGCTCGACCGCGCAACGGCGAAGAATGTCGTTATGGTCTCGACCGAAGGCGGCATGGAGATCGAAAAAGTAGCCGAAGAATCGCCGGAAAAGATCGTGAAGGTTTTTGTCGATCCAGCTATCGGCTTCCGCGATTTCGAGGCGCGCGAGTTTGCGTTTGCCCTTGGACTTTCCGGCGAGGCATTCAAGCAATGCGTGGCTTTCCTAAAAGCGCTATACCGCGCGTATGAAGATACCGATGCCTCGCTCTTCGAAATCAATCCATTCGTGCTGACACGCGATGCAAAAATGATCGCACTCGATGCCAAAGTGAATTTCGACGATAATGCGATGTTCCGCCATCCGGAATATGCGGCCTTACGCGATATTGCCGAAGAAGATCCGCTGGAATTGGAAGCATCGAGATCGAACTTGAATTATATCAAGCTCGATGGCAATGTCGGTTGTATGGTCAACGGCGCTGGACTTGCGATGGCCACGATGGATATTATCAAACTTGCCGGCGGCGAACCCGCGAATTTCCTCGATGTCGGCGGCGGAGCAAATAAGGATACGGTTGCAGAAGGCTTCCGCATTATCCTGAGCGATCCGAATGTGAGAGCAATTCTGATCAATATCTTTGGCGGCATCGTCCGTTGCGACCGCGTGGCGACTGGAGTGGTAGAAGCCTCGCATTTGGTGCATCCGAAAGTTCCGATCGTCGTGCGATTAGAGGGAACGAATGCCGAAGAAGCCGGTGTGATCCTGCAAAAAAGCGGCCTGAATTTCCTCGTCGCTAAAGGTATGACGGATGCAGCGAAGAAAGTGACGCAGGCACTGGCAGCATAAAGTCAGAATCGGGGATTTATTAGTGGAGTTTTTGGATTTAGGTAATTTAATTAAAGGTGTAACAAAATCTCTGTTCGAAGGTTATTGTAATAGATCAATGATTACCTTTACCATGAAAAATTCTCGTTTTCTTCTCGTTTTTGTCGCTATCCTAATTAGTAGTTGCCGCACTAATACATCGCCACAAGGCAACGGTACGATTGTCGGGAGAGTTATCCTCTTTGATTCGACTGGGACTGTTCAAACAGATTTCTCAGGAATTCAGGTGAGTGTTGACGGTACTCCCATGTCGATGGTAACCGATTCCACTGGAGACTGGCAATTTTCAGGAGTGAGTAACGGAACCTATAATGTCACCGCAACAAAAGCTGGTTTTGGAACTTACCACTGGTATGAGCAAAACGTTAATAATGGACCGATCAATGTAGTCACAGCGGCAATTGCTCAGATGCCGAGCTATACACCAGCCGTTTTGAGCGCAAGTATTGATACGTTCCTTCTAAACGAACTTGTCACAGGTGCATATTCTCAACTGCCTGTAGGGGTAAATATCGCAGGATATTGCGATCTCGATTCGAATGTGCAGCCATCGGATCCTCATCTTATGGTGGCCGTTAACATCGACAACAGCGGCGGTGGAGGAACTTATTTTTCTTATGACGATCTTCTTGCTGCCGGTGCACGCCCAGGTCAAACCCTATACCTAAGCGCCGCGAATGTATTTATCGGACTCACAGGTTATAACATAGGTGTACATGCTACGTTTATCGATCCCTCTCATAATAGATGAGATGCGATATGCTTCGAACGGCCCAAAATCAAATGTCGTTGCCGTGACGATGCCCTAAAGCAGCAGAACAGCGAAGAGATATGCTTCAATAGATGCTCAGCCCACTTGCCCGTTTTTTCCGAGGTATTAACATTGCGATCGGCGTCACGACGATCAAGGATGATGCCACACCACAGCAACAACGGAATTTTGTTGCCGCGTGGCTGGGGATCGTGGCGTTCATCTTGTTGTGGTGCATACTGATCGTTTATTGGTTCACAAGCTCGTGACATCGTTCAACAATTTTGGTGAATTTAGGGTGAGCGGCTCGTAACGATATTATATTTGTGTTTCTATTTTAACCTCATTAGCATGAATTCAAAAACCGCTTGTATTATTTTTGCCTCTGTCCTCGGAATTTTTATTGCGCCCGTTCTCACGAGAGCGCAAATCCGAACATCTTCTGATCTTGCCGCTTCTGGCCTGCTTCCGATGCTCGAATCAAACCCATCCAGCCCACCGGCGCCATACTTAGGCGACACCACGCCAACCGGCCCCGCATGGAATAGTATTTATGCCGAAGCGCTCGGTACGGGGTTAGTTTATACCCTCAACTACGAACGGCTGCTATCGCAAAGCTTCGGACTGCGGCTCGGATTCGGCTATCTGCCGGTGTCGGCAGAGAAAAAGAATGGAACGACGGTGTCGGAATCCGCGACCTCGGCCCCGCTTACGCTAAGTTGGTTCCCATTCGGCGCGTCGAGCAGCAAGCTCGAGATCGGCGCCGGTTTATCCTACATCGATCTGACGAAATCCGTCCGCGGGTTTCCGCAAGTCAATAGCATTGGGTACGCTGGAATAATAGGATACCGCTATGAGGACGAAGACGGTGGCTTTCTGTTCCGCGCCGGCTTTACGCCCATTATCCTTCTCGGCGGTTTCTATGCGTGGGGTGGCGCATCTGTAGGATACGCATTTTAGCGAATACCACCTGGCTCGATATTCTGTATGGGGGATGCCAGCCGTGGCAAAAAATGGAAAGTGTACCTTGCCTCGATTTTTTTTGTATTTTTGTAAGAAGCATGTGCATTTTTATCCCATTCATCTAAATCAACAATTGTCATGAAAGCTATTCCTGTTTATATTATTTTATTCCTCGCGGTGTGCGGTAGTTCTGTCAGAGCGCAAGATGTAGGGTCTGGCGGTGCGCCAAATGCTGTTGGAACCGAGCGGCCGGACATCATCACCGCCCCGAACGCCATTTACGTGGAGATATTGGGTTCCGGACTTATTTACTCCATTAACTACGACCGGTTGTTCACGGACTATCTGGGAGCTCGGATCGGGATCGGTTATTTACCTGATGGCAGCTTATCCCTGACCACGATACCGATTACGGTCAGTTTGTTTCCATTCGGCGCTTCGAGCAGCAAATTGGAGATCGGCGCGGGCGTGGTACAAGCCTCATTAGGAAACACCAAAGTAGGATCGACTACCGGCGGAACGTACCTCGGATATGTGGGAATCTTAGGCTATCGTTTAGAGCCAAGGGATGGAGGATTCCTCTTCCGGTTCGCGTTCGCACCGTTCATTTTGAATGGACACTTCCAGCCATACGGCGGTATCAGCTTTGGCCTCGCATTTTAAGTCTAAAGCGGCTTGAATCGCTCGAATCCCTGCTTGCAATCATTGCAATAATGGATAGAGCGGCAGAGTGTGGAACCGAACATGGAGCGCATTTCGGTATTCTTGCTCCCGCAGTGGGGACACGCAACATGCTCGATCACATCCAAATTGAGCACTCCATTAATCTGAACGGGCGCGCCTAAACCAAACTCTTCCAACAACTGGCGTCCGTGTGGAGTTACGCGGTCGCTCGTCCATGAAAGTTCCGTTTCCATTTCTACGCTTGGATTTACAAAGCCGGATTTCGATAAAGCATCCGTGATATTCGCACGAATGTAGCTTGTTGCCGGACACGCAACGAACGTGGGCAGCAAACGCACCATCACACCATCATCGCTCATCGAGACGCCAGTTATCATTCCCAAGTCGATGACGCTAAGGGTGGGGATCTCCGGATCCATTACAGTTGAGAGAATATCAAAAACTCTTTTTTTAGCATCGTCATTGCGAGGAGCGACGAAGGAGTGACGAAGCAATCCGTTGATATTCTGCTCGTATCTCAACGGATTGCTTCGTCGAATCCAATTCCCTCCGGTCGTTGGATTCTCCTCGCAATGACGGTTAACTATAGCCATAGTTACCATGTCGCTGCCGGGTCTAACTCGGTACACTTCCGTCATTTCGTCGATGAGTGGCTGTAAAAATTCCGTGTGGTAACCTTGCCGACCGCCGTACATTCGCTCCTTGATAGGGAGTCTGGGAAGCTGCAATTCGGCACGTTCGAGTATGGGCGTGATGGCTTCGAGCCATTGGGTCTGCAAGCGGTCTCTCCGATAAAAATGTTCTCCTGTTCAAGTTCCCGATCGAACTTCGATGGCTCGAACATTCCCAGGCCATAAGGAAATGCTTCGTTCAGATGCGGTTTGCATGCGGGCATGGCTTTCTTCGGTGCCTTTGCCAAGCTTTTGCACCCACATGTCAGCGTGGAGAACGTGATATTTTAGTTCCCCCTTTATTTTTTCGCAAGGATGCAAGGGGCGTAAAAGGACGATTGCGTCAGCATTCATATCGAAGCTTTCCGCATGATCGAACAGGAAATGGCGCATGAGGCTGAATGCGTAATCGCCGATCGGCAATTCTACGAATTGCGAGCAGTGAAATTGTTTTTCGTTCCGGCTAAACGCGATGATGTCCGGTATCGGCTCGCCGAATTCAGTATTCAGCAACCCGTAATTTGCCAGCGCGTGGCCGATCTGGTCCTGCGCGATGGACTAAAAGCGATGTCTTCTTCAAGGATCGGGCCAAGCCCAGTCCACTCGCTGTTGCGATGACCGATGATGAGTTCATCGTCGGCCATGCGATAGAGTAAATCTTTTATTGCGACGTTATTCATATTCAAATTCAAAAATCTTGTCAGCACATGTCATCCTGAGCGGAGTTTTTCATCGCGGTGCGATGGAAAACGGAGTCGAAGGATCTCATGCAGTTCACCGGCACGGTAGGCCGCATGAGATTCTTCGCTCCGTAAATTTTCGCTTTGCGAAAATTTACTACGCTCAGAATGACATGGTTTTGGAATATTTTAATTACGTTTCAGCTGAGTCGCACATGTGTTCTGCAACGGCTTTTACTTCTTCGAGATATTTATTGATACGTTTGCGAACCGGATAGCCGGAGGCTTCGCGGTATGTTTTTTCGGGAACAGTGGAGAACATATCGTCGTCTTCATGCTGGAAGGTAAAAATATCAGCCGAACGAACGACCCACAGATTCACGGTCTTTTTCTGCGTCCGAATTGCTCTTTCGCAAAAAGCAATGCAAGTTCCGGGTCTGGCGCGTGAACGATTCCCACAAATACATGCGGCTCGCCGCGCTTATCCTGATGGAAAACGGCGAAGGTCTCCCACTCTTCATTTTGCGCAAAGCCGCCGGAAGCAGGAGATGCTTCGAGATCGGCGCGGCGGATGCGGGGGTCAAGGCTAGACGTCATAAAATCTTTATTAGATTCCTGATGTTGAAAAAATCGTGTTGTTCTGAGGTTGCATGTCGATTTGTTCAGCCCAGTATGGAATGTATCGTTGGAATTTTAGTGATGTACTACTTGAGTTAGCGACCTTAATTAATCCCACTTCTCTTGTATCAGCAATAATTCGAGAAGCAATAGCACTATTCGCTGGCTCAATTCCCATTCTTTCACGGAATGTCGAGTTACTCATGCGTTTGCGCATTCTGAATAGAAGGCAACAATGCTGATAACATGCTCGAATTTTATCGTCATAATCCATGCTACTAAGAGTTCGATGGGCAAATACGATTACATTTGTCCTGTGCTCAGAATTATTAAATGACGGTGGCGGCAGTTGCGTCTTTTCGATCTCTGTTAGAGCCCTTGGAATGCCACTACCTCGTTGCTCGCAGATTCTCGTCCGTCGAAGCACCTCCACCATTTTTTCGTTCCGCGATAAACTCTCTGCGACGAATAATGAAGGGGAAATAGATGGGCGGCCTGGATTCGATATTTCGATCCGATCACTATAAATTTCTATCTGTGGCCGTCCGCTGACTGTTAAATCCTGGTGAGCAATAGCATTCGCTATAAATTCACGAAGCACAATCTTTGGATACATTTTCACTTCTTGTCTAAGAGCATCCATGATAATTTCGTTGACGGGAAGCATTTCATAAATAGTATTAATCAGTTTTTGAAATGCTGAAATATATCCAAGTCGACCGTCTACGTCTCTCGTTTTGCTAAGATTATCTACACCTGAATAGCTTAATAGACGAACCGTTTTATTAGCGACAGCGGGGAATAAAGTTACGTCCTTTGCAAGCAACAGGGCACCGATATTTGTAATTGACCATGTTCGATCTCCTGCTCCTGCCACTATTCCAATACGCTCAAGATCGGCAAAAAGAGCATCGTCGCTGTGTGGCATTTCTTCTTCCGATAATTGATAGAAAAGGGTTAATTCAAGCAAACCTTTTACATCGGATGGCTTTAGCCCTGTATTAGCTAGTCCTCTTTCAAACGACATTTCTGGCGAATCTTCCCACAGCCTTTTTTCATACTCGAGTTTTCCGCGCAAACTTGTTTTGCAGGTACCTATGCGAGTGTACCCCTCGTTCTTGAACTTGAGCGGGCCGATAAGCACCGGAGGGATACGAAAAATCGTAATCAGAAGTCCACTATCGGCCCTAAACTCAAATATATCGAAGACAGGAAAGGGAGGGTTGAAATTCTGGCTGAGCCACATTTTCAACTCTTGGTTACCCACTTTCATTTGTGATGGCCGGATATTCGTTCCAACAATGGTTCCGTCATCGGACACACCACATACTAAATACCCGAACTGCTCGCGCTCATATTTTGCGGCATTGCTCATTGCTGACAAGTACTCACCAATGTCAGTATCGTCAACATAATCAATTTTAAATTCGACCCACTCCCTTTCTCGTCCTCCTCGGATGAGCTTGGAAAGCAGGTCGTTTAACAATTCGTCGGTCAAAGCAATCAAATAGTAAGTTATTGGAATATATAGAATTAGAGGAATTCGAAAAAAAACAGTCAAATAAAAAGAAAGTTATTCACATGCATTTTATAACGAAAACTTTACGCATACGGCACCATCCTCTTCATCGCCGGATTCATCATTGCTTCGCGTACCCACCGCCCGTTCTCCTCGGCATAGCGGCGGACAGCGAGGCGTTCTTTGTTGCATGGGCCATCGCCATTGATGACGCGGAAGAATTCGTCCCAGTCGGGCTGGGTGTATTCCCAGGTGCCGTCTTCTTTCCGCTTGAGCGCGGGGTCGGGCAGCGTCATTCCCAATTCCCAGATCTTGGGAACATATTGTTCGAGGAAATCCTGACGCATGTCTTCGTTCGACATCATCTTTACTTTCCAGCGCATCAGCTTTTCAGTGTGAACGGAAATGGTGTCCGGCGGACCGAAAAAGTGCATCATCGGCGGGAACCACCAACGGTTCAGCGCATCCTGAAGCATTGCGCGCTGCGCTGGCGTGCCAACGGCAAGCGCAACAAAGGCATCGTATCCCTGCTTCAAGTGGAATGATTCCTCATAGCAAATTCGTTCGAGCGCGCGGCAATATGGGCCATAGCTTCCCTTCGCGTTCGCAAGCTGATTGACGATCGCGCCAGCATCGACCAGAAATCCGATCACCGCAATATCAGCCCACGACTTTGCAGGATAATTGAATATATTGCTGTATTTCGATTTGCCATTAATGAGATCGTTTATCATCGCCTCGCGCGTTTTGCCGAGCGTTTCTGCGGCGCTGTACAGCAAGTGCCCGTGCCCGACTTCATCCTGCACTTTCGCGATGAGGGCAAGCTTACGCTTGAGTGTTGGCGCGCGCGTGATCCAGGTTCCCTCCGGCAGCGCGCCGATAATTTCGGAATGCGCATGCTGCTCGATCATGCGCAGCACTTGGCGGCGGTATTCGGCCGGCATCCAGTCGTCTGGCTCGATCTTTTCGCCGCGCGCAATGCGGGCTTCGAATTCGGCTAATTTTTCCGGGTCTTCCTCTTTCGCGACAACCGGTTTGGCATCTGGTTCAATATAAGCGTTTCCGTACATGGTTATCTTGTAATAATTCCTTCAATGAGGATGGTAGTGATTTCGCTGATCTCTTGCTCCAAAAGTTTTCCTTGCGACCGATGGGTCTTATGCGATTCATACGTCCAGTTTGTGCCGGAGAGCAATGTTCTTGCAACAAGCGTTGCATCGGTCTTGCGAAAAATTCCCTTCCATATTCCATCTTCTATTATCCTCCGAAACAGTTGTTCGTAGCGGCGGCGCATAAGTTTGAAATCGCTGAGGAATGGCTCGCCCATGTGCCGCCACTCATGCAGAAACACGGCTGAGGCATCCGCATTCGCTGCAATAACACCGAGATGCGCTTCCGTAGCTGCTCGAAGTTTCTCTTTAGGCGCGAGCGCGCTTTCGACGATCGGTTCGATGGCAGAAAAAAATTCCTCTGCCATACGAAAGCAGATCTCCTGAAGAATTTCCTCTTTCGATGCGACGTGATTGTACAAACTCGCCGCCTCAATGCCAAGCGAATCGGCAAGATCGCGCATAGAGGTCGCCGAGTAACCGCGCTCCCGGAATAGCGTCTGTGCTTTCGCTCGAATTTGGTCTTTGCGTGCGAGGGTCTTCATGTTAGTTAACTAACGCTCGTTAGTCTATTTATACGAACACCGGATAAAAAGATTGGTTCTCTGAATGGAAAGGAGAGAGAGGTCATCCCGAGCGGAGCAAATTTCGCAATGCGAAATTTGCGAAGTCGAAGGGATCTCATGAGATTCCTCGACTCCGTCTTTTTCCGCTCCGCTACAAAAGACTCCGCTCGGAATGACGTTAAATTTCGAGCTTCGCTTTCTCAGGGAATGCGCTTTTTTTCAAAATTAATACATATTTCCTTAATATATCGCAACCTATTGCCCTGAATATGTAGTTATCTTGGAAGAAAAGTGGGGGGAAGTGGGATAATTTGTCTTTTCTTCCCGATTTGATACATGTCATCATTTAAAGGAAGCGACACCTACGTCGTCGATGCGAAGGGACGCGCAAGCATCCCTTCGAAGATGCGTAAAAATCTCGAACCGGAAGCGCGGCGGACGTTCGTCGTCACGCGCGGAATAGAAAAATGCCTGTATGCCTATCCGCTCGATGAGTGGCATCGCATGGAGGATTCCATTCGCTCACTCTCGTCTGCGAATGAAAAGGATAGATTTTTCGCGCGCACGCTGATGCAATGGAGCGAGGAGATCCAGCTCGATTCGCAATTCCGCTTGCTGATACCAAAGGCGTTGCTGGATTTCGCCGAAATTTCGAAGGAAGTTTTTTTTATCGGCGTGCTCGATCATATCGAGCTTTGGAAACCGGCGAAATTTTAAAAAATATATCGAATCGAGAAAAGAAAGTTACGAAAAGGTCGTGGAGCAGGTGATGGGACAAAAAAAATGACGAATGACAAATTACAAATTAGAAGGATGAAGCACGATTCCCAATTTGTCATTCGTCATTTGTCATTCGTCATTGAGCAAGTTCATTGAAAACGGAAAGCGAATATCATAGGCCCGTTCTTTTGCAGGAGGCAATGCAACTGCTCGCCGTGCGTAAAGATGGCGTCTATGTTGACGCCACGCTTGGTGGAGGCGGTTATGCGGAAGCAATGTTGGCTTCGGGCGCATCCGTTTTCGGGTTCGATACCGATCCGGCCGCGCAGCACATAGCTACAACGCGTCTTGCAAAATACGGCGAGCGTTTTATTCTTATCAAAGAAAATTTTGCAACACTTAATGACACGCTTGCAAATCACCCGCTTCTGAATAGCGGAGGGTTTGAATGGCATCGTCTATGATCTCGGTGTAAGCAGCCATCAACTCGATACTGTTTCTGTGGGACTTAGTTACCGGGTGGACGCGCCGCTCGATATGCGGCTCGATCCACGGCTTACAACATCAGCAACATCCATCATCTCGGCCTATGACGAAACAAAGCTCAAGGAAATTTTTCGCAACTATGGCGAAGAGCCTTATGCCGGACCGATCGCGAGAAAGATCGTTCAGGCACGAATGGCGCGACCGATCGAAACAACCGCAGCATTGGCAGCGATCGTCGCACAAGGGATTCGTGAGGATAAAAAAAATGAAACCCTCTCGCGCATCTTTCAGGCTTTGCGAATCGAGGTGAACGATGAATTAGGGAACCTGAGAACATCCCTGGCACAAGCGGTTGCACTGCTAAAGAGCGGCGGAAGGATCGTCGTCGTAGCGTATCATTCGCTGGAAGACAGGATCGTAAAAGAGTTTTTTAAGAACGAGAGCCAGCCGGAATTCGCGGCAGGTTCACTGGGGGCTTTAAAAGAGCGGATCGATCGTTCCAGCGCGCGGCTGAAAGTGCTGACAAAAAAAGCAATTACGCCAAGCGCCGAAGAGATCGAACGCAATCCGAGAGCGCGAAGTGCAAAACTCCGCGCAGCAGAAAAAATTAGTAGTTAAACACATGACAACTATTGCGTACGCGCCACGCGCGGCATTCGGACAAAATCGTGACGGCCAGTTGCTCGGAACCTCCTCCGAGAGAAGAGCAGCCCGTCATGCTCGGCGCAACGGCGCCTCCCGTGCCCAAAGCGGCGCCAAGCGAGATCGAAAAAGTCGTTCGAAAAATGCCAACGCTGTATGTCATTGCATTTTTTGGGGTGGTAGTATGCTGCGCCGTGATGATCATCTGGAATACGCTGCAAGTGAACAAGCTTACAGCAGAGCGAACCAAGCTCGATGACCAGATCACGCAAAGCGAGCAGCGACTCATCCGGTTGCGCGCCGAAGAGATGCAGCTTTCCGCGCCGGACCGTATTCGTTCCATCGCGCAGTCGAAATTAGGTATGGTCCAGTCCAACGGAGAAGACGTGGTACATATAAAGTAGAATTTTTTATTTGTGAGATATAGAGATCAGGACGAATTGCCCTTTGAAGGCGTTGCCGAGCGCCGCCTTCACGGGAGCACGCGCCCAATACTCCGATTTCTTATCCAAGGGAAATTCCACCACGGCAAAATTTCCGAACCGCTTCCTCCATCCATGACAATCCAGTTCCCGCACAACCCGAAGAAACAAGAAGCCTGGCACGAACGGCTTGTCGAACGGTTCTTTGCAGCGCCACAGCCTGTCGATCCGCTAAAAAAGAATGGTCGCCTCTACTCCGTGCTCGCGCTTTTTCTGCTTGCCTTTGCGCTTGTCGGGGCGAAATTATTCAAGCTGCAAGTGCTCGATCATGGGGCGTTCTCGCAGGAAGCGGCGGAACAGTACAAAACCGAAGTTCCGATCGAAGCGCGCCGAGGGCTTATTCGCGATCGCAACGGTATTATCCTCGCGGCCAATGCGTATGTGGTGAAATTTGCGGTCGATCCCAAGGCTATTCAACATCGCGATCAGCTTGCCGCGATCTTTTCCCAGACATTCGGAAAACCCGCCACGTATTACCAAGCCATTTTTAGCGATACCTCGCGCAGGTATATTGTGGTTGAAAAAGAAGTTCCGCTGGAAATTGCCTCCCGCCTCGATTCGGTGAAAGATCACGGGTTGCTGCGACAAATGGATTGGCGCCGCAATTATGCGTTCGGCGAACGCGCCGCGCATGTGCTTGGCTTTGCAAGTAACGATGGGCGTGGATTAGCTGGCATCGAACTCATTGACAATCGCGATCTCGCGGGCCGCGATGGCGAGCAATTCATGCAGCGCGATGGCCGCGGCGCGCTCCGCCCCGATGTCGATTACGAGAAAATTCCAGCATCTGATGGCGAGGATCTTACACTCACAATCGACGAATCAATTCAATCGGCAGCGGAAACAGCTCTGAAAGCAGGAGTGGAAAAAGCAGGAGCAGAGGCGGGTATCGCCATTGTGATGCGCCCCTCCACCGGCGAAATTCTCGCGCTCGCCAATGTGCCGGATTTCGATCCGAACGAGTTCAGCAAAGCCACCAACGATATGCTGCGCAACCGCGCCATTACCGATGCCTACGAACCTGGTTCGACGATCAAAGTGCTTGTTGCATCTGCCGCGCTGGAAGATGGCGCTTGGAAGCCAGATGACAAGATCGACGCCGAACATGGCCATTGGAATCCGGAACCCGGAGTAAAAATAACGGACACCCATCCGTATGGCATCATAACCTTCCGTGAGGCGCTTGAAAAATCGAGTAATATTTCGTTTGCAAAAATTTCGGACAAACTCGATAAGCGCCGGTTCTATAAATATCTTCGTGATTTCGGCATTGGGAATTATACCGGCATCGATCTGCCCGGTGAAGTTCGTGGCGTGCTCCACACGCCCGCGCAGTGGCAGGAAAATTCGAAACGGTATATGGCTTTCGGATATGAACTAACGGCCACACCCATTCAAATGGCAACGGCCTATGCCGCCGTTGCGAACATGGGAATTTTGATGAAGCCCTACATCATCGCGAAACGCGATGGGCCGAACGGAACCGTCGTGACAGAACCCCAGGAGATCCGCCGTGTCGTCAGTGAACAAACGTGCCGAACGCTGATCAAAATTATGGAGGGCGTAGTCGATTCCGGAACCGGTACGCTCGTTCAAATTAAAGGCGTGCATATCGCGGGTAAAACGGGAACCGCTCAGCAGCTTGTCGGCGGGCATTGGTCGAAAGAGCATTATACTTCGAGCTTCACCGGATTTTTCCCTGCCGAGAATCCGGAATACCTTATCAGCGTCATTCTTCGTCTCGCCGAAGAATGGTTATTATGGCGGTATGGTAAGCGGCCCGATTTTCCGCGAGATCGCAATGGATATTTTAGAGATGAACGGCAAGCTTCCGCCGGAAGCACGAAGCCCACAGAAACCTGCAGAAGTACCGATGTTACCGAGGGCGTCGTGGATATCGATGGCATACCCGTTCCGCAAAACGATAAAGATTCCCGCCCCGTGTGGGATGTGCGCGGGATGACGGCCGAACAAGGCCGCTCTCTGCTTGCGAGCCAGGGATTCGTGGTGAACATGACCAAAGAAGGCATCGCAGAGCCAACCAGCATCATCGACGATGTCATAAAGTGTGGAGGAGATACCGTGCGTTTTGCACTGGCAAAACCTAAAGTAGAAGGATGGCGATCCGCAATCAACAGCCCAAGTAGCACCCAATCTTGTGGGCCTGCCGATGGCGCGCGCGATCAAACTCGCTTCTGCCGATGGCTTTCGCGTAAAAACGGCAGGTTCCGGAGCTGTTACAAAACAATTTCCGGACGCCGGCGCGAGACTCAGTGCAAATGTAGCAACGGGAAGTCCGACGCTAACGCTCTTTGGAGAAGAACAATAGTCAATGACAAATGTTGAATGATATTTTGTAGCCGTAACCTTCAGGATTACGGTGTAACCACACCGTGGGCTAAAGCCCTCGGCTACTATCATCATCATTCATCATTGGCTGTGATCGCTCCTAAGTTAGGCGGCGTTCGTTGAAAAATGAAATTTAGTGAGCAAATACGGACTGAGCAGCATCGCAGACGATGCTAGATCATCCTCGGCGCTTGATGAGATCGGCCTTCTCGACTTCTATGAAGCCGGGGAGGCCGATCTCTCGCGGCCGCAATACGATTCGCGTAACGTCAAAACCGGCGATACGTTCTTTGCCATTCGCGGCTTTGAAACGGATGGACATACGTTTATCCGAAAAGCTCTTGCGAATGGCGCGACGACTATCGTCTCAGAAGAAGATTCCGCGTTTACGCGTGAAGATGCCATAGCAGTCACATGTATCTCGCCTGCTGGTTAAAAATTCCCGGCTGCGCTTGCGTTTGTTTCCGAATGGGCGTTTGGCTCGCCCAGCACCAAGCTTCGCATGATCGGTGTAACCGGTACGAACGGCAAAACCACGGTTACGAATATCATCCGCCAACTGCTGATGCTTCGTGGCGAAAAAATTGGACTGATCGGAACCGTCGGTATTTTTATTGGCGAAGAAGAAATTCCCGCCACGCATACTACGCCCGAATCACGCGATCTTTCGGAATTGCTGGCAAGGATGGTCGCTGAGAACGTAACCACCTGTGTGATGGAAGTCAGCTCCCATGCGCTCGCGCTGGATCGAGTTGTGGCGCTCGATTTCGACATTGCAGCTTTTACAAACCTCACACGCGATCATCTCGACTTCCATAAAACGATGGAAGCCTATTTCGCTGCGAAGCAAAAACTTTTTGACCACCTCAAAGATACTGCTATCGCTGATACTAACGCGGATGACCCACATGGATTGCCCATCGTCTCGAACACCCTTGCGAACAGACATACGTATGGCATTCGCAAACAAGGCGAACCGGCCCATGCCGACCTTATGGCTTACGATGTGAAATATTTCCACCGAAGGCACAATATTCCGAGTTGAGAAACGCTATTCCGATGAACGCACGAATTTTCATTCCCCGCTCGCCGGGAAAATTAATGTCGAAAATGTTCTCGCCGCGGCGAGCGCTCTTTATTTTGGAGTCGAAGGTTTTTCGCTTGAAGTGCTTGCGGGATTGATTCCTGAAATTCAACCTGTTCGCGGACGCTTCGAGCGGATCGCGCTAAAAAATGGCGCTTACGCAATCATAGATTATGCCCACACACCGGATGCCTTGCAACATGTTATCGAGACCATCCGAACCATAATTCCGGCCAGCGCCAGAATCATCACAATTTTTGGCTGTGGTGGCGATCGTGACAAGGGCAAACGGCCCGTTAATGGGAGAAATCGCAGCGAAATTATCGGATCATGTGATTATCACCAGCGACAATCCTCGCTCCGAAGAGCCGCTTGCTATTATAGATGATATTTTGGCTGGAATTCCCGATTCAGAGCGAAATTCTATCGAAATTGAGCCGGATAGAGCAAAAGCGATCGCTTTGGGTATTTCGTTTGCGAGTTCTGGCGATGTGGTCTTGTTGGCCGGAAAAGGGCATGAAAATTATCAAATCATTGGCAGCGAGCGAAAGCATTTCGACGACCGCGAAGAGGTCCTGAAATTCGATTCGAACCGCTAAAATAAAAGCTAAGATGGGAGCGCAACGGCACGTAATTGCTGTTACGATACGTCAACTATTGTTTTTAATTGCTCTTTCATAATACCGGTCAGCTCTGGCCCGTATTTACGCGGCACGACATTTCATTCGAATTAAGCATTGTACCTACCGTGAAGCTTACCATTCAAGATCTTGTCAGCATTGGGTTTGCCCACGAACTTGGAGTGCGTGAGTTAGGGCTTTCACGCACCATTCGAGACGTCTCGACGGATTCTCGCACGCTAAAACGCGACGATCTCTTCATTGCTCTGAAAGGCGAGCGTTTTGATGGACATCACTACTTAGCAACTGCTGCAAAAGAAGGAGCTATTGCGGCCGTTGTCAGTGCTGATTGGTATGCAAACCACACGACACGGCATCCCCTGCCGCTGCTTGTCGTGGACAATACGCTCGATGCCTTCGGAGCGCTGGCGAAAATATATCGCAAAAAATTTAACATTCCCATCCTCGTCATTGCCGGTTCGAACGGAAAGACAACCACCAAAGAACTCATTGCGCACGTCCTCTCTGGCTCGTTCGATGTGTTGAAGACCGAGGCAAATTTCAACAATCAGATCGGCGTGCCGCATACGCTTGTTCCAGCTTCGAGACGGGCATGAAGCCGCTGTATTGGAGATTGGAACGAATCATCCGGGTGAAATTGCGTGGCTGTGCGATGTGGCAATGCCAACTCACGCGCTCGTCACCAATATCGGCCGGGAGCATTTGGAATTTTTTAAGGATCTGAAAGGCGTCGCGCGGGAAGAGAAAGCAGCGTTCGATTATGTGCTTGCTCACGATGGTTTTGCATTCGTCAATATGGACGACTCGTTCCTAAAACCCGCAGTTAAAAAATTTGCAGGCCGAGCCATAACCTACGGCTCGCTTGCGGATGCAGATCCGCATTATGTGCAGGCACAGAAAATTGGATATGCAAAAGATGGCCGGGTCGAGCTGCGCGTTACGTGCGAAGGAAAATCGTTCCGCCTCCGAACGCATCTGTTTGCTGATTACGCTCCGAACCTGATCGCTGCCGCCGTTGCCGTGGGGCTGCATTTTCACATGCGCCGCGTAGAGATCAAGCCCCAGATAGAATTTTTTCGGCCGCATTCCGATCGCCTGGAGGTGATTCACATGGATGGCGTCACCGTACTTAACGATGTCTATAATGCAAATCCCGATTCCATGGAATCGGCATTGCGAACCCTGAAAGAATTCCCAACTCCGGGGCGGCGTTTCGCCGTGCTTGGCGATATGCTCGAACTTGGCCGAGCCGCAGGACGAGAGCATCGCGCGCTTGGGCGAAAAGTTTCAGAGTTCCGGCTTCATCATGTGTATTTTACCGGCAAAGATGCGAAACAAGCCTATAAAGCCGCTGTGGAAACCTCGCATGGCACGGCCAGATATTCGTATTTCCCTAAAAAAGAAAAACTCGCATTAGCCCTGGGCGAAGCAGTCCGCCCCGGCGATGCAGTCCTTATCAAAGGCTCGCGTGGAATGAGAATGGAGGAATTAATAGATCTTTTGCAAAAAAGTTGAAATCAAGTAATAAGTAAAAATTAAGAATTAAGAATTGGGGATGAAATGAAAGAAAGCGCCATTCTGATCAAGAGCTTTGATTTTGGGTTGAGAATAATTAAGTTGAGCGATCTTCTTATTGAGCGAAGAGCGTTTGTTCTCGCGGATCAGGTGTTACGCTCTGGCGCTGGCATCGGTGCGAATGCAGAGGAAGCAACAGCGGCGGTTTCAAGAAAAGAGTTTATTTCGAAAAATGCAATTGCCTATAAAGAAGCACGCGAAACGCATTATTGGCTAAGACTTTTGCGTGAATCGAATAAGATAGACCGAAAACTTGCCGATTCGTTTATTAAGGACTGCGAAGAGTTATGCAAAATTCTCAGCTCTATTATCAAATCGACGAGAAAAAACGATGACCCGAATTCTTAATTCTTAATTTTTAATTCTTACTTGTTTTACTATTTATTCAACTGGATCAACAAAGCGTTTAACCCGCCGGGCGGCGATCTGTTTCGCTACCTGACGTTTCGCAGCGCACTTGCTGCGATGACAGCGCTCGCACTCAGCCTTTGGAGCGGACCGAAGATCATCGCGCGCCTAAAACAACTCCAGATCGGCGACACCGGCAAGACCGAAGCGCCAAAAGAGCACTTAGCCAAAGCCGGAACTCCGACAATGGGCGGGATCATTATTCTCATCGCGGTTATCGTTCCTACGCTGTTATGGGCGGAATTGAGCAATCTTTTTATTTTGCTTGTTCTTGCCGCAACGATACTTTTAGGAGGCGTTGGCTTTCTGGACGATTATCTCAAGGTGGTAAAGAGGAAAAAGAAAGGACTTATCGGCAGATATAAACTTGCGGGTCAAGTCTTTGTGGGACTCCTGATCGCGCTGACCATCATTTTCGAACCAAGTTTATTTAAATATGCCGGAGTCGATATTCGCACGGCAACGACCGTTCCCTTTTTCAAAAATCTTGTTTTTGAGTTCGGCCCGATTCTTTACGTGCTGTTCGTCATCTTTATTATTACCGCGACATCGAACGCCGTTAATCTAACCGATGGATTAGACGGGCTGAGTGCGGGAACCGTTGCTATTGCGTTTATTCCTATCGGCGCCATCGCCTATTTTTCAGGAAATCTTCAGCTCAGCGATTATCTGAACATTCCCTACTTGCGCGGCGCGGGCGAGTTAACTGTTTTTTGTTCGGCGCTCGTGGGGGCGTCGTTGGGATTTTTGTGGTATAATGCTCTTCCGGCGCAAGTGATTATGGGCGATACCGGGTCGCTGGCGCTCGGTGGCGCGATGGGAACGCTGATGGTCTTATGTAAGAAAGAACTCGTACTCCCTATCGTGGGCGGAATCTTTTTCTTGGAATCCATCTCCGTGATTTTGCAGACCGGATACTTCAAATACACGCGTAAAAAGTATGGTGAAGGCAGAAGGATTTTCAAAATGGCTCCCATTCATCACCATTTTCAGCTGCTCGGATGGAAAGAATCGAAGATCGTTACACGAGCATATATCGCTGCGATCATTCTTGCTATTCTCGCGCTGACTACATTTAAAGTTCGATAAACTCCCCTCCTATAGAAGGAGGGGCCGGGGGTGGTCCCGGCCTAATAAACAACCACCCCCTGACCCACTCCTTCTATAGGAGGGGAAATACGAAATATGCTTGTTCGAGGTAAACGCTTTTCGATCTTAGGCGCCGGAAAATCTGGCCTGGCCGTCGCGCGTTTGCTCAAAACGAGGCGCGCCAAAGTGTTTCTTTCCGAGAAAGGTAAAAAAAATAAATTCGAGGACGCCGCACGGGAATTAGATGAGATCGGCGTAGAATATGAATTTGGCGACAACACGCACCGCGTACTCGATGCAGATTACGTCGTACTCAGCCCCGGCGTGCCAATCGATGCGCCCATCGTAAAAGTGGCGCGAGAGAAGCAAATAAAAATTTTAAGCGAAATCGAAATTGCTTTCGATCAATGCGAGGCGCCCATCGTTGCAATCACGGGAACAAATGGCAAAACGACAACCACCACCCTTGTTGGCGAAATTTTCAAGCGTGCGGGATGGAATACCTTCGTCGCAGGAAATATCGGAACCGCGTTTTCGGAGATCGTCGATCAGGCGAAAGGCGAAAAAGTTGTTATCGTGCTCGAAGTTTCGAGCTTTCAACTCGATGCCATCGATACATTTCGTCCGAAAGTTTCTGCCCTTCTCAATATCACGCCCGATCATCTCGACCGTTACAAAAATTACGAGGCATATATTCAATCGAAGTACCGCATCGTTGAAAATCAGAAGGGCTACGATGTATTCGTCTATAATCACGATGACGATCATGCGCGTAACTGCGCGGACACAGTGAATATCCGTACACTCGGCTTTTCGCTGAAAGAAGAATTGAAGCAAGGTGCATATCTTGCGGGCGATGATGTTATTCTTCGCATTGGGCGAGAAAAAGAGATACTCATCAACCGAAATGAGATCGGTATTCCCGGCCCGCATAATTTGATGAACGCGATGGCCGCCGCGCTCATGACTCGCACCATGGGTGTGGAATTCGATGCTATCCGCGAAACACTTCGCACTTTCAAAGGCGTGGAACACCGCATCGAATTCGTGAGAGAACTTAATGGCGTAAGATATTTCAACGATTCGAAGGCTACGAACGTCGATTCCGTGTATTATGCGCTGGGAAGTTTCAAAGAACCTATCGTTCTCATTGCCGGAGGCAAGGATAAAGGCAACGATTATTCGAAAATCGCTGACTTAGTGAAGGAACATGTAAAAGCTATCGTCACGGTTGGCAAAGGCGCGGAAAAGATCGAGAAATTTTTCAAGGAAGTGAAGCCGATCTATTCCGCCGGAATGTCGATGGAGGAAGCCGTGAAATTAGCGCGCGACGCAGCCGCGCCTGGAGACATCGTGCTGCTCTCCCCCGCCTGCGCAAGTTTTGATATGTTCGATAATTACGAACAGCGTGGGAGGGTGTTTAAAGAATTAGTAAATCAATTAAGTTAGCCGTGTAGCATCGGGAATATATTCCCGATGCTACACGCATCCATTATCTATCACATGAAACCCAAACGTACTGCCGATCTTAGCCTGTTTTTGACCGTCACCGGTCTTTTGCTCGCTTCGCTGGCGTTCGTTTATACTGCGAGCGCGTCGTTCAGCGCGGTGAAGATGGGAGCGTCGGAATCGATGCTCTTCAATCATGCGAAGAAAGTATTTCTTTCCTTCGTAGCGATGATCATTTTCACAAAAATGGATTATCACAAGCTGGAGAAGCAGACGAAATGGATCATGCTCTCTTCCCTGCTGCTGCTCGTTGCTGTGCTTTTTATCGGAACACGGGAACTTGGCGCACGGCGCTGGCTTGCGCTGGGACCGCTCAGTTTTCAGCCGGCGGAATTTGCGAAGTTCGCATTAGTGCTACATATCGCGGCATTGTGTGCAGCAAAGCAAGAGATCATCGGCGATTTCAAGAAGGCATTCCTTCCCATCGTATTTTGGGCGATCGCGGCGGCTGCACTTATTGCGAAACAGCCAAATATGTCAACAGCAAGTGTTCTAGATGCTTATCACATTCGGAATAATGTACGTCGCACAGGTTCCGCTCAAGTATATGATCAAAGCGGGGGTTCTCGCGCTGTTTGGCGGAGGAATTTTCGCGCTCACGGCAAGCTATCGCGTACAGCGTATGCTGGCTTTTGTCGGGCATCACACGACGCATACGAGTCAAGTAGCCTATCAAACCGACCAGGCGCTGCTTGCTTTTGGTAATGGCGGAATTTTTGGAGTGGGCATCGGGCAATCGCGGCAAAGTATGTTTTTCCTTCCCGAATCCTATGGTGATTTTATTTATTCTGTGATCGGTGAGGAATATGGCTTTATCGGTGCCGCGACTCTTGCTTGTCGTGTTCGGATTTATCATCGTGCGAGGCATTCAAATTGCAAAACACGCGCCCGATGCTTTTGGCCGGTACACCGCATTCGGAATTACGCTGACCATTGCGATCTATGCAATAATAAACGCATTTGTCAATGTTGGTCTTATGCCGGTAACGGGCTTGCCGATGCCGTTTGTAAGCTATGGCGGCACGAGCATGATCTTTAGCGCAGCCGCTATTGGAGTATTGCTGAACATTTCGAAATATGCTGTGACACTTCCAAAGCCACCGAAAGTAACGTTCGGTGAACGCTTATCACGTATCTAAAACCACCTCAGGAAGAAGCACTTGCCTAAGAAAACCATCCTCATCGCGGCAGGCGGAACGGGCGGACATTTGTATCCGGCCATTGCGGTTGCAGAAGAAATTCGGAGAGAACATCCGGACACAAATGTAATTTTTGTCGGCACGCGCGACCGCATCGAAGCAAAAGAAGTTCCACGAGCGGGATTTCCCTTCGTGCCAATAGACATTCAAGCACCGCGAAAGTCCTTTTCGTCACTTCTGTCTTTTCCGTGGAAATTTGCGAAAGCAATTTTAGATTGCCTGTCATTGATCGGAAAAGAAAACCCCTCAGCGATGCTTGGCGCAGGCGCATATCTGAGTGTGCCGGTCGGAATTGCGGCGTGGATAACGCACGTGCCCATCGCGCTGCTCGAAATTAATTCCATACCCGGCAGTGCGAATAAATTGCTTGCGCGGTTCGCAAAAAAATATTTCTTGCGTATCCGGAATCCAAAGAGAAATTCCCGAAACGAGTTTCTGAATCCGCGACGGTCTGCGGCACTCCGGTGCGTGCTGGCCTCGGCGACGAACGCATGACGCCGGAAACTGCACGGCAAGCCTTCGGGCTCGATGCCTCGCGAAGAACCATCCTTGTGTTCGGCGGTTCGCTCGGCGCTCGAGTTATTAATGAGGCAATGGCTGCTTGTGCGGGAACGTTAGTAGAACGCGGCTATAATGTGCTGTGGCAGACGGGCAACTCCGCAAATCTTAAAGAAATTAAACAACAATTCATCCATAATCCGAACGTTCATGCAACAGACTACATTTACGATATGGATGAGGCTTATCGCGCGGCGGACCTCGTGGTCTGCCGTGCTGGGGCATCCTCGCTTGCAGAATTAGCGCAACTCGGAAAGCCGGCAGTACTTATTCCGTGGTCGAGTGCGATGGATAACCACCAGGAACTATAATGCGCGAGCGTTCGAGCGCGATGGCGCGGCGATTGTTCTAAAGGATATGGAAGTGAAAAACAAATTGGCCGATACCATCTTGACCCTTCTGAACGATCCCAATAAACTTCGCTCGATGGCGGAGGCAATGCACCGGCGCGATCATCCGGAAGCTGCCACCGTCGTTACACAATGGCTGATGAGCAACATGTGAGGAAAATATTATGGACGACGAGAAACATATTTATCGCGCGAGGCTTGACTTTCTGTACCGCTCGATCGCAGTGTATGCGGCGACGCTGGTGATGTATCTCGTCATTCGGTCGATCGCGGAGTGGCAAGTGTTCCCGACGCTCTGGCAGGATCCGATACTGCTGCTGCTTTCCGCGATCACGCTCCTTGGCGTGCTCGCGCTCGTATATAATATCATCATGCACCGCCAGATAGAAATTATGAGCGATAGCATTCATTTCTCCAGCCTTGCGCGAAGCCGCAAGATCACGCATGCCGATGTGGCTTACGTGAAGATCAGATCGCAACGTACCGGTGCAATTCGGCGTACGCGCTGGGTAAGAATTCAACTCAAAGCGGAACGCCGGCCCATCCGCATTCGTCTTTCGAATTTCGAGCATAGCCGCAGACTTCTCAATGACCTCCGGGAATGGGCGGGGCCGTTGGCTGCTTCGCGAGGCGTTCGCTTATCTCAGTCGAAATAGATATTCCATTGCGTCACGTCCATTTCATCGGTATAGGCGGAGCCGGCATGAGCGGGCTGGCGGAGATATTACTCATGCGCGGAATAGCCGTCAGCGGAAGCGACGCATTGAGAAGTAAAAAGACGGATGAACTTGCATCGCTTGGCGCCACCATCTCCATTGGACACGACGCAAAGAATGTGGATGATGCCGATATCGTCGTCTATTCTTCTGCTGTAAGCAAGGACAATGTGGAACGCGCAGAAGCAGAACGACGTGGTATTCGTCGTGTGAGACGCGCGGATTTTCTCGGCGAGCTCCTGCGCGACCATATTACCATCGCCATTGCCGGAACCCACGGCAAAACGACGGTAACGAGTATGATCGCTTCCGTTCTCATTGAAGCAGGGCTTGATCCGCTTGTGCTTGTTGGCGCGAGCGTCAGGGAATTAGGAGGTAAAAATTCCCGCGCCGGAGCGGGCAAAATAGCTGTGATCGAAGCGGATGAGTACGACCGCAGCTTCCTTGCGCTCGGAGGGTCGTATATCGCCGTGATGACTTCGCTCGAAGCCGAACATTCTCGATACCTACGGAGATGTTGAGCATCTTAAAGATGCATTCGTACAATTCGCAAATCAAGGACCATCTTCCGGCAATCACCCATCGGGAATCGACGCTTTAAACAATGGCCATCAGGCATCTCAAAATGGATTTGTTATTGTTTCTATCGACGACCCGATGCTCCGAGAGATCACTCCTCGTCTTAGCAAGCGCATCGTGACGTATGGAATCGATTCGCTCGAAACGAAATATCGTGCAAGCGATCTTTCACATACCGCACAAAAGATGCGCGCCACACTCGTGCGGTCCGGTGAAACGGCCGGCGAGATCGAATTACGAGTTCCAGGCAAACATAATGTGCTGAACGCACTGGCCGCTATTGCAACGGCGGATGTGCTTTCCATCCCTCTGGATCTTACCCTTCGAGCGCTCAAGCGGTTTGTTGGCGCCGAGCGAAGGTTCGAAGTAATTGGCGAAGCCAACGGCGTGATCGTGATCGACGATTACGCCCACCACCCCACCGAAGTTCGCGCTACGCTGACGACTGCGCGCCAGATCTATCCCGGAAGAAGAATCGTTGCGTGTTTCCAGCCGCATACATTTACGCGCACACGAGATTTTGCAGAAGGCTTCGGTCAGGCATTTGCTGATTCCGCCGATGTACTTCTTCTTCTCGATATTTATCCTGCGCGCGAAGCTCCGATCGCTGGCGTGACGAGCGATCTCATCAAAAAAGCGGCAGCGAGAGCAGGAATGCAAGAAATTTATTCCACCACCGGGCCGAATAAACTTCCATCGGTGCTGGCCGATATGCTCCGCGAAGGAGATGTTGTCCTGACGATCGGCGCAGGAACAATTACAGAAGCAGCACCTGTCATCCTGCATGACAGAGCTGAACTTCAAGCGCTTGAGTCACTCGCGGAGCAGGAAAGTTAACTACAATGAACGAACTCGAACAAGACGAAGAATCAATGCAGCACCCGGAAAGCGAACGGGATTCTGCGGTCGCATCTACTACGATAGGTTCCGATACTATCGTAGCCGATAGTGATGCGATCGTACAAGAATTAATCGTACCCGAACCGGAGGGAGCGTTGATTCAGCCCAGCCATAATGGCAAGCCACCAAGACGGAAGGATAGTGCGGTCAAAAGCGGGAAACGCGAGGGACAAGCTTCTCGTCCTAAAGTAGTTCGGAGACCGGGCGTTTTTCGGCGCGTCGTTTTTATTTCCTGGTCTGGCGAGCGCGAGCCGGCAAGCGAGTTGCTCTGGGCCGAAGCAGTGATCGAAGGCGAGTGGGTCGTCATTGAGAAATTAGAGAAGGTCCGCACGCGCAAAGAAATTTTAGAGCGCATTCTTGAAATGGAATCCGGCCTCGTCGCGCTTGATTTTAATTTTAGTTACCCAGCCGCATTCTTGGAAATGCTTTCTGCAACGGAAGGCATTACCGATTGGCGCACCATGGTTAAAACTATTCGAGAAGACCTAAAAAAGAATGTCGATGATGGGGCGCGGCTTTGGGTAGAGCGATTAGGACGATACCGGGAATCGTACCTCGATTCGGAAACACCGAGAACTCCGGCAAAACCATCCCGCCGACCCAACGACCGTGGTTGGCTCTCGCAGCTAACCGATCTTCATCCAAGAAAACTCGAACCGCACGAGCAGCAATCGCTCGCCGAGCGATTTCGCCGCACCGATCTTCCGCTGATTCCGCTCGCGGGAAGGAACACGATGAGCACGATCCAGATCGGATACAATCGCTTGACCGAACGCTACGAATTTAACGGCAACAGCCGTGGTAAAGATGCGCTGCTTGGTATGGCGATGCTGAGCCAACTGCTCGAAGCCGGCCGCGAGGACCTTTCGATCTGGCCCATGATGGAACTGAAAAAGCTAACGATCGTGGAAACGCTCCCGTGGCTTTTCACCGAAGGCAAGAGGCTTGAACCGAAGGCGCTTGCCGCAATGCTTGCCAATTATGAAGATGTTGGCTGGCACATCCCGGACGAAATTCAGAAAAATGCCGCGACGAATACGAAAGCCCAACATGCGCTTCTCACACTTTTGGGAATCCTGCAAACCGAGCAGCGTTTACTGCGCAACCGCTTTCCTATTCGCTTTTACAGCCCCTCCATCTACCGCGACCCTCAAGTGCAGCTTGAAGGTTGGACGTATGGCATGAATTATAGAGTGCATCTGGATGGGAACAATGCCAAAATTAACCCTATAGAAGAAGAACAGGAAAATTCGGTCGCCGGCGAAGCATAGTCGCGGAGCGATGCAGCACCCATAGCCCAGGGTGCAGCAAGCATCGCCCACGATGCGAAGAGGAACCCTGGGTAAAGATAAAGAGAATGAGAAGCCCTGAAAGGGCGTTGTTAACATCATGAAACGCGCTGGAATTTTTATTATCCTTCTGATCATAATTAGCCAGAATATGAAGGCTCAGGAATGGAACCAGACTCGCATCTGCGATTCACTCTATCAAACCAAGCAATTTTTCGAATTTCGAGATTCAGTTCTTGATTGGCATGGATCGGCCAATCGTAGCCAGAAATATTTTCGAGGTCTCACGGAATCCATATTTAACCAGCCATTGATGGCTGTCGATGACCTCAATGATTATCTTAGCAATACGACGCGCTCCGATTCTATATCCTGGTTGTGCAACGCTTTCGACGTACTCGGTAAAAATTATTTTCGTCTCTACCGGTTTGCCGATGCAGCTAAGACCTATCGCGAGGCGATTTAACGGCTCGATGGTAAAATCGATACGAGCCAGCAATTGGATTTTGAGAACTCCGCACGCTTAGGTGAAATACTGAGTAGCGCTCCTCATCAACAAATTGTGACTGACTCAACCGACGAATCCCTCGTACTCCCAAGCAAAGCAGGCAAGTATCAGGTCAGCGTAACGATCAATAATGAGAAAGTGGATTCCGATCTCTTTTTCGACACGGGAGCAAATTTCTCGATTCTGGATTCTACAACGGCCGCTCAATGCCATATCAGACTCCTCGAAGGCACTATTTCTGTCGGGAGCCTTACAGGCAAACTTACCACTGCACATGTGGGTGTTATCGGTACGTTAAACTTGGGAGCGATCTCTGTGAGAAACGCAGTCGTGTTTGTTTTTTCGGATGAAGATCTAAGCTTTCCTTCCATTCATTATCATGTGACCGGTGCAATCGGTTTTCCTGTTATTGAAGCGCTCAGAACGGTAACTTTTACAAACAATGGGCATATCAAAGTGAAAGTTATCGATTCGAATTCCGATCCACAATTACGACCGAATCTTGCGCTTGATGGATTAAATCTCGTCGTCGAGGCTGCATACTCCAATCAACGGTTCCCATTGCACTTTGACACAGGAGCCGACGCGACGATGTTCTATCCTCCGTTTCTCCAGAGATTTCCCAACGTGCTTGCGAATGCAGATACTTCTACACATAAATCCAGCGGCGCCGGAGGGGAACTTGTGAATGCAAAGGCGTACAAGCTCCACAATCTTCAACTTCAACTTGGCGGAAAAACAATTTCCTTCGATTCCGTAAAAGCCGTCACTGAGCCAGTGAACGAAACCGCTGTTTACTTCTTCGGCAATCTTGGACGCGATGCCACAAATAAGTTTAGTGCCACAACGCTTGACTTCCGCAATATGCGTTTGTGGTTAGATGATTAGTTTCGGCACTTAAAATTCCTCACTAATTTCATTTTTCAGCGAACAGCTTTCCAAGCAGAGAGCGGAGCTTGCTGTATATTTTACAGTGAGTGCGATATTTTTTATGAAACTCATTATCCATTCATCGGATCGGAAAGAATACGTGAATCTCCCGGAACGGGAGCCGGACGATCTGCCGCGCGAAATTCGTTCGCAGGCGGCTGCTCCGGAACGCACGCTTCTCGGCCAATCCCTTCCTGCCGAACAGCTTCCCATCGAATCCGATGAGGAAGTGGGTCCGCGCGATCTGCTTGGGGAATTGCTCGAAGATAATGAGACGGAAGAATCTGATGGAGTCGAACTCGAGCATGAAGCATCATGGAAGCATTCCCGGTGGCCCGGTGTGCTTTTTGTTACAGCGTTAGCTAGTACTCGGAGCGATCTGGTATCTAGCGTCGCGTTCGGATGATGGATTGAAGCTGGCGCAGATTCACGTAGAGGGCGCGAACTTACTCTCGAACGAAGAAGTGCTGGAACTCGCGGCCATCGACCGCTCGCGTACCATTTTATAATATAAATTTGAAGCAAATTGAAGGAACGATTGCTCACGCATTCGCTTATTCGTGCGACGCATGTTCGGCAGCGAACTTGATCCTGCCACGCTCGTGCTATCCATTGAGGAACGCCAGCCCGTAGCGTTACTAAAAGCCGACTCGACGAGCGGCTCTTCGGCAACGAAACATTTACTCATCGACCGTGATGGACTTTTACTGCGGCCCAAACTTATAGCCGGCCTACGCGACCCTGCAAAGATTTTTCAAGTTCCGTTACTTTCCGGCGTAAGTACGCGTGACACTGCCAGATTTCAGGCGATGGCAAAGCTTGTTATGCTGATTGCCGCAATGGATTCAGACGCGCTAAAAAATTCAATTGGCGAATTGCGCCGAACACCAACGGCGCGTATGTCATCTACACCTCCGAAACGGTGACTCCGATCTTTCTTGGCTCGCCATTTGACCGCGAGTTCCATACTGCACTCGAAGAACAACCGGCCAGATTCGATGCAGGCCAAAAAATGAAACTCCCCTTTTTTATCGCCAATTGGATCTCCTTGCGCAAGTATGGAAAGCGGGATTTGCAAACCGAACTCCGCTCCGGACCACGCACTTTACATCGATGCGCGATTTAACGGCCAAATCATTTTAAAACATACAATTTCAAAATGGGCGAACAACGGAACTCCAGTTTCCGGCGACCGTCCTTCAGCCAGAACCAAACCACGACCACATATGTCACGAACGCGATTAAGCGATCACAACTGAAACTCCCCACGCAACACCGATGAACTCCGCGCCGATGATCGGCGTGCCGAGTTCGCTTGATCCAGGAAGGATTATTGTCGGCCTGGATGTCGGCACGACGAAAGTGTGCGCCATTGTCGCGGCGCTTTCGCTGCGAGAGCCGCGCACGATGACCATCCTTGGAGTTGGCCATGCGCCTGCGGATGGACTTTCGCGCGGCGTCGTTACGAATATCGAAAAGACGGTCCGCTCGATCGAGCGGGCAATAGCCGAAGCGGAGGCGCAAGCGGGCGTAAAGATACGCGAGGTCGTCGTCGGGATTGCGGGCGATCATATTCAATCGTTCCAATCGCGCGGGGTGGTGACGATCTCGAATGCTGAACGGACGATCACCGAAGATGATGTTGAACGACTGATAGAAGACACGAAAAAAGTTCACCTGCCGCAGGACCGGAAAATCCTCCATGTTATTCCGCAGGAGTATATCGTGGATGGGCAAGATGGTATTTTCGAGCCGATCGGCATGTCCGGCGTGCGGTTAGAGGCTAGCGTGCACATTATCAATGGCCTTGTGACGGCTGTTCAAAACATCCATAATTGTGTGGAACGCGCGGGCATTCGAGTTCGCGATATTGTGCTCGAACCGCTTGCATTCGAGTTACGCGGTGCTCGACGATGAAGAAAAGGAAGTTGGCGTTGCACTCGTCGATATTGGCGGTGGCACGACGGACATCGCTGTTTTTGAAGAACGCACTATTCGTCATACTGCCGTTATCGGCATCGCTGGGCAAAAAGTTACCGACGATGTTCGCAAAGGGCTCGGCATTCTTGGAGATCAGGCAGAGCGGCTGAAACGCGAATATGGCTGTGCGGTCGTTTCCCATATTTTGCGAGATGAAGTGATACAGCTCCCTGGACTTGCCGGAAGGAAGCCGCGAGAGATCGCGAAATCTGTGCTTGCTCGTGTGATTCAACCACGCATGGAGGAAATTCTGGAATTCGCGCTGGCAGAGATCAAGCGTTCCGGCTATGCACGGCATCTTTCGGCGGGAGTCGTACTTACCGGCGGCGGATCGATGACGAACGGAACAAGGGAACTTGCTGAGGAGATCTTCCAGATGCCGGTCAAAATCGGAATGCCGATGGGATTTGGCGCCGGACTCGTCAAGGAAGTCGAATCGCCCGTCTTTTCGACTGCGGTAGGACTTGTGCTCTACGCATTCAAACACCATGCGCCCGCTTCCTACGTTCAGGAAGACGTTCCCGCAGAGATCCCAGCCGCGATGCAGGAAGATCAAAGCATGAACGGTCAGGCGGGAAACATTTTTTCCAGGATGAAGGAATGGTTCGAACAACTTTAATTCAATTTTTGCAACCGGAAACCAACAATTTTTTAACCCCTAAACTACCATGATAGAACTCGACACCAAGCAGGAATATGGCGCAAAGATCAGGATCGTCGGCATCGGCGGCGGCGGATCGAATGCAGTAAACTCGATGATCAATAAGGGACTGGAAGGCGTGGAATTCTGCGTCCTCAATACCGACGTGCAGGCGCTTGAAAAAAGTTCTGCGCCGATAAAATTACAGATCGGTAAGAACCTCACGCGCGGCTTAGGCGCGGGCGCCGACCCGGAAGTGGGACGCAAAGCTGTAGAAGAGGATCGTGAAGAGATCGCGAACATGATCGCCTCGTGCGATATGGTGTTCGTCACCGCAGGTATGGGCGGCGGCACGGGAACCGGCGGCGCAGCAACGGTTGCAGGAATCGCGAAGGATGCGGGCGCACTCGTGGTTGGCATTGTCACAAAGCCATTTCAATTCGAAGGTAAACGCCGATCGAAACAAGCGGAAGAGGGTATCGAAGAACTGCGGCGCAATGTCGATACGCTAATTGTCATCCCGAATCAGAAGCTGCTTGCGCTTGTCGAGAATGGGACTTCGTTCCTTGATGGGTTCTCGCTTGCGAACCAAGTGCTTTATAATGCGACGCGCGGAATTTCCGAACTCATTACGCGGCATGGTTATATCAACGTGGATTTTGCGGACGTGAGAACCGTCATGCGCGAAATGGGCGATGCTATCATGGGTTCCGGCTTGGGACGCGGCGAACACCGTGCTGCTATTGCAGCCGAGCAGGCTATTTCTTCGCCGCTGCTCGAAGGCGTGAAGATTCAGGGCGCGCAGGGCGTGCTTGTGAATATCACGGGTGGACGCTCGATGTCCTTGCTCGAAGTCAGCGAAGCAACGCAAATAGTTCACGATGCTGCCGGCGACGATGCCAACATTATTTTCGGAGCCGTGCTCGATGATTCCATGGAAGAGGAAATTATGGTTACCGTTATTGCTACCGGCTTTAATTCCAAGCCAAAATATAATGGTGGAATATCTCCACGCAGTACTATGCTCCCTGCTCGCGACTCCAGCGAGAATGGAAAACCAAAGCCACGCGTCGAACGCATTTTACAGCCGATGGAAGATGCTTCCATGACGGACACCATGCACCCCCCCCGTGAAAATAGCTCTACGGAAATTGGCGAAGAAGCCATGCCGCTGCCGAAGATCGAGCGGATGTACGTACCGCGCGGAACCCTTACGGAAAAAGACGGACGCGAGACCTTCGAACGCGCTTCCATACGAAGCGCCAGCACCGAGGGACCTATTTCTCCCGCCGAGCGGGATGGCGTGAGAGAACATGCCGGACAGATCTCGCGGCTAACACCGCGCACCGATTCGCGGCACGTTCCCAGCGGCCCACGCGACCTCAAGGACTACGACCAGCCCGCCTATCTCCGACGCGGCATTTCGCTCCCGCCGATCGAGGATGATCGGTCATCCGTAGAAGGTGCCGAGGAACCGGAACTTGTTGGCGCTACTGCCACGAGCGGGCCTGAACGGAACGCCGCACCAGCTAAAGACCGCGATGACAGGCCGGCGTTCTTGAAGAGGATTATGGACTAAGTCAGAACCAGGATTACGCGGATTTGGGGGGATTACGCGGATGGATTTTCGGGATTTTTCCCGCGTAGGTCGGTGCTTCCAGCCCGACCATCCCGGTAGAGCCTGCCTTCAGCTTGACTGGGGGGAATGACATAGTTGTAGCCCCGGACGTGAGTCCGGGGTTTTTGCGTTTGCATCCGGAACGAAGCCTTAGTTGAGAATGTAACTTATGCCGAATAAATAAATCCGCTGGAGGCTCCTACGAAATACCTCTTTCTCTCCATATTGCTGCTCGGCTTTTCGTCCGAGTATGTCCACGCACAAGCACCGCAAATCTTCTATCTCATCCCCGACATCGGCACACCCGGAATGAATACGTATATTGAGATTATTGGGCCTTATAACGTGAATAGTAATTTTGGAATTGATGGCATCTATTTGAATAATTCCAGCGATGCTGTTCAGGTTATGTGTGCCAATCCCTCAGATTCGCAATTTGTCCGTTTCGGCCCGTGCGTGGTAAGTTGGAATGGAAAAATGATTTCGACGCAAGCATTTGTCCTTCCGAATGTAAATGCTACATCTTCCGATTGGCTACAAGGAATAAAAATTCCCGTTCAAGTTAAGGTGAATGGTATTCTCTCGAACGTTGATACATTTTACATTGTAAAGCCACAAAGTCTCGGAGTGAACGGCGTGTTGAATTCTCCCGGAGTGATTGGCTCAGGAGTGCAGGGGGGAACCAATTGGGGTTTGCGATCCCGCAGAGGCGCAATGATCGTGGACAGCTTGATCCTAAGCGGAGGTGGAACCTACGCTGTAAGCACACAGGATTGTGATTCGTCAACTCCAGGCAATCAAGGTTTTCTGCCATTCGTAATTATTTCAAGGGGAGAAATCAGAGCTACTGTTGGTTCCGTGCTCAACCTCAATGCCGATTCTGAAAACGCAGGACCTGGCGGCGGCGGCGGAGGGGGTGCATACAGTGAGGATACTTTAGCACAGAGCACCGGTGGTGGGAGTGGCTATACAGGGGGTGAAGGAGGGACGTGGAGTGGTGGCAATGGAACCGGCCCGGTTGATACAAACGTGAGGTTTGGTGGGTTAGGACTTAGTGGGGTTTCTGGTGCTTTTGAAAAACCTGGTGCATTAGCATGGTACAGTACCAGTCAATACGATAGCGGGGCAGGCTCACAAGGCGCTGGAGGAGGAACTGGAATGCCATTCGGAACGAGTGGTCAGGGCGGATACACTGTCGTTTCTGACCTAAATAACTCTGTCGGTGGGTATGGTGGAGGTAGCGGTGCAGCAGAGGGACCCTTTGGTGGCGAGTGGTCAGGATTTGGCGGTGGAGGCGGTGGAAATGCAACAGCAGGGACATCCCAAACAAGTGGAGAGGGTAAAAGCGTTGGAAATTCCGAGTTAGTACCTCTTTCGGGTGGGTCTGGCGGAGCAGGCGGAAATCCTTACAGTGGTTTAGCAGGTTTTGGCGGAGGTGGGGGAGGTGCGGTAGCATTAGAAGGAATGCTTCCGGTAAATAATCTTTCGCTTCAAGCGAATGGCGCTGACGGCGGCAATTCAGCTATTCAACTTCCAGGCTTCTTCAGTGGGTCCGGCGGCGCAGGTTCCGGAGGTGGCGTAATCTTGATGTCTAAAATTTCGCTATCGGGTTGCACGTTGAGCGTGGATGGAGGATTAGGCGGGATTTCAACACCTGTTAACAACGCAGCACAGTTTTATCAGTATGGTGGCAATGGTGGCGCAGGACGGGTTCGTATTGATGGCCCCTCAGCAACTTCCATAAACTTTTTACCTAATACTGCAACTTCGTATCAAGGGCCATCAACCGATACAGCTTTCTCCGTTCCGAGAACTTTTACTTTGAGTGGTACTGGTAATGGTGGTTCCATTCGGCTTTACCTCCGTCCACTTTCCAGTAAATGGTTTCTTGATACAACCATCGTAGGATACGCGGGGAATTCATGGAGTTCAAAAATCAAGCTTCCGGGCACCGATACCATGTATTTCCTTGCCGCCACGCAGCAAGTTCCATCTCCTGCCTCCGATACGTTTACAGCAGAACCTAGTTGGGTAATGTCCCAGGCTGCGGCAAACATCTTGTCCGTTCCAGCTTGCGAAATTACCAGTGTTGTTCTTGATTCCATTTCCCAAACGGCTGGCCATCATGTTAATATCATGCTTTCGCTCGGTGGCTCTGTTGCTCTGTCTAACGTGGATTCAATACAAGTAATGCTACTCTATAATAATGATCTGCTTTCTTACGACTCAGTTATTCGAGGGTGTGTTGATTCCGTAAGAGTTGAGAAAATTGACTCGATGCACACATTGGTCACGCTCTACTTCCCAACCGGATATGTTTTGTCCGACTCGACATGCATGGTTGCTGATATTCGCACTACTGTAATGGTAACTCGCGCTGTTTCGACCGACATTGAAGTTGAGTCTCTGTCTCTGAGTGCTTCAGGAACTACAACGCTATCAGCTACATGCCCTATCAATTCTTCTTTTACAATCGCAAATTCGTGTGGTGATTCAACACTCCGGGAGTTCATTGAAACGGGAACACTGATAACGATGATATCCACTTATCCAAATCCCGTATCTTCCTTCGCTACCTTGCACTATTCACTCTATGATGAGTCATCGGTCAGCATTACAATCTACGATGTGCTTGGCAGAATCGCAGCCAGACCGATTGTTAACACGATGGAGAGCAGTGGGCCGCATGAGGCTTTGTTTAATACGAATGACTTACCCTCAGGACTTTATTCGTGCCGTTTTAGTGCGGGTGGTTTCGAGGAGTTTGTGAAGATTGTGGTGTCTCATTAAGCCATCACTATCAGGATTGTCAAGGGATTCTTCAATTCAATGGGATGTTGCATTATTAGCATGGAAGGTAGGATGAAAAAATAGAAAGGCAAAAATATGGAGTGCTATGACTTGTTTTCAGATATTCGCGACATTTTGGTCGCTGGTGCAGCAGTTGCAACCGCTATAATCGCTTGGTTAGGTCTATCCACTTGGAGGAAAAAACTCGGAGGAGGAAGGGAATTTAAATTGGCTCATAAAATCCTTATATCTACTAACAGGATTAGGATGGAAACAAAACGCGTTCGGGTTGCTGCTAAGAGGTTTAGCGAGTTTCCCAAGACTGTTCTTAGAGAAGGCGAGGATCCTAAAATCTTGGACTCGAAAGAAATTAACAAGCGGGAAAACCTATATATTTATACGAATCGTCTTCGTGCATTGCAGGAGTTACAGTTGCGTATTCTCACCCTCTCAACCGAGGCGGAAGCGATTTGGGATCGAGGAATTAGAGACGCGGTCGAGAATCTTTCAAATCATATTAACAAATTGGAACTACATATTTTCATGATGTTTAATCGTGACTTCCAAGGGGATAGTCAAGCGCGGCAAATTACATTTGATATCGTCTATGAATCGTCCGATGATGCAGTTGATGTGTATCGGGTGGAACTCGAAAGAGCTATCAAAGCGATTGAAGAAATTGTAAAGCCTCACATTAGAAAATACATATTATAAATCTTCGGCTACCGTGGCCTCCTGCTAATCTCACAATTGGGTGTCGGGCTGGAAGCACCGACCTACGCGGGGGGGAAATTTTCATCTATTTTCACAAATCACTTGCTTTTGGGTTTTTCGCGTCGTATATTGTGGTGTGCTATGATAGGCACCAGTGTCTTCAAGAATAGTGTCGTGTCATGTTCATTGACAACTTGGCGGCGGGAGTTATTGGCTTTCATTATGAACGAGTTCTTCGTGAAAATGAATTGTGAATAACTTTTGAAGCAAATGGCGAAAACAGACTGGAATCGAGGGGTCATCGGGAACTCACAAGAAAGAAAAAAAGCACCTATTTCTGGGAGCAAATGGTTCGGTGCCTCTAGACTGTACTACACCGGCCGCATTTAGGGAGTGCGCAGGGCTTTCTTGCCGATGTCGCTGCGGTAATAGGCGCCGTTAAAGCTGATCTGGGCTACGGCATTGTAGGCAGCGGTAATGGTGTGGCGAAGGTCCTCCTCAAACCCCACGGCGGTGACGGACAGCACGCGTCCGCCGGAGGTGAGGAAGCGGCCGCGCTCGTCCAATTTGGTGGCGCCATGAAAGACGGCGATGCCCTGCTCGATCTCTTTCTTTTGGTCGAAGTCATCGAGTCCGGTGATGACCTCGCCGGTCTGGTAACTATCGGGATAGCCCTGGCTGGCCATCACAATGGTTACCGCCGAAGCCGGGAACTGCCTGATGGGCAGGAGCGGCGCAAGGTGGCCTTCGGCGCAGGCGAGGAAGATCTCGGCGAGATCGCCATCCAAGAGCGGCAGCACGACTTCTGCTTCGGGATCTCCAAAGCGCACGTTGAACTCGACGACGCGGGCGCGGCCATTGGCGATCATCACACCGATGTAGAGGATACCGCGATAAATCCTTCCCTCATCGCGCAAGCCTTTAAGCGCCGGCTCGATGATCTCGCGCTTGACCTGCTCGATGATCTCCGGCGTGACGATCGCGGCAGGAGCATACGCGCCCATACCGCCGGTGTTCTTGCCGCGGTCGCCATCGAAGATGCGCTTGTGATCTTGCGCGGTAGCGAGGAGGCCGTAGTCGATGCCATCGGTGATGGCGAAAATGCTGGCTTCATCGCCCGTCATGTATTCTTCGATGACGATGCGCTGACCGGCCTCGCCGAAAATGCGATGGGTGAAAATTTCATCAAGCGCGTGGGTTCCCTCTGCCTCGGTCTCGCAGATGATGACGCCTTTTCCGGCAGCGAGGCCATCGGCTTTGATGACAGCGGGGTAGTTCACATGGCGCAGGAAGGCTCGGCACTCGACTTGATCTTCGAAGGAGAAGACGGCATAGCGGGCAGTGGGAATATCATGGCGCTGCATGAATTCTTTCGCGAAGGCTTTGGAACTTTCGAGCAGCGCGGCATTTTTTCGTGGGCCGAAGACGGGGATATGTTCTTTATCGAGCGCATCGGCAACGCCGGCTGCGAGCGGGCCTTCGGGTCCAACGACCACGAGATCGATCCGCTCGCGCATGGCAAAACCCACGACGGCTTTTACGTCCGTCGGGATCAACTCGACGGTTTCGGCAACATTTGCGATCCCTGCGTTACCGGGCGCGCAAAATATTTTCGTTTCCGGCGGATGCTCATAGAGCCGATCTCGCTGTTTCAATTTCCAGCAAATGGCGTGGCTCGACGGGCGCCGCCTCCAAGAACAAGAATTCGCATGTATGCTTACGTTTTATCGTTTAATCGCAAGGGGCAATCCTTCCGAACAGTCTTTTGTTTGAAGTCAGTCCTTCATGGAGGCTACAAATTTACGAAGAAATGTGGCGCGAAGTGGGGAAAGCTCTTTCACACATAATTTTCTTGTAGCACTACAGAATACGAATGGCAGGTAAAAATAAATTTTCGGCAGCAAGTTTTGCGCTAATCTTTGGATGGATATTCCTGCTCGGAGCGGGACTATCTTCCTGCGATCGAGGCGCAAGTGAAGAAGTCGGTGTCGCGCGGAAATTCGCCGATGCGGTTGCAAAGAACAACCAACCGCTGCGCGATTCGATGATCGCAACCTATAAATTCAAAGAGTATTTTGGGAATCCGTACGTCGCGCACGATGTGCAAGCGTGGTTTCAATCGTTTTACGATCCTAAAGCGGGAGCTTTTCGCAGCACGGCAAGCGCCGATGTCGATCGAGACCTCACCAAAGAACTTGATGGAGCGCTGATCGATACGGCAAAGATCGAGGAGACGGGGATGGTCAAGGTGAAATCGCCGAACGACGGCGAAGATGGCGCATTCTTCTGGATGGTACATCAAGAAGGTAAGCCCTGGAAAATAGCGATGGTAACTAAAGGCGAATCCGAAGTAAATTTTAGATAGTACCTCGTAGCCGTGACCTTCAGAGCCTGCCCTGAGCTTGCCGAAGGGTCACGCTCGCGGAGCGAAATACACCGTGACCTAAAGGTCACGACTACAAAGACACAAACCAAACGATGTTAAAAGAAGGTGACAAAGCTCCTGACTTCACTGCAAAAGACGATCAGGGCAACGATGTTTCTCTGAAAGACTTTCGCGGTAAAAAGGTCGTGCTATATTTTTATCCGAAGGATAATACGTCCGGCTGTACGAAAGAGGCGTGCGATTTTCGCGATAATTTTGCGCGCATCAAGCGCAAGGATGCCGTCGTGCTTGGCGTGAGTCCGGATAATGAGAAGAGCCACGGAAAATTCAAATCCAAATTCGATCTGACGTTCCCGCTCCTCGTCGATGAGGACAAAAAGCTGGTAAATGCCTATGGGGTGTGGCAAAAGAAATCCCTCTATGGTCGCGCATTCATGGGCGTGGTGCGAACGACGTTCATCATTGACGAAAAAGGCCGTATTGCAAAGATCTTTCCGAAAGTGAAGGTCAACGGACATGTCGATGCCGTGCTCGAAGCACTTGGCACGATGTAAGCCACAAGACTTTTTCTCACATGCTCGATGCTTTCCGTCCTCCCGAGCGGGTGCCCAAATCCATTGGCTCCCAGCGTTTGTTGCTCCGCCAGTATAGAACGTCCGATGCCGATGCGCTTGCATCGCTTCTTACACTATCCTTTAAGGATCATCTGGAACCGTGGTCGCCACCGAGCATGAAGCAGGAAGCGGAATCTGGCGGAAGGCGTGCCGCGCGGGAACATATTCTCGCTGCGCTCGATAAATGGGATGAGGGTTCGGATTACCGGTTATTTATCACGCTTCGAGAGACGGGAGAAATTGTTGGGCAGATCGGCCTTACACAACTAATCCGAGGCGTTTCACAATCGTGCTTCATCGGGTACTGGATCGGCCTTCCCTATATCCGGCAAGGGTATGCAACGGAAGCCGTTGTGCTCGCGATGGAATTTGCATTCGATGTGCTGAAATTGCACCGCGTTTCCTTGTGGATCGGGATCGAAAATGTCCATAGCTTGCGAATACCGGAAAAATTAGGACTACGTTTCGAAGGGACTGCTGAGCGCGCGCTGTTTCTGGGCGAACGATGGCAAGACACTCACATTTTTGCCGTGACAAGCGAAGAATGGGCCGAGCGCAACGAAGAATGGCGAAGGAAATTTGCACCAATTGTCTGAACCTGGATTTATGGGATGGAAAAGATTTATGGGAGGGGAATTAACGAAAACGACGAGGTTGCGTAGAGGATTCTTCCTGCTCTTTTGCATGATCTTTATCTTCCACAGCCTACACGCAACGGAAACGCCTCAAGCGCTTGCGAAAAAGTTACAGGAACAATTCCTGAACGCCCCAGGCGTCTCGCTGTCGTTCAATCTCCCAAACGAAGGACGTATTAGTATTACTACTGACATGCGAAGTGGACATATTCGGATCGAAAGTCCATCGATGCTTATTATTTCCGATGGCCATACGGTCTGGAATTACCAGAAACACGAGGATCGCGTAACCATTGATAATGTGACCGCTGGGTCCGCATTCCAGGATCCGGCAAGCTTGTTTCGGTTTGCAGATAATTACACTTCCAGCATCGTAAAATGGGATGGAAATACACGATGCACCCTCGAACTCACGCCACTGCCCGCATTGCAATCCCTTTTAAAGTCTGCAGGCGAGATTCAGAAGATCACGCTGGAGCTTCATATAAAAAAACAAAAGGTCGAAATTACAAATGCTTCGGCTACCAGTTCACACGGCACAACGCACGCCGAAAAACTTGCGATCAAAACGCTAGCCCAGGTTCGCTCACAGGATTTTATTTTCAAGCCAAAGCCATCGACAAAGGTCATCGACCTGCGTGAGTGAGCGCCCGTGCAGTCCCGATCATTTGCCTGCTATATTCGACCAAGTTCTCGCGCATTTCTGAATCTTCAATCATAGAAAGCTGCTCCATCGCCTGATCTATTTGATGCGAGACCATCCCGGCCACTATTTCAAGCACTCCTAATCGTTTGAAGAGTTCTCGAATTGGAGCCACGTCCTCTACAGTCGCTCGGCGTTCACGAAGCCGATCGAGCAGATCGCGTTCCCCGCTGGAACATTCTGGGTAGCGATCCATTGCAAGCACGAACAGCGCGGTGCGCTTACCTTCAAGAATATCTCCACCGATCGTTTTGCCAAATTCTGCCGTACCGGTGAGATCAAGAAGATCGTCTTGAAGCTGAAATGCAAGGCCAAGTTTGCGGGCAAACCGGCGAAGTTCTTCTTTATATGCACCACCTCCGGCAATGGCGCCGAGCACGGCTGAAAGCTCGAAAATGCGGGATGTTTTTAAACCGATCATCGTGAGGTAGTCTTCCATACTCACATCGTCGCGGTTTTCGAAATCTTCATCCAACGCCTGACCTTCGCACACTCCGCGAAAACCCAGGCTGAATTCGGAAAGCATTGCGCCGGATCTTGGATGCTGCGCGAGGCATTCAATTGCAAGCGCGACCATAACATCGCCAGACAAGATCGCTTCGTTCAATCCAAAGGCAACGTGGATGGCCGGCTGACCGCGCCGAATAGAGGCATTATCCATAATGTCATCGTGGACGAGTGTGAACGTATGCAACAATTCTACCGCAACGGCAGCAGGAAGCCAATCGATGTCACTCGCCGCAGACCCCGAAGAAAATGCTGTGAGCATGGGGCGCGCACGCTTCCCGCCGTAAGCGATCGACGCGCGGACAGGGTCATACAGGCTTCGTGGCTCTTCCGGGATGCATGAAGCAAGATTCTGCTCGATTTTGGCCTTTATTTGATCGGGCTGCACGTTAGATTGAATAAATTTTGGAATTGTAGTCGCATTGATACCTCTTTCTTTGAACCAAAATTTTCAAAAAGAAATTGCTTATCGGAAAGTAGTGTCTCAATCGGAACGCATGAGCTTTTGTAAATCAACTTAATGGCGAAACACAATGTTCTTCATTAGGGAATTTTAGGCGGGAATGACTATTTTACAAGTCCTCCCAAACGAGGAGGTCCGTCATTCGGAAGCCGGCTCAACGAATTAATACAACGATAATATGCGCATACTCATCATTGAAGATGAAAAAAAAGTAGCCCGCATTCTCGAACAGGGACTTCGGGAAGAAAAATACGATGTCGATGTCGCCCTGGATGGCGAAGCCGGCGCTAAACGCGCGCTCTCCGAGAGCTACGACCTTATCATCACCGACATCATGATGCCGAAAAAGTCCGGCATTGAGGTGATTAAGGAAATTCGTGCGGCGAAACGAACCGTTCCGATCCTGTGCCTGACAGCCAAGAACGAGATCGGCGAAAAAGTCGAGGGTTTGGATGCCGGCGCGGACGATTACCTGACCAAGCCCTTCTTATTCGAGGAGCTTTCGGCGCGCGTTCGCTCGATCCTGCGCCGATCGGATATTGAAAAGAAAACACAGCTCGTTTCCCGCGATCTCGTACTCAATACCGTAGCGCACACCGCTCGGCGCAAGAAACCCGGGACCAATGAGGAGCAGCACATCCCGCTCACGGTCAAGGAATACGAATTGCTGGAATATCTCATGCGAAGCAAGGGCCGCATCTTATCGCGCTCCATTATTACGCAGCATGTTTGGGGATATTCGTTTACGATGGGATCGAACGTCATCGATGTCTATATCAAGCGGCTTCGCGAAAAGATCGACGAGGACCGCGACGCAAAAGACCGTCTCATCGTTGCCGAGCGCGGCATAGGATACGGGGTTCGCGCCTAACAACAAAATGTAACGCAAACTTTAGTTTGTGAAAACTTAACGCAAACTAAAGTTTGCGCTACATCTATGCGATTTAAACATCATATTTTCGTCTGCGAGAACGTTCGTCCCGAAGACGATCCGAAAGGCTGTTGTGCAGGTAAAGGATCGGCAGCTATCCGCGTCGCGTTGAAGCAGGAGATCAAACAGCGCGGCTTGCGCGGGATTGTGAGGGCCAATCAGTCCGGCTGCCTCGATGCGTGCGAGTTCGGGCCATCGGTCGTTGTGTATCCAGAGGGAGTTTGGTATGGCGGAGTAACTCCTGAAAATGCTTCAGAAATTATAGAAGAACACATTTTAGGTGGAAGACCTGTCGAGCGTTTGCTTATCAAAAAATATGAGAGTTAAGCTGGAAAAACGGGTTATTGATTCTTACTTACGTTTTCGCACAACTCAATCTTTCATACTTCATACTTCATAATTTCCCGTTCACCACCAACCGCGGCGATTGCCGTAGGAGCGGCCCGTCGTATCGGTCGATTCTGTATTGTCAAGCAGCACTACCTGACGTTCACGGGGCGCACGCGATCCATTGCCCTTGTCATTCGAACCGCCCCGATCATTAGATCGCTCGACATGCGGACGTGCTTCGCGGACTAAAAGGCTTCGGCCCTCAATGGAATGGCCATTGAGTTCGGTAATGGCCTTTTTGGCATCGTCTGCGGATTCAAATTCGACAAAACCAAATCCTTTCGACCGGCGCGTCACCTGATCCGCTACCACGGTAGCGCTGGTGATGCGGCCAAAGGCCTTGAACATCTCTTCAAGGTTCTCGGCGGTCCAGTCATAAGGCAAGCTGCCTACATAGACTTTTGTGAGCGAAGCAGCCCGCTCTGTTGCGGGCGTCCGCTCAGTTGCGGGATTAGTTTTAGTTGAAATTGTATCGGTATCGTTTGCCATTCATTGTCCTTAAAAAAACTCTTTCTCCCAAGCACGGGTATCGTTTTCAAGCCTTCAGAACGTGCTTTTGAGCAAGAGAAGCGCGGTAACAGCCCACCTATTCAAGAAGTTCAATCCCATAGAGCTATTTAGAATGGAGCCACCAGTAATCTCCTGTATCGACCAGTCGCGGAACTGGCGCCTTGGATATCACAGCATGTCCGGATGAGTCTTTCAGCACATAGGAAATCCCCAATGCTTCGAGCGACGTGTTCACATGCTCGGAATCCCGCGAACTAAAGATCGTGTCAAGAAATTGCCGCCGAATCCGGAGCAAAGACGCTGCTCTCAGAACGGGATGCAGCCCTTTTTCGGCATTTGAATCCGCGACGGCGCCGAGCAACGACCCATATTTTGCACCCTCCGACACCACTCGCCTGCCCGATAGCGCGGAATACCAATAAAACGATTCGTCACTGGCGGTATTGAGGTCAAAACGATGCGTAGCGATAATATCAGTGTCGTTAGTATGGGATTGAAGATAATTCATCGCCTGAACAAGCGAAGAGGAAACAATGGACGGTTTGCTTGCATCCGCTTTCGCAATGGCATGTCCTTGAAGGCCAATACCAATCAGACAGATCAGTCCGATAATTCCAATTCCCATTTTTGAAGAACGTGTCATCATTTGTTGCGAAAGCATTCCAAGCCCCACTATCACTAAGAGCAAAGCCGCCTGCACGCTCATGAGCGGCGCGTAAAACGAGAGCGCCAGCGGATACCAAGCGGGCGAATAAAGTACGGGCAGCAGAAAACCTAACGGGATCATCAGCAGGAGAAGTAAAACGATCTCTCTCGATCGTTGCAGCAGCGACTTACGTAAAATAATGATAACGATGATCGCCGAAAGAATTTTCGGATCGACAATCGCGAATCGTAAAAAGTGAAAGATGAAAAAAGGAAGAATAAGCAAACTTTGCCAATGAAGCGTAAGTCCATGCGAGACGGGATTTATTTCTGAAATTGGAACATGCAGAATCGCAGCCATGTGATTGGCGTATCCCAACAGCGGCGCGCCAACAAGGAAATCGCTCCCGGGCATAAGGGGATTTGGCCTTGCCGTCTGCCACAAAACGACAGCCAAGGACAGAAGGGACACAAGAAGAAGTTGCACACCAATTTTGCTCTGCTTCCAAGAGCTTAGTAGTCGCATCAGTCCTATTAGTCCCATCCCTCCACACAGAACTAAGAATGAAGATAGCTTGGTCTGCGAAAGCTCGATAAGAAAATAGAGCAGCAACGAAGAAAAAACAAGCTGATGCCGCCGGTTGATATTCTTCAACCGAAGATCGAGCACGATCAGCGCATTCAAAAAGATCATACTACCAAACACGAAGGATGGACTGAGCGTGTAACTGTTCAGTTCCCCGCCCTCAAGACTGCTCACCAAAAACCACGCACCGACAGCAATATATGCAATATACTTACTGCGCGTCAAGCGGAATGCCAGCGTGAAGATCGAAAGCGCGAGCATCGTGTATCCAACCAACGGAGCCGCAAACGCAAGATCGGGAAGCGTCCGGTCACCAGGAAGCAGTGCAAGAAGTTGGTACGTCCAATCATGGTATTGCCACGGCTGGCCCATTTGATGCAGATCGCGCAGTGTGCCGAAATCACGAATGCCATGCACTTCACCGGCAAGAAATGGAATATCCACGCCAAATAATCCGTGTGTTATAATGGAGCCATCTGAGCCATAATGAAATTGCTGAAGATTGTACGCTGCGAAAAGAAGGAGAATGCCAATTGCAAAAATCCACCAATCCTTTATGGCGGATATTAGGCCGTTATATCCAAGCAGAGTATTCCAGCGCAATATGAGAAAAAGAATGAAAATAACGACTATCACTCCCAATAAAATCTGTCCTGTCGGTCCCATCCGTCCCATACTGACGGCTTGAAACGCACCGAGTATAATTGGAACTATACCAAACCCTACTGCACAACCCAAAGAGAGAATTTCATACGGTGCAAGATCAAGCAAAAACTTTTTCTGCAGCAAAAGCACAATAATCACACCCGGCGTGAATGTCAACCATGCAAGCCAGATAACATCAATTCCAGTAGCAAAAGGAAAGTGGAACAGCGCACATTCCGCGAGAAAAATTCCTACAACTATGAGGCTGAGGAAGATGATCCAGAATGCACTTTTACCAATCATCACATTGATATGAAAATATCAGGCATTGACAGTGTTCTCCTTCTGCTCTGCAGCATCGAGCTTCGTTAATATGCGCTGCCATCCATTGAGCGAGCGAACAAGCTCAAGATCGGGATCTTTCAGGAAAAGATTTTTATTGGCATACCCGAGATCGACGGCTTTTTCGAGCAATTCGAGTGCGCGGGTGGGGTCATCCAAAAAAAGATAGGTACAGCCGCAATTATAGCAAATGGATCCATCCAAACCCGGAAGCGCAACGATGGCTTCGGTTTCGCGTTTGGCATCCTCGCGAAGTCCGGCAAAGAAAAGTAGAATAGAATAAAAGGTGCGCTTACTTTGATCGTCAGGATGGCGGCGCACATATTTTTCATAATACGGCAGCGAGCGTAAGGATGCCGCTCGCCGACGTTCCAGATCGCCCAGGGCATGATATTGCAGCGCGAGATTAAAATGGCCGATGAGTTCATCCGGCTTCAAACGGATGTTCTCTTCGTAGGCTTCCGCTCCTTCGCGCGGGCGGCCAAGTTCATTATAAATAAATCCCAGATGGAAATAACCCCACGGATTGCGTGGTTCAAGCTCTATCGCTCTCTTTCCAGCCGCGATAGCTTCTTCCGGCTGGCTACGGTGCGCCATTAAAATTCCGAGCATGCTATAGGCGCCGGCAAAATTCGGCATCAGCCGCATCGCCTCTTCGATCGTCTGCTGCGCGCGCGTTAATAAAGATGGATCGCGCTCGTAACTTCGGTAGAGCAGCATACTGTTGTTCGCGATACCGAGATAAGCAACAATATAGCGCGGGTCGAGCGCAATCGCTTGCTCATACAGCCGAATGGCATGCAGATGAGCCTGCCGGGTTCCCATATTGAGAAAACTTGTGGCCTGAAGGTTCAACTCGTATGCTTCTGTGCTTTCGGTGTGGCGGCCAACAACTTTTTCTTTCTCGTCTTTCGTAAGGTGGAGTTTAAGCCCTGCAACTACTTTATCGGCAACGGCTTCCTGAATTTCGAAAATATCGGCAAACACACCTTTATGCGATTCCTGCCAGAGATAATCTCCTTCTTTTACATCCAATAACGAGACGGAAATTTTGATCTGATCGCCGAACTTACGCACCGTGCCTTCGATGAAATATCGTACGTTCAGTTCCTCAGCAATTTCCAGCGTTTTACCGTGGAACCCTTTGAAATCCATCGTAGTCTTTCTGTCCACGAGACGGAGGGATTTGATATGGCCGAGCGCGTCAATAAGTTCTCCGGCCAGTCCATCGGCGAACCAATCGTTATCTTTACCAGGTGAAAGATCCTCGAACGGCAACACCATGAGCGAGATGCGGGTATCTTGTTTTGGGTGGTCAGAGGAACTATCTCCCACGGCGATCGGGCCATTACTCCGCACCACGCCTAATTTCATGAGCGAGCGAATAATGCCCTCGAAATCCGAAAGTTGTGCGCGCTGAATACCGGCAAGCTGGTACTTGAATTCGCTCGGCAGCAAAATGTCTTCGATCTCGATGGGAAGAATACGCCGATCGCTTTCACTGGCGATAGAGAGTTCCCTCACTACATTTTTTGATAGGAGCGAATCATTCGAAAGCAGAAGGACGAACGCCGTGCAACGCTCGACGGCCTCCACGATCTCTTTCGACCATTGGGCGGCGGCTTCCAGTCCATGCTGATCGATCCACACCTCTATTCCCTCAGCGCGCAGCCGCTCGGCAAGCGCTAAGGCATGGCCGGAATCCTTGCGGGAGTAGGAAATGAAAATATCAGGCATGAATGTCAGAACCGGGATTTATGGAATATGTGGGATTTTTTGGATAAATTAGAGGAAACGCAAAAATGATCGTATAAAACAAAAGGAACTCCAATCAAACCACAAAACCTATCTCAATAATCCCACGTATTCCATAAATCCCGGTTCTGACAATAAGCCTGCGTCAGGATGGGCGAGAAAGCATTTGCACCGATTCGATGGTCTGCGCAATCACATAGTCAATCTCTTCCTCGGTCAGCTTGGTGTAGAGCGGGAGCGTGATCGTGGAATCGCCGATGCGCTCCGCGTTCGGGAACGTGCCTTCGGGCATCTTGAAATGCTCGCGGTAATACGTGAGCCGATTGATGGAACGAAAATTAACTGCTACCCCAATGCCGCGATCCTGCAGATCGCTCAGCACAGCATCGCGAATGTTGGGATCGACCCAGATCGTAAACAAATGCCGTGCAGACACGGAATTCGGCAGCACGCGCAAGGGAATGATATTCCCCCCACATTGCGAAACCCATTTTCATAGCGCTGGCAAATATATTCTCGCCGGGCGAGACGCTCAGCAAGCATGGGAATTTGCGGCAGAAGCATCGCCGCCTGCAGGTCGAACATGTTGCATTTGTAGCCAAGCATTTCCATATCGTAATGCTTGAAGCGCGCGGAGTAACGATCGGCAGCAGATTTATTCATGCCATGCTGACGCAAAACCATCAGCTTTTCATACAAAGATTGGTCATTGGTAATGATCGCTCCGCCTTCGCCGGATGCAAGATTTTTCGTGGCATAAAAACTGAAGACGCTCATATCGGAAGCCATCCCCGGTTTTATTCCATCACGTTCCCCTTCGACACAATGGGCGGAATCCTCGATGATTGCGATATTATTTTTTTTTGCGATCTCGCGCATGCGGCGCATGTCGCACATCTGGCCATAAAGATGAACAGGAAGTATTGCTTTGGTGCGCTGCGTGATCGCCTTCTCGATGGCATCGCAGGAAATATTTCCCGTTTCGGGTTCCACATCCACAAATACTGGCGTTGCACCGGCTTCGATGATGATGTTGCCGGTCGCTATGAAAGTCATCGGCGTGGTAATGACTTCATCGCCCTCGCCGATGCCAAGCGCTTTTAGCGCGATGAACCCGCCCATCGTCCAGCTTGTGACGCCGACACAATACTTTGAACCCATCATGGAAGCAAATTCAGCTTCGAACTGCTTCGTCTTTGGGCCGGATGTGAGGAATGTAGAATGAACAACCTCGGCGAGGCTCAGAATTTCGGCCTCACCGAGCGGATGTCTATAGAACTCTACCTTCATGGCAATCCTTCATGGCAATTATGAATGATGAATTATGAATGATGAAGAAGTTATTCTTTCGCCATCATTCACACTTCATCATCGTTGGGGCATTGGCTGTCCACCCCCGGGTTGTGGGGCCGAAGGACCGCGCAGCCGGACCTGATGGTGCCGGGGCAGAACGCGGAGGAGCGGGTTGCGATTGGGGTGCTTGTTGCGCCGAAGGCGCTTTACCTGTCGAAACGGCGTTCGGAATCTTGCTTTCCGTGGGAAGAAAGAATAAATTGGCAAAAATGCACAGCACCACGAAAGCTCCGCCCATCCATATTGTGGTTTTCTGGAGAAAATCCGAGGCCCGGCGAACGCCAAAGACCGCGCCGACCGATCCCGGCCCGCCAAGAGCGCCGGAAAGTCCATCGCCTTTCGAGGATTGCGCCAGCACGACGAGCGTCATAGCGATACAAAGAAGGATGATAAGAAGTACGATTAAGGTAAACATCTGTTTTTCTATTGGTTTTTTAGCGGGCGTATGAACAAACCGTGCGGGAAAGAATTCCTTTGGGCAAACCAGGGGTTATTAGTATTTGGCATTACCCATTATCATGAATTTTCTATTACTCGCCGCATTTCTTTTATCGACGCCCATCTACCAAGGATCAACCGGGCAGGCCGATTTAGGAAAGCCCAAACTTCCCTTTTACCGGATCACGCGGACCGGTTCACCGGACACGTCCTATCTTTTCGGCACGCTTCACTTGCTCGAAGGGAGTTACGTCGATACGATGCCGAAGATCATGGCTGCGCTCCGGCAGGCTGATGTCGTCGTTGGGGAACTTGTGTTGGATAGCTCGACGGCCGGCGATGCGCTCCAAAGCCTGATGGATGGCCCTCCGCTCGATAGCCTCCTGACCAAAAGCCAGTATAGCATGGTGTCGAAAGCGGTTGAAACATACTCACCGGCGCCGATGATGCTCCTGAATAATGCGGAACCGGTCATCGTGTACTCTATGATCTTAGAAGGCATGTATGAAAAAGCGCATCCCGAAAACCATGTATCCGGCATACCGATGGATCTTTTTTTCGAAGAGGAAGCGAAAGATAGCGACAAATCCGTCATCGGCCTCGAAAGCGCGGGCGATCAGGAGCAAGTGCTCGATTCCATTCCCATGGATGAGCAAGTGGACGAGCTTATCGATCTGGCAGAGCACCCCAAAGACGCAATGAAGCAAATGGACAGCATGCTCGCCGATTACCGCGCCGGAAAGATCACCGAGATTCTGGACGACCCCTCCTTCGGCTCTTTTTCGCCGGACGAAATGGCATCGCTGCTTGACGATCGAAACAAGAAATGGCTTGCCATACTGCCCGCTATTCTCGATCATAACCGGGCATTCATTGCGGTGGGAGCAGGACATCTTGTGGACAAGAACGGGCTTGTTGAAGGGCTGAAAAAGCTGGGATATAAAGTGGATTCTGTAAGCCCTTTTTGATATTTTTGAATGACGCACCCACCGAATTCTGATCTAACATTATTTAACGATTTCGATCGGAACATGATGCATCGCGCACTATTGCTGGCGCGAGCAGGTATCGGCAATGTCAGCCCGAATCCGCTGGTTGGCTGTATTCTCACGAACGCAGATGGTAAAATTTTGGGCGAAGGCGCACATCTTGCTTTCGGTGGGCCGCACGCAGAAGTGAATGCCATTCGGGATGCGGAATCGAAGGGACATTCCGTGGACGGCGCAACATCGTTCGTAACGCTCGAACCCCACGCGCATACCGGCAAAACTCCGCCCTGCACAAAACTGCTCATCGAAAAAGGGATTGCGCGATGCGTGATCGCCATGCAAGATCCCAATCCAAAAGTGAGCGGCGCCGGAATTAATGAACTACGTGCTGCGGGAATCGAAGTAGAAGTTGGACTTCTCGAAAACGAATCGCGCGACTTGAACCGGTTCTTCATCAAACATATCACGACTGGCCTTCCTTTTGTTACGATGAAACTTGCCTCCACGCTCGATGGCAAAAGCGCGCTTGCAAATGGTGAGTCGAAATGGATCACATCGGAGGCTTCGCGCGCGCGCGTTCATGCAATGAGAGCGGAGCATGATGCAGTCCTTATCGGCACACGAACCGCGCTTCAGGACGATCCCGCACTTACGGTACGCCTCGCAACCGGCAGACAGCCGCTACGGCTCGTGCTCGATGCGCGGCTCGATCTTCCGCCTACGCTCAAGCTTTTTACCGACGAGCACCATTCGCGTACCATAATTATTACCACTCCGCAAGCACTCATGTCTAAAGACCAAACATTCACATCTATGGGAATCGAACTCCTTGCCATCGAAGGAAGCGGAGAAAGAATCGATCTCGCACAGATGCTTCGCCGGCTTGGCGAGCGGAATATTGCAAGCATTTTAGTGGAAGCCGGTCCAACGTTAGCGTCAAGTATTGTCAAAGACGATCTTCTTGATGAGCTTGCTATATTTTATGCTCCCATGCTCTTTGGCAGCAATGCGCGCTCATCTGTTGGGCCGCTCGATGAGCTCTCTATCGCGGACGCTCCACGGCTTTCACTTAAAAATGTGGAGCGGGTTGAGGGGTCGGAGGATGTGCTTATACGAATGGTTCCTGCTCGTCAGCCCAACTAAAGTTGGGCGGTGTGCGGTTTACCCATTATGCTTATCTCTATGACCGGCTTTGGCCGCAGCGAACGAACCGTCGCGATCGAAGGCGGCAACGCATCCATCACTGTGAGCGTGGAAGCGCGCAGCGTGAACTCGCGTTTTATCGAAATTGCGGTGCGCCTGCCACGCACGCTTTCCGAGCGCGAGCTTGAATGCCGCGAACTGCTTCGTAAACGCCTCGAGCGCGGCAAGATCTCGCTCGAATATTTCGATCGATCGCCAGGGATCGGAGGATATTCCACTTCACGTCAACGAGCCGGTCGCAAAAGCGTATTTCAAGCTGCTCGATCAGCTTCGCACGACGACAGGACTGACCGCAGAAATTCAGCTTCGCGATCTCACAGCGTTCGGCGATATTTTTACAGCGGAAGAAACAGGTTCCGGCGCCCAAAATCTCGAATGGGAACTCACGCAAGCGGCGATCGACGAGGCCATTGAGCAATTGAACGCCATGCGCCGCTCGGAAGGCGGTGAACTGGAACGCGATATTCGTGCCCGGTTAGCCACGATGGAAGCACGCTCGAACGACATTGAAAAACTTTCCAAGCTCGCCGCGCAGGATGAGTATAATAAACTGAAAGCACGCATACTGGAGCTTACCAAAGACACACAAGTCCTTGCCGAACAACGGCTGGAACTGGAGATCGCGCTTATTGCGGAACATTTGGATATTACCGAAGAACTGGTTCGCTTCCGTTCCCATGTGAAATTTTTTCTCGAAGCGATGGATGCGCCGGAATCGGCAGGGCGTAAACTAAACTTCATCTTGCAGGAGATGAACCGCGAGGTCAATACGATGGGATCGAAAACAAATTCGGCAGAAGTGGCGCGCCATGTGGTCTATATCAAAGAAGAACTCGAAAAAATGCGCGAGCAAGTGCAGAACATCGAATAGTAACGGATAGTGGATAGCGAAAAGTGGATAACGGTTAAGGTAATGCACCTATTGTTGGGCGTGCTCTTTGCGGCTTTTTTTATTTCTTCTTTTTCCCCAGTTAATGTCCAGGCACAAACTTCCACTGACGATTCCATTTTCGCCGCAAAAATCAAGCAGGCAAAAGCGGAGAAAATTGATACGCTTGCCATCGGCGAACGCGTTGCAGCAATGGGCAAGCTTTTTCTCGGTACACCGTATGTGGGCGAAACATTGGATGCCGATCCCACGAAAGAACAATTGGTCGTCGATCTTCGCGGATTCGATTGCGTGACGTTTTACGAAAACATGCTTGCCTTTGCACGCCTCCTGCGGAAGGAACCTCATCCTTCGATGGATGGATTCAAAAAAGAGCTTACCTACCTGCGTTACCGCCATGGGAAGATCGATGGCTATCATTCCCGGCTCCATTATACCACAGACTATTTTTACGATAGCGACCTCAAACATGTGTTTCGCAACGCGACACTCGAAATAGCGCAGATCGGAGCCCAGAACGATCCACGCCAAATAAATTTTATGACCGCACATCGTGTACTGTACGATCAAATTTCGAAGAACGATGCTGAATACAACGCCATGCGCCAGGTTGAAAAGACCATGAATGCCCGGAAGGACTTTTATTACATCCCAAAATTCGAGATTCCAGTCCTCGAATCCAAGATCAAGACAGGCGATATAATTGCCGTTACGACCGATGTCCCCGGACTCGATTGCTCTCATACAGGCATCGCTATACGGATGGCCGATGGCAGGATACATTTTATGCATGCTTCGAGTTTAATGGGCAAAGTAATTATTAGCGACGAACCGCTTGCCGATTATCTTGCGCACAACAGCCATCAAACGGGTATCATGGTCGGTCGTCCGTTCGAGGTTAACCCATAAAGCATTCACCTATTAATATGGTTACCAAAGAAGAAGTACAAAAAGTAGCCGATCTGGCAAAATTGGAATTCTCGCAGAGCGAGTTAGAATCGCTTACGGGCGAGTTGAATAATATTTTGGGCTATATCGATCAGCTTAAAGAGCTTGACGTGACGAATGTTGCATCTTTAGAGAATTTGAACGAGGCTGTCGAGCATGGTTCTTCCAGCTTGCGCGCGGATGTAGAGCGGGAATGCCTTCCCGTCGAAGAAGCTCTCCGAAATGCGCCAAAAGCTGCCGATGGATATTTCCTCGTTCCCAAAGTGTTGGCAACGGAAGTAAGGAAGCCAGTCGAAATAAATAATACAGACGAGGAATACGAACTTCTCTAATTTAACGGCAGCTCGATTCGATCGAACGATCCCAGTGCTGCACCATGGCACTTTGCTCTTCTTCCGTTAGCGCGACCAATGAGAGCGGGAGGTGTTGGGTCCATGTGCCTTCTAACTCGGCAAGGGATGCCCCGAAAAAGGTCTGAAAGGTCTCATCCGTAATGGCATCGTCGCTTTTCGAGAACGTTACGACCCGATCGTCGCTAAACGTATCGCCAAGGTAGAGCATAAACGCTCCCAAAAGAATTCGTTCCTCAACTTTTAGTGTATCGTGGGAAGCATTCCATACGCTGGGCAAATGAAGATCGTGCTTCTTATAGAGATGGTGCGCGATGATGTCCGGTTCCGCGCCATAGAATGGGAATAAGTCTGGCTGCGTAGAAAGCCGCTCGCTCAAGAACAGACCAAACCCTTCTTCCAATGCAGCCCATCCGGGGGTGGTGTGATAATGTCTCGCATAGCGTGAAATCCGCATGGCATGGGTAAGCAGGCCCGCTAATTCCGAATGCACTGAGCGCGACCCGCTTTCGACCAGATACATGGCCCGCTCTTCAAGATTAAAGTGCGGCCACACGCTGCGCCCGAGCAACCCCGTAGCCCGCTGATCGACAGCATATACCTGAAATCTATCGGTAAACGATTCGTGCGTGAAATGAAAGATCAGCGTATAGGCGATCTCCAGCGATTCATTCAACATCGCGGCGCGAGTTTCAGAAAAGGATGTGCGATCGTAGGCAATCTGAAAGTGAGGGCTTGCACGATGCGCCCACTGCACGCGCGCGCGAAGTTCCTGATCGCTTAATGCGACTTGCGGTTTCGTCGTGATAACGCGCGCAGGCCGCGATTCCAGATCAGCGTGCATTTGAGAAGAAGCAAGTTGCCCTCCTGCGGCCGGCTCGATGCCCGTCGCTTCGGCACGATCGTTCCTGTTTGAATGATCGACCATGCTGTTAGGATTTTTTTCGAATGCAATAGCCATTCTTATACCTGCTGTTCTTTCTACACTGAGGCTGCTCTATGCGGAAACTCCCCCTTAATATAAAGTAATATACCTCCAAATGAGTTCAAAATGACGAAAAGAGCATATTATTCATTTTGCCTCCATTCAAGCCATTTTCGCAAGGATCTAACGAAAAGATACAATAATCAGGGGAATTGCGGCTCAAATTCGATGTTGTGAAGCCTTATGCGTGCTGCAGTTATACCGGATTTTTTTGGCCGCTCCCGCGAAGAGTTGTGGGATCTGCTCCGCACGGACTTTTCCATCACCGAAGCATTTCGCGCCGACCAACTCTATGAATGGCTCTATGCATCGCCGCGCGCGGTCCTTTTCAGAGATGACAAACCTTCCCAAAGCATTTCGGCAATCGCTCGAATCGCGTTTTGTGATTCCCTCCCTCATAAACCAACACGTTTCCGAAAGTGCCGATGGGACGAAGAAATTTTTGTTCGGCCTGGAGGATGGCCGCTCCATCGAAACGGTGCTTATCCCGACCGAAATGCGCGGCGAACGCATTCCGCATGATCGCTCATCCCGGCGCACACTCTGCGTTTCCACGCAAGTGGGCTGCCCACTCGATTGTAAATTCTGCGCAACGGCTTCGCTCAAGCTTAAACGAAATTTGACGACGGCAGAAATTCTTCTCCAAATTTTTGAAGTCGAACGAATAACCAGCGAAACAATAACAAATCTAGTCTTCATGGGGATGGGCGAGCCGATGTTGAATTACGAGAACCTCGTTCGCGCTTTGCGTATCGTCACCGATCCGAAAACAGAGATGCTTGTATCCCGGCGCGTGACCGTTTCGACCAGCGGCATTCCGGACGCCATCAGAAATTTCGCGAACGAAGGTCTGAATGTCAAACTCGCGCTCAGCCTTCATGCAACGACGAACGCGCTACGCACACGGCTCATGCCCATCAACAAACGCTATCCGCTCGAACAAGTGCTTTCGGCGATGGAGGAATATTACAAGATCACCGGACGGCCAGTGACGTATGAATACATTGTCTTCGATGGCCTGAATGACTCGCCCACCGATGCCGCGCGATTAGCAAAGATCGTGCGCCGCGTTCCAAGCCGCGTGAATATCATTCCCTTTCATCCGATCGACTTTACACACCCAACCGGCTTTGCGGCCGAATTACGTCCTGCAAGCAAAGCTGCGTTCGACGGCTTTATTGCCATGTTGCGCGATGCCGGCGTTACCGCGCTCGTTCGCACCAGTTCCGGCAAGGATATTGAGGCAGCCTGCGGGCAGTTGGCGCTGGCGGAATTACAACCTACGCTGGTATCGTTAGATGTTGACGTTTGAGAACCATGACCCGCAGGATTTTATATCTATTTTTCCTTTCGCTTTGTCTCGCTTCGTGCGCGAGCCAGCAAACCACGCATTGGGTCTTGCGATCGGAGTTGCAGCCGGCGCCACAGCCCAATATCAAGAGTGTGGAACTAACGGATGGTTCAATCCTTGAATTCGATCAATGGCTGGGCTGGTACGATGTGGGAAAGCAAATTATCGAAGGCGTAACGCTCACGGGCTGGCATCCTACGATCCCCATTGCCAAAGTGGAACGCATAGAAATTCAGGATGCGGAGTCGAACACCGGAAGTTCTGTTTTGACGGCCATCGGCATAACACTTGCGGTGCTCGCGGGATTGAGTATCGTAATGGGCATTGTGCTTCTCAATCAATTCACTTCTCATGGCGGCTGCGTGGTATTTATTGCCGTGGTAGGCATCACCACGACGGCTGCGAGCAATCCTTATCTTCGCTTGAAGATCGGTTATCTAATAATCACCAGCGCGCCCTCGGCAGAATAATCAAGGCTCTTGAGGCGATAGACGTAGCGGCCCTGTGGCAGATCGGAAATATCGAGCGTAAGCGTGTGTGAGCCGGTATTCAGGGTTCCCGCATCGATATGCTTCACATTCTGGCCGATGGCATTGTAAAAATTGAGCGTGACCGGCGCGTTCCACCCAATTTCAAATCCAAGCGAAGCATTATCGCTCGCCGGATTGGGAACGATCGCATTTGTCGAATATGGCCCGGCAAAAACTACGCCCTGCACCGGCCCACCGCAATCCTCTTCAATAAATGCTCCAATGCCGGAAGGTTGATCGGCCAAAGGCTCGGACGTGGGTTGGATGACATAAATATTTGACGTATCGTGCGGCCCGAGCAGCGCCTGCGTATAAAGCCGCATCACCGTTCCACCTGCGAAATTTGACCTCGGAATGCTTGCTTCGACGGTGCTGTCGTCAAGAAGTGTAAATCTCGAAACTGGCTTCGATTTTGCGCCGCCGTCCGCGCCGGATACCATCACCATTTGGGGATCGAAACGAATGTCGAGTATAACACTATCATCGTTGATCATCGAAAGACGACTGCCGTTCATCGTGACGGGAATGGAATCGTTCTCTCCCGGTTCTTCCACCTCCGTGTCAATGTCATATGCGAAGCTCGGCCCCATTTCCGGAGAATAGATTCCAGAACCTGAAAGCTGAACAACGAGCACACTGTCGTGATAGGAAGTAATAAAGTTAAGCGTAGCCGTGACCGGGCGCGTTCGAGCAGGGGTAAATGTCACGGTATCCAATCGCGTCGAGTCGGGAAGGATAGCTTCGCTCGGAGCGATCGGACTTGCCACAAGCGTTGGATCGGATGTAAAAATGGAATCGATATATAGTGGATATAAGCCAGAATTTTTGATCTGCACCGGCTGAGACATCGAAGTGCCAATGACAACGGGCGGAAATGGGATCGAATCCGGAGTGACCGATGGCAGTGCATCCACGCCTCTGGCAGAGAGCGAAACGGTGGCAGAATCTGCCCCGGTGTGAATGACAAGATAGCAGTTATCGGACTGTTTTAATTGTGCATGGTAGGTGACTTGAAGCGTGAGCGTGTCTTCAGCGTTTTGAATGGTGTAGGGCAACACATCGCTTGCAGTGTCATAGAAGGTATCGCGAGGGGCAGGACTCACCCAATAGATGGTTACACTATCGATCGTTGGAAAATCATTCGTCGCAAACAAATAGAGCGGAAGCGTGGAATCGCTCCCAACATGCACATTGCCGAAATCCAGACCTACCGCGCTTATTTGCAATCCCGATTCCGTGCCAAAACCTCGGAGAATAACGCTATCCGAATGTCCATCCCATATAAAGTGGACGGTGTCATACACTAGTCCGGTTCCAGGAACTGGATTAAAGGTGACGGCAATGGAATCGCCCATGAGCGGCGCGAGAGAATCTGGCGGCCGCACGGCAAAAACGGGCGAACCATGGAACTCCGTGATCGCGGTAGCAAGATTCCCAAGATTGGAATCGTCGATCATGAGTGTTTTACTGCTATTAGCGAGCACGAACCCAAAATCCAGGAGATGCGGATTGGGGCGTGTAGTGAAGTTCACATCGGGAGCAAGACCAACGCCAGACACCGATATAGTTTTGGACGCAATGCTATCGCCAAAGATCACGATCGATCCGCTGAAGTTCCCGAACGTTCCTGGAATGAATTTCACGCACAGATACCCCGTATCGCCTCTTGCAAGCTGCGTGAGGTTGGGCATGTGAAGGATCGAGAACGGACTGCCCGCAAGATTTGAAGTATCTAATTGCGCGCTAACCGGCTGGCAGCTTGGATTGGTTATCGCAATGCAATAGGTTGCGGTGTCGCCAGCGAGAATGCTATCGAAATCCATCGCGGAAGTGTTCACCGTAATTTCCGGCATGGGGCCGCCTGTCCCATGCAAGGGAAGTGAAAACGAGGTTCCACAACTATCGACGACGACTGTAAGTAGTCCGAAATAATCCCCATACACGGTTGGGCTAAATCGCAGCGTAAAATTGCCTTTGGATCCGAACGTCGATGGAGTACCCAGCAAGGTGAACCCGGGGCCAGTTACCGATGCGCTCATAACATCGATCGAGTCAATACCGCGATCGGTCAGAGCAATGGCCCGATCTTTATCGGTTCCGATACAGATCGTATCGAATTCCTCGATGGAATCCGCCCACACCGCTTTGGCGATCTCGCGCGAACCCCTGAGATGGATCGATGCTGCCGTACAACCATCGAACGTAAGAAAGCTGAAGGTTCCGGTGTCAAGCTCGCCCAACACGGGCAAATAGGTTACCCATATCGCCTGCGATCCGCCGGGTGGAAGGACGACCGGAAAGGAGAACGGCGCAATTGAGAATTGAAGAGAGCCGGTGTACGAATTGGTTCCGAAGGAGACCGTATCGGACGTCAGGTTCGTGATGGTATTGAGTTCGGAAATGGAATCGGTTTCACAACCCCGGCCAAACAGCAATTGGGATGCACTGAATGAAATTCCTTCAAATCCCAACTGGCCTTTAAAAATAGTAGTCCCAACACCGCATGGCGACATTTGCAAGTATGCGGTATCGTCAAAAACGATATTGCTTGCAGGATCGAATCGGATCTGTATGGGAATGCTGCCGAATGCCGGGATCGTATCGGGAAAGAACGGAAAGTTCTCAAAAATAGAATTTTGGGAAAACGTGATCGTATCGAGCGCAACAGGAACATTATTCGGATTGGAAACGAAGATCGTGGTGTCCTTCGGCTGACAGGAACTGCCCATGTCGAGCACGGGCGTGACGATCGGCGCAGGCGGCGTGAGCAGAATGGAAAGTGTTGACATGGTTTCCACAGAGCACACATAACTTTTGATCTTGAGCAGCTCAACGGTAGGTCCGCAGTTCGTGGCATGGATACGCACACGCACTTGGAGCGTGTCGCCCGGCATCTTAAAAATTCCGGCTCGTTTATTGAGTAGGGTTAGCACACTGTCTTGTGCAACCCCAACGTTGGAAATCTCATCCGGCACATCGCCGGTGTTAGTGACAACGATGATCGTGTCGCGCGTAACGCCGGCCAGCGTGCTTGGAGTGGCGCCAAACACTACCGACGGCGGCATGGAGAATCCGGTCGTTTCACGCACGGCGGTAACCTTTACAATTGCTTCGCGTGAACACTTATCCAATTCAAAACCGAGCGCAGTAGATACGGAACCACGTTCCCCGGTATCGAGTTGAACCGCGATCGCAGCAGCCTGATGCGGCCCCAGCGCGATTGGGAACGAAGTAAGCACATGCACACTGGTATCGGAGGGAGGCAGGAAGTTTAGAATAGTTACGGAATCAATCACACTGGTATTGGTCAGCCGAATCGTCTGCTCACTGGGTAACTCGCATGGGGTAAGAGCACCGAAATTTAAGGTATCGGGACTGCTGGTAAGGCCCACGCTATCATACGAGGCATGCAAGCCGATCCCAACGGTGCCTCCGCAAACACTGGATGTTGAGATGTAGAGTGAATCGTCGAAGACCCCGCCTTCATCCGGCTCGAAATGGATCCTGAGGGAGTCGATCCTATTAGAATCGGGCGGGAGCCAAAACGATCCATCGGGAACGATAGAGAATGCGATGCCGGGATGGACCCCGACTGTATCGACATAGATCGAATCCGGGCCAAAGTTTCGCACATGCACTACGGTATCGAACGAAGTCGCACAGCGCAGGGTGGGAAGGATCATATCTTTCTCGACGGTTGCCAGCGCGTATCCGGGAGACCATTCGTAATCGGTGAGGTGGAAGGAATGATCTCCGCATTCGGGCCACGAATGAAACCATCTCTGCCATGTCCGGAAAAATCGTGAACGCGAAGCGAGCCGTTTGGGTCGTCAAAAGGATAGTAGAGAACCAGCCCGGAATCCGTCCCGGGTATTGTCTGATAGAGTGTCTGCTCGATCTCCGCGAGCGAGCGCGGCACATTCCAAACTCGAAATTCATCGATCGAGCCTGTGAACCCAACGCCCGTCCATCTCAAGCCGATCCGCAAGCTATCGGTAGTGGAATCGATCGAAGCAAACGGCGCGCTCACGCTCGATACTTCGATGGTATCGACATAAAACCGCAAACTATCATTCGGCGTGAAGACGAATGCCACATGATGCCAATTTCCGGGTGAATCAACAACAGGTGTAAACATCTGCAAGGGTGACGAGTGACGCACCGAGCCATACAGGATAGAATCGTTATTAAAAAAGATCCCGTAATCGCCCTTATCTACGAGCGCGGCGCCCGATGCCACGGCATTTACCTTGGCCCAGCATTCGATGGTAAATCCTTTACTCAGATTGAGCGCGGAAACGCCCGGTGTTGCAACATAGGAACCGGAGCTCATGATCGTGAGCATATTACGCGAACAATTTTGCGGGTGGAGCGTGGGCACACACCATATACTCGCGACGATCGAGAGGATCGCGCAAATAAAACGGCTATCGCGTATGTAGCTGTGTCTCACGGTTATTGTATGTCGTTTGCTATCGTTGCGCGAACGGTGCGCGAAAGCACGCGTCCTTCCGGGATGGAATTATCGAACAAATTATCTCTGGAACCGCGTGATTCGATCGCAAGGGGCGGGATTTTTTCTCCAAGCCGTTTCAATTCAGCTTCGAGCATTTGCGCCGCTCGCGTCACCCGGTCATGCGCAAGCCGGTCGTTGAATGCATCGTCGCCCGTTTTATCGGTATGCCCTGTAAGGGTTACATGTGCCTGGCTCCCGATGGCGGACGCCATTTCTTTAATGATCAGATCGGATTCCTTTTTATCGAGCTGCGAGGAGCTATAATCGAATAAGATAAGGCTGTACCGCTCAAGCTGTTTATCGAGCGTTGTATCGCGTTCATGCCGAGTCATATCACTGGTCTCTTTTTTCAAGCGGATGACGCCGGTGGCCGTCGCCGTATCTCCTAAACTATCGACAGCAGCAAAGACATACCGAAGAGAATCCTCAGCATCCGGCGCATCGTCGGGCATGGAACGGTCATCGATCGTCCAGAGATATTCGCTTGCGGCGCTGTCACTGAGCGCATCAATGGTACGCAAGACATGTCCATGCTGATAGACCGTGATCGTCGCAGCGCGAATGCCGGAACTTGCCGTGATCTCCGGTTCGAAATCGATGCGCGGCGGCGTAGCCACGCGCTCGATGCGCTCCGTTCGGAGCGGCGCGGTGATCTCCGGCGTCGAGGGAATGATCTCTACGCGGCGGTTCTCCGCTTGCCCGAATGGATTGTGGTCGTCCGAAGCCACTTCCGGCAGACCGTGTTCGTGCAAGCGTAATCGTTCCCGCGAAATGCCCCACACCGTAGCAAGATAATCCTGTACGCTTTTCGCCCGATCGAGCGCAATCACCGCTCCGAATATGGAGTCATTCGGTGAATGCTCGCTGCGCGTGCCAACGAGCGTAACGCTCGCTTCCGGATTAGCGGCAAGCCGCTCACCCAATATATCCAGCACATGATGATGAATTTCCAGCGCGTTCGCGGTGAAGAGATCTTTTTCGTGGAAATTACCGCGGGTAGCAGCCGTTTCACGGTGATAGCGTTCGGGAATTTCGCTGGAACCGTCGTCGAAAAAGACGTAATGCAGCATTGGGTACACTTCCATCACATGCGTGCGCTCGATGGAAATGACCGGCTCGGATACTTCCTTCCCATCATCGCCAACGCCTAATGCTTTGACAGAAACAGTGAGCATCGCACGCTTTGGCGGTGTGGGCGACGATGGAGCAGGCGTTTCAATGGGCTTTGGTTCCGGAGATGGAATGTTATTTACGATGGCAGGCGTGGGTTCCTGCGGGGGTGGTTCGGCAAAATGATAAACCAGATCGAGCGATGCACCAAAGGATGAAATCCATCCCAAGTTTCTATATCCCGCTGTTACAGATGTAAAAGGGAGCATCCATCCCACCGATGGGCGCAATCCAATATTCGGCTGAAATGGCAGTTCGTAGCTGGCGCCAAGTGACATTCCAAATTGAAGCAAGTTCATTGAACCAAGCGATGCGTTCGAGGCGATCGTTATTGTCCGTTCACCGGTAGTGGAATATACCGCAGGTGGAGCTGGGGATAAAATGCCCTCGGTCTCTGTATAGGAATGGTCCAGAAATACTCCTGCATAAGGTCCTGCCGAAACCTTAAACCTCGGGAATAACTCATAGGAAAGACTTGCCGACACACTTAGCATACTTAAGTTCGCATCGAAATACCGCTCTCGGACACCTTGTACATCTCCAACCCCTTGTTCGTAAATAAGCGGTTCCAAACCCGTGATGGAAGTCACTGGCGCATCGAAATTGGTAGAGAGATCCCGATACTCTAATGCACCATCGAGCGACCACGCTTTTTGTAATGGGAGCGTTAAACCCACGAGACCACTCCATGCCGGTTTTGAGCCACTCGTATTATAGACTCCGCAAGATGTACCACCTTCGTATGCATCGAATTGAGTTCCGAAAGACTTGTTGTCCGCAAATGATGCGCCTACATAAAACGAGGGCTTCTGATCTTGCGCACACAATGGACGCTGAACAACGCACAATATCACGGCAAAAAAAAGCACAACGCATCCTCGCGCCTTTAAAATCGAGGCGCGGTGAGGTATCGGATACTTGCGTATCCTTGCGGTTGTAGCAACCCCTCTCATTCCTTAGAAGCAGGATTCGGAAGGCAACGGGCATCACGCGCAAATTTATGCGCGTGGTACACTCATGGGGATTTCTACCGGGTCAACCGGTGGGAATTCTTATTTCGCTGCCGACGAATCGTTTAGTCGATTGATCTTAGTGTGCGCACCCATCGTGCCGGCATTGCTCGTAGAGGTAACAGGAATAGAGTTAGGAGCAACCGTTTTTGCAGAGGTTTGCTCCATTCCTGCCGTCGAAACAGGCGCGGCATGATGCACAGCCACTCCTTCTGAATGGCTGCTATTATTCAAGCCATTTGGGGCGGTAATTGGTTCATTCGTCTGGACATTTATGGGCGTTTTCACTGGAACAACACTGGGAATCGTTGAAACCGATCGAATAATGGGAGCCGCCGAGCCTTCCGTATAGTGCATAACAGCAGTCGTTGAAAGAATGCCAAGCGCCAGGCCGGCGGTGAGAGCCAGCATTGGCGCTCGCATAATATTGCTGAACCACGGCAATCTCGGCGTGACCGTCGCTGGAATTGCAGCGTGCGTGGCTATTTCGCGCGTGAACTCCTGATCCAAAAGCGGGGATGCGGCGGTGGCCGAGAGTCCCAACGCAGCGAGTGTCCGGTAACGAACGTGCGCCACGGGATGACCGCTCATTCCCGCGTGCAGCGCATCCTTATCGGAGCGAACCGCTTTCATCAGTTCGAGTTGCGAGCGAAACGCAATACGCATCTGATCGCTGGCAGCGACGGAGATGAGAAAATTCTGCTCCTCCGAAGGAGTCATGGTATGCTCGAAGTACCGGTTCAATTGTTCGTCTTGTTTCATGACCATTTCTTTTGATAAAGGCAAACTATAGTTCTAAATAAAATTGGAAGGATCGTCGTCCTCGCCGAGGCCGAGCCATCCCTGAATAAATTTTCGCAATCTGGCGCGAGCGCGATGAGCGCGCACTTTCACATTCGCTTCCGGCACCGCCCATCATTTCTGCGATCTCCGGAAAAGAGAAGCCGGAGTATTCATGCAGCACGAACGTCTCGCGCTGATCGAACGGCAGCTTGGTGAGCGCCTTCACCATGAGCGCTTGTATCTCGCGGCCCGAGGCCGCGCGCGACATTGGCTCGGTGAGCACGAATTCCACGGGTTCCTCACCATCGTTCACCTTATCTTCGATGCTGTCATCGTGCAATTCGAGATGCAGGTGATTCAAACAAAGATTCCGCGCACTGTGAAAAAGCAAACCCCGAAAATGATCGATGTGGGAATGCTTCTTGCCGCGCAATTCGAAGATGCGCGTCCAGATATCCTGGAATGCATCTTCGGCGGCGGCTTCGTTGTGCATCATGCGCTTGCAGTAATAGAACAGCGAGTGCTCGTACTTCGCGTACAATTCCAGAAACGCTTCATCGCTGCCAGCGAGGAATGCCTGCTTCAGAGCCTCATCGGGATCCGAGTTACTAATCGCCGAGAGAGGCGCTTCGTCAGAATACACTGACGGCATGGAAGAACTTGTTGGCACGGTTGACCTGCCGGAAAGAACGCTTTTCGCTCTGCCAGCTACCGTAACACCAAATCCTATCCTTGACGCTTTGTGCATCTACTAAGAAGACCCGCGAAAAGGCAAAAGGTTACACCCGGTCACTGTTTTTTACCAAAAATTATTGTCCGATTTTGAGAATTGGCGTTTTTGAGCGAATTTTCACTGTTTACTTATTGAGGCTCTCAACGCAGCTAACACCTTCCATACGAAGATTTGACATTTGAGTGGTTTTGCGAACCAAACATGTCCGAAATTTGCTTACGTGGCTCACTTTTTAACACCCATCCTAACCGATGGGATTTCATTCCACCAGCGCTGTTGGGCACTGCTAATGTTCGGAGCAATCCTTCGTTATTACGTAAGTGTGCAGCGGCTGATAGAACTATATGTCAGAACTCACGATCAACGCGGAATCGCGTAAAAAATTAGGCGGTTCGACCGCACTTCAACTTCGTCAGCAAGGGCGGGTACCGGGAATTCTTTATGGCCACGGTGAGCCGAGTATTCCCTTTCATGTCAAGGAGCTGGATCTTCGTCCGCTCATCTACACTAACGAGACACATACCGTCAATTTGAATCTGGATGGCCGGCCCCAGCGATGCATTCTTCGCGAAGTGCAGTTTCATCCTGTCACGGACCGGGTAAGCCATATCGACCTTATCATCATCCATGCCGATGAGAAGATCAGGATCGATGTGCCGGTGAAGCTCGTCGGTACGGCCGCCGGCGTGAAGGATGGCGGCGTTATGGATTTCTCGCTGCACAAACTTTCGATCGAAGTGCTGCCGGATTCGATCCCAGAGCATATCGAACTCGATATTAGCAATCTGAAAATTGGGCATTCGCTGCACGTCAGCGATCTACCATCGAATGACGCCTACACGATCGCTACGGATTCCCATGCTGTGATAGTAACCATCGCCGCGCCAAAGGCAGCGGAAGAAGTGGTCGCGCCAACGGACGCTGTCGTTGCCGAGCCAGAGCAGATCAAGAAGGGCAAGAAGGAAGAGGAAGAAGCCCCTGTTGCTGAAAAAGGAAAAGCTGGCGAGAAAAAGGGATAACCCGTGTGGCTTTTTGCGGGTCTTGGTAACATTGGCCGCGAGTATGCCGGAACTCGGCATAACGTTGGCTTCGAGGTCGTGGAACTCGTCGAGCAAAAGATGGAACGCTCGACGGGATGGCGCGCCGGCAAAGGTGAATATTATTTTGCCAAAGGCTGGCGTGGGTCGGAAGAATTGCTTCTGATCAAGCCGACGACCTATATGAATCTTTCGGGCCGGGCTGTTCGGGATGCGATGCAATTCTACAAGATTCCCATCGCTAATGTGGTGGTGATCGCTGATGATCTTGCAATACCGCTTGGAACGCTACGTCTTCGGCAGTTAGGCTCCGATGGCGGACATAACGGGCTGACTTCCGTGATCTACGAGTTGGGAACAGAAAATTTTGCGAGGCTTCGCTGTGGAATTGGCTCCAATTTTCACAGGGGCGATCAGGTGAATTATGTGCTTTCCAAATTCAAGCCCGATGAAATAGACGCAGCAGAAACAATGATCGATCGCGCTGCTGGAGCTTGCTTGGAAATTGTCGATTCCGGGATCCAGAAGACGATGAATTTGGTGAATGTAACGGTGGAAAAATAGCTGCCAAAACAGGACTTATCCGCGCACTGGATTTTTAGCAGCGATGCGAGCTTTGGCCCTGTCGCGGGAGGCACGGGCACGATCGTAATCAATGGTTCCATCCATGGCATGCTGGAGACGTTCTTCGGCGCGGGCCAGGGAGCGTTCGGCACGAGCGACATCGATATCCTCGATCCGCTCGGCAGAACTTGCAAGCACCACGCCTGCATTTTCGTGAAATTCGAGAAATCCACCGCCCAGCAGGAGCTTGGATTCTTTGCCGCTATCTTTCCAGTGAAAAAGACCTGCCGTCAGCGCAGAAACGATCGGGGCGTGATTAAAAAGAATGGTGAACGGTCCCATTACGCCAGGGACGGTGAACTCCTCGACCTCGCCATCGAAAATCGAGCGGTCTGGTGTTACTAACTGAAGTTTGAGAGATTTGGCCATGCAAATTACATTGTATTCAAATGATGCGCATAATACCTATTATGCTGCTGAATAGTTCTTCGAATATCGTGATTAGTACGAAGCAAGCATTATCGTATAACCACAAATTTTTTCGTCAGAGACCCTTCGGCCGTTTCCAGCGTGACATAGTAAGCTCCAGCAACCAAGCCATCGAGCGGAACATCGGTTTCGACTATTCCTTGAGCATGAACTCCATCCGAGATCGTTCTAACGGTTCGGCCTAGAACATCCTGCATGATGAGTTTTGCCGGGCCGTCCGTTGGAATGCTGTACAAATATTTGAGCAAACGATTCTGATGCGCTTACATTGAGTGATAGATCCGATTCGGGAACAGAAGCAACTATGAGCGTCGTATCCGCCGGAGGAGGCGTGTAGTCATTGTAATCGAGCGTAATAATGGTGTGAGGATGACCCTGCACGGCATTAAATATTTTCGTCTTCGCAATACCGCTATCCATAAAATGAATCTGATAATCATAAGGGAAAACACTGCCGATACCGGTAAAAACAAAGTTACCTTGATCGTTGGTATAGGCGGTATCCATAAAGTTTCTGACGGTATCGGTATCATTAACTACTGCCACATAGATACGAAAAACCGTCGCTCCCATGATCGGAATTTCCGGGTTCCCGTATGTTAACCGCCCGCGAACGATCGCGTGGAACACATTAGGCTCGCCATCGTAATTCAGCACGCTATTATCCGAAGCCCCATGACCGGCTACACTAAAGAAATTCACCGACGATGCCGTACCGGGGAACTCCGTCATTGTGGCCCAGCTTGCGCCGGTATCGTATGTCACAAAAGACGAACCGCTGTCCCCAACCGCATATCCGGTGCTCGAATTCAAAAAATAAAGGCTGTTGATCGTGTGGGTGGTGTAGGTGGAATCGGTGACGAGCGTATCGATGTAGCAGTAAAAGAAGCTGGGGCAGAAAATATTGTCAAGATTGTAATTAATAATGGTTCCATTCGTGCCGGCAAAATAAATTCGGAGCGGGTTTACATAATAGACTGCGCGCACATTTGCACCGATCGTGTTGCGCGTCCAGGTTCCATCATTGTACAGATAATACACACCATTCCCGGCACACACACCCTTCTCCGGATCGAGAAAATGAATTGAGGTAAGATCATCTCTTAAGAAGGAAGACTGCGCTGTCCATCCATTCACAGTTTTTTCAGCAAAGGTTCCGCTATCGCCAACGGCCCAGGCGGTATCGGGCCCTATGAGCGCAAGCGCGCGAAGATTACGCGTGCCGGCATGCGTGGTCTGCCATGTTTCGCCGGTATCGGTGGTGCTAAGTATTAAGCCTGCATCGCCCACCACCCATCCATGTGCAAGATCGAGAAATTTTATATCGTTCAGATCCTCGGATGACTCATACATTGGCGACCAGGATATGCCACTATCGAGCGTTCGAAAGATCACGTTTCTCGAAAGTGCAAAGCCGATGAGCGAATCGGGATAATAGACTTTTTGAATGCTATCGGCATTAAACGCCGGCGCAGGCAAAGCGAACGTTCCCCGAATTTCCGATGGACCAAGATAATATGTGAGGTTTTCCGGGATCGGTTCGGAAAGTAAATCTCGCTGCGTCCCGTAATTTTCCTTCATCAGATTGATCGGGTATTCCGATACAGGCTGCCCCGGAGTTAACAGATCATAGACAGGCCCTTTGAGGCATAAGGAAAAAGCCCCCTCCGCATTAGAGACCATCTTGTCAGAATCGAATGGCTGCCCGAAGAAAACGTCTCCCTGTGGAGGCCCGGGAAAAACCAGATCGGCGCCCGCTAATGGAGCGCCGGAGAGAGAATCCACTACATTCGCCCCATCGCAAAATACCCACGGACTTGGCAAAATCGGAGAATCGGGTTCATAATAACTCACGAGTAATGGGGCAGAGTTTGCCGAACGAATATATGCGAAGTAAATTGGAAGAAGGTCTTCATTTAACCCATAAAAAAAAGTCGTTCCATCCCATGTGGAGGAACTGGTAGCAGAAGGAGCTATGGGAGACGGCACCGTTTTATCCGGTACGCTATCGAGATAAATTAGCGGCCCTGCAAGCACGAGAAATGCATCCGTATTTGTGAGCGACGCAGTCATGCTTGTGTTTTTTACTGTCAGAGTAATGGAATATGGTACCTTAAAATCGCTCGGTACACTTAAGCTTGCGGACATGGAAAGCGGAGCGCACACTTTGATTACTTTAACGGGCAGCGAGCGATTGGAGTCAGAGCCAATACCGAGTTCCCCAACGCTATCGTCACCCCAGGCATAGAGCCAGCCATCGTTGCCGATCGCAAGCGAATGTTTAAGCCCAGCAGCAATCGCAACGAACTGCGATACGCCCGATGGAAATGTAACATTCCCATACTCCACGTTTGTATCGGTGGAACCAACACCAAGCTGGCCATACCCATTCTCTCCAGTTGTTGAGATACTACCATCCATGCCAAGCAACAATGTATGCCAGCCACCGTCGGCAACAGCGGCCACAATTTCCTCCGACCCACCTGTTGGACTAACGCCAAAAATGTCGTACGCACCCCACATGTTGTACAATGCACCATAATTCTCATTATCGATCCTCGAATCCAATCGATACGATGCCGCAATACATGGCAGCGGCGAATACGCTCGGAACGTATCTAAACGCGCTTGCTTTGGGCCTTCCAATGCTTGGAAGTCATCAAGACTATCTTTCCCGCAGGCATACAGCAAGCCATTCTGAGCGATCATCATCGTATAGCCCGGACCGGCCGCAACATCCGCCCATGCTGTCACTCCGTCCGGGAACTGCACGGGCTGCGGCGTGATGATATATTCCGTGGTTCCCACACCCAGTTGCCCCTGATCGTTATTACCCCATGCATAAAGACGGCCATCCGTTGTCAGCGCTTCGCAATGATCCGCTCCGGCTGAAACCCATTTCCAGGTTGTGACGCCAGCAGGATTCTGTATCCGGGTCGGAACTCCATAAATGCCATCTTCAGCGCCATTTCCGATCTGCCCTTTATCGTTCAGACCCCACGTATAAAGCTTATCGCTATCGGCAACAGCAATGGCGAAATTCGCGCCTCCTGCTACCAGCACCCATTTGCTCGCACCGGCAGGAACCGGGACCATCGCCGGCGTATTCCGGTTCACTCGATCACCTACCCCAAGCTGAGCGTAAAAATTATCGCCCCACGCCCAGAGATTGCCCGATTGATCGATCACGTACGACGATTGCGAAAGCGATTGCTGACCCAAAAATTGAGCATCCGCAAAACGATGTACCCCAAAAAGCAGAAACAGGACGATAAGGGATTTCCGAAATATTGCTCTCATATAGTTAAAACGCGCTGCTCCCCTATGGTTACAAAAAAAAATAGCTTTCCTGTCGAAATTCTCGTTTTTATCTTATTTTAGCCACTTGGTTTATTCAAAACACTCTTTTATATTGTGTGTGTTGGATGCGTATTCATGAACTCTGTCCATTTCTTCATGAATAATTTTCTGATTTTTTTCTTTACACTCCTCCTATAAAAATTCCGCACATTATATATAACAGAGATCGAGTGATAAAGGTGCCCGAAAAAGCACGTTTTTAGTTTTCCTCCTGTGAAATTCGTACTTTTTATTCCTTCACAAATTTCACTCGCGAGACTCCATCGCTCACAAAATACACACCCGATGGAAGCGAAGAAATATTGAGCGTGTTACCCATTTGCCGCACCTCATAACTCCGGCCCAGCGGATCGAGTATCGAAACCGGGCCAGCAGTTGAAGTAACCGTGATGCTGCCCATCGCTGGATTCGGATAGATCTGAATATCCGGGGAGCGTATCGGAGTTTGCAAGACGGCACTCGGGCGTGTAACGGTTTTTGAAAGCGAATGCCGCCAAATTCCGGAGTCTGAAGTTCCTGCATAGAGGTTGCTATCTTTGATTGCCAGAGATGTGATCTCCGTACCGCCGAGGTTCAATCCACTGTCGATCTGTTCCCACGATGCGCCGCTGTCGGACGAAACGAAAACATGGCCGATACTTGTCCCCGCGTAGAGCGTTGTGCCATTCGCCATCAGCGCTGTTATATCCGTGTCTGTTAAATCTAAGTCGTTTGGTTTAGTCCATTTTATGCCACTGTCCGCCGAACGCCACACGCCATCTCCATTCGTTGCCACATACACGTCCCGTCCTATGATAGTGAAGGCGTTACTGACAACAACGGGCATATCCGCACCGGACCAAAATTTTCCGCTATCCCGTGAATAGTAGATGTCGCCGGTCGCTTGCGTAGCCGCAATAATGTTCCCGTCTATCACGGTGAGGACATCCGCGCCTACGGCACCGGGGCCGATCCAGTTTATGCCATTGTTCGTGGAAAGGAATATGCCGCCATCGGTTCCTATATAGAGCACCCCATCGCTTTGCACGAAGGTAGATACGCTCAAATCCTGCCCCGTTAAACCACTATCCACGGCCGTCCAGCTCGCGCCGTTATTGGTGGAAAGAAGAACGCCGCTGCCGTTTGTGCCCGCAAAAATATTTTCTGCAATGCTGACAACGGCGCTTACCGGTAGCATTCCTATACCGGCGCTGTCCGGCGTCCAGATTGCGCCGCTATCGGTCGTAGAAAATAATCCCTGTTGTGTAGATGCAAAAAGCTTCCCACCGATCGTGTCCATGCTGTTGATCTGGGCATCGAGTACCGAGATCGGATTATGCACGCTCCAATGCGCACCGTTATCCGTAGAAAGGAACACGCCGCCATACGTTCCGGCATAAAGCTTCCCGCTGTCCACCAGGAGTGTATTAACTGTGGCGTTGGTCAATCCTGTATCGCCTGTGGGATTCCAGCTCGTGCCGTTGTTCGTCGTAACGAATACGCCGTTACCATCCGTACCGGCAAAAACATTCCCGCCACTCACCGCGAGCGAAGTGATGATAACGCCACGCAATCCGCTGTCGATAGCCATCCAGCTTGCACCCTCATCGGTAGAAAGAGACACTCCATAATACGTATCGACAAAAAGATCGTCGCCATTCACTGCAAGTGCAGAAACATACATCCGCGCCGTGTCCGTGGGCGTCCAGTTCACGCCGTTGTTTGTGGAGCGAAATATCCCATAACCTGACGTTACATAAATATTCCCTCCCATGGATGCAAAGGAGTTGATGCTGGATAAGGGGATCCCGATCCAGCTTTTTCCGGTGTCCATCGAAAGACGGGTGCTATCATTCCCAACAGCCACGATAAGATTGCCACCGCTCACTGTGATCGCGTTGATGGAAGACGCATCGGGATCGGATGGAAACGATAATCCTTCCCAACTCGCGCCGCTATCGGTGGAGAGATACAGTGCATCGCCTGTAGCTGCAAACAGATTCCCACCGCTCACACAAAGCGCGCCGATACCAAAGGAGACATTCAGAAATGACGGCAAAATTCTCACAGCGCTCCAGGTTGTGCCGCTATCCGTGGAAAGAATGAGGCCGGCGGTTGCAGTACCAGCAAAAAGGTCGTTTCCCATGGATGCAAGGCAGGTGATGTCCCCGCCAAACGTCAGGACAGGGTTTTTAGGACTATTTGTCTGCACCCATTGCGCATGGGCGGAATTGCCCAAAATCAGCAAAAAACAAGCAATAACAAGGGTTCGTGTGTTCATGAAGAGAGTTCTATTTATACATAAGACCGGCGAAACGCCAAAAGGTAACAACGATTAACCGAAATTTTAAAGATTTTCACATATAACAACCTCGCTCAACTGGTTTTGTTACACCCTCCGAAGAGAAAATCAGACCTACGCGGCCTGCGGTTTCAGCACACCGGCTTCGGCCAGGATCGTGCCGGCATTCTGGATGATCGCGCGTTTCATTTCTTCCAGCGTATGCGCTTCGGGAACCCGCGCCCCGGCGGCGTGGAAATGACCGTTCCCACCGAAGGTCTGCGCGAAGTTTGCAGCAGAAACATCGTTCTTCGAGCGCGTCGAGACTTTCCATCCCTCTTTTAGCTCCAGCAAAAATACCGAAAGCACGATCCCCTTTACTTGAAATGGGAACTGCACCAAACCATCGACATCCTCTTCGTCCGCGTTCGCGGCAAGTATCTGCGATTGCAGAATGCACTGATAGGCCATCAGCCCATCGTAATGATATTCAAGCGAGTTCAGCGCATCGCGAATAAGCTCCAGCCGTCCGGGCGGGGATGTGTTGTAGATCTCGTTATAGATAGAAACAGGATCGGCGCCAAGATCGAGCAGATCGGCACACATTCGAAAAATGGCCGAAGTCGTGCGAGGAAACTTGAAGCTGCCGGTATCGGTCATGATGGCAGCGTAGAGCGCAATAGCCGCTTTCCGCGAAATTGTACCACCGAGCGTAGGACTGGCCTCCGCGATCAGCCGCATGATGAGTTCACCTGTCGAGCAGGCATCCACGTCTATGTAGTATTCGGAGGCAAACGGTTTCGGATTCAAATGATGATCGATCACTGCGATCGGTTTTTTTGAATTCAGCAGATGCGGCCCAAGCGATTTCGTTCTACCCGGATCGTTGACATCGAGGACGAAGATCACATCCGCGTCCTTGACGATTGCCGCATGTTTCTTCTCATCGAATTGCTGAATAATGGGATTCAGCGCATCGAGAAAAATATAATTATATGGCGTGGCCGAGTGATTGAAAATGCTCACCTTTTTTCCGATGGAGAGCAGCCATTCTGCAAGGCCGATCTCCGAGCCAAGCGCATCGCCATCGGGATTTATGTGCGTCGTAATGGCGAACGTGTCATGTTCGCGTATGAGCTGAATAATGGGCGAGAAATCGAGAGTAGATTTTGTCATCTGAAGCACCGCAACAGGAGAGCGGCGCGAGAAATTCAGTTCTTACTGAAAAAGCCCCCTCCTTCTGTAGGAAAGAGATTGATTCAATGGACTCACAGCAGCACTTTGAAACCGAACGCAGCATCCGTATGGCCCGTTGAGGAAAAAAGTCCGAACAATCCATCGGTTCCCACATCGAACAGTACGCGATTCCAAAGTCCGATGCCAACAGCAACCGTCAGATCGGAGGTGCCATCTTGCGTTGTAAAACCAAGTGCGCTATGGAAGGAGAATGCGCTGCCGGGGTCTTCGAGTGTTAGCGCAAATCCAAAGCGGCCATTGATTGGCGCACCCACGGTGTTCGTCAGGCCAAGCGCGTATTCAGCAACGGCCCCAAGTGCCACGCCATCCATGCGGATTCCGATCTGTGAGAGATCGAGCGCTCCGGCGATGTGCAGCGTCGTCGGAAGCGGCGTGGTAAAAGAACCGGCCGTGGTATCGACCTTCCCGCCGAGCGCTTTGAGTTGCGCATTGATCGAATCCTGACTGACATTTGACGTCGATGGGCTGAGGGTCGTATCGGCGCTGCGTATGCTTACGTTCTTATTCCACCGGATGCTCCCAATATCGGTCACGCTGACCGCGAGTTCCCACGGCGCGTTATGCGTGCTATCGAAATTTCCCAGCGTAAAGCCAATATCGGCGCCGGCACCGCTGCCGGCGCTCGCATTTTCAAGAAGATTAAGTGAAAACGTGTTCGGCAGATTATTAAAATTGAATTCGGAAGGATAGGCGGAACGAATTTGATAATTGACTCCAACGACATAGTGCCCACCCCCGAGATCGGGCGGTGAATTGATGGAAAATATGCCGGGATTCATCTGTATTACTGCGATTCCTGTGACATATTTCAATCCTACCCCTGAGAGCAACTGCAAATCTCCCGAAGACGGAGTTCCCATCACCGTGCGCGCATACGATAGCGTGTACTCGCTATACCAAATTCCCTGAATATCGAGTGTTTGCGCAGGAAGCTGATATCCTTCGGCGATATTCGCTACCGCACCCACTCCAATATAATTCAGAAGCTCGTTCGGGATCGACGCTTCGAGCGCGGCATGCATCGTCCAGGTCAAAGCAAACCCTCCGATATTTGGATCGAAATAAGACATGCCGAACACCCGCACGTCGATCGAACTGGAAAGCCCATTATTACTCAGCAGGTTTGCAAGCGAAAGTCTGGTGGAATCTCCTTTTTGCAAGCTGTCCGGTGTATTCGACAGCGCCTGCGATGAAAGCTCCGTATCCTGAAAACCATGAGAAACGCTGTTTATCTGCGCCAGGCTCGGCCCAGCATTAATTCCCAGCGACGATATGGGCGCAATAGTGATTTCGAATGGACGGGGTGTTCCAAGCGCAAGCAGCGATGGATTCAGCCCGACGGCATCCAGCCCGCGAGAGGAGATCGCATACGTTCGGCCCGCGCCATTTGCGAACGGAGAAAGTTGCTCGGTCTCTTCCTGCGCGCGAACGGAGCAGGCAATGAACAAGAGGGACAAGATTACGACGCTCGGTTTTATCATGGAATTTTATCGTTGCATCAGTTTTTCTAATGGAGCAATATCGCGCGGAGAATGGACAGACAAGATTTCCGGGCCGTGATCTGTAACTAAAATATCATCTTCGATGCGGCAGCCGATATTCCACCATTTCGGATCGCATGGGCTTCCGGCGGGAATATAAATTCCTGGCTCGACCGTCAGTACATTTCCGGGCGTTAACGGCCCTCCGGTTCCGGCATCGTGAACATCGAGACCCAGATAATGCGACGTTCCGTGCATGAAGTAGAATTTATATCGCATCGAATCTTGAATAATTCCCAGCCGCATCAGCCCGCCTTTGATGACCCGCACTGCCGCCATGTGGGCGGATTGAAACGGCACGCCGGCAACGCACGCCTTGATCCCACTATCCTGCGCAGCAAGCACAAGCTCATAAATGGCGCGCTGCTCAGGTGTGAATACACCCGATATGGGAAAACTCCGGGTAATATCCGCGCAATAGCCATGATATTCTGCACCCATATCCATTTCGATGAAATCGCCGGGTTCCGTCTGGCGGCGATTCGTTTCATAATGCAGAATGGTCGAGTTCGGCCCACTTCCTACAATACATGGATACGCCGTATATTCCGCGCCATTCTTTGTAAAAATATCTTCGGCTTCCGCCTGAATTTGATACTCGAACCATCCGGGCCGCGCATCGTGGATCACCGCATTATGTGCTTCATTCGAAATTGCGATCGCTTTACGCATTAGCTTGAGTTCCTCAGGCGTTTTGACTTCGCGCAATTCCGCGAGTATGCGGTGATACAACATGGTATTGATTTCCACATTCGGATGCGTTTCCTTGATCAGATCGAGATCGTCGGAATTCTTAAACAGAATGGTATCATGCAAAACAGGCTCGCGCACATCCGCCAAATGCGGTTCATAATAAAATATTGTTGTTGTGGGCAACACGGCATCTAAAACAGAACGAAGGCTATCGATGGACATTGCAGCATCGAACTTCAAAACAGAGATCGCGCCTTGCGGCCCAAGCCTGTGCCCCGTCCAGGTTTCTGCTGCACGGCTGCGATTCCGAACGAAAAGAATTTCATGCACTTTCCTTCCATCCGTAAGTGCGATGCCATCTTTAGAAAGTAATAGCTCGCTGCCCGGCTCGAATGCAGCCCGTCAGATAATAGAAATTGGGGTCCTGATGATATTCATAATTATTATCGTTCGAGCGATTCTTTTCCTCTGCGGCTGGGAATAGCGCCAAGGAATGCGGTTGCATGGAATCGAGCACCAGCTTTCGCCGCCCCGCATGAAACGAGGGCGGAAGGCGGTCTTTGTCGTAAATTCCATATTTAGTCAGCGTGTCGATGGGAACTTCGCTTGCCAAATCCTGCGAGAAGACAACGGCGGGAGCTAAAAGAAATGAAAGAAAAAAGAAGGAGAGAAAAATAAATTTTTGCATATTTAATGAATCGGATCTTCTATGCCACAAGTTTATCGATAGCCCTTGCCATTTCGAAATCTTTCTGTGTAATGCCATGGGCTGAATGCGTCGAAAGCATGACCTTCACATTCTTATATCCCGATAAAAGAATATCGGGATGATGATCGTGCGCTTCGGCCACTTCCGCGATCTGTTGAATGAAAGCTGCGGCATCTAAGAAATTCTTTCGAACAACCGTTCGCTCGATGTTCTTGCTCGCTGAATTGTAAGTCCATCCGGGAATTCTCCGGATTTCCTCTGCGATCTGCTCGTTTGTAAGGGGATTTTCCATTGCTCTCTTTATCCTGTTGTTAGAGCCACGCGGGAATTAGAACGCTTGCGGGCCGTATTTGTTCATGATACAAACCTGATATTAATAGAACCTGTTCTTCGCAAGAATAATCCGTTTTCAGAGAGAATTCTATTTTTCTTAAGATTTTTTTGTAACCCGCGCGACCCTGTGCGTTTTACTATATGGGAGGATATGCCATCATCCTCGATCAATAGAGATTTTTGAATCAACATGAAAAAAATAATTATTTACGCCCTTTCTACAGCTCTTTTTGCGGCTCTCGTCGTGGTTATCTATTCCTGCGCACCCGCTACGCCGCCGGAGCAAGACACGACGACCTTGGATGCGGCCCCAACAAGCTTGGCGCTAACACGAGCCGACTCCATACAATCCTCATCCATTTCTCTTAGTTGTGGCTGCAAATTCGGGCCGCAGGATCTCAGTTCCGGACCATTGCTGATAAAAGGATATGGAGATACGAGCGTAATCCATTTCTCGTTTGCAGACTCGATCGATTCGTTGGCTTATAACCATACGCTTAATGCCACGATCTCTCCCTCGGCACTTGCATCATCAGGTTCCTCCACGAGTTGGATCGCGCTTTATTTCCTCGACGATGGACAGTACCCTCTCTACGATACGGTCCGCGTAACTGCAACGTATTAAATCACATTAAAAGCGTACCTCCAATTGACAGGAACTTTGAAAAGTTTTGAAGAATACTATTAAAGAAACTCTGATTAAGTCCAGAATGTCATTCCGAGCAGAGTTCGTCGTAGCGAAGCGGAGACGAACGGAGTCGAGGAATCTCCGGAGATCCCTCGACTCCACAATCATTCCGCGGATGACCGATCATCCGCTCGCTGCGAATGATTGCTACGCTGGGAATGACAAGCACATGCTTGATCAGAGTTTCCTTCAAAAGATAATTACCCTCGCTCTTTTCGCCGCGCTCGGTGCCGCCATCGGAACCGGAACCAATTCCTGTGCCCCGACGGAACCATTGCAGCAAGACACCGCTCGGTTGGTTTCTAACCCTTCGAGCGATACACTCACTCGAACGGATTCTTTACAATCCATTGCTCTCAACCTGACATGCGGCTGCCCATTCGGGCCACCGGACACGATTTCAAAAAACAACCCCCTCACAATCGCTGGACCATTGATCGTAACAGGATGTGGAGATACAAACGTCATTCACTTCTCTTTTAATGAGCTGTTGACCAACTCTGTTAGCGTTCATACGATCTATGCAACTATGAATCCATCCGCTTTGAAATCTGCCGGTTCATCTTCGAGTTGGATCGCGTTCTATTATTTACACAATGGTGTGAAACAATTGTACGACACTATTCGCGTGACCGCAAATTATTAACGATGCTGAAAAAGGTAATCACACTTGCAATTTTCGTTGCGCTTTTTGCAGCCATCGGAGCCGGAACGAATTCCTGCACTGAGCCGAATGAAATCGATACTACGCGGCTCATTTCCGTGCCGCTCAATCCATTCACTGGAACGCTCACTCGTGCCGATTCCACTGGCTCGTTCGCCGTTAGCCAGACCTGCGGATGTCCTTTTGTTTATACTGTAACAGGCTACGGCGGAGATACGAGCATCATTCATTTCACGGTTAATGATTCGGCTCATTCATTGACGACACATATAATTTCCGCATCCTTCTATCCTTCCCTGCTCCCGATAGTAACCGGTAAAGCACCAGCATGGATCGCGATTTATTATTTACATAACGAATCCCCGCCAAACCCAGGCATCCCACTTTACGATACTATCTGGGCGACAGCAATTTATTAGCCCGGTGTTTCATGATCCATTCGGCAAAATCACGGAATGCACCGTTGCCACCGGGTGCGCTTGCAACATAATGCGCCACTTTTCTGGCCGCTGGCATTGCATCTTTTGGGCACGCCGTTAATCCTGCACAGGCGATCTCTTCCATAATGCCAACATCGTTCACATCGTCGCCGATGTAGGCAAGTTCGTGGAGTTTTAGTCCGGTTTTCTTCATCACATCCTGAAGGAACGCTTTCTTATCCAAAATGCCGGGAAAATAATAGGGAAGTCCAAGTTTTTTCGATCTGGAAGCTACCCTTGGAGAATCTTCTCGTGTAAGCATGGCGGTTCCAACTCCTTGCGCTCGGAGCAGTTCCATCCCCATGCCATCGCGAATGCTGAAGCGTTTCATCTCCTCGCCATTGGCGGAGTAATACACTCCCGTATCGGTGAGTACGCCATCCACGTCGGTCAGCACAAGCTTGATGCGTTTTGCGCGAGTTCGGATTTCCGCTTCTGTTAACTTTTTCACCGATCGGTTGCAGAAGCGATTAAATGAGGCATTTCCAAGGACGGGTCTTTTCTTCGGGCGCTTATAATGAGAATATATCCGAGTGCAGCCCATAAGACTTCGCGGAACCGTTTCAGCAGCACAAACGCCGCAGCAAGTTCTCCTGAATTCCCGCTCGCCATTATCATGCTTACATATCCCGTATCCTGAATACCGATCCCACCAGGCACCATTGGGATGGAAGCACGCATGAGGACGCAGGTCACTTCCATCAGCAACGCCTGCGGTATCGTAAGATTAGCTCCCAGCAATACGAGGATCAGTATCGTTTCCACATTTTCTGTCACCCATAACAGCGAATAGGCGACGGTAAAACGAACGACCGAGCGCAAATCGCGGAATCCTTCCAGATGACTATTGAACTCCCGGAATTCCGGTTCCCTTTTTTCAAACCACATGCTTAACCGGTGAAACGGCAGCCTGGTAAGCCACCGATGAAACCGATCCACGAAAGCCCGGTTACATAAGAGGCCCAGAAGAATACCGTACAAGAGCAGAATTGCAGATGCAAAAATAAAAAGCGTCCACTCTAAGCCATCGCCCATTTCTCCCGACTTAAATAACGCCGGCAAGAGCACCGCCGTTAGCCCAACCATCCAGGCAACCAATCCCTGCGAAAATCCCAGCATCGTTTTGCGATAGACGATACTCGCAGCCGTCGTCGAAAGTGGGAACCCGAACTCACGTTTCAGCATCCACGCTTTGAATGGATCGGAAAGGATCGAACCCAGCGGCACGGTAATGACTATTGCTTCCGTCGCCGTTCGGATCCGAAAGATCTTTGGAAACGAAAGATGCCGTTTCTTCGAGGACAACAGCCTGCGCCACGTTTCCGTATTGAGCATGGCCCCAAGACTATAGGGGATCAGAATAACGATGAATCCCAAAACCCCAATACGCGAAAGCGCAGAAGGAACCCCAGCAAAATTTATGGTCCGTACAAGGTTAACAGCGAACGCAAGACCAACCACGATTCCCGTAAGCCCGAGCAGCGTTCTACTTTTCGAGGACAGGAGCGCCGAAAACCAAAACTCTCGCTTCGGTCGCTGATTCGATCCTGTAGCTGGCTCGATCGTCACGGCGTAAATAAAACTATAATGAAACGTAACAAGCTATTTCCTTAACCGACATTTACACAATGTTACTCCGCTTTGATGTTACGCCATCATTAAAAAATCCGCGTAAGGTTATATTGCCGTCATTACGAGGAGAATCGAACGACCGAAGGGAGTTCGATTCGACGAAGCAATCTGTTGAGATTACACGAAATCTTAACGGATTGCTTCGTTGTCCCTCCGGGACTCCTCGCAATGACGCCCATTAAGAATGAGTCGATCTGGGTTCCCCAATTCGTCATTCGTAATTCTTAATTCGTAATTGAATTATCCGTGTGCCTTGATCGCTTCCGCTGCATCGATCTTCACCCCAGGGCCCATCGTCGAGCTGATCGATACCGACTTCACGAACTGCCCTTTGGCCGTTGCTGGCTTGGCGCGAATGATCGTGCTGAGGAACATATTGATGTTATCCACCAATTTCGGCGCTTCGAACGAAGCCTTCCCAACGGAGGCATGTACGTTCCCGCCCTTATCGACGCGGAACTCGATCTTACCGGCTTTCACTTCCTTCACGGCCGTCGTAACATCCTGCGTTACGGTTCCCGATTTCGGGTTCGGCATAAGTCCGCGAGGTCCCAAGATACGGCCAAGCTTACCAAGCTCGCCCATCACTTCGGGAGTAGCAATGATAACATCCGTATCCGTCCAGCCGCCTTTGATCTTTTCTAAGATCGTCTCGAAACCCGCTTCATCAGCACCGGCAGCGAGTGCCGCAGCTTCCTGATTGCGCGTCACAACGGTTACGCGAACCGTTTTGCCAATTCCATGTGGTAACGAAACCGTCCCGCGAATAGCCTGATCCGCCTTGCGCGGATCTACTCCAAGATTGATCGCAATATCTACTGATTCATCGAACTTAGCAGAGGCTGTCTGCTTTACTTTACCAACTGCATCGGTGATCGAAACCGCTTTACGCGATTTCACATCTTCCGCGCCGATCTTCTTTAAAAGATTGTTATACCGTTTTCCGTGCTGAGCCATGTTAATTTCCCTCCACGGTTATGCCCATCGAGCGGGCGGTTCCGGCGACCATGCTCATCGCTGCTTCTACAGAAGCGGCGTTCAGATCAGCCATTTTCAGTTTTGCGATCTTCTCGACGTCGGCTTTTGAGACTTTCGCTACCTTATTCCGGTTCGGCTCCTTCGAGCCTTTTTCGATGCTCGCTGCTTTCAAAAGCAGCGATGCCGCCGGTGGGGTTTTCGTGATAAAAGTGAAACTTTTATCAGAATAAACAGTGATAACGACCGGTATGATCGAATCGCCTTCTTTTTGGGTGCGGGCGTTGAATTGCTTAACGAATTCCATGCCGCTGACGCCTTTTTGGCCCAGCGCCGGACCTACCGGCGGAGCCGATCGTAGCCTTGCCTGCCGGAAGCTGTAATTTTATGAATCCTGTGACTTTTTTCGCCATTGTATTTTATGGTTTAGTGGTTCGTTAGTGGGTTGAAATCTAATATAAAAGGAAAAGAAGAATCAAATTCATCTTTCATCTTTCATATTTCATCTTTTCCCCCCAACTCCCACGGTGATTAATTTTCAATGCTTCGCCTAATGCGAAGCGGCTCGAAAGCAATTTTTACTTAACTTTGGTTCGCAGATATTGCTACAAATCATCTTCGGGGCCAAATTCCCGCCTCATATCTTAATTCTTACTTCTTACCTCTTAACTAATTCTTTCCCCAAGAAATAGGTGCCGTTTTTCTTTCTTGTGAGTTCCCGATGAACGTTGGCCCACCCTCAATTCCAAGCCAATTTCGCACATTTGTTCCAACGAGTATTCATAATGCCACTTCCTAAAGAACTCGTTCATAATGAAAAGTATTACAATGTTATTCTTATAGACATTGGTGCTCATTAGTGCCCACCTAATATACGACATTTTTCCCGCCCGCCACGAAATTCCATAATTCGCGTAGGTCGGACGCATCGCCCACGATGCTTCTTCCAGCCCGACATTCCCCCTTTGGACGGCCCGTTTGAATAATATGATTATTTCTCGGAGGATCAAGCTCCATAGATACCGTAGATACCGTGTGGGGCGAAATGATATTTCGCCTTTTTTATTCAGGACTGAAATAACATTTCAGTCCACACAACCGCTGTATCCTCACCGCATCAACACCACTGGCAGCGTTTCCACCAGCCCATTCATCTGGACGAGGCATTCATAAGTCCCGCGTGGCACAGGCGACCCCGCCTGTGTTGCATCCCAGGAGAAGTTATGCTCCCCCACACCCAACTCCCCTGAAAACAGCCGCGCAACCTCCACGCCAAGCATATTCACGATGGATACTTCCGCATATCCGGCAGCATGCGAGGTGAAGGTGATCTGCGTGGATTCTGAGAAGGGATTGGGGTAGATTTGGATTTGGGATTGTGTAACCGCAGGCGTTCGCGCAACGGAACTAATGCCGAAATCGGAAAGGGGACGACGCCAACCACGGCATAGACGAAACCGGCGACATCGTGGCCTTCGCGAAGATGGTCTTTATTCACCGCGCGGTGAAACAGCGCCAACCCGCCAAGCGACAATGCTACGGCAACAACAATAGAAATACCCGCAAGCAGCGGAAGAGAAATGGTATAAAGAAAATTCATGATGATAGTGAAAAAGAAGAATCGCCGAAGGAAACGGTGAGGGGGGAGCGGAAGTTTCGAACAATCTGGGTGCTATCTTGCATCTCCGACGATGGGGCGTAACTACGAATGGACGAAAGGAAATAGCCGGGGACGTGAGTTGGATGATTATTGTGAATTTAATCCTTTGCACTCGTGGTTATCAATAAGAATATCTTATTCGTTTAGTAACACCATAAAGAAGGCATGCGATATCTCGACACAGGATCGAATGACCCGGGCCAAACTCTGGGACGGTGGTTAGAGTCGAATTGCAAGGATGATATCGCGTCGTTTAAGGCGCAGTTCGGTTATTTTTCTTACGCAGCCGTGCGGCCTTTCGTGAAAGTATTTCGCACCCTAAGCGAACGAGAGACAACAGTTGATTTTGTTCTTGGATCCAATAATGCAAGTCTTCGTAAAACCGATATTGAGTCTCTACTCGAAGCAGTGGGAGGACCATCGAGCACAATAACTGTCGTCGCATTTCAGAACGCCGAATTCCACCCAAAGACTGCTCACATCTCTGCGAAAGATGGCGCTATGGATGCCATCGTGACCTCTGCTAATCTTACCGCGAGAGGCACTAGTAGAAATGTTGAGGCAGGAATTGCCCTCAGTACGCGCGAAGGCGATGACCCCAGAATACTTGGCGAGATTGAAGGGGCAATCGATAAATGGAAAACTTCCTCAATCGATGGAGTATATCAAGTTAGCTCCGTTGCACATATTAGGTCTTTAATCAGAGATGGCGTCATTGGAGAAAAATTGCGTGACTCGTTTACTGAAAATGCAAGCCGTCGAATTGAGGGGCGCGTTGTGCGAGGAATTCGATCTCCCCTTTGGCGACCACCAATCGAGGGTGTGGAGACAATACGTGTTCAATTTCCGGATGGGGCACATACTATTGAGATTCCTCAGTTGGGCCAAACCGTTTCCCCGCGCATATGGTATAAACAAATGAAGCGATCGGATGCTCAATATATCGATCGCACGAACACAAATCCTACTGGAAAACTTCGACTTACAAAAGAGACGTTTGACATAAACCCTCAGACTTTTTTTGTGAAGGAATTCTTTTCAAATGTTCTTTGGGAACCTGAGCTTCGATCAAGTGGAAAAATGTATACGGTTGCTTACGTCAACTTTGACATAACAATCGGAGGGATTCTGCTCGGAAGGCGAACGCTCAAGGTCGATTACGGCGAGCACAGAGAAGCCGAACAACATAACGTCACAACGGTGTTGGGATGGGGTCGAGAGCTTGAGCAGATGCTCCGCAATGATGATTATCGAGACTGGTGGGTAGTTTTAGAGCGCCAAGCTAATAGCGACTTTAGTTTAAGAATTCAGAAATCACAACCACTATAAACCCAATTTTCGAATTCCAGTAAGATGAATTTCAAAATTAACGAATCATTACAGAAGCTCAGAGGTGGTTATTATACTCCTCCGAAATTGGCGCTCGCTCTCACTCAATGGGCTCTTAACGGTTCATCTGACATCCGATTACTTGAGCCGAGTTGTGGGGATGGCGTTTTCCTTGACGTACTCCGTTCCACCGCTTCTGCCAAGAAATCTCAAAGTATTATCATTCATGCTGACGCCGTTGAACTGAATGCCGAAGAGATTGCAAAAGCAGAAAATCGTTTATCCGTCGGTAGGGTCCCGAACCTCAGCGTCGAGTTTCACAATCTTGATTTTTTCGAATGGATTTCACTTCCCGAAAATCGCAAACGGGAGTGGGACGTTATTGTTGGCAATCCCCCATATATTCGATATCAATATTTCGACCTTGATCAAAGGATACTTGCGCAACGAATTTTTGAAAATGCAGGCTTAACGTTCACTCAAAGAACGAATGCGTGGGTTCCCTTTGTCATATCAGCTATTCAGCATTTGGCGCCGGGGGGAAGAATGGCTTTTGTACTTCCGGCAGAAATCATGCACATTATGCATGCTTCGGGATTGCGAAGCTTGCTGGAGCAGGAAATGTCCGAGATTACTATTTGGAATCTGAAAGACATGGTATTCAGCGAAGTATTACAAGGGGTTGTATTACTCACAACCGTTCGGAAAGACAGGCCATTTCAGCCTTTACGATCACGGACTGCAAGTTCGGGATTGTTTGATCCTTCCACGAATGAGAAACCTGCAGAGATCACAATTTGCGAGGTGCAAAATTCCGAACACCTTCCGGATTTGCTTGTTCCGACAATGGTTCCAACTGTACATACCGATGGAGAATGGATGTTTGGATTGCTAACACCGGCGGAACGATGCATCACGGAGAAAGTCACTGGATTGGACGAGGTTCAACGTTTTACTCACTATGCATCCGTCGATATTGGCATCGTTACCGGAGCCAATGATTTTTTTGTGGTGGATGAACAAACAAGGGATGCTTATGGCCTGAGCGAGATTTCATACCCCATGCTTGCCAAGAGCGACCTAATCAAGGGAATTACATACAAGTCGAAGGATCACAAGCAGAATGTCCTCCGTGGTCGGAAGGTTTTCTTCCTTCGATTTCCCGAATCGGCTCCATCGAAATTGCCTTCGCTGATGAAAAAATACATCGCGATAGGGGAATCTCAAAATTTGCACGAAAGATACAAGTGTCGAATTCGCTCGCCATGGTATTGCGTGCCCTACGTTTGGACATCCGAAATGGCATTGCTTAAGCGCTGCCATCTTTTCCCTAAATTGGTGGTGAATGAGATGGGCGCATACTCAACCGACACAGCATACAGAATTCGATTGAATGAAGAATTTGCAGATAAGAAGGACGGGCTAGCTTTTTCGTTCTTGAATTCCTTTACTTTATTGCACGCGGAGATTTTAGGGCGACATTATGGAGGAGGCGTTCTAGAATTAGTACCCTCGGAAATTGAAAGGTTGCCAATTCCATTATATGAGCCTACTAAAACCGAATTTGAAACGCTCGATCAAATGATCCGCTCCTCAATGACTCAAAGCGACATATTAGATTATGTTGATGATTTGGTTCTTCACAAGTTTTTATGTCTCTCGCGAAATGATATAAAATTACTTCGAAAAGCACATCTTCGGCTACAGAATAGACGTCTTCGTACAATTCAGGAACCTCTTTTCGAACCGAAATTGGAGATGGGTTTGATTCCTCGCCTTGTCGCTGCATAATCTTAAGGTGACCGGGGACTTACATCCACGGCTATTTCCTTGCGTCCCTTCGGGACTGTGATTCCGTTTTTTACCCATTCACCGGGGCTTACGCCACCCGGCTACAACTATACCGACCCGCTGGGACTGTCGGGCTGGAAGCGCCGACCTACGCGGCTAAAAAACCGCAAACCCAGGGCTTACGCCCAGGACTACAAAGATGCCTCACTAACGGGACTGAGAATAAAATTTCGAATTTCTTGGCGGGTGGGAAAATTGTCGTATATTAGTGTGTGCTATGATGGGCACCTATATCAATTACGAATTTCAAATTACGAATTAAGAATGGGTGCTTGGAAGTTCATTTACAATCGAGCAGCATGGTTTTCTCGATGAACGAGTTCTCCAAGAAAGCATTTTGTGGATAACTTTTTCAGGGAATGGCGAAATTAGCTCAAATTCGAGGGTGGTCGGGAACTCTGAAAGAAAGAAAAAAAGCACCTATTTCTAGAAGAAAAGAATGAACCACGATTTTCAGGAATAGGGAAGGAAGGGTAGGAAGCATGAAACGAGTGTTCGTTGAAACAGAGACTTTTCTGAGCGTATAATCCACACGAGTATTACAATAATCCTCGCCTCCTCCCGTCTATGAACCCGAAGATGACTGCAACGCTAACCGTGAACGATCTTGCCGGCCCGAATGCCGGGGCGATCCTGGCCGATGGCCGGGAGTCGATCCTGAAATTCGTGCGCTCGAAAGTGCGCGATCTCGATACCGCTGAGGATATCGTGCAGGACGTGCTGTTTCAGCTCGTTCGCGCAGTCGATGCTTCGGAGACCATCGAGGACATGGGCGCGTGGCTGTATCACGCCGCGCGGAACCGCGTCATCGATTGGTACCGCAAGAAAAAGCACGATCCGATGACGGATGCGATCGCCCAAACGGCCGTCGCGGAACATGCGAATGGAGAAACCTCGCTCGCTCAGGAAGAGATCTGGATGGCGCTCATGGATGCGCTTGCGGAACTCCCTGAAAAGCAGCGCGATGTCTTCGTGATGCACGAACTCGAAGGTTTTTCCTTCAATGAGATCCGGGAAATTACAGGCGAAAATTTGAATACGCTTCTGGCGCGTAAACGCTATGCGGTGCTCGCGCTCAGAAAGCAGTTGAAACACTTGAGATAGTCGGTACAGAAAGTTGATACCGGCAATGCCATTGCTGACAATGGCAAGAAAGGATTATTGTATATTATGTTTATCGTAGCGATTTTTTTACTTGGCTGGATAGTCCAGCTTCTCTGGAATGCGCTCATTCCAGATCTTTTTCATGGGCCAATGCTGGGTTATTGGCAAGCCGTTGGTTTACTGTTGCTCAGCAGAATATTGGTAGGAATTAAAGGCCGCCATCGTGGGTGGAGACGATGGAAGCGCTGCGGTCCGCCCTGGACTTGGCACAAGCGCGACTGGAATATGGGGTCAGGACCAAACTATTGCGGTCCCTGGAAAAGCGGTTGGGGACATTGGCAGAATATGACGCCAGAGGAACGCCAGCAAGCCAAAGAAGAATGGCGCAAGAAGAAAGAAGAATGGAAAGAAAACTGGAAGCATCAGGGAGGGTAAGTCAGGGAGGATAAGATCGAACACCGATCGGCTTTCCACTAATTATCTGCGGGACTTGACTTTCGCCTGGAAGTTTCGTAAGTTTGCATTCGGATTCGGAGGCATGTTAGCTAACATCGTTGACGATCATCTGAAGTATCGTTGGCATGTGTCGCTTGTACGTCCCCAAGTTCGTTTCAGATAAGGCATTCTTAACCATTTCATAATTTAACTTCCCGCGTATGGCAAACATCAACTGGCTGGCTGTTTTAGTCGCATCGCTCGTGTATTTCTTCTTTGGATCGTTGTGGTATCAAGTGCTCCTTCGCAAGCTTTGGGCAGCGCGAATCGGGCATTAAAATGGATAACCCACCGAAAGGCGGCGCGATGATGGGCATGATGCTGAAAAGCTTTCTCGGTAATTTGCTTGCGGTTATCGCATTGGCTTTTCTCTTGCATTATGCGCACGGCGGAGACGTGATGCGTTCTGCTAAGATCGGAGCCGTTGCCGGTTTCGGTATCGCCGGCGGTGGACTTTGGGTGAACTATAATTGGCATGGGAAATCGGTGATGCTCTGGTGTATCGACACCGGTTACACAACAATTGGCCTTGCAATTGCCGGCGCGGTGATCTCGATGATGATGTAAGTTCGGTCGATCTCAGATGTTGAGTATGATGGATGGTTGATTCGACCATGCCAGCCATTCGGTTTCGCGCAGTAATCAAAATCTTAGGCGCGAATCCCTATGTATCCGTGAGCGCTGCGCGGGCCAGATCGATACGGCCCGCGTGGCGAAAGCCGATGCCGGTGCTCATCCGCATTAATGGAGTTCCGAAAAAGCCCTGGCGCATCAACATGATGCCAAAAGGAGATGGGAGCTTTTATCTCTATCTGCACGGGAATGTCCGGAAAGCTTCCGGGACAAAAGTTGGCGATACTGTTGAGGTCGAGATCGAGTTCGATACCAGCTATCGCAATGGCCCTCAACATCCGATGCCCGCCTCATTTCGCAGCATGTTAAATGAGGATCCCATTGCCAAGCGAGCATGGACGGCGCTTCCACCAAGCCGGAAAAAGGAGATACTTAGATATTTCGCAGCACTGAAATCGCCAGAAGCACAAGAGCGAAATCTTGCAAGAATGATGCATATTCTTTCCGGTAGCGATGCCCACTTCATGGGACGTGATTGGAAGAATGGGAAGTGAAGATCGTAGGCTGTTAGATGCTCCTAAAAAAATATAGTTTCAATATTGGTGTGACTTTCGGGGCATTCGCCGTGTCCTGATAACACGCCATGAAGCACTCAATTATTACCGCGTTTCTTTGCACATTTGCGATTCAGCCCGCATTTGGGCAATTTCAAACCCCTAAGGTCATTCTTAGTTTTAACGCCCTTACACAATTCGGTCAAAATAACCGAATTCTGTGAAAGCGGCACTGAATCGCCTCGGCGTACCGTTCGATACCATAGACCGCAATCAAGCCGGAAGCGACACGATAGATTACACTCCTTACGGCATCCTCATCTGGGCGTCCGGCGATCCTACGATAGATGTTGTTCCTGGCGAGCCTTCTGGTCAGGCAGGACTTAGCGCCAAAGAAATTGGAGAAGTCGAGAAATTCCTTAAAGCCGGGATGTCAGACTGCCATAAGGCATTCGTCATTGCCGGCCGGAACGTAGCTTACGAGCATGGTTCCCTCATGCCAAATGGTTTTTCCGTCGATACGGAATTTTTGCAATCCTGGCTGCATGTGAATTTTGCAGCTAAATCACCAGATAGTAACATCTATAAAGGGGAGATCATCGGCCAGCAGCCCGCCTATTGGACTTATCCGGATGCCATCATCTCCGATTCTCCAAATGTGGTAAAGCCCGCGATCACGACTCCAGCAGTGGGGCCAGAAGTAAACGGATTTGCATACACCTATTCCAAGTACCCGCTTACGCCATTGGATAGTGGCGCGGGAATCTCGTTTTACAACGAATCGATCAATACAATCTTTTACGCGTTCGATTGGGCCGATCCTCACCAAATAGCTCCGCAAGATTCACTGGAGAACGAGCTAACGAGCGGGACTACTCGCGTTTTGGCAGGAGCATTAGCTTTTGTCAGAGGTCACGCTCCACAAGGGTGTACAATCTCTTCCGTGCAAACAGAGAATGCCGCCCAGCCGTCCCTCGAATTGAAAGCCATCGTTCCCAACCCCGCTTGGGCGCTGACGGAACTCTTTTTTACCCTGCCGGAGCATTGTTTCATCACCATTCGCATTCTCGATCTCCTCGGAAGAATTATCAGAACCGAGTTTGAACAAATTTCAATGAACGAAGGAACGTGGAGTAGATCGCTCGATCTTACCGGCATTCCGGCTGGGAATTATACTTGTGAGATCGAAGTGAATGGTGATTCAGCCGGAACTTCAGTCGTAACAGAGAATTTTATTATCCAATAATACTTATTTTTTCTTCTTCGCCGGCTTTCGTTTCACGCTGCTTTTCGTCGGTACGCTTACCTTCTCCGCAATGCTCTTCCCTTGCATAAAGTGCAGGAGATAATCATATCCGCCCGCTTTCGAATCCGTGCCGGACATATTGAATCCGCCAAACGGATGTGCCCCTACCATCGCACCGGTGCATTTGCGGTTGATGTAAAGGTTACCAACGAAGAACTCCTTTTTGGCTCGCTCAATATTCTTTTTGCTTTTTGAATAGACGGCTCCCGTTAGGCCATATTCCGTATTATTCGCTACTTCAAGAGCTTCATCGAAATTCTTGACTGGAATAAGCGCAAGCACCGGGCCGAAGATCTCTTCCTGCGCCAGCCGTGCATTCGGAGCAATATCGGCAACGACGGTCGGCTGGATAAAATATCCTTCGGTTCCCGAACGTTCACCTCCGGCAACAACGCGGCCCTCTTTGCGGCCAATATCGATGTAGCTCATGATGCTGTTAAAAGCCTTCTCATTCACGACGGGTCCGATGCGTTTGTTTTCCGTAGGATCGCCAATTTCTAATGCTTTCACACGTTCTGCAATTTTCTCGACCATTTTCGGATACACCGATTGCTCGATGATCGCTCGCGAACATGCGGAACATTTCTGTCCCTGGAACCCATACGCGCTAACGACGATACCCTCCGCCGCAGCATCGAGATCGGCGTCCTTCGCAACGACGATCGCATCCTTCCCACCCATTTCTGCCACGACGCGCTTGATCCATTTTTGTCCCTCGCGTGGAGTTGCGGCGTTCTGAGCTACTCGCAATCCAACTTGCTTCGAGCCGGTGAAAGAAATGAACCGCGTGATCGGGCTATTCACGAGGTAGTCTCCCACTTCCCCGCCCGGTGCGGTCAGGAAATTCAGCACGCCGGATGGAAGTCCGGCTTCTTCCATGATCTCGTGGAACAGCCAGCCCATCATCGGCGAATCGCTGGAGGGCTTGAGAACTATTGTGTTGCCCGTCACAATGGCAGCAGCGGACATCCCCACCAGGATCGCAAATGGGAAGTTCCACGGTGGAACGATAATCCCGACGCCCAGCGGAATATATTCCAGCCAATCATGCTCGCCTTTAAGTTGATGCAGTGGTTGCGGCCCACCGAATCGCATCATCTCGCGAGCGTAAAATTCCAGAAAATCAATAGCTTCGGCGGTATCGGCATCGGCTTCCGCCCAGTTCTTACCGACTTCCCGCACCATCCATGCGTTGATCTCATACCGTCGGCGCTTTGCGATCTTCGCGGCTTTGAAAATAAAATTTGCTCGTTTGTCATACGGAACTTTGCTCCAGGTTTGGAACGCCTTCGCGGCAGTTTGAAGCGCCTGTTCCGCGTGCTCGACCGTCCCCTTCGCAAAATTACCGATGATCTCGCTCGGCCGCGCCGGATTGCGCGACGCGATCGCATCGCTCGTTCCAATGCGCTTGCCGCCGATCACATTAGGATAGATCTTGCCCAAACTATCGCCCGTTTTGCGCAGCGCGGCTTCCATAGCCTTGCGCTCGCGGGGCTGGGTGTAATCTTTGTAGGTCTCGTTCTGAAATGCGGGTATTTTCGTCTTGGCCATGTAATAAAAAATTTAGAGAGCCGCAAAACACGTTTTTGCCGGGTTCTGCTCCGTAACTAATAAATAGCCTTTAACGAATACTTTGCCACTCGAAATTGGTGCCCTATTCTCTCTCTTACGTTTAGAGTTCATGAACTCTGCCGAAATCGGCACCGATTCGCCATTTGTGGAAAAAGTTATCCACTGCGCACTTCCCAGAAGAAACCTACCCACCCAGAAATTTTCAATGAACTCCCACCTATCATCGCCGACAATGCACCCCCATTTCATCTTTCATCTTTAATATTTCATCTTTTCCCCAGGTAGGTGCCCATCACCGCACTACCAATATACGACAATAATTTGCCCTCACGTGAAAATCCAATTTGGGGGCATTCCCGTCACCGAGGCATGAACAAACTAATACTATACCGGGGACGTTATTATTTTCAAGATGTTCCGAGAATTTGAAACAACTATTATTGACGATCAGGGCCATTTCGATATGCCCCGCGATTTGCGGGAGCGGCACGGCCTTAAACGTGGTATGCGATTAAAGATCGAGGAGCGGGACGCTAATCTCCTCCTAACACCTATCGAGACGGAAGAGGAACGGAAAAATCGGCAAAAAGCAGCGATCCGGTCTGTGATCGGCATTGTGCCTTCCGATAGCAAGCTGATGGACCGCTATTTAGATGAGAAACGAAAAGATCGTGATCAAGAAGACCGGCCCGCTGGCATTTGATGCCTTTCCTTTTCTTGTCCTGATCCAAAAGCAAAATGGATGGGAGCGGGTTCGTGATATTGTCGATGAAGCAGCTAATGGTGGTTTTCGGCATTTGGTTAGCCTGATCAATCTTGGCGAAGTGTATTATATGATGCATCGGGAGTATGGCGAAGAGCTTGCTCAGAAAATGCTCGATGGCATTCTCGATTCCCCTTTCGAAATTATCAATCCCACCTTCGAGCATATGAAACAGGCAGCCCAATGGAAATCGGGCGGTGGACTTTCCTACGCAGACTGCTACGCCGCTGCGCTTGCATTCGACCATGGCATTCCTCTCCTCACCGGCGACAAAGAATTTTCCATCCTCGAATCCAAAGGCGTTTCCGTCGAATGGTTACCAGAGAATAGGTAGTTGTATTACTCGCCCCCTCCACGTTTCATCTTTCATCTTTCCCTAAGGGTTACACTTCATGCAAACCTTACATTTCAAAACATCTGCGGATTTCCGGCATTGGCTGGAGAAAAACCACACGGAATCAGATGGTATATGGTTACGCATTTTCAAAAAAGATTCGCAGGAACGATCCCTGACCTATGCTGAAGCGCTTGATCAGGCGCTTTGCTATGGCTGGATCGATGGCCAGAAGAAGCCCTTCGACGAACTGTCATGGCTGCAGAAATTTACTGCCGAGACGCCCCAAAAGCGGGTGGTCAAAAATAAACACGCAGCATGTGGAACGCCTTATCAAGGCGGGAACAATGACACCTGCAGGGATGGAAGCGGTTGAAGCAGCAAAGGCTGATGGTCGATGGGAAACCGCCTATAGCTTCATCCAGGAGCGCTGCCCCGCCTGAAGATTTTCTGAAGGAGTTGAGTAAAAATAAAAAAGCAGAGGCCTTTTTTAAAACATTGAACAAAGCAAATGTTTATTCGATTGTTTATCGTCTTGAAACGGCAAAGAAGCCGGAAACCAGAGAAAAGCGGATGAAGACGATTCTTGCCATGATGGAGCAAGGCAAAGCATTTCATCCTTGATCCTGCGTTACTTTGGGTGCCTTTATCACGCACTCGAAATAAATCCCTTCTTCTATCTTGAATGTATTGGGTTTCTCAGGTCATGCGGCTAAAAGCCGTATTTTTGTAGAATAATAATCTCAAGAACTGTCATCCTGAGCGGAGTTCGTCCTGACGAAGGAAGGACGAACGGAGTCGAAGGATCTCATGTAGTTTGGCAGTCAGGTAAGTCGCATGAGATTCCTCGACTCCGCAAAATCTCCGCTTCGCTTCGATTTTGCTACGCTCGGAATGACAAGTTAAATCAATAGATTTTCCCGCAACACGTTTTCATTTTGTTTTCGCATCCAATTTTTTACTTACTCGCTGACGTTTCCTCTGGTGATCCGAAGAGCGATTATCTCGGCGTGCTGCTGTACACGTTCGGGCTGATCCTGCTTTTTTTCCTGCTGATGAATGTCGATCGGCGGTTTCGGGAGTATGCGGGGCGCTCGCTGGTGCGTCCATACAATTTCTTTTCGGATATTCGCGACCGCCGGCTTATTCCGAACGCACAAACGGCGGTGCTGTCGTTCATTTGCTCCGGCGCGCTGGGGGTTTTCCTTGCTACGCTGCTCGTCGGTTTTAACGGACACGCCGATGCCGGGCGGTATTTCGCAAAGCTGCTTCCCAGCTCGGTGTATGCTCCGCTGACAGGTCTTTCGCTGAGTTATGTGACGCTTATCATTGCGAGCACGGCGCTCACCTTCTCTGCGACCGTCCTGCTTGCCGGCGTGATGCGTTTCGCGGCGATCTTCATTCGCGGGCGGTATTATTTTGCGGACACCTATAATATCGCGGTGTGGTCGCTGCAGCCGCTCTCTTTTTTTCTGATATACGATCTTATCGTCCCGCGCATGGATATGGATCAAACGACGGCCGCGATCTCGCTCGTGCTTCTCATTGCGATAAAGCTGTGGTGTTATTTCCGCCTCCTGAAAGGCGCTGGTGTGCTCTTCGATATCTATCCAACGAAAATTTATGGCTACGGCGCGCTCTTTATTGCCTTTCTTACGGGAGTTGCTTATCTATTTCTTAAAAAATAAGGAACGGGGTGGGGTAATTAAGAATTAAGAAGTAAGAATTAAGAATTAGGGAGGGCTGATTATTCCATTTTCTTGTCGCAGTAAGGTACTCATGTCTTGATCCGAAATTCCTTTTTATTCTTAATTCTTAATTCTTAATTCTTAATTCTTAATTAATTTGTATCTTTCCAAATTAGAAATAATCGGTTTTAAGTCGTTCGCGCAGAAGACGCTGCTGAAATTCGACGCTGGCATGACGGCCATCGTCGGGCCGAACGGCTGCGGTAAGTCGAACGTCGTTGACGCCATACGCTGGGGTCTTGGCGAGCAACGAGCCGGCACGCTTCGCTCGGATGTGATGGAGAACGTGATCTTCAACGGCACGCGCACGCGCAAGCCGCTCGGCATGTCCGAGGTTTCGATCACGATCGAGAACAACAAGGGCATTCTGCCGACCGAATATCAGGAAGTGACGATCACGCGCCGGCTGTTCCGCTCCGGCGAGTCCGAATATCTGCTGAACAAAGCGCAATGCCGTTTGCGCGACATCGTCGAGCTGTTCATGGATACCGGCATGGGCGCGAACGCCTATTCGGTGATCGAGTTGAAAATGATCGAGACCATCCTCTCCGATCGCACGGAAGAACGCCGCAAACTTTTTGAAGAAGCCGCCGGAGTCACAAAATACAAAGCGCGCCGCAAAGAAGCTCTGCGCAGATTGGATGAAGTCGCCGCCGATCTCGCCCGCGTAGATGACATTGTAAAGGAAGTCACGAAGACGGTCGCTTCGTTAGAACGCCAGGCAGAAAAAGCGAAAAAACATGCCGAGCTTTCCGCAGAACTTCGAGCATTAGAAATAGAACTGCTCGAACGCGAGTATTCGCAAACATCCGAGCGCATTGCGCCGCTCATTGCTGAACTTCAGAACGCTGAATCCACCCGCGACCGCATCACCACCGAGCTTTCAAAATACGAAGCGCTGCTCGATGTCATCGAACGCGAGGAAAATGAGATCGAGGAGCAGCTTATCGCGTCCGAGCGCTCGGTGAAGGAAAAATCCGAGATCATTCAGCGCACTCGCGAAACGATCATCGCTACGGAAGAGCGCATTCGTTCCCTCCATGAGCAAAAGGGCCGCGCCACGCAGGAATTCGAACGTCTCGAACGCGAAAAAGTCGAGCTTACCGAACGGCTTGCGTCGCTTCGCATCGCCTCCGAACGCGCTGTAGAGAATAAGCAGGAACTCGAAGAAGAAAAGCGCGAGAAAGAACAGATTCGAGCCGAAGCGGAAAATGTAGTCCGTGCTCGCCGTAGCGATTTACAGAAAGCACGCGATGAAGTTTACTCATTACTCACCTCGCGCAACGAACGCTCCAACGAACTGGAACGCCGCAAAGCACGCATCGAAGAATTAGAACGCCGCCTCTCGAAATTTGAAGGCGAATATGCCGCGCTCGATGAAAAACATTCCGGACTTCAACAAGAAGCGGCGAAATTGTCGAGTGAATTGAACGCCGCGGGAACCCGCATTGCAAGTGCAGAGGCCGATTATCAATCGGCTCAGGAAAAACAGGAAGCTCTGAAAGCAAAGCTTGAAGAATTGCAGAATTCTTCTTTTACTGTTCAGAATGAGATCGGCAAGAAAATCTCGAAGATAGAATTTTTCACGGGATTAGTCGAGCAAGGAATTGGCGCTGGCGAAGGCACACAGTATCTGCTATCGGAATCCGGCTGGGCTTCTATGGATCCCATCACTGTTGCCGATGCCTTCGATTGCGACTCCGAATACCGCGCCGCCTTCGAAAGCGCGCTCGGCGAGATAGCGTATTATCTCATCGTCGAGTCCAGCAAAGATGCCTTCGAAGCCGTCGATGTATTGCGGCATTCACAAAAAGGTAAAGCGACGCTCATTGCGCTGGATCGGGTTCCAGCAATGACATCATCCACACCAACATTTCCGAACGGATCGAAGTCTGCGCTTTCACTTGCAAAATTTTCGGATCGCTTCCGCAATTTGTTCACGATGCTGCTTTCGGAAATCGCGGTAGTCGATTCCATTCAAGCCGGATTTGCGCTGCTCGATTCCACGCAAGGCATTGAACGCTGCGTTACGCGCGATGGCGAGGTCATTACGCGCGCAGGATTTGTAAAAGGCGGATCGAAGAAGAGCACGGAGGGAATTCTTATCGGCAAGCGCGATCAAATTCGGGAATTAGAAGTAGATGTTGCAAATCTCAAAGCGGAACTTAGCCGCTATGAGCAAGAGATCGCAGAAACGAATCGCGCATTCGAAAGCATCGATGTAAAATCACTTCTCACCACTGTCCGCAATGCCGAAGAAGCCCGCCGCATTGTGCAAACCCGCGAGGGACAAGTTCAATATGAATTAAAGCGCATCGGCGAACAACGCGAATCGCTGCAAAGCGAAGAATCGCGCATGACGAATGATCGCGCGCCGCTTGCAGATTCGCTCGGCGCGATAGAAGTGGAAGTAGTAGAATTCGAACGTCAGCATGGCGAGGCGCTCGAAGAATCGGTGAGAATGCAGCAGATGGTCGAAGAAGCGGAACGATTGTTGGCGGAAGAAGCGGCGCGTTCCACCGATGCGCAGGTGCGTTTTGCCGGACTTGTCTCCGAAGTCTCTCGTTTGGAAAGCGAAACGCGCCAAACCGAACGCGCCATCGACAATGCCACGCAGCTTGCCGAGCAGCGCCAGCGTGAACGTGAGCGCGCCGAACGAGATCATGTCGAGCTTTCTGCAAAACTCGAAGAGTTCCGAGGAATGCTTACCGGATTAGAAGAACAGCTCGTCACCGCAACCGGACAGCATGAGCAGGTTGCGGAACTTCGCAAATCCAAGCAAGCCGAAGCGCATAAATACCGCGAAGCGCTGCGCGAAGAACGCCAGGAGCACGATAAGACGATCAACATCACGCATGAACTCCAGATGAAAATTCAGGAGTTGGAACAGAAACTGCGTCAAATAGAAGATCGCGCGCGTGAGGAATTTGAAATTCAATCGGTTGAGAAGAAAGTATATCCCGAAGATGACGCCTTCAGCTTCGGCGATGCGCGGGAGAACGTCCGGGAATTAAAGCAAAAGGTTAAAAATCTCGGCGCGGTCAATCTGCTTGCGTATGACGAATTCCAGACCGAATCACAACGGCTCGAATTCCTGACCACCCAGCGCAAAGATCTTACCGAAGCGCAGAAAAACCTCACCGAGATGATCGAGGAGATCAACACCACTGCAACCACACAATTCCTTTCCACCTTCGAACAAATTCGCGCGAATTTCCAGGATATTTTCCGTTCCCTCTTTGCCGAGGGCGATACCTGTAACCTTTCTTTGGAAGAAGGCAAAGACCCACTCGAAGCACAGATCGAAATTCTTGCGCAGCCGCGCGGCAAAAAACCGCATTCCATCGAGCTTCTCTCCACAGGCGAAAAAACGCTCACTGCTATCGCGCTTCTCTTCGCGATCTATCTCGTGAAGCCATCGCCATTCTGTATCTTGGATGAAGTAGATGCTCCGCTCGACGATAACAGCATCGACCGCTTCCTTTCGATCATCAAGCGGTTTGCATCGAACACGCAATTTATCGTAGTCACGCACAACAAGCGTACCATGGCCGCTGCCGACGCGCTCTATGGTGTCACGCAGGAAGAAGATGGCGTCTCGAAGATCGTCAGCGTGCGATTGAAAAAAGAGGGAATGATCGTTCGCTCGAAAGAGAAACAAATGGAAATGGCGGAAGCCGTCTGAGGCTGTCATTCCCGCAAAAGCGGGAATCCCAGTTCGTTCCCCTCGTTTTTTTAGCCATCTGTTCTATTGAGTCTGTGCGCTCTTTTCTTTTTTGAGCCGCAAGAGCACCATAGACCTCAACATAAAGACGCTCGGTTTCAGCATTAACAGATGCCATCATGTGCCTAAAATTACGGTGAATGTCATCCCATCCTTTGTAAACGGCGCTCTTTAACATCACATCGGCAATTTCGAGATAACTAAACATTTTCTGAGTTTCATTGCAAACATTATCAGGCGGCGGAATGTGACCGAATCGGAGTGTGCTGGTCAGTCCATCTTTCGTCACTGGATACCGAAACGCAACAGCAGTATTCTCTAACTCCAAGAAATCCTGCAAATCTTTTTCCATCCAGCTAATAATAGAATCCTCTACATCTATGGCTTCAAGTTCGACTTTGTAGCTTTTCCATAAATCGAGCAGTTCATGGTTCGTTGGGATCTCTCTGAATTCATTTCGTGAGAGCTGCATTAACGCAACTCCGGATTTCAGCATCATCTCGACATGATGCCTATATAGAAAAATTAAGGGAATTACTGTATTATCCCACCTTCCATCACCGTTTCGGATATCCTCAATTAAAATATTCGCTGCTGTCTTGTAACTAAATGCGTACTCATCCCAAATATTTGCTTCCCAAGATTTGGCCTCGAATGCTCGTTACAAGCATATTTTCGAAGGAAGGACTCTTTGCGATCCTGCGTGAGGGGATGGGCGTCCCATGTGACCTGTTTGATTCGGTCAATGGATTGCTGATTAATAATTGAATGGGGAGTTGTCGTATCTCTCATTTCGGTATTTCCTGTATCAAAATGGGTGAACCGATTCCGTGCTGAAAAAGTTAGGCTATTATGCAGCCAAGCATCGAACATATCGTTTCCGATCCTAATATCTGTTTTGGTAAGCCGAGAATTGCCGGAACCAGGTTTGCAGTAAAAGACGTGGTTATTCACCATTTTTTCAATAGAATGCCACTGGAAATCATAGCCGCGAAATGGGATTTGCCAGTGGCCGCTGTCTATGCCGCCGTAGCGTATTATTACGATCATCGCGAACAAATCGATAAAGGAATAGCCGATGACAACGAATACGTTCGCAGAATGGAACAGATCGCGCCTTCTCTTTTAGAACCAAATCGTCACACAGACCAAAGCTATGCCAGGTGAAATCACATTTCACCTTGATGAAAATGTCGATCCTGATATTGCCGAAGGTCTTCGTACCCATGGAATTGATACGACGGTTACAAAGGAAGTAAATCTTCGAGGAGCGAGCGATCCGACGCAGTTCGATTATGCTCAACGAGCCGGACGAGTGCTCATTACTCACGACACCGATTTTCTTCGGATTGCAGCAAAGACTGCTGAACACTGTGGCGTTGTATTCGCAAAATCAGAAGGCTACTCGATTGGAAAGATTGTCATGGGATGCATTTCCTTGTACCATCAATTCACGGCGGAAGATATTAGGAATCGGGTCGAGTATCTTTAAGATGACTTCGCATACCTATTTTTACATTTTCTTCCATTCTTCCATCGTCACCACCTCTGCCTGACGGGGGAACACTTTTGTTGTCAGCACACGATGTACTTATTCATCGGCGTCCAGGCTGCGCCGGGTTGGAACAAATAAGAATGCTATGTGTTTTTCATTATCTCTGTAGCTAAAAAAGGAGTTACCATGCGTTCTTTTCGAGTTCTCAGTATTTTCGTGCTTCTGGTCGGGGTCGCGTCCAACGCCCCAGCGCAAACGATCTCGCTTGGCAATATTACGAAGCTTCTCTATTGCGTTAACGATACCTTGCTCGTTCCATACACGGCGACGGGCACCTTCGCGGGCGATAACCAATTCTTCATTCAACTATCCTCATCCAATGGTTCATTCAGCCAGTGGACCAACAGTACGCAGCGGAGCACCTCTATGACCGGCACGCTTTCGATCCCACTTTCCTCGACCGGCGAGAACTTTCGCGTTCGTGTAGCATCCACCGATCCTTACGATACTTCGCTTAACAATGGCCAGGATATTGCTGTCGAAGCGTACCCGAATCCCGCGATACAGATCATGGGAACACACAGATCGGGGGGCCTGTCATCTGGAGAATATATTGGATTCGAAGGGGATCCGATCATCTTTTCCGATGGGGAATCAAATACGCTTCGATTTGCCTGGCAATTCGGTCCCGATGCCTCGCCGGACTCATCGATAAATGCGACACCCGTTGTCGAGTTCGATACACCGGGTTCCAAGACCGGGTCGCTCACGGTCACCAATGCATCCGGCTGCGCAACGCATGTTGATTTTACTTTTAATATCGTGTCCTGTGATCCAATAATCCCGCCAACGGCCCGGATCGTAACCGATAATGAAGGTGGCTCAGATTCCGTGGTGTGGGTAAAAGCGGGGGGAACTTACGATGCATCCACAGAGTTCGAAAATCAATTGATCTTTGTAGATCCCGGCGGACAAGCGACGGTTGAGATACGGTCAAATTGCCTGGCGTATGTCCGGCAAGGTGGAGAGCTGACCAATAATGACGGTCAGGGACATCTTACTGCAGTTCTCCCACCTGGCATGACGATTGGGTGCGGGATCTACGGCGATGACTGTGACACGTTTTATTGCTCCTCCCTTTCGTATGATCTTGGTGTCAACTCCATTGACGTGGAACCCGATTCCATTTCGTTTTCACAGTCTCCCGATCAGCTTTTCGTCCTAAGCGAAGGTGAGCCGCTCGAACTAGAACTGATAAATGTCTTAGGAAAAGAAGTACTCCGGCGCAGCGCTATCGGGGAACTGGACTGTGATCTCACACCACTCGCGACTGGCGTTTATTTCGCCGTTGTGCGAAGCGGCACACAAACAGCAATACGGAAAATCGTCCGGTAAATTTATCCCCTCCCATTAAACGTGAGATCGTATGGTCCTGCAAGCCTTTTTCGAAGTCGAATAAGGAATTAAGCAGCCTGCCGAGCCTGATTCTTCCCAGCCGCTTCCGGAAGTAATTTGCTCAGGTTCCTCAACTCAAGTTGAACAAGGTTACCGTCCTCGCCATATTCGGCGACAAGTCCTCCGGAAAATTCCTCGCTATCCGCAATTTCTCCAGGACCAACATGATCCCGAAGACGAATGGTTAAAATATCTACTTCGCTGTCATAATCGTACATCATGGTTTCCTCCTATACCTCTGAAAACGCGAAGCCACGTAAATAGTTACAACGGAAGGTGGCTTCTGGGCCTCATCAACAAGCAAACGCAACAAATACTTCCTTCCATTATTTCGCTCATAAATCCGCTGGTAAAAATATTTAGCTGATTCGGAATAAATTCGCTCCTCGGGGCGCATAAGTGTTTGTTCGATTTGATTTAAACTAACTCCTGAAGCGATCATTTTTTCTGTCGCATGTTTCGTAAGCCGATATCGGGTTACCATGTATTAGTATCCTATGACTTCCCATTAAACGTCAGATACGTATGGTCCTGCAAGCCTTTTTCGTAATCGCTGAGCATACGCATGCCTTCGTTGGGTTTAAGGCGGTCTGACTTGATGGCTTCGTCGATCTGGACTTTCATGCGTCGAACGAGTTCCTTCTCGTGATATTGCGTTAGTTCCAGGACTTGCGCGATGGAATTCCCCGCAATCGTTTCTTCGATATAAAATCCTGTTTCTTCATCCGGATCGAGGAATACATGAGCTTCATTCACGCGGCCAAAAAGATTATGGAGATCGCCCATGATATCCTGATACGCGCCGGTCATAAAGAAACCGATATAATACGGCTCCGGAGTTCCAGCCGTCGCTTCATTGAACACGAGCGGATGTAATGGCAGCGTAGTGCGAACATCCTTAATATCCGCAAATTTCGAAATTTTACCGTCCGAATCACACGTAATATCTACGAGCGTTCCATTGATGACCGGTTGTTCGTTCAGCCGATGCACCGGCATGATCGGAAAGATCTGCCCCAGCGCCCAATGGTCGAGCAAACTTTGGAACACGGAAAAGTTGCAAAGATATTGATCGGCAAGATGCGGCGTAAGATCGGCAATTTCTTCGGGAATTTCTTCTTCGATGTCCGGATCTTCCTCGCGGCGTTTATAAAGCGCGGCGATCTCTTCTACGATATGCCAATAAAACGTCTCGATCTTTGCCTTGGTGGGCAGATCGAGAATGCCGAGATCGAACGCATTCTGGGAATCGTCTTTAATTTGAAGCGTGTCGTGCAGCGCCTCGCGAGGGTTTTGCTCCATTCGCGCGAGAATTTTCTGCAATTCTTTTACCCACTTGTGATCGCTGCGCTTTACCGTAAGGTCATATTCTGCTTTTGTTTTTTCTATCGCGCCAAACACCTGCACGACAAGCAGCGAATGATGCGCCACGATCGCGCGGCCGGACTCCGAAACAATATGTGGATGCGGCACCGATTCCTCATCGCACACATCCATGATATTATAGACGGTGTCGGCAGCATATTCTTCCATCGTGTAATTCGTGGAAGAGTGGAAACTGGTGCGGCTGCCATCGTAATCGACACCTAATCCGCCGCCGACATCGATATACTGAATGCCGGTAAGGCCCATCTTCACGAGCTTCGCATAATAGCGAGTAGCCTCGCGCGTGGCGCGCTTGATCGAAAGAATATCGGGAATTTGGCTCCCAATATGAAAATGCACAAGCTGCAAACAATCAATGGAATCTTCTTTCTGAAGATATTCAATAGCTTCGACCAAATCCATCGTCGAAAGCCCGAACTTTGCAGATTCGCCGCCGGACGTGGACCAGATCCCCGTGCTCTTCGCCGCTAAGCCGAATGCGAACACCGATGATCGGCTTCACGCCGATCTCGCGGCCTACTTCGATGATGGATTTTACTTCCTCCACCTTTTCCGCGATCATGATGACCTTCTTGCCAAGCTTATTGCCGAGCAAAGCGGTGCGAATAAAAGCCGTATCTTTATACCCGTTACAAATGATCACCGAATCGTTCGTGTGATGCGTGGCAAGCGCTGCGAATAATTCCGGTTTCGATCCGGCTTCGAGGCCGTAATGAAAGGGACGTCCGGCATCCTCGATCTCTTCGACCACTTCTCGAAGCTGATTCACCTTGATCGGAAACACGCCGAAATACTGTCCCTGATAATTCGTTTCTTTGACCGCATCGCTGAAACCTTTGTTCAGATTCATCACGCGGTCGCGCAAGAGGTCCTGAAAGCGAATGACGAGTGGGAACCGAAGATTCCATTCATCCGCATCTTTTAGCACGTCCATCACGTCGATCGTGGCACCGGCCTCACGCAAGGGAGAGATCGTCACATGGCCTTTGTCGTTAATGCCAAAATACCCGAGACCCCAGCGGTCGATGTTGTAGGTTTCGATGGCATCGTCGATCGTCCATTCGTTTTTAGGAATGAAATCGGCAAGCGTGAGATCACGCGAAGTGGATGAGCGATCATCCACGGCATCGTGACCATTAGTCGAAACTGCGCGAGGATCTATCGCGGGCTGTTCGCGAAAAACAAGTTGCTCAGGCAAAATTAATTACGAATTACGAATTTCAAATTACGAATGCTGGATAACATCGGGCGTAAACAGCGCAAGCCAGAAATCAGTGCATTTCTCCAAATGGTGTTGCGCGAAATGTTATTTCGCCGCTCTATTTCGGGGAAGAAATGGGCGATTTAGCAAATCTCCCCACACGAAGTGATTTTTTGTGAAACTTTCTGCTCTGCTTAGGTCATATCTCTTTATAGACCCACTCAAAACCGACCCGCTATGAAAATTAAACCGATTCTTTTCAGTCTTTTGCCCCTCGCGCTGCTTGGGGCGTGCAAGAGCAGCACAACTGTTGTGCAAAATGATGTCGGCATCATTCAGGGGAAAGTAGCTCTTTCCGTCAACTGCAATGCACTATCTAACGATTCTGGCGCCACCGTTCAAATCGAAGAAACCGGATTTTCGGCGACAACCAATTCGCTCGGCGACTGGACGATGAATAATGTTCCGGCCGGTATTTATAATATCATCATCACGAAACCCGGATTCGATACCGATCTCATTGCTCAAGATGAATTCAGTGGAGCCGGTACGCAATTCCTTGAAAATGGATCGATTAGTTCGACATCTCCACTGCCTGATTCCGTTTCAATTCTCTCGATTCTTGTCACGAAGAGAGACTCAACAACCCTGGTAAATGATTCCACTATTGATACAATCGTTTACATATACTCCGTTAGTATGACCTTCACGATGAATGGTCCCGATTCGGCAATTTCTTTTATGCAGACCCTTACCGACATTTCTCGATCTGGCGTGGACAGTCTCAGAACGCAATTACAAATATCGAGAAATGAAGACTTGGTGCATAATGACACATTGTATGGCTTCTTATGGGAATACCCTCCTGGTGGATACCAACCAGGAAGTATAGAGGCGGGCGATACCATTGTTGTTACAACCACACCGTCTATCTCTACTACCTGTTATGGAAGGCAGGTGACCACTCTTTCAAAGAGGTTCGTGTTACCATGAACGATAAGATTTAGACAAATGACTGACGCCCGTCAGCGCAAGTTCTTAGAGCAGTTAGAACCGGCTTACGACCGGCTCTCCCGCTATGCGCTGGCCGTTACACGAGATGAAATGGATGGCGAAGACCTTGTCCAAGCAACCGTGCTCGCCGCGTATGAACAATTTGATAAGATTACAGATGAAGCGCCATTCTTGCATTTTTTGGTCAAAATTGCGTCGAGATTAAATAAACGGCGGCGTTATCGGGAACGTAATAGGGTAAAGTACGATGAAACGTTTGCCGCTACTCAGCACGATTCGGGAACCTCGCCGGAAACGGCAGCAGAGATAAGATTAGTCACAGACGCACTGCAATCCTTGCCGGAAAAAATGCGGGAAACGATCGTGCTGTTTTATGTCTCCGATTTTTCGCTGGAAGAAATCCGACGCATTCAATCGGGAACATTAAGCGGAGTAAAATCCCGCCTCAAACGCGGACGGGAACAATTATCAAGGCGCTCGGAGTGAAATTAACGGAAACAAGATCGGGATCCATAAAAAAAATGCCGGAAACAGAAGCTCCTTTCCTGCTTCTCGTGGAGGAACGATATGTATAACAAAGACCTGAAAGATTATTTGAATGTGCTTCGCACCCGCGAAGCCACGCCCGCCATTTTCCGAAATGGCTCGCTTGGTTGCGAATGCGCCAGCGCGCAGCGTGGCTGCGATTCCGCTTTACGCAAAACTTGCTGGCGCGGTTGCCATTATTGGGGTCGTAGCATCGGGGGCTTGGGTGCTTTCTGCGAGATTCCATGTGGCGGCAGTGCGGCACCCAAGCAATCCTGTAAATATTAGTTCTTCTCATCTGGCGAATGGGTCGCATGGGCATTATACGTCCAATGGGTCCTATGGGTCATTTTCACGGAAGTTCTTTCATGCCAAAAACAATATTTCACAATTTACAATCTTCACCGAACGCTGAAGGTTCGCTGCTACACCCTGTCAACGATGATAATGCAATTACCGACGCTCCACCCTTGCGCCATTCGAGAACAGGTTTCTTCTATTCAACCTGTTGCAGCCAATTCCCACCTCTCTTCGATCATTACAATTCCATCTTCCGATGAGCGGCAAGCATGGGAATTTTTGTCGCAACATTTGGCGGCGCTGTTTCTCGGGAATTTACTGCTCCGTATCAACAGACTTCCTTCACCGATGCATTTTTCGGTATTGGTTATTCATTTTCACCAAATTCTTCTGTACGAGTTCTCACAGGTGAGGAAGTTTTTTCTGCACCATCTTCGACGATAACAAATTCTATCACTTTTCACGATACCACTATTAGTTCTTATCACAATGTGCTTGGCGAAATTCAAAGCACGGACCCTCCCGCGCTTACGCGTGTCTATTGGCTTGGCGCAAGCTACCGATATACGCTGGGCGATCTAACGAACGCAATCCGACCGTTCGCCGAAGTAATGGCTGGCGGCTCGACGGATGGGTTTCTCACGCATCAATCTATTGGCGCGGAGTTTATTGCTACAAGCAACATTGATCTCGATCTTCTCTTAGAAGCCAGCGAACTCATTCCACAAAATAGTGGATGGCTTACGAAAGCCGGGTTTTCGGCGGCGGTATCGTATTGTTGGTAATCTCATACCGGATTTCGCCGAATCTAAAGACTCTTTGACAGCGTTTCGCCTTGTCAATGGTGCGCAAATGGATTTTCGTCTCTGTATCGGCAATACTTTTTGCAGGCTGCGGGATGTTCGGCAAGGCTGTAAAGCCGGTGGCGGTCGTTCCGCCATACCTGCCGTTTGCCAATGTGCTTGATGAAGATTATCTTCATTCACCCACCGGCGATATTGCCGCGCATTATCCGAACGGCTGGCTGCAAGTAGATATTCAGTCGATCCCGATGACGAATGTCGAGGAAGTCTATACCAACCCCGAACGCAGCTGGGCCTTGGTGCTCGCTGAAATTCCATCGACTGCGGAATTCCGGCGTAGCGTAGCGCGCGATGGCATGACTGCGCTGGCAGATCAGTCTTTTGCAGCGAAATCCGCCAAAGCTCCTGGACTGATTATTACACGGCCCGCAGAAATATACTCGGAAAATGGCAAGCTGTTGGCAAGCTTTGATTATGCAGAAACAGGTGCCGACAGCTCTCATCGAGTAGAAAACAGGGTAGTGCTGTTCACTACCGGCTCGAAATTCTACGAACTTGGAATGATCGATATAGGCAAGGCCGCAAACCCGGCAGAAACGATTCAGAACTTCCGCGTATTGGAGTCTGTTACGGCGTCGCTCGAAGGCGTAGCAGAAATTCGAGCGGACACGCTTTGAAAGGATGAGGGCTGAAGGATGAAGGATGAAGGTGGGAAGATTTTCGACGATCTTTTCCCTTTTCATCCTTCATCCTTCATCCTTCCGCCTTTAAATTGGGGCGTCGCCAAGTGGTAAGGCACCGCCCTTTGGAGGCGGCATTCGGAGGTTCGAATCCTCCCGCCCCAGCTTTTTTAAGTAAGAGGTAAGAAGTAAGAGGTAAGAATTTTGAAGAACACATCTACTTCTTACCTTTTATTTCTTACTTCTTATCTCTTACTTCTTACTTAAAAATTGTTACCCACCGTAGCCATTGTCGGTCGTCCTAATGTCGGGAAATCGACGCTGTTCAACCGGCTGGCCGGCGAGCGGCGTGCTATTACCGAAGCCACATCCGGCGTGACCCGCGACAGGCATTACACGAAAGCTGAATGGTCTGGCTATGAGTATAATCTGATCGATACCGGCGGTGTTGTATCTGGTTCCCAGGATATTTTTGAGCGCGCGATCAAAGAGCAAGCGGAAATTGCGATCGAAGAAGCCGATGTGATCCTCTTTGTTGCCGATGTTACCGCCGGACTTCATCCGCTGGATTCCGAAGTTGCACAGATGCTTCGAAAATCCGGCAAACCGATTTTCCTTCTTGCCAACAAAGCCGATAATGAAAAACGGGAACCGCTTGCAGCGAGCGAATTCTATCCATTGGGACTTGGTGAACCAATTCCTATCAGCGCCATCAACGGGCGCGGTGTAGCCGATTTCCTCGATGAACTCCTGAAAAAATTCCCGCCGAAAGAGGAGAAATCAGATGAACCTGAGCCTCTAAAGCTCGCTATCGTTGGCAAGCCAAATATCGGGAAATCAAGCTATCTGAATGCATTGTTGGGACAAGACCGCGCTATTGTCACGCCCATAGCGGGAACCACCCGCGATACCCTTCACAGCGATTATAGTTTTTACGGCCAGAAGATCACGCTGATAGATACCGCCGGACTTCGACGCAAAAAATATATTCTCGGATTCCATTGAACTATATTCCACCATTCGCACGATGAAGGCCATCGAGGAGTGCGATGTGGCGCTTGTCATGCTCGATGCCACGCAAGGGATGGAAAATCAGGATGCGAAGATCGTCAATGAAGTGGTTGAGGCGCGAAAAGGCGCTGTGATCGTCGTCAATAAATGGGATGCCGTTGAAAAGGACACGATGACCTCCGCTAATTTTGAAAAGCAACTGCGCGAAACGTTCCGAACACTCGATTACATTCCCATCGTCTTCATCAGCGCTCTTACACATTTGCGGCACACGAAGCCGATCGAGATCGCGCTGAAAGTGAACAGCGAACGCAGAAAGCGTATCAGCACGAATGAGCTGAATGGCACACTATTAGAAGAGATCGGCCGCACTCCGCCGCCCGGCGTGCGCGGTCACGACCTGCGCATCAATTATATCACGCAAGTTAATACGGAACCGCCTGTCTTCGCCTTTTTTTCCAATTTCCCCGAGGAAATTCCCAGCGCCTACAAACGTTTCCTGGAACGCGCGCTCCGTAACCATTTCGGCTTCGAAGGCGTGACGGTCTCGTTTGTGTTTCGGCGGAAATAACATCTGACCGCAGAAAGCGAACTGAACTAATTAACGACGGTCTGAATTAAATAGATATGATCCAGGAATACATCAGAGCGGCTATGCGTAACGCCAGGTACAAAATACTTGACGATGACGGTACCTATTTCGGCGAGATTCCCGAGTGTCAGGGTGTCTGGGCAAATGCGAATACGCTCGAGGCCTGCCGTGAGGAGCTTGAAGAAGTGCTCGAGGACTGGCTCCTCATCCGCCTTCGCAAGGATATGCCGATTCCCGAGTTGAATGGCATTTCACTCGAAGTCCACGCAATCGCCTGATGCCAAGAATTGGCCCAATCAGCCGAGATAATCTGATTCGCAACTTGCGAAAGCTTGGTTTCCACGGCCCTGAAGCCGGAGCAAAGCATCAGGCAATGGCTCGTGGCGGTCTGTTGGTGAGAATTCCAAATCCACACGGCTCTGATATTGGTATTGGTCTGCTGAAAGAGGTATTAAAGCAGGCGGGGGTCTCCAAAAGCGAATGGGAAGCATTGTAAGCACCCTCCGTAACCATTTCGGCTTCGAAGGCGTGACGGTGTTGTTTGTGTTTCGGAGGAAATGAGGGCGGGATTTTTACTGGCTCTCAAGTGTTCAATCAATCATGGACAGAGTATTCGAAACTACCGTCGATGCCGATGGGCATGTGCCAATTCCCAGCGAGATTCGGGAACGGCATAACATGCGGAGTGGCGCACGTGTGAAGATCGCGGAGCGAGGCGATGAAGTAGTGATCGTTCCAGCCTCGAAACCACGGGAATTTCGAAGTATGAGCGATATGGCCGGATTTTTGGGAACCGATCCGAAGGCGCTTCGTACCCTGATGGAAGAACGGCGCAAGGATCGCGAAAAGGAGGATAGTCCTTTTGGTTCTTGATGCAAATCCTATCCTTATTTTCTTCTATAAGCAACCTTCCTGGCAACATGTTGAACGAGTGCTGGAAATTGCAAACAAACAAGGAATTCCACACCTTCTTAGTTCGATCAATTTGGGTGAAATTTATTATTCCCTGCTTCGCGATCATGGCCTTAACGCGGCAATGGATGGACTTCGCCGGATCGAGGAAGGACCAATCGAAATCGTAGTTCCATCTGTCGAGCAAACATTGATTGCCGCAAAATTCAAAGCAGGCGGCGGAATTTCCTATGCCGATTGTTTTGCCGGAGCGCTTGCCCTCGAACGAGAGTTGCCCGTCCTTACCGGCGATCCAGAATTCAAAAATCTGGAACGCTATGGAGTGAAGGTAGAATGGCTGCCATAACCATTTCGGCTTCGAAGGCGTGACCGTGTCGTTCTTGTTTCGGAGGAAATAGGGTTGATGCTCCGGATTGGCCTAATTCTGAGCATTTTGATTTAAATGAGCATTGCTCATGTAACAAATTGACTTGAGCGAGATTGTTACTATGTGAAATCATTTTACAATTATCAATGAGACGCTACACAACACCCTTTTTCTTGTTTCTTGCATCATCGATTTCTTTAACGTCACTTCCTGCATCGGGGCAATGGCAGAGAACAAATGGGCCATACCTTGACCGAATCAAATCGTTTGATGTGATTGGGAGCACCCTTTTTGTCGGAACATTAGATCAGCAAATCTATCATTCGACCGATAGCGGTTCCACATGGTCACGGGCGTTAGTTATAGATTGGGGGACGGATCAGGAATCTGGCTACATATTTTCGATAGCTTCAAACGATTCAACTATTTTTGCCGGGACCGATGTGGGGTTATTAACCTCTGATTTTAGCGGAATTGGCTTTGAAACAAAAGGAGGGCCTGAATTTGCCATTCCTTCAATACTTGCAATGGGCGGAAACCTGATAGTGGGAACCTATTCTGGAATACGGCGTTCGACTGACGGCGGATCGACTTGGACATTGATCGATACTGGCCTAATTCGCAACACAGTCTATTCTTTGAGTTTCTTTGACACTACTATTTATGCCGGCACAGGATCTGGAATCTTTTTTTCGAACGATTCTGGAAAAAGTTGGTGGCCTGCCGATTTTGGACTAACCGACGATACGGTTTTGTGCTTTGCACAAATTGGATCGACGCTGTTTGCCGGCACTCAAAGTCACGGTGTTTTTCTTTCCATTGATAATGGCTCAAATTGGTCTCCCGCCAACATCGGAATTGCAAATATTACCATCTATTCTATGGCCTCGACCGGTTCTATGCTTTTCATTGGAAGCGATAGTGGAAAGATATTTCAGATCGTCTGACATCGGTGTAAGTTGGACTGCACTTAAGACGGGTCTGACCTTTCCTGTCTTTGCCATGACATCCACAGGGACTATTCTCTTTGCCGGAACTGATGGAGAAGGAATTTTCCGTTCAACCGATAGTGGCGCTTCCTGGCGTGCCGTCGGAATTGGCAGCCCCCTCATTTCAGCATTCGATATCCGCAACAAAACGGTTTATGCAGCAGGAGAGTATGTATTTCGTTCTGAGGATACCGGGCAAACCTGGCAAGCGAGCTTGGGTCTTGATCGCCAAGAGGGTGCTCAGTCAATCGACAGTTTAGGAAATGTTTTACTCGCGGGAAGTGAAGAGGGCGTTTTTCGATCATTAGATAGCGGCAAAACCTGGAATGAGACCGGTAAGTTTGGCGATGTTGCCAGCTTCGGTCCATTCGCAAAAATTGGAACTGTTATTTTTGTGGCCAGTGGTGGAGTATTTCGCTCAAGCGATTCCGGTGTTACGTGGACAAACGCAAGTCATGGGATGGCAGATTCTGACGTATTTGCTTTTGTATCGATTGGCACAAATCTTTTCGCAGGAACTTACGAGGGTTTCACATACGAGTCCACCGATAGTGGTCAGAATTGGAACGAGATTTCACGTTTTTTCACCGAGGGTGAAATAAGGTTTTTTACTGCTCTTGGTTCAACCCTGTTCGCGGGCACTACACAGGGTCTTTTACTCCGCTCTACCGACCTCGGCATCACCTGGGATACCTCATCGATAGCGATAGGCAATGTTGTAACTGCTATTTTGGTGGAAGGTAATCTCTTGTTCGCTGGGACATTTTCCAATTCTAGCAATTCGGAACAACTTTATATCTCGGCAGATACAGGAAGCACATGGCTACAATTTGGATCAGCCTTTACTATCGGAGAAATAGGTGCGCTTGCTATAGCGGATTCGAATTTTTTTATAGGTACAAGTGATTCCGGTGTTTGGCACCGCCCACTTTCCGAAATGATTGGATCGAGCAGTGTGGCAGAAGCGCCGCAGAAAAAGAATACCATCACCATCTATCCCAACCCGGTTTCGCATGAAGCGACTATCAGTTTTTCAATAAATGCTCCATCCCAAACAAGCGTAACCATTTTCGATGTTTTGGGAAACGCGGTTGCCGCACTATTTAATGGCACGCTCGAAGCCGGGAATAACTCGCTTACGTGGGATGCAAGTGCTGTTACTCCGGGCACGTACTATGCTCGTATCGCAACCGGTAATGAGGAAGTTCAAACGGTGAAGATAGTAAAGGAATAACCCGACTCTCGATTTAGTCTCTCTTGCATTTCATGGGGAATTCTCGCCCTTGCCACTTAGTTCTGTAGTTATGTACGCAATTCCGATAACCATCGAACAGGGGGTTCTCAAGCTTCCGCCGAATTCAAAGCTTCCCGCAGATGCCCGCAACGCCATTCTTGTGTTTGGCGATGATATTCACCCGAATGACGATCTCGACACCATAGCATTTAAGCTTGCTGCAATGCGCGATAATCCCTCGCTCGCATTTCTCGATCAGGAACCGGATTTGTATTCCACCGATGATGTGCGGCCCGAAAATCGCAATCCATTTTTCGGAAAACGGTGAGTGAATTCGAGCCGGGAGACATCGTGCTCGCTACTTTTCCCTTTTCTGACTTGAAAGGTGCGAAAGCCCGGCCATGCGTAATCCTTGCTCGTTGTGCCGTTCCGGAGGATTATGTCGTAGCTTATATTAGCTCTTCGGCGTTCGCAGCCAGTTTATCCATGAGTGTCAAGATCGAACATTCGGTAGAAATTGCCACAGTAACCGGCCTCAAAGTAACTTCTTTTTTGAGAACCGATAAGCTATACACATTGCATCGCAGCGTGATCGTCGGAAAAATCGGAAAACTTCCGGGCGTGGTCATGACCAACGTTAAAACCGCACTATCAAAATTATTTGGTTTGTGAGTCTTTAGTTGATACTCAGGTCATAAAGAAATCCCACCCCTCTTCGGCACAACTTGGGCGATCTGTAAGTTTAAGAGCGTCCCGCATGATCGCTCATTCCCCGTTTCATGGTTTTTAACAGCCTTGCGTTCGCTATTTTCCTGCCGATCGTCCTTATCGGCTATTACCTGCTGCCATTCAAAGGCCAGAACAGGTTTTTGCTGGTTGCCAGCCTCGTCTTTTATGCCTGGTGGGACTGGCGGTTCTTGTTCTTGCTTGGCCTTACCATCGTCGTCGATTACTATTCCTCACAGGCCATCCATCGGGCCACTGAGAAGAAAATAAAGCTTCGATGGCTGCGGCTCTCGCTCGGAAGCAATCTTCTGGTACTCAGCATATTCAAGTACAGTAATTTTTTTATTTCGTCGTTCGCTGCGATGCTTACGCAGATCGGGTTCCATGTGCATCCGGCTACACTACAGCTTGCGCTGCCCATTGGGATCAGTTTCTACACGTTCATGTCGATGTCTTATGTGATCGATGTGTATTGGGGTAAATTCGATCCGGCGGAAAATTTCCTGGATTTCGCACTTTTCGTGTCTTATTTTCCGCATCTTGTCGCAGGGCCGATTTTGCGGGCAAATCAGCTTCTGCCGCAGATCATGAAGCCGCGTACGGTTTCGAAAGAACAGATACGCGATGGGTTAGCGCTTATTCTGCTCGGCCTCATTCGCAAAGTGCTCATCGCCGATCTTGTGGCGGGTATGGTCGATGAAGCATTTACCAGCGTTCACGCGATGACAAGCGCCGATCTGCTGTTCCGGATGTGGCTCTTCACCATCCAAATCTATGGCGACTTTGCCGGATATAGCGAAATGGCGCGCGGCATCAGCAAATTATTTGGGATCGAACTTCATCTTAATTTTGCTACTCCGTTTCTATCTCGGAATATTACGGAGCTTTGGCGCAGATGGCATATTACGCTTTCGAGTTGGCTGCGAGATTACGTCTATATCCCGCTCGGTGGAAGCAAAAGAGGGCCGTGGCGCACGTACTTCAATAACTTTATCACCATGATCGTGAGCGGCTTGTGGCACGGCGCGAATTGGACGTTCGTTGGGTTTGGTGCGGTCAATGGCATCGCACTGGCCGTTCACAAAGCATGGCTTCGATATACCAAACGAACGGTTCCCAAAGGATTTGGCACTCCCCCATGGTCATGGAAAACACCGTTGACGATGCTCATGACGATCAATCTATATTCGTTCTCGCTGCTTCTTTTTCGCACCCCGAATTTTGAGACGTTTGGTGTGTATGTGTCGCGGATGTTCTCATTCGTTCCTGGCATTCATAAGGGAGCCACGCTTTTCGTGCTGCCCTTAGTAGTACTCTCATTCGTATTGGATATGTTCCAATATACCGGCGCAGGCCGGCGCATCTTCGAACGCATGAATTTTGCAACACAAACGATTGCATTCGGGATTCTTTTCGCGCTCGTGCTTATTGCCGGTTCGGATAACAGCATTCCATTTATTTATTTTCAATTTTAAGGAATGCCGCAAAAGTTCATCACCAAGTTTTTCGCAGAATTCCGCTACACGTTTGCGGCGGGTATCTGTATTGTTATCGTGGCGTATGCAGTCGTCGTTGGACTGGTGCTCGCTGTGCCGCATTTACCATTGGCAAATAAACGCACGTTTTACGGTTTGCTGCGGGCGCAAATGGCCGTCGATGAGGGGAAAAAGCTCCCGGCAATGAAACGCGAGATGGTGCTGTTTCTCGGCAGTTCCGTGGTGGAACGCGGAGTGTCCGAGCGTTCCATGGATAGCGTCTTCAAACGCGCAGATCTCCCTTACGAAACGATGAACGCCGGCGTCGGCGGCTTCTGCGCGGATGCAAACCTTCCCATGTTCCGCGCCATGCTCGACGATGGACTGAAGCCCGAATTTGTGATCTACGGAGTGAGCATTCAGGAATTAAACGGCGCTTCGACCGTTCATGCGTTCTTTGGAACGAAAGATACCGCTTCGGTAAAACTAAAGCCCAAGACATTCTGGAATATTCTGCGCTATGGGCCGACGGCGCTTGCGCCGCTTATGAGCGGCGATCATTTCCATCAATATATTTTTGCGGCAAACAATGCGTTTCGCGATGTGCCAAACCTCAATCTCTTCAATCGGTTAATGTTTGGTGAGAACAGCCCACCGCGCGACAGCGCGTATGTTTTCAACCCCGTTTACCTGAATGATCTGAAAGAGATCGTAACGATGTGCCGATCGAATGGAATTAAAGTGGCAATCTACAATGCTCCGCTGCGCAAACGTGCGCCGGACGAAGTGGATATTCCTTATGAGCATCGCGGCGATAGTTATGAAAAAATTCTCGGCCTCGCGAAAGAGCAGCATATTCCCATCTGGAATTTCGACAGAACCGGACTTTTCAGCTATTCGGAATTTCAGGACAATTACCATCTCACACCCATTGGAGCTAAGAAGATCTCCGCGATGCTTGCGGATTCCATTGCGCGCTGGCAAAGCAGCTCACACAGCCAGGATGGCATCGAGACGCTGGAATAGGACTCTGTTTTTGTGTGGGCCGAAATGATATCTCGGTCTTGGGACCGCAACACCATTGCGCCACACACCCCCATTTTAGCTCCGAATGAGAAAGAATAATGCAACCACGGCGGCAGCCCCAAGCACCACTAAGATCGGTTCGAGCGTATCAGACCAAAACCCGCCCGGTGGGGTACCATAGTGAACATAGCGATCGGAATTATTCTGTAGTGCATTCCAGTCGTTCGCAGTAAGATTGAGATCGACCGTTCGCGCGAGCGTGCGATGTATCGCAACGGAATTCATGGGTTGTAAAAGTTCCCCCTGCATATTGATATCCATGCGGGCTTTGCCGGAATCGGCACGCTGCACATTCGCCGAAAGTTGCGCAACATAAAACATGGGCGCAGCAGAAGTCTTTGATTTTTGAGTGGCAGCAAAAAGTGGAGTGAGGCTGCTATCTCCCGTCAAAAAAGCGGGGTTGCCATCGATGGTGGGCACCATTGGCATGAGCGATACTGCGAGCACGCTATCGACATGCGTAAGCTGCGCAAAACTTGCATTTGGAAGAAAGAAAAGGATGACGAATGGCAAATGACGAATGGCAAATGAGTTTTTCTTATAGCTCATCCATTTTCCCATCCCCCATTTGTCATTTGTCATTCGTAATTGGACATTCTACCCATATATACCGCGCAGCCGGAGCGTTCTGGCCACCTTGTCGATGGCAAGAACATAGGATGCCAGCCGGAGCGGCACATTGTGTTTTACCGACGTCGCATGGACGCGATCGAACGCAGCATTCATCGTTTCGGCAAGCCGTTCGTTGACGACATTGAGTGTCCAGCCATAGCCCATGCGGTTCTGCACCCATTCGAAATAACTGACCGTAACGCCACCGGCATTCGCAAGAATATCCGGCACCACAAGCACGCCTTTCGATTCGAGGATCGGGTCGGCGCCGGCTGTCGTCGGGCCGTTCGCGCCTTCGACGATAAGTTTTGCCTGAATGCTGTGCGCGTTGCGCTTGGTAATGCGGTCTTCGCGGGCGGCGGGAACCAGAACATCGCAATTAAGCGTCAGCAGTTGTTCATGAGTGATCTTCTCGCCGCCTTTCCAGCCATCGAGCAGAAAGTCATGCGTTTCTGAATAATGGATCGCATCCATAACGTCGATGCCTGCGTCGTTATGGTAGGCTCCGCTGATATCGGAAATTCCAATGATCTTCGCGCCTTTTTCTGCAATGAGCTGTGCAGAGATCGAGCCGACATTTCCAAATCCTTCGACGGCGACCGTGGCATTACTCGGATTAATGCCAAGTTTATCCATCCCGCGAAGCGCAGAGTGCATGACACCGCGGCCTGTTGCTTCTCTGCGGCCTTTGCTGCCGCCAAGCACGAGCGGCTTGCCCGTCACGACGCCCGGCTCGGTGCGCCGCATGTGCATGGAATAGGTATCCAAGATCCACGCCATCGTCTGCTCGTTCGTATTCACGTCCGGCGCGGGAATATCGCGGTCGGGGCCAAACACGTCCAGCATGTTCGCGGTGTAGCGCCGAGTGATTTTTTCAATTTGCTGAACGGTGAGGTGTCGCGGGTCGCAGCGAACGCCGCCCTTCGCTCCGCCAAATGGAATATCGACAACAGCACATTTCCATGTCATCCATGCGGCAAGCGCCTTGACTTCATTGAGATGAACGTCCGGCGCGTATCGAATACCGCCTTTGCTCGGTCCTAAAATATCGTTGTGAATAACCCGGTAGCCTTCAAACACATGCACAGAGCCATCGTCCATGTGAATGGGAATCGATACAATGACGGATTTGACGGGGGTCTTGAGGTATTGATAAATACCGGGTTCGAGCTTGAGTATCTCTGCCGCGCGGTCAAATCGCTGCATCATCGACTCCAGCGGATTATCTTTATCGACGATCGGAGCCGGTTCTTTATAGACAGAGGGTGCGGTGGCTGTGTTCGGGAGGTCGTTTTTAATGGATGCCATTCGTGTGAAATTATGTCAAGTCATGGGCGCCAAACGCATCGTGCCGATGCGGACGTCCGTTAATAATTGGGGATATAACAAACCGGAGGCTACTTTCTTTCCGCCAGTTTTTTAGATATTGTATCCTCGTCAACGGATACAAGGTTCGTGCCAAGCACCCGCCCAAGTAGCCGCTGCGTAAGTGCCGGATCGTCATCTAAGAAATGGCGAGATCGCTGGCGCGCTTGCTGAACCTGCTCCGGATCGAGATCGGCTATGATGAGATCTTCCTCGAAAAATGCCCCGCGCACGATGGTTTCGCCAGATGGAGCAACCACTTCCGAACCGCCCCAGAAATTGACACCATCTTCCACGCCAACCCGGTTCACAAATACGATATAACAGCCGAACAGCCGCGCATACGCCGCGTGGTGCTCGCGGTTTATCGTATAATTTTCCGGTTCGCCGGGATGATTCTTGTGGTTTTCCCCGCTTCCTAAGCGTGTCGGGCTGGCTGCTATGGTGATAATGAGCTGCGCGCCATCCGCTGCCAGCACATACGGAAGCGCAGGATGCCAAAGGTCTTCGCAAACGAGCAGCCCTACGCGGCCAAGTCTTTCGGAAGTAAAAGCATCGGCGGCGCGGCCTGCGGTAAAATATCTTCCTTCTTCGAAAATTCCATACGTTGGCGGATACACTTTCCGGTGTATGTGCTTCACTTCGCCGCCTTCGAAAAGCAAAGCTGCGTTATAAACGGCCCCGCGTTCATCTGATTCGACAGCACCGCAAATGATAGCGATTTTCTTCGATAGCTTCCGCAATGCCGCGTAGGTCGGACGCATCGCAGACGATGCTTCTTCCAGCCCGACTCCCCCCCGACCGCGATTTCAAAATTAAGATCGCGAAGGGTATAGCCGGTAAGTGAAAGCTCGGGGAAAACGATGGCGTCTGCGCCACGCTCGATGGCACGCTCAGTCCATTCGATGTGACGTGCGACATTGCGCTCAACATCGCCGAGCACAGATGAGATTTGCGCGAGCGCGATGCGGGAGGGTTTGAGAAGCATTAATGCTCGACGACGAACATCCGCGCGGCCGTTTGCCCGCCGGACGTAATGCGATAATAATACGCGCCATCCGCAAGGCTGTGCGCATCGAAGGATACGCTGTATGTTCCCGGTGCATAATACCCGCTTGCAACGGTTGCAACGGTGCGGCCTGTGGCATCGAACACGTTCAGCGATACCTGCCCGGATTCCGGCACGGTAAATTGGATGCTCGTGCTCGATGCTACCGGATTTGGCGTGTTCTGCTCTAAGGTTAGAGAAGCAGGTATAGTGCTCGTACTGGATTGTACGCTGGAGGGGCCGGCCGGCTTCGTCGATGTTAAATATTGATACACGCCATTGGTCGTTCCCGCATAAAGAGTTCCAGTGGCCGTGTCAATGGCCAGCGCGTTCACGCTATCGCCGCTGCCGTTCGGGAGGCCGGAAGAAATATCGTTCCACGATTGCCCGGTATCCGTCGATACATACATGCCACCCGTGCTCAAGCCTGCAAAGATATCGCCATTCTGGCCGATCGCGAGCGCGAAAATAGTGTTGCCGTTCGTTGCCGGAGGACTTATATTGGAAGTCCACTTGGTGCCGTTATTGGTGGAAAGAAAAAGACCGCCCCCTCCTGCATTGTCCGAACTCCCACCACCCACAATAATCGTGCTATTATTATACTGCCCGGTTGAATTGAAGGCGAAGCTAACGTGAAGACCGAAGCTCGGAGCACCGTTTATTGCATTGTTTGCACCATTCCCCCAGAATTCTCCTGAACTGCTTGTCGATTCATAAAGAAGAGAATTAGTTCCCGCGAAAAAATTACCCGCAGGATTGTACGCCACAAAGGTCGGGTAAATCTGACTATTAGAGTTATCCACACCCTGATCGTACCAAGTGGTTCCCCTACCATAGCTGCTCGACCCCAACATGGAGCTGCCTTCTCCAGCGAAAGCAACGAGAATAACGCCGTTAATGCCAATTGCAAAGTTGCCTATCGTGGGGTCATATTGATTGTCTGAATCGATTTCGAACTGCTGCCAAGTGCTGCCATTATTAGTCGAGAGTGCTTCTCGTAACTCTGCTTCGACAAAAATTTCTTGTTTCTGATCGATCCCCCAGATCGGTCCAAGCGGAACTATATCTTGATCAAAAGTAGGATTTGGACACTGAGACCATGATTTGCCACTATCCGAAGAGATAAAAACGCCTGTTGGATCATATCCGCCACCGCTGCTGGGGTATTGAGCAGCAGCAAAAATATCACCCTTTAAATTAATGGCAAGTGAACTAATATTTTGAGAAAGCCCGACAGTATCGGGAACCCAATTGTTTTGAGCAGAACTGAGGTTCGGAGCGATTAGCATCCCGAACCCGGTAAGAAGAAGCATTCGAATTGAAGAAGAGTAGAAGCGAACCATGACCAAGAATCCTTTCTAAAAAAAATAAATGTGACCAAAGATCCATTTTTTCGACGCAGTAAGAACAAATTCGGAGCCGGAAAGTTACAGGCTGAAAGTTTTGGGTTGTGACGGGGAAACCCCGGCACTGTCATTCCCGCGAAAGCGGGAATCCAGACCCGGAATTCAGAGTAATCTCAAGCTCTGGATTCCCACTTTCGCGGGAATGACAATGATATATTATCCATATCCTGATGGAGTCAATTTCAATGCTCGACGACGAACATCCTGACGGCGGTTTGGCCGCTTGCTTCGAGACGGTAATAGTATGCGCCATTCATAAGGCCACCGGCATTGAATGAAGTAGAATAGGTTCCAGCCTCATACGTGCCGCTTGCAACCATCCCCACTTCGCGGCCGGTGGCATCGAACACCCGCAGCGATACAGGTCCGGACACCGGCAATGTAAAGCGTATCGCGGTATTCGATGCAAACGGATTCGGCGTGTTTTGCTCCAGCGTGAGCGATGTTGGCGCTTCATTCGCGACTGTTTTCACGCCGCCGGTAGGATAGTAGGTATATACGCCGTTATCCGTAGCGGCAAGGAGCGCTCCGTTATTGTCAAAAGCCAGCGCATGGATGGTGTCCGTTTTGAGTCCGGCGGAAATGTCCTGCCACATTCTTCCGGTATCGGTCGAAACCGCGATGCCGCCCTGCCTGCCATCGGTTGAATTGGTTCCTGCATACATGTCGCCATTCTCTGCGACAGCCAGAATATAATACGAGTTCGTAGGGTTAGCCCATGACGGCGTAATGGACGCCCAATAATTGCCGGTATCTAAAGTAAAGAACAGCCCGCCGGTTCCACCGGCCACGATGAGGCCGCTTGCGTTCGATGCCATTTGTATCTCATTCTCCAAGGGTGGTGCGCCGGCAATAGAATCGAAATATTCACCATCCATGCCAAGACCGCGCTCCAATTCGTAGGGTCCAGCTTCGAAAATCGATCCAAAGGCTGTGGAAGCGACATACGTAGGAAAGGGATAAAGCGAATCCGAAAGATTCCCTTCGAAGGACCAGGAACTATCAACACCGTCTTCGTCCGAGATATACAACCCCGATGCTCCCGTCGCAATAAAGAGGCGTCCCATCCCCAGCGCCCCTACCTTAAGCGTAGCAAATGCAAGAACAGGAGGATCGGTGCCGATCAGTGGTTCCAGCCGGATCTCCTGCCAGGATTCACCCTCATCGGTGGAGCGGTATTCATAGCTCCCACCGACAAAAATATCGCCGTTCGGATTGATCCCTTTAAAATTGATGCCATACACAGGCCCAAGCGGAAACTCTGAAGTGGAATTGTTCATCAAGTTCCAGGAAGCTCCATGATCCGTAGAGCGATAGACGCCATCTGGTTGGTAATTCGATACCCTGGCTGCAAAAATGTATCCATTCGCATCGATGGCAAGCGAGCCGATGGGCACGGAGAGGCCCGTGGTGTCCGGCAGCCAATATTGCGCATGGGCCGCGCCAGAACCAAGCGCAAGCGTGAGCGCAGTATAGCATACGATGCGAATGAGTGGGCAAACTCGAATCATAGATAGAGCATCCTTTCTAAGAGAAGATAAAGGTAGTTAAGGGTTCAAAAATTGCGACTTCTAAAAAACAACGGAACGGCTGAAAAGTTACAGGTTGATAGCGATTTTTTAACTGGGTCAAGCTTGCGAGTTAGTTATTCCATGTAAATACAGTTTGTAATCGTTGTCATCCTGAGCGAAGCAAAAACGCAGCGATAGCGGAGTTTTTGCGGAGTCGAAGGATCTCTTGAGTTGCCAAAGATCCTTCGACTCCGCGATTCTCCCTCCGGTCGAATCGCTCTGCTCAGGATGACATAATTGAGTAAGATTGCCTTTCCTGCACTACTCCTGCACTACGCCGCCCGCTCTGATGTTAGAACCGTCTGTGATCACCACATTTCGAGGCAAATCCAGCATTACGGCGCATACGGTTCTTATCGTGGGCTGCGTTACGATGTTCTTCCCGCTTGTCTGGATGGCGCTACTTTCGCTAAGTACGAACCCTCCCGGCGATGCTACGCTCGGAGAACTCCTCCGCGGTGTGTTTACGCTATCGAATTACACGGATGCGCTCCAATCCGATCAGTTCGGTATTTATTTTCTGAATTCCGTTCTTGTTGCAACAATCGTGGCAGTGGGCAGCGCCATTTTTTCGACGACGGTCGCGTATGCGTTTGCCCGGCGAGAATTTCGGATGAAAAAGTTGCTCTTCGCGAGCGTGCTGGGCGTGCTGATGGTGCCGCCGCATGTGGTGATGATACCGCTGTACCGCGAGATCGTTGTGCTGGGATGGATCAACACGTATTTTGCGCTTACGCTGCCGTTCATCGTTACGCCGTTCGGGATTTTTTTGATGCGGCAATATATCGAAGGCTTGCCGAAAGAATTAGAAGAAGCCGCGCGCATCGATGGCGCAAAAACCATTGGCATTCTGCGCAGTATTATTTTTCCGCTTGCGACCCCGATGCTTGTGGTGCTATTTATCTATCAGTTCCTTACCACATGGAATGCATTTCTTTTCCCGTTTCTGTTCGTCAATAAAGCTGCGATGCGTACCTTGCCCGTCGGCCTTGCATTTTATCAGGGCAAACAATCGATCCATTGGGGGCACTTGATGGCGGGCGCAGGCATGAGCGCGATTCCCGTGCTTGTGCTGTTCGCCGTCTTTCAGCGGAAGATCATTGCAGGCTTTACCGCCGGAGCGTTGAAGGGATGAGGCTGAAAGGATAAGCACGAGCGATCATGCGAGCTTTTGTCGCGCAAGCCATGCTTTGTGAAGCTGCTTCTTTCGTTCTCGCCGCGCATGGCGCGTAAGCCACCGGTGTCCGAGCGCGCACGTAGCCACCCATCCAAATCCGAGGAAGAATCCCGCAAGCACATCCGTTGGCCAATGTACGCCGAGATAAAGCCGGCTTAGCGCGATCATGACAGCCACGAGTATTCCGAGCGCCCCCAGCAGCCAGCGCCACACATTTCGCGGATGCAGCGAGACGATCCACCATGCGAAAAATCCCCATAATGCGAAGGATGCAAGCGAATGTCCGCTTGGAAAACTAAAATTATTTTCCAGAACCAGCGGTGGAAACACCTGCGGCCGCGGATTGTGATAATGGATCTTAAATATAAATATCATCAACGTTGCGCCGAGGAGTACCGCAGCAAACATTCCAAGTTCCACATAATGCTTGAGTATCGCAAGCATCAGTGCAAGCGCCACCGAAAGCGTCAGAACCCCATAAAAAGAGCCGAACCATGTTGTATCCAAGGCAAGCTGGTCTAAGCCCGCGCTCTGATGGGCATGGATCGCGAGCAGAATAGTTCGGTTGATATCGCCATATTTATTATCGTTGACGGCATCGGCAAGCCAGCTAAAGAGGTACGCAAAGCCAAGCGCAAGGATAAGCGCAAAAAAGTAATACGACGTGATCGCACGAAGCAGCTTTTCGGCGCGAGTGCGAGGCAGGTCCTCTAATGGATTGTGAATATGATAGAGATTGGTTTTCATGCGACACTGTCTCAACAAGTCTCGTGCAAAAAAATGCGCGCTTTTGGGTAGAATACCGTTAAGGATACCCTGATCAAATCTCAGGCCTGGATTCCCGCATTCGCGGGAATGACAGAATATGGAGTTTTTGCGCTTCGCGCTAGGATTCCTATCCTTGTCATTCCCGCGAATGCGGGAATCCAGTCCTTAATCAGAGTTTCCTTAATTCAGCTTTAAATACCGCTTCATTTTGTCGAAACGGGTTGCGCCGAAGCCATGCACATTCTTTAACTCATTGAGTGTCCGAAAATTCCCGCGCTCTGCGCGATAGGCGAGAATAAGCTCCGCGCCCGCCGGACCCACCGATGGAAGCCGAAGAAGATCCTCTCTCGTACCGAGATTCAGCGAGATCGAGCTGAGCGCAAGGCCATCGGCCTTTGAAGGATGCCTGGCTTTCGCGCGCTGCACTTGAGCGGGCAAAAGGGAATCCGCAGGTAACGAGAAGAACAGTGAATCCCGCTTGTTGGCCGCATCGGAAAGCGCAAAGTAGAGGCTATCGGCCTGACGCTCTGCAAGGATCTCTTTTGGAGCACGATGTTCCGGAAACCAGGTAAAATATATTTGTTTGCCAAATCGAAATAGAAGCACCGCAACGCCTGTAAGCAGGAACAGAACGAGCGCGCGAATTTCACGCGGGGTATAGAATTGCGCGCTGGCTGTGGCAATGCGCCGGCGAAGATCGCCAAAGCGTTCGCGCATGATGGGAAACAGCACTACTCGTTTCATTACAACGAAAATACGGAATAATTAGGATGCGCAGAAAAAAGGCTGCAAAAACTCCTCGTTCTAAAGAAGGAGGGGGAGTTAATCGGCATCGGCCGGAACGGCATTTGCGCATAATTCGCTATAATTCTTCGTAACTTCGTAGCGAAACAAAAATGCAAAGCAGCACCGAAACCACCCCAAAGCCACACGATCACGCTCCGTTACATACTGGATCCGCTTCGATACATGCTGACCCCACCATCGAATCGCCGGTGGAGCAGTTCGTCGATGAGGAGCTGATCCACGCGCAGCATCACCATATTCGTGCGTTGCCATGGAGCGCGCGTGGCCCGCAGGAGCTTGGCCCTCTGCCGCTCGTTATTGGCGTTACCGGGCACCGGGATCTGCGGGCGGAGGATATTCCGAAGCTAACGGAGCTTGTGCTTGCAGAATATGCGGAGCTTCGAAAAAATTATCCAGCCACGCCGATCACATTGCTCTCGGCGCTTGCCGATGGCGCGGACCGGCTGCTGGCGCACCTGGCGCTTGATTCCGGAATGCGGCTCGCCGTCGTGCTTCCCATGCCGACCGATCTCTATGAAACGGATTTCGATGCCGCGTCGATGGACGAATACCATTCGCTCATTGCAAAAGCAGAATACCTGACCGAATTGCCGGTCATGCCAAGCCTTACCCACGAGGACATCAAAGAGCATGGAATTTTTCGCGAACAGCAATATGCGCAGGTCGGCGCGTATATCGCGGCGCATAGCGCCATCCTCATTGCACTGTGGGACGGTGTGGAACTAAATCTGATCGGCGGTACGTCACAGGTGGTGAAGTTCAAGCTGGAAGGCATTCCGGAGCCATTCGCGCCGCCGCACAGCGAACTCGATGCGCCGGATAGCGGCCCCGTGTATCATATTGTCGCGCCGCGCAGTATCAATCCGCATCCGGCGCATGCGTTCACGGTACACCGGCTGTATCCCGCCGGGTTTCATTCCCATGCGGAAGCCGACAAGGCGTATGCCGACGTGTATTCCCGCATGGAAACCTTCAATAAAGATTCCATCCGCTATGCGGAGGAATTAAAAGAGCATTTTCGGGCGAGCAAGGAATATATGTTCCCCGCTCACGCGCATCATATAGTGGAGCATCATTATCGCCGCCGGAAACACCATCATTCCCGCCCCAGCGATCGTGCGGATGAATTGCCGCCACTGCTGAAAGAAGATCTCGATTTTTACGCCATCGCCGATGTGCTCTCGCAGCGATTTCAAAAACGCACGAAAACGACGATCCAGTTACTGCTGACCTTCGTGTTTTTCGCCGCGTTCTTTTATGAATTGTATTCCGGGCTATTCCAGGAACCCGCGATGATGGGTCTGTATCTTGGCATGTTCTTGTTTTCGTTCGTCGTCTATTATTGGGCTGAGAAGCACGGTTACCAAACCCGATACCTCGATTACCGCGCATTAGCCGAAGGATTGCGCGTGCAATTTTTCTGGAAATTAGCGGGAGTAGAAGATTCCGTGGCTGATTTTTACATGCGCAAGCAGCGCAGCGAACTCGATTGGATCCGCAACGCCATACGCGCCTGCATGATCGGGAACGTGCTTACACCTTCGGAGATGGATCTTGCGCAGCAGCGCGAACGGCTGACGCTCGTGCTGAAACATTGGGTCGAGGATCAGTCGAAATACTTTGCGAAATCAGCCCACCGCTCTCACGAAAGCCTGCACGGCCACGAGCGGACGATCACGATGCTATTCGCCGCCGCGCTGGTGTTGGCTGCGGTGCAGGCCATCGCCTTTCGGGAACACAATGAATTTTTGCTGCTTGGCATCGGTGTGTTTCCCGTTATCGCCGCGCTCTTGCATAGCTATCTGCAAAAAAATGCGTTTGCAGAGCACAAGCGTCAATATGACCGCATGAGCGTATTCTACCACCGCGCAACCGTGCATCTCACCAAACTCCTCGACGAAGACCGTCTCGCCGATGCGCGCGCATTCATTGCCGAGCTTGGCCGCGAAGCCCTCGTCGAAAACGGCGACTGGATACTGCTGCATCGCGATAGGCCGCTCGAAGTACCGAAAGGCGCTTGAATTAATTACGAATTACGAATTTCAAATTACGAACGGGCATACATTTCGTAATTCGTCATTGAATTTATTCCTTCACAAATTTTGCCCTGCTCACGCCATCGCTTACAAAATACACGCCCGGTGGTAGCGAGGAGATATTGAGCGTATTCCCATTTCTGGGAACCGCATAGCTTCGGCCAAGTGGATCGAGGATCGTAATAGCTCCGGCAGGTGATGCGAGGTTAAGGATATTCGATGACGGATTAGGATAAAGAGATTCTTGATTGTTTGCTACAAGAGGAACCTCAACTCCTGCGGTGACAGGCTCAAGCCGAACAAGCATCGAGGCTCCAAAGGAAACCATCTGACCATCAACGATCACTGTATCGGTCACTGGAATGATGGCGATAGCATTTCCAGAGCCTGTGGTGACGATAGAGGTCACATAGTTTGGGATGGTGGTATCGGAAATAATGGTATCGGTAACCCATGTATCACCATGGTCAGTACTTGCAACAACTATCGTCGAAGGACTCTCGCCAAGAAATATGGTGTTCTCTTCTATGTTTGAATTGCTATATGGTATCGCAATATGAGTTGTGTCGGCTATCGGCTGCTCGACCCAATGCGCGCCAACATCGGATGAAGTAAACACGAGTGTGGACCACACTGTCTTAGCTGGATTCAGGCGAACTCCAAAAGCCTTCATTGTGTCTCCATCCCCGAATTGGAAATAATGAATAAAGATATTGGTATCCGAATAAGGACCTGCCGGTATTGCTCCTATATATGAGTCGGTTACCGTTTTTCCATAATCCAAAGTAGTATAAACAAGCGGCCCGGCCATAATACGAAACATGCCGTTGCCATAAGATCGGCACGTTGTGGCTAAATTATAACCAATGATACCACCATTCCAACTCAGTCCTCCATTACTAGTGGTATAAAAGTGCTGGCTTTGGGTTCCGATGATGCCTTCTAATTCGCTCGAAAAATGCATTACGGAATTCAAGTAGCCTACCACTTCCACTCTCCATGTAGCTCCACCATCTGACGAACGCCAAAACCAGTCGGAACTTATATCGGCACTTATCGCATATACATTAAGCGAGTCCACCTGCTGCATCGCCGTAATATCTTCATTTGGCTGGATCGTGTCAAATGTCAAAGGTAGTGGATGTTTCGCCCATGTTACCCCACCGTCTGTGCTGGTCATGGTAAAATAACTATTAGAATTATTTGGACTTGATACGTTTCCCCAAGCCACACATGTGTTGCCATAAGATGAAATGGCATTGAAGGCATATACAAAAGTATCGACGTTGACTTGCTGTACGACGTCCCAGCGGTATTGTTGTGCATGCAATCCCGATGAAGAGAAGAATACGAGGGACGAAAACAGTGCAATCGGCCCAAATTTTAATCTAAACATGTATTTTCAGGAAATTAAAAGGCAAGGGATAGATAGAACATCAAGCCCTCCATAGACAAGAACGCACAAAGGGTCGCTCGGGTTACAAAAAAATCTTCAAAAAAATGCGTTTCAATTAGCAAACCGGGGAACGCTGAACATCTACAATTCGTAATTCGTAATTTGAAATTCGTAATTGCCGCCATGTTTCCACGTTTCGCTCTTGGTTTCGGATATTTGGTACTGCTGCTTGTGGCGGGGTTGGTGGCGCTTGGCATTTATTTTAAGTCGGGCACGGTGCCGGCGTATTCGGGTACGGCAACGGTTTCGGGCATTAGCGGCACGATCGATATTGACCGCGATGGTTATGCCATCCCTCATATCCACGCGGCAACGGAGCGCGATGCGTACTTTGGCCTCGGTTATGCCGAAGCGCAGGACCGGCTGTTCCAGATGGAACTTGCGCGGCGGGTTGGCGCGGGGCGAATGTCGGAAGTATTTGGTGCGCGCTCGCTGCAGATCGATGCATGGTCGCGAACGGTGGGGTTTTCGCGCATCGCCGATCAGATGTGGCTGAAAGCAGGTACGCACACGCGCGAAGTGCTTTCGGCTTTTACTTTGGGAATCAATGCGTATCTTCTCGAGCACCGAAAGCATTTGGGATTCGAATTCGATGCCATTCAACTGGTGCCCGAAGATTGGCGCCCGCAAGATTGCCTGATGATCGGACGCCTGATGGCGTGGGAACTCAACTTTTCCGCGCTCACGGATGCCGCCTTCAGCGATTTCTCCCAAGTGTTGGATTCTGCGCATCTTCATTCGCTCTTTCCCGTCTATCCCGATGATGGCGCAACGGTGCTCGGCGGTGCAAATCCGAGTATGTTCGTTTCGAATAATCTGATAAGGAGCCGGACGGGAAGCCAGGAGGGGAGCAAAGAGGGGAGTCGGGCTGGAAGCACCGACCTACGCGCGGTTGTTAAGCCGCTCAATTCGGCGAAGAAGCTGCCAACTCATCCAAAGCCGCCGCAGCGAACTAGCGAGCGCGTTTCTTCCTCGAACGATTTTGCATCGCTGTTTGCGCAAGCGAGCGCATTCGATAGCGCGGTCGGGGCATTCGTGGGCGGCGGCTCGAATGCGTTTGCCGTATCGGGTTCCCATACCGCCAGTGGCGCAACGCTGCTCGAAAACGATACGCATTTGCAGTTGGAATCGCCTTCCAGGTGGTATGTTGCTCATCTTGTGAGCGATGATGGGATGGATGTTGCGGGATTTCTTATCCCTGGTCTGCCGGTCATTCTGGCAGGGCGCACGGCCGATCTTTCCTGGGGTATCACCAACGGCATGACGGACGAGTGCGATTATTTTGTCGAGCGATACGATTCTGCGAGTAGAACTTATCAGCTTGCCAATGGAACGTGGCAACCATTCACCGTTATTCACGATACGATCCGCGTCCGCGATTCCATTACTATGGGTGTGGACGCGGCACAACACACGACGCATAAGGTTCCGCTTACCGTTCGCATGACCGTGCACGGGCCGGTGATGACCGGGATGCATCCCGATGCGATGGAACATGCATTCTATGCGGATACTCGCGCCGGCGGCATTCCAAATAATTCCATGTTCTTTCGCAACGCAAAGCCGGTTTCCATGATGTGGAACGGCGAGTATGCGCTGACCGATGAGCTATCGGGGTTCCTCGATCTTCCACGAGCTAAAACAGTATCCGAAGCTCGGCGCGGCATGGCGAGCTTTGCGACGCCATGCCTCAATCTGTGCCTTGCGGATACACATGGGAACATTGCGTATCAATGTATAGGCAGGCTTCCGCGCCGGAACGGGAACGAAGAGCGCCAAATGCTGCCGCGCGATGGTACGAATCCCGCCGATGCGTGGATGGGATTTGTGTATATGTCCGAGCTTCCAACCCTCACCGATCCTGCGAGGGGATATATTGTTTCCGCAAATAATCCTCCGGCAAAAGACCGGCCTATCCCATTCGGTATGAATTGGGAACCCTCATCGCGCGCCGATCGCATCGGCGAGCTGCTCGCAGAACGCCCGCGCGTGGATGCCGGATACGCGCAGAGCATTCAGACAGATATCATCAGCCCCTACGATTTCCACCGCGTGATGCCGTATCTGCTGGCGCTCTATCCCGATCCGAATCCGCCGAGCATATCGGCAGACAGCACTTCCGAATTTCGCCTGGATTCGATGCGGCTATTCTGGAAAGAAGATTCCCTCGTGCATCATACGACGATCGGCGATAGCGCGTTGAAATATATCCGCAAGAACGATTCGATCTGGCTCTCAGAGCATAGGCCGTTGAACGATCGCGGCATTAAAAAGACGGAGAACGTCGATGCTTTCACCGCACAGGTGCTCAATTATCTTCGTAATTGGGATGGCGGTATGCGAGCGGAGGAGATCGCTCCCGCGATCTATTCAGTTTTTCTTAACCGGCTTATCTACAATACGTTCTATCAGGGGCTGAGCGGGGACGAGGCAAGCCCCGAGCGGTATGCGGAATTTATTTTATTGCAGAATATTCCGCTGGAAACGCTCGCGCATATTTTACCGGACAGCGGGAATGTGTGGTGGCATAGCAGCTTTGGTAATGGTTGGGGACGCGATTCGATCGTTCAGCTTTCCTTCCATGAATCGCTTCGCATTTTAGCGCAATTATTTGGTCCGGATATACGCCAGTGGGAGTGGGGTAAGCTGCACACGCTGACGGTCCGTCACCTGTTCGATAAAGAAAGTCCCTTGATCGCCAAACTGGTAGATGTAGCCGAAGGGCCAATGTCCGGCGGACCAACGACGGTGCTGCAAGGTTCGTATTATTTGTGGAACCCGTATCAAATGCAGGTTGGCCCCTCGATGCGCATGATCGCAGATATGAGCGATGATGAACTCCTCGGCGTGCTCCCGACGGGGAACTCCGAAGCTATTTTTGGTGATCACTACCGCGATATGATGCCGCTATACCGGAATGGAACGCTTATTCGAATTGCTCTTAACGAATCTGCCGAATTCAACGACAAATGGAAGCGGTTCGAGTTAAGTCCGGAAAAATAGTTGAGATGTCATCCTGAGCGTAGTTCATTTCGACGAGCATCGCCCACGATGCTCGGAGAAATGAACGGAGTCGAAGAATCTCAGTAGGTGCAAAAGATTCTTCGACTACGCAAAACTCCGCTTTCGCTACGTTTTGCTTCGCTCAGAATGACATTGTAACTGTATCAGCTTGTATTCTTGTAAACTTATAATTTTACATCGATCTGCACTGTTGCGGTGAAGGTAGAAGTGCCGTTATACGCTGTTGCGCCGCTGCCGATCGTGCGTGGGACATCATAGACGGTGCCGGCAAGGTATGCCGAAATCGCAAATGCGTGTGTTGCGCGAACCGTCCCACGAACGGCAACGCGCCAGCCTAATCCATCGAGCGAATTGATAGTCGCAGTTCCCGGTGCCCCAATTTCATATGAGGAGACCGCAGAATTTGAAGAGGTCGTTTGAAATCGTGTGAGCGTAGTAGTGAGTTCAGACCCCACATTCGGCATTTTGATCTTTACTTCTTCGGATGCCTGCCAACCATCTTCTTTGGTCGTCAATGAATAATGCACATGTTCGAAGCGTGTTCGTAGCGTTGCATCGTTCCCAGGATTGTAAGCGGCTTCGAGCCGCAGGTTCAGCGTCTGGCCTGGTAATGTGACGGTGCCATTATCGGAAACAACGCTTGCATTTTCCTGATCGCGCGCGGTTGCTTTCAGTTCAAGCGCATCGGTGGCGCGGAAGGATGCGTCGGCGAGATAATCGTGTTTTTCATTCCCGAAGAGGTCACCTAAAGGAACGAGCTCGCTTTCGAATTGCGCATACGCATTCATGCGAAGCCGGTTGGGGATCGGAGCAAGTTCGACGCCAACATAATATCCATCCAAATTCGAAAGCGAGGATGCGGCGGTTCCACCGATCTCACCAAACGGCGATTGAAAACGATAGGGTACATGGCGGTAACTTAACGAGAGCGCCACATATTTCTCCGGATTGAAAATAGTGGAAAACAATAGCGCGGTTTGTGCCGAAGTATCGTTGACGGAATGAGCGGCTTCTGCTAAAGCAGTCCACTCGCCGCTCATGGCAAGCATATCTGCGCCAGCCAACCCAAGCTGCGAGCCGATGAACGGCGAAGCCGAACTTCCAAGGTAAGGATGATCGAAGTTCAGTTCGCACGCTGTTGCGCCAACCTTCAGGTAGAGATTTGCAGTATCTGGAGTCGCGATTTCTGCGCGCGCCCCGAGCACTTGGGCAGATGCAGCATTTTCCGTCGCAAGTGCGCTATTCGTTTTGTAAGAAGTGGTAGAATAAATGCTATCGATCGTATCATTGACAACTTTTGCATCGAGGGAACGTTGCGAAGCGAAAAGCATGAGGTGTGAGGGCCCTGTAGCAAGTTCCATCGCTGCTCCTTCAAGCGTTTTGGTGGCTTCATTTATCGTGCCGCGCAAACCGAAAGATCGTTCCTCAACTCCTGTCGCAGCATGAAGGCTTTTGGCGCTGGCCAATCCGCCGCCAAAGAGCAGGCCATTGCCAAAGGCAAGCGTGTAATCTCCAACGACGGCTTTTTCCAGTGAGAGCGGACCCACAACCGGAACTGGATTTTTCAGTTCAGCAAAACCTGTGAGATGGTCGGTGAAACTTTGTTCGCCCGATTGCTTTTGTTCGAGCGCGCTTACTTCTATTACAGGGGATCGCGCAAGGATTCGATTATAGAATGCAGTTGGCCCTCCCAAATATTCGTTATTCGCATAGGCAGGCTGCTCATTCGGATCGAGCGGCGAAGAAACACGGCTTCGCAGCGCGAAACTTCCGCTCGAATCGGTTGCGAACGGATGGTAATGTTTTGCGCGCAGTTCCCGCCGTGCTTCGCTCCAGGATACATCGGCATCTGCATGGAGCCGCTCCAGATCGTCGCCTGTTAGTGTTGATAGCTCATCGAGATATTCCAGCGTTTCATCCGGGTCAAGACCGGAATTTCCCGGAACATCGAAGATGCGGCGCGCTATCGCATCGGCTGTATCGACGAGTTGCGCTTCCGCATTTCGGCTGCACAAAAACATGGAGGACACAATGATGCCGAGACGAATACACCGATTTACAACATTATCGCTTGGTCTCACAGCGCAAATCCAATTCCAAAACTAACGGATGTGCCGAGATCGGGATGACGAATGGCTGCAAAATCTGCTGTGAAGTTCCATTCGCGTATGCCGAGACCCCCAGAAATCTCGCCGGTTCCAGTATCGGTTCCCGCGCGGACAAAAAGATGTGGGTCGATCGCATATTCAGCGCCGGCATGAAACGCGGCATCGTATTCGGGGCTTGATTCAAGCGCGGCATCCAGCGTAAGGTCCGACGTGGCGCGGTACGAAAGACCAAGCCAACCCACGCGATCTTCCATCGAAGTACCCTGATTATTTACGAGGCTTAACAGATGTGTTACTGCAACGGCCAAGGTAAGTTTTGGGAACAGATCGAAGCTCGCGCCGAGATCGACACCGATGTCATTGAGCGGCTGGTATTCGGTGCCAAACGTTTCCTCGGAATAACGAATGCGAATGCCTGCAATTGCGCGTCGGCCAGAGTCACCAGTACCGCTTACTTGGAATGTTTTCGATGCCTGAATTCCAAAGGATTGATAGACGAACGCATCGGCGTACTGGTAGCGGCTGAGCGATGCTCCGGCAAGTATGTTCCCATTGACCGGCATATCGGCACCAAAACCGGCGCTGAAGCTCTGGGGAAGTCCGAGCGGCAGCGGTGTGAGCGGGACGCGCAGGTTGGACATCGTATCGGAAGGCATTGCGGGATTGGGAACCCACTCATCGCGTGCATCGGCAAGATCGCTGCCGCAGAGTGCGAGCGAACGCGGGGAATCGGTTGTCGAGCCGAATATCTGCGCCGATGCTGCAGGGATTCGCAGGAATCCAACCAGTAACATCGCGAGGAGCGATACACGCATGGGACAATAAAATTGATGAAAGTGTGAATGACAAATCCGCACTTTCAAAAATTACGCGAATGTATCGCAACGAAGATACGGATATTCTTCGTCCCGCAGCGCAAAAATCGCCTTAATTTTAGCTCAATATGCTTTTGCCCATACTGCTTCGTGTTTCGCAGGCGAGCCGCACACAACGCAATGGCTTGGCTTTTGTGCGCTCTGAAATTCAGGGAAGGGAAGTACGCGGATCGTGGCTTTCGATTCTTCCTTTACTTTCGTTTCGCATTCCGCAGAGCCGCAAAATCCGGCATAGATAAATCCCGCATCGCGCTCGATGAGGGCTTTCATCTCTTCGTAGCTCGTTACACCGCGCGTGCTGTTGGCTTCACGGCGAGCGGTGGCATTGCGCAGAAGCTGGTCCTGTAACGTATCCAGCAATGTTGGAATGCGCGTGCCAAGTTCGTCACGCTTAAGAAAGAGTTTCTGTTTGCGATTGGGCTTCGGAGGTTCTTCCGAATCCAAAAGAACGCGAGGAACTACGACGACGGAATTATTTTGCACGTCCTTCGGCCCGATCTCCATTCTTAGTGGCACACCTTTTAGCTCCCAATCGTAAAATTTTGCGCCGGGGCTGAGGGAATCGCGGTCGTCCAGCTTTACACGAACGCCAGCGGATTTCATTTCGCGTAGAACTTCATCCGCTGCATTGATTACGGTGGCTTTTTCCTCATCGGTCTTAAAGATGGGAACAATGACAAGCTGCAAGGGAGCCACGCGGGGAGGCGTAACGAGGCCATCGTCATCGGAATGCGTCATGATGAGGCCGCCGACCATGCGCGTCGAAACGCCCCAGGACGTATTCCACGCGTATTCGAGGTTCCCATCGCGGGACTGGAATTGCAGTTCGAACGCCTTTGCAAAATTCTGGCCGAGGTTGTGGCTCGTGCCGTTTTGCAGCGCTTTGTTATCCTGCATCAGTGCTTCGGTGGAGTAGGTGCGGAGCGCGCCGGCGAAACGCTCGCTATCGGTTTTGAGTCCGATGAGCACGGGCATGGCGAGATACTCTTCCATGAACGTGCGATAGACGCCGAGCATTTTCAGCGCTTCTTCTTCAGCTTGCTGCTCGGTTTCGTGAGCGGTGTGGCCCTCCTGCCACAAAAATTCCATCGTGCGAAGGAACAGCCGTGTCCGCATTTCCCAGCGGACGACATTTGCCCATTGGTTCATCAAAATGGGCAGATCGCGGTAGGATTGCACCCATTTCGCGAACATCGAATAGATGATCGTCTCCGATGTAGGCCGCACGACGAGTGGTTCTTCCAATTCCTTCCCGCCGCCGATCGTGACGACGGCAAGTTCCGGCGAAAAACCTTCGACATGCGAAGCTTCTTTCGTGATGAACGATTGCGGAATAAAGAGCGGGAAGTATGCATTCTGGTGGCCGGTTTCTTTGAACATGCGGTCGAGCGCCTGCACCATCAGTTCCCAGATGCCATAGCCGTTCGGACGAATGACCATGCAGCCGCGCACCGGCGAATGCTCCGCCAGTTCGGCACGCTGCACGATCTCGTTATACCACGCGCTAAAATCTTCGCTTCGTTTGGGTAGTTTGTCTTCTGCCATGTCTTATTAATTCGCTATAAACTACGAGCGTGCGCGTGCAGTTCAGTTGCCCCCTGTCCCAGAGCAACGAAGTCCCCAAAGCCCTGCTGAAATGGATGAGAAGCTCGAACGCCGGACTCTATAATTAATTGAACGAAAAATTAATTTTGATTGTATAGTACCACCGTGTTGAAATAATAAATTGGAGATCACACTTATGCATAAATCATCGGATAGTTTATACAAGATCATGGCACCAGCGGGAGGTGCATCGTCACAGGCCGGCCTTTTGGTTTTTTCCGGAGCCTGCCTTGCGGGATTTTTTGCAACCACTCCTGCCATGTCGGGAGCACTTCATGCTTCTATGATTGATCCGGGCATGCTGCATTCACCCGCAGTCCTGCTGGTTCTCGGATTGGCATGGCTTTCCCGAATCACCCATCACTTGCACCCACACCAGATGGAGACCGTCTATATCGGCAGCGATCCCCAGACCGTCTTCGCCGACAGCACGGTTCACGAGAAACATCATCACGGGAAGCCTGCCGTGGTGGTGCCGAAGCCCCATCACCCCGAGTGGGCAATGGCGGACAGCATCTATACCGATCTGGCAAATGCCCATTGGATCGCGGATGAGCAGAGTATTTCGCAGCAAGAGGCAGTGAGCGGTGGAAAATACGTCTTTGAACGGAAATTCCTCTTACCCCATGAACTCGAGAACCTTGTTTCGGCCGAACTGCTGGTGTTGGTTGCCCGGTGGTGCCGGCCGACCGTCAACGGACATGTGCTGGAACGAAAGGGCGGAGAGGTTGACCTCCTCACCTGGGACTTGAGCAATTCGTTGAAATCCGGTGAGAATCACATCTCGTTCGAAGTTGAGCATGAAGCCGTGGAATGGGTGGCCGACGATCCCACGCTTGCTCAGGATCCCCGATGGAAGGAATGGAATCCTTATGGACTCAAGTATCTGGTGCGTGTTGTTCACCCGATCTGAGGAGCCGGTCTTCGCGTAGCTTTTAGATCGCACGAATTTCAGGATCGAATCCCTGCTATTGTAATGCTCGTTGGACTATAAGCATAGGATAGTCCCTGCTTCAACAGCTATCAATTTCATAAAACCTGCTCCGAAGCAGGCCAATTATTTTTTTTTTGTATTCGAAGTTCATGAACTCTGGCGAAATCAGCGCGGATTCGCCATTTGGCGAAAAAGTTATCCACACCATGCTTCTCCAGAGAAAACTAACGCCGCCGCAATTGTCAATGAACATGACACGAACACCTCCCTGTTTCATCTTTCATCTTTTCCCCAGATAGGTGCCTATCATAGCACACACTTATATAGGCACTTATATCGTAGTAGCACCAGCGTAAAACCTTAAAAATCAATGGGTTACGGGGATGAATTTGGGCATTTTGAAGTTTAGGTATAACATAACTATGGAAAACGAAAAGGATATTTTGGAGCCGGAAGTTACGCCGGAAATGGCTAAGATTGGCGGAAATCTTATTGAAGAACTTCAGGAGCTATATGACCCAGAGTCCCTTGCGGAGCGGGTTTATATCGCCATGAATAAGTTAAATAGGACTTCTTGTCGGGATTCTGGTGCAATCTTGGAGTCGAAATTGCCATCAATTCCACCTGCATCATCCATAAATCCATCTGTGCGTTTGTGATAGTTTCTTTATCATATCGAATAAAATTTACGGGAGCCACTTGCGTCTTTGCGGTCAAAAAATCGGTCGAAAGAGCTACTGATGAACCGGGATAAAATACGCTCCACCGATGAACAACGTGGTCTCGTATTTCAGAAACAATTAGGAGTTGTTTAAGTATTCTCCGCACTCGCGCTTTGGTTTCTTCGGCAAGATCAGAGATTTCGGATAAGTCCTTTATCTTCCGAATTAAGTCACTATTTCGCATTCCAGCGCAGACGATTCTCGCCGCGTCTTCTTTCATTCCTGTGAGCTTGCGAAAAAACACATGCAGTCCTGCCTCTGTAAATGCGAAGCTGGTAATGAACTCGCCAAGTACGGCAAAAAGCGCCACGCGCTCCTCATCTATTTCGGGCATACCAAGATCGGAGCCTTTAACGCCTGTTCCATTTGCTCAACGGTTTCGAGCGTGAGGTTCACCGTCCCGTGAAGGATTTGGCTTATGTAGGATTTGGTCATTCCGGTGGAATCGGCTAAATCTTGCTGTTTTAGCCCTTTTTCGGTCAAAACGTCCCTAATTCGATCAGCTACTTGTCTTTGAAGTGGTTTTTTCATAATAAATAAAACGAAAATAATTTGAGAAAGTTTCGTTTTGCTGAAACTAACCACGCTGGAATTCGTTATAGTATAACGAAACCACTACTAACGAAATTATGAAAGCACTCAAAACACCGAAGTCATTACAGGAAGCGATTCTCTATTATTCCAGCGAAGCCGTTTGCGTGGAATTCCTCTCACAACTCTTTTGGGGTAGTGAAGAGAAGTGCTGTATTAAGTGCGGCTCAACCGCCGTGTACGGGCTTCGTACCCGTCCCATTTTCAAGTGCCGCGACTGCAAAAAGCAGTTCTCTTTGAAGTCCGGGACGGTTATGCACAACTCACCGTTACCGATTACGAAGTGGGTTCCCGCGCTTTGGATGGTCGTTAATTGCAAGAATGGTATTAGCTCTTGCGAAATGGCGCGGGCGTTAAATGTAACTCAGCGCACGGCATGGCACATGAATCATAGAATCCGTGAAGCGATTGCCAAAGGATTTGGTGAGAAACTTTCGGGTTCCGTTGAAGCAGACTCCACATACATTGGTGGTGCGGAAAAGAACCGTCATGCCAGCAAGCGTGGTTTACAGACTAAGGGCGGCGGCGGTAAGACGGTCGTATATGGCGCGGTCGAGCGTGGCGGAAAAGTTCAGGCGAGAGTAGTTGACGGTTTGGGGAAAATGGATGTCGAGAACTATATTCTTTCGAGCGTTGCGGTAGGCTCCGAACTCATTACAGATGAATACTCTGGTTATGGTAACATGAAACACGCTTACGATCACACGTCTGTTAATCACAGTCGCGGCGAGTACGTGAAGGGTAACGTTCACACGAACAATATCGAAAACTATTGGTCGTTAGTGAAGCGCGCTTTGAAGGGCACGTACATTCATGTCGAACCGTTTCACTTAGATCGTTACCTTGACGAACAGGGATTCCGATACGATAACAGGAAGGACACCGATTCCGTGAGATTCATCAAAGCGGCCTCTATGATTTTCGGAAAGAGACTGACGTATGCTGAATTGATCGGACATAATCAATGATGGAAAAGCCGAAAGACTCGAAAGAAGTAAGGAACTCAGAGAGCGACGAAAACGAGAAATCCGAAGAATACAGGAATTTCGAGAACGCCGCAAAGATTATATTCAGGCACAGGCCGGAAGAGAAAATTCCAAAGAGTCCGGTTCCGAAAGAACCGAAACCAAAAGACAGTTAGAACTGTTTTAAAATCCAGAACCCGCGTTAAACTTGGCGGTTGCGCGGGTCGTATTCAAATATCTTTATTGCGTCTCAGTCATTCCCGGTTAAGTAGTAACCGGGCTGTAAAGTCATGCAAACGATTTTACAGCGAAATGATTCATTCGGCAAAAGAGGATTTATTGGGATATGCGCTAAGGGAATCAGGTGAAAGCGAGAAACGAATTTTATCTTTAATCGCTGATATACCAAACATTCCATTTCCTACGAAGGAGCATCAGATTCGGAAAATGTTCTTCGAAATTGGGGACATTCCTGCGGAAATAATAGACGGCGTTGTTAAGAATAACTTGGTATTCACGCTTTGTTTTGCGGCGTGGAACGACACCTCTCAAAATACAAGCACAAAATCGGTCTAAGGAACTTAGATAATTTTCGATTGCCGACTGCTTTTTCATCGTCAAGGCTTTGATTTTCAGCTTAATGGCCTTTTTCTCATCGTCGGTTGTTTTGGGTAAAAATAGTGCTTTGGCCTCGAAAGAAATAATTTCCGCCGAAGCATTTGTAATGCGCCTTTGATTATCGAATAGCATCACTTCGGCCTGTAATAAGGCCGAAGTAGCATTTGCGCGTAATTGCCGCGCCGCATAGAGAATACCCGCAAAGGCAACAGCTATCGGGACGTATTGTGCAAAAAGAGAATTGAGATCAGTCCGAGGAATCTCGTTCAGCGTCTTTAAGACAACGATGGTGTCGGCTGACATTATCCTCCGAGCGATTCTAAAATGCGTTTCGCAGACTCTTCCGCCTCTTTGGCATCCTGACCTGCCGAAGTGTAGGATTTATAGGATGGATGTCCTGAGAATGCTTTGAAGATCGCAGTTTCAATTTGTTCACGCGCCGCACCCCGATTGAGTGCACTTTGTATTAATCGGCGGAGTTCGGTTTCGTTATTGCCAGTATTGTAAAGTTCGTTAATTAGGCGAAGGAATTCGTTGGTTTGAAGCATAGTTTTATTACAGAAAAGTTAGAACCCCGAAACAACACCCAACCCCTCAAATAGGTTGCATTTAAACGAAACTCTGGTGGGACTGCGATATAATTGCCCTTATATACGACAATTTTTCCACCTGTCACGAAATTCGATATTTCCCTCGCGTAGAGCCTGCCCTGAGCTTGCCGAAAGGGTCGGTGCTTCCAGCCCGACTTTCCACACCCGCCGAATTCCCCGCACGCTTCTTGTGTTGCATTAAGCCAACTACATCCCGAAAATTCAATTAGAAATAAAACCTTCCCACAAACCGATCAAGCAATACTACGCCGCGCTAGCGGAGTTCGAAAAGCTTGGAACGAGCAAGGAAACCTCCGTGCGAGTGGCGTTTCAGGAAATTCTGACGACCTACGCGCGGAAAAAGAAATGGTTCTTCATTGCGGAGGAAGGAATTACGCTTGCCAATGGCAATGCCGGTTCCGTCGATGGAGCGATTAAAGATGAGTGGGGCGGCATCATCGGATTTTGGGAAGCAAAAGATGAACAGGACGATCTCCGTAAATGGATCGACAAAAAATTCGCCGCCGGATATCCGAGGAACAACATTCTCTTCCAGAAACCTACAAATGCAACCTCACACAATTCGACCGTTTGGTCAATGGAATTGAACGACAGAAGATAGTGCAGGTGTTAATGCAATCACTAATACTTAAAACTTGTCTGCACGAAGCAGAAAGCAGCGGGATTTTACTTACAACACTGCGAGTGAAGCAACTCTAATGGCAAACGAGAGGAAAACAGAGGACATGGTCGAAAACCGACTCCGAAAGAGAGGATACTTCGGTCAGCCGGGAATCGTAGTAGAGAAGCAGCGAAGCGACACGCCCCGAATACAGGCACGACTTGCAACTGCCTCGAAGAGAGGGAACGGCGTTGGGCGACCGGAGTTTATTATTAGCTCTGATCTTTTTCCAGATTTTATAATTGTGATTGAATGCAAGGCCTTAACAAAATATCACGTCAGTTCCACTCTGGATCAGTATGCGGATTACGCGGTGGATGGAGTCTTGCTCTATGCGTCTTTTTTGTCGAAGGAATACGATGTACTCGCAATAGCAGTCAGCGGCCAGGATGAATTGGAGCTTCGCATATCACATTACCTCCAATTGAAGGGAGCGGCGAAAGCAAGCGAATATAAGGAAGCGCGAGATATCGTTTCATTCGAGGAATATTACAAAGGCTATCTGGCAAGCGGTGTAAAATTCAATCAGGATTATGACGCTCTTCTTGCCTACAGCAAAAAGCTCAATAATGATTTGCAAGCAAAAAAAATCAAGGAGGCTCAGCGAGGATTTCTTATTAGCGGAATATTAATTGCTCTAAAAAATAAAGCGTTCAGGGACAGCTTTCGGTCTCACAAGACAGGTGCGCAACTCGCGAAGAGTTTGATAGCAACAATTGCTACAGAGTTCGAGGATGCGAAGATTCCTGAGGAACGTAGAAATAATCTGAAGCTGTCTTTCGATTTCATCCCAGCAACATCCGCTCTCATTTCAGACAAGAATTTTTTTATTAGTTTAATCGAAGGTATTGAGAGCAACGTCAATACCTTCCATGAGACTCACAAGTTTTTTGATACCATTGGACAGTTTTATATCGAATTTCTCCGATATGCAAACAATGATAAGGGGCTGGGGATTGTCCTGACCCCACCACACATTGCTGAGCTATTTGCCGAGCTTGCGGGCGTTAACAGGGAGAGTACAGTATTCGATAATTGCTGCGGCACGGCGGGGCTTCTTATTGCAGCCATGAGAGTAATGATCAGAGACGCGAAGTCTGACACAGCAACAAAGGAGCATATTAAAAATAAGCAACTCTTTGGAATCGAATACCAACCAGATATTTATGCACTTGCTGTCTCAAACATGATACTTCATGGAGACGGCAAGACAAACATCCACCGAGGTGATTGTTTTAGTGATGCTGCCAGCATTACTGCCAAATACAAACCATCGGTCGGTGTCTTAAACCCTCCGTACAAGAACAAACAGATCAAAGAGGATAAGCAGGAGCTCGCATACGTCCTCAACAATGCCGATTGCTTGAAAGAAGGTGGCGTTTGTGTTGCCATTGTTCCGATAACTTGCGCTACATCGCCATCCGATCTGAAGACAACGATATTAGCGAAGCACACGCTTGAAGCCGTGCTCTCAATGCCGATTGACTTATTCCACAATTCAAAAACAACCGTAGTTACTTGTGTCTTAGTGTTAACTGCTAATAGGCCTCACCCAAGGGGGAAGAAGACTTGGTTTGGGTACTTCAGGGAGGACGGCTTTGTCAAGACCAAGGATCGCGGGAGGATTGATGCGAACGGTACCTGGGAGGAAATCAAGACTACGTGGGTGAACGCATATAATAACCGGGATATTATCGACGGGCTTAGTGTAGCTAAAGAAGTCGCTGCGGAAGACGAATGGTGTGCTGAAGCATACTTAGAAACGCACTATGAAACTATCAAAAAGGCTGATATGATGCATTCTGCAAAGAGATTCTTTATCAGCAGCGTTATGACTAAAAATTTAGCATTGGAGGATCCTCATGATGAAAATGACTGAGCTGGATAAATTGTTTGATATCCAACATGGTAACAAATTCGACTTAAACAAAATGACTCAAGTCCACCCATCGGCAGATTCTCTCGCTTTTATTGGGCGGTCGGGCGAACGCAATGGGGTTGTCGCGAATGTCGATCGAGTTACCGGAGTAAAGCCGTTTCAGTCGGGCCTAATCACAGTAGCTCTCGGCGGTTCGGCACTTTCATCTTTCGTTCAATTCAAACCTTTCTATACTGCTCAGAACATTGATGTGCTGCGGCCTAAAACAGATATGTCGCTTGATTTAAGATTCTATTACTGCCTCTGCATTGAGGCGAACCGTTTTAGGTATAGCACCTTTGGACGGGAAGCTAATAGAACCCTGCATTCTTTGTTGGTGCCTTCTCTTTCTTCCGTACCCTCTTGGGTTTCGGGATGTACTCGCGATGCATTGGAAGAGCTGAGAGAAGATTTGAGCATCGTAGGTAACTTTAGCTGAATCCTTTCTTCCAATGCTTCCCCTTCTACACCTACGCCGAAGACGGCAGCGGCCGCAAGGAGAACATCATGGACTGGGCGCTTGGGGAGTTTAAAAGCCGTGTGCCGGGAACGCGCATGATCGATCATGCGCAAGCTGCTTCCCGGAATAGTCGAGGAAGCAGCGCTTCCTCGCACACGGACATTTCGAAGTGGGATATTTTCTACTACGTGTATGGCCTGCTTCAGCATCCGGAATACCGGACGAAATACGCGGCAAACCTGCGGCGGGAACTTCCGCGCATTCCGATCTCCCCGGATTTCTGGGCGATCTCCGCGTGCGGCCATCAGCTTGCCGATCTGCATGTGAATTACGAGCAGGCAGCAGAATACGATCTCAAAGAAGAATGGGCGCCAGGCAGCGGATTGAATTTCAGAGTGGAGAAGATGAAATTACGAAAACCCACCACGACCGATCGTGTGCCCGGAAGCGCTGCTTCCGGGGAGGGTCGAGGAAGCAGCGCTTCCTCGCACACGGGTACGTCCATTGATATTATCTACAATAAAGACCTCACTCTTACCGGCATTCCGGCGGAAGCATTCGAATACCGGCTCGGCAACCGCTCGGCTATAGACTGGATCATCGACCAATACCAGGTTTCGACGGACAAACGCTCAGGCATCGTGAACGACCCGAACCGTGAGGATGACCCGCAGTATATTATCCGGCTTATCAAGCAGGTTGTTACCGTCAGTTTGGAGACCGTGCGGATCGTCGGGGAGATAGCGAAGACATCGTTGGCGTGATCTGGGGTGGTCGGGCTGGGAGCATCAACCCGCAGTCAAGCTCAGGGCAGGCTCTACGCATGGGGTTTGTTCGAAACTTCCACCCCTTGCTCGCCGTTTCCTTCAGCGATTCTTCTTTTACACTATCATCATGAATTTTCTTTATACCATTTCTCTTCCGCTGCTTGCGGGTATTTCCGTCGTTGTTGCCGTAGCATTGTCGCTGGGCGGGCTGGCGCTGTTTCACCGCGCGGTAGATAAAGACAAGCTGCGGGAAGGCCACGATGTCGCTGGTTTCGTCTATGCCGTGGTTGGCGTGATCTATGCAGTGCTGCTGGCGTTCGTGGTGATCGTGGTGTGGGAACAATTCCGAAATGCGGATGACATCGCGGAAAATGAGGCCATGCACCTCGGCAATGTCCGGCAGCTTGCAAAGGCGTTCCCGGATTCCGTTTCCAAAGCGATCTCGGCCGAAGTGGAAGACTATGCGCAATCGGTGATCACGCGCGAATGGCCGGCCATGGCCAACGGCCACTCGGATGGTCCGACCTATCAGATCACGAAGAAATTGTGGAACTCGTTCTATGCATTTCATCCCTCGCCAACGGAGCAGCCGTATTACAACGAATCCTTGCGGGAACTCACAAGCTTTAACGATGCCCGGCGCTTGCGCATCATCGGGATCGATGGCACCATGCCCACGATCATGTGGACGCTGCTCATCGGTGGCGGAATTATTTGCATCGCGTTCACCTATCTGTTTGCCACGCCGCATAGGTTTACGCAATATTTGATCACAGGGCTGCTCGCTGCGATGATCGCCGTCACGCTGTTTCTGATCGCAGAGATGAATCATCCCTACAAGGGCGGCATGAGCCTCCAGCCCGACGGATTCGAATTCGTGCTGCACGGCCCGGCGGCGCTAAAAGAGTGAGGCTGAACTCCCCCTCCTAAAGAAGGAGGGGGGCAGGGGGTGGTTATTCTGCATCAATCTGAGTCAACTTGACCACCCCCCAAACCCCCTCCTTCTTTAGGAGCGGGCTTTCAATGAGCTTACTTTAGAGGGGCTTTCTATGAACTTAGAATAGCTGCGAATCATATCTTCTCCCACCCTGTTTCACACCGGCTTTTAACTCAACCCCTACTGAATATATGACCCAAAAACTCTACTGCTGGGCATGCATACTCGCTGCGCTTCTCGTAATGGGAGTGCTCCTATCGAGCAATGCACACGCACAGTCCGCTCCGTTCGTATCGAAAACGCTGGCCAATGGGCTGGACGTAATCGTCGTCGAAAATCACATGGTGCCGCTCGTGACGATCGAACTTGTCGCGAAAAATGGCAGCTTCACCGAGCCGGAGGCATATAACGGCCTCTCGCATTTGTACGAACACATGTTCTTCAAGGCGAACCAGAAACTTCCCTCGCAGGAACAATTTATGAATGGCCTGGAAGATCTCGGCGGCTCGCTCGGCGTCAGCAACGCGACGACCAACCAGGAGCACGTGAACTATTTTATCGTCATTCCGAGCAGAAATATGGATGGCGGAATGGATTTCATGTCCAACGCGATCCGCACACCGCTCTTCGATTCGAACGAGCTTCGAAAAGAGACGCACGTTGTGCTCGGCGAGTTCGACCGCAACGAAGCGCAGCCGGATTTCAAGCTTCGCTATGCGATGGATTCTGCCGTATGGTCGCCGGAATTATTTAGCCGCAAGCAGCAGCTCGGTTTGCGTCCGGCTATTCTTGCCGCCACGCCTGAGATGATGCATACGATCGAGCATCGCTTCTATATTCCAAACAACATGGCGCTCATCATTGCAGGTGATGTGAAGCCGGAAGAAGTGTATAAGGAAGCTGAAAATATTTCGGCCCCAAAATATGGCCGGCTGGCCCTCCGCCATTTCCAAAGTACGATCCCCCACCGTTCCCACCGATCAAAAAGCAGCTTGTGGTTCGCGAAGGAGCGCAGATGCCTTATACCGAGATCGACATGACCTGGCAAGGACCAAGCCTCGGCAAAGACAATGCGGATAGCTATGCCGCTGATGTATTCCATACCATCATTAATCAGCCGAACAGCCGTTTCCAGAAAGCGTTAGTAGATAAGCGGCTGGCCTATCAGGTGAATTCCGGATGGTTCTCGGAAAAGAACGTAGGGCCCATCACGATCACGGCTTACGTTCCCATTAATGCCACCAAGAAGGCGATCAAAGCGATGCAGGATGAGATCTCGCATTGGACCGACCCCAATTATTTCACAGATGATGAGCTTGCGACCGCCAAGCGTATCATGGAAGGCGACCGCATTTACGAAACAGCCTCTGCCACGGAATTCGCGACAAATTCTCTTCCGCTCTGGTGGGCTTCCGCCGGTCTCGATTATTATCTGCATTATCTCAATAATGCGAAAAAAGTTACTCGCGCAGACATCAACCGTTATCTCAATCGGTGGATCGAAGGAAAACCATACGTGCTCGGCGTAACGACCAATCAAGACGCACTCGATAAACTAAATCTTAAAGCGGAGGATCTTTTACAATGAAAACCTTAACACTCATCCTTTTTTCCGCGCTTTTTATTGCGGCGAGCATCGCGAGCAATGCTTCGGCGCAAGCCCCGAACGATGTGCAGGATTTTACCAGCCACGGCATTCATGTTATTCTTCGCACCACGAATGCCAATCAAGTGATTGGCGCTGTTCTGGGCTTTCAGGGCGGTTTTGCGTATGGCGAAACAAATAATGCCGCAATTGCGGCGGGAACCGCCGCGCTTATCTCGGCAAGCGGCAGTGATAAATACCCCAAATCCGCATACCGCGATTCGCTGGCTGCGCTTTCGACGACCATTGCCGGTTCCGGCAGTCTGTATCAGATGTCCTTCACGCTGCGAACGATCCGCCCGAGTTTCAACTCGGCGTGGAACATTTTCGCAGATCTGCTGACGCATCCGCATTACGACACGCTCGAAGCCGATAAGCTCCGGGAACAAGCCATCAAGGCCATCGAAGGCCGCGATGCCGACCCCGACAGCTATTCGTCATTCCTTGCAGACAGCTTATGGAAGGGAACTTCGCGCCTGAATCGCGTTGCAACCGTGGATGAAGTGAACACGCTTACTCTTTCGGACCTCATGCAATACCGAAACAGCCAGTTCCAGCGTTCGCGCATGGTGCTGGTCGTAGTCGGTGATGTTTCCCGGAAAGAATTGGAAGCCAAGCTCGCCGCACTCGACCTGCTTCCAGAAGGCAATTTCTCCTGGCCGAAGATCGAGAAAATCACACCCGTCACCGATCAATTTATGTTCGTACCGAAACCGGCTGATTTTCCGACCACGTATATCAACATGCGCGCCGCTTCTGCGGATTTCTCGGAACCCGGATGGTGGGCAGAGCGCATTATGCTTGGAATTCTCGACACCAGGCTGTTCGATGAAGTTCGCACGAAACGCAATCTCTCCTATTCGCCTTCCGCCTATGCGACTGGGAACTACACAAATTTCGACATCGACATTTCCTTGCAGTCCGTGCTGCCGGATTCTGCTTCGCACGTTGTATTCGATGAATTGCGGAAATTGCAGAATAAGGAGGTATCCGCAACCGATCTGCGCCATGCCAAAGAAGGGCGCATCACAACGTACTATTACATCGCGCAGGAAAATCTGCGGCAAGCGCAAATTCTCTATACCGATCAGGTGGAAGGCGGCGATTGGCGGCTCTTCTTCAAGATCGTGCCGGAAACAGAGAAAGTTACCGCTCCCGAAGTTCAGCAAGCTGCTGAGAAATATTTCCACGGACTCACCTTCGTGCTCATGGGTCCCGAAGGAAAATCCCACCGGGATGTGTATCATTTCGAGTAATGTAAGATAGCGCAAGTGTAGCGCAAGTGTAGCGCAAACTTTAGTTTGCGACCGAAGCTCCGACCGCAGTAATCCCAGTGATTACCACGATCGGAGCTTCAGTTTTGGCGGTGCATTATGACTATCGCACTGCCATTTCGTTCATCGCAACCACCTGACGGTGAAGCGCCAGTGCAGTCCGTAGCGCCGTTAGTTCCGGCGCATACTGATCGGCGATGTGCTCTGTGATCGGTTTATGGACCCAGTAGCTTGGATCGCTGGCAAACTGACGGCTGTAATCGATCCTGTAATTGAGCTGAACATTCTCTGCGGTGTCGTACATGGCCATGTGACGCTCGAAGACCGACGGCAGGCTGTCGGACTTCACGTATTCGCCTGTCAATTCAATCACCGTGCTATCTTCGATCTGGTCCGGCCGGTTGGCATAATGCCATGCAATTCTCATGTCTTGCTTGACGATGGCTTCGCAATGCGCCGCGATCTTTTCATAGGAATGATCCGGCTCATAGAATGGCGGCGGATGCACTCGCGCATTGACTGCAAGCGCCCAACGCGTGATCGGCGAAAGTTTGCTATCCGAGTTATCTGTGCCGCACGCGGCAAAAAAGGAAGGGGAAGGAAATGGCAATGAGGATCTGCTTCGTTTTCATAACGAGTTTGGGTTAAAATTAAAAAGGCTTTTGTTGAAAACCGCCGCCGTGTGAGTTCGGCTGGGCGAATTTCCGTGGAGGACTTTAGCGGCCAATGCACGATTGAACGTGCAAAATGCTCTCCACGGAGTTAGTTAACTCCGGCAGTGATGCGAGTGAGCGCGTGGCCCCGCAAGTGTGTGAGTTTGTTAACCATTATCTTTTACTAGCATACAATGATGAGTGCTTCTTAATGTAGAAGCAAGTAGCGTGCCATATCCAGTTGGACCGGAAACACAACTAATTGTTTGGATTTAATCCCTCTCGAACACCCCCGCAATGCCCTGCCCGACACCAATGCACATGGTGGCTACGCCGCGCTTGAGGTTCTTTCTTCGCATTTCGTAGAGGAGGGTTGCCACAAGCCGTCCGCCGCTTGCGCCAAGCGGGTGGCCGATCGCAATCGCGCCGCCATTGGGATTTACCTTCGCAGGATCGACACCAAGTTCCCGTATCACGGCAAGACTTTGGGAAGCAAATGCTTCGTTCAGTTCAAAAAGATCGATGTCTTTAATTTCCAGATTTGCTTGCCTCAGCGCCTTGCGGACAGCATAGATCGGCCCCACGCCCATGCATCTTGGCGAAAGCCCTTCGACGCCGCTTGCGATATATCTTCCAAGCGGTTCCACGCCAAGCCGCTTCACCACTGCTTCACTTACAACGACGACAGCGCTCGCACCATCGTTCAAACTGCTTGAGTTCCCAGCAGTTACCGTTCCGCCTTTGCGGAATGCCGGTTTAAGTGTGGCAAGTTTATCCAGCGTGGTATCGGCGCGCGGTTGTTCATCTTGCGTGACAACCGTCTTTCCTTTTCGATTCTCAATGATTACTTCGATAAGTTCGTCTTTGTAATCGCCCCGCTCCTGCGCGGCAACGGCTCGGCGATGCGATTCAAATGCAAATGCATCCTGATCTTCGCGAGCAACCTTCCACTGCTCTGCAACATTCTCCGCCGTTTCGCCCATGGATTCCAATGGGAACATCGCTTCATGGCGTGGATTGGGATAGCGCCAGCCAAGCGCAGTATCGTAAGCAGGAATGTTTCCGAAAACGGCGCCACCCGATACATTTTTCGGCAACGAATACGGAGCGCGTGTCATGCTTTCGACGCCTCCCGCGATAATAATATCTGCTTCGCCCAGCCTGATCGCGCGCGATGCCTGAATGATCGCATTGAGCGATGAGCCGCACAGCCGGTTGACCGTCACTGCGGGAACTCGTTCCGGAAACCCGGCAAGCAGCGCAGCCATGCGAGCAACATTGCGATTGTCTTCTCCAGCTTGGTTCGCGCAACCGAAGATGACGTCATCGATCTCAGCCGTGTCAATTCCAGCGCGCTCCGCAGCGGCTTTCATCACGAGCGCGGCCATATCGTCGGGACGCAGATCTTTGAGCGCGCCGCCGTATTTCCCAAACGGCGTGCGGCAGGCGGATATAATATAAGCTTGTGGCATTAATTAAGAATTACGAATTTCAAATTACGAATGGTAACAACTACGCAACGGAAGTCGTCATAAATTTCATTCCGCTTTCGGCATGTCTTCGCAAAAGCGTTGCTACGCGGTAGCGATCGGAACCATATTCACGGGCCAGGGCATCGAGCACGGCAACGATGGCTTCGGCTCCTATCTCATCGCACCATGCAAGCGGGCCTTTGGGATAGTTCGTGCCGAGTTTCATGGCGGTGTCTATGTCCGCTGCCGTTGCAACGGACTCCTGCACGGCGAACGCTGCTTCGTTAATGATCATAGCAAGCGTGCGTGGGAAAACTCCGGCAATAGTATCTCCGATCTTTTCACCTGTTTTATTTATCGCTGTGAAAAATGAGTAAAGGGCATCGGGAATTTCAAGTACCCCAAAAGGAAGTGAATATTCCGTGCTTTTTTGCCGCGCAAAATAATTTGGAAGAATTGGCATCCCAATAATTGTTGTTCCATTTGGGGAAGCATGTTTCGCCGTCGTTGCACTCATCGTGAGCGTGTTGCATACGATAGGAACATTGGTCTCGAATTTCGATAAATACTCTGCTTTTCGAACCGGATCGAGAAATGTCAACCCGAGCACAAGATCTGCATCGCTCGTAACAAGTTCGATATTTTCGATGTGTGAAAAATAGCCGATAAACGACTTAAGGTACGGTTCGTCCGCGAAAAGTTGGAGCTTCAATGTATAATAAAATTAGTCTGGATAATAGTATGAAAATGAATGCAGCCGATGATGTGCAAAATGGAGTAAATAATAATCATCACTCGGGCCATTCCGAGTAGTATATAACCACATTTCAGACTTTCTGGTCTCAATAGTATCAATATGGTGTCGAAATAACTTTAGTACTTCAAGATACTCGGAGCGACTCGACAACGAGGTCTTTCCAATCCGAATAATCCAACGCGGAGATGAAGATAAGTCAATGCTGCATACACTAACTTCCTGGTGACCGGAGTCATTTCTGTAAATAGAAAAACAGCTCCCATGATACCAGTAATATCTGAATAGAATCATCTTTCTCTGTCAACCATCCAATCTCATTTTCAACAGTGGTGATCGAATCAGGTTTTCCGAACGTGTTCAAAAAAATATTTTTCTGAGCAGGGAATAAAACACCATTTATCTCCAAAGGGACAGGCTGATAATTAGTATCTGCTTGTAGTGTGCTTAAGTGCCCACCGCTTTCAAAATTAAAAGCGATTGTGATAAAATAAGCAATCTGCAAATTCATCGAATTACCCTTCCAATTTTGCAGCGAGCACGGCCTTTGTTTGCGTTTCACGATAGACCTGGAGTTTATCGCGTAGCGCGGCGTCATTATTTGCAAGCATGGCGATCGCAAGCAACGCTGCATTTTTTGCTCCCGCTTTTCCGATGGCAAGCGTACCGACGGGAATACCGGCGGGCATTTGCACCGTCGAAAGCAGCGAGTCCATCCCTTTTAGGGCCTGCGATTCGATGGGAACTCCGAGCACGGGCAGGAGTGTCTGTGCGGCAAGCACACCGGCAAGATGTGCTGCGCCGCCCGCCGCGCCGATGATCACTTTCAGTCCGCGTTTCACTGCGGTTGTTGCGTATTCGGTGACAGCCGCAGGCGCGCGGTGTGCCGAGAGCACTTTGTACTCGTGCGCTACACCGAATTCTTCCAGAATTTTGTGGGACTCGCGCATCGTATCCCAATCCGACGCGCTCCCCATGATTATACCGACAATAGGTTTTGCCATTATTTATGTAATTAGATTGAAGAGCGTTAAACAGAGCAAGGGATGGCGTGGTTTCTACGGTGCTTTACCACCCGGCTGCTTTCAACTCTGCTCTCACTCTTAAGGAATTCACAAGCTCCGAAACCCGCTCGATCTTTTGCGCGCGCATAAATTCCGCAAGCCCTTCCGCTACACGGACACCGGCGTCCGGATAAACGAAGTTTGCCGTGCCGACTTGCACCATATCCGCGCCGGCGATGAAGAATTCTACCGTGTCTTCGGCAGTAACGATTCCCCCCATGCCGATCACCGGAATGCCGCACGCTTTGCGGGCTTGATATACTTGTGCAAGCGCAATGGGTTTTATCGCAGGGCCGGATAAACCGCCGGTGACGGTATTCAAGCGCGGTTCCCGTGTATAAACATCTATGGACATCCCAACGAGCGTGTTAATAAGGCTAACGGCATCGGCGCCAGCGCGCTCACATGCCTGCGCAAATGGGGCAACACTTGTTACATTCGGCGTAAGCTTTATCATGAGGATGCGGTCCGTCGAGGCGCGGAGCAGAGCCGTTAGCTCTTCAGTGCGGTCCACGTTCGTGCCGAATGAAAGTCCGCCATCCTTCACATTCGGGCAACTAATGTTAATTTCGTACCCTGCGAGATTTTCTACCGCGTGCGCTTCGATATGTTCGAGGACATCGCGGTACTCTTCTGCCGAAGATGCTGCAATGTTCGCGATGATCTTCGTATCGAACTGCGCGAGATACGGGAGCTTTTCTTTGACGAACGTATGCACGCCAACGTTGGCAAGCCCGATCGAATTCAGCATTCCGCTTGCCGTTTCGATAATGCGGTGCGGTGGGTTTCCCATGCGCGGCTTCCAGCTCACCGATTTGGTGACAATGCCGCCTAATTGCTCAATGTCGCACCATTGCTTCGCCTCTGCGCCATAACCAAACGTTCCACTCGCGACAAGAATGGGATTTTTAAATGTAACGTTGCCAAGTTTGACGCTGAGATCTGGCTGGCTCACGCCATTTGTTGTGGGAGCGTTTTTCATAATACGATCTCCTCTGCGTTAAACGATGGCCCATCGGTGCAGACCAGTTTGAACTTGCGGCCCGTCTGCTGAAAAACAGATTCCTCGTTGTGCACCGGACATCCCTGGCAGATACCAATACCGCATGCCATTTCGGTCTCGAGGCTAAGTTCGCAGGGAATTCCAAACTCTGCGGCGAGCGATTGCGCGGCGCGCATCATGGCCGTTGGGCCACATGCAAATATCTTTGGCAATTCTAAACTCCCATTTTCGAGAAAAGATCGTAAGAGCATGACATTGGAGCCGTGAAACCCTTCGGAACCATCGTCGGTCGCGATATGCAAATTAGAAAGGCGATCTTTGGCAATGAGCGATGACGAGCGCGCACCGTAAAATGTTTGGATGGAAATTTCTTCAAGTTCTAACGCGCGTGTGAGTAATGGCATCGAGGCTACGCCAACGCCACCGACCAGAAGCACAGCCGTCTCATAATCCGAAGATTTATACATCCATGGTCTTCCCAACGGGCCGAGAACATCGAGTTCCTCACCTTCGTGCGTCCCGGCAAGAATGCCGGTTCCGCGTCCGTGTGCTTGTACAATAATTTCTGCCTCCTCGCCCTCCGTCCAATAAACAGAGAAGGGTCTTCGCAGCATCGGATCTCCGAAGCCAACCTTTGGCAGCACGTTAACGAATTGCCCAGCGAGGGTTTCGCTAGCAATGTGTGGATTATGAAAGCGAAGGGTAACCAATCCCGGCGCGAGTTCACGCCGCTCAGTTACCATGGAACGCTCGGAAAGAAGTTGACCAGCCATTTTAATGTGAAGTACCGGAATTGGGTGGTATGGGTGGTGGTGGTGGCTGCGGAATTGGCACAATTCCATTTGTATTTGGCAGAGGCGGCAGTTTGACGCCTGGCATCGGCGGGGGCATCGGCGGTAATTGGCCGGGAATTAAAGGTTGTCCTGGCCTGGGCACGTTACTATCGGGATTTTGCTGCATTCCGGGACGGAGTTGATGAGGTGAAGATTGCTGCGTCTGATCGGCGTCCGTGGAATCCTGATTCGCAATCGTGTGAGTGAATGTTCGCGGCTGCGCATGAGGAAGCCCCGGAGTAGTGGCATCGGCAAGCCGGGGCCGAAGCGCAAGCGCATACGAAGAATAGGGATACTCTGCCAGAACGCGCTTGTAATACCGGAGCGCGCTGTCATAGCGAGTAGCTTCTTCGTAACTAACTCCGAGCGCATAGAGCGAGCGCGGAGCCACGTCTTCCTGAGAGAAATTGGTAACTATTGCGAGCAGAGGAGGTTTTGCGGATTCCAGACCCTTATCGCGAAGCGTGTTATACGCATTGAGATACGCTAACTCTCCCGGAGAATTCCGAGAGGAAGTAACATAGAGTATGCGGGCTTGCTCTGCATACATGGTTTGCCCGTAGTTTGTGAGCAATTCGTGCAGCAGCGAATCCGCGACGGGTTTGTTCTTTTCCATCTGTTCGAGCTCGAGCCAGGCATAGAGCGTTTTCGCGCGCAATGCCATTCGACCGGTATCCATGGGGCCGATATTCATGGTGTCTGCCGTACGGTATTCGATCCGGGCTTCGGCTATTTCGCCGAAGGTCTCATACGCGCGCCCGAGTTGGTAATGGGCCGTTCCGGCGCTGTAGTTTAGGCTGTCCATAAAATGCGCCGTGTCGTTAATAACTAATTTTGCAGGAGCATTTTTCTTCATCCGTGTTTCCACTTCTTTTACCCGATCGGAATCGAGTTTCGTGAGTTGTACCGGGAAATTGGGGCGCCAGCGGGAGCCGAGGACTTCTTGCAAGGCTTTCAGGTGGATCTCATCATTGGTCTGGCCCGGTACTTTAACATCCGCATGAGTATGAGACACCCCTTTGGACTTCAGCGAAGCCTCCAGCGTATCGATGTGGTTAAGTTCCTTATGCCACTGCGCGTAGCTTACCAGAGAATTCGCCCGGTCGGAGACATACGTGTTCATGGCAGAGGAAGAAAAATCCTTCGTTCCAATAAGCGATGCGGCAAGGCGCGAAGCCGTATCGTACAGACCCATTTCGCGCAAGATCTCTGCCTGTCGAAATTTAGCGCGAGAAATCATAAGCGCGCTCGTATTCTTATACGTCGTATTGAGCACATAATATTTGTGCTGTAACGGCTGCGCGTAGGTATCGCGGAATGCCGAAGAGCGAAGATCATTCCCAACCGCTTGTCGCGCGCTCAGCTCATCGGTATAGGCTAACTCGAACCGTGCCGCAAGCGCAGACCCGCCATATTTCACATGCGTAATGACGAACGTAAGTTGGGTCTTGGCCGCATCCATTTTGCCTTCTTCACGGAGCGTGAGTGCATGGGCAACGCGCGCTTCGCCGGCAAGCCAATCGTCATCTGCTGATTTGGCTGCGGTCTGGAATGCTGTTTCCGCCGAGGGCCAATCACCGTTCAGAAATTCCACTGCTCCCTCCTGATACGCGAGGCGGGCAAGATCTTCACCGGTAAGGCCGACTTCCGCTTGATGGAGTTCGCTGGCAATCGCCGTGAGAGAATCCGGATTTTTTGCATAGATCAGCTCGGCCATTGCGCGGTGCATGCTCGAGACTATCGCTGGGTCGCTGGATGCTGTCGTCGAAGCGATCCCGCGCTCCAGCGTCATCGCCGCGGTATCGATGTCACGATTGACAAGCATCGAGCGAGCGAGAAACACCTGCACCTGCTCGCCATATTTGGTGTTCGGATAATTTGCCAGCAATTCCCGGAACTTTCTCTCCGCGCCGATAAAATCGTTCTTGTAAAATTGCGCTTTGCCGACGATGAACAGCGCATCCTCTTTATATTTATTCGCCTTTTTATCGGCAAGGATCTTCGACCCGAGAATGATCGCCGAATCGAGATGCACGTTCGTGATCTGCTTCGTCGCGCTGAGCGATTGTGAGAACGAAGGCGTGATCGGTTCGACATGGCCGGTGTGCATCCCTACCTGGCGCATCAGATATTCCTCGTCGAGCCAGCGATGGTTCAGGATGGAAACGGCGCCGTTCGGATTTTGCACAACAATGGCCTTTTGCTGGGCTTCGTAAGCCTCGACATGCCTTTCTGCGAGATACACTGTGTTGTAATATGTCGAGAAATTATGCCACCACGCGCAGCCCGAAAACGCGCTTCCTATGGCAATGAGGGCCATTGCAAGCGCGATCGAGAGGATTATCCGGGTTTGCTGGAGCATGGTTTCTTGGCTAACGCCCTGTAAAATCACTTCGTTCGTAACGTTGGCCTATCCCTCGACTCTACGGCGAAACTTCGCAATTGTTGTATTTTTGTAGGGAATAATTTCTACCCACTTTCAGAAATGCCGGCGCACCTCCAAAGTCGACCAGCGAATAAGAACGAACTCCGCCTGTTCGTGTCTTCGACATTCCGCGACCTTCAGCCGGAACGGGAGCAGCTCGTCAAAAAAGTGTTTCCCCGCATACGCAAAGAATGCCGCGAGCGCGGCGTAGAATTCACCGAGATCGATCTGCGCTGGGGCATTACCGAGGAAGAATCCCGCACGGGCAAAACCGTCCGCATTTGCTTGGAAGAGATCGACCGCTGCCGCCCCTATTTCATTGGTATCATCGGTTCGCGATATGGATGGGTTCCCGGAATTACCGAGATCGAAAAGGACGAGGAAATGTTAAAAGAATTTCCCTGGCTCCGCGAATACGCTGCAAACGATAAAAGTATTATTGAGATGGAATTCGCGCATGGCGCGATCCTGCGAAAAAACGACAGCGCATTCTTTTATGAACAGACATTGAACCCCCTCCTAAAGAAGGAGGGGGCAGGGGGCGGTTCTTCCAATGTGCAGGGACCACCCCCCAACCCCCTCCTTCTTAAGGAGGGGGAGTTGGATGGGTCACTTGAAACTCTCAAACTCACCCTCCAAGCCACCGGAGTTCCCTACCGCCGCTTCACCGATCCCGAAGAACTTGGCGAGCAAGTGTTTCAGGACATCCTCGCCATTCTCGACCGCGATTTCCCTCAAAAGCGGCAGCTTACTCCACTGGAACGCGAGCGCATTGAGCACGAAGCGTATTCGCGAAACCGGCTGCAATCGTACATTGCAGATCCCGAATATTACGATACATTTGTAAAGCATGTCGAGTCCGATGGCCCGCCGCTTATCATTCGGGGCAGATCGGGTTTGGGTAAAAGCGCGCTGATGGCGTATCTGGCGCATGAATACCAAACGCGGAACCCAAATGCCTTCGTCGTCCAGCATTTTATCGGCGCAGCGGAAGGCAGTGACCCCGAGGACGTGATGCGCCAGGTCATGATGGAAATTAAAGAGCGCTATGCGCTTGCAGATACCATCCCCACCGATGACAACACGCTCCGCGAAGAATTTCCAGTCTGGCTGGCAAAAGTCTCTGGCAAGGATGAAAGGCGCATCGTGGACGATGCTGGAAGGATGAAGGATGAAGGTGGGGCAAGTTCTTCTGGAACACCCTCATCCTTCATCCCTCATCCCTCATCCTTTGCCGAAAAGCTCGTTCTCTTCATCGATGCCCTAAACCAACTTACCGGCATTGCGCCGGAAATGCACTGGCTGCCGGAATTCATTCCCCCTAACGTCCGCCTCATCGTCTCGACCACCGATGACAGCCTGCCGCTTCAGCAATTGCGCAAGCGCAACTGGAATGAGCTTGAACTTCAACCACTTACCGAACAGCAGCGTGAAGCTATCTCTCGCGATTTCCTGAAACGCTACCGGAAATCCCTTCCGCCGCAAGATCTTCATACGCTTTCTGCCGATCCCAAATCATCGAGTCCGCTGTTTTTGCGGACGGTGCTGGAAGAGCTTCGTATCTTCGGTCATTTCCAGACGCTGCACGAGGAACTATTCGATTACCTTACGAGTGCGGATGAACGAGAACTATTCCAGAAAGTGCTTGCCCGCATGGAACGCGATCATGGCGAGGATGCAGTTCGTAATGTAATGACCGCCATCTGGGCTTCGCGGCACGGCCTGTCGGAGTCCGAACTCATGGAAATTACCGGCAAGCCCCGCATGGAGCTTTCGGAACTCATGATCGCCATGGAATACCACCTCATGACCCGCGAGGGATTCCACACCTTCTTCCATAATTATTTGCGGGAAGCCATCGAACGGCGGTATGTACCGGATGAGAATGCGCATAAAGCTGCACACGCTGCGATGGGAGAATATTTTGCTACGCGAGAATACGGACATCGCAGGCGTGATGAAGAACCCTGGCAATGGCAGGAAGCAGGACGAACCGACAGGCTTTCCCAAACGCTCTCCGATCCCGAAATCCTTTTAGAGCTTACAGATCAGCAGCACATTTATCAATATCTTGCCTATTGGCGCACGATCGAGGACAAGGTCGATATTGTCGCACATTTTAAGGAGGAGCTTGCTGAACTCGCTTCAAAAGAAATCCCCGACCGGTTCGTTAAAATTGCGCTTGGCATAACCGATTATTTCGTGGCATCCTCTCAGTTCCCGGCAGCGCAATCCACGCTTAATTTTTTGCGGGAATCGCTCACGGACGTCTCCGAAGAAAATTCCGAAAAGATCTTAAGCTCCGAAGCCGCAGTCCTTATTCATCTCGGCGAATACCAAAAATCGCTGCCAATCTATACCAAACTCCGGGCAATATACGAAACACGGCCCGAAAACAAACCGGAACTTATCGATACCCTTCTTTCCATTTCCACCATCCAATACATGCTCGCGCAATATAATGATGCGCTTGCAAATTCCCTTGTCGCACGCGATATTGCTCTCGAACTCGATAACACCCCGCTCATTGTTGATGCACTCACCAATGCCTCGGCGTGCATGGCGGGCCTCTCTGATCTCGTGGGCGCAATAAGCATTTCGAAGGAGGCGTTGGACATAAGTAAGCGTGGTTTGGGGGCAGAACACCCAAAAACATTGAATCTGATGATTAATCTTGCGGGATTATTTCGAAAAAATAATAAATGGCATGAAGCTGAGCAATTTTATATCGATGTGGAAGAAGTTCTAAGCAGAACACTTGGCAAGCGAAGTGATCAATATCTCGACACCCTGAACAATCATGCTGCGCTAAAATTCTATCAAGGGGATCTTAATGGTAATCTTGCATTACAAAAGGAAATACTAGAACGATTGCGGGAACGAGGCACTGCCGAAGCTCATCCTAAACTTATCAAAGCCGCATTGGCAGTGGGATATGCTTATGGTGCCGTTGGGCGAATTGACGATGCCATAATGATGTATGATAAATATTTGCCATTGCGAATCCAAAAATTGGGGGAAAATCATCCGGACGTACTTAAAAATAAAGCGAGCTACGCAGCAATGCTCAAGCAGAAAGAAACCGCAAGCAAATTGAAGTAGCGGCGCGGTTCCCGCGCCTCCCGGTGGCATCACGCTCGCGATGCACATTGGCGGGGAAGGCGGGTGAACCCCGCCACTACAATTGCAAATGATTTTTCCTAACCCAATAATAAGGTCTTGAATATTAGGCTGCTCAAAGTAGCCTGTATCTGAATCGTCACACCTGTCGGCCCGCCGCCGCCCCATGTTACGGAGACAGTCGTCATGTCGGGTAGGGTTACGATCCCGTTCACGCCATAATTCACGGTCTGGCCGTACATCGTAATGGATATTGGAACGCCGACCGATTCCTGAACGGTGCTGTCGGCCCCAACGGTGACCATGTGCCCGCCATCCATACAATTGATCGTGGCAGTTATGGATTCCGCGTCCTGATTGATGACGCTTACCGATTGAGCGCGTGTGTTAGATGCCAGTAAAAGGACAAATAGCGCTATTGCCCCCCCCCCAGAGTTGTTTCTTCATGTTATTTATTCGATGATTAGGTTTGAAATGGTTTCCCACGCTGCTTGCGCAGCGTGGGATGTTAAGTAAAAGCGCGGCGTTCGACCCCCGCACTGAAAAGCTATATACAAAATAAGTTAACGACTCAGATCCTCTGTGATCGTAATCGTCACGCTAATATTGCCGCCTTGATTATCGACGCTGTTAAAGGTGGCATTTATTGAGGTCGGTGTATTTAGCGTGGGCTGCGGTTGGGGCGTCGCCGGGTTTACGGTAATATTCGCATTAAAATTTTGCACACCGGAAAGATTCTGCGCAATAATGGAATAGACCTGGCCCGCGCCACCCGCAAAAGGTGTGAAGCCGGGCACCTGCTCCCACGTCGTCGATCCGAACGAGGTCCCGTTCCAACCCAGGTTTCCGGGCGTAATAATGGTATTTCCGTTCCATCCGGAAGTTAGCGAGGCATTGATAGTCCCCGCGTTCCAACTGCGAATGAAGAGCTGCATACCAGGCATATAGCCGGAATAGTTATAGTTGGTGATCGTCATGGTGCAACCGGAAGGTACAAAGATAAGAAGCGCAGTGGGCGCTCCGTTGTTCGAGGTGCGTGTGCCGGCTCCGCTGTATCCTAAATCGAAACCGGGAATTGCTAACATACCCATAGTAGTATAAAAAATTAAAAGTGAAGTTCGGCGAAACGTCCGCCGTGCCGTAGCTTAGAAAAGCCGATGAATGTTTGTTCGTGTATTAATAGATGATGAATTACGAGGTTGCGATCGTAACGGTCGCAGTGATATTTCCTCCGGCGTTATCGACATTATTGAACGTAACCTGAAGGACAAGTGGCGAGCCGGAGGCTGGATCCGGCTGCGGCGTTGCAGGAGTTACAGTGATCGACTGTGTCTGGTTCATAGCACCCTGACCGGAGTCCTGCGCAAGCATTGAATAGACTTGCCCTGTGCCTCCGGGGAAGTTATTGGGCGAACCCCATGTGGTCGCTTGAACGGAAGAGCCGCTTCCCCACCCGTTAGGGCCAGGGAACATCACGGTATTGCCATTGAAACCCGAGTTGAGCGTCGGGTTGACACTGCCATTCGTCCAACTACGCATGAAAAGGTACATATTCGTGTCTGTGCCCGAATAACTATAGTTACTTACGGTGAGATTAGTACCCGGCGGCGGGAAAAAGAGCAGGACGTTCGGCGAGCCGGTGCTCGCAGAGCGAGTTGCGCCACCTCCATACCCTAAATCGAAACCCTGGATAGCATACATGTTTGCCATAGATATGATCAAAAATAATAAGAAATCCGGCGGTACGTCCGCCGTGCCGTTAGCGATAGAAAACTACAATTCCCACAGACGCGACAAGCGATCTACATAGCAACAAGCGGTCGAAAAGGTAAATTTTGGGTTACAAATTGCAACCGCTCGGTACAAACTTACAACATTTTTTTCGGCTTTGCACGAAATTCGTTAATGAAAATCATGGCATAATATGGAATGCGGCAATGGAGATGGAGCAACCCGCTTAATCGGAGACCCCAAACGCAAAGATGCTTCGAATATTTTCGGAAGAAACCTTCCCGTGCCATCGCTTTTTTGCGGGTCTTGCCGGTCTTGCCCTTTGTTTTTTCTTCCGAAGCCTCCACGCCGGGCGCGCGAAAGTGTTCGAGCGTAGCGAGGCGTTCCAGCAGGTCGCGCTCTTCTTTGGTCAGTTTATCCGGCGTTGCGATCTGGATGCGAACGAGTTCATCGCCCTTACCGGAATGCGATAAATGCTGAATGCCCTTCCCGCGCATTCGTAAAAGCGTTCCGGCCTGCGTGCCGGCCTGAATGGTGAGCAGCGAATGCCCGGTCAGCGTTGGAACTTCTATCTCCGCGCCCAGCAGCGCCTGCGGAACGGTAATTTCGAGATCGAGCACGACATCGTCGCCATCGCGCAGGAATTTGTCGTGTGGAAGCTCCTGAATAACCACGAGCGCATTGCCCTGCCGGCCCGCCGCGCCGGCCCGCGTGTCCCTGTCCGGACAGCGTGAGATAATTTCCCTCGCTGACGCCCGCCGGAATTTTTACAGAAAGCGTGGTTTCTTCTTGCACGCGGCCATCGCCGTGGCACACGGTGCATCGCTCGCGAATGGTCTGCCCGGTCCCCTGACAGGTCGGGCACACCGTTACATTGACGAACTGCCCGAAGCCCATCGAGCGCACCTGCCGCACCTGACCGGCGCCATGGCACGTCTGGCACGTTTCGGGCAATGTTCCTGCTTTTGCTCCGGTTCCCGCACAAGTCGCGCAGGTCACCAAATGCCGCACCTTGATCTTCTTCTCGACTCCTTCGGCAATTTCTTCGAGCGTAAGTGAAATCGGCATTTGCAGATCGGCGCCGCGCTCCGGCGCATTCGGGTTCCGGCTTTGGCCACCGCCAAAGAACTGCTCGAAAATACTTCCGCCGCCCATGCCACCAAAAATATCGGCAAAATGGGAGAAAATATCGTTCGTGCTTTGATAATGCCCAAAATCTGTTGCGCGAACACCCTCGTGGCCGAAGCGGTCGTAGCGCGCGCGCTTATCGGTATCGCTCAGCACTTCGTAGGCTTCCGTCGCTTCCTTGAATTTCTCTTCCGCCTCTTTATTATCGGGATTGCGGTCGGGGTGAAACTCCATGGCAAGCTTTCGATACGACTTTTTTATTTCGTCGATCGAAGCGGAACGAGTCACGCTTAGAATTTCATAATAATCACGCTTCATGTAGCAGCCGTTCTTCCTTTAATGTTTATTCAGCGGCCTTCGACACGAACACTTTTGCGTGGCGAAGAATAGTATCGTGCAGCGCATATCCGCGCTGGATCTCGCGGGTCACGAGTCCTGCGGCAACATCGTCACGCGGCTCTTCGAGCAGGGCATCGTGTTTCATGGGATCGAACGGTTCGCCCACCGTTTGCATGGGATGCACGCCATAGCGTTCGAGCGTTTTCAAAAAGTTCTTATAAATAAGTTCTATGCCCTGCATCATCGATGAGGAACGATCGTTGGATTCGGAGACATGCTCGATTGTCCGTTCCAGATCGTCAATAATTCCCAGCAAGTCAATAATAAGCCGCTTGTTCGCATCGAAAATAAGCTGTTCGCGCTCCTGCTGATGGCGGCGGCGCATGTTTTCCAGCTCGGCCGTGCGGCGTAATAGCTGATCGCGAGTAGTATCGAGCGTTCGCTCGATCTCCGCGATCTTTTCATCGACCATGTCTTCGTTTGCTTCGCTCTTGTCGTTCTTATCAAACATAATTCCTCCTATCTGACCACCCCGGCATCGCCAACGACGCTCCCTCCTTAAAAGGAGCGGGCTTTATTTGATCGCTAATACGCCGGACATCGCCCGCGCTACGTATTCCACCAGTGGAGCGATACGTCCGTAATCCATCCGCTTCGGGCCAATGAGTCCGATAATACCGCGCTCGCCGCCGATCTGATATTTCGTGCAGACGAGACTGTAACCTGTCATGTTGCGTTCTTCGAGTTCACTGCCGATACGAATGGCCAAACCGCCCTTCGAAATAGATCCCATCTCGCCGCTGGAGCGTTCGAGCACATGGATCACGACTTCTTCATTGTCGATCAGCTCGATGATCCCCTGAAATTCTTCATCGCTCGCCAGATCCCGGCGTTGAAATTCCGGCTGTACGAAAATATTTTTTGCACCGCTAATTTTTACGCGCTCGGAACCCGAATCATCGAACAGTTTTTCGGGTGCATCGATGAACAGCCGCAGGATCGACCGGTCGTGCTCCGAAAGATCTCTCATGCGCTCCCGAAACGTTGCTTTTACTTCCCGGAAGCTGCGCCCCGCAAGGCGCTCGTTGAGCAAGAGGCGCAGTTCATCGAGCTTTGGTTGCGCGAGCATATTCTCGGTTTCCAGCGTAACCGTTCTCACGCGCCCGCTCGATGCAGCGAGCACGACAAGCAATCGGTTCGACGATAGCTGCGCGATCTCCACGCGCTCCAGAATCCCTTCGTCGAGCGCAGGTAACAATGCAATGGAAAGCTGACGCGAAAGCTTGGCGAGAATATCCGACGATGCTTCGAGCACATCATCGGCCGTCACGGCCTCTGCCAAGGATCTGCAACCGCCTTGCGTTCTGCCGAGGTCACATGTTCGCGCGCCATCAGATCGTTCACGTAGAGGCGGTAGCCTTTATCCGTTGGCATTCGACCGGCGCTCGTGTGTGGATGATCGACGTACCCCATGTATTCCAGGTCCGCCATGATATTTCGCGTGGAGGCATCGCTTAAGCCCAGCGAGCTAATACGCGCGAGATACCGTGAACCAACCGGATTGGCCGTGAGTACATACTGACGGACGATCAGGCGTAATATTTCACGTTGGCGCTCGGTCAGTTCGGCGTTTAGCGTAGTAATGTCCGGCGATTGCCGCTGTTTTGTCTCGTCCTTCATATCCTTGTGCGCTTGAACACGGTGTTTTACGAAGGGAGTTTCGCGATGTGTCATACCATATCGTATGGAACATCTATCCCTCCCAAAACGGACACTGCCCGGCGTGGATAGTACCACGCCGGGCAGCGCCTATAATTCTATTCGGGAAGGTTTTTCCTGCCCGTTAACGGTGTTCCGTCAGCCGTTACTGTTTCTCGACAGAGAGCTTGTTCGAAAGCGTTGCGCTCTGTCCATCCGCACCGGTAGCGACCATCTGATAGAGATAGTTGCCGCTCGGAAGCGCACTGAGATCGAGCTTCACGGTCTGCGAACCTGCTGCGAACGGTACGTTCGTCACATCGGTATTGACGACCTTACCGGTTACGTCAATGATGCGGATCGATACCTGTGAAGCTTCCGGAAGCGTGAAGGAGATCTCCGTCACACCGGGTGTCGGATTCGGATAGCTCTGTCCAAGCGTAAAGCCCATCTCGGAAGGATCCGGTCCAAGCTCAACGGTATTCGAATAAGTCTCCGAACCGCTTTCATCCACCGCCGAAATACGATAGGTGTACGATTGCGTAGGATCGTTGCCGACCTGCGTGAAGGAATAAGCCGTCTCGTTATCGGACGGATTCACATGTCCGATGACCGACCAGTTATCCTGATTCTGCTGTTCGACGTTATACATCGCCACGTCCTTCTGGGTTGCAACATCCCACTTGATGAGGGCATTGGTTGAACCCGGAATGTAGCTCGCCGTCGCATCTACGAAGTCAACAGGAAGTACGGTACCCTGATGGCCTCGGAAGAATGCGAAGGCTGCTGCAAGCGTGCGGGTCGTGCCGCTCGTCAAGTTGTTCTCAAGTCGTATCCTGCGGTCCCACCTGGTATGGATTTGCCCAGTCGAACCCGTAGAATACGGTATTCATAAGTGTATTGTAATACGGTAATTCCAGCGCCGCTGTCGTTCGGAGTAAGTGGATGTGTACGCATATGTGTACGCATAGCCATTGACCTCGGGCCGACTGCTGCAGTCGTGGTTGCGGGCAGGATACGTTCGGCGTCAGGTTCGACGACAGATCCGTCTTCGCATTTCCCGTGAGGCTCCCGGATGTAGTCCGCATAGGTCCAGTAGGCCGGCTGCTGACCCACAATGCGACCGTTGTACGCACCGGAAACCGGGGTGCGAGCACAATACTTCGTATGCATCGTCAGATTGCATCCATTGCGTATCGGTTACCGGATTGTTCGACATGAGGAATCCATTGTACCAAGCGATGTCTTGGCCGGCGATCACCATGCTCTTCTTTGCATAGCACAAGCCAGCATTCAGATACCGCGTGATTTCGTCCGTCTCCTGAAGCGACAGGCCGCCCTGACCCGTCGGCTGGCCAGGAACCGGCGCAACGTCCGGATCGCCCATGGACCAGACGATCGTCCACCACGGCGTGTAGTCGATGATCGTCGAGTTCGGAAGTCCCTTCGGCGAATTTCGGTCGATCGTGTCGAACGGCACACCTAAGCGGTTGAGCGCCGCATCACAGAATCGCAGTTCTGAATGCCCTGCGAATTCGCCCCATTATAAGAGAGCAATCACCGCATTCTGCTTCAGCAGGATTCGTGAAGGCTTTCGCCTGCGAGTTGTTCGCGTTGTTCTGGTCGTTCGGCACGGTTACGATCACCTGGAATACTCCCGTATCGTTCGCGCGGGTCAGCGCCGGACCCTGGAATTCCACGTTCTTCGACTCGACTCACCGCCCACGTCAATCGGCGCCGAGGCATAGGTACCTACCGTCGTCCATACACCACCGACCGAACGTTGCACCGTGGCTGTTACGGACTTCGTTATAGACGCCTACGCTCGAGAGATTCTTCACCACGCGCGTTGATCCATAGCGGACTTTCCGTTGTCACCAACGACTGTGTCGCTCGTCTGCGAGAACCCAGCCGGCTGTGACGATCTCTAAGACCGCGAAGATCGTTCGTGTACTGGAACGCATCCCATTCATCGGCGCCAATATCCGGACCGACTTGTTCTGGAGCCAACCGGCGATTCCGTCGAAGTCATGTCGCCTCCGTAGCCGTTCCAAGCCATTCGCCTGTATTTGCGGCCGGGCTTTCGATGTAGGTAAGCGCCGGCGGCATGTGCAACGAATCCGTGCCCATCGCTGGGGTCGCAAACAGCGGATTGCCTGTCAGGGAGTGGCTGTCCTGACCAATATAGTCCGCCAGTCGTTCAATCGGCGGAAGATACAGGCTCTGGAACACCGTGCCATAGCGCGACGTCGTACTCGATCACCGAGTCGAAGTTATTCGTGCCATGCAAATCGAACAGGTTGTAGTCCGAACTGATCGCAGCTTGCATACGGACGCGGTACTTCTAACCAGTAGTTCGTGTACGGACCGCTGCCGATGTTCTGGATGATATTATCCCATAAGAACGCATGCTTCGCATATTGAATCGTGATGTTCGCTTCGCATTGCTCGTCGAGATCGAGTTGTTGAACACCGAATCCAGGTCCGTCGAATACGTCGAGGAAGATGTATTCATCAGGATCGGATAGGCGCCACCGCCGCTCCGAAGATCTAAGATCATATTGTTCGACAATGCGGTTCTGTGTCACCGTCGGAAGCTTCGAAGTTACGGTCTATGACCCGAGCTCTGATAATACCCGACGTCCTGCCTGAGATCGCAATACCATACGTATTGCCCGAGAGCGAGATCATGTCCTGAATGCGGTTCGCATCGATCCACGCCCACGTTATGTTACCCGTATCTCCGGGCCATACGGTTCCCCCTGGATTCGAAGGGCCAATATACGTATCCATGTTCGGGCTGAGACGATACCATAGACGTTCCAGTAAGGCCACCCGATGTCCGGGATTACGAGGCATTGATGTTCGTGATTTCGTTATGCGAAATCACAAGGCCGTTCTCGCCATTGATCTGTATTCCGGCATAGGAAATCGGATTTGCTGCCGTACCGACCGTGTTCCGCGTGAACGTGATTGCCGTAATTTCGCCATGACGACAATAGTACGCCCTTCTGTACGGATCGAATTCATCGTGGAAGCCATGATCGTAAATGCCATACTTCACATTGCCAAGCTCGCAATTGTTGACAGAGTTCCGTGCATCGCAACCGTATCGCTGAACCCGAGCGCATAGACGAACTGGCTTTGATCGTTGAAGATACGGACTGCCCAGCAGGAATCGTTCGCAAATCCACTGTTTCGATAATGCGCCGTTGCCATGTATGATCAGATCCTTCAGCGTGATATTGCTCGCGCCTTCCTCGATGCCGAAGACCGCGCCAGCGTTCGTCTCTTGCTTGACGATCGTCATACCGCGCTTCGCAGGCTCCGCCATTACCTTATCCGGCGTTGGAACCGTCGATGGATTATAGCCTTCGAAGTTCATCCATCCTGCGAAACCGGTCGCCCATGTAAAAACCAGAACGGCTGTGGACCGGTGAAGTGTGATCGTCGGATGCACTGGCCCGGATACGGAATCCATGTTACGGTCGAGGTATCCGATAGGCCGGTAATGTTGCGCATGTCGACTGCGCCCTACGGCAGTGCTCACATCGGTAGTACCATTTTCCGTGTACGACGTATCCGTAAGGATCATCCGCACATTTGCGCCGATACCACGGAACTTCATCGTATCCACCGCCTGATGAATCGTCTGGAATTGCTTGCCCACGCCCACGTAATAGTCGCCCTTCAAACGGTCGATGATCGAAAATTGCGTGCACGCCGTGTCGTTCACCTGGTTGATGTCGCCAGTCTAATCCGCGATCGCGCACATAGTTGTAGCAGCCCGGAGGTATCGTTCGCGATATTGTACGGCCCGCCTGTGGTCGGGAAGTAGAACCGCTACCTGTCCCTGATCGCACATTCAACGCGTCTTCCGTTGTGTCCGCTTGGAACAGACCAGCCCGTCAGAGCATCGCCGAATCTGAACAACCGGAGCGGACACCGAACAAATCCACTACGCCGACATCCTGGAACACACCTTGCCGCAGGCTGCCATGATGTTAAATATGGCTCCTGCCGCCCGGCTTGCGGGTTAATGACCGCATCGCCGCGGCATCGTATTCCGGAAGAATTGGAGTTGAGCGATTTCGTCGTGTCGTCGGCAGCGAAGCTCATCGGTAATGTTCGCGCCATTTTGCGGATACATGATCGCGATACCGAACACCGTGTCCATGCCAAGGGTGGACGGAGTCCATGAAGGGTTGCACGGGAATGCCGTATCGTAATACGCGCCTATGCCCGGACCCTGCCGCTTGTGGAATAATCCTCACGTCCAGTCGGAATTTCCTCCCTTCGGACCCGCAGGCCAGTTCGGAATGATCAGCGTGTCCCGGAAAACCACCGCCCCGTTTGATCATGCACCACCGCCGATGACAGGCACATTCGTCTGGTTCTGTGTACCTAAGTTCCTGAACCGGATCGAGATCGGAGTTGCAAACGTCTATTTGCGTTCGAGCGCCGTTCGGCGGATTGATGACCTGCACCGCCTTTATGTCGTTCGGCGGCGAACAGTCCATTCGTTCGTCGCCTCGTTATCCGAGGGATTTTGATCCGCCGTCGGCGCCAGATTATAGATAATCATCGTGTCCTCGTAAATACCATAACCTCCGTTCCCATTACCGGCCGGTAAAAGGGATGAAACGCCCGGAGTATAGGACGGGAACTGGATCGTCGTCTGCCCGAACGAAGCCGGTATTGCCGGGATCGCGGGGAATATCCCGCTCGCCGCCTGAGCCGTGTTCTTCATACTAAGCACTTCATTATAGACCTGGCCCACCCCCACTTCCGAGATCGTGAGGAGTACCGAACACGAGGTTGGAACCGACGAACCCGAGTTCGTCATCGTAGCTGTCGGAGTGAAGGGCGTGTTCAATGGGTATGGCTCTTCGCTCTTCGGAAGCGTAATGGCTCCTGCCGTGAGATCGTAAGGATACGCGACGGCGAACAATATACTCGACTGCGGAAGCTGGGATGTCGTATCCGGGAAGAGCGGCTCGCCACTCGAACCATAAGGCGTGTTGTATGCCACGTACATCTTGTTGTTCGCGTTCCAGCCATTGCCGCCGAAATCAACCATAGCAAAGTTATTCGGGGTCAGCTTAAAGCCAACATAAGAGCCATAGTCCTCAATTAAGAGATAGGAGCCTTCATTGTAGGCGTAAGCGTAATCCCATGAGCCGGGCCAGTTAACGCCATTTACCGAGAGAGGCGCCCAATTCTCCTCTTTGTCAAAGCCGAATGGATTAGTACCTACCGTCGGGCCATAATTAAACTGGAATTTCGAGAGTCCGCCCTCGTAGATGACCGTCTGGAACGAAGTCCATGTGTTAAACGAACCTTCGATACCGTCATAGCCGCAATGCATATAATCCACCTCGATCACAAGCTCGCGGTTCGGGGCGGAGCCTAAGACACCATACGAAAATTTCGTGGGATTGCTCGAGAGTTCCGGAAGGTAGCAATAATCCTCGCCGCCGGTAGAGAACGGCATGAGGATGTAATTCGCAAATTCCCCTAAGTACGGAGCATCGTCATACTCAGATTCTTCCATCGTCAAATCTTCGCAGTAGTTATAGTAGCTTTCATTGACTCCGTATGGCTCCCATTCGGTAAAATTGTAATCGCCATAGGGCAGCTCGTAATCCTCATCCGGGCTGGGCCACGTAGGGCTTAAGACCACATTACCGCTGCAGGTAATAGTGAACGAATTTGTTCCGCCGACGAGCTGAGCGGCTCCGAGGGTGAAATTAAAAGGCAGCAGATGCGACGCGCCGCAAAGTTCATCGAAGTAATACGGAGCGTAGTACTGGAGTTCGCCGGAATTATCCACCGTGAGCGATTGTGGATTCCAGTTCGGACCGGAACCAAGCCCTTGTGCGTCAGGCGTATTGACCTGATGGAACACGTAGCTGGTGGAGGTGTACGTTTGCGCGTTGGCAACTTCGGATCCAAGGATTCCGAGTGCTACGAGCATGATAAGCATCGTTGACGATGCAAGGAAAGCGTAGAGTTTTTTCATAAACTAAATGGAAAAAATAATAATGACTTTAACGTTTTGGCCCGAAACCCACACTATCTCTCAGAAATTATGCCTCTAAAAGCTATACATTCCTCGAAAGCCGCGCGGTTTTCCCCCAAGTATTGTACTCGACACGGCAGAACCCCCGAAAGTTACATCAAGTTCAATTTTTTTTGAAAATTTCTTTTAGAATGCTACGAATTAACCCAAAATGGTACATTTTACCTCATTGGGGGTAGAATGTCGCGCTTTACCGGTCTATCACCAGCGGAGTAGCCGCGCGCCAGCCGAGCGAGCTAACCACTACCATGTATCTCCCCGAAGCAACGCCGCTCATCGGGATACTAATCGTATAATTACCCCGGTCGAAATTTTGCGCAAGCACCGTAGCGACTAATTTGCCCGTCATATCGTAGAGCCCCGCTTCGACGTAGCCATCGTTTCCGAGCGTAAGCGCGATCGTTGCAATCTCCGTAGCAGGATTTGGCGTGACCGGACCTAGCGCGTAATCCCCGCCCGGCGAAAACTGGCCATCGAGTCCCGTGCAATCCGTGACCGTAATGCTGCCCTGCGCCACCTCGACATTTACATAGGACACGGTATCGGTAAGATTGAAACCGATGGTAGTAGATGCGCTCGGCCCGAGGAGCGTCAGCCATGAAACGGACTCGATGTTTCTGCCAATAGCGTTAAAATCGATCGAACCCGAAAAGGCAAGCGAATCCCGCATCGCCGGCTGGACGGGATAGGAAAACCCGTTCAAAGGCCAAACGACCGCCGGATCGTAGCTGACCACCCCCTGTACATAGTGGGAACCCGTTAGCGAGGAAGAATCGAGCGTGATGGAAGTAGTAACCGTATCCCCGGCAGCCGCCACAGCGCTTGAAATAGTAAAGTGCGCCCAGGGAATGCCGAGCGTGATCCCGGTTCCCTGCAATAGCATCGTGAACGGCGAACCGAGGCTCGGGAAAAGCGTCACCGTATCGGTTTGCACGCCGGTATCGGACGATAAGGGACAGAATCGGAATGTTATTTCTGCCGACCCAAGCGCGGGAATGATGATCGGTAGCGAATCGACGAGCTGGAATGCAGCATTCTTCGATACGATAGAGTCGATCGTGACCGATGGCCCGCACGGGTTCCCAATGACCGCCGAATCCTCGCGGCATTGGCCCACCGGAACAGCATCAAAGTTAATGGATTCGGCAGCTAATCCCGTAACAATGCCAGTTCCAGCGAGAACAATGGCAATGACAGAATCGCAGCCATTATCGCTCACATGTATATGGAGCGTATCGAATTGCCGGAGTGTATCGTTTGGGGCAAACGCGATGCGCAATGCAACGCTCGATCCGGGCAGAAGCAAGGGAACCGAATCGAGCAGCATAAATGGCCTTCCCGCCGGAAGCTCGTATGGAGCGAGCGCCATCGTATCCGGCCCAACATTCGTCAGCGTATCGTTTAGAGTTTCACTGTCACCCATACACACGAAATTAAACGGAAGTGTGGGAGCGAAATGAACTTCCGCTCCGGTAATATGGTACGTGAGCGTAGTAATCAGCCGCGTGTTCGAAAGTTGATAAAAGATCGTATTGCTCTGTACTCCCACGGTATCGGGCAGCCACGCAATCGGGACCGGATACCGTTCGTGTGGCTGAAGTATCACGTTTAGGGTATCGATGAGTGGTGAATTACTATTTTGAAAACTTATAAGCGTTACGGTATCGTTGCCAAGATTGGATATGGTATCGATAAATGTTACAGAGTCGCCGAGGCAGCTTGTTCCAAGATCTTTTTGGATGAGACTTGAAACATGCTGGATAATTCCCACGCCATGCATTGCTATCGAATCCTGACGGTCATCGAGCACTTGCGTCTGGGAAAACGCACCCGAATCCGTTGGGCAGAATGTGATAATTAAGATACTTTTTTGCTTAGGCGCAAGCGCGGTGTCCGGCGGAACAAGCCTCGTGCTGAATGGAAGATTGTTCCATACGCTTTGATTCAGGTAAAGCGTATCGGTGCCTGCCGAAAGAAGCATCACCGTATCGATTTCGCAGTTGCCCGCAAGAATCGAATCGAAGGTAATGTTGGCCGGCGAAAGCACGAGGGAATCGTGCCGCTCCAGTCCCGCTCCCAAAACCGCGATGACTTTGGGCGTATTCGTTGAATCGTTCGAATGATAGGTTAGCGATGCTAAATCCTCACCCGAGGAATCGGGACAAAATTGTACTTCGAGCGTATCGCCGGAATAGGGAGGAATGACAAGTGCCGTGTCGGGAACGATGGAAAAACCTTGTGAACCGGAAAACGCGCCTTTGCCTATCACAAGTGGCGCTTCGCCTTCGTTGTGGATAACGAGCGAAAGTGTTTTGCACTTGCCGATGCGTACCGTTCCAAAATTCAGCGTATCCTGAACCACAAGGAAAGGCGAGGCCGGGTGATAAATAATGGACATGCTCGCGCTCGACACAAGCCAATTCGGCTCATAGTCGAAATTTTCCTGGTCGGATGCCGCCCCATTAACTTCGACAAACGCCACAACATAAAACAGCGAATCATGCGGAAGCGGGAGCCATTTAGCCCAGGTTCCGTCCATACCGCGAATGGTATCCACCGATTGCCACGCCGTATGCTGCGTTCGGTAAAAAATGCGAACCGTATCCAGCGTATTGGTGAGATCCGGCGCAAATCCAGCGATCTGAAAAAAACCATTCACAGGTAACCCAAGCGGCGTCGGCATAAGCGAAATCCCCTCGGTCCAGACTGCGTTGAGCTGGGTCGGTGTTTTTAAGTTTGTTGCACCATCTATTCTCACGCGGCCTAATCCACCACGTCCACCTGCAAAGCCAACCGAATCCGAGGATGGCTGACCGGGATTTCCGCCATTCACATTGATCGTCGTTCCCGATGCGTTAATGCCTTTCGGACTTGCCAAATAGACCGCTCCGCCGGAACCGCCACCACCGCCCGCCGCTATTTTTATTCCCGACATGCCAGAATCTCCACGGGCTGAAAAGGCCGAAGAAATAGCTACGATGGAATCGCAAGAAATAAGTGCAAGCGCTCCGCCGCCGCCGCCGCCTGAAGCGCCCAACGCGCCATCGCCAAGATCGACAGAGTTCCCTGCGCCTCCTCCGGAACCGCCGGCTAACGGCACGAGGAATCTTCCTCCGTTCTGTGCGCCACCATTAGAACCCGTTCCCCCTCCGTCTATTCCTGCCGTTCCAAAACCGCCGCCGCCGCCGCCATATACAATATCCGAAATAGCTTCCTGTCCTCCGCCTGAACCGCCTCCGAAACCACCCACATCCGAAGGCAAGTCAGGAACGCACGCCGATCCGCTCATTCCATACGGCGCACCCGTACCACCCCCGCCGCCGCCCTCACCGGGGCCGGGATCGCTCAAGCCGCCAAGCACGCCTGTAGCAGCCTGCCCACCGGCAATAAAGGTTCCAACGGAATCGGAGCCTTCGCTGCCGAGCGTATCGCTGGGGCAGCTTCCGCCGCCGGTGAAACCAGTCCCGCCTATACCTCCGCCAAACCCGCCAAAGCCATGCCCACCACCACCGCCGCCCGGCCCGCCATCGAGGCTATCCGCATCGACAGAAATGGTGGAATTCGTGAGGCGCACCGGCCCTTTCGAAAGGATTACTACGGGAAGTAATCTCGGATTACTCGGCAGTGTATCGGGATTCGTCAGAGAAAAGCGAACCGTCGCATTCGTTACGATAAGCGAATCCACCAAAATCGTATTGCTTGCCGAAAGCTCGCCAAACCCGCCGCCAATTGTTGTATTGTGCGTGATAGGCCCAAGGTGTTGTAGGGAATCAATATAGAACATGACGGTATCCGTCTGCGCATCAGACGCCGTGTCGAACACGGAGAATGCCACCGGACCCAACGTGGCATTCGGAAATACGAATATGGGAATTTGCATCACCCTTCCATTCCAACTGACAATGGGAGGACCGATCATCAAACGGTTGGTGTCAGAGCGATTAATGAGATTAACGCTTATCCCCGAATCGAGAGCATCGACCCCTAACAGCCGATCGTCAGCGAAAGGGATAAGCACTTCAACGACGACGTTCATTCCGGGCGCTGCACGATCGGGACGCATAGTCACTATAGGTACCGGCTGAGCATGAAGCGGAAGTGCAGTAGCCAGCAAAAAGAACATGAATGACAAATGACGAATGACAAATGACGAATGGGGAAATCGATCTCTCCATTCGTAATTCGTGCATGACCGATCATGCTTTCGTAATTCGTAATTCTTCATTGCCCTCGTTCGATGGTTATATTAACGGTACGAGAGAAAAATCGTCCCTCCGGAAGATGATTATCGTAGGGAAGATCACGCGAGCCGCGGCCCTGACTATGAATATCGAGCACCGACGGCTCGACGCCTTCCGTGCGAAGCAGACCTTCAAGACGAGTCCGAACATTATCTGCGCGCGATTCGCTCAGTGCATCATTGTGAGCCGGGTCGCCCATTTCATCGGTATATCCCTGAATGAGTACGCGTTTTACCGGCACGTTCGGTATCATCTCCGCCGCGCTGCGGATCGAGCGGTCGTTGCCCGAGCCAAGCTGGGATTCATCGAAGCCGAATAAGATCAGGCTGAATCGCTCGATGCGCTCTGGACGGTTGCTCGCGACACGGACAATATCGAGTGGAATACTGGAATGAGCGTGAGCATTATTCCCCGCCGAATCTGAAACGTCGTAATCGATTTCGAGTGAATCGCGGAGCTTCTTCAACGTCTCTTCCGTCGGTGCCCATTCTTTTTCTTCGCCACTGTTCGTAGAATCGCTCCCAAAATTTTCCAGCACGATCCCTTCCGCGCCGATCGTAGCGTGAGAACGAAGAATTCCCGCCTGCGTAGTTACCGATGGAATAAGATCGATGCGATCCGGCGTGGCCAAGTGCTCGATGTTGGTGACCGTCACCGGTGCGGTAATTCGAAACGCAGCGGAATCGCTGCCTTCCGCATGGAATTCCACTCTGCGGTTTTCTGCGCGACCATCTTCCGTGCTCGAAGGACTCGGCTTCGCCGGCAACAGTGTTGCTTCGACTTTCAATCGTGCGGGATCGATCTTCCAAATATCGACAAGATATTTCTTGACCGTCTCGGCGCGTTTTCGAGCAAGCGCGAGCAGCGTTGCATCAGAATTCGCGTTCGTTGCATCTTTATCATCGGAATTGTCCGTACTGCCGATCAACGTAATCCGAGATTTGGGGAATTTTCGCATCCGATCACCTAAGATATTCAGCGTTTCGCGGTAAAGATCCATCAGCTTGATGTCATGCCGTTCGGATGAACCCTGGAACTCACGCTCTGCGGTTTCGGCAGTAGGATAGGTCACATAGCGCGTTGGAAATGTTGTGGAACCTGCATCGAAGAAAATATAATTTAGGATTGGGTCTGCATTGCGCGTGCGAATCTCTTCGACCGTCATGCGGACGACATCCGATTTTTCGCCGGTTGAAGAAATAGCAACCGCGCGAATGGATGCGCTAAGCTTCGGACTCTCAACCTTAGGCGCTTGCTCGGTGATATAAATAGTAGATGGAACTTCCCGCTTTTCGAACACAGGCACGGTCTCCATGCGCGGCGTAAGATCGAACATCAATGCAAGCGTCGCATTCACTTCAATAGCGCGCCAATAACTCATGCCGCCGAAGCGCCACAAGGCCGAACCACCCCCCGCTTGTCCGCCGAACGGCAAACTGGCTTCGATTCCCGGCTCGGCCCACAATTTTTTCGAGAGGGGCAGATCGTAATTCGTGCCAAGCGAGATCGATGGAAGAAACGCCAATTTTTTTGGGAAATTTCCAGAGGCTGTGATCGTGTCCCGCGTTGTGCCAAACAACACTCCTGGTTCCACACGGTGCAGGGAAGTTTGATAGGATTGCAAAAATATCACACCCAAGTTCGCTCCTGCGATGGCGTGCCACCGGTTCGTTAGCTCATACGAAAAACCGCTTCCGATCCCCGCTTCGCCAATAGTTGCAAGCAGTTCATGACGAATACTGAATGGCACAAGCGATTTCGATCCCGTATCGTAGCTCTGATCGATCTCGGTCCAGTCAAACTCCGGATGATGGAACTGAATGAACAGTCTCGGCAGAAGAGTCCATGGTGAATTATCGCCCCAGAGCGGCATATCGGCCTGAAACCTGGCGCCATACTCATTCCCGGTTCCCATCGAATATTCGTCGCAGCCAATGAGCGCTATGGGTGATGGAATACTCGCGTCATAATAATCTCCCCAGCCATAATTGACTTCGATTCCAGCGCGGAGCGGCTTATGCTCGACCACAAATTCGCTTTGCACCAGCGTGTCCTTCATTATGACGGAATCCCGGATGCTGCCGCTCGGGCTTTGCGCTTGTGCCCGAAGCGTCATAAAAAACAGGCTCACGCAAACATATGCGAATTGGCTTCGCTTCATTGTGAGGGGGGAAAATTTTGGCCACGCTTTTAGCACCATGCCCTTTAACGGGTCACAACCCGAATTATTTCCCCGCCCACACATTAAAGAAGCTCGCTAAGATCGCGGAAGGTCTTGTTCCGGCGATCAAAGCGAGCTTCAAGAGGAGATGTGCTACAACTAAATTAACCTGCTAAATTTTAATGGGCCGGGTTGATCTTCGGCGGCTCCATACTCACCGTTCCACCGCCCGCAGCGCCGCTAACCGGTTCTGTTGGTGTCTGTACAACAGGGTGATTCAAATGATTGTGCTTCACCATTACCAACGGTTTTTTCTCAGTTGGAGTAATAACCGTCGCCGTCTGTGAAGGCGCTGAAATTGGCTGGCTAAAATTCTGCGCCGCCGGAACCACAACATGCGTCCCATCCGACACATTTGCCGAAGGCACTACCGCAGCATCAGGGCTAACTAACGAATGAACGCCATAACCCGCCAGTGCTGAAACGGTTAATCCCGCAACGGTAACGAGCGTACTCATCTTGGTCGCAAAGAACGTCTTGAGCATCCCGCGCGAAGCGGCGGTTTGCGTAGCATTCGCTTTATTCAGGCTAAGTTCAGCTCCGGCAAGACCGAGCGACGCAAAAACCGCTCCACGCAGCTTGCGCGGAGGATTCACCGACGCTTCATCGTGGTGCAGAACTTTTTTCAGCACGAGTTCCGAGCGGAATGATTTTCGGAGTCCTTCGCTCGCCGCAAGCGAGATCAGGAATTCCTGCTCTTGCTCGGCAGAAAACTCGTTATCGATGTAGGAGCTAATTCGTTCGTCGTGTGTCATGCTTTTGGGTAATTATGAATTATGAATGATGAATTATGAAATTTCGAATTCCTTTTTCATCATTCATAATTCATCCTTCATAATTGTTTCTAAGTTCTAACCATGCCGAGATCATTTTTCTGAGCCGCTCCCTGGCGCGCCAGGCCCGCGTTTTGATCGTTACCGCAGGGGCGCCGGTGATAGCAGCAATTTCTTCATACGAATATCCAAAATACTCGCGTAAGATAAAAACCTCTCGTTGTCCCGTCGGCAGCCGAAGGAGCGCCCGTTCGAGCATATCCCGAAGATCCGAATCCTCCATGCCATCGCCCCGAGCCGCAAGCTCGCTTTCCTGCGTATCATCGAAGGATATGCTCGGATGCAAATTCCTGTCACGAATTGCGTTCAGCGAAAGATTTCGTGCCACTGTAAAAAGCAGCCCTGAAAATTTCAATACCGTCTTGCTCTCGCCACGCAAGCGGTACATCCGGGTCCAGACATCCTGGAACACGTCCTCCGCTTCGATTCTCGAACCTACGAATCGCACTACATATAAGTAGAGCGGACGCTCGAACGCATCGTATAGCTCGCGAAATGCCTCATCGTTGCCATCCAGAAAGCTATTGAACGCCACCGTATCGGCATCCGGAGCGGCTGAGGAATCGGCATTCTGCTCGTCGCCTTCATCGAAATTCAGGAGGCCAACCGCTATTTCGGCTGGGATTAGGTCAAAAACGCTCTCGATTCGATCTACTGGCATAGCATTAGAACCCCGGAAACCGAAGATTTACGCCCGGTCAAAGGTGCATCTTCTATTCCCTTCCCACGAGCGACACGGTAACATGCCCAAAAGTTACATCGGGTAGGAAAAAAAATCATTTTATTGTGCATTTAGTCTTCTCCAGAAATAGGTGCCGTTTTTCTTTCTTGTGAGTTCCCGACAATTCGTTTCCGACCCTCGAATTTGAGCCAATTTCGCCCATTTGTTCCAACAAGTATTCATAATCCCATTTCCTAAAGAACTCGTTCATAATGAAAACTAATTCAACTTTATTCTTATAGAAATAGGTGCTCATTAGTGTACTTCTAAAAATAACACATTCAAAACCCAAATGCAAGTGATTCCAGAAAAGAATCGAAAATAATTTTAATGCCCCTGTAGCGCTGGCGTCCTCGCCTGTCCCGATTTTCCCATTTTGTAGCGCAGGCGTCCTCGCCTGTCCCGATTTCCCGTTTTGTAGCGCAGGCGTCCTCGCCTGTCCCGATTTCCCGTTTTGTAGCGCTGGCGTCCTTGCCTGTCCCGATTTTCCCATTTTGTAGCGCTGGCGCCCTCGCCTGTCCCGATTTTCCCATTTTGTAGCGCTGGCGCCCTCGCCTGTCCCGATTTTCCCATTTTGTAGCGCTGGCGTCCTCGCCTGTCCCCCTGGATTTCGTGGAACACCGCATTAGGGGACCGGCGCGGACGCCGGCGCTACAATAAATCCTATGAATCCTGGTCCCGTTTCATCCTTCATCCTTTCCCCGGTTCTTGCCACGAAATTCGAAATTTTCTTTCGCACCGCGCTTCCGGCGTAGGTCGGTGCTTCCAGCCGACACTCCTCCTCAGTGCATCAACACCATCGGCAGCGACTCCAAGGTGGATGAGCGATCATCCACCTGCCCGTTCATTCGAACGAGGCATTCATACGTCCCATCCGGCAAGCCTGTAGGATTGCTCCATGAGAAGTTATGCTCACCCGCACCCAACTCACCCGAAAACAGCCGCGCAACCTCCACGCCGAGCATATTTACAATGGACACCTCCGCATACCCGGCAGTTTGCGAGGTGAAGGTGATTTGAGTGGATTGGGAGAAGGGATTGGGGTAGATTTGTATTTCAGTTGATGCTGACGACGGCGTTTGTGGAACGGAACTGATGCCAAAATCTGAAAGAGGGCGGCGCCAAACACCAGAATCAGTTCCAGCAAAAAGCGTGTAACCATCCGTTGCCATTGATTGTGTAGATAGGTGCAACCCAGTACTATTCCAGCTCACGCCATTATCGGATGACATAAATAAATCATCGGATTCGCTTGCAAAGATATGGTTTTGTGAGACAAACAAAGCTGATACTTCAGTGGGGAAGATTGTGCTATCTAACCGGAGCCATTGAAGACCACTATCAAGTGACCGGAAGAGACCTCCAAAGGGATACGTCGCTGAAGCAAACAAAGTGCTCCCGATTGAAGCTACCGACGTAACTGAGGAACCGACAAAGTCGGAGTCGATAAGCTGCCATGAGTATCCATCATCTGTTGAAGTAGCAACACCATTTTCCGCTGCAGCGAAAAAAAGTGATCCGATGTCAGTAAACGAGTAAAAATTATTCTTATTCAATCCGAATGCTCTGTTCCACGTTACACCATTGTCTGTGGACCGAAATGCTCCACCCTGCTCGGAACCAACGAACATTATGGAATTATCAGAAAAACACTCTCCGGCAAAAGAAATGTTGTCGTTTCCTTGTCTTTCTGACCAAGTTGTTCCTCCATCGGTCGAGACCCAAATACTGGAATTCAATATTGCAAATAAGCCTGGTCCATTGATTCCCAGCGATTCAAAATAATCAGCATTTATTCCTCGTGCCCGAGGGTTCCAATTCGTGTCGTACGTTGAGGACTCAAATATTCCACTGGTAACGTTCGAGGCAAACAATTCCGAGTCACCTATTCCCAAAGAATTGATGGCCTGTGGAGGAAAGCCTCTGTTAGATGCTGTCCAACTCTCACCGGAATCGGTAGAGATGAAAATTCCAACCCCTGTGCCTGCGATGATCCTGTTTCCGCTTTGGATCAAACCACCGACAAACTGGGAAGTAATTCCGCTGTCGGAAAATATCCAACTCGAGCCAGTATCGGCAGACCTCATGATCCGACCATCGGGAAGCGTTGCGAAAATGTACGGACCACATGAAAATAAACCCTCGATGGATTCACTGTCAAAATTATGGCTTGTCAAACTCCAAGTAGTTCCACTATCCGTTGAAAGCAATATTCCACCATATTCTCCGACAAGCAGGTCAGTGCCAAAAACAAGCATAGTGGATGGAGATTCATCGAGTACCGGGAGAGAGTCCCATGTCACACCGCTATCTCTCGATCGGTAGATGCCGTCGTATCCCGTCGTTTCTACATCGTCATTCTCGCTGACAAATACATTACTTCCCATAGTTGCAACTGCGTAGATTGCACCATAATCAATTGGGAATGGAGCAGTGAACCATTGGTTTCCATCTTGATCATAATGTCCGAGCCCTTCCGTTGAACCGAAAAAGAAATGTGGTCCGAGCAAAACAATCGGCGCTCCTCCTCTCAATCCAGAATCTAACTCCCAGGTACTACCAAAATCAGTGGAAGAATAGAGACCGGCGTTCGTTCCAACAAATATGACCGAATCCCGTCGTGCAAACGATAGCGGTTCCACATAGAAGTCTGGGAAAGGATATTGTATGAATAACTTGGTTGTGTCCTGAGACCATGTTAATCCGCCATTGAATGACTGATATAAATTTTGTCCTGCCGTGATTAAAATCGAATCTCCGCTTGAGATCATTAACCCGACGTTAACTCCATTGGGGCCGTCCATAGAAACCCACTGCGCGCGCAGCACACGCGCCGGCATCACCGCAAGCGCGGCGAAAAGGGTGAGCGCGAGAAGCCGTTTCGGGAACATGATAATGAAAAACCGAACGGGAGCCAATAGTGCCCCGATAACCCGGACTGGGATTCATGAGATCTTTGGGAGATTATTTGGAGATCTTTGGGAGATTATTTGGAGGTCTTTGGGAGATTATTGGGAGGGCTTTGGGAGATTATTTGGTATGAGATGATCGTTTCAGAAGCTTTACTTCGTTCTTATGCGTTATGGGGCAACAGCGTGAGCCGCACTGGTGCTCGCTTTTCCCTCTTTTCTACATGATAATGATGGCTCGTTTAGCAAAATTACAAAAAACGGTTAAAGATACGGGGCTTGATGCGCTGCTCGTTACGCATCTTCCGCATATACAATATCTCATCAATTACTCGGGGTCGAACGGGCTTCTGATCGTGCCGGCGCAGGGAAAACCTCACTTTTTCACCGATTTTAGGTATAAAGCGCAGGTCAAGACTGAAGTGGTAGGCGCCAAAATTTCCATCATCGACCGCGACCGCACCATCCCCGATACGCTTGTAGAAAAACAGCTTTTTTCGGATTACGATCATCTTGGATTCGAGAAAAATCACATCAGTTATTCGATGTATGATTTTCTTCGAACGAAATTCCGTCACGTCAAGCTCGACCCGCAGACGGAAGTCGTCGAGAAGCTCATTATGATCAAATCGGAGGATGAGATCGATGCGATCCGTAAAGCAGCGCAGATCGGCGACATGGTCTATGATGCCATCATTCCTGAAATAAAGCCAGGCGTGACCGAGCGTGACATTGCCGCCGAGATCGCCTACCAAACCCGGAAATGCGGTGCCGAGCGCGAAGCCTTCAATATTATTGTGGCAAGCGGGGAACGTTCCGCATTGCCGCACGGCGCGGCAAGCGAAAAAAAGTTACGTAAAGGCGAGCTGGTGACGCTCGATTTCGGATGTGTCTATAAAGGATTTAATTCCGACATGACGCGCACGGTCGCCCTGGGAAAAGTCAACACCGAACTTCAGAAGATCTACGAGATCGTCCGTGCCGCGCAACAGCGTGGTATCGATAAAGTCATGGCCGGCATGAGCGCCCGCGATCTCGATACCGTCTGCCGCGATTATATCACGCTGCATGGGTATGGTTCCAAATTCGGTCATTCGACGGGCCACGGGTTGGGAATTGAAGTCCACGAGCTGCCTAAAGTGTCCCAGCGTGGCGAGCGCTATAAGCTGGAGCCGAATATGGTCGTGACAATCGAGCCGGGAATCTATCTGGATGGCCTGGGCGGCGTTCGCATCGAGGACGATGTCGTGATCCGCCGCGAAGGCTGCGAAGTGCTGACGACTTCGCCGAAGGAACTGCGGGTACTATAGAGACGCGCCGGTGGCGCGTCTCTACGATATATCTTTCGCAATCGATTTTCGTTGCTCGCCTGTCAGTTGTGTCGAATACTGATAATTCGGATGACGAATTGCAATGCTTATTTCTGCTTGCCCAAAGCGCAGGCGTTCAATATCCTGCTCGTTTAGTTTCCACCGAACATATTGCACAGCCGAAATGCGCCCTTCTTCGGATTGCTCCTCGTCGAAGCTGGCCTCGATCTCTTTCTCGCCGATCGTAAGATACACTGCATTTTTTGTCAGCCCAATAAGTAAATCGAGCGTAGGTTTTATTTTTTCTTTCTCGGTGATTCCAATAAGCAGCGTTGCAGAGAGTTCATCGTGCGTGGGAAGTAATCTGCTATAGGTATCGATCTCATGCTGAATGTCTTTATCATGCACGAGCCGTTCGGTGCGTATCATTTCCTGAATTTGGAATAACACGGTTTCGAGATTTTCGAAAATAAACGTCATGAGCGGGCCAACTAAAATGCGCCGGTGCCGCTTTGCTTCGATCACGCGTTTGCGGATTTCAGGCCGCTGTTTTTCGTATTCGGCGATATTCAATATATCTGCGAGAGAAATCATAGTCCCATTGCTTTATAAATAATTTCGATCGGATGCAGCGCGTGTTCACCGGTTCCCTCTTCAATGTGCAGATGCGCGAGCGAGCAATCGCTTGCAACCGGTGTCGGCTTTTCTTTGTCAATAGCTTTGAAGAGCTTTTTGCCGACATCGAGAGAAATTTCGTAATATTCTTTCTTGGAGGACCACGATCCATCGTGGCCGGAGCATTGCTGGACCATGTTCACGGTCAGTCCGGGAATCATCTTCATCAGATCGCGAGAATTAAATCCCACATTCTGCACACGCAAATGGCAGGGCAAGTGATAGGTGATCTTTTCTCCAACACTGACCGGGAATTCCAGCGTTATCTTTTTTTCGCGGTGAAGCCGCATGAGATACTCAAGTGGATCCATCACGGCTGCCATGACGCGCTCCGCAGCAGCTTTGTCGGTGGCATAATGTGCGTAGTCCTGCCTTAGCATCATCGAGCAACTGGGGCTCATGGCGATGATCTTCATTCCCGCATCGGCATAAGGCAAAAGTCGGGCGATGTTGCGATCGACGGTCTTCGTTACTTTTTCGATATTGCCTGTTCCAAGTTCCGGCATTCCGCAGCATTCCTGCTCCGGGATTGTAACTTCAATTCCCAACTTCTCCAAAATCTTCACGTACTGCTCACCGATCCAGGGTTTATTCTGGTCGATCATACAGGTGTAAAAGAGAGCGACTGTGTCGAGAGGTCGAGATAGTGCATGTGTCTTCTGTTTCCTCCACCAAACCTGAAAAGTTTCTTTCTGATAAACTGGGAGCTTTTTTCGATGATCGATCCCTGCGATGGTTTCCAGTGCTTTACGTCCAAGCTCGTTATTTGCAGCCCAGTTCATAATGCCAGGAATTGCCGCGCCGATCTTTCCGGAGCGATCGGTATCACCGGTTATTTCATCGCGTAACTTTTGTTGGAGGGTTTTGCTATGTTCTTTCGTCTTGATCGCATCGGCGCGCAGAAGCAAGCGCGGAAAATCCAACATATACTCATGCGGCGGAGTGTACGGGCACTTCGGGTAGCAGAGCTTGCACTGATAGCATAGATCGACGGTATGGTCGTAATCCGCTTTTTTAAGTTCCAATACAGGATTATCGTGTGTTTTACCCGCAACCGTTAGTTTATCATCCTCTGCATCGATGCGGTCGAAGATATCCACGAACGGCGGACACATACCATCGCACAGTCGGCAGCCATGGCATACTTCGAGCACTCGCGTGAACTCCGCCTGAAGATCGGCGGAGTTCCAATAAAGAGGATCGTGGGAGTCAAAGACCATACTGGTTCCTGGGTCAAAAGGGACCAACGAGACAAAAAGGCATTTTTGTCCCTTTAGTCCATTTTGTCACTTGGGATTATGCAACAATAGAATCGCTGGCCTTCTGGAACCTTCCCGCATGTGATTTCTCAGCGCGTGCGAGGGTTTCGAACCACTCGGCTATTTCATCGAAGCCTTCTGCGCGGGCGGTCTTGGCAAAGCCGGGATACATTTCGGTGTATTCGTAGGTCTCGCCGGCAATGGCAGCTTGAAGATTCGTTTTGGTATCGCCGACAGGAAGTCCCGTTGCAGGGTCACCCACTTCGGAAATATATTCCATGTGGCCGAAGGCATGTCCGGTTTCGCCTTCGGCGGTGTCGCGGAAAACACCGGCTACATCCGGCTGGCCTTCGATGTCGGCCTGGCGCGCGAAATAGAGGTAACGGCGGTTCGCCTGCGATTCTCCGGCGAAGCCTTCTTTGAGATTATGAAATGTTTTGCTGTTCTTGAGATCTGCCATAGTTGATTTGAAATTAGAATGGAATGAATGTGTGCAAGCATCTTACCGCTTGCGAGATTTACACTTTTTACATTGACCGTAGTAATCGAGAGAATACCGCTCGACTGTTACGCCTAACCGGCCTGCGATATTCGAAAGCCTTTTCTCGGGAAGCTCGGCGGGCAAGTCTTGAACGGTGCCACAGGTCACACAATAAAAATGCTCATGCGCGTCGAGCATCCCGTCATACCGGATCACATCGTCCTGGAATTGTACTTCCCGAATTTTCCCCTCTTCGGCCAAAAGATGAAGATTACGATAGACCGTAGCAAGCGATACATTGCTGATCTTTTTTCGCACCAGCCGATATACCTCCTCTGCGCTCGGGTGCGTATGGAGGTGCTCTACGACCGTGAGCACTGCAGCCCGCTGTTTCGTCGATCGACGGCTATGTATGGATGTTTCGGTCAAGGTAATTAACCTTATCAGTAATAATTATTATTAAGGTCACGCCTACAACCACTGTGGATCGCATTAGATTCCGGGCAAAGAAGCACGATGAATGAAAGTAAGGATTTTTTGCATTAGCGCATCTGCGCCATAGATAATGATCGGAAAGCAAAAAGCGAATATCATAATTTGCAGCCGAGGCACTGAGAAAAAGGCCATCGCGATCGCAGTGTAAAAAATGCACCACAGCATCATAAGATTTGTAGCGTCGCGCATGGGTGGATCGCGGCGCACTTGCTCGCGCCGAATACGCCAAACGCCTGCAACGAGCGAAGCAAGCGTCATCGCGCACAATAGAATATATTCCGGACGACGCGCATCTTCGCTATACCAATCGATACCCCACAACAGCATTACTTTTTTCAATGCGCGTTCGATCTCAGTCGATGGATGCGCGGCGATCCACGTCATGGCCTCGCGAAAATGATAGGCGCTCAGTTTGAATTCGATCGTGGAATCGGCAATTCCAAGCGGTTCTAATTCCTTCCACATTTCATCGGTCGTCCAAACAGGAACACCATTCGCATCCCAGGAGCTTCCCGTTGCATCGGAATTATGTCCGCGCCAGAAATTAAATCCTCCGGTCGTGCTTGCGGGAATGAACCTGTGAAGCGTAATAGCATTGCGAACGATCCATGGGGTAATGACAAGCAGGAAGCTCGCGAAAACGATCGCAAGGGAACGTGTAATTTGTGGCGTTCGCCGGTAAGGCCAGAATGAAATTATAATGGCGAGAAAAACTAATAGATAACTTTCGGATCGAAATAAAGTTAACGATCCAGCAAGCACTCCAACAGCAATGGAAGACCATAGAATAGGCTGATGGTTTCGGATACGCGAAGTAAACTCCAGTAACGCCCAGAAAAAAAGCGCGCTAATGGTTAGTACCGCTGTAAGCACCCCAAACGAAGATACTGCAAAAACAAAACTCGGATAAACTGCCGACAGCCAGGTTCCGAAGCGAACGAGTCGCTTATCGCTGAAAAGAATAGAGAGAATTCTCCACATTGCGTAAATAAAGACCGTCCCGACCGCAACTTCTTCTAAAAAAATGAAGGCGTGGCCAGTCCGCGTATCGCCGAAGAGAAGCAAGCCGAGTGCTTGGATCATTACCTGACCCGGCGGCATGTACGCGCTTGGCAAAATGAGGTCGTGACCGAGGTATTGACTCCACGGGTACGAATACCCTTTACCTTGCACAAGCAGGCGCGCGATGTCGCCATATTCCAGCAGCTTTGGATGCGTAAGATGCGCGAACGGGAACATCGCCACGCGCGCAATACAGCCAACGATCATCGGCAGCGCAAGCTCCGAGCGCCAGAGCCGATGCAAAACGGAAGGTGATTTTTTCGTCGCAGGACACCTCCAAGCGTGTTGAGATTTTCATAGTGAACTTCGGCGGATACGCCGCAGAGAAGAAGGCTGGCTATGAAGACCTTTCTGGATGGCAGCACAACGACGGGGGAAACCTTGAACGCTGCATACCAGAACTGATCAGGCGAGGTGTCGTTAAGAGAAGGCAACGAGATCGCCTTCCGTCGATGGCTGATGCGAGAAGCCTGTGCGGTAATGGATGAAAACTGGGCGACTGTCCAGAAGTTTGCCGAGGTTCTGAAGAAGAACGCCAAATGACAGGTCGAGAAACAGAGCGGTTGTGCGAGAAACTTGGGCGAAGCGACGAACCGATAGCACTCTTCTTTACCGATGGCTTGCCGAACAGGGCAGGGGAGAAAAGGCAGACCCACCATGGCAGCCCTCGAACTGAGCCGCCGTCGGCCTATTACCTGAAATTGTAGTGGAAGCACTAAGTTTTGCTCACCCTGCTGACGTCCTCCCTCCTTCACGAAATCGAGGGGGAGATGACAGACAATCACTCAGTGATCCTCGTTGCTGACGACGATGAGACGATCCGCAGAATAATAACGCTTCTGCTGACACGGAGGGGATAGCGTCATCACCGCATGCGACGGCAAAGAAGCGTTGGAACTCTCACGGCAATGCAGCGGGAAAATCGAAGGTGCCATCAGCGACATAAACGCCCCACCCACGGAGTCCAGCTCTGTGCCTGTCTGCTCCATGAGCGACCAGAAACCAAAGCGATGCTGATAACAGGGGCTAACGCCGAGAAAGCACGCTACTCGACTCTACCAGTGCTTCCCAAGCCATTCTCGATGGAGACGCTGATCGCCAAAGTGAGGGAGGTCTTGGCGGCTTCCTGAGCCGCCCGACAGCCCGCTTACGAACCCTGGCACCAGCGGCTGTTCCTCACAGAAGGAGAGTTCCAGGGAAAAGCATTTGAGTATAGGATCAACCATCAAAGGGAGAATGAAAATGACGAAACTCTTGGTCTTGAATGAAGAAGCAAAGGAAGAACAGGACGCCGACAAGATTCGGGTAGGCAAGATCGGATGGCTTGCTGACTTCATCGAGAACGACGGGGTGGGCGATCACGGATACTACCTCGAAGAAGGAAAACTCATCGAGAGACCGGTCGATCAACGAAGGTGATGAATTTCAACTTAAACCGGAACATCAAGGGCGAGGACTATCACGCAGCGAGTCAGCAAGAGATCGCAGAGTTCCGAGCGGCGGAGTTGGCGAGACCTCAGCCTCGCTCCTAACATCCCCCAGACGGCACTCCTCGAATTTCGGAGAAAACGCCCTGGGATGGTGCAAAAATCAGTTATGACAATGGCAAGAGCCAAAACCCAGACGACGACGAATCTCACTGACCACGTTCCTGTTGTGCCGGAGACCTCCCAGAGCAGCACGAGTTCAGCCGCCGTCCACTTGGCGGGACCGGCGAGATGGGGCGCCGAGCGATCGCGGGGCAACTCCGCTGGGTCGCCGCCATCATTTGCGCGGAGAGCGTCGAAGTCGTGCCGCGGCAGCTGCGTCTCTCGATGCCTTGGAACTCCTCTCACTTCGCCTCCACGGACTACTCGATCAACAGTTTCGAAGCTTTGTAGGGAACCTGAGCACAGATCAAATGAAATACTCTCTACTTGATACGAACGCCATAAATGCCATTCTGAAAGATAATGATTTCGGGCGTGCTATTGCCGAGAGAGCAAGCAAAGAAGAATGGGTCTTCGTATTACACACTACTGTTGATGCCGAACTTGCACAACTTGTCGAGAGAAAGACCACGGGAATAGCGTTGAGAGACTTTTACGAATGCTTTCTACCAGGTAGTCGCTTTGGTGTTGCGAAAACTCTTTCTGAAATAAGGTCAGAGGAGAAGGCAGGTAGCCCGACGCCGATTCAGCCATGTAACGACATACACGAGGGGCTTGTCCAAATGAAGCAGCCTGAACTTCAGAGGTTACTTGATGAAACCCACCAGTTTTCAAACCAAATACAGACGTTGGTAACGGAGATTTCTGACAAATCGTCTCCCAAAATAGGAAGAATTTGAATGCTTTATAGGACTTTCCAAGAAAGAACTCCTCGATGTAGCAGGGTTCATATACACGCTCCATGTTGCGTTCTTCCGAAATAGATCATTCGCCCTTTCTGTCCATAAAAGTCCCCTTCCTTGGTTTGTGCTACAAGATGCTCGAAGGCAACAGGAAGAACAACAGGAATGACTTTCTCGACCTTTCAATTTTCGACCTCTTACCCTATGTCCAAGTATTCGTGACCGAGAACAACAATGCAGAAATCATCAAAAAGATAAGGAGCCTTGGCTTATTGGACAATCTTGAAGTGATAAGAGTGAGTCACAAGCTTGTAACGCCTTTCCCTCCCGAGCAGGCTCTTGCGATCAACTGACAGTTCGATATTCTGGGCTATAAACACTGCAACATCCAAGGTCATCCTTCGCTGTCTCATCCCTGCACCCCAGTCCGCAACGCAAGGACTTCCCCCTGGCGCAAAAGCGGTTATTCCGCCTTCGGTATGAGTTTTAGGGTTAGCGCCAGCCTTCAGGAGTGTGACGATCACTTCAGGATACGGGTTGTTTGCAGCGGCATACATCAAGGGGGTGTAGCCTACACGATCCCGAGAGTTCACATTCGCGCCTTTGTTGATTGCAGTCTGTATTTGTTCCGTGTTGGTCTTACAAGCTCAAAGAAATCTGTGCATATGCCGAAGCCGCAATAAAGACTGCATAAACTATGGCAACCGCTATTCGCTTCTTCATTTGATTCCCTCCAAAAGACCAAACTCACTCTTGTCGGCGATCTGGGTAGAGGCACGGGAGAAGAGAGCATTGCATCCTCAGACTGACTGGGGCGATAAGGACCACGGAGGAGTTCAGCCACGGATCAGATCAAGGATACTTTGTCGGAGAGCCGGATGACATTCAAATTCATTACTCCCATTATGGCAGTGTTATCCTTCTTGATTTCCGAGAACTCTTTCAACTTCGTCGCCCCTTTCGCCAAGGCGGAGTCGTACAACTCTCCGACAAAGCCTAAATCTCCTATTGGGCAAGCACTCCATAAACGTTATTGCTGCCCAGTCCGTTTGCTGCTATGAATGTATTCCATGTTGTTCCCCCATCTGTTGAAAACGCTAGTCCGCCAAACATGGATACGTAGACTGATGAGCCTATCGCGTAAACTCCTGTTGTTGAGTAGTTCGTCAGCGTTCGGGTCCAGCTTGTGCCGCCGTTTGTGGAGATAGAAAGCCCAGCATTAGTCGCTGCATAAATTGTTGATCCAGATACATAGACTCCCTGAACTGTATTGCTGGAAAACTGCCATTTGGAAGATAGTTAGTCCAAGTAGCGCCTCCGGATGTTGAGGTGGAAAGCCCAGAACCAGTTCCGCGTAAATGGTTGTACCATATCGGAATAGACGGAGTTCACATAGTTGGTCGGCAAGTTGCTGTTTGCAGTCGAGTAGGTTGTCCATGTAGAACCACCGTTTCCAGAAATGGAATTCTCCCCCCTGCTTGACGGAGAAGTCCAATAGTTTGCCGTATAGATCGTTGATCCCAAGGCGAAAACGCCATTTATGTTGTCATCTCCCAATCCGTCTGCGGTGGTATATGCTATATAGGAAGGAGCCTCCATTCGAGGAGACCTGAAGACCATCACCATCACTTGCCTGGCATATTTCGGTTGATCCATCGACATAAACACCTTTTAGAAGATATCCGGGAGGATTTCCATAGTTTGTCCATGTGGCTCCCGCATCCGTAGAAACGTCCAATCCAACATTTGAAGCTGAGTAGATTGTCGATCCCAACGACATACACCCCGTACATGACGTTATTTCCTGCTCTGTTGTTAGGGAGGTAGTTCGTCCAGTTAGCTCCGCCATTAGTGGAGACTGACAGCCCATTTGCTGTAGCCGCATAAATCGCAGGACCGATTCCTGAAATAGTATATGCGGCAGTTGCCACTTCTGACTCGGTCCATCCAGATTGATAGGCAACCGCTGATTGTTTCATTCGACCGCACACTAATCGGGGCTGAGTATAGCGTCCCAAGTGCCATCCGTTGGGGTGCTTCCATCGGTTGTGTAATGGATCACCGCTTCTCGCAGTAGTGGTGCTGATAGCAACTGATTGGATAGTCGTGTAGGTGCCAGTAGGAGGGCTGAGGCTTGGGTCTGCAACTTGCTGTTGAATCGTGTTTGCGGGGTTGGGGCAGCTTGTGGTCAAGAGGATCGCTATCACGACGATGAGACTTGAAGGCAGGAACTTCATTCCTTTGAACATACTTTGCCCTTTCAAGATGACGATGAAATCTTCGATCACTTGAGGAACATCTCCGATAGTATCACTCCAAGAAGGAAACGCAACCGGTCGCTCGCTATCCCTGTCTCCAAACAATCAACGCACTTGGTCCCTTCATGGAAGCTCACCAGAGGGCTGAATTCAATAACGATGAGTCGATGGGTAAGATCGTCGGGGTTCCGGGATTGTCCGGAACCCGACCAGCGGCTAACCAGAGCCATTCAAAACGAAAGTTGAATTCCCTGGGATGTGATTCGCTGTGACCCTCAAGACACTTCGACTTCGCTTCCGAAATCCTGGACATCTTTAAGACAAAGAAGATAAATAATAATTACATCAACACGGCACAAAAGACGGCTTATATTCCCTTTCCAGAAGAGAGGAGGAGCGCCTGACGGAGACTGAAATCATCGCCCTGAAGCCTCAAGACACCGCACTGTTCCTTGATCCGCCATCGGAACGCTACCTCCTCCAAGGGAGCCTACAAGTCGGATCGGGAAGCTCCACCAAGCGGGTGAGGATCAGGGACGCTCCATCGGAGACACTTCATCTTTTGAGGCTTACCGAGACAATCTCACCGCTCATTCGCTGCGCCCCGCTTCAATCAACCGCAAGCTTTCATGCATCAAAGCAGGGCTGGTTCATCTTGACTCCACGCCCTATTCTACCAAGGCCCTCACTTCTATTGAAGTGTCGAAGTGGCATGAGCGCTCAC
>CAVZOL010000004.1:0-259089 GCA_963776895.1 Ignavibacteriota bacterium | reverse complement strand
GGAGATATCCGGTTCCGTTCGTCGACGTGCTGGTTGTAATGTTGTTCGGGCCTGCGGGGCCTTGAACACCTTGTGGCCCTTGAGCGCCGGTTGCACCTGTTGCGCCAGTTGGTCCTGGCGGCCCTTGAGCACCGGTGACACCTGTTGCGCCGGTTTGACCTGCCGGGCCTTGCGGGCCTTGAGCGCCGGTCGCGCCTGCTGGGCCTTGAGCGCCAGTGGCTCCTGTCGCTCCCGTTGGGCCCGCTGGGCCTTGCGGTCCGGCAACGCCTGGAACTGTTCCAGGCTGGTACTGACTGGCCGTTGAATTCCAAATGAGGAATTGTCCGTTCGTGGGCGCTGTGCTCGCAATGGCTTTGCCCTGAAGCTTTGCAACGGTTGTCGCGCTTTGCGTACCGGTAACGTCGCCGGAAAGGCTTCCGGTAAAGCTTGTGGCACTCCCCGCAGAGCCGCTAACGTTGCCGGTGATCGTACTGCCATTCCATGTAGGGCCGCTCGCAAGCGTACCCTGGCTGGTAGCTACGACCATCGTCGTGTTACCTTCGCTGCTGGACAGCGTGGTAGTTGTTGTGCCGCTGACCGTAATATTGCCTTTGACTGTACCGTTACCACCGATCGAAGTATTACCTCCGACCGTTGCATTTCCACCAATAGTTGCGTTACCCCCAACAGATTCATTGCCACCGAATGTAGCGTTACCACCGGCTGTAATTGCGCCTCCAATGGTTTCAAGTCCTCCGATGGTAAGTGGGCCGCCTATACTCCCTGCACCTCCGACCGTCAGAGCTGATCCAACGGTGAGATTGGTACCGATTCCACCGCTTCCGTCGATGTTAAAACTCGCGCCTGTTTCGAGCGTGGTAGAATTGTTAATATATGGATTGAGCGCCAGCGTCTGCCCACCTTTACCTGTATTACCACTGCTCCCGGATGCGCTCAACCAAATGGCGCTGGAAACCGGATCGTAACTTAACTGCAGTCCATTGCCAGCCATGAGGTTCACGTTCGATCCGTTCCCTGTCACTTTGGTACCATTAATTGAGATCGACCCCACATAATCGGCGGAAATCTTTTTGCTGGTGATCGAGCTGTCGGCAACGTTCAACGCATTGGGAGAAGACGATAGCTGGGTGAGAGGAAGCTCGGCTGCATCGCCGATCTTCACTCCAAGGAACAACGGTCCATCAAGTATCGAAGATGGTGGCAGCGGGTAATTACCCGATCCAAGCATGATGTTAAACAGCCCATTCGAAGTATGCACAGAATAGGTGCCTGCCCATAAGCTGGAATTGCCGGTGACATCTCGGTATAAAGTGACCGTCATCGAGTAGTTACCATCAGCTACGGAAACCCCGTTCGTTGCGAGAACTCCTTGATAGCTGATCGTAGAACCAGATTGTGCTCGCGTTACTGAAGCAGCGGCAACCACAAACATTGTCAGCAGAAGTAGTTTTTTCATTGTTTTTGCATCCGATTGAATAAAGTGAACTAACGGATACAAAATTACCGGGCCGGATAGGGAATCCGTTACTGGTTTACTACTGGGTGGTGAGATTAATTTTGGGCGTGGCAGGAAATTCAGCCAGTTTCTGTGATTAGCGGGTTCAGGGGAAGGTATGAAGTTTGGTGTATAGATGAATATGAAAGGTGACCACGATTCACAGGATTTTCCGGATTAGGGAAAGGAAAGTAAGAAATAAGAGATAAAAAGTAAGAATTGAGGAACCATTCTGGGTCCGAATGGTGTTAATATATAGTGGTGGGCGATCTCACTTTAAGATGCACACGAAAAGATCAGTAGTTTTCCTCGAAAAAGGTTAGAGTTCATGAAAAGTAATAGAGGAGTTAATGAACACGCATCCAACACACACTATATAAAATCTCCTGCGAAATTCCCTCAAATTAGAATTCGGACTATTTCTTCTTCCCGCCGGGAATTCCCTTGCCGGCATATTGCTGCTTGCGGGTTTCGCGCTGTTGCTTTTCCATTTCCTGGAGGCGGGCCATCATGCCGCCGCCTTTTCTCGGGGCGGCTTTTAGTTCTTCGAGTGTGGGTGGTGTAGCGATCTTGGTGAGATAGAACTGCTGCAAGAGTCCAAAAATATTGAACATGAAATAATACAGCCCGACGCCGGATGGCAAATTGTTGAACATGAATATGAAGACGATCGGCATGATATATGCCATCTGCTTTTGGCGCGGATCGGTGATGGTGAACATCTGCTGCAGGAACATGGTGATGACCAGCAGCAGCGTGATCCCGCTCATGGACTCGCCAATGAGCGGAAGTTTCGTTCCGAAGTGGAACAGCGAGTTGGGAATGGAAAGATCGGTGATCCATAATCCGAACGGCGCTTGCCGAAGCTGGATCACGTTTTTCAGCACTTGATAGAGCGCAAACAGGATCGGCATTTGCAGGAGCATCGGAAGGCATCCGCCGGCGGGGTTTACGCCGTAGGTGCGATAGACCTTCATCATTTCCTCGTTAACTTTTTTGGGATCGTCCTTGTATTTTTCGCGAAGCTCGGTCACTAAGGGCTGCACAACTTTCATTTTTCGCATCGAGCGCATCTGGCCGGTCGAAACCGGTATCGTAGCAAGCTTGATAACGATAGAGAAAACGATAATGACGATGCCCCAATTCGAAAAGAATCCATGCAGCCAAAGGAAGAACGGAAGCAGAACGTGGATCGAAATTGGACGGACAAGAAACGTCCAGCCAAAGTACATGGATTGCTCCAGCCCCACGCCGAGCGCTTCGACGCGGTCGTATTCGAGCGGCCCGAAATACAGCTTGAAGTTCAACGACTCATCGGTCGTGCGGCCGATCAGGATATTGATGGATGCATTGTACATCGCGACAATTCCACCATCGGAGCCGGATGTTGCGATGCCCGAGATATTGGCTCCGGCAGTTTTTTCGCCGATAGGAATGATCGCTTGCTCGAAATACTGGTTTCGCATCCCGGCATAGGAAATGTCGCCATTAACAGATTTATGCGATGCCGCACCTGGTTTCGAAACGGTGAGATCTTCCATTTCACCGGCCTGACCTGCGAAGGCTTTGGAAGAAGCGGTTTCATCAGCACTGCGCTTTTCGACATACGGCAGCGGATCGTCAAGCGATGCAGTATAATGGTAGCCGCTGACCGAATTTTCGAGACCATGCAACTTGTACTCGATTCCGATCGCATAGCCATCTCCCGAAAAATGAAATATCTTTTCGATCGAACGGTTGCTATCCAACTGGTACAGTGCGGAAAAGCTGCTGCTATCGCCGGGGCCAAGCGAGACCGTTTTTGCATTGAGCACAAACGGGAGATCGTTGGTGGCAACCATTTTTCCATCGGAGGCTACGAATTTCAGATCGATATCGGCTCCCTGCGCTGCCTCATGATTTACCAGCTCGACAGGTTTTTGGTCCCATGTTTTGTATCGCTTAAGGATGAAGCTCGAAATAGCAGCGCCATTCGAGTTAATTTGTGCAGTGAAGTACGGGGTTTCAATCGTTTTTATTGCAACCGGCGTGGAGTGGGAGATGGGGAAGACACCGGAGAATGCGGAAGTATCTTTCGTGGTGCTTCCCAGGGCGGGTGCGCTTGGAATAGGAGCTGGTGGTTCCGTGACATGCGTAGTCTCGGCGGTCGCGATAGGGGCAGCGGGCTTCGGGAGCTTGGCCTGCTCCGCGTTCATCCAGATCATCCAGCCAATAAAGACTACGATAATGAGTACGATCCCGATTGTCGTCGTCTTCGAGGAATCCATCTAAAAAAGCTTACGAAAAAAGACTTGTTGAGTGAGGGTTGTGGAGGTCAAGGACGTATAAAGCCGTCCTCTATTTTAACAGGCACCCTCAAACGCCGGAGGATAACAGAAGGTTTGAACACTCAACTATCGAGCGCAAACTGCTGGCCTTGGGCTTTCGCCGGAGACGTATTGAAATCCGGCTGCTCGGTAAAGATGATATGGTCGTGATAATAGTGCGTCAGGAGGAAGCTGAGCACAATAATATAGTAGCACTGATCGAAGGAAAGCCCGGTATAGGAACTCGTAAAGATCAAGATTGCAATGAGGCCGATCGCTATGACCGTCATCATCACCGTAAACCCATAATAACGCCACCACTCGCCGGGACGCGCAAATACGCTGACCCGCGCAGGAAGCTCATTCCTGTCATACCGAAGGCGATTTATGTACCACGTAAGCCCAAGATATTGGAACGAATGCCAGGTGTTCAATCCCTGAAACGCGACGTCCAGCTCGTGAAAGAACGGCGTGATGAACGTTGCGATCACCGTTACCGAGATAAGTATCGTTTTCGGAACATTACCTTCACCATTCCGGAATTCCCTCCACGTCTTCATGATAAATAATGCAAGCGCTGCGGCAAACAATGCGCTTGCGATCCACCACACCGCATCGACTTTCAAAAACTCCGGAAAGTACAGCAGGTTCGAGCCGACCTTGAACGTATTATGCGTGAAACGGTACATCGCAACGGGATACAGCCCCGTCAGCACTACGGCATAATCGATAGCTTTCGATTTCCAGGACAGCGTTTTCGATACTCGGCCATTGTAGCAATCGACGAGGAACACGATCTGATGCAGCACATGAACGCTGGCCCAAAAGAAGAAAAACGTGAGAAGAATAATGAAGTAATTTACGCCAAGAATAATTACAGCGAGCGGTATAATGATCGCCGCAATCAAAATTGAGGGATGCCGCTTGCGAAACGCCGGATCGAACGTCGTCCGAAGATGCGTGGCATACATGTGCGGGCCGCCGATGAAGAACGCGATCATCCCATTGACGATATTACGTGCCGTATCCTGAGCGAAGCCCAGCGATTGAGCCACATAATAGAAGAAATACGGACTCACCATTAGCAGCACCGAACCGGAGATCCACATGAGATCCCACTTCTTGGAGCGTAGCCAAAGCGTATTTCCGGGTGCCGTTGTGATCGTGGAGACTGACATGATAAAATATTATTCCTTCAAACGACAATTGGTGTCAGGATTGTGCCCGAAAAATGATCGTAAGATAAAAACGGTCGATTACCTCTTTTTCATCCTTCATTTCCCCATCCCTTCCCTTATCCTGAAAATCCTGTTAATCGTGGTTAATGCTTGCCACTCAGAAATAGGTGCCGTTTTTCTTTCTTGTGAGTTCCCGATCACTCCCGGCCCACCCTCGATTCCAGGCCAAATTCGCACATTTGTTCCAACAAGTATTCATAATTACCTTTCCTAAAGGACTCGTTCATAATGAAAACCATGCCAATGCTGTTCTTATGGACATGGGTGCTCATTAATGTACTTTCTAATATACGACAATTTTCCCACCCGCCACGAAATGCGAAAATTTTATTTTCGCCCGTCCCGAAGGGATGATAGGAAGTAGCCGAGATGTAAGTCCCCGGAATGGTCGTCAATTGTTTTCAACAAAAACAAAAAACATCGCACTAACTCTCAAAAAAATGATTATATTAGTATCCGAAGTTATGGGCACCTATAATAATTAATAAAGAATGGATCGTTACGGAGATATAAGGAATATTACTAACATTTTCTCCGACTATGAGTCGGAAAATCGGATATTCCACAAAGAATCCCGATTCACTTTCATTGACCTCTTTGCAGGTATTGGTGGATTTCGCCTCGCGCTCGAAGAGCACGGCGGGCGGTGTCTTTTTTCGTCTGAATGGGATAGGTATGCGCAAAAAACTTACAAAGCTTGGTTCGGAGACGTTCCCGAAGGTGATATTCGACTAATTAGTCTATCAGATATTCCCGATCATGATATTCTTGCTGCTGGATTTCCTTGCCAGCCATTCTCAATAGCAGGAGTATCTAAAAAGAATAGCCTTGGACGCGCACATGGGTTTAAGGACAACACGCAGGGTACACTATTTTTTCATTTAGCAACAATTATTGAGAATAAGAGACCACGCGTTTTATTTCTGGAGAATGTTAAGAACCTTCGATCACATGATGAGGGAAAAACATGGAAGGTTATCAATGACACTTTGAGAGATCTTGGGTATTGGGTTTTTACACAAGTCATAGATGCCGCAGGGTGGGTTCCTCAGCATCGTGAACGCGTCTACATCGTTTGCTTTAATAAAGATGATTACCCTGTACAGCCAGATTTTAAATTCCCGCAAAAGCCAAAGTCAAGATTATCTTTAAATTCTATCCTAGAAAAAAAAGTCGAGGAGAGATATACTTTGACTGCTCATCTCTGGGAATACTTGCAAGCTTATGCAATTAAGCATAAAGAGCTTGGTAACGGTTTTGGATTCGGACTTGCAGATCTTGCCGGCCATTCTCGAACGCTAAGTGCCAGATATTACAAGGATGGATCAGAGATATTAATCCCGCAATTACCTCGTCCGAGAAGGCTCACACCGCGTGAGTGTGCACGACTTATGGGTTTTCCTAATAAATTGGAAATTGTAGTTTCAGATACACAAGCCTATAAACAATTTGGAAATGCAGTAGTACCGAAAGTTGTTTCGGCAGTTGCCGAGAACTTACTCGTGGCTATGGAATCTTACTTCGTTTCAAAAATCCCATACGATGTCGCCGAAGTGTGAAAAAGCATACGAGGATGTTCTCTCGGTCGGCAAGGCGTTGCTGAAGTTCATCACCCCGAACGAAGTGGATAGTAGACAGAGTCACCAAGCCGGTTACTATCTGCCTAAAACTGCTGCATATCTTTTTACACCGCAGGCTGTTGAAAAGGGAATCAATCACGACCATAGTGTTGAAATTACGTGGCACGATGGAAGTATCACTCACTCAACAGTAAAGTGGTATGGAACAGGAAGCCGAAGCGAATACCGTATCACCGGCTGGGGTAAAGCCTTTCCTTGGGCAAACAATACGGATCTGATTGGTGATCTTTTAGTACTGATTCCTACAAAGACACAAGAAATTAATGGGTATATTCTCGACCTTGAAGAAGACATAGATGAAATTCTTGATAATTTAGGTTTGGTTTTAGTCCGAACAAGACCAAGCGGCGCATTCGCTGTTTATGATGTCGAGCGGCCTCATGTCCTTGTCGAAACTGAGGACAAGTGTCTTGTGCGAAAATTCGACAACTTCGTTTTGAAAATTGAAGAGATGCCTGATGGTCGGGCATTCACTGCAGCTACCATCGATGCAATAAAGGAATGTGTTCACGGGTTTTCTTCGCTCAAAGAGGATGAAAAACTCCTTCGAGCATTGCATGAAGAATACAATCTTTTTAAGCAAGCGGAGCGAAAAATTTATTCTACATCAATTACAAGTGTGTTTAGATCGGTCGATGACTTTGTTGAGACCGCACTTAGAATACTTAACGCTAGAAAATCACGCGCTGGTCGTTCGTTCGAGAACCATGTAGAGTTTCTTTTGAATGACTCTCATATTCCACATGAAATGAGAAGCAAGATACATGGCAGGCCTGATGTAATAATTCCGAATTCGAATGCATACGAAGATTCGAGTTTCCCGGATGAGAAGATTTTCGTCGTTGCTCTCAAGACCACATGTAAAGATCGTTGGCGTCAAGTACTTCAGGAAGCCCCGCGAATTAAGAAGAAGCATCTCATGACCCTTCAAGAAGGAATCTCAACGCCTCAGCTTGACGAAATGGCTGAGGCTGGCATCACCTTAGTTGTACCTTCTGAATTACACAAGGCGTACCCAAAAGAGCGAAAGCACTTGCTCCACAGTGTCGGTCAATTTATTGCTGAGGTGAGAACAGTTTATTACTAATGACGGACGTTCACGATCCCAGAACGCGAAGTTATAACATGTCACGGATTCGTAGTAAGAATACGAAACCGGAATTAGTTGTTCGGTCTATTGTGCATCGTCTTGGTTATCGATTCAGACTTCATTCAAATGATCTTTCTGGTAAGCCCGATTTAGTATTTCGCTCTAAACATAAGGTCATTTTTGTACATGGCTGCTACTGGCATAGGCACAAGTGTAAGCTTGGGAAAGTCTATCCATCAACGAACGCGGATTTTTGGAAACTAAAATTTCAAGCAAACAAATTAAGAGACAAGAAGAATTACCGGCGGTTAATCGAACACGGCTGGAGTTATTTCATTGTTTGGGAATGTGAACTTAATAACATAGAAAATCTTGTTGAGAGGCTTAAGTTATTCCTTGAGTGATTTGCCGGAAAGCTGGTCATTCCGTTTTAATCAAAGTTATTTTCCTGGGCCCGGAATTACTCCCCCTCCCATTAATGTTCCCTTTCTTTCAACGTTTGCCAAAACCTTGAGCTATTCCGCGCGTTCTCTTTTTTTCGCTTCGGCGGTATTCTTGTTCGCATCATTGGTGATGCTCGCATCATTGGTGATACTCGCGTCATTGGTGATACTCGCGTCATTGGTGATGCTATTGCCGCTGGAACTTCATGCTACCACCTGCACCACTGTCGAAAGCGGCGCGTGGAGCACGGCCTCGGTGTGGCTGAGCGGCCAGAAACCGCAATCGGGCGATACCGCCATTATCGGCTTTGGCGATTCCGTGTGGCTGGATGAATCCACTCCCGCGCTTGCGTTCGTGGCTGTGCAAGGTTCGCTCACGTTCGGCAAGGATACGCTCTTTTTGCAAGCGGCAACCGGCGCAGCCGATACGATGGTTACCGTGCAAGGCACGCTGGATGCCGATAGCGGTTGGTTCGATCTTTTTGGCAGCGCGCATCCTATTGTGCAGGTGGGAACGGGTGGGCTGTTCCGAACGGCTGCGATGTTCCCGGTTCCCACGCACGGTATTTTCGATTCAAGCAATAGTCCGTTCTTCGCGCTGGACTCTGCAAGCACGTTCGAATATTATTCCGGCGATAACTCGCAGACCGATGTTTCGTATCTATTAAATAATATCTTCGGCCACGCGTACTGGAACTTAACATTGACGGGTGTCGTGGCATCGTTCCAATCGAATCCACTCACCATTCTCGGCACGCTGCATTTCAACTTGGGGGCAAGCACGATCACGGAATACACGCCGCAGACGGTTACACTCTCCGGCGATGTCATCAATGATAATCAGGGTGCGTCCGGCGCGCCGGGCGCTGGGCAGACGGGTGGAGGAATGCTTTCGCTCGGTCAGGATACCTGGGTGTTCGATGCCTTGCCGCGCGGAACGGATGCGAAGGATACCATCCATTGGACCGGACCCTCGCAGATGGGAACGGTTATCGTGACGCCGCATACCGTGCTCAGCGTGCGCTTTGTGGACGATACGCACTGCGATTCGCTCGAAATCACCTCAAACTTGATCGAAGAAGGCGCGCCATGCGGCGGGCATGTGATCGGAAGAGTGTTTACTCAACTTGCTCCGGTGCTCGATTCTACCGATCCCGTCAATAACTTTTCCGGGCTTGGTTTAACGATCGCAAGCGGAACGAATCCCTATTTGGGACGCACCAAAGTCGTTCGGACAAGCGGCTATCTGCCGCCGAATGCCGGCGTAGTGAATGCCTCGGTCGAAATACTTCCCGCGCTCCGGTATTACCGCGTCACACCAGGCGCCGGCCCGCAAACGGGAACTCCGGACGGAATGTCCATGCAAATTCATTGCGATGAACGGAATGGCGCCGACCCCACAGCGTTGCATTTTTGGCGCTCGCCCGATCAAGGCAATACCTGGGCGTTCAGCGGACTCACAAGCTACAATGATTCCACCGATAGGTACGTATGGGATACGACCGTGCTTGGCTGGCCGAACGATTCCGGCAGCTTTTTATGGATGCTCGCCGATGGCTACTCCGATACGCCGCTGCCGGTGGTGCTCGAAAACTTCACTGCGCAACGCTCTGGAACCAGCGTAAATCTTAAATGGCAAACGGGTTCCGAAAACGAACTCGGCGGCTTTGAGATCGATAGAAGCATCGTAGGCGATACCAGTATCACGGGTGATGCCAGCTCGTCCGGCGATACCGAACTGCTCGCAAGCTATTGGAGCGATGATTCGCTCCGCGCCCGATCCCCAACCGGCGCGACCTACCATTATACCGACGCCTCAGCCCCAACCGAAACACCCCGCTATGAGCTTTACGAGATCACGGATGATGGTGCGCGTGAGTGGCTTGCTTCGCAAACGGCAGTTTTATCGGATTCGGTCGCTACGCCAGCATTAGAAAGTGTTGAATATAGCGATGGTTCGCTCATTCTTTCCTTCAATATGCCGACGGAGGGGACAGTCTCGGTCGCGGATGATATTGGTCGCGTTTGGTATGGGCAGGCTTTTCAGGCAGGCAATGATGGGGTCATATCGCTCCCAGTGTCTCTGCCGGGTGGATTTTACTTCATTTCCTACCGCAGTGCGGGTGGTGAAATGACAAAAAAACTCCTTATTACTCCGTGAACTTTCCTGCTCCGGGTTCGGTTCGCATGTTCAATTAGTATTGTCGGTTTGCGATGGATGGCTGCCCCACTCCAGCGTGAACGCCCTCCACAGAGAAAATTCCGGAACAGCCCGTTTAGTTTAGCCGTGAAGTCAGGAACGTTTTTTCTACTTGTTTGTGCGGTCGCAGCGATCGCGGGAGTATCGTTGACGATGCTTCCCTCCGCGCGCGCCCAGCTTTTTTATGGCAATGGCGCGACGATCGTCACGAAACCGAGTTCCATCATGCAGGTCAACGGTTCCGCACAGATCAATACCGGCTCGCTGGACGATTCCGGCACCATTACCATCACCGCCAATTTTACGAATTCCAGCGCTGCAACCTCCGGTGGTTCCGGGCTGTATAACATAGCCGGTAACTTTACCAACAACGGGACATGGGTGTACAAAACGGGAACCGTCAACCTGAATGGCACGACTAATCAAAACGTCGGCGGCACGACCATCACGACTTTTTACGATCTTATGTTTACGAACGGCGGCTCGAAAACGCTGACCCAGCAGGAGATCATCGATAGCGATTGCTATTTCACGAATGGCATTTGTTATACCACCAATACCGACGTTTTGCATTTCAATACACAAGGGAATTGGATCAATAACTCCGGAATGCCGGTCTCAGGCTGCATCAGTTATGTCGATGGGCCGGCAGAAAAGGACATGAACTCGACGAACCTGTTCTGGTTCCCAGTCGGACATGGAGGGCGCGCCAACACCTGCTCGATCACTCCACAAAGTTCCACCGCAACGTCCTATCTTACCCAGTATTTCGATTATTCCTACACCAACACGACGAGCATGCAATCGCCGCTCACGACGGTGAGTAAAGTGCAATACTGGTTTGCCAATATCGAAAGCGGCACCGCCAACGCGATCATCAAGCTGTATTGGATACCCGGTGACTACGCGCTCGCAAGCTACATGAACACCATTCTCGAATCTTGTAGTAGCCCGGTGGGATACGCTGGCTCCCAACCCTCCTGGCCCGCAGCCAGCGTGGCTTACGGCGGGTGTCAGCGCGGTGCAGGCCGGGGCGACCTATAACTCAGGATGGATCCAATCCGCCGTGGTGACGGCTGCGCAATATGGTACTTCCACCGTCAATCGGCCATTTACGCTCGGCTCGCTTACGCAAGACAATTCGCTGCCCGTCCAGATGGGGCCATTTACTGCCCAGCAAGTGGAGAACAGTGTCGCGCTCGATTGGACAACGTATAGCGAGATCCAATTGCTTGGCTTTGAGCTTGATCGAACGAAGGAAGGCACCGCCGGAGATGCAGGCGGGGATGGACCCGTCGTCGTGAAAACCTATACGGACGACACCGCGCTCCAGGCTAAAAGCCCATTTGGCGCTAACTACCAAACGGTCGATACCACCGCGCTTTCGAACGGCCTTTATACCTACGATCTCTATGAAATTGATAAGGACGGCGTCCGCACGCAGGTCGCTTCACAATCTGTTGATTTTAGCGAGATCGATATTCCGAGCGGGGTGGAACTGTCTGTTTTTCCGAATCCTGCAATGAATAGCGTTCGTGCGGAGTTTGGTCTTCCGGCAGATGCGTATGTTCGCCTCGATCTTTATGATATCACCGGGCGGGAAGTTACCCAGAGTATCGAAGGGAATTTCTCTGCCGGACAAAATGTGGTTTCGATCGATGTCGCGAATCTTACAACGGGTTCCTATACTCTTGTTCTTACTGCTTCCTCCGCGACGCTGTCTGGAAACCAACGGTTGATGAAAGGAATCGTGATACAAAAATGAGAACATCATCGTCGGCGATGCTTGCTAACTCCTACTCACGGCTCGCCGTTTTCGCAGGAATGATCGTCATGCTGTGCATGGCAAATGTCGATGCGGTACGCGCGCAGGCGAACGCCGGTATCGGAACCATTGCGCCGAACGCAAGCGCCCTGCTCGATCTCACGAGTACCACCAGCGGCCTGCTTCCGCCACGCATGACGCAGGCACAGCGCAATGCAATTTTGTTGCCAGCGACCGCTGATCTGGTATTCTGCACGGATTCCACCGCGCCTCTTACGCCCTCGACCTACTACTACTATAACGGTTCGGCGTGGGTGCCGTTCATGGGGAATTATATCGCAAATTATTTTGAGATATGGGGCGTCATTTACGGCCCTCTCACGCAGCAGAATACATTAACGGCCGGTGCGACACCGATCTTCAACGTGGCCTACGCAGCAGCTTCTGGCGCGAGCATAACAGATTTCGGTGCGCAGATCGTCTCCAATGCGAGCGGTGCAACGGCTGGCTCCGCAACCGGACTGACGGTCGTTGCCACCGGTTCGGGAACCGGGACGAAGGCTTACGGACTCGTCGTTTCCGCTACCGGCGCGGCAGCGGATACTTCTATCAATGCCACTGCAGAAATTGCCGGTAATTGAGCCGGGATCGCCGCTACTTCCACCGATGGCCTTGTGCTTCAAAACCTGACCTCTGCGACAACAGGGGTCAAGCAGCAATATTCGCCACGCATCGATCTAACGGGAACGGCATACAATTCCACGGCTGGCACATCGCAGACGGATAAGTTTGTCTTCGAAAACCAGCCGCAGACTGTGGCCGGTACCACTACGACAAATCTGGTATTTTCCGATATTACCAATGGCGCGGCGATCTCTCAGGACGCGGTACTTTCCAGCGGCGCTAACTTATTGTTAGGTCAGACAGCCAACACCGAAGGCTCCCTAACGCTCGCATACTCCAGCGCTGCCTATACGACGACGATCGAGCCAAGCACAACAACACCGACCTCGACCTTTATCTATAATTTCCCAGCTCAAACAACTGCTCCGATCGCCGGACAGGTGCTCTCGATCACTTCCGTAACCGGCACTGGCCCTTATACGGTGAACCTGCAGTGGGGAACGTCATCGTCCTCCTATACGCACTATGTATCCGGGGTTGATAGCGTCGCGGCGATTACGAGTACCGTCGGGGAAATGGGCGGCCTGGGGTCGAGCATAAAATTTACGCCTGTGGTAACGGGTCACATGTTGATCATCATGTCAGGTGTTATTTACACCAGTGCCGATAGCGCGCAATCCATAGCACAATTGTATTACGGCACGGGTACTGCGCCGGCGCATGGGGTAGCATTAACCGGCACTGCGGTTGGCAGTAAATCCGCCGTGGAGCCGATCAATGGACCCCACGTCGAGATCGCGCCTTTTATGGTGGAAACCTATCAGGTGCTGACCGTGGGAACCCAGTATTGGGTCGATGCGGGCTGTTCCGCTAACAGAGGCACCTGTACCCTCGGTCAGGTTGTGGTCACTGCTATAGAATTACCATAACCGGAAAGGATGAAGTATGAATTATGAATTAGGAGGAATCGTAATACGAACATGAGATCAGCTAATTCTTATACTCGATTAGGGGTCGCGGGGATTGTTGCCGTGCTCGTCACTGCATGTGCAGGCTATGTACACGCTCAGGCGAATGTCGGGATCGGTACGACTACTCCGAACGCCAGTGCTATTCTCGATCTTACGAGTACCAACAGCGGCTTGCTCCCGCCACGCATGACACACGCACAGATGAATGCCATCCCTGCTACCGTTGCCACCGGGGATTTTGTCTTCTGCACAGACTCGACTGCCTTCCTGACTCCCTCGACCTACTATTACTATAATGGCTCGGCGTGGGTGCCGTTCATGGGAAATTATCTTGCGAATTACCTTGCCGGCAACGGCGTGATCTATGGTCCCACATCGCAGCAGAATACATTGACCGCCGGAGCAACTCCCATCTTTAACGTAGCGTATGCCGCTGCCTCCGGAGCTTCGGTGACAGAGTACGGCGCTGAGATCGAAGCCAATGCAAGCGGCGCAACGGCTGGCTCCGCGACCGGGCTTACCCTTACCGCTGTTGGATCGGGAACCGGGACGCAGGCATACGGCCTCGTCGTTTCCGCGACCGGCGCGGCTGGGGATACAACCGTCGATGCCACATCCGAGATCGCTGAGAACGGTGCCGGGATCGGAACCACCTCCACTGATGGCCTGGTACTGCAAAATCTTACACCGGCAACATTGAGCGTAACGCAGCAATACTCCCCGCGTATCGACTTAACAGGAACTGCGTATAACTCCACAGGCGCTGCTTCCCAGACCGATAAGTTTATCGTAGAAAATCAACCGCAGACCGCAGCCGGTACAACCTCGACAAACCTCGTTTTCTCCGATATCATCAATGGCTCGGCGAGCACCCAGGATGCGGTTCTTTCCAGCAATGCAAATTTATTGCTGGGGCAAACTTCGAACACGGAGGGGTCGCTCTCGCTTGCGGCTTCCAGCGCAGCATTCATGACGACCATCGAGCCAAGCACCACGACGCCAACCTCCACGTTCATCTATAACCTTCCTGCCCAAATCTGCAGCTCCGCTGGCCGGACAGATCCTCTCTGTTACCTCGGTCACAGGCACGGGGCCCTATACGGTCAACCTGCAATGGGGAACCTCATCAGCATCGTACACGCACTATACTTCGTCGGTAGATACAGTGACTGCGATTACGAGTACCACCGGAGAAATGGGCGGATTAGGGACTGGAGCGGGCGCTATAAAGTTCACACCTATTGTGACAGGCCACATGCTTATCATCATGTCCGGGTGCATTTATACCGGCACGGGTGGCGACGCAGCGTATGCCCGGATGTATTATGGAACCGGTACAGCTCCCGCACACGGAGCAGCAATAACCGGCACGGCAGTTGGCGGCAAAACCGCAGTTCAGCCCGATGGGGCAGATCATGTGGAAATAGCGCCATTTATGATCGAAACGTACCAGGCCCTGACTGTGGGAACACAATATCTGGATCGATGCAGCCGTTTCCGCCAACACCGGCACGACCGCGCTCGGACAAGTCGTGGTTACCGCAACAGAACTGCCATAATAGGATGGAGCACACAACGATGAAGAACATGAAATCACTGCTTCGATCTATCACGAAGGCACTCGCATCCATGCCGACTACGAGCGTGATTGTTGTGCTATGGTGTTTCCTAAGCGTGTTCGAAGTGCGCGCGCAGACCAATGTAGGAATTGGAACCTTTACGCCAAATGCGAGCGCCCTGCTCGATCTTACGAGTACCACGCAGGGCTTGCTCCCGCCCCGCATGACACACGCGCAGATGAACGCCATTCCTGCCACCGTAGCGACAGCGGATTTCGTGTATTGCACAGACTCGACCGGATTCCTGACCCCATCGACCTATTATTACTATAATGGTTCCGCGTGGGTGCCATTCGAAGGAAATTACATCGCAAACTATTTCACAACCTATGGCGTGATCTATGGCCCCACGTCGCAGCAAAATTCTCTGGCCGCTGGCGCAACCCCGCTCTTCAATGTAGCATACGCGCCGGCTTCCGGCGCGAGCGTGACGGATTACGGTGCTGAGATCGAGTCCCTTGCGAGTGGCGCAACAGCGGGTTCCGCGACCGGCCTTACGATCCTGGCTCTTGGATCGGGAACCGGAACGAAGGCGACCGGGCTGCTGGTGTCCGCTTCCGGCGCAGCCGGGGATACCTCTCTCTATGCCACCGGATTAATTGCAGAAAATAACCCTGGGATAGCCACAACTTCAACAGACGGGCTTGCGCTTCAGAACCTTACCGCTGCCACGAGTGGAACGCCTCAGCAATACTCGCCGCGCATCGATCTGACAGGTTCGGCTTGGAATTCTACCTCGGGAGCGTCCGAGACGGATAAGTTTATCATCGAAAACCAACCGCAGACGGTAGCCGGCACCACGACGACGAATCTTGTATTTTCCGATATGATCAATGGCGGTGCGATCTCGCAGGATGCGATCCTTTCAAGCAGTGCAAATTTATTGCTGGGTCAAACCGGAAATACCCAGGGCTCTCTCTCGCTTGCATACTCCAGTGCAGGTTTCATGACGACCTTCCAGCCCAGCCTCACTACTCCAACATCTTCTTTTATTTATAATCTTCCGGCTCAAACAGCGGCCCCGCTTGCAGGTCAGGTGCTCTCGGTTACTTCCGTGACGGGCACCGGGCCATATACGGTCAATCTGCAATGGGGAACTTCATCGTCGTCCTACCTGCACTACGTCTCTTCGGTCGATAGCGTAGCAGCTATTACGAGTACTACGGGGGAAATGGGCGGTTTAGGATCGAGCATTTACTTTACCCCGGTCGTAACCGGCCACATGCTGATCATCATGTCGGGCAATCTCTATTCCAATGTTAATGGTGACGAGGTAACGTCGCAATTGGTGTATGGAACCGGTACCGCTCCTGCACACGGCGCTGCCATTACCGGTACGGTGGTCAGTGGCAAGGCAGGTGTCGATCCCGTCGGTTCGAACCATACCGAATGCGCGCCCTTCATGCTGGAAACCTACGTAGCTATGACTGTGGGAACCCAATATTGGATCGACGCTGCGTGTGCTGCCCAGTCGGGAACATGCAGGCTGGGGCAGGTTTTGGTAACCGCGACGGAATTACCGTAACGAAGATAGCTTGATGGATTATTTCACAGCATCGAGCACAATTTCGGCAATGACGTTCGCACACTCGGTTGTCGTACCGGTTTAAGCCATTACCATGTCGCGTGCGTGCCAAACCTCGCTGGGACGAAGAGGCTCGATCTCTGATTCGCCAACCGATAGAACATCTATCGTTTCCCCGAGCGTGTTGAAAACTTCGAGTGCATATCCCGGTTCTGAGTTTGCAGGCGCAGGCAGATATTCGACCACAGTTGCAATATCGCCTTTTTTTAGACGATGTTCCGGGATATCTACCGCGAGCGCAATTTCCTTAAATAATTCGTATTTCATTCCGATACCGTTCTTTGTCTGGTGTTAACGTAATAAATCGAATTTCCCGTAATAAGTTCAAGACCCAAATCGTCTTTACGGCTAATTGAACGCCATTAGGCCCTCGCAAAACACCTCGAAGCATATAAAAGTCCTCAAATCGCCGATGTTCCTGGAACTCGGAATTACCGGGAAGCAATTGCTCGCGAATGTCTCGAAGTAATTCCCAATAATCTTCTCGAGTGTAGCCGGCAAGCGCAAGAAACTGCGATTTATCTCTCTTCTCAAGAGGCTTGAGGAGGTAGTCACGTATCTTCTCCTCTGCAATAATTGCATCCTTCGGGATAACCATTTTCCGTCGGTTTGCTATTTGTAAAACGTTGCGTTCAGGAAGACCATTATCTCACGGCATCGAGCACAATTTCAGCAATATCGCGAACGTGAACGCTTTCGCTTTCGCCTTTGGCTTTGACGCCATCGGTGAGCATCGTCATGCAAAAGGGGCATGCGCTGGCTACAACCTTTGCGCCGGTCGATAAAGCTTGCTCGGTACGTTCGATGTTGATGCGCTTGCCGGCCTTTTCTTCCATCCACATTTGTCCGCCGCCGGCGCCGCAGCACATGCCTTTCGAGCGGGAACGATCCATTTCGATAATATCGAGACCCGGAATACTTTCCAGTGCGTTGCGTGGTGCGTCGTATATGTCGTTCGAGCGTCCAAGATAGCAGGAGTCGTGATAGGTTGCGCGTTCGAGCAGTTCTTTGGTTGGCTTAATGCGTCCGGTGTCTAACAACTCTTTGATGAACTCGGTATGATGCTGCACTTCATAATGCCCATCGAAATCCTTCCACTCGTTCTTGATCGCATTGAAGCAATGCGGACAGGTTGTTACGACTTTGGTAACGTTATAGCGGTTCAGCGTTTCGACATTTTCCTTGATAAGCATCTGCGCGAGATATTCATTACCCATTCTTCGTGCCGGATCGCCGGTACATTTTTCTTCATTGCCTAAGATGCGAAAATCGATCTCTGCAAGCTGCATCAATTCTGCGAACGCCCGCGTGATCTTTTTCGCACGCTGATCATACGACCCTGCACATCCAACCCAGAAGAGGATCGGCTGCTCGCGTAGGTCGGCGCTTCCAGCCCGACCCTCCGCCATTGTTTTAATATCCATTCCAGCCGCCCAATCCCCGCGCTCGCTTGGTGAAAACGCCCAGGGCGAGAAATTATTTTCCATGTTAGAAAATGCAGGCTGCAGCTCGCTGGGAAAACTCGATTCCATCATCACCAAATTGCGGCGTAAGTCAATGATCTCATCGACATGTTCGATCGTCACCGGGCATTCCGTCATGCAGGCCTGGCAGGTGGTGCATTGCCACAGCATTTCTTCCGGAATGTAATCGCCAACAAATTTTTTGGATTCTACTTCTTCCTGCTTCATCTTCGGTTTTTGGAAGAGAAGCATTCCTTTCGCGCGGTTGGCCTTTGCATCTGGTGTTATTACTTCATCGCCGCTCGGATTATCCCCAGTGGAAACTTTCGCATTCACCATTTCGCCCCACCAGGAATCGAATCCGTATGCGCCCTGCGCTGTCAAATAGGGAGCTTTATCGAGCATTCGCGCATGGGTGGCAATAATGATTTTTCGTGGATCGAGAATTTTGCCTGTGATATTAGCTGGGCAAACAGCGGTGCAGCGTCCGCAATGCGTGCAGGTGTCGCCATCTAAGAGCTGTTTCCAGGTAAGATCTTCGATGTCAGACGCGCCGTATTTTGTGACAGTTTCGTCCTCAAAATTTATTGGCTTGAGATAATTCTTTCTTCGAAGATCGGAAAAATAAACATTCGGAAGTGACGTAATGACATGCAAGTGCTTCGAATATGGCAGGTAATTCATAAAGCCGAGCACTGTTACGATATGCACCCACCAAGCGCTCTCATAAACGATCGTAGCAAATGCAGTTCCCACGAACATCGGCGCCATAAGTGCGGCAAGCCAATGCGCTTCATGAGGATACGCGCCATGCATTGCAATACGCGCCGCATTATCTATCGTAAGCGAGCAAACGATGATGAGAATGAGAACAAGGATGATCGTGGCATCCAATTTCTCATGTTTATCGCCTTCTAATCTTTTAACAGGAGTAATGAAGCGTCGCCATAAAGCTCCAATGACAGAAAGGACGACGAGCACAATGAAAATATCCTGCGAAAAAGTGATGACAGAATAAACAGGCCCGAGAAATGAGAGCGAGAAGTTTCCGCCAGTAAGTCCTTCTCCAATAGATTCAATGACGGCAAACAGCAACACCATAAATCCCCAGAAAATGAATGCATGGATCGGTCCGGCGACGGGATCGCGGAAAATCTTCGATTGGCCGATAGCGATCCCGAGTACGCGCTTAACGCGCTCGTTGGGGTGGTCGAAACGGTTCGTCCACTTGCCGAGGCGTAAGAATGCCGTCAGCCGCTTGGCATTGATAATAATGCCGGCGAACGCGGCAATAAGGACGATCGAGAAAATAATTGCTTTTATCATGCAGAAATTGCCTCTTTGAAGCTTTGAAGCAACAAAAATACGACAGGGATGGAGCCATGCTGCTATTGAAGCGGTAACATTTTCCGATTTGCGAAGTTTATTTAATAAGTCATTACATGAAACCCGTGGAAGAAAATGTGGAAAAGTGGAGATATTCACAATCTTCAATATGTTCTCAATAGCGGGAACCGGCTTAAAATTTGAGAGTTTAATTAGCTACTGAATGGCTAAATCTAAAGAGGGCGCTTGGGTCGCAATTATTACGTCATTTTTCGACGTAATAAAAAAGGCAATTCCCTGGGCATCTTCTTTGGGCATGGTCTACTATTTAGCAGGAAAGAATACCAACGTCAATTTCCTCGCTGACGTTATCGCAAATATTAGTGCCGATAAATGGGCTGCTTGGATATTGGCTTCCATCACCTCTGGCTGGGCCTTAAGAGAGAGGCACTTAAAGAGAAAAACTATCGAGAGGTATAGTCCGAGGGTGAAAGATCTCGAAACCGAATTAAACCCGAGGCGTAAGTCAAGTGGTTTATTGCCAACGGGAGAGCATTCTGAGGAGGACTAAATATGACTGATCCACGATCTATTTCATTAATCATCAGCTGTCTTGCGGCGTACTTCGTTTGGCATTATGGATGGAGAACGTATCATCTTGACAATTATCGCGACAACCTATTTGCAATTAGAGATGGGCTATTTGCTAAGGGGATTAGCGGCGAAATACCGTTTGAATCCAGCGCGTACCAAGGTATGGAGCAATATGTAAATCTTCATATAAGGTTCGCACACCGATTTACACTTATTGATGCTTTCGCAACCTCGTTCTGGCCTCGAAGCCTGAAGGAACGTGCGAAGAACATGAGTATTGGAAACGCGGAAGAATGGTCTATGGAAATCACTTCTGCGAAAACTCGTGAATATATCAAGAGCTTCGAGGGAGACGTGATGGGTCACACATTCGGCTTCGTCACGAGCTATAATCTGGCATTTCTTATTCTGAAGCTTGCGACGGTTATAACTTGGGTCTTTCGCCATTTTGGGATTGCCATGTTCAATTCGGCCATTGCTTCATTTAAGAGCATATTCGACGCTGGAATAAAAAGCGTAATTGCAGATTTTGAGCAATCGCCCAAAATCTTAGCAGCCAGCTAAGTCTCTTTGAAAAGGCTTCGCTGGGTTTCTTCGAGTATGAGTCTTTTGTTCAATATTTCATAGCAACATGATTGATGTTTCCGCATTTGTTAGAACCATTCTTCGCCTGAAAGCTGTTAGCCGCGCCACTTAGAACACACCGCTATATGAAACGTACCTTCCAACCGAGCCGCCGCAAGCGTGCCAACAAACACGGATTTCGCGCGCGCATGTCGTCCAAGAACGGCCGCCGCGTCCTCGCATCCCGCCGCGCCAAAGGCCGGCATAAGCTGACCGTCTCTGACGAGCGTGGCAAGTAATAATTAAGAATTAACAATTAAGAATTAAGAGTTATAGGACGGGGCGGCAATCCCGATTTCTTAATTCTTAACTCTTAATTCTTAATTGAAACGCCTTAGCGTAGATCGTAAGCATTCCTTGAGCGGGCGTGATTCGCTCGATTGGTTCTTCGCAAACCGGAAGTGGATTCGCCTCGGTCAATATTCTATTATCGAATGTGCATGGGCTAAGCGTCCATTGCCAGAAGCATCCTCGGCGATGTCAGAAGCTGGTATTCGTTTTCTCTTACTTGCCCCGAAACGCTCCTACAAACGCGCGCACGATCGTAACAAAATAAAACGCTGGCTCCGCGCGGCCATAGCAGAAGTTCCAGAATTCTTCGCAATAGAAACGGAGCTTGCCACGCGTAGCGAACAAGCACTTGTTATGCTGCGGATTTCCAAGCCGCTCAAGGATGTAACATGGGCACAAATTTTAGATGAGACGAATCGCATCAGTGAGCTTTTGATGAAACGTATGGCCTGATTATTCCTATGTCATCCTGAGCGGAGTTTTTCTCGACGCGCATCGCCCACGATGCTTGGAGAGAAAAACGGAGTCGAAGGATCTCATGTGGTTTGGCTCACTGGTGAATCTCCAGAGATCCTTCGACTCCGCAATCCGGCGCTCTGCGTCGAATTGCTTTGCTCAGGATGACATGCTTATAATACCTTCTCAGCATTGACTACGATTGGAGTTTTAGGCTCTAAGAGTTCGTTTCATATTTCGCATCATTCATTATCAAATCTCCTTAATCTCTGAAATCGCCCCAAATCGTGGTTCTGTTTCTCATACACCTATATCAGCGGCTGCTTTCGCCGCTGTTCCCGGCATCGTGCCGGTATCAGCCGACGTGCTCGGAATACATGGCCCAAGCCGTCGCGAAATATGGAGTGCTGCGCGGAGGCTGGATGGGAATGAAACGCATCGGGCGCTGTCATCCATTACACAAAGGAGGGTACGACCCGGTACCATGATTACTAACAACACAATCCGGTGGATGAACGCTACGGCGCTCTTGCTTTTCGCGCTATTTATTGTGCTGGCAGGATTGCATCTGCTCCGTCATCAATATAACTGGATCGAATACAGCATTGCAGGCATTGCCATTGTGCTATCGGTCATTGCGTCCACGGCGCGTATGCGCCTGCGTATGGAACAAAGGCGAGCGATAAAAGCTACGCACGCTTCGCTGATGAAACACGAGTGGGAACTTCGACACAAGCGAGAGTGGTAGCGTATTAATACGCTGCCCGCACGAGGCTGTCGAGCACGCGCTCCGGTACATACCCTTCCTCAGCGATCATCACAGTGCCATTTGGTTTTAATACAAACGTTTCTGGCCACACAATTTTACCATCCACCATTCCGGCATACTGAATGTTTGTGATTCCCTCGCTATCAACGACCACTTCTACGCCTATCTTATTCGAAGTTACATAGGTGAGAAACGTCTGAAAGTTGTTGTTTTCCCCCACGGTAACGATTCCGACACTGTCGCCCAAATCTTTTTGGATGGAATCTAAGGCGGGTATTTCTGACGCATCGGTATCATTTGTAGTTGCCCAAAACGATACCAACGCCGGCTTTCCAGAATCGCCATAAGCAGACACTGCCTGAATGATCCCTTTCGAGTTCTTCCATTTAATATCTACACCCGTCCACGATCCGACAGTCCCGTATGCCGCAAGTTCGTAGATGCCGGAGACGTTTCCCGAATATTCTGCGTCCGAATTCGTAAAACTCCCGCTTGAATTCGAACTTGTCGAGGGTGAACAGCCTGCGGCAATGGCAAGAATGCAAAAAATAATGAAATTACGTGTTTTCATAAAATGACCTAACCGTTACATTGTTATGCATGGAAAAGGTGTAACGCAAACTAAAGTTCACGCTAATCACTTTAACTCTTTCCATGTCACTCACGCATTTTCACGATACGATAGCTGCAACGAGCACTGCCGAAGGCCGGGCCGCGCTGGGTATTGTGCGCATTTCAGGTCCGAATGCCATCAAAATTGTATCAAAAATAGTGAGCGAACCCGAAAATCTTCTTGTAGCGAGAGGTGGAAGCTCAATTTATACAAAAATATACTCCCCCTCCTATGAAGCGGAGCGGAATAGGAGGGGGCTGGGGGGTGGTTCCCCGGCTGTCGGGAGTTCAGTCTCGAAACTCACCGCCCCCCAACCCCCTCTTTCTTTAGAATGGGGCCTTATCGATGACGTCGTCATTCACATCTTTCGCGCACCGCGCTCATTTACTGGCGAAGATCTCTGCGAGATCACTACCCATGGTTCTCCCGTGATAGTGCGTCAGGTGCTTGCGGCCATTATTGCAAAAGGCGCTCGTGAAGCCGAGCCAGGAGAATTTTCGCGAAGAGCATTCTTCAATGGCAAGGTCGGGATCGAAGATGCGGAGCTTATTTCCATCAAAGCAAATGCTAATTCCGAGCAGGAATTACGCGGTTCAGAGCTAGCCTTGCACGAGAAATTCGAACGACTTCGTGCTGCATATAACAAGCTTATCGCCTTGATAGCATTAGTCGATGCCGAGATCGATTTCGGCGATTCTGACCAAATTCAGATCAAGGATTTTGAGGACCGAGTCGATGAAGTTATTGGTTCACTGAATGAACTCGTTCTCGATAGCTCCACTCGCAGTGAAAATGCCGGATACTTTACTGTCGCGTTAACCGGTCCGCCAAATGTAGGAAAGAGCAGCATTTTCAATGCGTTGCTAAATTTTGAGCGGAGCATTGTCAGCGAAACACCCGGCACGACACGCGATTATGTAGAAGCATTTATCAATATCGATGGATTTCGTGTTAAGCTGATCGACACGGCGGGAATTCGTGAAGCTGAGGAATCTATCGAGGCACAAGGCATTGCGATGGGCACAAATGCGGCTCGCCATGCCGACATTTCGCTTCGGGTGACGGAGCCATCAGATCGCACTCCTCAGCTTACGAATGGGTCAATCCTCCTTCATAACAAAACCGATCTGGATGGATGGCAGGAATCACTCAATATTTCAGCGCTTACAGGCGAGGGAATCGAAGAGCTACACCAATGGCTTTCATCTGAACTTCGTGAGCGTTCTTCGGAGTTCAATCAAATAAATCTTAGCGAATCGGAAAAAATCAAGCTTGAATCCATTATTGACAGCCTGAAATCATTTAAAATATCGTTAGAGCCAGCGCTATTAGCTGAAGACTTGCGAAATTCGGCCTCAGATTTAGCGAGCTTACTCGGAATGAACGTTAGCGAAGACAGCCTTAGCTACATATTTAGCAAAATGTGCATAGGAAAATGATTATTTTCATACTTCATACTTCATAATTCATACTTTACTTTGTTCCACGTGGAACACTTTGCAGACATATTGGTGATCGGTGGTGGCCACGCAGGAATCGAGGCCGCCAATGCAGCCCATAAAATGGGGCTGAAGGTTAGGCTCGTCTCTATGTCAGCAGAGAAGGTTGGTACGCTCTCATGCAATCCCGCAGTTGGCGGAACAGCAAAAGGCCAGGTTGTTAAGGAAATTGATGCCCTTGGTGGACTAATGGGCGAAATTACCGATGAATGTTCGCTCCAGTTCAGAATGCTGAATAAATCGAAGGGTGCTGCGGTTTGGTCGCCACGTAGCCAGGTAAGTAGAAGCAAATACCCGATCATAGCTCAAAGGAAGCTACGCGAACTCGATCCGGACATCATTTATGAAGGCTCTGTTGAGAAGATATGGATAGAGGATGGAAAAGCTGTTGGTATCGTATTAACAACTGGCGAAAGACTTAGGTCAAGTGTGGTAATTATTTGTGCTGGCACTTTCTTAAATGGGGTAATGCATACGGGACTTAGCCAGTCTTCGGGCGGAAGATATGGCGAACAGGCTTCTATGCTAAAGACCGAACCGGATGGTGCTTTGACACTCCAAACCGCAAGACTAAAAACCGGCACACCTCCGCGCGTTTCGCTCAAATCAATCGATGTATCTGATCTTGAAGCTCAGTTCGGCGATAATCCTGCTCTCCCATTCTCATCAAGATCGGATATTGCACCAAAAAACTCAATTTGCTGCTGGATAACGCATACATCTTCTAAAACACATGAGATTCTTGCAACCGGATTTGAGCGATCACCGATGTTTACCGGTAGAATACAAGGTAAAGGACCGACGTTACTGCCCATCCATCGAGGATAAGATCGTTCGATTTGCAGATAAGAGCGAGCACCATATTTTCCTCGAACCAGAGGAGGCCGATGGCGATGTGGTTTATGTAAATGGTTTTTCAACGAGCCTTCCCGCCGATGTTCAGCTTGCTGCGCTACGAACTTTGCCTGGACTTGAGAATGTAGAAATGCTTCGGCTAGGTTATGCAGTGGAGTATGATTATTTCCCGGCCTATCAACTTCTCATACTTTAGAAAGCAAAGAGGTTTCCGGGCTTTATTTCGCCGGACAAGTAAACGGTACTTCAGGATATGAGGAAGCTGCCGCGCAAGGTTTATTGGCGGGATAAATGCGGCTGCGAAATTGACTGGAAAGCCAGAATTCATCCTGGGACGCGATGATGCCTATATTGGCGTCATGATCGACGATCTCATAAATAAAATTCAGGAAGAACCGTATAGGTTGTTTACATCCAGCGCGGAGCATAGGCTATTTTTGCGTCAGGATAATGCCGATCTGCGGCTATCCGATAAGGCATATAAATTTGGACTTATCTCATCGAATGAATGGAATTCGGTTAAGGAAAAGAAGAATATCATAAATGCTGCTCTGGATTGGGCCGATACTCAGCGAGTTATTGTCAGCGAATCACCGCTTGTTCGTGATACGGTAAAAAATCGATTGAAATCCAAGCAGGGATCGTTTCAGCAATATCTTGAGAATAGCGAGGATTCAATATTAAAGCAGAAGTTTCTATCGCGACCTGATGTTATCTCGATCGTTGAAACAGAAATCACTTATGAGGGCTACATCAAGCGGCACCAGGAGCAGATTACTCGGTTAAGCGATAGTGAGTCAACGGAAATTCCCCACACGTTTGATTTTGCTAAATTGGTATCCATAAGCAAGGAGGCGAACGAGGTATTTTCAAAAGTACGGCCAAAAACTATCGGCCAAGCAACTCGTTTGGCAGGAGTGACACCAACAGATGCCGCAATTTTAATGTCAGCCATTAGAAATCATAATGTTCCACGTGGAAATAATTAATAATAAGTCAATTAAATCAAATTAAATAACATTTAAATACTTTTATACATTAATGGATGATGTATTCGGTGAAATAGAAGTACTTGCGACCGAGCAGCGTAATCCTCGCTCAACAAGTGTAGATGAAATGTCGGCTGAGGAGATCCTCACGCTTATCAATTCTGAGGATGCCAAAGTTGCGGATGCGGTCGGGAAGGAAATTCCGCATATCACCCGCGTGGTGGAAGAACTGGTTTCTCGATTTAAAAAAGGCGGCCGGCTTTTTTACGTCGGTGCAGGCACGAGCGGGAGAATGGGAATTTTAGATGCTGCCGAGTGCCCACCGACGTTTGGAACTTCGCGCGACCTTATACAAGCCATCATAGCCGGGGGGAAGGATGCCGTCTTCCAGGCGCAGGAAGGTGCAGAAGATAAACCGGAAACCGGCGCGAAAGAAATTGCTTTGCGTGGCGTGAAAGCAAGTGATGTGGTGATCGGTATTGCCGCAAGCAATAGAACGCCGTTCGTGCTTGGCGCGCTTGAAAAATCGTATGCGATCGGAGCATTCACGGTGCTTCTTACTGCAAACCCTCGGGAATGTATTTCGTACCCATTTCTTCATGAGACGATCTGTACCGTCGTCGGTCCCGAAGTGCTCATGGGTTCCACGCGTATGAAATCCGCGCTCGCGCAGAAAATGGTTCTTACCATGGTAACGACCACAGCCATGATCCGACTCGGAAAAGTGTATGAGAACATGATGGTCGATCTTCAACTCACGAACAAAAAGCTGGAAGAGCGCGCCAAGCGCATTGTGATGATCGCAACCGGCTGTGAATACGACCGAGCTGCGGAACTGCTCAAAGAAAGCGGTGGAAGCGTAAAAACCGCGATTATCATGCAACTCGCACATTGCTCCAAGCAGGATGCCATGCGAGTGCTATCGGAATCCGGTGGATTTGTGAAGCAAGCTCTAAAGAATCTGTCTGAACTTTGATTTTGTAGCCGTGACTTCGTAGGCGCACCTTTCAAGGTGCAGCGAATGTTCCCTCATTCTTCAATCGCTATACCCTAAAGGTACGGCTATAACCATGCCTGACATCTTCATTTCCTACTCCCGCAAAGATTCCGAACTCGCATTGGCGCTTGCACAGAGGCTGCGTGGTGATGGAATAGATGTGTGGATCGATCAAAAAGGCATTATTGGTGCCGAGCAATGGGCTACTGAGATTGTCGAGGGAATCCGAGCTTGCTCCACATTTATCATTCTTCTTTCGCCAAATAGCATCGCGTCTGAGAACGTGTTGCGGGAATTATCACTAGCATCTGAAAAACGGAAACGCGTCCTGCCTGTTGATCTGGCGCCAACCATTCTTCCATCTTCGTTCGAATACCCGCTTGCAGGTTTACAGCGAGTTGCCATTTCTGATTTCGAGGGAATCATGCAGGCACACAAGCATGGCGTATCACGTATCGTGATCAAGGACATTCGCAAATCCCTTATTGTCTTGCCGTTTGAAGATCTATCCCCTGCCGGCGAGGATAACACTTGGTTCGCTGACGGCTTGGCGGGCGAAATGATCGATGCACTATCCCATATTAAATCCCTATGCATGTTGGATCGTAAAACATCGCTCGGACTCCGGGGCGCGAAGCTTCGCACGGTCGAGATCGGGAAGGAATTCAATACGAGGTATTTTATCGAAGGCTCGGTTCGCAAATTTGGAGAGCAGATAAAAATATCGGTTTCGCTTTTAGATATTGAAACGGGTGATTGTCTCTGGCAGGAATCGCATAGGGGAAAGTTCGAGGATATTTTCGAGATTCAGGAAGCGGTTGCCAATAAGGTAGTGGAAGGATTGAAGCTTCATCTGACGAACGATGAGAAAGAGAAAATGCTGGAACGCGGTACCCAGAATGCAGATGCGTATGAACTATATATCAAGGCAGAAGAGTACTTCCTGCGTAAAACTCATGAGGGTTTCCGTCATGCAGCACAGCTATTCAGTGATGCCATTTGTCTCGATCCTGGCTATGCAAACGCCTATCGATTCAAGGGCCTTACGCTTATAGGTATTTACAGGGACTACGATAGCGATCCAAAACTTCTGATCGAAGCGGAATCACTGGTTCGGGAAGCACTGCGCCTGAAGCCCGATCTCTGGAATACTTATTATACACTTTCGCTCGTGTATCTTTTACAGGAAAAGTTCGAGGAAGCCGAACGCGCCGTTTGCACATATATCGAAAAGGCACCGGATGACCCAAGAAGCTATTGGGCGCTCGGTTATTTTTATGGCCACACTGGTCAACCATCCAAATCGATTGCTCCGTATGAGCAGGGCTTGTGGCTTATGCCTGATTATTTACCTACGCTCTGGAATGTTATCCTTTCTTGCTCCCACGCGCAGGATCTGGAAAAACTTGCCTATTGGGCTTCATACGCAATTCCCAGGTTTGAACGTCATTTAAAGTTACATCCCGACGATGAGATGATGCGAGTGTGCTATACGACCATCCTATCGCATGCCGGCCATAGAGAAGAGGCTCGCAAGGCCGCCTGGAAGCTTGATACTATTCGGGATGGCGGGTCGTTATCCAATACCGCGTCTCTTTGGGTGGCACTGGGAGATTCAGAAATGGCATTGAAGACGATTCATAAATCCATCGAAGCGGGTTTCAAAAATGTACCGGCATTGAATCGCTTCCTCGAAACAGAGCAGATTGACTCTCTCAAAAGCACATCCGAATATGCAGAGGTGCGAAAGATGGTGGATAAAATTGTAACCGAAGAGAAAGAAAGATCAATCTCACTATACTGATATGCCTGACATCTTCATCTCTTATTCTCGCAAAGATTCCGCGCACGCCTTAGAGCTTGCCGAACAGCTGCGCTCGTCCGGGATGGATGTATGGATCGATCAGCATGGCCTGGAACTTGCTTCGAGCTGGTCGAAGGATATTGTCGATGCCATCGAGCAGTGCAAGGCATTCGTACTCTTGCTGTCCGAATCATCGTTGGCGTCCCACAATGTGGTGAAAGAGCTATCGATCGCCTCGGATTCCGGGCGCAATATCATTCCCATCGAGATAACCCATGTTCACCTCACCAGCGATTTCAAATATGCACTCGCCGGGTTGCAGCGCGCTCCGATCTCCGATCTCGATGGCATCTTCCGGTCTCTGGAGAAATTGGGTCTCGTTCCCAATCAACCCTCCGCTCTACTTACAACACCTGGAAAACGAACGCCCGATACGCGAAAATCTCTCATCGTGCTTCCCTTCGAAGATCTCTCTCCTGCCGGCGAGGATAATGCATGGTTTGCCGACGGATTAGGTGGGGAACTCATCGATGCGCTCGGCCATATCAAATCGCTTCGTATTCTGGACCGTACCACTTCGATCGGATTGAGAGGAACCAACCTTCGCACCATCGAGATCGGCAAAGAATTCAACACGCGGTATTTTATCGAAGGATCGGTGCGAAAATTCGGCGAGCAGATAAAAATATCGGTGGCGCTCTTAGATATTGAAACGGGAGACTATCTCTGGCAGGAGTCGCATAAGGGCGCGTTCAAGAATATTTTCGATATTCAGGAATCCGTTGCCGCAAAAGTGGTCGATGGATTGAAGCTGCATTTAACGAAAGAAGAGAAAACGCTCGTTCAACAGCGAGGAACGGAAAATACCGAGGCGTATGAACTCGTTGTGAAAGCAAATGAATATTTCGTCCGCCAAACCAAAGAAGGCATCGAGCTTGCGATTCAGCTCTATACCGAGGCGATCAAGCTCGATCCAGGCTACGCCAATCCGTATGCCAACAAAGCGCTTGCGCTTGCACTCCTGTATCGTGCCTACGCCCGCGACGAGGAATTGCTCGACGAGGGAACGAAGCTTGTCCAGGATGCGCTCGCGTTGAAGCCCGATCTTTGGAACGCGTACCGGGCACTCGTTCTCATTTATCAGCTTCAAGGGAACCTCGAAAAAGCGGAAGAAACGGCCAAAGAGTATATCCGAAGTGCGCCGGAGACATTCGAGAGTCATTATGCGCTTGGTTTTTTCTATCATCAGATCGGCCAGTCTGCAAAGGCTATTGCTTCCTACGAGAAGGCGCTTAGCTTTGCTCCGGAAAACATGAATACCATGTTGAATCTCGTTTTTAGCTGCGATGGAGCCAATGAGCTGGAAAAACAAATAGCATGGGCGGAGGTCGCAATTCCTCTGTTCGAGCGGCACCTGAAGCTTTTTCCGAACGACGAAGATAAACGTGTAAATCATGCGTTACTGCTTCATTTTGCTCGCAGAGATGATGAAGCGCGAAGTGCAGTGCGCAAGCTCTCCGACATCACCGACGGAGCGCCGTTATTCAATGTAGCATGTCTCGAATGCCGGTTGCAGGACTATGAATCCGGTCTCCGAACTTTTCGAAAATCGGTCGAGGCCGGATTCCGAAATCCGTTGCTCTTAACAGAATTCCTCCGGGACGATACAAGCGGTGTCGCCTCGCTCAAAGGCACGCCGGAATATGAAGAAGTAAGCGCGATGGTGGAGAGCATGGGAACCTGAACTTTGCATGACCGATCGTGCGGCATGAGCGGTCATGACTTGGAATCCGTGCGGTATCGTTTTACAGAAAACCGAATCGGGATTTCCGTTGATTTTTATCGTATATTTGCACGTAAAATTTCCCAACGAGTCTCTTTTTTCAGTAAACAACCGACTATGAAAACATTCAAACTCTTAGCGATCGCTGTTATTGCTATCCTTTTTGCAAGCTGCAAAGCATCGCAGCCGACGGGGCCGCCTTCGGGGGGAACGGCGTTGGTGTCGCAGGTCGGTCAAACGCTCGATACCATCGAAAATCAATTCATGCTGGAGTTCGATTCAACAAACAGCGACGACCACGCTGCACTCCAGCGCACTGGCAATTGGCTCGCGGGTAGAACCAATATTCAGTCGGTCTCTGTGCTCAATAGTACCTATCTCTATTTCACGCTTCAATCGGGACTCACGGGGATGTACTATCTCAATGAGGTGGACGACTCGGGAATGAGCCTGACGCGCGGAGGACCGGGCGGAGGTGGATCGCTCTCGAAGTGGAGTGTTCTTTCTGCTAAAACGATCTCAAACACGAATGTTCTGATTTTTGCACCTGTCTTCAACGAGTTTTATTCAGCTTCCGATTTTCAGTATGTCCTGAATATTCTTCAGAATTTCTGGCCTGAATTTGAATGTGACGGTCGTAAAAGATTCCGCATGTTCGGCCACGATCGTAAATCAATTTGGGAACTTTGGTTTGGTGATCATGGATACCCACGGCGCGCCGAATGGCTTTTTGATCGGTACAGTGCTTCCGGATACGCTTATGTCGGATGAAACGCGAACGAAACTTCTCATCAATGTCAATATGGGCACTATGGGTTACGATATGTTTCAGGCTGGTCAGGCAATGCTTTCCCGCGGCCTCACTATTGGAGCTCCAAAATCCGCTAAGAAACAAATTAAAAAGCCTGTGATTTTTAATTTTGCCGTCGTACTCACGGGCAAATTCGTCCAAACTATTCCGAACGTTTCAGGCACGGTGATCTTCGGCAACATGTGTTACAGTGGCCAGAGTACCCCGGCAACCCAGGGACCAGCCCTGACAATACAGTCCGCATTCACGAGCCTGAATCCTATTAGCTACTACGGTTATGCCTATTCGGGAGGGGGTTCGGCAACGGTTTACAATGGTTTTGCAAAACGAATGGAAGATTCCCTGCTGACGCAACTCATCACGAATACCGATAGCACAGGGCATTGCTATCTTCAGCAGAATGGTAGCGAGTACTACGATTCCGTAGGCCTTGTGATAGGCTACTCAAAGCAAAATCTCTACTTCAAGCACTGGGGGGCTGATAATTACAGCTATGTGAAGTGTGGCGATACGTTGGTCGATCCTCGCGATGGGCAGAAGTATGCAACCGTCTGCATCGGCTCCCAAAAATGGATGGCGCAGAACCTGAATTATAATGCTCCTGGAAGCATCGCCTGCGATTCCATTCCTGGTTTTGGTGCGCTCTTTGGAAGGCTCTATGACACCGCAACCTACTTGAATGGCGCGAAGCCCAGCACGAGCAATCCGAGCGGGGTGCAGGGTATTTGCCCGTATGGATGGCACATCCCCAGCGATTCCGAATGGTCGCAATTATTCAATATCTTTGGAGCCTCAAATCATCAGATCGGCGATGCCTTATCGGTGAGTGTACCTGGCTACACTTACAATACGAGTGCAACCAATGCCAGTGGATTTAGTGCGACACCGGCAGGATTTTTCTATTATGGAACTCCGGGAGGCCCCCCGATCCTGAGTTGTCCGCCAGCCTTGGAACTGTTCGCCACCTCATCCCGGAATACGCAGGGGCACATGGATGGTATCCAGATCGACCAGACCGGGGACATTCAAAATAATGCGATCGTCGGTGGTTCCTGCCGCTGCGTGAAAGATCCGTAAGAACTTATTTATTAATAGGAGGGGTTGATTATGAATACACTCAAACTCATCGCGCTCAGCATCATCGCTATTCTTTTTGCGAGCTGCAAAGCTTCACAGCCGACGGGACCACCATCGGGAGGCTCAACACCCATGTTGCTTCCCGTTGTGCAAATTCTTGACACAACGCAAACGATGTTCCTTCGCTACGCTGATTCCACGAATGGCAATCCATGGCAAGCCATGGAGCTCACTGTAATCTGGCTTTCAGGTCAACCGAATGTGCAGTTGGCCTATTCCCTTGATAGCACCTATATTACCATCATCTTAAACTCTGGACTCGAAACTTATTTTTCCTTCGATCAGGTCAATGACAGCGGGTATAGCATGTTCCGAGGCGGCAGAGGCGGCGGAAAACTGGAGCTTCTTAGCTCCAATCCTGCAACGAATGAAATTACCAACAAAAACGTACTGCTGTTTGAAGCCGGCACCGGCAGTGGGTTGAACTTAGAACCACAGATCGCCAGCACGACCAACCGGATCAACAGTTCCGGACTTGGCTTAAACGTCACTGTTCTTCGGGGCCCGCAATGTTCTACTGGCGTCGTCGGGACGTTTCAGAACTATGGACTCGTCATTCTCGACACTCACGGAACGTTCGACGGGTTTTGCATAGGTTCCTCGTTCGATCTTTCCTCAACTCCGCTCACGGAGGACGGATTAAAAAGCTATTTCGATGCGCAAGTGGGAGCGGGGACGTCGAGCGATTTGTCGTCAGGGAACCTCATACTCGGTGCAAAAGTCCAGGCTAACCCAAGCAAGCCGAATTGGCAAAAGTTGCTTGCCTCTGTCAAAACAGGAGTGGTATTTTATCCCTCTACGCGTTTGGCTCAGTTACCCCAGATGCCGAATACGATCATTTTTGGCAACATGTGCAACAGCGGATGGACCCAATCTCCGGTCATTTCCACATGGCAGCACGGAGGTTGGGTTGACACCGCAATGACCCAGAACCCGCTCGGTCTGGCATTCATCAACAAAGGCTTGATCAGCTATTACGCATACGGCTGGGATGTTCCGGCCGGCGTTTCGGGTCGCGTTAACGATGACTTTGCTTCCGCAATGGAGGATACGCTTGTCAGACGGCTTATGAACGGGGACAGCACCGGGATTGCAAATCTTGCATCGGATAATGTCACCGAGCTTTTCGATCCTCGTGAGAAGCCTCTACCTCAATTTGTCTCTGGCAAGTTTATTTTCCAACATTACGCGTCCAGCAATTACAGCTATGTACCCTGTGGCGATACGCTCATCGATCCGCGCGATGGGCAGAAGTACCCAACGGTCTGCGTTGGGAACCAAGTCTGGATGGCGAAGAATCTAAACTATGATGCATCCGGAAGCGAGTGTTATGATAGCGCGTCGTCAAACTGTACCGTGTACGGAAAACTTTACGATTGGAACACCCTCATGCATGGTGCCGCTTCGACTACGGCTAATCCAAGTGGCGTTCAGGGTGTTTGTCCCAAAGGATGGCATGTTCCGAGCAACAGTGAATTCCAGCAACTGTTTTCATTCCTGGGGTCGAACGCGGCCTCAGCAATGGAAGACAATAGTTCCGGCCTGTGGACTAATTTAAATCAGGTTGCTACGAACGTTAGTGGGTTCTCCGCGCTTCCGGGTGGCTATGTCTTTGACATGAGCGAGTCTTCCAATTCAGGGCTTGAGCTTGGCCAAAGCGCGGACTTCGGATCTGCGACGATCAATAGCGATTGGAACGTATGGGAATTAGCCAACTATTCGGCCAGCCCGGTATTAATTGCGGGACCCATCCAAAATTGGGGAGTATCTTGCCGCTGCGTGAAAGACCCGTAAGCGAAAGTGCGGCTCTATTTCTTCAACAAATATTTTGTCTCAATCTCCGTGCTGTTGGCCGGCAGCGTGATCATCATACCGTCTTCGCCAACGGAAATTGGCCCGTGGTAAATGCTCCTTGCATCGCCCAAAAAATAATCATCCATCCACCCGTTCGGGATCGGTGGAATGGTATGATACAGCACCACCTTTTTTACCCCGGCTTTTTGCGCGATCATTGCAACTTGTTCCGGCGTCGTGTGGTAAAAAGGAATATCATGCAGTATTTTGGCGGTTGAAGGACTATTTTTAAGGTAACTATATTTACCCATCCATCCTACCAATTTGGTGTTGAGCGCTTCATGGAGTAAAAGATCTGCTCCCACCGCTTGCTGCTCGAGCGATTCGCTGTATTTTGTATCTCCGCTAATTACCACCGTTCTGCCTTTATACTCGAACTTATACCCAACTGCGGGAACTGCCGGGAAATGATCTACTTTGAATGCTGTGACCTTCAGTCCATTTTCGTTCACAATAACGGTGGAGGCATTGAACGCCGTATCTAACGTGAATGGCCGAGCAATGCCGCCTGCTCCTGTTGGTGGAGCAGTTTTAGCGCCGTGGTGTGCAGTGCGGTAACCATCGTCGAGTTTGTAGGCTGCATTAAAGCCATCAACGACTTGCTCTACGCCGGGCGGGCCGATGATGTCGAGCGGCGTGTCATTGCTTCCGCCGATCCATCGTTGCAGCATAATGTCTCCCAAACTGCCAATATGATCGGAATGAAAATGCGTCAGCAAAACGGCGTTCAACTTGCCGATATTCACGCCGCACAGCATGATATTCCGCGCTGCGCCCTGTCCCGCGTCTATCACATAAATTTTATTGGCAACGAAAACCACAAGGCACGGTCCAACTCTGTTTGCGTCCGGCATGGGCGATCCGGTTCCAGCCAGCACAACCGTTATCCCGTCGGAAGGAGCTAATTGCGGCTTGCTCATCGTGTTTTTGATAGCACGCTCAACAATGTAGTCTTCGATCGGCTGTTTAAAGACCGCAAACACGACTGCTGCCGCAACTAATAGTAATAATGCAGCAAAGAGACTTTTCTTTATCGTATTCACCGTGATAAGTTACTCACCCCGATCGAAGCGCATTGACGATATCCAGCCGCGCGGCGCGGAAGCTTGGAAGGAATCCGCCGACAAAGCCCATCACCGTTGCAAAAATAAGCGTGGCGATCACAATGCCGCCAGTAATAGAAAACCCGAATGCGATCTCGGAGAACGAACTGAAATCGGTGGTCGAGATCGTTAGGAAGGAAAGCATAGATGCTGCAACAAGTCCCACACCTGCTCCTAATAACGAGATGAACAACGATTCAATGAGGAATGCACTCAGCACGCTTCGTCGCTGGAACCCAAGCGCGCGCAGCGTGCCGATCTCTACCGTTCGGTTTGCAACAGCCGCATACATGGTTATCATCGCTCCGATCATGGCGCCAAAACTAAAGATAACAGTAATGACAATTCCCAGGATGCGAATAAAATCAGCAAGCGTTTCCGATTGCTCGGCATAAAACTGTTTTTCCGGTTCAACTTTCAGATCGTTGAATCGCGGATCGGTTTCGAATTTCGCTTTGAGCGATGCAAAATCTTTCGGATCGCGCAGCCGCATCACAATGGAGGAATATGCCTGCCGCCGGAAGGCTTGCAGAATTTGGTTCTCATCGCCCCAAATATCCGAAGCGAATCCGCTTCGTCCGGCATCGAAATGGCCAACGATCTTCCACTCGCGTCCAGCGAATTTTATCGAGTTGCCAATTTCCATGCCATCGAAGCGGTCGGCAATTTCATTGCCGATAATGAGTTCCGAAGCCCCAAAATTGAACATGCGTCCCGAGGTGATCTTCACTTGCGGGCGCAAAAGAACTCCATCGGGCGTGACGCCGCGGACCGTCACATTCGAAAGATCGTTCGGCCCTGCGCCATGCTTGCGCAAATTTATGATGGTAAGCACTTCCTTTGTCATGAGCGGTTTGCCATCGCTTCCGACGGCAATTTCCGGCTGCGTCCCGATCACATCCGCTTCATCGAACGTGATGATGCTGAGCGTTTCGCTTTGGGCCGATTTCCGGAGGACGATGGCATTGTCGTCCGAGCCGGTTGCAACGAGCGTGTCCTTCACGCCATTCGAAAGCATGAGCACGGCTGTAAAAACGAACGCGACGAGTGCCACACCGGCGATCGTGAGGAAGGTCGTCAGCTTGCGGGTCCAGAGTGAACGAAAACTATAACTTAATGGGATTTTCATGGGTCGTTTCTCTGAGTTGTTATCCTACCTGCCTGAGTCCATCGACGATCTTCATATTCACCGCGCGATTCGCCGGAAAGATTGCGGAAATAATTCCAACAAGAATCGCGAATATGCCCGCTATCGCCAGCGTTTCCGGCTCGATCACGAAGCGTGGAATAAATGCCTGCATCCCTTTCGCAAATCCCGCGCAGGCAGGGAAGGTAATGAGAATTCCCAGAATGCCTCCCAAGATAGCGATCGAAAGCGCTTCGCCGAATATCAGAATCACTAAATGCTTCGCTGTGAACCCCAATGTTTTCAGCACCGCATATTCGCGTATGCGCTCGCGGGCTGTCATGATCATCGTGTTCGCGAGCACCAGGAAGATGATTCCGATAATCACATACGAAATCACCTGAAGCGACGTGATGATCGCACTTGACATCGAAATAAATCCGGCCTGGAATGCTTTTTCTGTTTCCGTCTTTGTTTCGGCGGAAGAGTTTGCGAACAAGGCATCGACAGCTTCGGATACACGAGCAGCGTCGTTGGGATTTTGAATTTGAACCGCATACCACCCCACGTTATTGGCGCGCGATGGAGCGGTCTTCAAAAGCTGTTCATTTAAATAATCCCATTGAAAGAACAGCGTGTTCTCTTCGACCGAAGGATCTTTGCCGTGATAAATTCCCCTGACAACGAATTGCCAATTCCCCGGAAAAATATCTCCGGTGATCACAATAATATCGCCAATCTTGAAATTGTATTGATCCGCGAGTTTTTGACCGATCACGCAAGCGTCACGCTCTTTTTCAAATGCGGCAAGCTGATCGGGCGGAATAACATAGTCATTATAAATGGTGAACATGGTCGGCGGATCGCAGGCAATGCGCGGAAAAAAATGCTTGCTGTCGATATATTGTCCGCCGAACCAATTTTCATATGTGACATTCTTCACGCCCGGAACCCGAAGGATCTGGTCGCGATACGAAAGCGGCAGCGGGAACACGAACGAAACAGAGTTACGTGTAACCAGCCGGTCGGGTGCAGCCGCATTCGCACCCGAATACCAGGACGTGACGAGCGTGCGCAACAATCCGAAGGCCATGACCGCAATAGCCACGCCGAGGATCGTCAAAGCTGCGCGCAGCTTATGTCGAAACACATTTTTAATTATCAGTTTGGCGATTTTCATAACCGGAAGTGTTTAATTAGCGGAAAGTTCGCCTTTATCGAGATGCCGTGTCTTATGTGCTTTTTCCGCGGCGTTCGGATCATGCGTGACCATGATGATCGTCTTCTTGAATTCCTGATTTAAGCGTTCCAGAAGATCGAGAATATCTTCGGCGGATTTCCTATCGAGATCGCCGGTGGGTTCATCTGCAACGATAATGGTCGGGTCGGTAACAATCGCGCGAGCGATAGCCACGCGTTGCTCCTGGCCTCCGGAGAGCTGCTTCGGATAATGCTTCATTCTATCGCCAAGTCCCACGACACCGAGCGCGGCCTCGACATGCTGTTTACGCTCTGCTTTGGAGAGATCGGTCAGAAGCAGTGGGAGCTCTACGTTCTCGAACGCCGTAAGAACAGGAATGAGATTGTAAAATTGGAACACGAATCCAACGTGACGCGAACGCCATTTCGCGAGCGCCGATTCGCTTAACGTGGAAATGTCCGTCCCCGCGATAGTAATGGAACCGCTGGTCGGGCGGTCGATGCCGGCAATAAGGTTCAACAGCGTCGTTTTGCCAGAGCCGGATGGCCCCATGAGTGCGAGAAACTCACCCTCCGGCACATTGAGCGAAAGGTTCTGAAGCACGGGAATATCCATTGTGTCCCGCTTGTAGATTTTCGTTACGTTTCTTACTTCGACGATTGGTTCTGACATGGTATTGATGATCTGTGTGTGCAAATTTACGACATTTGGGACACTACTTCAGCGAATAGGAATTTAAAGCGTGCGTGTAAATAAGTGGATTAACTGCTCCTGTACCAATTTGATTGGTGTTATTGAGCGTATCGATGATTTCAGCATAAAACTTAATGGAAGGCCCATATCGAAGATCGATATAGTCGTCAATAAGCAGCAGGTTCTTTAAGGAAATTTCGAGCACATTCTCCGTGGGAACCGATTGAGTGCCGACAGCGATAGTTCCTGTACCGGTGTATTTCGCAATTGCCGAAAGACCCCATGCCGTGTCGGTTCCGAAAATTTGGGGATCTAAATTTACCGTGTCCATTACTTTTGAGCCGGTTGGATAATGATGCCATCCTTGAAAAGTATACGTCGTGTCATATTTATAAAAATCCCCATTCGCATCGTAACCATAGTAACTGGTGCCGTAATAGATCGTAGGACTTGGATAAAGACTTGCATCGTAATACTTGTCGCGGATTTCCGTAACATTGGTTCTCCCTTGGAACGTAATAGTATCAGCAACAACGAGTGCCGTATCGTAAATGGTCTCACTGTACGAATTACCGTTCGTGTCCTTTTCGGTCGTAGAGATAACGTAAATAGAACCAACGGAAGGCCCCACAACACCAATGGCATTACCGCCGGCGTTATTATTACTGCCGCCGGGGCTGGACGAGGTAGAGCATCCCGCCGCTACGATGCAACAGCATAGAAATACGAAACGCAGAGTTTGACGTATCATAAAACGTAGTTTTAATAAATGCGAAATTACGACAATTTTAAATATCTTTTTTATTCCCCCACCTTTACCTTCATCCCATTCTTCAATTTATCCGCTGGGCTGAGCACGACTTTGTCGCCATCTTTCAAACCGGATTTTACCTCCAAGCCATTACCCACGGCTTCGCCAAGCAGTACAGGCGTTTCCTTCACCTCATCGCCCTGAATGACGAATACCATTTTCTTTCCATTCTTCGAAATAACGGCTGCGGCTGGAACCGTAAGCTTCGGTCCGCTGGAATCCACTTGCGTGGAATCTTTCAGGAAATTAACTTTCAAGCTCATATCTGGCAGCACACGTTTGTCCATGTCTAAGAAATTGACTTTCGTGAGGACGGTCGCTTTGGTGCGGTCTGCAGTCGGGACGATCATGTGAACCACACCGCGATAGCGTTTTTCGGGCACCGCATTGAGCGATATTTCGCATGGCTGGCCCACATGTACCTCCTCGATATTCGATTCCGATACATCCACTTCGGCATCGAGGGAACTCATGTCAGCCAGTGTAACAATATCTGCTTTAGAACCGGCTGCTGCGCCGAAGGGAGTCATGACATCGCCAACGTCCGCATCTTTGGTAAGCACCGTTCCATCGAATGGCGCGCGGATATTCGTGAATTCCACCTGCACTTGCGCTGCCTGAATGGTTCGCTGGGCAAGCTCCACATTCGCTTCATCTGTTTTGACGAGATCTTGCGCTTGCTTGTATGCGGCTTTGGCATTAACAAGATCGGCTGATGCCGCAAGTTTCGCGTTATAGAGCACAAGTTCTCGGTGGTACGTAGAATCGGCATTTACCAGTCCATCCTTCGCATTTTCGAGCGTGGCCTGTGCTGCATTGAGCGAAGCATCCGCTTGCAGGAGGGCGGCTTCCACATCGGGATCCTCCAAGCGGCCAATTATTTGGTCCTTCTTGACGATCGAACCTTCTTCGACTCCAAGCCAAACCAAACGTCCTGTACCCTTAGAGCCAACCGCTGCCTTTCTGCTGGCGACCACATACCCGCTTGCTGTTAGAATGGAATTCGCTTGCGAAGGGTAGGTCATCGAAACTACGCCCGCCTCGACCGGCTCAGGAGAAGAAAAAAGGCCTTGTCCGAAATAGAACAAAGATGCTACGATAATCACAGCAACTGCAACATAAAGGATGGTCAGTCCGCTGCCGCCGTTACGACTCGAACCGTTCGAGCTTTGAGCGGGCGCATCCCGCTTTATGCGGAGTGAGGAAAGATCGGTTTTGGGTGATTCGATCGGCATGAAAAAAGGCTTGGAAGTGGCTACCGTGTGAAAGGTACGGCTACAAAAATAACTCTCCGAACCCGTGACGCACGAAAAGCGGTTTTATTGTTTCTGTTGAGAGCTATTCCACCAATAGAACGTTAAATGCTTGAAAACCATTTTAACGAACCCAATCCACTCATGTATGGTATCCGAAGAAGCTATCAGAAATTTTGCTGACGAGATCGCCCGACGATATTCGCCCGAGAAGATCATTCTCTTCGGCTCCTATGCCAACGGACATCCTACCCCGGATAGTGATGTGGATCTGATGGTTATTCTCAATCATCCCATGCGGAATGTCGAGAAGGCTATCGAAATAGACTACGCCATTCGCCGTCCTTTTCCGCTGGATTTATTTGTCCGCCGCCCGTCTGATATTGCACAGCGCGTTGCGATGAACGATTGGTTCATCCGCGATATCGTCGAGAAAGGACGGGTATTGTATGAAAGACCTCACGTTTGAATGGATCAAGAAAGCGGAGAACGATTTCTCCGATGCTCATGCTCCGCGTTTGAGTGTGGATCTTGTCTGCTTTCTCTGCCAGCAATGTGTCGAAAAATATCTGAAAGCGTATTTAGAAGAATCGAGTATTCCGTTCCCAAAAATCCACGATTTGCAAAAACTCCTCGATCTTGCACTTTCCCTTCAACCGTTGTGGGAATCTTGGCGTTTCTCCTTTGCAATGCTTACACGATACGCTGCCGAATTTCGTTACCCCGGCGAGTGGGCCGAAGAACGTGACGCGGTTACATCCCTTCGTATGGTATCCGAATTTCGGAAAGATATTCGTTCCGTCATGGGTTTGAACGATGACCTCTAATCCTCGAATTCCAAGTTTCATGTACGACCGATTATTTACTCCCTTCCCCATCAATTCCATGACGCTCCCGAACCGGCTGGTGCTGCCGGCGATGGTCACGCGGCTGTCCGGCGAGGATGGGTTCGTCAATAAGGACATAACCGATCGCTACGTGCGATTTGCAAAGGGCGGCGTGGGCCTCATCGTGATCGAAGCAATGGCCGTGCATTCGGCAAAATCAGGGCCGCTGCTTCGAATTTGCGGGGATGAATTCAAGCCCGGACTTTCCGATCTCGCGAAAAAGATCCACGATACCAGCGATTCGAAAGCAGTTCCCCAGATCATCCATTTCCTGAAGATCGCGCGTTCCGGATGGCGGCAGAAGATCGAAGATCTTTCCATTGCCGATATTCAGCTTATCATCGAGCAATATGGGCAGGCTGCGTTACGCGCGCGTGAGTGCGGATACGATGGAGTCGAAATGCACATGGCGCACGCATACACGCTATCGAGCTTTCTATCGAAGCGCAACAAGCGTCCCGATCTCTATGGCGGGAAATCGCTCGATAACCGCATTCGCTTACCGCTGCAGATCATAAAAAAAGTGCGCGAAATGACTGGGAATGATTTCCCCATCGGCGTGCGCTTTTTGGGCGAAGAGTGTATCAAAGGAGGATATACTACGGAAGAATCTGCAATTATCGCTCTGAAATTCGCTCAGGAAGGCATCGATTATATTTCCCTTTCCGCTGGCGGCAAATTCGAGGACGCTGTGCATAAAGAGGGCGAAGTCCTCTATCCTTACACCGGGTATTCCGGCGACCGCTGTATGCCGCCGATGGAATACCCCGATGGTTACAACCTTCACATGGCCGAAGCTTCGCGAAGAATGCTGCGCCGGCATGGGTTCCAGACGCCCGTCGTAGCAACCGGAAAAATTCCATCCCCCGAATTTGCAGAAGAGGTGTTGCAGGATGACCGCGCCGACCTCATCGGCATGGCGCGCGCCTTGCTTGCCGATCCCGATCTTCCGAATAAAGCGCGCTCTGGGAACTCTGATAAAATCGTCAAGTGCATTTACTGGAATATCTGCAAAGCGCTCGATGAGAATTTCCATCAAGTCGTCTGCGGGCTGTGGCCGAAAGATGAAATTCAAGCTCCGTATTCCGAAGATACCGAAGCTCCGCGATGGGGACAACCACCCCCCAACCCCCTCCTTCTTAAGGAGGGGGCAGGGGAGGGTCCCCTCTCAGTACTCGTTCGTTCCGGAAACATCCGATTGAATTGGAAACCCGCTACCGATAACGAAGCCGTCATGGGTTACGAGATATGGCGCTCCGACGATGGCGGCGCTACCTTCTCGCATATTTACTCCATCACCACTTCTATGTGGACGGATCATCTCGCCGCAGCGGGAATTTCCTACCGCTATTACATCCGCGCTTACGATCTTGCCGGCAATAAAAGCGAGCCATCCAATATCGTCCGCGCCGATCTGCCGATGGAAGTAGAATTGCCGCCACCGCCAAAAGCCATTGCCCGCCCAAGCTTTATGAAACCGCCGCCGATGATCGCTCAGCTATGATCGTTCAGCTTTGATCGTTCAGCTTTGATCGCTATCAGGAGATTTTATATAGTGTGTGTTGGATGCGTGTTCATTAACTCGGCTCTATCTTTTCATGAATTTATGCACTCTTCTTTTTTCAATTGTGCGCTGCTGGAAAAACTGCCCATATATATTCAACAATAATTTTTGAATGAAAGTGCCCGTTAAAGCACCCAAGAACTCCCACCTGCCTCCAATCTCTTACTTCTTACTTTTCCCATTCCTTTTATCTTTCATATCTTCCCCAAGAATGGGGCCTATCAAGGCACTCGCAAGGATACGGATATTTAAAACCCATAAGCAAGCATTTGACGAAAATAATCGAAAATAAATGCTCGTGTAGTCACCTGGAGTATACTCCAGGTGACTACACGAGCACGATAATTTGAAGTTCAGACCATTATTTCACCACCACAAACGGCCGCGTTTGCACGAAGCCATTCGATGAAGCCCGCAGAAGCAGCACGCCTGCGGGAAGATCGCTGGCAGAAAGCGAAAGCTGGGCGTCCGCCGTCTCGCCGCTCGCGAGGATTCTGCCGAGCACATCGTCGATCTCGTAGTGGATGGGCGAGGCGGTGGGATTTGTGAAGGAGACGGTGAATTCATCGGAGGCGGGATTAGGAATGATTCCATCAATAATTAAAATGTTTCCAATTAAGACTTGCTGTAATTGTAAATCCCCGCATCCGGGAATGAGATCGAACTGGGTGCTATTTGTGCAAATGGACAACGGCGATACTCCGGTTTGCCCCACCTTTAAGCTATCTATCGAAATTAGTGTTGACGTCGAATCTGTCACCATGGCTCTGGTAATGAGTTCCACCGTTGCACACGAGCTATTAATCGCCAAAGAATCGGGATTAGAATAATAAACGAAACATTCCACACCGGTATCGCCATCAAGTTTTATGCTCGTGGAATCGACGGTCAGATCACAACCTCGAGCCAGAAGTGACAGCGGCGATAGCAGATCGGTGTTGAAATGCAAAGAGGCATGAAGCACGTTGGAATTCAAAGAATCGGCGCTCGTGCCGAACTTAACTTGCAAGATTACTGTGTCGCCCGCCGATGCTTGGCTTGGCACTGCATCGATGGAACTACATCCCCCTGGGGAGATCATCTCCGAGATCACCCTTCGCCAAACTCCTGCACATTGTGTCCCAGCGTAAAGGCACGAATCGGCGACCTGAAGTGAATTGATGCTGACAAAAACACCCGATGGGAAGTTTGTATTGACCCAACTTGCGCCGCTGTCCGTCGTGAAATAAACGTTGCCGAAGGCTGACCCAGCGAATACAATAGTTCCGCTCACCGACATTGCACTAATATTGGGAAATGTCGGAATGCCGTTATTAACCGCGGACCAGCTTACGCCAGAGTCAGTCGAGCGATAAACTCCATCAAATTCCGTAGCTGCAAATATAATGGTGCCACATGCTGCCAGGGAACATATGTCATTGTCACCTAATCCGGCACTCGCCGAAGTCCATTCTGAACCATTATTTGTCGATGAAAAAATCCCCGCATTGGGAGTTCCAGCAAAAAGATTTGTCCCGCTGAACGCAAGCGATGTGATCTGAGGGTAGCCAGCGTAATTGAATGGCAAACCACTACTTTCCTGACTCCAGCTTACGCCATTATCCGTTGAGAGATAGACCCCCGAATCCACAGTGGCTGCAAATAAATTCGTGCTGTTCTCTGCGAGTGCATAAATGAAGGAACCCACAGGCAAACCGTTAGCTGCTCCCGACCAGCTTGTACCTTCGTCCGTAGAGAGATAAACACCGACACCACTGACGGTTCTTGAACTGTTGCCCCCAACAAAGAGATTAGTCCCAATTATGCCAAAGTCGAGAGCATTCGAGTCAACAAAACCTTTGTATATCCAACTTGAACCACTATCCATTGATCGAAAAACCCCACTGGAAGCAGTTCCCGCGAAAAGATTTGTATCGATCGATGCAAGGGAAATGACATCGGTATTAATAAGCCCTGTATTCTCAACAGTCCAATTGACGCCGCTGTCCGTTGAGAGGAAAATGCCGCCACTATAATAGCAACCCGCAAAGATATTTGACCCGCTGACTGCAAAATCCTTTACATACGTGCCAGATGGCATACCGACGTTAGCCTGAGTCCAGCTTGTTCCGTCGTCCGTTGAGGCAAAAACGTTACCAGAAGGCCAAGAGCCTGCTAGGAGTTTCGTTCCTATTACACCGAAGCCAAAAATAGCAATGCTATCGACCAAACCGGCATTCGCCGATGTCCAGTTTGTACCGCTATCTGTTGACCGGAAAACGCCGCCGTCATTAATTGCAACAAATACATTCGTACCCTCCACTCCAAGGGAATTAACATTAGTTCTGCCGGCAGGTAGTCCATTATCCACCTCCGTCCAGCTTACACCGTTGTTTGTAGAAATAAAAACACCTTCCGTAGTCCCTGCAAAAAGATTCGAGCCACTAACGGCAAGGGATTGCACATTCGAATTCGATAAGCCTACATTGTTCCAACTTGCACCATCGTTCGTCGAGAGATAAACGCCACTATCGTAAGTTCCGGAAAATAGGTTCGTGCCGCTCATCACCAGGGTTTGGACGTTCCAGTTCGTTAAACCGTTATTGACCGCAGTCCAGCTTGTGCCGTTGTTCGTAGTTAGATAAACACCGCTATCGTTAGTCCCCGCGAATAGCTCCGTTCCATTTACAGCGAACGTTTGGACAAGGTTGTTCATCAAGCCATCTTGAGTCCAATTAGCGCCGTTGTTGGTTGTGAGATATACACCCACACCGTACGCACTTGCAAAAACATTCGACCCGATCGCCGCGAGCGCATCAATATCTCCCCCATAAGGCCCATTGGTCTGCACCCACTGCGCACGCGCGAAATTAGCTGGCGCTAATGCGAGCAGGGTAAAGATTGCGAGTGCTATGAATCGTTTCGAGATCATGGCCTTTATGAGGCTATTCGAAGCAGTTCTGGGTAGGAATAGTGCCCGCGGTTGCCTGTCTGAAGCGTATTGACGTTTTTGCCATTTCCCCGCGCAACTTTGCCCCGGGTTGCGTGTTCACTTATGCGATGGAGACCCTCGAAATCGGGCAAATGAGAACCGGCATAAGCGATCATCCGAAACAACGCATGAGCGATCATCCCACCGGGAAGGACCGGGAGCGTGAAAATGCGGAAGATCTGGCGATCTTCCGCGAATTTCTCGCGGGTCTTTTGCTGGCCAATAGTCAGGATACCGCTCGCCGCGCGCTCGGCAATCACCAGGCTCGCGAGGCGTTCACCAAAATTTATCTTCGATACCGCGAGCGCGTTTATGCCTACGCGCTGAGGGTCCTCTCGAATCCGGAAGACGCGGAAGACCTGTTTCAGGAGGTGTTTTTCCGTGTGTATGCGCGGGCCAAAACCTTTCAAGAAGAGCGCAGCTTCGGCGGATGGGTCTTTACGATCGCGCATAATCTGTGCATGAATAAGATCCGCGACCGTAAACCGCTGGATTCGATCGAAGACACCACCCTTTTCGTAGAACCCGCCGCAGATCTTGGCGAGGACTGGCAGGCGCTCATCGCACATGCGATGTCGCTGTTGCCGGTGGAATACCGGGAAGTAATTATCCTGCATGAGTATGAGGGCCTGAGCTATGCAGAGATCACGGAGATATTGCATACCACGATTCCTTCCATCAAAAGCCGAATCTACCGCGCCAAGGGCAAACTGAGAGAAATACTTGCACCCTATTATAAGGAGATAGAACCATGACCCCTCACCCGGCCTCTCCCCAACGGTGAGAGTGGGAATTTTTGGAGATTTTATGACACTGAACGAACGGATATTAGATTTTCTCGATGGCTCGCTTCCCGCGGAGGATGAAGCGGAGCTATTGCACTCGCTTTCGGTCTCACCCGAAAAGCGCGGGATGCTGCGCAGCTTTATGCTGCAAGGCTCGCTGCTGGCTCGCGATGCGAAATCGCTGACAGTTCCCTACGCCGCAGAACAGCGCCTGTGGGCGCGTATGGATCGCGTGCTTCCCATCGCCGCAAATGAGGATGCAGGTACGACCCTTGTGCCACTACCATTGAGCAACGCAGGATTTTTGGCTCGCGCATTCAATGGCACAACCTCGCGGGCTATGCTTGCAGCTTTAATGCTCCTTGCCGGCATTGGCATTGGGTATTTTGCGGGGCATTCGCAAACGGGTACTGTTTCTTCTCTTAATAATGCCGCACAAGTTTCTTCTACAACTTCTAACTCATCTGATGTTGTAAGTTCCTATGGGTCGCATGAGTCACATGGGACACATGTGTCTAATAGGATTAACAGAACAGCATCGCACTTTGCATCGTCACAAGCTTCAGAGTTACAGAATCCAAGCGCCCCGCTCGTTCAACCATCTGCTCCCAATAATGAAGCTGAGGCGGCTTCTATTTCTCCGGTCGCTGCAGTAAGTGAGCCCAATATTTCTGCAGCCGATATTGGCGGCGATGGCGTTGGTATCAAGCCGATGCTACATTATGTGCGAGCGCCAAGAGAGGATAATGGGTCGCTTCTCAGCCGTTTCGAATTTCGTGTTGACGAAAGTTTTGGCCGGCAATTTCCGAACAGCGCGGCAACAATCGTTTCGCAGCCTATTCTCACGAATTTATCTTTAACAACATTCTTCCAGTTGTTTCCTCATTCCAATTTGTTTTGGGCTGGATTGTCTGGCGGTTCTGCGAACATCGCGCGTAAAAATCTCTTTGTGCCGACCAATCCGCCGCAGAATATTCTTTCGAGCGATACGGTCAGTTTGCAAACGGGCTATGGTGCTGTGCTGGCCGAGCTTCGGCTACCTGCATTCGATATGACTGATTTTACGTTCACCGCCGGGTATGGTTTTGCTTCCGGATATGGCTTTGCGAACTTGGGACAAATGTTGTTTGGAGAAATCGGTCTGCATGGCGATCTATCGAACGAAGCCGGGTATCAGTGCGGAGTTCGTTTACTGCGATTCGCGTATAGTCTTAATGCCGAAAAAGCTGATGCCCTCACATCCTACGGGAGTTCACTGCTTGTTCCTAACGAAATAGCATCGGTTAAACCAAGTTACAATGCCGAATTGAACGTGGGGCTATTCTTCCATTTCTAAACCATAACCAGGATTTACAGGATGGAAAGGATATTCAGGATAAATTGATAATAAGCAGGATTGTTTGTTCCCGCTAATGAATTGTGTAGCTTTATTGTTTTCCAAATTCCAAGAACACATCCTGAATATCCTTTCCATCCTGTAAATCCTGGTTTTTCGTGGCTCTGTTTCGAAATTCTGCTAAGTTAAAATACTCCGATCGCGCGCGCGGGCTTGCTACGTTGCTTCGCTCGGATTCCGGGGCGCTGCGCATTCTTATTTTTCTTGCGATGAGCGCCATCTTTTTTCTGTTCCTGAAAGTGACCGAAAAGAAGGTTCCAACCGGACTCGTGCCGGATTCTACCGCTCAGCAAACAACCGGAGATACCGGATCGGCAACTCCGGTAAAATGATGATTTCTGCGATCTGAACAGAATGAGCGCGAATCTCTACCTCGGCATTATGTCCGGCACGAGCCTGGATGGCATCGATGTTGCCGCGTGCCGGTTCGAGGGAAAGAGCATTGAACTCGTTGCGTTTCACTCTGCAGAATGGGAACCCGGTTTACGCGCGCGCATATTGGAATTTGCAACCGCCGAACGCATTGAAATGGACGGCCTCGTTCAAGCGCATTTCGAGCTTGCGAAGGAATATGCAAAGGCTGTCGAAACAGCATTGCGCGATGCGGATATTGCAAACTCCCACATTCGCGCGATTGGGTTACATGGGCAAACGGTTCGGCATCTTCCGTTTGCTACTGTTCCCGCCACATTTCAGCTTGGCTCCGGCGCGGCGCTGGCAGCCATTACCGGAATTGATGTTGTCAGTGATTTCCGTTCTGCCGATATTGCGCTTGGAGGTCAGGGCGCACCGCTTGTGCCGATGTTCGATTATCATTTTTTGCGCAGCGACTCCGTAGATCGCCTTATCGTCAATATCGGCGGGATTGCGAATGTAACGTGGCTGCCTGCGAAGGCTGAGACTTCGGACGTTATCGCTTTCGATTGCGGTCCGGGCAATATGCTGCTCGATTCCATCGCTCAGCGTTATTTCGGAAAACCATTCGATGAAAATGGAGATATTGCACGTTCCGGAAAAATTGACCGCATGCTACTCGACGAATTTCTTTCACACCCCTATTTTAAAAAACTACCACCGAAATCAACGGGCCGCGAAATGTTTTCCGAAAAATTCTTGGACAGCCTTGAAAAAAATATTGCGGCAGGAAAGCTTCTCGCTGAAGATGCCCTTGCAACCTTGACAGAATTAACGGCTGTCACCATCCTCCGAAGTTTTGAATTTCTTAATCCGAAAACGCGAGAGGTAGAAATTATCGTGAGCGGAGGCGGTGCATTCAATAATTATCTTCTCGAACGAATGAAAGCAAATGCTGCCAGCAATGCGAGCATTTCTTCATCCGATGCATTCGGCATTCCAGCGAAAGCGAAAGAAGCGATAGCGTTTGCCTTTTTCGCTCATGCGTTTATCGAAGCAATTCCGATCCATCTACCTTCAACCACGGGAGCATCGAGACGAACGACGCTCGGCGCTCTGAGCAGAGGAAAATAAATTATTCCTGCTATCGACACGAATAAAATTTTGCTTTTCAAAAAATTTCTTTAAAAATATTTTGGAAACACTTGCTTTCGTATCCAAGATGTATTATACTGCGATACGAGAGAACTGCATCCTGATGTTCAGAGAATGTGAATAAGTCATGTTCGCCCGATGGGAAGCGTCGATAATGCTTGCTGCGGAAATGATACATGACAGAATCCCAAAAAGAAAAACGGAGTGATTGCTTTTCTACTCGTGACTCCATCCAAAATTTTACCCAAAAAGCCTGAACGTGACTCGCTACGGCGAGTGTTTCTTTCCTGTTACCATTATGACGAGAACGGAGTTCTCCTTTGAGAGCATCGTCGGCGATGCCCGGTCTATTCCTGTCAGAAACGCACCATCGAATAACCGGTTATCCATGAATTCTGAATCTGAAATTGTTTCTATGTTCCCGGCGAATGACCCAGCCGGAGTGTTAATCGACTTGCCTGATACCATCGTGACCACCGTGGACGATCCTACGGCTCCCGAGATGAATACATCTTCGACGAGCGAGGACGAGCGCGCCCATCTGCGAAATGCAGCAGAGCGCATCTGGCGCCGGTGCCTCGATGCGATTCGGCCACAGCTTTCCGCTCAAACCATGCGCACCTGGTTCGAGCCGCTCGAAGCGACCGCGCTCGAAGGCACGGAAATTACGCTGCGCGCGCCAAGCAGTTTTTTCTGCGAGTGGATCGGTGAGCATTATCAGGATATTCTCGAACAATCCCTGCGCGATGTCCTCGGACCGCAAGCTAAATTCCGTTTCGATACCGCAAGTGAAGTGGAATCCGCAAATACGAAGTTACAAGCTACGGTGGATGTTGCGTCGCCGGTGATGCCGGTTGCACGTCCATCGATGGAGCAACCGCTGCCCGACCAACCTCGGCAGCCATCGCAACATGCTATTGCCGGCGGTTTCGGTACGCCAATTGGAAATTCACCATTTTCTCAAGCGCCGCAGCGTCAGGGTTTTTCTCCGGCAACATCGAACGCACAACCATCCAGTGCAAAACGCCCTGCGCTCGAGCCTAATCTTAATCCGCGATACACGTTCGATACCTTCATTCGTGGAGAGTCCAACAAGCTGGCTTACGCAGCGGCGATGGCGGTTGCAAATAATCCAGGTGGCACACGGTATAATCCGCTCGTCATTTACGGTACGGTCGGCCTCGGAAAAACGCATCTTATCCAAGCGATCGGAAACGCGGCACTGCAGAAATTTCCATCCGCAAGAGTGCTCTACACTTCGAGCGATAGGTTTACCGTCGAATTCGTCGATTCCATTCAGAATAATCGTTCCAATGAATTTCAGGCGCTCTATCGCTCGGTCGATCTTCTGATCGTCGATGATGTTCAGTTTTTTGCCGGCAAAGAGAGAACGCAGGATATATTCTTCCATTCGTTCAATGCCCTTCGGGAACTTGGAAAACAGATCATCCTAACCTGCGACCGCCCGCCCAAAGAGCTGAAAGATATTGACGACCGCCTGCTCAACCGCCTGCAATGGGGGTTGACGGCGGACATCGCCGCGCCCGATCTCGAAACGCGCATTGCTATTCTGCGCCACAAAGCTATCGCCGATGGCATTGAGCTTTCCGGCGAAGTGATCGAGTATCTGGCAACGAATATCACCGCGAACATTAGGGAACTGGAAGGCTGCCTTATTTCGCTGCTCGCCATTTCTTCGCTCGAAGGCAAAGAGCCGACGCTGGAACTCGCGCGTGAAGTGCTTCGCAAAATTGCAAAACGCTCTGCGCCGATTCTTTCCATCGAAAGCATTCAGCGGCTCGTTTCGCGCCGGTTTGGTATTGAAGAAGAAGCGTTACGCGCAAAAACCAGACGGCAGGAAGTAGTTATCGCGCGGCAAGTCGCGATGTTCCTCTGCAAAGAGCTGACGAACCACTCGCTGAAATCCATCGGCCTGCATTTCGGCGGACGCGATCACTCGACCGTCATCTATGCCGTCCAAACCATTCAGGAAGACATGAAGCGCGACCCCACCATCGAGAAAAAGATCGAAGAACTCCGCCGTCAGTTGGAGATGATGCAGGGGTAGGATTCTGTAAGGAGCTTTCGCGTAACTAAAGTAAACCTTTCTTCTACTTTTGGCGTATTACATCCATGCAGTTGACGTATGATGCCAAACTATTGGAAGAACTCTGCCAAGCGTACCGTGTAAAACGCCTGGCCGTGTTTGGTTCTGTACTTCAAGGCGAAGATACTCCCGAAAGTGATCTAGACCTATTAGTCGAGTTTGAGAACCCGCGCACATTGGGCCTCCGCTTCTTCCGTCTTGAGCGCGAGCTTTCGGCGCTCTTCGGTCATAAGGTTGATCTTAATACTAGCGGCTTTCTGAGTCCCTATTTCCGCGATGAAGTGGTAGCATCGGCGAAAAATATATATGCAGGTTAAGGACCGTGCGCGTTTGATGCACATGTTCGAAGCGGCTAGAAATGTCGATCGCTTCACTTCCGGCAAAACGATAGAGAGATTTTACGAAGATGAAATTCTTCGTCTTGCTTTAACGACGCTCTTCCAGAACATTGGTGAGGCAGCCCGTAAAATAAGCGATGAGTTCAAAGCGGAGCATCCAGAATTCAAATGGGATGATATTATTGGGTTCCGCCATCGTTTGGTCCATGGTTACGACGTTATCGATTTCGATATTATGTGGGGTATCATTCAAAACGATATACCGGAACTTCTCATGCAACTCAGAAAATTAGAGCTGATTGAAAAATCATTCTGATTGGAATCGCCAACTTCAAGTCCGCGATATGGGAGTATTTAAGCAGTTAGAGAACCGCAACCTTTGTGATGAAACCTTAGAAAAATTGAAGAACCCCGATGGCAGTTGGGGTTGCTGCAGTGTAATTAATATTCCTATAGAATATCCGGCTCCAACATGTTACCAGATTTTCAATCGGTTTTTCTTCCATATCCTGAAGCTTTTCTCGGATGGGAAAAACCACAGTTCGCGCGAACTCGAAGATGCTCTCGCCATCCAATATAAAGTTACCGACGATGAAAGACGAGAGATGATCCCGAGTGGACGAGCGAAAAAATTTGCTAATAGAGTTGCTTGGGCCGACACTTACTTACGACAAGCTCATTCCGTTGAGAACGTTTCGCGAGGAGTTTATCACATCACACCTCAAGGTCTGAAACTGCTTGCTGAGAAACCTGACAAGCTGAACATTAAGTCGCTGAAACGTTTTCCCGAGTTCCAAGAATTTCAAGGACGATTCGGAAGTAAAACCGAGGAACAACATGAGGAATCCATTTCTCAGACACCTCTTGAGGTTCTGGATTCGACGTATCAATCTCTTAGGAACGAATTAGCAACCGAACTTCTGTCGAAATTAAAAGTCGCGTCACCAACATTTTTTGAGCAAGCTGTTATTGATCTTCTCGTGGCAATGGGCTATGGCGGATCGCTTGCGGAAGCTGCAAGTTTGACACGACGTGGAAGTGACGAAGGCATCGACGGCATCATTAAAGAAGACAAACTCGGACTCGATACCATTTATGTTCAAGCCAAACGCTGGGAAGGTTCCGTTGGCAGGCCAACCGTGCAGGCTTTCTCGGGGAGCTTAGATGGTTTTCGTGCGCGAAAAGGCGTAATGCTTACCACGTCCCGGTTTTCCGCCGATGCGCGAGCGTATGTTGCGAAGATCGAAAAGAAGATCGTTCTCATCGATGGCGAAGAGCTATCGAAACTGATGATCGACCACAATATCGGAGTCGCCGAATCGCAAAACTACGTCATCAAACGAATCGATGCAGATTATTTTGGAGAGGAATAAGGGAATAAAAGGAGGGCCTGGATTCCCGCTTTCGCGGGAATGACAATCTGGTTCACTTCTGCACAATCACCCTCCCACTAACCACCCCCGCAGCCGATCGAACACGAATCGTGTACATCCCATCCGCAGGCGGCAGCGTGAGTTGCGTTGCCGCGTTCGCCGTCAAGGAAACTGCCGTTTGAGAACATTCGACGCCGAGCATGTCATAAATCTCGATCATTGCGTTACCCAAATCTGTGGATGAAGAGAGAAATACTTCACCACTCGATGGATTTGGAATGATACTCAGATTTGGGATATGACCGGTTGTTAAAAGCTCTGAAATAAGCTGTGTGCCGCATCCTTCAACCGGCGTGATCGTGCTGGAAACAGGTGCGGGCGTTTGATATTTACATCCGGCCGCTTCTACCTGAACAGAATCAAACGTTACCACCGGTTTTGTCAAAGAATCCGAAAAAACATTGAAGCGGGCATAGCCAGCAATCACGCCGGATTGCGCATTCGCTAAATGCAACTCCGAACGCCCCGCCCATTGCTGACCTGCAATATCTATCGGCGCGTTCGTTGGATCGAACGAACCGAGATAGACCACATCACCAGTGTAATGCATTACCACATCGATATTCTCCGAGCCGAGAAGCCCGCCAAATTGTATGGGAACGCTTACTGTTGCGCCAATGGTGTCCGTTTTCTGATCTGCCGTTGACATGGTGAGCGGAGCATTCCCTCCTGTTGAAGTTCCACCAAGCGCAACGGTATCCTTGATGCCATTGTCAAGCGTGAGCACAAGATCGCATTGGAACTGCCCTGACTCTTGCGGCTCGAAGGTGACGTTAATTGAATCGGATACTACCAAAGCTTGGTAATCCGCAGAATCTGCTCCCGAGATCGCTGCTCGTGCTACGTTCGGCGGAATACAGCCGGAACTTTGCGTGATGATGGATTCTGTCATAGAAGTTCCACACTGAAGCGTGTCCGAAATAAAAAGCGAATCCGTCGAAAGTGTTAGCGTACCAAGCCCGGGCTGTAAAGTTACGCTATCGCCGCCGCTGTTGAGCGTGCGCCAAATGTTTCCCTGGCTATCGACAGCAACAATGATATTATCGTCTATGGCTGCAATGAGCCTTGTATCGTAACGTAATATTGGGCCCGCCGATAGAAACCCACGTCATGCCTCTATCCGTGGAACGAAAAATTCCATTGGCAATGGTGGGACAATACACGGCCTCTCTACTCGTTACGATCGAACCGGCAAAAAATGGTTCTGGATTCGACATGACCGTCTGCCAGGTATTTCCAAGATCGGTAGTAAGGATGATCTTAGAGAGCGAATCTTTAAATCTCCCCGATGCAACAGCAGATACATTATCATGGCTAAGATAAATGCGATTTTCATCGCACGAATCGGGAGCGAAAGAGTAAGAATCCCAGTCAATGCCTGTAGTGCCAACATTCCAGGTGGTACCTTGATCGGACGTCCATGAAAGGTACGCTCCCGGTGAAGCTCCCCAAAAAAAGAGAAGATCGCCGGCCATCGCTGAAGTTCCCGGGGAACGGCGAACGCAATAGGGATCGGTGCTTGGATAATTTGCCCATGTCTTTCCGCCGTCGCTCGTAATCGCGAACGTACCGAAATCCTCATTTGCCACGCCGATCGTGAGTGTATCCTTACCGAAGCAAGCAGAGCGTGAAGGAAATCCAAACGTTGTGAGTGTGAGACCACCATCTGATGTCAGATAAGTACTCGATGACCCCGACGCAATGACTCCATGTGACGTGTCGATAAAATCCACGTCCAGAGACCCACCAGGAATAGTACCACCTGGCATAGTATTAACCACACTCCATGTGAGACCCGAATCGAGTGACTTATAAAGACTATCCGCTGCGATCCACAGAATACCATCGCAAAAGCACATTGCATGGCCCGGAAAGTTAGATGGAACCAAATTTGGCACTGTGATTTTCCATTGCGCGCGCGCTTCACCGCTCGCGATCGCAAGAAACAAGATCAAAAGTAATATGGACTTACGAGAAGTCATCGGTGTTACTGGTGTTTAATGTAAGAACACTTGTCAGCCGGATTAATTGCCGTGCGTTTTTATGATAGCCTTTCCCATCAAGGAAATATTGCGTTATCAGCACTCGTGGATAATAAGATTCGGAATCTATTGCTAATCCACAAGAAAATAATGCTATTTTGTGATTAGGTGTGAGAAGTCGTACCAGCCCTGGTAAACTAAGTGCATAGTATCGTGAGATGTTACGCTAACACCTGTTGCCCACTTCTTTTCAAACATCGGGATAAGATGTGAAGAGCATTCTTGCGTTGACAGATCAATACGCTTCTCTGAAGTGGTATCGGTTATTCACATTTCCACTGTCTTTATATTAATTACATAAGTATTTAAATCTCTTTAAAAGATCTCTTTTAAAGAGTAACGTGGGAAAGTGATAAAAGAGAATAAAAGAAAGTAGTAAAAAGAATTACCTCATTTACCGTGAAGCATTTTAGAAAGATTCGTGTTTGTACGCCTTCTCAGTATTTTAAGATCAAAACGTGAACATAGCAATTATTGGAACGGGATACGTTGGCCTTGTAACCGGAGCCGGATTTGCCGAGACGGGCAATCAGGTGCTTTGCATGGACATCGTCCCTGAAAAAATAGAAAATCTTCGTAAAGGCATTATTCCCATCTTCGAGCCAGGTCTCGAAGAGATCGTCCGCTTCAATGCCGCCGAAGGGCGTTTGCGTTTTACGCTCGATCTCAAGGAGGCGGTCGATAACTCCGAAGTGATATTCCTTGCGCTGCCAACGCCACCGGGCGCTGATGGAGCTGCGGATCTTTCGATGGTACTCGAAGCTGCGAAGAACATTGCAGCTATTGCCACCGAACCGAAAGTGGTCGTTAATAAATCGACGGTTCCCGTTGGAACGGCAGACCGTGTGCGCGCAATTTTTGAAGCGAATACGAAAATTCCCATTGAAGTGGTCTCCAATCCGGAATTTCTGAAAGAAGGCGCAGCCGTGCAGGATTTTATGAAGCCGGATCGCATCGTAGTGGGCACGCGTAACTCCCGCGCCATCGAAGTGATGAAAGAATTGTACGAGCCGTTCGTTCGCACGGGAAATCCGATCTACATCATGGATGAGAAAAGCGCGGAGCTAACTAAATATGCCGCGAACTCCCTGCTCGCCACGAAAATTAGTTTTATGAATGAGATCGCGAATTTGTGCGATCTCGTTGGCGCGGATGTCGATCATGTGCGCGTAGGTATTGGCTCGGATGGCCGCATTGGTCCGCAGTTCTTATTTCCCGGTGTTGGATTTGGCGGAAGCTGTTTCCCGAAAGATATTAAAGCGCTTGTAAAAACAGCAGAAGAACTCGGTCATGATTTTACCATTTTGAAAGCTGTTGACGATGTGAACAATCGTCAGAAGACAAAGCTGCTCGATAAGATCCTGAAACATTACAATGGGAATGTAAAAGGCAAAACCTTTGCCGTGTGGGGACTCTCCTTTAAGCCTCGCACCGACGATATTCGCGAAGCACCCGCCATCGATATTATTCAAGGCCTGCTGCAAAAGGGCGCGAACGTGAACGCTACCGACCCCGCTGCTATCAAACCAATGAAGATGGTATTGCCGGAGAGTGAGACCTTAAAATACTTCCGGAAGAACACCGATGCACTCGATGGCTGCGATGCGCTCGTTGTTGTAACAGAATGGAATGAATTCCGCAATCCCAATTTCGAGATGATAGCGGGGAAGCTGCGCGATAAAGTCATATTCGATGGCCGCAATATCTACGACCCCGACCGCATGAGGGAGAATGGGTTTACGTATTACGGGATCGGGAGGAGATGACTTTATAGTTTCGCAAGAAACTCTGTCAAGCTTTCTTTCCCTTTCAGGCCCAGCTTGCGGCGGATACGCAGTCGATGCTGTTCCACGCCACGCTCTGACACATACATGAGTCGTGCCGCTTCGTTCGACTTCAGACCCGTTCGTAGTAACTGGCAGAGCCGCAGTTCTTGGTTCGTCAGCGATGGAAACTTTTGCTGAAGTGTTCTGCGAAACTCCGGGTGAAGGGCAATAAATTCCTTTTCGATCTTCGCCCAATCGAGCTTGGGAACCTGGAGAGTCTTCAATTGCTCGCTTACTTTCTTCAATGCGCTTACCGGGTCGTAGGATTGTTTAACGATCTGCCGCAAGTCTTCGCGGAAATTAGAAAGCAGTTCTGTTTGAGTGGCGTTGGCAGTAGCTTGAAGCCTTAATTCGATCTCTAACTGGCGCGCCTGGGCCAGGAACAATTTTGTAGCTGCTTCTATGCGCTGTTGCTCCAGTTTATGTTCAAGCGTTACAAGGCGATTCTTAAAATCGGAGTTAAAAACTTCGTCTTTGAGTACTGTTTGTTTCTGATAATATTCAAAAGCGCTCTGATAGTCGCCCTGCTGTTGATATGCAGTAACGAGTGCTTCATAGGTTTTCATCAATTCGTTGGGGTCCGTGAAAACAAGGAGTTCTTCCGTTGCTTTTTGTAGTACTTCAATCCCTTCCTCGATTTTACCGGAGTCCACGAGGCATACCCCAATCGCTTTCCGTACGGCGGCAGCACTACGCCCATTGTCCATCTGAATGAATGTCGTATGAGCATGCTCGTATTCCTGAATAGCCTGATCGAAGTTCCCTTTTGCGCGATGGATCCCTGCGAAAATTAGAATGCTAAGCGCCCGCTCTTCAAGATTGTCATCTTCGGAAGCGCATGTAAATGCCTCTTTCCCGTACGATTCTGCCAACTCGATCTCATCGAGATCCAGATAGGTAGCTGCAATGTTATATAATGAAGGAAATAGAAGATGGTTCTGGCGGTGCTCGCGTGCCGAGAGAACGGTGTCTTTCCAGGCATTGATCGCCCGATGGTAATCCCCCGTGTTGGCGTACACACATGCAATGCCATTCTTTATAGTGGTCTGGAACGATGGCTGGCCAATCGCTTCGATGATTGCCAGTGCGCTTTCAAATTGCACTAATGCTTCTGCAGGGGAACCTTGTATGCCAAGAAGGATTCCATAGCGGGTTCGAGTTGCTGCTTCGGAAATGAGATTTCCCGACTTCTCTAATAATTCGATCGCGCGCCGAAATTGCGGTTCAGCTTCAGGTTTGCTTTGTGCATTAAAAATGGTGGCCTGCACACCCAACGCCATGCCGAGAACGTCGTCATCTTTGGCGACGGTTGCTAATTCGATCGCTCGTTTTGCGTCGGCCTCGGCCTCAGCGGTCATACCTTTACCTAAGAAACGATCGGCTCGAATCACAACAAAAAATGCTTCTTCGGAAGTGGAGCCACGATGCAAAGCCTCCTCAATGGCGGCTTCGATCTTAGGAAGATCCCAATTTCGAATCTCAGAAAGTAGTTGTGTTCTCGAGGTATTCATGTGACCGTCATCGTCCGCAAAGACGACAAGAAAGGGGTGTTCGTTCCATCGCAAAATGGAAGACGAAAAAAAGGCCTCGTCTTGAGTACGAGGCCTCCTTTTCGTTTTGGTTTCTATGCCTTTTCTGTGTGTTCAGAATATCTCCAGGTTGCGATACTTGGGGAATGTGGAAAATTTGGTTAAAGGTGAGAGCATTTCCACCAGGCCTTAGGTTGCGATAATCAGTCTATCCCATCAAGAATGGACCGAAAACTTAACTATTACGCAAAAATACGGATAAACCCTTAATTCCGGGTACGACCATAAGTACGACAAATAGCTTTCTCAAAAAAAGCAGCAATGATATTCTCTCGATATTTCGGTTCTATTCTGCATCATCCAGAATTCAAAACGTGGAAATGTGGGGAGGATATTCTCTTTTCTGCACTCCGAGACAAATTCATCCACCAGCTCCTTTGCCATGGTCGAAAACTGATCGACCGCGGTTTTTTGACTTTCCGTCTTTAATCCTTCAAATCCTATTTTTTCGATAGTAATACTCATTTATCTAATGTACGCTATAATTGAATATTACACCACGACATCGTTTACGACAAATTGCATTTTCACCGAAATTTCAACCGAATGTGATTTTTGGAGGAAATAATTTTTGAGACATAAGAAATTACATTCTGCGAAATAACTGTTAGGCTTGCCTATGCCACGTACCCTCATCACCGGCGGAGCCGGATTTCTCGGAAGCCATAATGGATACTAATTTAATTAGGTCTTTATTTACGAGTTTCGAATCGATTCGCAAGATCGTGGGTGGAGTCGAATGCTGGAGTGCGCGGGAACTTCAAAAGATTCTTGGTTATAGTGATTGGCGAAACTTTATTGCCGTAATCGAGAAGGCTCGCACTGCCTGTAAGTCTGCTGGAGAAAATGACTTAGATCATTTCGTTGAAATCAACAAAATGATTGCCCTTGGGAAAGGAGGCGAACGTGAAGTCGAGGATTTTGCGCTTACTCGTTATGCTTGCTATCTCGTAGCTCAGAATGGTGATTCGTCCAAGCCTGCCATTGCGTTTGCTATGACTTATTTTGCGATCCAGACTCGCAAACAAGAAATTATCGAGCAACGGCTGACCGAGATTGACAGGCTGCGGGCACGGGAGAAACTGTCGGAAACCGAGCATGTGCTTTCTGGAATTATCTACGAGCGTGGTGTCGATAATCAGGGATTTGGACTCATTCGGTCGAAAGGCGATCAAGCATTGTTCGGAGGTTTTTCGACCGGAGCTATGAAAAAGAAATTATCGATTCCTGCAACCCGCACGCTTGCAGATTTTCTTCCAACGGTAACTATTAAAGCAAAGGATTTGGCCGCCGAGATGACGAATGTAAATCTTGTTGAAAAGGATCTCCACGGGCAAGATCCTATTGCGAACGAACACATTCAAAATAATCTTGCAGTGCGAAAAGCGCTTGGAGAGCGTGGAATAAAACCCGAACTACTTCCAGCTTCGGAAGACCTCGATAAAGTGAAGCGGAAAATTACGAGCGAAAGTAAAAAAACGCTCGACGACATGAAGCGTTTAAGATCAAAGAAAGAAGACTAACTCCCCATGCCACGTACTCTTATCACCGGCGGAGCCGGATTTCTTGGAAGCCATCTCTGCGACCGTTTCGTCGCAGAAGGCCACGAGGTTATCTGCATGGATAACCTTTGCACCGGCTCCATGGAGAACATTGCGCACTTGCTTGGACGGCCGAACTTTCGATTCATCCACTACAATGTGACGGAGTTCGTCTATGTCGAGGGGCCGCTCGATTATATTTTGCATTTTGCATCGCCGGCCAGCCCGATCGACTATCTCAAACTGCCAATACAGACGCTGAAAGTTGGTTCGTTGGGAACTCACAAAGCGCTCGGACTTGCAAAAGCAAAGAACGCAAGATTTCTTCTTGCGTCCACAAGCGAGACTTACGGCGACCCTGCCGAACATCCGCAAAAGGAGACGTATTGGGGCAACGTAAACCCTATCGGTATTCGCGGCGTGTATGACGAAGCCAAGCGTTTTGCCGAGGCGCTGACGATGGCGTATCACCGTTATCATGGTGTGGATACGCGCATCATTCGCATTTTCAATACCTACGGTGAGCGTATGCGTTTGCACGATGGCCGTGCAATTCCGGCGTTTATGTCCCAAGCTCTTCGTGGTGAACCGATCACGGTATTCGGCGATGGTGGACAAACCCGCTCGGTATGTTACGTGAGCGATCTCATTGATGGCATTTACCGGCTGTTGATGTCGGATTACAATATGCCGGTCAATATCGGCAATCCGGATGAAGTGACGATGCTCCAGCTTGCGGAGGAAATTCTGGCGATGATCCCGGAGAGCAAGAGTAAGATCGTGTTCGAAACACTGCCCGAAGATGACCCCAAAATTCGCCAGCCGGATATTACGCTGGCACGATCCCTCTTCGGATGGGAACCGAAAGTGCAGCGTAGCGAAGGATTGAAACGAACGCTAAAGTATTTTAAGAAAGCGGTTGCTGAAGAGGATGCATAGTAAGCCTTGGCGAAAGGGTCTGAACATTCAGAAACGACCTTGGTAACATAACAAACGAACCACACCATCCGACAACAGCGTTCTTTCTAACATCATGCCATCCAGCATAAGTCAAAGCCTTACGGAGCGACCGATCGACAATGCATTGATTGAAGAGATCACGCATAAGATCGTGGAGGCATTTCATCCAAACCGTGTGATCCTTTTCGGGAGTCGGGCGCGTGGCGATTTTCAGGATGCGAGCGATATTGATCTCTTTATCGAGATGGAATCGAACGAAAAGCCGTGGCAGAGAAGAATCCGAGTTCGTAAGTTATTTCCCGAACAATGGTGGCCAATGGATCTCGTGGTTTATACGCCGGATGAAGTTCAGGCCCGCAGAAATGGGTTAGCGACCATTGTCCCTTATGTGGAACGAGAGGGGAAAGTACTCTATGAGCGAATCCTTTGATCACGCATACTGGGTTCGTCTTGCGGAGATTGATTGGCAGGTTATCGAAGCCTGTTTAGCCCGCGAGGAGCCTCCGTGGCAGGGCATCTCCTTTCATGCACAACAAGCCGCCGAGAAGACCCTCAAAGCATTTTTAGCATTTAAGGGAGAGCTGCCGCCCAGAACGCACGATTTGGGCGATTTGCTTGAACGATGCCAGCGATATTGGCCTCCACTTTCCGCATTGAAATCGGAATGCCAGGAACTTACCGATCTTGCGGTCGATTCGCGATATGAGGAGTTTATCGCCGAGGATGCGGAAGAAGTAGCAATGAAAGCCAGGAATTCAGCGGAACTAATTTGCAATATCGTTTCGGAATTGCTATAACCATTTATAAAATTAGGAGCAAAAGTGGTAATGCGAACATTCGCATATAGTCTTTCCAGTGCGCTCTGCGTCCTTGCGTTCTCGCTCGGAATAGCAGCGTGCGGTACAATTATTAATGGGTCTCGTGAGGAAGTTACAGTCATGACACAGCCCGCCGATGCCACAATTACTGTGGACGGCATATACCATCAAACGGGATTTTTTCGTGAAGATCTCGATCGAAGATCGTCTCATCGAATCGTTGTTTCTAAACAGGGTTATATCACAACTCTGATACAAACAGGGAATAGCGTTTCAGGTTGGTTCTTTGGAAACCTTTTTATCTTTTCTTTGTATGGAATGATCCCGGACTTATTTACGGGAGGCGCCTACACGATCAGTCCGAATCCGATCCTCGTTCAATTGACTCCGGGCTCCGGACCTCCGATTACCGAAGTACAGAATATGGATGGTTATCTTGAGGCGGGAATCCCAACAGCTATTCTTACTGCATTTCTAGTATGGATTATCGTTGAAGCATCCAGATCCGCTCAATCATTCCCGTAAAACTTCTTTGTCAAACGTATGAAAATATTCTCTTCATGTCTGGCGATTGCACTCTTAGGATCGCTCGTACTACTCGTTCCATCTGCCCACGCGCAGATCACCACCGATAGCCTCATCAACCACTCGCTCAACTATGTGGATTACCCTCCGTTCGTGCGGCACGGCGAGCCGCCGCCGATGAAGCCGCGGTTAGGAATTTACTTTCATGATTTCCCGGCGGATTCTGTGAAACTGCTTACGCATGGGAGGGATACCATCAAGGGCAATCGCATTTGGCACATTGCACCACATTGGTCTGCCGATAGGGCTGGGCTTATGCAGGGCGATATCGTGCTTCGCGTGGATGGCCGGACGCTTCAAGATTCTATCTACGGTGGGGATGATGTGCTCAACACACGGCTGAGCACGATGCATGCTGGGGATACGATGCGATTTCAACTCCTGCGCAACGGCCAAATGAAAGAGATAAACGTTCCTCTATACTCCGGCAAGCGTTCTCCTGCGACATACTCGGATTACCCCGAGCTTGGCCCGCTTCGTAAGAACAGTTGGATGCAAACCACGCTCGACTCTCTTCACCTGACGCATTTTGCCGATTCGATTTCTGAGCAAATTGCTGGCGCTGCGGATATTGATTTTTGCGATCTGCCTTTTACCGAACGCCCCAGTCCATTCCGGTTGAATGCGGTAACCTATCTCGAACACCACCCAACACGCGTAGGCGCGCTCTCACGGCTTATCGATCAGAAAGAATGGGACGGCCTCGATGCCGGTCCGGGACTCGCCGGCGCGATAGATGCCGCCGCCATGCAGCTTGGATGCAAACCGAAAAAGGCAACTTCACGGACGCTGCCGAAAACGAAGGAGGAATTGAACGCGTATTTTGCAGAAGTGCAAGCGTTGCTCGATAGTGGGTATGCTCCGGTTCATTCTCGTCTCGATTCACTTTCCTATGGACTTTCCGAATTGCTAAACACCGATACGAATTGGGAAGACCCTGTCGATTCCATTCAAGACCCCGTATTGCAGCTCACAGCGCGTACCGGTGCAGAGCAGAAGCTAACGAGTTTGCTTGGCGATGCGGATAAAATCAAGCTTGCGGATATTGTTCGCGCTGCGGAGATGCTTGCAGCGCTTGCCGATACGAACTGGGTGCGCATGTTTGCCGTTGAATTTTTTGACGACGCAGACTTTGCGAAACCGCCTGCTCAAAAGATTCCCGGCGTCGATGGCAAGGTGGTGTTGGAATGGGATACCCCGGAAGGGCGCTGCATCATTGGCGGGTATGGTCCGAACCGGTATTACGGCGACTTCGCGTTCATTCTCGATCTCGGCGGGGACGATGTCTATGATCTTCCACCGTGCAAGCCGGGGAAATTTCGATTGGTTGCCGATCTTGTTGGGAATGATACCTACAATGGGCCTATCGCGTCAGGCGTAGGATGCGTGGATGTGCTCGTCGATTGTGCCGGGAACGATGTCTATCGCGGCGACCGCTGGACACAAGGCGCGGGATGCCTCGGCGTTGGCATTCTCGCCGATTATTCCGGTGACGATATTTATACCTCGCACTGGTGCTCGCAAGGCGCAGCGATGCTGGGCATTGGGCTGCTGTACGATCAGTCCGGCTCCGATCATTACATTGCCGATGTGTATTCGCAGGGATTTGCCTATACCAAAGGCTTCGGGATGCTGCTCGATCGGTTCGGGAATGATTCCTATCGCGCAGGATGGAAATATCCGGACGACCGCTGGCCCAACCGCGCCCACGTAGCGATGTCGCAGGGTTTTGGCTTCGGCATGCGCCCCTGGAGCACCGGTGTGGGCACCGATGGCGGCATCGGACTGCTCAGCGATAAGCAGGGCGACGATGTCTATGACGCCGGTATCTTCAGCCAGGGCGGAAGCTATTGGTATGCGCTGGGAATTTTACATGATTGGCAGGGCGCGGATCGTTATTCTGCCGGACAGTATTCGCAGGGCAGCGGGATCCATCTTTCCTTCGCAGCGTTGCTCGACGATTCCGGCGACGATAGTTACGATGCCTACGCGTGGCTGGAGCAAGGCAACGCGCACGATTGGTCGAGCGGATGTCTGGAAGATTGGGCTGGGAACGATACCTACCGTTCTTCCGGCGCGGCACAAGGATGCGGATTTTTTGTCTCGTTCGGATATTTGCTCGATAGCCACGGTGACGACCGCTATTACTGCAAAATGACGGACACCACCGATTCCCAGGGCGGCGGCAATTACATTGCTCCGCGCCACTCCGGCTCGCTCGGGATGCTTATTGATCTCGGCCACGGCGACGATTACTATTCCGACCCTCGCGCAAAACCCGGCGAAGCGGTTCTGAAAAGCCACGAAGGAATTCTCTACGACGATGGCGTGACGGATAAAAAGTGAGGCGATAACGGTCAGGATTTCTTTGTGACCCAAGCGGGTTGGTTTAAAATAACGTTATCGAGTCAACATGAAATCTCTTAGTATAGGGCTTTCCAGTTTTGCATTTTGCCTGGTGCAGCTCGTTTATGCTCCGCTTGCTCACGCTCAAGTTCCAACGGATACGGTTCAGTATAGGCAGACTGTTCCAAAACCATCGGTGGGGCGTAATCTTCCTGCGGACACTTTGGCTGTTACCAATGGTGCAGCGGCCAAGAACCCCGTGGCGAGCGTGAACCCAACAACAGCTTCTGCCGACGGAACAGGCCTCAGTTCCGATTCTCCGCAAACGTACTGGACAGACCATATCGCTGTTCCTCCGGCAACGGGAACTTCGTTACAGATCTTCAATAAGCTCGTCACCTCCGCCAGCACGATCATTCTTACGCCCGTGGGAATGAATGTAGGAGCCGGACAGATCCTTATTTCCGCTCAAAGCGCCGGAACGTTTACCGTATCCGCTACCAGCGCGATGGGAACAGGCGTAGGTGGCATGCTGCAGGCGTTAAATTATATGGTAGTGAACCACTAAACGGAGTGAACTTATCCGAAATTTGAACTCGTTCCGATAGCTCAACTTAAGGAGGCATTTTATGAAATCTCTTCGTGTGTGGCTTGCCAGTATCGCGCTCGGTTCGGCAATGATTTTTTCCACGCCATCGGCAAAGGCACAAGTTCCAGATGGCTTTACGTATCAGGGATTGTTGGAACAGAACAGCACACCGGTAAATGGCTCAGTCATGTTTAACATTACTCTTTATGACTCCAGCGGAAACATGTTTCCTTCTGAGACATTTCAAGATCAGCTGGTAGAGAATGGAGTCTTCAATTTAGTTTTGGGTGATTTTATGCCTTCGCCCTTCCAAACGACCCCATCATTTAACGAACCACTGTTTATGATGGTGGATGTTGTCACTACAAATGGTGAAAACACCCTTCAGACTGCTCTTTGGTCATCGCCGTATGCGATCAATTGTGGCACCGTGAAGGGCATCTCGGCTTCCTTTGTACCCGTAAGCGGCGATCTCTTTCCGGTTCCCATCGGAACGGGTTATACGGGCAAAGTAAAGCTCGATCCCGCATTTCTTCCCTCCATTTCGAGCGGTATGCTTCAAATGCCAATGATTCAAACCATTAACGGCATAGACCCGAATTCCAGCGGCAACTTTCAGATTCAAGCCGGCAATGGAATAACGATGACGCCCGGAACGAATACTATGACCATCAGCGTGTCTGATGTTGGGAGCAGTTCAAACAGCGCAGTTGCGCTTACGGTGCAAAACGCAGAAACTAGCGGCAACGAAGCACTGCTTGTAAATGGGGGAATCGGCGCAAACAATGCAATGAGAGCGGCCGATGGGAGTGGTCTTACCGCTGGGTCGCCCCAAACATTCTTTGCTGATCAGGTTTCTGTACCATCAGTGACTGGGACATCGCTTCAAGTCTATAATTCACTCGTAAGTGCCAATAGCTCGATCGTGCTCACACCGATTGAGTTAATAGCGGCTTCGAATCAGCTCAGCATTACCACGCAAAGCTCCGGAACGTTCACTGTGAGTTCGACAAACACCATGGGCACAAGCGGAGGCGGCACATTGACGGCTTTGAATTACATGGTAGTGAACCACTAAAACAGAGTGAACTTATCTGTAATTTGAACTCGTTCCAATAGTTCATTTTAGGAGGCATTTTATGAAATCTCTTCGTGTATGGCTTAGTAGTATCGCGCTTGGCGCGGCAATGATGTTTTCCGCGCCATCGGCACAGGCGCAGGTGCCCCAGGGTTTTACGTATCAGGGCGTGATAGAGGATAACGGTGTTCCTGTTAATGGAATGGCTACACTCGCTGTAAGCCTAAGCGACAAAGGTGGGAGCGTGCTCTATCTCGAAACGCTTCAAAATGTTGTGGTCACGAATGGAATATTCGATATACTCATCGGTGGCTCAACTCCATTCCCAACAACGATGACGTTCAACGAGCAGTACTTCCTGACGATGGTAGTAACCACCGCGGGCAATACGACCACACTTGCTCCCATGCCACTTTGGGATGCGCCCTATGCACTCAATGCTGGCACCGTAAACGGCATTTCGGCCTCGGCGGTACCGGTTGCCGGCGATCTTTTCCCGGTTCCCATCGGCACGGGATACACAGGCACGGCGAAGCTCGACCCAGGATTCCTTCCACTTATTCCGAACAGCCTGCTTGGCACGCCGGACATCACGCAAATTAATGAGATCGCGCCGAACACAACCGGCAATTTCAATATTTGGGCTGGCTCCGATATCACGATCACTCCGGGATTGAACGGGATTACCGTCGGAGCATCGAATGTCGTTGGGAGTGACTCGCTCAGCACCGTTTCTTTCACCGTATTGGATTCCGAGGCCAATGGCAATGAAGCGCTGCTCGTTCGGGGCGGTATCGGCGCGAACAATCCCGGCGGCACGCTGGATGGGTCCGGCTTAAACTCCGGTTCCCCGCAAACCTATTGGGCAGACAAGGTTTCGGTTCCCCTTACGACCGGATCCTCACTACAAATCTTCAATACGCTGGTCAGTGCTAATAGCACGATCATCATTACTCCCGTTCAACCGGCAGCTTCTTCCTCTCCTCTTACGATCATATCCCAAAGCGCCGGGACGTTCACTGTCAGTTCGACGGAGATCATGGGGATCGGCCCCGGGGCGGTTTCGGCTATCAATTATCTCGTCATCAATCATTAGCCACCAACGATTGCCCGGAACCGGAGTAGTTATACAATGTTTCTACAATTGTTATGACACTCAAAGTTCAAAAATGGGGCAATAGCCTGGCGATTCGAATACCCAGCGCGCTGGCCAAAGATGTGCGCCTTCGAGAAGGCTCGAAAATTCAAATTTCGAACAAGCAAGGGAAACTCGTGATCGAGAAAGAAGAGAAATACCACTATTCGCTCGATGAGCTCCTTGCCGGAGTAACCGAGGAGAATAAGCACAGGGAAATAGATTTCGGCCCACCGGTCGGTAATGAATTTGGCAGCCCCGATTCCATATATTCCTGACCGGGGCGATATCGTCTGGATCGATTGTAACCCTCAGCTTGGTCGTGAGCAAGGAGGGCGCAGACCTGCGCTTGTTCTTTCACCTGCAAAATACAATGGACGAGTTGGGTTGCTTGTGTGCTTTCCTATCACCTCTAAGGTGAAAGGATATACGTTCGAATATGTTTTACCACAGGACCTCCGTGTGCAGGGAGCGGTCTTAACGGATCAGATCAAAAGTTACGATTGGTTTGCCCGGAAGGTCGATTTTATTTGCAGAGTCGAAGACGATACAGTGAAACATTGCCTTGCCAAGTTCAATACCTTAGTCACTTGAAGCAACTACTCCAATCCATGCGCTCGGGCGCGATTGCCATTAGTGACGTGCCTGCGCCGACCGAACCGAAACGCGCCGGCGTGATCGTGCGCGTGCATGCAAGCCTCATTTCCGCCGGTACGGAAAAGATGAAGGTCGATCTCGCGCGTGCATCGCTCCTCGAAAAAGCGCGAAAACGCCCGGAAGACGTAAAGAAAGTTCTCGCCGAAGTAAAACAGCAAGGCTTTTGGTCAACCTGGCAGCGCGTGAGCCGAAAGCTCGATACCCCCGGGCCGCTCGGATATTCCTGCGCCGGTGAAGTGATCGCTGTAAGCGAGGATGTTGACGATCTGAAACCCGGCGACCGCGTGGCATGCGGTGGGCAGGGAGCGTACCACTCCGAAGTGGTGAGTGTGCTCCGGAATCTTTGTGTAAAGATTCCCGATACTGTTTCCTTTGAAGAAGCGTGTTTTACAACCCTTGGCGCCATTGCGATGCAGGGTCTCAGGCAAGCAAATGTAACCTTTGGTGAGTCCGTCGTCGTGATCGGGCTGGGACTCGTCGGCCAGCTTGCGTGTGCCATTGCAAAAGCCGCAGGATGCGTAACGATAGGAGTTGATCTTGACGATCATCATGTCGAAATTGCTCGCCAGTCCACTGCAACGTATGCCTTTAACCGAAATCAGGAGGGGCTTACAGAAGCCATTCGCTCGCTTACGCAAGGGTTTGGCGCTGATGCAGTCATAATCTGCGCTGCCACAAGTTCGAACGACCCTATCACGTTTTCTGCGGAGATCGCTCGCGACCGCGCGCGTATTATTATGGTCGGCGTGAGCGAAATGAACTTGCCGCGCGATGTCTATTTCGGAAAAGAATTAGAGTTCCGGCTCTCTCGCTCCTATGGCCCCGGCCGCTACGATGTCAGCTACGAAGAGCACGGACAGGATTATCCCATCGGATACGTCCGCTGGACGGAGCGGCGCAACATGCAGGAATTTGCGCGCCTGCTTGGCGAGAAAAAGATCGATACCAAAGCGATCACCACGCATACGTTCCCCATCGAGCGCGCGGAAGAGGCCTATTCCATCATCGCCGGCGAACGCAAAGAGCGGTATTTGGGGATGGTGCTGACGTATCCTCTTCCAATTACGAATTACGAATTACGAATTACGAAGGAACACGCTGCTCCTTCCAGTGCATCTGGTGAAATTAGAGTTGGATTCATTGGTGCTGGGAACTTCGCGCAGGGATTTCTTTTGCCTACGCTGAAGGAGAATGCCAAGCTTGTTGCCGTTGCAAATCAATCGGGAGCCAGCGCGGAGGATGCGAAAAGCAAGTTCAATTTTGAACGTACCACCACAAATGCAAGCGACATCATTTCTGCAAGTGACATAAACACGATCTTTATCGCTACACGGCATGGCGAACATGCTCAGCTTGCCGCAGAGGCACTGCGAGCCGGTAAGCATGTTTTTGTTGAAAAGCCCATGGCGATCGACCACGAACAGCTTGCGATGGTCGCGAAAGCTTATGAAGATGCACATGCCGCAACTGGCGTTAAATTCTTAGTTGGTTTTAATCGCCGGTTTGCACCGCTCATGACAAAGATGAAAGCGTTTTTCGACGGGAATGATAATTCATCTATCTCGCCGAAGATGATGCTCTATCGTGTGAATGCCGGTCCGTTACCGCGTTCCCATTGGACGCAGGACGAAGAAGATGGCGGCGGGCGCATCATCGGTGAGGTTTGCCACTTTATTGATACCGCAGCATATCTTACCGGCGATACAATGCCCAGGAGTGTCTATGCAAAATCTATTTCCAGCGGACGCGCGGATTCGGTCGATCGCGATACGGTTTCGATCACGGTAGAATATGAAGATGGGAGCGTTGCGGAGATATTGTATCTTGCGAACGGGAGTAAGATACTTCCCAAAGAAGAGTTGCAAGTGTTCTCGAATGGCCGCACTGCGATCTTGAAAAATTTTATTGAACTCGAATTCTGGACGAACAATAGTAAGCCTCGCATCGAAAAAGGTGCGGGAAAAGGCCATGCAGAGGAAGTAAAGGCATTTCTTGCGTCATTGAACCCCTTCCTTTTCAAGGTGGGGGCAGGAAGCATGAGCGATCATGCTGGTGGTCAGGAAGGCCCGATCCCGTTCGATTCATTGCTTGCCACGACACTCGTTACGTTTGCCATTAGGGAATCGCTTGCCACCGGGGAGGTGATCCGTTTTTAGTTAGCACTTTTTTTGTGATGATGTCAAAAGTAATTGCCCATACTCTTGTCAGTTCCCCCTTGTTCCTTGCGTACATACTTTTCTTCGCGCTCACGCTGCTTTTTGCGTCCGGCATTTGCGCCCAGCAAGCGATGCCTGCGCGCACCGATAGCATTGGTTACTCGATGCCCGAAGATTCCGTCCGCAAAGTGGACTCGGCGTACCGGGCGCGCAAGGCGGAACTCGACCGGTGGATTCAAGCGGAGCGCGCGACGGCCCATCCGCAGGAGGATTTCTTAAGTATATTCGCAGGCTACGGTGGGTATCTACAGATTCTCCCGCGCGATCTCAATCAACTTTTTTCCGAACGCACGCTCCGGTCCGATCCACTGAGCGATCGCAATCAATACGCCACGGTCGATCGCGCGGTGATTGTTGCGGGGCAGGCACAGCTTGCGAAAACATGGGGAATCTATTTTGAATACGATCTGGTGGAGAAGTGGTTCAATACCTCGGTCGATAGCGCGGCTCCGGCTCCTTACAATATATCCGGAACGACCGAAGAGCTCGATCTCACGGAACACAGTTTTGTCGTGGGAGGAATGTTCATCCTTTATAGCGGACGGTTTTACCGCTTGCGTCTGAACGGCGGATTTGGCGGCGTCTTTGCGTTGACTACCGAGACGGAGACAGGAACGGGGTCAGACAATTATGCCCGCTCGGCATCGGCGTTAGGATATCAAGTCAGTTTCGATATTTTGAATGATTTCCGTGTGATGCAAAACATGAGCTTCACCCTTGACCTGCTAACGCGGACGGTTACAACCGGTGAACTGAAAACCTCCAACGGCCAAACGCTTGATGCACCGTTCGGGGTTGGGAATCCTTCCAGCATTACGCTCAAACCAACAGCTTCTAACCTGGTGTATGGGGCTGCGGCAGGATTGGTCTATTATTTTTGAGCGATCTTTTTAAGGATTGGCACCCGGTTCGGCCATTAATGGTTTCTTCTGAAGATCTGATAGCATCCAAACGCGGTGTCATACCGGTACGAAGCTTGAAGCAGACTGTCGAAGCCGGGAAGCGTGTGAAGATACGTCTGATAGGGATCGTGTAGATACCAATAGTCTGTATTTCGGGCAATAATGATAAAGATCGGACGCTCGCTGCGGAGCGAATCCATATAGTGCTCCCGCCACACGATTTGGTAATCGGTATAGTCGGGTTTGGAAAGCGTTCCTCTTTTCGTTCCAAGAGCGATGGCCGTAGGCAGTACATAACGTCCGGCGAACGCTCTGTTTAAATGAGCGCGAAGCAGCGGCTCGAACGAGCACACCTCGACCGAACCGGTATCGTTGCCCGGAAGCGCCAGATAGTGGAGCACCTCGCGTTCGGGAACTGCGCCAAAACTCGCGCTGGAATGATGGTGGGCATACGCCGCTTCAAATGGGTTCCCGCCATCGAAGAGCGCTTGCACGAATCCACCGATCTCTCGACGGTCGCCAACCATGAAAAAGAGATAGAGCGAACCAACGATCGCGATGACGCATGTGCGAAGGAACCAGCCTCGAACATAGTGCATCGTCCATACGACCCCGATAGCGGAGAACGGGCACAGCAAAAGATAGAATGGCGCGAAGTGGTACGCTAAATAGTTTGGCTGTATCATGGCGATAAGCAGAAAAGACAGCAGCAGGCTTGCATACAGCAACCGTTCGCTTCGCGTCCATGATCGGTGAATACATAAAGTACCCGGCTGCCTGCTGGCAGGCGTTGTGCTCGAAGCTTTCGAATTGGAATGCCATCGCAAGGCCATCCATCCCAAAAGAGCAAGCGGGAGGAGCAATCCCCTCCAGAAAAAAACGATCCATACTATCAGAATCGGCAGAGCCCCATGGAGCGAGGAATAAACGTCAAGATTGAATCGGATCGTAGCCAGGTAAAAGGCTTTCATCCCTCCGGGAATCGAAAAGTAAAACAGAAGGAGGGCCATCATGGGCAGCGCACATGCACAGGTATAGAGCAGGACTGGCATCCATCTCTGCACCCTGCGCAGGCTGCGATCCTGAGCAGATAGAATAAATGCCGCAATAAGCACACATGCCAATCCGAATGTAGGGCGAATGATAATGGAATATCCACCGAAGAGACCTGCGATCATATATTGCATAGGTTTGGTATTGCCATTTTGGCCGTGACCGGGCTTGCGCGCACTCTGAAGTACAAAATAGAGGCTTGCAATAATAGCCATGATGCCATAGACATCGCGCTCGGTGTAAAGCGAGCCTCTTCCACTTACGTAGTAAAAAACGTAAAGCACGACTGCAATCGCAGCCGTCTGTTCTCTCAGCCAGATCCTGCAAAATTTGTAGAACAACATGGCAAAACCCAGTTGAATGATAACGTCGAGAAAGCGAAGGGCAAGATCCTGCTCGCCAAATATGATAATGGCAAGATAATGGATCAGCATTATTCCGGGAAAATTCTGGTCCCAACTGCCGAGGTAGGGAATCTTCCCGAATCGATACAAGTCGAGAGTGATCGAATGCCACACCAGATCGTCCGTACTGAGCGGCGAAATTATTACGATCGTGAGTAGCGCCATGCTAATTCCCAACGCGGCGAGAAGTGGACGTTCGAGTGGTTTCATGAACGAAAAAATTATCGGATGATGACAGGGTTACGGAGTGTAATCCGGCGCGGCAGCAACCGGTCTTCGACGAAATATTTGGTAGCACCCGAACTCCGTGTCGTAACGGTAGGAAGTCTGAAGCAGGCTATCGAAACCGGGAAGGTTCTGAAGATAACAGCGGTATGGGTCGCGCCAGGATAATATGCCGGTGTTTCGAGCAAAGATAATAAACGAGGGCTTAACAGAGCATAGCGAGTCGAAATACACGGTTCGCCATGCCCGTTGGTAATCGGTGTAGGTTGGGTTCGCGATTGCCTGGCTATCGCTGGTGAGTGCAATAGCGGTCGGCACGTTATACGGCCCCGAAGGCCTGCGATCCAGATGCGCGCGCAGCGATGGCTCGAAAGAACACACTTCCACCGCGCCCGATGAATTTCCCGGCAGCGATACATAGTGTATAACCTCGCGTTCCGGGATGGCACCGAAATCGGGATTGCTATACATTGCCGAGTACGTTTGCGATGCAGCGTCATCGCCGTGCAGCCACGCTCGAACAAATACGAATGGGGCTTTCAGGCGGCTGGTGAGAAAAAATGTGGACAGAAATACGAATGCCACGAGTGCGGAATAGCGGAAGATCCGGTTGTGAATGCGGGAACAGACCCACTCGATGCCCAATGCCGAAAAAGGGCAGAGAAAAATATAAAAAGGAGCAAAATGATAGGGAAAATATTTTTGCATCACGAGCGCGCTGAATAATAACGTGGCGAGCAGGCCACCATAGAGCCATTGGTCTTCACGCCTGAGCGATCGATGCAGCAAGAAACTCAGCTTCCCTTGGCGTGCCCATATCATTCCACCGACCGCAAAGGGAAGCAATAGTCCCTTCCAGACCAGATTTAAACAAATCCACGAAGGATCTCCATGCAGTTTTGTATAAACATCTAGATTAAAGAGCACGGTTGAGCGATACAGTTCCATAAGGCCACCGGGGATCGTAGCATAAAATAGAATCACAGCAAAGCATGGGATGGCTCCGATCGTGAGAAAGGAGATCGCCATTTTCCACCGCCGTGCAGTGCCACGATAAGGCAAGCGCAGGATGTACACGGCAATCAAAAGTACCGGCAATACGAACGTCGGGCGGATAAGAACGGAAAAGCCTGCAATAAAGCCGCTCAAGCCGATACGGAATGTTCCAGGACGGAACCCTCCATGCGTGCCACGGGATTCTGCGCCATCTGCCGCCGATGTTTGAACCAATAAATAGAGGCTTCCGATAAGGGCCATGGCGGCATAGACGTCTCTTTGGCTATACACGGCAGGGCCTCCGCTTACATAATATGTAAGATACAAGACAACGCCGAATGCGGCGATACGTCCTCGCATCCATGTTCGCAAGAAACCATAGAGCAAGACGGAAAATCCGAGTTGCACGAGCACATCCAGGAATCGTTCGCTAATATCCCGTTCGCCGAATAGAACGATCGCAAGGTAATGAAAGATCAGAATGCCGGGAAAGTTATGATCCCAACTTCCAAGGTATGGCAGACGGCCGAACCGGTAGTAATACATCGCCATCGTGCGAAGCACGAAGTCATCGAACGAGAGCGGCGTAACAACGACGATCGCGATCAATATGACACCAATGCATAGTGCAACGAGTAGCGGACGTTCAAAAATCTTCATTCGGGAGGAGTCTGTAGTTCGGTCATGGTAAGTGACAATGAAAGCAACAGACACACGATAATGGTTGCTGGGGTATTTATTTCTGCATACCCTGCTGCCCGGAGGGCAGGCATACCGAGCGAATGCTATTCCTTGATAAATTCCCGCGTCGATGCAAGTCCCGCGCCGTGAAGCTGGATGGCGTAAATGCCGCTCGGAAGATCTTCAATATTCAATGGGAATTGATCTTCTCCACCGGCAAGAACGACATGCTGCTGAAGCACCGTTCGGCCTAAGGCATCGATAACAGAAAGCTCTGCGGATGTGGCCGGCGGCGCGCCAGAAGAAACTCCGACTACGATCGATCCCGATGCCGGATTTGGCTCGATGTTATCGATAATTACCGCGCCATTCTGCAATAAACTCGAAAGCTCATTCGATCCGCACGAGGGAACTAACGTAAAAACGGTCTGAGCGGGTTGACCACTGACGTTCGCAATACATGAACCCGATTGGCCAAGCGAAGAGACCAAGCTAATGCTATCGACATCGAGAAATGTTTGCAAGCTCGCCGCAACATACGGATAAAAATGCAATGTCGCGACGACAGAATTGAGTGGAACCGGAGTGACCTGGAAGCTAAGATGAGCCAAACCATCCGCTGTTCGCGTATAGCCAACCGTATCTACCGATGGCTCTTCAGCACGAATGAAGCTTAGAAGATCGTCATTATAGGTAAGCGTAAAATTGAGCGTACTCACATCCGGCGGTAGTGTGCTGGATTGGATGATCCTAAATACCACGTCCGTTCCTGCGGTTGCACTGTCCGGTGGGGATGGATACAGCCGCCACGTCACAGGATACGCGATCTCCCGCGAAAGCACAATGTGCGTATAGGACGGACTCCCATCGCTTACGATGGTAAGGGAATCTATATTAACCAGTGCGCCACCCGTGGTATCGATCTGCGTGTTGAGCCAAATGGTATCGTATGCGCCTGGGGTAAGCTGGGCCTGGGTGCTATCGTTCACCAAATAAAATGCCGAAGAAGAGAGCGAAGCAGCGGTTATGTTGAGCGTATCGCATCCGGTATTTTGTACCACGACAAATGTATCGATCTCCTGGCAGATAGAGGTTAGGCCCACATCGAACGTGGAATCGGCGGATACGATCATCGTGCCATTCGAGCCGGTGCCGCTCACGGCAAAACCGGTATCTATGCTGGAACCGGTGCCATTGAGGTTCGACGATTGGAACGAAACAGAGGCGCTGCGCGGGCCTTTTGCAAGCGGCTCGAAATGGATCGTGACGATCCCGATAGAATCCGGCGGAATCAGGGAGTTCCCGATGGGAGCAACAACAGTAAAATCCGAATCGCCTGCAACGCTCACATTAGAGATAACGAGCGTGTCGCAGCCGGTGTTCGAGAGCGTGTCCATCACAATGGTATCGCCGGAACAGATAGAAACCCCGCCGGCGTCGATGGAACTCGTTGGCATGGATAGGATGCCCATCGGCGGAAGCCCCACTCCCGAAAGTGGAATGGAAAGCGATTTCGTTTCATTCGAGTTTACCGTCAAGCTAAGCGCGCCCTGGAATAAGCCGGTATCGGGCGCGAGGAATTGCAGCGCGAAAGTAATGGAACTATCCGGAGGGATAACGATGGGCGCGGAAGCACCCGTCATCGAATATCCCGTTCCGCTCAAGGCGGTTTGTACAATCGTATCGGGCGCGCAGCCGGCATTGGTAAACGTTACCGTTGTATCGATGGCGCGTTCGCAAAACGAGGCGCGTTGAAGTGCTACCGCAGAGTCCGCAGCAAACAAGGCAACCCCGCTGGGCAATGCTACAAGCTCGACCGGAATAAACTGTGCAAACGAGGTAAAGTCCGAATCGCCGAGATACGCATTATAATTGAAGAAATTCAAGGCATCGTTCAAGTCCGTTCCAAGGATGTGCGCGAAGATTTGTACGCTATCTAAAATAGAAGCGATCGTATCTGCGGGGTTGAACGTAAAAGAGAGGGAATCGTTAATGCCCAAACGAAGTGTATCGGGAAGCGGCGCGTTGAGATGAAATCTGGAAGCGATCTCCGGTGGAATATCGACCGAATCGACAATAAGCGTCGAGCAGGAATCTAATGTTACGAATGCTGCCTCGGTGGCCGATTTGCAGTTCCCAGCGAAGGGCACAGGCGGAAGGATCTGGGCAGAAGGATACGAGAGGATGATGACGGTTCTCGTTTCCGTCCAGTCCGAGCAATTCCAATGATTTTCGAACGTAATGGTTGCGGTATCGATGGAGTGGTGTGGGTCGTATGCAAGCCATAGGGAATCATAATCTCCCATGGATAACGCGATGGCATTCGACCCCATAATAGAAAAATCACCGGGATTATTGCTCGCTACACTTATTGTTTCCGACATGCCGGGGACGTCCGCCTCGAAGGGAACCGCGATCAAAAAAGGATTGCACATCGAAGTAAGCAGGAACGGTACGCTGAACGTATCCTGCTGAAACAGTGGCGCGCCATTCGAATCGGTCAAATTTACGCCGCTATGCAGGAATCCATCGCCACCGTCCGTCGTCTTCCAAATTCCGCCCTGAAAGTTGATCCAAGCATGTTCACCCATAGGGCCACCGATGCCCATCACGTATGGGCCGCCAGACACACTGGCGATCTGAGTCCAGGTCCCCCCATCGTTGGTCGAGCGAAAGAGACTTTCCATATCGGAAAGATAGGGGACGGTGCTGGTGCCATAGATAAATTCCGGGTAGGGATAGGAGCCGGTGATTACGGATTGCCAGGTTTGCCCGGAATCCGTCGAGCGAAGCACTTCTGTTTCCTTAGGACTTGGGCAGACAAACGTATGATAGCAGGAGTCGCCAAACGCGCCGGCGCTGGCAGTATTGATTCCCGTAACGGCAGTCGTCCAGTTTTGTCCGCCATCGGAAGACACAAAAATACTTCCACTCCCGGTTGCGACACAATGGATGGGGTCGATGCGGGCGAATTGTACCATCGGGTCCGTGAGAATGCGGATCGTGCCGGAAGCATCGGCATAGACATCGTTGGCATTGTTAAGATTGAGACCCGAAGGATTCCACGTTTTGCCGGAATCGGCAGAGACTAAAACATCGGTTCCCTGCGAAGCAGCGTAGAGTTTACCTTGAATAAACCGGATCGAGCGTACCGAACCAATGCCACCATTCACGGTCGAGCGGTTCCACAGATCCAGCGTGGTATAGTAGAATCCTCCGTTTGCAGCGGCGACGCCATGAAGCGGATCGATAAAATAGATCGCAGTAACATTTCCAACCGAACCGTCCATCTCTAACCATTCCGGCGCGCCGAGCGCACCCTGCGCGCGAAGCTGATTCGCCCAAAACCCGCAAAAAAAGACCGCAATAAGTAAAAAACGATTGCAACACACGGACATTACCTTTCTTCCAGAATTATGCAAAAAGAATTCTCTATTACTAAGACCAACGAAAAGCCAAAAGGTAACAGAAAATAATTAAGAATTAAGAATTAAAAATGAAGAATCATGGGTCAAATTACCTGAGCATTAAAAACGCGAATTTCTAACTCTTAATTCTTCACTCTTAGTTCTTAATTGATGCGCTTTTCCCATCCCTTCAACAACTTACGAACAAGTTGGCAAATCCGGTGGATAACTCGGTGGGGATTCTTGAAAGAATGTGGGGAAATAATTGCCATTTTGGAGAACAATTCTGACCGATTTTTAGTAGATTTGTATTCAAGAACAATGACGATCGGGATTCAGGAAGCGCTGAAATAGCAAAAAAAATCGGAACTGGCTCTGAGGGCATAGAAAAGTTAGTCGTTACAGTAAGTTTTGCGGGATGTTTTCCCGCTTAGTTCGCCCCCAACCCATCCGAAGCTATCACACGCTCCAAAGCGATTAGCTACCTAATAAGATAACTAATACCATCCGTCTGCGTCTTATGGCCCCATAAGCAGCGCAGCCTGAATTTGCCCCGAGACCATGCCCAGCCAGGGATGATCGATCATCCACGGATGAGCGATCATCAAGAGATGAGCAATCATCCAGAGAGGGATTCTTTTTCCGGTGTAGCAGCAAGGTTTCCAGCCCCTAATCTAAGGAACCCTCGCCGCCCTACCAGAAAGATAGAGTTCCGTCTTGACAAAAGAATAATCCATTAACGGGAGACCGCTCCCCTAACCGTTTTCTTCTTAAAAAAGAAGGGAATTTTAGGGTAAGGGCGATTCTTCCTCAATTTTTCACAGTACAGTATTAAAAGTGCTTCATCGCTCGGTTTTAAACGGCCAAGCGCACACGATTCTACTAAAAAAAGCGTTATTAACTGGCCTCTTCGATAAGGGGTAAAAAACAGCCCATTTTTCGGGCATTCAAGCTATGCAAATTACACGCAGATTCACACAAACGGGGACGACTCCCTACGATCAATTCCAATACACGTCGCGCGCGAGCGTTTTGCGCAACCCCGACGGCAAGCCCATCTTCAACATGGAGGATATCGAGGTGCCGAAGCACTGGTCGCAGGTTGCGACCGATATTTTGGCGCAGAAATATTTCCGCCGCGCGGGTGTGCCGCAGCACGATACCTTCGGCACGTTGCTCCGCGATAAGGACGGCAATGTTATCACAGGGCCGGAACGTTCGATCAAACAGGTTGCGCACCGTCTGGCGGGATGCTGGCGCGCGTGGGGCGAAGAGCATGGCTATTTCGATACGAAAGAAGATGCGCAGGCATTCTATGATGAGATCGCCTACATGATCTTGCGCCAAATGGCTGCGCCGAACTCGCCGCAATGGTTTAACACAGGCATCGCGTGGGCGTATGGCATTACGGGAACCGCGCAGGGCCACTGGTATGTCGATCCGAAAACAGGCGAAATGACGCGCTCGACGGATGCCTACACGCATCCCCAGCCGCACGCGTGCTTTATTCAGTCCATCAAGGATGATATGCTGAATGAAGGCGGCATTTTCGATCTCGTTACGCGCGAGGCACGCATTTTCAAATATGGTTCCGGCACAGGAACGAACTTCAGCTCGCTTCGTGGAGAAGGCGAAAAAGTGTCCGGCGGCGGGGCGGCTTCCGGCGTGATGAGCTTCCTCAAAATTAACGACCGCGCTGCCGGAGCAGTGAAATCCGGTGGAACGACGCGCCGCGCGGCAAAGATGGTCATTCTGGATATCGATCATCCGGATATTGAGACCTTCATCGAATGGAAAGCGCTCGAAGAGCAGAAAGTCGCCGCGCTCGTCGCTGGATCGAAAGTGTGCGATCTCTTCCTCAACATGATCATGAAGATCGCCAACGATGGCGGCACCGACCGCAAGGATAATCATGATCTCGATATTGCGATCAAGAAGGCGCTTGCGCGTGGAGTTCCCATGAATTACATCGTTCGCTGTTTGCGGATGGTCGAGATGGGCTACGATAAAATCGATTTCAAAACCTTCGACACGCATTACGAAGGCGAAGCCTATCAAACGGTGTCGGGACAGAATTCGAATAATTCCGTTCGCGTCACGAATGATTTCATGCACTCCGTTCTCACCGACGGCGAGTGGACGCTAAAGTTCCGCACGACGGGCAAAGCCGCTAAGAAAGTGAAGGCGAAAGAACTGTGGGAGAAGATCACGTTCTCCGCATGGGCTTCTGCCGATCCCGGCTTGCAATACGATACGACGATCAACGAATGGCACACCTGCCCGAACGACGGCCGCATCAACGCGAGCAATCCGTGCTCGGAGTATATGTTCTTGGATGACACCGCGTGTAATCTTGCCTCGCTCAATCTCGCGTATTTTTACGATGAAGAGACAGGCGCGTTCAAGCTCGATGATTACAAACACGCCGTCCGTTTATGGACGATCGTGCTGGAGATTTCCGTGCTCATGGCGCAATTTCCTTCCCGCGCTATCGCGCAGGGTTCCTACGATTACCGTACGCTTGGTTTGGGTTATGCAAATCTCGGTACTATTCTCATGACGGCCGGAATCGCGTATGATTCCCCACGCGCCTTAGCCATTGCCGGTGCGCTTTCTGCGATCATGACGGGCGAATCCTACGCTGCATCTGCTGAAATGGCGAAAGATCTGGGAGCTTTTCCGCGCTACGAAGCAAACAAGGATGCCATGCTGCGCGTCATGCGGAACCATAAGCTTGCGGCGTATAATGCTTCGCCGGAACGCTACGAACAGCTTACCATCAAGCCGATGGGCATTACGCCGGAGCATTGCCCGGAAGACTTGCTGCAAGCCGCGCGCGATGCGTGGGATCGCGCCTACAAGCTCGGCGAAAAATATGGTTACCGCAACGCGCAAACGACCGTCATCGCGCCGACGGGAACCATCGGGCTTGTTATGGATTGCGACACCACCGGCATCGAGCCGGATTTCGCGATCGTGAAATTCAAGAAGCTCGCGGGCGGCGGATATTTTAAGATCGTCAATCAATCGGTGCATAAAGCGCTGACGAAACTTGGATATAACGACAAGCAGATCGAGGAGATCGAAAAATATTCGAAGGGACACGGCACGCTCGTCGGTTGCCCGGCGATCAACCGCGCATCGCTCAAGGCGAAAGGATTTACCGATGAGAAGATCGACGAGGTTGAAAAGCTCTGCGATAACGTGTTCGATCTGAAATTTGCGTTCAACAAATGGACGCTCGGCGAGGAGTTCTGCGTGAAGCTTGGCTTTACGCCCTCGCAACTCACGGATGCGAATTTCAATATGCTGCACTCGCTTGGGTTCACGCGCGAGGAAGTTCAGACTGCGAACGATTACGTCTGCGGCACGATGACGCTCGAAGGCGCGCCGGAACTGAAAGACGAACATCTGCAAATTTTCGATTGCGCGAACAAATGCGGACGCTACGGAACCCGTTTCATTCCGTATGAAGCGCACATTCGCATGATGGCCGCCGCGCAGCCGTTCATTTCGGGAGCTATTTCGAAGACGATCAACATGCCGAACGAGGCTTCGGTCTCGGACGTCTCGAAAGCGTATTTCGATTCCTGGAAATTATGCTTGAAAGCCAACGCGCTCTACAGAGATGGTTCCAAGCTTTCGCAGCCGCTCAATTCTTCCAATGAGGATGCCGATCTGGCGGAAGAAGTGCTCTTTAACGATGTGGAAGATCCCGCGAACGAGACGATCGACGCGGCAAAGCTGCATACACTGCTCGAAGCACAGGCAGCAGTGATGCCGCCGGAATTGCGCCGCCACCGCCTACCGACGAAGCGCCACGGATTCGTGCGCGAGGCCGTCGTAGGCGGGCACAAAGTGTATCTCCGCACCGGCGAATACGAAGATGGTTCCTTAGGCGAGATCTTCATCGATATGTACAAGGAAGGCGCGTCATTCAAGGGGCTTGTGAACTGTTTTGCCGTGCTTACTTCGAAGGCGCTGCAATACGGCGTGCCGCTCGAAGAGCTGGTCGATACCTTCACGTTCACGCGTTTCGAACCCGCCGGCGCCGTGCAGGGCCACGAAGCGATCAAGAACGCGACGAGTATTTTGGATTATGTTTTCCGCGCGCTGGGCTACGAATATCTTGGCCGTCAGGATTTCGTGCATGTCAAAGCCGTGGATGAACCAAAAGATAACGGTGTGGGTCGAAATGTTATTTCGACACCCCCAACGGACGCCATTGCGACACAAACGGTCAGCGAAGATGCGAATCTCGAACGCCTCCGCAACGAACGCATTGAGGAACCCGAAATGGCCCTCAGCCACTCGCCGCTCACCACGCTGCCGAAAGGAACCGCGACACTGCAAAGCCTCCGCAGCGAAGCGCGCAGCAAAGGTTACACCGGCGAACAATGCTCCGCCTGCGGCTCCATGCGTGTAAAGCGCAACGGCGCCTGCACCGTCTGCGACGATTGCGGCACGACGAGCGGGTGTTCGTAAGAGAAGCGGTTTGGTAATTATTATTACAAGGCCGCGTTAAGCGGCCTTTTTTTTTATGAGCAAGAAACATTTAACATTAATTAAGAATCGTAGGCTGAATGATTTCATAAGTGTCTATGACCTTCGGCTGTTAGCACTGCTGACCCTGATTTATCTGGCTATCTCTATTATGAATCTTGGCCTGTTTCCGGATTTCCTGGGACTGTCCAATCACAAAGAGCCATCAAAGATATTAGAACTGCTATGCACAATTCTCACTAGCACGGTGGCGGTAGTGGTAGCTTTCGTCGTCATCACATTTGAAGTTCTTAAACGAAAACTCGGTCCTCATGCTCTAAAGGGTTTTTTCTCAAATAAGAATTTTGCTCGATGGATCACTTTATCCGTTGCTGCAATCTTTCTGAGTGTTATCACGCTCATCAGATATGATGGTATTTCGAATAATACCAGCCTCACTCTATATTATTATGATACGATTCTAGCACTGCTCGCACTTGTCACCTTGTTCCCTATTTGCTATGACGTTTTGGAAATGAGCACTTCGACTGCTCCTATTGAGGAAGCGGTAGAAGCATTTAAGAAAACGCTTGGACAAGGAGACCATAATCTGCAAAACGTGACCATGAATACTTGGGACTCACTGGTTGAATATCAAGGAAACCCTGTGAATCGCTTGAGAGATATAGCAATTCGATACGTCCGAGATGGCGATACTGCTGAGGCGCAGGCGATAATGAGGGAAACGACTTTAGTCGTGCTATCGCACCTCGGAAACACACCTACTGGGGATCGAATTTATCAGGCTTTCAACAAACTGCTTCTCGTGTGGAAGAGCATCATGTCAGAGGCCATTGGAAAGAAGGATACAAGGACACTTGAGGCGCTATGGAGAAATGTAAGGTGGATTTACCGTCACATAGCATTGAACAAGTTATATCTAGGAGATTTCCATGAACTTGAGAGCTTTGTTGGGGAATACATCAGTTCTCTCAATGATGAGGGTTACGAAGATCCGATGTTGGTAGGATTTGAAGTCTTGAATGAGTCGATGAGAGAGCAGTTTCTGCTTAACTGTCCCCCAGCGGAGGAAATTTCATTGACTTACTATTCGAAGAATGAGCTTCCGCCGAAGAAGCTAGACTTTAAGTTCGAGTATCACTGGAAATTGATGACCAGCGATTACGTTGCGAAACTTCAAGAGTGGGGTGAAGCGGCAGCTCGGAAAAACAACAGCGCACAACTCGACGCCGTATCAGTCAACTTGCATACCCTATTATTCGACGTTCGTGAATCTTCTGTGAATAACCTTCTTAAAAGGTCCTTTGCTAATAATATTTTAATGGCTATGGCTGAGCTCGCGAAGAGGAGGATAGATATGGAAGTTCAAAGATTCCCGTCATTATCGCTCCCTCTGTCTCCAAGTGACATAGAAGAGATTTTGGAGAAGGAGGAAGATTACTACGCTTTCGCCGTCATCGTATATTGTAGCACTATTTCGTACATCATCCGGAGCAAATATCCTGTCGATTATTGGACTTTGAATGAGCTTGGAACCCTTGGCAGAATTCTTTCGACAAAAGAAAGCCGGAGGCGTGAGTTTAAGGAGTCGCAATTGTATGTGGTCGAGTATTTTTTGAGAGTGGGCATGGATCTAGTCAAAGTTGGAAAGAATTCATCTCAAACCATTAAATGGCTAACGGCGCAATTCGAAGATGCACATTCGTTCTACTCATCGAAGAATTCGAACCCTGATCCTGAAATAATTGAGAAGTTTGCGCTGATAAGAATAAAAATTGCTGAGCTTCCATACATTCAGGAACCTCCTGAAGAGCCTGGGCCTATGTGGCCGGACCTGAGTGCCAAGTAAGAGCCTCTTGTGGAGGGAGATAAGGCCGACGCTCTTACTACCTGAGCTATGCGCGCTCCGGGAAGCAGCGCTTCCCGGCACACAACAAATAGTAGCGTGTGCAGTCAAGCGCTGCTTGACTGGCTGAACGAGAAGTGTTATCGGTAAGTTTAGAATCCAATGGAACTACTGCTCAAAAAAGGCGGCAAGCTCGTTGGACATGAGTACGGACGGACGAACTACCGCGATCGCACCGTTGCTGCGCCCACGCACCTTTTCGATCATTGCGAACTCGCGGACGATATAATGCTTCGCGATGTTTTTCATCTGCTAAACCGCAACCTCAAGCTATACGATACGATATTCGGGAATTGGTGTAAGGAGATCGTGACGAGCGGCCTGAGCAAGCGATTCAAGCGCGATCCGAAAACCGACGACATAGATTTTCTTGAACTCTACTGCGATATTGCCGAGCATGATTATGGTAAAAAGTATCCGGCATCGACGAGCGGTTTTCGACGACTCTCGTTCGATGGCGTTGGTGTGCTGAAAAAAGATTTCAAAGATGGTTCTGGGATGAAGAAGGGTGATACCGTTCGGTTTGCAGTTGAACTTACCGAGCCGTGGAAGCTCACATCCTATCCGCTCAAACTTCGAAAGACGATTGAGATCCGCCGCGAATTGCCGAAGAAGAACGAACTAATCGCGACATTTAGAAACCCAGAGTTTACGCTCGGCGATATTCTTTACGGGATTATTTGGGAACTGTCTTTTTACGGTCCGCCTGAAACAGCAAAGAAGTTTGCCGAAAGTCTCAACAAAATGAGAGATGACATCGACAGCGGCAAAGCGAAACTTGTCGAGTGGAATTCGAAGAAGCTCAAAACAATTATGAAGGCCAAAAAGAAATAAATATGCGACCTCTTCGGTATTCCATCAACGTCACCCTGGACGGGTGCTGCGATCATCGTGAAGTGATCGCGGTGCCCTTCGGCTTATAAGGCCGACGTTCTTACTATCTGAGCTATGCGCGCACCGGGAAGCAGCGCTTCCCGTCACACGTTGCGTCGTAGCCCGTTCGGCGCGGAATGATTCGCGTTTTCTTTGGCTTAGATAAGTATGACGTACGGACTTGTTTTCGAAAAGTGTGAGGAGCCTAACTTTGAGGGCTATTACTATGCGCATATTCCCGCGCTGGACTTAACTACGCATGGGCTTGGCATTGATGGTGCTCGTGCCGCAGCCGAGGATCTCGTGACGGGATGGCTGCAGGTTAAACGCGAGCATGGGGAGCCTGTGCCATCGAGCCGGGAAGTGTTTTTCAGTACGCTCGAAATCGCAGACGATGCCCTTCAAGTCGCGTGATGTTCTCGCGAAGCTAAAGCGTGCCGGCTTCGAAGTCGAACGGCACAAAGGGACTTCACACTGTTTTCTTCGCCATCCCGACGGACGGCAAACCATGGTTGCTATGCATACCGGCGATGTTCCAGATGGAACATTCCGCAATATTCTCAAGCAAGCCGGCCTGACGCTCGAAGAATTTCGGAAGTTGTGATGCCCGCCGGAACGGTGGGCCGACCGTGGTCGTTTTTTGGAACACTTCTAATCTAAAGTTATCGGCGGCAAACATTATGCGACCTCTCCGGTATTCCATCAACGTCACCCTGGACGGGTGCTGCGATCATCGTGAAGTGATCGCGGATGAAGAGCTGCACCGTCACGCAGCGGAAACCCTCGCGCAGGCCGATGTGCTGCTCTTTGGCCGCGTGACGTATGAAATGATGGAAGCCGCGTGGCGCTCGCGAGAGGGTGTGCTTCCGGATTGGATGAAACCCTGGATGGAACCGTTCGCGCGCCAGATCGACGCGGCAAAGAAGTATGTCGTGTCGAGCACGCTCACCCGCGTCGATTGGAACGCGGAGCTGGTGCGCGGGGATCTGGGGAATTTTGTTCGGGAACTGAAGCAGCAGCCAGGTAAGGGATTGCTGACGGGAGGCGTGAAGCTTCCGCTCGCCCTCGCGGAGCTGGGACTCATCGATGAGTATGAGTTCGTGGTGCATCCCCGAATAGCGGGCCACGGCCCGACGCTCTTTGCAGGGCTATCCGCGCGTATCGACTTGCGGCTCGTGAGCCGGCTGGAGTATGCCTCAGGAGCGGTGGCGATGCGGTATGTGCCGAGGAGGTAGCGGTTGCGCCGTAGCTCGTTTGGTGCGGAATGATTCGTGCAAATTCTCACTTATAATAGCATGATATTCGCAGATCTGGTCGAAGAGGTACGCACGCTTCCTGTCATAGAAAAAGCGGAACTGAAGGCAGTTCTCGAACAAGAATTGACGGACGCGGCTCGCGATGAACTCTATCGCGGGCATTTAGAAGCGCGTCGATTGTGGGACGAACATGCGCTGCCCGCACCAACCTCAGATATTGATGAACTCATTCGGCGTCTCGAAGCCGAATGATTCGCGTTACCGAATCTCCTCGCTTTAAACGGGCCTATAGGCACCTGGTGCAAGGCCGCCCCATTCTTGAAAAGACCTTTCGAGAAAAATTGCTCCAATTCATTCAAGATCCCTACGACCCGCAGCTTGCCACGCATAAATTAAAAGGCAAACTCAAAGAGAGCTGGGCGTTTTCACTGACCTGGCATCTTCGCGTAGTGTTTTCATTTGCCGATCCCGGCACTGCGATCCTTGAAGATATTGGTCCGCACGATAAGGTGTATTAGACTATGCCGTTCGATCTTCAACCCACGCTTACCGGTGAACGTGTGGAACTGCGTCCGCTGCGGGAATCAGATTGGGCGGAGCTTTACGCGGTTGCGTCCGACCCGTTGATATGGGAACTGCATCCGGTGCGGGAGCGCTATAAAGAAGAAATATTTCGCGAGTTTTTTCGCGGCGCAATGGAGAGCGGTGGGGCCTTCGCCGTTATCGACCTCAGCACCGGCCGGATTATTGGTTCCACGCGCTATCACGATCACAGCGAGGCCGAACGCGAGATCGAGATCGGCTGGACGTTCCTTGCGCGCGCCTATTGGGGTGGCATCTATAATGGCGAAATGAAGCGGCTGATGATGCAGCATGCCTTCCAGTTTGTGGATCGGGTTTTGTTCTTCGTCGGAATACACAACTGGCGTTCCCAGCAAGCAATGAAGAAGATCGGCGGCATCTGCATTGGCCAGCGGAAAGATGAGACCGGCAGGCAGAGCTTTGTGTATGAAATACGCGCTGTTCCACCAACCGGAACCTGCTAATCACGAATATTTGTTTGCCACCGAATTAATCTTCAAAGCTCAAATGAAAAAAATCGCTTTTGTTCTATCGATCTTATTCCTTGCCGGTTGCGCATCGACCGGACATTTAAATACGCCCAGCGGCCGTCCGGAAATTACCGTTCGTTCTTCGATCGCGAATGCTCGGAAAGAAACAACGCACTGGCTTCTTTCGGGGGGGTACACGGTTGGGAACACTCCAGATGCGACCAGCGATGTAATCTTCATTTCAGGAAATCAATATTACGACAATGGCGCGACCAGCGTGACCCTTCGATTTAATTTCTTCCCCGTCGATAGCATGACGACCACGATCTATGCTACGAAGATTATTTGGCGCCGATTTGGAGGCAATGAACCACAGACCTCACAGTCTGATTTTGAGGAATTGCAGAACGATCTCAATGCCATTGCGCAGAATCTGTCTGCTACACATTAAGTTGTGTTTTACAGTGGATGTCTGATCGTTTCGACGGCACCTTCATCATATCGAAATAGTTAAATATATGAATGAAAGACCGGGACGATAAACTTGTCAGGATCGCGAAAGCGCTTGCAGATAAAACGCGGGTGAAAATTCTGCGTGAGTTGGTCAAGCGGGGTCCTGTCAGTTGTGGTGAGGTTGGGAAGGACATTCAGCTTTCACAACCGGCTGTCTCACATCATCTAAAAATACTTGCGGATGCCAAGCTCGTTGTGATGGAGAAAGAAGGCCGTCAGGTGATCGTCATTGTGAACCGTAAGGCGATAGAGAAGTTTGCGTCACTCTTGCCATAAGGTTTTTTTTATCCAAACTATATCAATGTATTCATATATTTAGATATATTGATATGAGTCTTGTCGCACTATGAATCTTTTTCTACCCTTCCCTAACGATCTTTCAGCAACAGCACGATTCTTAGATGATAGCCGCTTGAACAAGCAGGTTGTTGAAGCGTATCAAATTGGCCAGATCGCAATTAAACGAATGCGCGAGCCGGAAGCGAAGATCGGATGGCGGAATCATCCATTGGCGTTGCTGGTGTATAATGAAGGCCGACCGAAATTACCGTGGCTGCAAGCGTATATCGAAGCGCTGGATAAAGAATGGAGATTTAGAGGCTTTCGCAGGTCGGAGGAATTTTTAGCTAAGCTCGATGCGCTTTTTAGCGAAGCGAAGTCGATTCGTCATCTTTCACGAGATGCCGTATGCTCCTTTGTTGGCAACGGCACTGTGACCCATGGCGATGCAAAGCTGGTTGGGAAGCTTTACCGAGCGTATCTGCTACGAAAATATGCGGAGCAATCACGGACGCCCCGTTGGACGGGGCGTCCATCGCCGATGGACCACTGAAACGGCTTCAGCGCAACTACTGCAAATACGCTCGCAGCATCCATGCCATTTTTTCGTGTTTTTCCATGAGGCCGGTGAGGAAATCGCAAGTTCCTACGTCGTGGTATTTATTCTGCACGGTTTCGAGATCGGCGCGCAGGGATTGGATGATATGCTCGTGATCGGCCAAAAGGACTGCGACCATTGCTTCGGCTTCGGGGTTTTTTCCGGGATTCTCCTTCAAACGAGTATTATCTAAAAACTCCCGCATCGTCCCGAATGCGATGCCGCCGATCGACCGGGCGCGCTCGGCGACGTCATCGACAAAGCCGTCAAGCTCTTCATATTGTGCTTCTAAGAACAGGTGCAGATCGTGGAAGCTCAGTCCCGTTACGTTCCAATGGAACTTCCAGGTTTTGGTATAGAGCAGGAATTCGTCGGAGAGCAGCACATTGAGGATGCGGGTAACGCCGTCACGGTCTTTCGGGGTAAGTCCGATTTCGATGGATTTTTGTAGGTCAGCCATAAGTATATGTAAAAATTAGTTATGAACAGAAAAATGTATGCCTGATAAACAAGAATGACTCAAAAATAGCACCCGACTTTTTACATTTTTCCGACATCGTCATGACATTTTCATGACAACCTGCTGCGGTCATTCTGCTAATTTTGTACCCATAATACAGGAGACATTATGGCACATTCAAAATTCCCATTTTTCACATTGTTAGCACTGGTATGGATGGCGGTTTCGGGCTGTACAACGACCAATTATTTAAGCAGCGATCCACAGACCTCCGAGGACATTTTGCGACAAAGCACACTTCATGGTGCGTGCGTTACCTTATCGAACGGAATTTCCGGAAATTATTATGCGGTTGCCATTCGAAAGGATTCTACGAGATGGCAATTAACCGAGCATGGCAAGGAAGTTTCGGTGCCGACCGATAGCGTGGCCTGCATTAAAATAGCGAATCCGCAAGGATTTGCAGGCGGTTTTCTTGGAGTTATAGCCGGAGGTCTCCTGGGGGGCGTTATCGGCAATGCATTGTTTGTCCCGACGCCTCCCCCTCCTTCGGATAACATCATTGAGGGGGTTGCCAACGGATTTGGCACTGCGATCGGCAATGGGTTCGGCCAGCTTTTTTCTATCGTGGGAGGCGCGCTGCTTGGCGCTACGGTAGGTGGTGTGGTTGGTGCAGTAATCGGTTCTACGAACGCAACGCTCTATAAAACCGACATGAACAGCGCAGCGCCGGAGACTACTACCATTGTGCCAGACACTACTGCCAGAGCAGCGATGCCGGCCGTGGATACAGCCCACGTAGTACCGGACACGCGGGTCAGGAAATGGGTTCCCACCGGCTTCAGTACTGGATTTAGCCAGGGGCATTGGGAGTATATTCCAAGCGACACCCTCCATTCCACCGACACCACCCAAACTAAGCACTCACATTAGTGGACACGAGGGATTATGCTACACCACACAAAATTCCCACTTTTGCGTTATTGATGACACTCATGTGTGCAGCGGTTTCGGGTTACATAGATCATTGTAGCAGCACTTTTAATATCTTCTCTTCTGAAGTCGTTCGTAACACACAGAAGTATCCGCCGGATGGGAGCGTGTTCGGCACATTAACCTGGTGCTCGCCTTCACCGAATGCTCCTTCCGCCAGTGTCACTAATTCATTCCCGAGCACATCGAAGAGCGAAAGTGTTGCGTAACCGGAAGAAGGCAATGTGAATGAGACGGCGGGAACTCCCGACTCGCTCGGAACTAATTGAATGGATGAGCCAGACTGTTCTCGCTCGATGGATACGCCGCTCAGTGGCGTCAAAGTTCTCCAAATGCCTGCCGATTCCTGCGAGAAGTAAAGCGTATGGTTTTGCGAGAACGCAAGCTCTTGTCCCCCGCCTGAAATAGTGCCAACCACCGACCACGTTGTGCCGCCGTCTTCGGAAATGTAGAGTTGCCACGCAAAGAACGCGAAGAGATTGCCCGATTGGTCCATTGCAACATCCCAGGGGTTGCCGGCGGGAAGTCCGGGAATTAGGTTCCACGATACGCCATCGTCTGTCGAGCGTTCAAGGCCGCCGTCGCTGCCTTGCCGGATAATATCATTGGCCGAGACAGGCCAAATCTGGATCGTAAGTGGAACAGAAGTTGTCCACGTATCGCCATTGTCGGTGGAGCGAAAGTAAGCATTCCCATTACGTGCCATAACGGTTCCGGTGAGCGTCGTTGTTAGCCAGAGTCCGCTGGAAAATGTGATTTGGCTTTGCGCGACCTGATCTCAATCGACTCCGTTATCCGTCGATCGAAAGACGCCGTCGGGACATCCCGTAAAAATAGTTCCATTTATCGTGGCGACCACAGAATAGAACGGGCCGTTCGGGAGTTGATTGCTAAGGTTGCTCCACGTCGCGCCAAAATTCGTGCTGGAATAAACGCCATTTGCGCCTGCGAGGTACAACGTGCTGTCTGGGCTAAAACAGAAATTGAGGGCGCCCGAGTCCAGGATGGTCCAGGACAGCGCTTGATTTGAAGATGCAAAAACTCCAAGCGGGCAGGTAAGGTACATCCAGCCGTTGCTGGCGATTACGAATTTGCTCAGGTCTTCATAGCCGCCGTTCTCATCCATTGGTCCGCCAACGAATTTGTCGAGAATATTCGGCTGGGCATGTCCCACAGTTACCAAGCCAACGAACAGCAGCACGACCGGTAGAAGAGAGCGAATCATCCTGAACATCCTTTCCATCCTGTAAATCCTGGTGTTAATCGTGGTTCTGGATCACGCTTCTTCCATATCTTCATCTTCCATCAAGCTGTCATCGTTATCTTCGATGATGGCTTTGGCGCGCGCTAAGTCTTCAAGCTCCACATAGAGGTGAAATCCGTTGGCGTAGTCGATGGATGGGATGACGTTCGATCGGTCCTGCGCTTCGAGCATCGCTTCGATGCCGCGCGCTTCGAGTTTGTGGCGTACAAGTTCGGCTTCGAATTCGGTCGGGTAGGTTGATAGTAGTTCTAAGTCTTTCATTCAGCTATGAGTAACGAGTTATGAGTAACGAGTAACGATTTATGAGTAAAGAAAGTAACACTCATTCACTCATTGGGAATCTCATATTAAATATGCGTGCTTGTCATTCCGAGCATAGCAATCATTGGCGGAGCGGCAATGATTGCGGAGTCGACGAATCTCCGGAGATTCCTCGACTCCGTTCGTCTCTGTTTCGCTACGGCGAACTCCGCTCGGAATGACAAGCATACTTAAAATCAGAGTTTCCTTTAGCAACAAAAATACGATTTTTACAGACACGCTTCATTTTTTTATTATTTTTGTAGTGAAAAGAACGAACAACCACGAATGACACTGCCCTGCGAAGGCACGGAATGCGTCCTCGGAAGCTGTAAATTTCATTCGTAATTGCTCTTTCCCCGAAACAGGAGCGATAATGCCAGCATGAGCGATCATGCGGACATTATCGATCATGCAGCATGAGCCATCATGCGTGAAGCCGTTTGATTTGAACATCCTCAGGCCTGAACCGATAGATGCCGCAAATTTTTAAGAAGAGCACGAACGCGATAGCGCGCATATCGCTCGTGGCTTCTGGTGGAATTGCTGCGCTCGCCGTTTACTACATTTTTCTTGGGTTACCGCGCTCTTCGTATTGGAATCAGACCGACATCATCAAAACCCAGCCGGTTCAATTCAGCCATAAGCATCATGTAGGCGATGATGGCATCGATTGCCGCTATTGCCACACTTCGGTCGAAAGCTCCGCCAGCGCCGGTATGCCTCCGACTAAAACATGCATGAACTGCCACACGCAGCTTTTTGCAACAACGACGTACCTCGAACCCGTCCGCGAAAGCTGGAAAACTGGCATCCCCATCAAATGGACGCGCATTCACGACCTTCCCGATTTCGTTTATTTCAACCATTCCATCCATATCAATAAAGGCGTCGGTTGCGCTACGTGCCACGGCCGGGTCGATCAGATGCCGCTTGTCACGCAGGTATCTTCGCTGCAAATGGAGTGGTGCCTTCAGTGCCATCGCGCGCCGGAGCAATATTTGAGGCCGCGCAGCCAGGTGTTCAACATGGCCTACGAGCCGCCGGCGAATCAGAAAGAGCTTGGTTTGAAATTGAAGAAAGAATATAACGTGCTCGGAAGCGACGTGCTCACCAGTTGTTCAACTTGTCATAGATAATGGATAATAAGTTTGAACTCCCCGTGCTCAGTAGCCGTGACCTTCAGGTCACGGTCGCGGAGCGTGAAAAAGCAGCTTCCATTAACCTTGAACTGAAGGCGAAGGCCACGAACGGCAAGCAATATTGGCGTTCGCTCGATGAGCTTGCAGATTCGCCCGAATTCGATTCCTTCGTTCGGCGGGAGTATCCATCGCAGACAGAAGTGCTGATCGATCCGGTGAGCCGTCGTTCCTTCATGAAACTGATGGGTGCGTCCCTGGGACTTGCCGGCCTTGCGGCTTGCACCGTCCAGCCGAAAGAAGATGTCATTCCTTATGTAAAGCAGCCGGAGGAAATTGTACCGGGTAAGGCGCTTTATTTTGCCACCGCTATGCCTCGCTCAGGCGGAGCGATCGGGTTGCTCGTCCGAAGCAACATGGGCCGTCCGACAAAAGTCGAAGGTAATCCCGACCATCCAGCAAGTTTAGGCGCGACCGATCTTTTTGCGCAAGGAGCAATTTTAGGTTTGTACGATCCCGACCGTTCGCAGGGAATCAATCACATGGGCGAGTTAAGCGCGTGGGGTGATTTCATGACGGCCATCGCGGGGCGCGTTTCACTCGTGCAATCGAAAAAGGGTGAGGGGTTGCGATTCCTTACAGAATCCACGACCTCGCCATCGTTTGCTGCAATGATGCAAGGCATTCTTGCTGAGATGCCGAACGCAAAGTGGCATCAGTACGAACCGGCAAGAGGCAACGGGCAATTTTACGGCGCAGGAGCGAATACAAATGTGATGTATCGCTTCGATAAAGCAGACCGCATCCTTACCCTCGATAGCGATTTTATGACGGATTCCGGTTCCAGCGTTCGCTACGCGCGCGACTGGGCCGAACGTAGAAAAGTTAGCTCTTCGAGCACGGATATGAGCCGGCTCTATGCTGCGGAAACTTCGGTAAGCACCACAGGCGCGAGCGCGGATAACCGCATTGCGATCCGTCCGAGCGAATTTGAAGGATTTGTTGCCGCTGTTGCTACCGCTATCGGCGTCGGAGCGTCCGGCAAAACAAGTTCGAGCCGCCAACAGGAATTTGTAAACGCTGTCGCAAAAGATCTCCTTGCAAACAAGGGACGCTCGATCGTGATTGCCGGCGAATGGCAATCGGCTTATGTTCACTCGTTGGTTGCCAAGATCAACGATGCGCTTGGGAATGCCGGTCAAACCGTTTTTTATTCTAGCGCAGTCGAGGCAAGCCCGATGGATCATCTCGCTTCGATCACCGACCTTGCGCTCGATATGGCGAAGGGCGAAGTAGATTCGCTCATTATTTTGGGCGGAGTGAATCCGGTTTATTCCGCTCCTGCCGATCTGAATTTTGCGGATGCGATGAAGAAAGTTCCGTTCATCGCGCATCACGGCCTCTATTACGATGAGACGGCCGAACATGCCCACTGGCATATACCCGAAGCGCATTTTCTCGAATCCTGGGGCGATGTGCGCGCCCATGATGGCACAGCTTCGATCATTCAGCCGCTTATTGCACCGCTCTATGGCGGCAAAACCGCCGCAGAAGTATTAACGACTTTTACAAAGAACGCAACGCTTGGGTCTTACGACATCGTAAAAAATTATTGGACCAATGGCGATAAAGCCGGCGATGTTGTAAAAACCTGGCGCAGGGCTTTGAACGATGGTATCGTTCAAAATTCCTCTGCCGGAACTCCGGTAACGCCTGCGGCATCTCCGCTTGCTGCTCCTGCGGCGGCCGCAGCAGGTAGCGCAGACACTTTCGATATTGTGTTCCGCCCCGACCCCACCATTTTCGATGGCCGCTATGCGAATCTTGGATGGCTGCAGGAACTTCCGAAGCCGATCTCCACGCTCACCTGGGATAACGCAGCCTACATCAGCAAAAAAACTGCCGAGGCGCTGGATTTAAATGCTTCGCTCAAATTTTCCGGTGGCGAATATGCCTCGGATGTGATTCACATTGAGGTCGATGGCAAGAGCGTGAATGCGCCGGTATGGATCATCCCCGGACAGCCGGATAACACGATCACGCTTCATCTTGGCTATGGACGCAAGCGCGCCGGACAGGTAGGAACCGGACTGGGATTCGACGCTGGAAAAATTCGAACGACCAAAAATTTCTGGTTTGCAACGGGAGCAAAAGTCGTTAAAAAAGACCAGACCTACGACCTTGCGGGAACCCAGATCCATTTTTCGATGGAAGACCGCAATGCGGTTCGTTCCGCGACATTCCCCGAGTATAAAAAGCATCCGGATTTCGTTCACCATGCCGCTGCCCAAGCGGATGACGACGGCAGAGCGCCGGAAAATTTACAAGAGCCGTCGAAGGACATGTCCCTGTTCCCGCATTATGAATATAAGGGCTACGCCTGGGGCATGACGATCGACCTGAACTCCTGCATCGGCTGCAATGCGTGCATGGCCGCATGCGTGGCGGAAAATAACATTCCCGTCGTCGGTAAAGAACAAGTGCTGCGCAGCCGCGAAATGCACTGGATCCGCGTGGATAGATATTACACCGGAGCAGCAGAGGATCCCGAAACCTATTTCCAGCCGGTTCCCTGCCAGCAGTGCGAAAACGCGCCTTGCGAGCTTGTCTGTCCCGTTGGCGCGACAGTGCATAGCTCCGAAGGCTTGAACGACATGACGTATAACCGTTGTGTGGGCACACGCTACTGCTCGAATAATTGTCCTTACAAAGTTCGCCGGTTCAACTTCTTGCTATTCCAGGACTGGACGACGCCGCAATTCAAGATGATGCGGAACCCCGAAGTAACGGTGCGCAGCCGCGGCGTGATGGAAAAATGCACGTATTGCGTACAGCGTATTCAGGACGCGAAGATCGGCGCTGAAAAAGAGAACCGCCGCGTCCGCGATGGAGATATCGTTACCGCCTGCGAGGCCGTCTGCCCGACGGATGCGATCGTGTTCGGCGACATTAACGATCCGACGAGCCGCGTAGCAAAGCTCAAGACCGATTCGCGTAATTACTCGCTTTTGGGCGATCTGAATACCCAGCCGCGCACCACGTATCTCGGAGTCGTTCGGAATCCGAATCCGGAGATCAAACGCCTTCCTTCGACGCGCTATAATATTTTGGAGGAGACTGCTTAAAGCATGAGCGCCTACGATACAAACATGAAGACCGGCATTCTCGCCGAGGAACGGTGGCCGGGCGAGCATGATATTAACTCGGCCGATGGGCCGGTGATGGCGCATGGGCTGACCTATGAGGCGATCACAGACAAGATAACGGGAATCATCCTGAACATGGGGACGCCCCGTTGGTGGTTTGGCGCGTTGCTTGTGTCATCCTCGTTGGTGGTCGGGCTGGTATTTGCGCTCACTGTGCTTGTTTTCAAGGGTATCGGAATTTGGGGAAACAACCAACCCGTCGCGTGGGCATGGGCGATCACGAATTTTGTCTGGTGGATCGGTATTGGTCATGCCGGTACGCTCATTTCCGCTATTCTTCTTCTCTTGAAGCAAGAGTGGCGCACTTCGATCAGCCGGTTCTCGGAAACAATGACGATCTTTGCGGTTATGTGCGCGGGAATGTTTCCGGTATTCCACACCGGTCGTCCGTGGCTTGCGTACTGGCTGTTCCCGCTTCCGAATACGATGGGCGTGTGGCCGCAATTCAAGAGTCCGCTGGTGTGGGACGTGTTCGCGGTCTCGACGTATTTTACGCTTTCGCTGGTATTCTGGTTTATTGGTATGGTGCCGGATTTTGGAACCCTGCGCGACCGTGCCAAGCCCACGTTCCTTAAAAAGTTCTACGGCATGCTTTCGATGGGCTGGCGCGGCTCGACCCGGCATTGGAGCCGCTATGAAACGGCTGCGCTCTTGCTGGCCGGTCTCTGTACGCCGCTTGTGGTTTCGGTGCATTCTGTCGTTAGTATGGATTTCGCGGTTGCTATCGTTCCCGGCTGGCATACGACGATTTTCCCGCCGTATTTCGTGGCCGGCGCGGTGTATTCCGGGTTTGCGATGGTGCTTACGCTTGTTCTGCCGTCGCGCAAGCTGTTTCATCTCGAAGAATACATCACCATGCGGCATATCGACAGCATGGGGAAGGTGATGTTGGCGACCGGACTTATCGTAGGCTATGCCTATTCGTTCGAGCCATTTTTCGGGCTGATCTATTCCGGCAATAAGTACGAGCATTTCCTGATCCTGAATCGTGCGATCGGGCCGTATGCTCCGTTTTATTGGACGCTGGTGCTGTGCAACGTAATCACGCCGCAATTTTTGTGGTGGCGGAAAATCCGGCGGAATGTTGTGCTGCTCTTTATTATTTCTATCGTCGTCAATATCGGCATGTGGCTCGAACGGTTCGTTATCATCGCGGTGAGCTTGACACGCGATTTTCTGCCAAGCTCATGGGGCTATTTCAAGCCGACGATTTTTGACGTGCTCACCTTTGCGGGAACCATCGGATTTTTCGTGACGATGATGCTGCTATTCCTGCGCGCGATGCCGGTTATTCCTATGTTTGAATTAAAGACGTCGCTGCCGCAGGCGCACACGGATCGCGTGGAGCAGGCGGATTTTGAAGAGGAGGTTGGATCGTGAAACAGAAAAAGAGCTATCCGATCTATGGAGTGATGGCGCAGTACGAAACGCCCGCCGCGCTTATTGCGGCTACCAAGCAGGCGTATGACGCCGGCTACCGCGTAATGGATGCGTACACCCCGTTTCCCATCGAGGAAGTTTCCGAAATGCTCGGTTTTTACCGGCATCATAATAAAGTTCCACTTGCCACGCTGATCGGCGGAATACTTGGTGGACTTGGAGGGTACACGCTCGCATGTTGTGCCTCCTCGGTGTGGTATCCACTCAACATTGCCGGCCGCCCGTATATTACATGGCCGATGTATATTCCTGTTACGTTTGAGAGTACCATTCTTATTGCCGGATTAAGCTGTGCCATTGGGATGATGGCGATGAACGGACTTCCATCGCCGTATCACCCGGTTTTTAATGTGCCCTCGGTTCTGCTCGCGCATCGAACGACCGGTTTTTTCTCTGCATCGAATCGCGCGATCCCCTTTATGCCACGAAGAAGCGTCACCAATTTCCTGCAACAAACCAATGCGATGGAGGTGACGCGTGTCGATGGCTAAATCAATTACGAATTACGAATTATGAATTACGAATTTGGCAAACACACGGCTTCTCATCAATCCTCTTCCTCATTCCTCATTTTATCAAATCGCTTCTCGCTCTCATTCTATTTGGGACGATTCGCGTAATGATGCAGTCCTGCCGACAGGATATGCAGGATCAGCCGAAGTACTTGCCGTATCGCGGCAGCGAGATCTTTGCAGACAGCCTTTCTTCACGGCTGCTCGTGGAAGGAACGGTTCCGCGTGGGTATTTACGCGAGGATTCCGAGCTGTATTTACGGCAAGACCAGCAAGCCGTGGCGAAAGCCGCCGGCGATACTTCCAAAGTCGGCGACGAACGATGTGAACGAATTCCCATTTCCGATTACGCGCGAAATTCTCGATCGCGGCGAGGAGCGGTTCAATATCTATTGCTCGCCGTGTCACGGCATCCTGGGCGATGGAAAGGTATGATCGTGAACCGTGGGCTTAACGCCCCGTGAACTTTCATGACGAGCGTTTACGAAATGCGCCGCTTGGCCATTTCTTCGATGTTATTACGAATGGCTTAGGAAGAATGCAGGACTACTCGATGCAAATTCCGCCGCATGAGCGGTGGGCGATCATTGCGTACATTCGCGCACTGCAACTTAGCCAGAACGCGAATGTTGCAGCAAGTTCCGCAGATCGGAAATTCAAAATTTGAAATGAAAAAATTACTCATTGTCATTGCGAGGAACGAATTGCAGAGCGAAGCGATGCAATTCGTGACGAAGCAATCTTTGGAGTGGAAAATGACGGATTGCTTCGCACAGAATTCCCTTCGGTCATTTTTGCTCCTCGCATTGACGTAATTTCGAAAAGTTTTGGCAACTACTAATTATACCGTACCTGCTTCGGTCGGATCGCTTCGGCCGCAATGGGATGATTGCGGCGGTGATCGGGCTTGTCCTGCTGCTTGTTTCGATTGCGGCAGTATCGCCGACGCAATTTTTTCATTCCTATCTGCTCGGTTATGTGATTTTCCTGGGCATGACGATGGGCTGCTTAGGGTTGCTGATGCTGCAATATCTAACGGGCGGGGCGTGGGGCGTGGTAGCACGGCGCATTTTCGAAGCGGGTTCCCGTTTGGTTCCGTTCGCGGCGTTGCTGTTCATTCCTCTTCTTTTTGGACTCAAGGATCTTTATAGCTGGACCGATCCGCAGGTGCTGAAAACGAATCCGATCGTTTCCGGAAAATCGGACTATCTCAATATCCCGTTCTGGATCGTTCGAGCGGCCATCTATTTTATCTATCTTATTATTATTTCGCTGGTGCTGAACAAGTATGGAAAAAATTTAGATGAGCATCCGGGTTTCAAATGGAGCCGTAAGCTTGAAAATTTTTCAGGCGGAGGCCTATTCTTCTATTTTATCATTGCTACGCTTGCCGTTACCGACTGGCTTATGTCCCTAACGCCAGAGTGGTATTCGACGATATTCGGATTTATCATTATCGTCGGGCAGGGCATTATGGCAATGACGTTTACGATCCTCGTTATCTGCATGCTCATGCGTGAAGAGCCCATGGCTTCGATCATCAAGCCGATGCATTTGCACGATCTGGGCAAATTGCTCTTCGCGTTTAATTTCTTGTGGGGATATTTGATGTTCTCGCAATGGATCATTACGTATTCGGGCAATCTTCCGGATGAGATCATGTGGTATCACGAGCGCATTCGCGGCGGATGGGAAACGGTCGCGTATATCGTGATCTTTATCCATTTCCTGCTGCCGTTTGCGCTGTTGCTATCGCGCGATACTAAACGCAGCGCAAAGCGGCTTCTTCCGGTGGCTGCGCTGCTGTTCGTGATGCGCATCGTGGATATGTATTGGCTTATCGAGCCGAACTGGCACCGGGAGGAATTTTTTTTAGCTGGGCCGATGTTGCAGCGCCGCTGGGCTTTGTCGGGCTTTTCCTGTGGCTATGGGCATGGCAATACAAAAAACGCGGAATGCTTCCAACGGGAGAGCCGGAATTAGAAACGGCACTTCACCCCAAAGGAGCGCATTAATTAAGAATTAAAAAGTAAGCATTAAAAAATTAGGAAAGGAATTAGAATTAAGATTAAATAGTAAATAAGAACGATGGCTGGCGATTGGATAATCGCCTTCCCAAATTCTTAATTCTTAATTGTAAATTGAAATGAGCGGGCATAACACACACGAGAACGATCCGAAACGCGAGCAAGAACTTGCGGAGGACTTTGCTCGCTCTAAAGAGGCCGGGCATGAAATAGGCGAGATCAATCCCGGCTCCATCTATAAGTTCCTGATGTGGCTTGGCGCGCTCATGGTGTTTACGTATTTCCTCATCTATGGCATTCTAAAAATGAACGATGCCCGTGTGGAAAAGGAAGACAAGATCGTGACTCACATGACGCAAACGAAATCCGAAGAGCTTCCCCCGCTGCCGCGCTTGCAGCTTGCGCCAGGCTCCGCAGAGCACCCACTGGACGAGGGCATCGCGTATCGGGATTCAGTTACGAACATGCTGGAATCCTACGGTTATGTGAACAAGGCGGCGGGAATCGTACATATTCCTATCGAGCTTGCAAAAGATCTGTTGCTGAAAAAAGGATTGCCTGTTCGCGCTGCATCGTCGACGATAGCGAATAATGAAGACGAAGGGCGCATTATGATTCCCAGCTTCTCAAGCTCCGGAAGGGTGCTCGAACGCCGCGACCAACGCATTCCCGGTGAAACCTTTACTGTAACGGGTGGCAACATGAATGTACGCGACAGCATGGGAGGACAAGCAGCCCAATGAAGCATCTTACCATCATCGCGATAGCCTCGCTATGGATCGGCGTGTTCAGTTTATCTGCACAGGCTGGAGATGCGCCGTTTTTTAAAGGAGATGTTCAGGCGCCTGCCGGCCAGCAGGGGCTTCCAGCGATAGAGAAGAATGTTGGTTTCGATCAGCATTTGGGACAGCAGGTAACGCTTGGCCTTCCGGTGCAAGACGAGCATGGAAACATGACGACACTCGGCGCATATTTTGGCAATCGTCCCGTCATTTTGGTAATGGCGTATTACGGGTGCCCGAACCTTTGCACCATGGTAATGAATGGAGTTTTTAGCGGCATGAAATCGCTTTCGTTAGTGCCGGGCAAGGATTTCGAAGTGGTATCGGTCAGCATTAACCCTCGTGAAACATCCGCGCTTGCTCTGCAAAAGAAGAATACCTACCTGACCGGTTTTCATGAGAGCGATTACGCGGACGCCTACCACTTTCTTACCGCTCCGGAAAGTACGATCGATCAGCTATGCAAAGAAGTGGGATTTCGCTATGCCTACGATTCGGCGGACAACCAATATGCACATGCGAGCGGCATTATGATCCTCACGCCGCAAGGCGTTATTTCCCGCTATCTCTTTGGCATTCAGTATTCTACGAACAACCTGAAATTTGGCCTGATGGATGCCTCCGGCGGAAAAATCGGCAGCCTGGCGGACAAGTTCGTCCTGTTCTGCTGCCGTTGGGAACCCAGTCAAAGCAAATGGGGCTTGGCCGTCGCAAAACTTTTAAAGATCGGTGGAACACTGATGATCGTTGCAATCGGTTTGATGTATTATTTCTTCCGCCGGCGAACGAAGAGGATCGCTAACGGCTTTGGCGGCGGGAAGGGATCCGATCCGACGGGATTACAAATAAGGAACGCCTGAAAAGAATGTTCGGAAATTTCATATTTAGCACTCTGGGCGCATCAATGGCGAGCCACGTAGCAGTCAGCGCCACTCGGATGCCGGGCATGTCACGGATGCTGGGCATGTCCTGGATGCTGCCGGATCAGGCTTCGAGCTACGCGCCCGAGGTGGACCATCTCTATTTGTTTTTGGTCGGCCTGACGATCTTTTTCACGGTACTGATTTCGGGCGCCATTCTCTTCTTTTTCGTAAAATACCGGCGCCATCCCAACACCCCGATTCCAAAGCCGATCGAAGGCTCGATCATCCTCGAAAGTGCGTGGTCGATCATCCCGTTTATTATCTGCCTCTTCATTTTTGCGTGGGGCGCGAAGATCTATCTTGAGCAATATACGATCCCGAACGATGCGCTCGATATTTATGTCGTCGGAAAACAATGGATGTGGAAATTCCAGCATCCGGAAGGCCAGCGCGAGATCAATGAGCTTCATATTCCTGTCGGTAAGAAGATCCGGTTCATCATGGCGACCGAGGATGTGATTCATAGCTTTTTCATTCCTGCGTTTCGCATGAAGGAGGACATCGTTCCCGGCCCGAACCGTTATACGACCGTCTGGGCCGAGCCGACGATGACCGGGACGTTCCATATCTTCTGCTCGGAGTATTGCGGCACCAGCCATTCCGGGATGACAGGATGGGTCACCGTGATGAGCGATAAAGATTATGAGGCATGGCTGAGTGGCGGCGCGGCGGAGGGAACGATGGCCGAGCGTGGCGCTTCGCTCTTCCAGCAGTTCGGTTGCATCACCTGCCATAAGTCGGATGCGCAAGGACAGTGCCCGCGCTTGGAAGGAAAGTATGGCACGGAAGAAACGGTTCATCTTTCATCCAGTCCGGACTTGTTCAAAGTGCTTATCGATGATAGTTATATTCGAGAGTCTGTTCTGAGCCCGCTGGCAAAGATCGTTAACGGCTATCAGCCGATCATGCCCTCATTCCAGGGGCAGGTAAGCGAGGAGCAATTGCAGATGCTCATTGCGTATATCAAGTCGATCGGCCCTGCAGAGGCTTCAGGAGCTGCTGGCGCTACGAAGGCAACCAGCGCGCCATCTGTAGAAGAACATCCACCGATAATGGGTGGTGCTAAGTCTGCTGAGCCGCCATTGGAGAAACCATCACCGGAGCAAACGCAAAAACCGTGAACACCGAAGCATTACCGACCGAAACGACCGACGCGCAGCGAAACGGCGAGCCGCTCAACTATTTGAACAATGGCTGGGGTCTTCGCTCCTGGCTTTTGACAAAGGATCACAAGCGAATCGCGATCCTCTATATGATTTCGGTCTCGTTTTTCTTTATGATCGGTGGTATTTATGCGTTACTCATCCGCATTAATTTGCTTTCGCCACAAGGTTTGTTCGATCCCGATACGTACAACCGTATCTTCACCACGCACGGGATCATCATGGTGTTCCTTTTTCTGGTGCCGGCGGTTCCTGCGATACTTGGGAATTTTCTGTTGCCGATCATGATCGGCGCGAAAGATCTGGCATTTCCGAAGATCAATCTGCTGAGTTGGTATTGTTATGTGTTTGCCGGAATATTCTTGGTCATCGCCGTTATTGCAGGTGGGATCGATACCGGCTGGACGTTCTATGCGCCATACAGTACCAGTTATTCCAATTCCAATGTGCTGCTTGCGGGCATCGGTATTTTTATTGCCGGGTTTTCTTCCATTCTGACGGGCATCAATTTTATTGTGACCGTTCACACGATGCGCGCGCCGGGAATGACGTGGTTCCGTTTACCCCTTTTTGTATGGGCGCATTATGCGACCGCGCTCGTCATTATGCTTGGCACGCCGGTGCTTGCGATCACCGTTTCTCTGATGGCGCTCGAGCGCGTTGCGCACGTCGGCATTTTCGATCCTGCTATGGGCGGCGATCCGGTGCTTTTCCAGCACATGTTCTGGTTTTACTCGCATCCGGCGGTGTATATTATGGTGTTGCCGGCCATGGGAGTCGTTTCGGAACTCATCGCGAATTTGTCGCATAAAAACATCTTTGGCTATAAATTCATAGCCATGTCGAGCTTGGCCATTGCCGTGTTCGGATTTCTTGTGTGGGGCCACCATCTTTTCGTGGCAACGCAATCGGTGTATCTCGGCCTCATCTTTTCCTTCTTAAGTTACGCGGTTGCCATTCCCTCGGCGATCAAAGTATTCAACTGGACGGCTACGCTCTATAAAGGCTCGATCTCCTACGATACACCGATGCTGTATGCGCTTGGTTTTATCGGGCTATTTCTTATCGGTGGAATGACGGGCCTGTTCGTAGCCGCGCTCGGAATTGACGTCCATGTGACGGACACGTATTTCGTGATCGCGCACTTTCATTATGTGATGGTTGGCGGTTCGCTGATGGGATTTTTGGGCGGGATGCATTTATGGTGGGGTAAAATGACAGGCCGCCAGTATCCAGAGTTTTGGGCGCGCGCGGCAATGATCATTCAATTCGTTGGATTCAATCTGACCTTTTTCCCGCAGTTTATTTTGGGCTATCTCGGAATGCCGCGCCGCTATGCCGCGTACCCACCGGAGTTCCAGGTGCTGCATGTACTTTCTTCGGCAGGCGCGAGTATTCTCGGTTTTGGCGTAGCCATGACGATCTTTTATTTTGTCTGGTCGCTGAAGAATGGTAAGCGCGCGCTGGCGAATCCCTGGGGCGCGCCGGGACTGGAATGGCGCATACCATCCCCGCCGCCAACGGAAAACTTTGCGGTAACACCCATAGTGACCTGGGAGGCTTACGAATTCGAGCCTGTCGAAGATATGAAAACATTTTAGATTCTTACGAGCACTTTATTAGATTCTCAACACATCACTTCATTAGATCCTTTACACAGCAGTAACAGAAGAACGTGGCAACGATAGAAACAGAATCGACACACGGACGGGTGGATGCACATGCGGATCGCAATCCGCATCTCGTGCATCACTTCGACAACATGGAGCAGCAGCGCGAAGCGGGCACGCTCGGCATGTGGTGGTTCCTTCTGACCGAGATCATGTTCTTCGGCGGAATGATGCTGGCCTACACGGTCTATCGTCACATGTATTTCGATGCGTTTGCTGCGGGAAGTAATGTCTTAAGCATCTGGTGGGGCGCGTTCAATACGGCAGTGCTGATCGGAAGCAGCCTTACGATGGCGATGGCCGTATGGCACGCCCAGCACGGGAACTCGAAGAAGATCGTATTCTTTCTGTTGTTCACGATTTTGCTTGGAAGCATTTTCTTGCGGGTGAAGTACATTGAGTATCACGATAAGTTCACCGAGCATGTGTTTCCCGCCGGGGATTTTCGCTGGCCCATCGAGCATGAATCCAACCGGCCCAATAATGTCGGCGACTTGCTGGGAATGCTTGTCGGTCTGGAACCATTAAATGCGGAGGCTCCTCCTCAACAGGGGATGCCTGAGAAGATCACGACCAAATACTCCGAGAAAGGGCCGTATTATGGCGTGGGTGGGATCATTCCCGAAGAAGTGCAGGATCAATCGTTCTCCGGTCATGTACGCATGTATTTTTGGCTCTACTTCGCGATGACCGGCTTCCACGCGCTGCACATGATCATCGGAATCGGGCTATTGCTGGTGCTTGCATGGCAAGCCGGACACGGAAAATTTTCAAAAGAATATCATTCGTACATCGAGCTGACGGGACTCTATTGGCACTTCGTCGATATTGTATGGATCTTCCTGTTCCCGCTGCTCTATTTAGTCGATAGGCATTTATAGCCTGAACCATGATTTGGGGCGATTTCATAGATTAGAAAGATTAGAATTCCATCTCCTTAATCCCCAAAATCTCCCCAAATCATGGTTCAGACAATTACCACTATGTCAGAACACATCGTACCGAAAAAAACGTATTACCTGATCTTCAGCGCGCTCATGGTGGGCACCACGCTGACGGTCGTGTTTGCCTTCATCAATCTCGGCAATTTCAATATTGTGGCCGCGCTCGTCATCGCCGTCATCAAGGCGACTCTGGTCATCCTGTTCTTCATGCATGTGAAGTATTCATCCCGGCTCACGAAGCTCTGGGTGGTCGTCGGTTTTATCTGGCTTTTTATTTTGCTCTCGATCACGATGACGGATTATCTCAGCCGCGCGTGGTTGGTGTATGTGCCGTAGGCTATATGGGTTGTCTTGACGGGCTGAGCCCGTCACCTTAGAATATGACTTTTATCGGTCTCGATGGCGGTGGTACAACCACGAGAGGGTTCATTCAGCAAAACGACAATCAGCCCAAATATTTTGAGTGGCCAGTTTCGTTGAAGATCCTTAAAGGTGATTTCGTCGCTGCATCGAAGAAATTGCAGCAGCTCGTTATACCGGAAGAAGGAACCGGTACTTTACGAATTGCGATCGGCCTTTCGGGCATGAGTCGTGAGGAAAATCAGGAGGCGCTCAAAAATGCTATTCTTGCATTGCCGGAATTTTCGGATGCTCGCATTCATATCGAAGGCGATGCTACGCTTGCGCTGAAAGCTGCTGTGGCCGAGTCGGAAGAAGGCGTCCTTCTCATTGCCGGTACTGGCTCGGTGGCGTATGCCAGATCAATCGATGGTGCAATTCACCGCGTGGGTGGGTGGGGTCCGGAAACGTCCGACGAAGGAAGCGGTTACTGGATCGGGTTGCGCGTGCTACGGCATTATTTGCGCTCTATCGTTTCTGGAAAAGAGAACGATGAGCTATCGAAAACGGTAACAAAATTGCTTCCGGAACATGTCTCTTCGCCGAGAGAGATCGCAAACCTTTTGGAACGCGAGCCGTTATTTCCTGCAAGGCTTGCTCCGGCAGTTTTCGAAAGCGAGTCGGAAGCAGCCATGGGAATAATTCGGGAAGGCGCAGAATGTTTGAGTCAGATGATCGAAGAAGTTTCGGAAAAACTTGCGTATCCACGCCAGGTTCATCTATCCGGCTCGATCGCGAAGCACCCGATGACGATCGAAGCATTGAAAACGCGATTAGACGCAAAACATTTTATATTATCAACACTCGACGACCGGGCACCTGCACGAAAAGCATTGGAAATCGCGAGAGCTTTATAGACAGTGATGGACGGAACGGGTATCACACGCAACTCGTTTAAGCGCCGCGAAGAGCAAAAGCTGGCAAAGATGGCTTGCGTTGGCAACGATGCACGTTATCCGGGGTGCCTCCAAGATGCGAAAAACCGGTCATTCGAGCCGGGAAATGCTAAATCACCCCTTATTCACAATTAGTAGTTTTTTCAGCGAACATGGCCGAATCGAAGATCTCTCCAACTCCGTCTATCCTCACCAAATCACCCAATGGCCAGTCGAACGGAGCTGGCAGTTCAATTCATTACGACGCAAAAGAATTAGGCGCTACCACGGAGCTTTTCGGCCATATAGCCGAACGCGATCATGAACAAGTCGTGCTGTGCCACGATAAGAAGTCTGGATTACGGGCGATCATCGCGATCCACAACACGACACTCGGGCCAGCTTTAGGCGGATGCCGCATGTGGACGTACGCCAGCGATTTCGATGCGCTGAACGATGTGCTCCGCCTCTCGCGCGGTATGACCTACAAAGCGGCCGTTGCCGGATTAAACCTGGGCGGTGGAAAAGCGGTTATTATCGGGAACCCACGTGAGGATAAGAGCGAGGCAATGTTCCGCGCGTTCGGACGATTCGTCGAAGGGCTTGGTGGGCGCTATATTACAGCCGAGGATGTCGGAACTTCGCTGACCGAGATGGTTTGGATTCGTTCCGAGACAAAATATGTCACAGGCATTCCGGTGGAGCTTGGCGGTTCGGGAGATCCCTCGCCCGTTACGGCTTATGGCAGCTATGTTGGAATTAAAGCATGTGCTGCTGTGAAATTCGGCAGCGATTCTCTCGCCGGAAAGCGTGTTGCAATTCAGGGCGCTGGAAATGTTGCGGCTTCGCTTGCGAAATATCTTACCGATGAAGGCGCAAAAGTTACGATCACGGATATTTTTGCAGAAAAAGCGAATGAAGTTGCTCGCGCAACGGGAGCAACCGTAGTCGATCCCGAAAAGATTTATGGAATTGAGTGCGATGTCTTCGCACCATCCGCACTTGGCGCAATCATTAACGATACAACGATCCCTCAGCTAAAATGCGCGATCGTTGCCGGCCCATCGAACAATCAGCTCGCCGATGAAGAGCGCCATGCCCGCGCATTGAAGGAGCGCGGCATTCTCTTCGCTCCGGATTACGTCATCAATGCCGGCGGACTCATCAACGTAGCGAACGAGCTTGAAGGTTATTCGCAAACTCGTGCGATGAAGCAGGCCGAAGGAATTTACGATGCTCTGAAAAAGATCCTCCTGCTCGCGCAGGAAAAGAATATCACAACCGTCGAAGCCTCGAATCACGTAGCGGAAGCACGTATCGCAGCTATCGGCGCTACGAAACGCATCTACGCCTCGTCCTCCAATTTCAGCGGACGGTTCGGGGAATATTGGAAGCGGTAGTTCCCGCCGTTATTTTGTAAGAAATTCGATGGCCCGATCGAGAACGGTATCCGGGCTATCGACACGCTGATTTTCTTTGACGTAAATTTCTATATCGGGAATCAGGCCGATGCCTTCGTGGCAAACGTGATATATGTCACTGCCTTTCCATTCCGACATCGAATAGAGCCAGCCATTTGAAAGCTCACCATCAAGACGTGAAGAGAATGCCCCTTGCGTTGTGTCACCTATAACAGTGACATTGGGAATTGTTTTCATGGCCATCGTAAACCATTCTCCTTCGCTGACGGTCTCGCGGTTGGTGAGAAGGACTATTGGCTTTGTCCACCGCGAATGCGAGATACTTGTGGTGACTGGATCTGGAGTGGTAAGGTCCGTATAGTTTGCGTCATACCTGGCTTGGTTGTAGCCAATAGTTTGGCCTGGGAGAATGAAACGCCCTTCAAGCACCTGCCCAGCGGCACCTTTTCCTCCACCGTTTCCACGAATATCGAGAATGAGAGCCTTAGAATTTTGTAACGAATCGAGAACAGCATCGATTTCGGTTCCCCAATAACCATCGTCTGTTAGATCGAATGTTATTACATTCATATAACCGATCGAATCGTGGATAACGCCATAGCGGATGGTGCCATCGCTCGATTCATTCGCTGTTTCGCCTAAATAATAAGAACTTACCTGATCGAAATTGAACTGATAGGTGCTGTCGGTATTCACATAACCATAACCCTCGGTTCCGGTTGAAATGCTCACATGAGCATCCCGGAGAGGTGAAAGGAGCGAATCGAAGTAAAAGAGGAGCACACTATCTGGCATATTTGATGTAATTCTTGGGACATATAGTGCATGGAGTGAATCCCAATTGACATGGCGTTCTGGGAATGTAGCATAGCGCAAGTTAAATTCCTGCCACAATTCTTCAAAGACAGCAGGTGGAGATGAATCGATCTTGGGCGCAACGAGAGATTCGGTGCAGCCAGAGGCGAAAATGGCGAGGAGAAGCAGCAGAAATCGTCTCATAGATCGAACCTCCATGTTATGTCCAGATCGAGATCGTTCTCTGCGGCGACCGTGCGCCACGCGAGCATGGGGTATTGATAATAAAGCTCGTGAAAATGTAGGCCAAGCAGAAAAGGCCCGGAAATGGCATAGTCATAATCGAACCCGATGCGCCAGCTCCACATCGTTCCTATTGGTTCAAACTGATCCTCTAAGGGATAAGAAAAAAGGGAAGTATTTCCACCAATAAAGCCGTATGCGGGCCTCAGCACTAAGGCAACAAGTGGCAGGGAAATTGACAAAGCTAAACGATGATCCGCTCCGATCGAATAAGTCAGATCTCCTGCTGCCGCCACGCCGGAACTCCCTTCTCCGCTGCCGCTTGCTCTGTTAAGGTCGCCGGAATAGTCATAAACTCTGCCAAAAACCAAGTTGTCCCATTCCCCTCCTACACTTAGACGAATTCCAGTCGAGCCAATATCAGTAAGGTAATGAGTGAACCGGTAACGGACATCGCCGAAAGCGTAATATGCATAGCTTTCGTTCAGTGCACCGGAATATTGATTGGTAAGATTTGCCGCGTTACCAAGGGAGGTGATGCCAATGACGGAAAACAAGTGTCGAACATTGGGAGTAGTGTATTCAATTTCACCTCCAATAGGGAAAGTAATTCCTGAATAGGGCAACGGCGATCCAAAGTAATCGTAGCTCGCTATCGAGCCATACCCGATAAGAAGCGAAAGCCCGAAGTGATGGCTGGAATCGTCTGGGAAACCTTGCGCCATGATACTTCTCGCAACGAGGCACATTACAAAAAAGAGAAAATTACGACGCCGCATTCATTGCTTGAAATTATATGCCCTGCTACACGCGACCTCTGTTACGAAACCGAATATCTTACCCTCAACGTGAATGGTGTCTCCAACGGCCCATGCAATGGTGGTTTGCAAGCTCTGAGGGGTAAATGATTTAAAATTGACTGTGTCTTGCAATGCATAAGCCGGGACAATAAAAGTCCCAGAATTTACAGTTTGTACCGGCTGACGAAGATCAATGGCACTTTCTAATGAGTCCGTGGTGGCGCTTATGCCTAACCCAAAATACCAGAGTGTAATTACTACACTATCGACTCCGGGTGCGTTGTAAGAGAAATGGAATGACGCATTCGCGTTCAAACTATCGGAAATAGGAGGTGAAATAATCTCTGGAAGAATTTCGGAACTTATGCGATGAGAGAACGATGGGAAATAATCATCGCCTGCGAGAGTCCATAAAACTGGAGATGGGAAGTTAAGGTTGAGTGATGTATTGAGTTGAAAATATTGGTTCGATATGAGGCGCGCGCCATTTACTTGAACATAAAAACCATCGGATGGGGATTGAATGATATCCCCAAATTTATTATAGAGTGTGGCCCCAGAATTGTACCAGAAAAATGAATCAATTGCGGAACTATCCAGATAATCATCAGAATGCCATTCCGAAGTAAAAAGTCCATCATAGTGAACGAGAGGAATAGGAGATCGAAGAAGGTAGACGTCGTTGTACCCAGAAGCGAACGAGATATTTTGTAGCGGATAATTCGGTTCTGTCGGGATGGTACACCCCGAAACCAAAAGCAGAAGAGATAGAATACTTAGCCGTAGCAACATTTGAAAACTTTTGTTGCATTAGGAACAGCAAGGGCGAGCGGGAGGGTTCGCCCCCAAAAAAGCAAAGAGCGGGTCGAAATCCGCTCTACGCTTGGAAGTTTAAGTACTTACTGCTTTGGCTGTGGCGCGGTTTGAGCGCCTTCACTACCTTGCGGATGTCCCTCGCGTTTGGACATCAGTTCGGCAAATTTCGTTTGCTGCTCGGGCGTAAGGATGGTTTTAACCTGCGTCTGCACTTGTTCCATTTCACCGTGCAATTTTTCCTCGGCGGCTTGTTTTTGTTCGCCGGAAGCCGATCTCACGGCTTCCCGGTCAGTTTTCAAAGCCGGCTCGTACTGCTCATAGATGGATTTGACCTTCGAAACTTGCTCGTCGTTAAGATTCAGCGCGGATTTCAGGCGCTCTACCCGCTTCTGTATCATTTCCTCGGGGTTCCCATGTTGTGCAATCGCGGCATAAGCTCCGAAGGAAAACGCTCCGGCAGAAAGAAGGATCATCGAGAGTTTTTTTAGTGTCATTAGGTATTTCAAAAAATAGGTTTATAGACATTTACGAAATATTCGCGTTTCTCACTATACCACATTTCCCCCAAGATTGTTACGCTCGAAAGATTTAACTTTGTTCATAAAAAAGTCACCTTTAGTTGAGCAATGTCATCCTGAGCGAAGCAAAAAACGGAGCGATACCGGAGTTTTTTGCGAAGTCGAAGGATCTCTTGTAATGCAAAAAGATCCTTCGACTCCGTTCGCGCCTCCAAGCATCGTGGGCGATGCATGTCGGGACGAACTTCGCTCAGGATGACAAAATAAAAACCCTCATGCTGTTGGCGGCACAATTTCCACCTCGGGACGCTTCTTTCGTTTAGAATAGGTAAAGCCTGTAATGCCTATTCCAAATGCAATGAGTGCTAGCGCGTTCGTTGTCAGCGAGATGGTGCGGCCCAATACATAGTGCGGATCGTAATAGGTAAGCTTGATCTCATGAGTTCCAGCAGGCGCAACGAATGCCCGGAACGCATAATCCGCGCGGTAGATCGGCTCCGGTTTACCATCGACCGTAGCCGTCCAATCGGGATACCACGCGTCGGACATAAAAATGAGCCTGTTGCCGGAAGTTTTCGTATGGATGGTTATATCCTGATCTTTGTAATCCATCGTCAGCGTTTCGGTGGCTGTATCGATCGGCGTAGTTGCAAGTGGAGGCATTCCCTTTGGAGTTTCCTCGAAGTACATAACGTCGCGCGGATTGAAAGTTCCATCGTGCATGGCGTGGAGAATATCGAGTTTAGGTTTTACTTCCCAACGATATGCAAAGAACGCGCGTGGCAGTGCTTGCGGATTTTCCCAGACAATATCGGGCTATCGCCGGCTTTCCATTCTCGCTGGCCGGCGGCGGTTCCTTCGATTGGAATTCGGGAATGAAACGGGTGCGGTCTTCCGAAAGGCCGCCATTTGCGATAATATATTTCGTATTCAAAAGATTGAACATGAAGGGATTGAAAATGCCGTTCCCTTGCATGTTGCCTGTTTCATCGACGACGTCCTGGAACTCGCGCATTTTCGCGGCATGGTATCCGCCGGCGGTTTGGATGCCATAGCTTACGAGGGCGTTCGATGGCTGTTGTTCGGTCAGATCGGTTACGCGGTATAGCGATTTATCCTGCTGAATAAATTGGAGATAATCGTGAGTCTGGAAATTACTCGCATAATCGTCTTTTGTTCGATCTGCATGGGGCGTGTATCGACTCGCCATTGATCGATCACCGTCAGCGCGAAAATCCCCACAGCAACAATAAGGGGCGAAAGTTTTCGTTTCAGGAAATAAAAAGACAAGCAAACACGCAGCGGTAGCAAGGACGCGCCGATGAGTGCATCGTTCGCAGCAATAGAAGCAATAAAGTCCTTCAGTGAATCGTACTGCTGCGGAAATTTTCCGCGCTGAATGGCAGATTGGATCCCGCCGGTAACGGAAGAAGTAATGACGCCACGAAACACCACGGAAATGACAAGAAACGCTCCAGAAGCATAGAGTGCAAATTTAAACGACTTTTGAAGCCGCGAATCTTCCGCGTCGATTTTCAATTTCCAGGCGCGCAAGAATTTCTTCGAGCGTCAGCGCGGCAAGAATTGGGAACGCAAGCTGCATCAGGACGAGCGCCATCATGGGCGCGCGGAATTTATTGAAGAGCGGGAAATAATTGAACATGGGCCGGAACAAAATCGGACCAATTCCCGCCAAAGGAAAGTAATATCGCGAAGATCGTAATGATCGAAAGCGGAGGCACAAGCCGATCTCGTTTCCAGAGCGTAAAGATTCCTACGATGGCAAGTAAGAAGACAACAATGCCCGTGTAATTCGCGGCGTCGGTGCCATTCATCTGACCCCAATAGGTTGAAAGGCGATCGCCCTCTGGAATATTCAGATCTCCGGCTGTATAAGGCATTTTGCCAAAACCATAGTAGCCCGGAATGATAAAGGTGATTATTTCCTGCGGCGAGAACGACCACGAAGTTGCGTAATTCCAATCCAAGCCACCGGAAGAAGTAGTGGCGTCGTTGGTAGAACGTTTATTTTGCGCTGCTTGATTTTGCACGTCCTGAATAGGCGCTTTGCCACGAATGGAATAGGGCTCGTAAGCAAGCGAAGAAAGATAGCGGTCTGCCGACATGCAGAACGCAACCCCGGCCATGAGCAGCGTAAGCACACCGGAGCGAATGAGCGGCGCGATATGGTGTGACCGTGGATGCTCGGACTTTCGCGTGAACTCCACGACGAGCGACGTAAGAAAATAGATCAACACCGCACACGCAATATAAAAGATCATCTGCATGTGGATCGATTCAAGCAGAATATGGATCGAGGTTGCAAGCACGGCACACCAAAAAACGATAGATTGCCACTCCATGCGTTGCGCTCGCAGCCGTTCGATTCCCATGATGATATAGGGGAAAGCCATCACGGCATAAATTTTCGTATTATGACCGATCATAATATACGTAATGATCCATGTCGAAAAGATCGCGCTGAAGGCTGCAAAGAGCGCGACGATCCGCGATGTATTCCGCGTGACCCGCATCAGGAGATACATTCCCAATCCGAAAATAAAATAATGCCAGATATGCACCATGGCATCTTCGTTTGGGGATATATTGGCAATAGTATCCTGAACGACGGTGAAGATTTGATGAAGAAGATCGTAGGTCCGATCTCCCGTCACGACAAGTGCGGCGAATGCCGGCATCCCACAAAAAATATTCGGTATCCACTGCGGCATGGAGTAACCCTCGGCCTGCGCTGAAGCGATGAACGGCCGTAAGGCATCGAACGCGACATTATCACCCGCACTAAAGACATGCGTGGAATCGAGTACGCCACGGAAAAAGAAAATGAGCGAGAGAAATATAAAAAGCACAGCAACAGGGTCGCGCCATTTTTCGGGAATGTAATGCGCAAGCGAACGCGAAGCCACGTCCTGCTCGCGCTGCATCGCGCCGATGTGGGATTGTTTATTTTTTGATGCCGACGGCTTTGCTGCCTGAGAAACCTTAGTTTGAGTAGCCATGTGTAAAAATAGGCGAAATTTATCGAATAATTGTTAACGGATGTTGCAGCACGGGCGTTCTCGCTATAAGCGCCAAAATTTAACGCACGATTTACACGCAAATCCGTTATTTTGAGATCATTACAGAAATGTAGCTTCACACGCCGTAATTTTGCTACCATGAGAATCTTATTAGCCCTGCTTTTTCTGCTTTTTATTGCCGGCTGCGCCTCCAATACGTTTACCGTCACGTTGTTTCGGACGAGCGACGTTTCGGGCATCACCGAGCGCTATGCGGTGGATCAGGGTGCTCTCGGGACGAAAACGGTAACGCTGGGCTCCGACTCCAGTGCCGTTTCAAAACGCACCACGTATTCTATTGACCGGCAGCTTACGCAGTCCGTTCATGGGCTTGTAACCGATAGCCTTGCTCCGCTCCTCGCAATAAAAATGGACGATACCGGTGAAGTGACGACGGGTCTGCAAATTGACGCTGGCAATAGTCATCAGAAAATATCCTGGGCAGACGTCGATCCACCAAAACTTGGAACGCCGGTGCTCGACAGCCTTTATCATATTATGCTTCATGTCGAAGCCGAGATGATTCCTTCTCAATGACGATCGTTACAAAAACAATCGTTCGGCTTGGGCACACGATCCGCCATTTTCTTGCGGAGATCGGCGGGTTTGCGTTGCTCACAGCTCGGACACTGAGATTTTTAGGATCCATCCCACGCGACCGGAGGTTGATTCTCGATCAAATGGAGCACATCGGCACCAACTCACTGCCACTTGTTACCATCATCGGATTTTTCACAGGCATGGTGAGCGCGTGGCAAGCCGCCTATCAATTTAAAGGACTCATTTCGTACAGTTTTCTCGGAGGCTGCAGTAAGTCGAGCGATCTTTATCGAGCTTGGTCCCGTACTGACGGCCATCGTGATCGCAGGCCGCGTTGGCGCTTCCATCGCTGCGGAACTTGGTACCATGAAAGTAACCGAACAGATCGACGCGCTCGAAAGCATGGCGATTAGCCCGGTTCGTTATCTGGCGGTGCCTCGGCTGCTTGGTGCCACGATCATGATGCCCATACTCGTCATTTTTGCCAATGCCATTGCACTCGCGGGAGCTTTTATTGTCAGTAATTTTTTTCTCGACATCAGCGGTAAAGTGTTCTTCGATTCCGTCCAGCGATATTTTCATGTCAGGGATGTGCTGGGAGGGCTGTTCAAGGCTTTATTTTTCGGTGCATTCACTGCGCTGATCGGTGTAAAAGTAGGGTTCAGCACCACGGGCGGAGCGGAAGGCGTCGGAAAAGCGACGATCCGCGCGTTCGTCCTTTCGAGCATGATGGTGCTCATCCTCGATTACACCTTGTGGACTATTATCTTCTAAGTAATAACGATTTGAATTAAGAAGAGAGTGATCTCCATCAAGAATCTGCAAAAGTCGTTTGGCACACTCGAGGTGCTGCGAGGAGTTTCTATCGAAATTGCCGATGGGGAGACGGTTGCTATTATAGGCCAGAGCGGGTCGGGTAAGAGCGTCCTGCTAAAACATATCATCGGTTTGATGAAGCCGGATGCAGGTGAAATAATCGTCGATGGCGTGAATGTATCGAAAGCGCGGGAACGAGATCTGGAACAGCTTCGGCGGAATATCGGATTTCTTTTTCAAGGATCTGCGCTGTTCGATTCAATGACTGTGCTGGAAAACGTTACACTCGGCCTCGTGGAATACGGTGAACGCGACCGCGAAAAACTTGCGCGCATTACCAAAGAAAAACTTGCGCTCGTCAGGCTTCGCGGCATTGAAGATGCAATGCCCTCCAATCTTTCGGGCGGAATGAAAAAACGCGTCGCGCTTGCTCGTGCGCTGGCTACCGAGCCGCGCTATATGTTTTATGATGAACCGACAACCGGTCTCGATCCCGTAACCAGCGATCAGATCGACGCGCTTATTGAAGATCTCACGGCCAAACTTCATGTCACGAGTCTTATTGTTACGCACGACATGTTTACCGTGGAGCGTATTGCGCATCGCGTTATTTTTCTTTACGAGGGACTCGTATATTTCGATGGAACCCCGAGCGAGTTTGAAAAGTCCGCCGACCCAGTGTGCGGACAATTCCTCGATCGGTACCGTATTTCCAAATTAGGGAGATAATGTACGCTCTCGATCTTTCCATTCTCTATTTCTTTAATCGGACGATCGCTTCGGGTTTTCTCGACAGCTTTTTTGCTGCGCTCACGAATGTCCATTATTGGTTTCCGGTCTATGTGCTTGCAGGAATTTATCTGATCTATCGTTTTCGCTGGCGCGGGGTGTGGATGGTCGTTGCTGCGGTGTTAGTAGTTGCAGCGACGGATTCGTTAGGGCATTATGTGTTTAAGCCGCTCATGCATCGTTCGAGGCCGTGTGCGTTGCTTCCTTCTGGCGAACATATCGTGAATTGGATCCGCTTGCCGGATGGTCCGCGAGGGGATGAAAGCTTTCCATCCAATCACGCACTGAACAATTTTGCGATCGCAGCATTCTTTTTCACGATCTGGCAGAAAAAAAAGAATGTGGCGTGGCTTTTTGCCGTCGCGTTCTTAATCAGTTTAGGTCGCGTGTATGAAGGGCTGCATTATCCGAGCGATGTGCTGGGTGGGGCCGGGATTGGAGCAACGGTGGGTTACGTTATTGCTATTGCATATATCAGAATCCAAAACAGATATTAAACACATAACCTAAGAGCACTCAAATGAATTACTGGATTTTGAAGGGTCACAAAGAACGTTTCGATGCACCTCGCTTCGAAGATAACTTTGCCGATGGTATTACGGATAGTTGGCCTACGCGTAAACCACTCCCAGAGTCTTTTAAAACGGGAGACCGTGCTTTTATATGGGAGTCCAGCCCTGGCCTCCGGGTTGTGTGCATTGCTGAAATTGGAAACATAGGAGTTCGCGATTCGACAGGGGAAACTCGATTCGATGTCATTTATAAATCCAGCTTATTAGCACACCCGATCAAGATAGCTCGTATAAAAAAAGATCCTTCGCTAATAGATGCCGTGTTTCTCAAGGGCGGTCCTGTAAGCACTATTTATTCCATATCGGAATCGGAAGCTGTAATTCTTATCAGGTTGGTTGAGGAACTAAATCCAGGCTATCAATCAGGGTGGATAGAGAATGAGGAACATTCGATACCGAATGTTCCTAATAACCCCGTTAGAGAATATAGAGAGCAGATACTCTCTAAACTTATTCGCGATAGAGTTTCTGTAGCTCGGCTAAAGGAGCTTTACGAGAACAAATGCCAAATATGTTCTAATCGTATCGAAGTTTTGCCCGACCAATATTATAGTGAAGTACATCATATTTGGCCACTAAGTGAACATGGCGGGCCTGACGTGGAATCGAACATGCTCGTTCTCTGTCCGAACCATCATAAAATCTTCGACTTTGCTATCCCCGTTTTCGTCGATTCTGAGAACGTAAGGATTGGCACGGAATCTTACGTACTTTGTACGAGACATGTGATTGATCAAAAAAACATTGAATATCACAATAATCTTGCACACGAAAGGCACGCTGCATTTAGTTCCAAATAAGCTATGAACAATGAAGTAAATATACCGCCGAATGATCTTGGGTTAATATCATCCGAATGGCCGAACCGTTTGGGCAAGTTAGTTAAAGTTGTAAGCTCTTTGCAAGATGACATAGAATACAATGAAGACTCTGACCTAGGCTTCGTTCTTTTAGCATTTAATACTAAGCAATGGACACATGCGAGATCGTTGCTTTTATTGGGTGAGCGAACCGATGCTCTCTTGATAGGCAGAACTATGATAGAGGGCTGGGCTTATTTGAAATATATTTTGACTGACCCAGAAAATCTCTCGCGAAGATGGCGAGCTCATGTTGTCATACATGACCTTAACACCTATCTCTATCGTTCCGAGTTCGGCGCACCCATAGAGGAGCATAAGATTAAATCACTACTTGAGAAACTTCGAAACTACGGAGTTGACTTTTTGAAACCAGCGGGTCTAAAAGCCCTTGAAAGGAATGAGTTGCCGCCTTCGGGTAGCTATAAATATGAGTGGTGCAAAGAGAAAATTTCAAAACTTGTGACGAATACCCACTATGCTCTGATGAGGTATTACGATTTAAGTTGTGACTGGCATCACTGGTCCAGCGGTGGTTTTGGAGAGGCGCTTGCGGGGGAGAATGACATTGATTCGGTTCGTTCAAAAATGCGCGATGACTTCGATCAGACGGCGAGAGTCGCCACAATATGTATCGTTGAAACCGCTAGTGCTCTTAACAACCACTTTAAGTTGAATCGCGAGCAAGAGATACTTGAGGCTGCTCTATAAACCCTCAACTTTAACAATAATCATACATCTTTTTGTACATCAACAATTCCATTAGCATGATTGTTATAAATTTTGTATAAGGATATTTCCATGCCACTCAATCCCACTTTCGAAAACGAAAAGTACGTCCTCGATAACGGCTATGTCCGACTGCTCAATGTAATGGGCGATGATTCATCACCCGATAGCGATGCCCGCATCTCTACCGGCGTAGCCGCGCGCAGCGAAGCACAGCAGACTACGCTCATCCGGTTCCTGCTTCGTCACAAACACACGACTCCTTTCGAAGGCAGTGTTATGAAATTCGAAGTACGCGCGCCGATCATGGTGATCCGCGAGTGGTTTCGTCACCGCACGTTTAGTTACAACGAGGAATCGGGCCGTTATAAGCAGCTCGATCCACTCTATTATACACCTGACGTCAAGCGTGTCTCCTATCAGGCGAAGAGTAACCATCAGGGTTCGGGAGAGCAGCATCCCGATGCTGCGGGTTTTGTCACGCAATGGCACGAGGAACAGCAGGAATTCGAAGAAGAATACAACGCACTGATTCAAACGCATAATGTTGCGCGGGAACTGGCTCGGTTGAATATGCCGGTCTCACACTATTCAACATTTGTTGTCACAGGCAATCTTCTGAATTGGTTTCGCTTCTTGCAGCTTCGCATGGAAGCGACGGCGCAATATGAGATCCGCGTCTATGCCAATGCCATTTTCGATCTTGCGAAGCAATATTTTCCCAAGTCCTTTGAAGCATTTCGGGATTACTGGCTGGACGCTGTAACACTCTCCGGTAAAGAGGCAAAATTACTTTCGCAAATGCTTCCAAGCTCTATTTCCGATCGACTTTCACGAATGCCATGCCTGCTCCCACTCGCTGATTTCACAAAACGCGAAGCAGAAGAATTTCGGCAAAAACTTCTTCGAATGGGTTTACTGGAAGCATAGGATCTTCAATGGCACCGCTGCGCCCTTCTTTTCCGTTGTTCTGCCGACGTTCAATCGTGCTCATCTTGTGGGACGCGCGATTCGAAAGCGTATCGCGCACAACCTTCGCAGATTGGGAACTCTTATTGTTGACGATGGCTCGCGCGATGAACACGTTTTGAAATTATCCGACCTTTTGTTCCGAAGTGATGAACGGCTTCGTTATCATTATGCCACGAAATCACGGCCTCGCCATGGCGAGTAACATCGGAATTAAAATGAGTAACGGGGAAATATATTACCTTTCTCGATTCGGACGATGAATACGCTACCGGAACATCTATGCATTACGCGCGGAATATTTGAAAGAGCGTCCGGAAGTGGAACTTCTGCATGGTGGTGTTGAAATTATTGGGCCGGATATGGTCGCGAACAAGCACGACCCATCGCAGACAAATTCCGATATCGGAATGTGTGGTTGGTGGAACGTTTGTCATTCGCTGCGATCTCGCGGAACGCTTGCAGGGTTTTCACGATATAGCGTATGGCGACGATGCCGATTTCTTCGCTCGCGCGGAAAAAGCCGGTGCGACAATTCATAAAATCGATATTCCGACCTATCGGTATAATCGATCCGAATCCGATTCGCTCACAGCTATTGCCGGACGTGAAGGAATTGAGGGTATTGCAAAATTTCGAGAGATTCAAATGGCTAAAAAAACAACTGAAAAAGAAAACACAATCCGGCGATGGCGCTCTAGACCCGCGAGCATTGCCAAAAGACGAATCGTTCGAAGATCGAAAAGCGCGGTTCCAAAAAATATTTGCGCGGCTGCATAAGAATATCCTGAAGCAAAATCGCGCTTGAATTCGCTAATGCGTACGAGCTTGCTTGCCGCCACCATTCTTTCTGCGCAATGTACTGATAAGCGCGTAAATATGGTCATGCCGGAATTTCGCAAGGCATTTCCCAACCCGAAAGTACTTGCGAATGCCGAACTTGCAGACATTGAGGATGTGATTAAAATCGACGGGATTTTATCGATCAGAAAGCGAAATCGCTGAAGTCGATGGCAACGGATATTGTGGAGAAATTTGGTGGGAAGGTTCCTGAATCGATGGAAGCACTCACCACGCTGCGCGGTGTCGGGCGCAAGACTGCGAACGTTGTGCTTGGCGATGCATTCGGAAAATCAGAAGGCATTGCAGTCGATACGCATGTTACGCGGCTTTCGGGACGATTAGGATTCATCGAAAAATTCCGACCCTGGAAAAAATTGAACGGGATTTGATGAAGCTTGCGAAGCCCTCCCAATGGACGCTCACCTCGCATGTATTAATTCTGCATGGCCGCGCAATCTGTGATGCCAGGAAACCGAAGTGTTCTGCGTGTGTTGTTTCAGAACTCTGTCCATCAGCGGGAATGAAAGGCAGTGCATACGTCTGTGCTTAAAGCAGTTCTTTTTGATCTAGATGATACTCTTTTCGATCATCGTCACAGTTCGCGTGAGGCGCTTAAAGCTTTACAAAAGTGAATTCACACGAGAGCTTGGCAGCATTCCTCTGGATGCGTTGGAAATTGCAAATCTCGAAATTCTGAATAGCGTGCATGTAGAAGTACTCGCTGGAACACTTTCACCGGATGATGCTCGCACCAAGCGATTTGGAATGCTCCTTACGCAATATGGCATTGAATCTGTACCCGATAAACTGGGAAGTATTGCAGAACACTATCGCGCGAGCTATCAGTTATCGCGGCGGGCTGTGCCAGGGGCAAAGCGCCTGCTTCGCTTGCTTCGTGACCGCGGACTCAAGACTGCCATTGTCACGAATAATTTAGTGGAAGAGCAGATGGACAAACTTCGATATTGTGAGTTGTTGGAGCTTATCGATAGCATCACGATCTCGGAAGAAGCAGGATATGCTAAACCCGATATTCGTATTTTCCAAACGGCGCTCGATCGGCTGGAATGTAAGCCGGAAGAAGCAGTTGTGATCGGTGACTCGTGGGAGAATGATATTTTAGGTGCTCGCGCAGTCGGCATTCGGGGCATTTGGTATAATTGTTACACGATAGATATACCCGATAAAAATGTTCCAGAAATTAGATCCTTCGAGGATTCCAATGCTGTTCTTCGATTGTTATTTCCGGACTAAATTTTATGCCACGGAAAAAGAAATCTTCCAAAATTAGGGCTGCTAATGCGATCCGCAGGTTACTCCAAGCGTCCGCTTGCTGGTAAGCTTGGACTCAAGCCAGGTGTTGCCAACAGCCATTCTCGAAGCGCCCGATGGATTTGCTGAGCTTATTGGTATTCAAGAGTTCGATACCTCGCTCGATCTGGAATCGTACGATTATCTTCACTTTTTCACTGCAAGCACGTTGCGCTTTCGAAGCAATTTTCCCTATTCTCGCCAAGCGGCTCAAACGTGGAGGAATTCTTTGGATATCCTGGCCGAAAAAAACATCTGGAATGCAAACGGATCTGGGAGAAAATGCGGTACGTTTGATCGGACTCGCCACGGGTCTTGTCGATGTCAAAATTTGCGCAATCGACCAAGTGTGGAGTGGACTCAAATTCATGCACCGCCGGGTTGCCGCGCAAGATCGCTGATATTTCCCAATGTCGGAAACGGAAATGCTTTCTTTGCGTTATTTTTACATTCGCATTTGTTTCCAGTAGAAGTTTATAATGCCGAGAACAAAAAGGGAGCTCTAACACACTGATGGGATCCCATCGCCCAGCTGCCGGATCGGGTGAGTCACTTGCCAAAAAACTCGGCGTGAAGCCGGAGGGTATGACTATCGCGTTGCTGTGGGCTCCGGATGGATTTGCGGAGCGTATTGGCGTGGAAGATGGGAACTACGATACTGATGTTGTCACGGGCACCTACGATCTCATCCTTCTTTTCACTGCCAGCCGCGTGCTGCTTAGGGAATTCTTTCCAATTGCGATCCAACGTCTTGAGCCAGATGGAAAAATCTGGATCTGTTGCCCGCAAAAAATCAGAGGGCCAAAAGACGGATCTTACGATCGAACACGGTACAAACGCTTGCAGAATCGTTGGACTTGATCGAGACCAGCCGGTGCGTGATCGAAGAAATCTGGAGCGGAATCAAATATAAGAAAGGGGTGGTGTCATCGCCAAGCGGCGTAAGTGGAATAGATTCCATCGCGCCCTATTCGATTAGCATTACGTCTTCGATTCCGATTACGCCGGACGAGGCACATGAGGAAGTGTGACTTTTAGCTTCTTTAAGCGTTCTCATTCAATAATTAAAACCTTCGCACCATGAAATCACATTTTTTAGTTTACTTTGCCATTGTGTTTCCTGCGGCAGTTTCAGCCCAAACGCTTGGCACCTGCCAAATTTTCCCATCGAATAATCCGTGGAATGTTCGCATAGATACGCTGCCTGTGGACTCGGCCCATTCAGCAGCCTATATCGCGTCAGTAGGTGGGACGATCCACGTCCATCCTGATTTTGGGAGCGACACCGATTATGGTATTCCATGGGAGGCTGTGAACGGTTCCCAGCCGTTCGTCGCAATTAACGATAGCGAAGGTTATTCGGACCAAAGTGATCCGGGGCCGATGCCGATTCCGCTCAATGCTCGAATTGAGGATGATGGCGATTCCCATGTGCTCGTCGTCGATACGAGCAATCATCATCTCTATGAGCTATATCAGGGCGCGCCAGAGGAGGCCAATGGTGGATGGTCGGCCACATCCACGGCCATTTTCGCGCTCGACTCTAATAATTATCGCCCCGACGGATGGACTTCCTGCGATGCCGCCGGTCTTCCGATTTTTCCCGGCCTCGTTAGGTTGTACGAATGCCAGGCCGGCGCGATCGATCATGCGCTTCGATTTACTGTTCCGCATACGCAACAGGCTTGGATCTTCCCGGCGCGGCATGAAGCCAGTTCCATCACCGATACGACGTATATGCCCATGGGCACGCGCATGAGGCTGAAAGCGAGCTATGATGATTCCCAGGACACCGGCTATGCCAAAGTGATTATTACCGCGCTGAAAAAATATGGGATCATACTCGCCGATAATGGCTCGGCATGGTATATCACCGGCGAATGGAACCCGAACTGGCCGGACGATGACATCGGCCAGCTCAAGTCCATTACCGGGAATGATTTCGAAGTTGTCAATACTGGATATCCCATCGAGACCGAATCGAAGGAATATCCCACACCCATTATTCCGATTCCTGGAGCCGCTTCCGTAGCTGTCTCGGATGCCGCTTCTTTCGATCTCTCGATTTTCCCGAATCCAACTTCGGGCTTGGTTACGGTTTCCGGAATAAGACCATTTGGTCCCAGCCAAATTGAAATTACAGACGCAATTGGCCGCAGTATGCTAAAAGAAATCATCCAATCTGCAAGCACGACGCTCGATCTCAGCGGGCTTCCGAATGGGTGTTATTTCATTCGTGCCCAGACCGCTCAAAGTAGTGAGAGTAAGATTATTGAAGTGTTACATTAGTTGAGATAGCCATTCGGGGTAGATTTGAGTGAATCTCTAAGGACGAGCTTCCGTAAAAGCTCATCTCACGGGTCTCCTCTGAAAATTAATTCTTTCCCCAAAATGGCAATCAAAGTAGGCATTAACGGTTTCGGGCGCATTGGCCGACTCGTTTTACGACGGGCTTTCGAAATCGGCGGTTTCGATTTCGTCGGCATTAACGATCTGACCGACGCGAAAACCCTCGGTCATCTCTTAAAATATGACTCGATCCACGGCAAATTTTCGGGCGAGATAAAAGTTGATGGCAATTGGCTCATCGTCAATGGTGACCGGATTGAAATTACGTGCGAGAAAGATCCTTCGAAATTGCCCTGGGGTTCATTAGGGACGGACATTGTCATTGAGTCAACCGGCCATTTTGCAGACCGGGCAGGCTGCCAAAAGCACATCGATGCCGGAGCGAAAAAAGTAATTCTTACTGTTCCGCCAAAGGGCGATAAGTTGGACAAGATGATCGTCCTCGGCGTGAACGATTCCGATCTCAAGAAGGAGGATAAACTTGTTTCAAATGCCTCCTGCACCACGAATTGCCTTGCGCCGATGGTGAAAGTGCTGAACGATTCCTTTGGTATCGAGCAGGGATTTATGACGACCGTGCATTCCTACACCAACGATCAGAATCTGCTCGATCTTCCACATAAAGATTTGCGCCGCGCCCGCGCTGCTGCGCTTAGTATCATTCCCACCACGACAGGTGCAGCCCGCGCCATTGGGCAGATCATTCCCGAACTGAAAGGCAAGATCGATGGCACCTCGCTCCGAGTTCCCACGCCAACCGGCTCCATCACCGATTTTGTAGCGCAGCTTAAACGCGAAGCGACGATCGCCGAAGTAAACGCAGCCTTCAAAGCCGCTGCCGATGGCTCGATGAAAAATATTCTCGCATACACTGAGGATCCCATCGTAACTGCCGACATTGTTCACGATCCGCATTCCTGCATCTTCGATTCACTGATGACGATGGCCATGGGCAAAACCGTCAAGGTCTTCGGTTGGTACGATAACGAATGGGGCTATTCCTGCCGCGTGGTCGATTTGGCAAAAAAGATGGCTTCGTAAAAATTTCCCCGTTCCAACAAACTTTATAGTGTGTGTTGGATGCGTATTCATAATTCTCCTTCTGTGAGAAAGATGTTTTTCGATGAGCTGGATGCGCATCCTATCACTCCATAGCATTTTCAAGCTCTTCCATTTGTAGTTCGCGCGAAGTCCGGCCAATCTTCGAAACCGTTGCGGCAGCAGCGGTGAGAAGTCCAAGCGGGCCGCGTACTGGGCTACCGGCCGACATATAGGTGCTCAACTCCTGCGTGAAAATGACAAGCGTGATCGGCACAGCCTGCGCCCATTCCAGCATTTCCGATGCAAGTGTGACCTTATCCCGGTAATCGAACGTTGAAAATTCGAAGGAATTCAGAATGACGACATCGCAATGCTGTGCGCGTTCGGTCTCGCCGGATTCTTCGTCCTCGTCCGATCCATCGTCCTCGATGTCTTCATAAATTGCATTTCGAGCGTCCGAAAGGCACCGGCCCATCATCCCATAAGGAAATGCCATGATCGAAACCCGCTCGCGGATGGGTTTGCTTTCTGCATCGCTGTGGGGAATATGGGAATAGATCGCTTCGCGGAGCAAATCGGTACCTGCATAGCTATTGAGATAGAGCACACGAGAGCCGGAAGCGGCGAGTTCGAGCGCCATCCGAACAGACCGGTGAACATTCATCCGGACATGACGAGCCGCTACGATATTAATAGCGTTTCCGGCGATCTGTATGAGGTTTTCATCCTGCGGATCTGGAACGCCGCCGCGAAGCCGCGGATTCGTCCGCCAAATAATTTTTGCAGGTTCGCCTCGTTCTTGTTCGAATAATTCATCGATCGATAATTGTTGATAGGGTTTCATAGCAAGTTTTGCACAACGTTAAATGTGAAGAAATTTGAAGATTTAAAGTGGGGACAAATTTTCGCCCTATAATATAACAACAAAAATATCAACAAAGTTTCAGTAATAATATAAATATTCCGACTTATTATTAGATACTTCCTCATGGGCGTGTGTAATAAAGAACGATTTGCACACGGGGAATCGTTAAAAGTGCATGTTCATGGAATTTGAAGCAACGGTTGATGGTGAGGGCCATTTTGACATTCCATCCGAAGTTCGCAATCGGCACGGAATGAAACTCGGCGCGCGGCTCCGAATTCAGGAGCGAGGGAATGACCTCGTCATTCACTCCGCCGAGAGAATGAGTCCAAAAAATCCTGTTGGCCCCGCAAGAGCCGCGATCCAGAAAGCGATCGGCTTTATGGGAGCCGATGGTAAGGGACTGGATATCCTCATGAACGAACGCCGAAGATCGTAGTGCTCGTCTTCGATAGTTTTGCGCTTGTTGTGCTCTTCGAGCATCAGCCCGGTTGGGAGATCGTTCGGGACCATCTTTTCGATGCCGATACTAACGGGTTCCATCATTGGATGAGCGCGATCAATTACGGAGAATTTTACTATACGGATGCCATGAAGAATGGCTTCGAACACGCCGAAGCATCGCGCGAGATCGCCGAAGCGCTACCAATTGAGATTCATGTCCCAACGCTTTCCGAGATTATGGAGGCCGCGCATTGGAAAGGCGGTGGAAATGCGTCTTATGCCGACTGCTTTGCTGCGACCCTTGCACTCCTGAAGGATATTCCAGTTCTCACGGGCGATCCCGAATTCAAAAAGCTGGAAGCGCATGGTGTAAAAGTCGAATGGCTTCCTTCTAAAAGGAAGTTCAGTTAGCGTTTCGACAGTTATATCTTTAACGCCACTTTCCTCCCCGGAAAATAAAATCCCAGCATCCACCCTCCCACCGCGATCATCGCGATTGAGATCCACTGTGCCATCGAAAGGCCCAGGTAAAGTGGATTGATACGGATGAATTCGATAAGCAATCGTTCCACGCCCATTACGATGAGGGTGATAGAAAACACTTTACCGATCTCGCCATCGAATTTCTTGCGGTTCGTCCAGATAAAGTAAAAGGCAATAACACAAAACAGCGTCTCGTAAACAGGTGCGGGATGAACAGTCACAATTTCATCGAACCGGGAAATGCGCCCACCCATTTCATCGCGCCCAACGGTGATCGCGGCAAGGGAATCATAATGCCACTGTGCGCGCTCTAAAGGATGCGTCTTGAAATAGTCGATGAGCGTGTACGTCGGTTTCGCAGTTCCCTGTGGATAGGACATGGCCCACGGCAGCCGCGAAGGAATACCATAGTCGCCATCGCCGGCAAGCTGGCAGCCAATGCGACCGATGCCATACGCAAGCAGCACCACCGGGGCGATCATATCGGCGAAAAGAAGAAACCGGAGTCCTTTACGCTTAACGTAAAAATAGACCCACAGAGCAGCGACAATGAACCCACCATAAAAAGTTAGCCCTGCCGGCGAAAATAGCTGGCCTCTCGGATCGTGCATAAAATCCGACCAGTTTTCGAGGATCGAAAATAATTTGCTTCCAGCAACCCCGCCAATAAGGCAGATGATGGTTATCTGCCCGGCCATCCGTTCATCAAGTCCTCTTCGGCGCAGTTCGAGTGTGAAAAAATAGCTGGCCACAAGGAATGCCGTGGCCATCATGAGGCCAAAGCTGTATAGCGTGATCGGGCCGATGTGAAAAAGAACTGGATGCATAAAAAGTGCTAAAGTGCTAAAGTGCTAAGTCAAAAAGACCAGAATTTAAGCTAACATGAGTGTTTCTCCCGGCGTTCTATTACAAAAGATACTTAGCACTTTAGCACTCAGCACTTTAGCACTTCACATGAAACTTGGAATTATCGGCGCGATGCCGCAGGAGATCGACCGCATTGCGGAAGAACTCGAAACGGAATCGATCGAGCAAATAGGTGGTCGGTCCTATCACATCGGGCGATTTGCGGACACTGATTGTGTGCTCGTTTTTTCGCATTGGGGAAAAGTTGCGGCAGCAATAACTGCCACGACGCTTATCGAACATTTCGGTGTCGATCTCATCGTTTTTACTGGCGTTGCCGGAGCAGTATCGACAAAGCTAAATGTTGGTGATGTTGTGATCGGGGATCGGCTTATTCAGCACGATTTCGATGTGAGCGCGGCTGGGATCTTATCTAAATATGAAATTCCATTTCTCGGAATAAGTTATTTTCCGGTCGATTCGCTGTTAGTCGAGCTTGCAAAAAAAGCGGTTGAGGAATTCCTTAGTGTAGCGCAAACTTCAGTTTGCGACCCGCGTGAGGAATCGCAAACTGAAGTTTGCGCTACACGGGGGAGCCTGTATATTGGCACGATTGCCAGCGGCGATCAATTCATTGCACATCCGGACAAGATCGAAGAGCTTCGCGCCGCGATTCCCGATTTACTTTGCATCGAGATGGAGGGCGCTGCGGTCGCGCAAGTATGCCATGAATATGGTATCCCATATATTGTGATTCGCACAATCTCGGACAAAGCCGATCATTCCGCGCCGATGGATTTCCTGACGTTCATTCAGAATGTTGCGAGGCATTATTCGCACGGAATTCTCGGTCGGTTGATACCAAAATTAACCGAATAATCCGGTATCATGGCGATTCCCGGAAATTCCTTTACCAGGCTTTGATGTTCTTAGCCGTCACTTCTTGCGTTTAAACCATTATAACGATCAATTTTTATGAAAATAGCTCTTTCGATTCTGGTTCTTGCATCCGCCATTGCGCTGATTCTCTATAGTAATGCTGCAAACTCGTCGTTGTCTATGCATCCTGCGGTGGCCCACGAGACCGCGATGAAAGCAGATACTAACATCGACTGGGAAAAAATGTCGAAAGCTGATCGCAAGCAATACATGAAAGATGTTGTGATGCCGAAGATGAAACCCTTATTCCAAACCCTTGATCCAAAGCATTTTGCGGATTTCAAATGCGTAACCTGCCACGGTAACGGTGCGCGTACCGGTGAATTCAAAATGCCGAATCCGCAGCTTCCAAAACTTCCTTCCACGCGCGAAGGATTCGAGAAGCTTAATAAAGATAAGCCGAAAATGATGGAGTTCATGGCCAAAACGGTGAAGCCGACGATGGCCTCGCTGCTCGGCATGAAGGAGTACGACATGAAGACGGGCACAGGCTTCGGCTGCAACAATTGCCATACCTCGGAAAAGAAATAAATCGGTTTTCAGGTACAATATGTGGGCGGTTTAGCCGTCTTGTGGCTCGCATTGCAAGCATCATGGGCAATGCGCCTGATGCGCGTAACGAATGCCTACACCACTCACCATACGTTCTTTTTTACTCACCGTCGGTTTCGCGCTTCTTAGCGTGAATCTTGCGAGGGCGCAGCCTGGCATGACCCGCATCGACGACAATGCCCGCATCGACGACGATGCTCATCATGCTCTTCATATTCTTTCGCTCGATCAGGCGATAGACCGGTCTCTCGGCGTCGGTGAGGAGATCGAGCTTGCCGAAGGCGAAGTTCATTCCGCCGCAGGCAATGAAGAGGTAGCGTTTAGTGGATTTCTCCCACAGATCTCTGCTACCGGGAATTACACGCTCACGATAAAATCGCAATATAGTGGTCTCTCAAGTCTTCCCGACACCGGAGTTGCGGGTGCACTTGCTCAGATCTTCAAAAATTTTCCTTTCGGTAAGCAGAATACATGGACACTCGGATTGAACGCATCCGAAAATATCTTCACCGGCGGAAGGCTCACGGCAATGAACGATGCAGCCAAAGACCGCAAAAAATCTGCTGACATCGATCTCACCGCGGCTCAGGCTCAGCTTGTATTAAGCGTTACCGAAAGTTACTACGATGCAATTCTTGCCGATACCGTCGTGAAAATTTCCCGCGATGCGCTCGACCAAGCTGAAAAAGTATATGAGCAGACTAATCTTGCCTATCAGGTCGGCGAAAAGGCAGAATTCGATGCGCTGACGGCTAAAGTAGCGCGTGACAATCAAATTCCCGTTGTGATTCAAAGCGAGGATAGCCGCGCGCAGGCTTATTACAAGCTCAAGCAGCTACTCAATTATTCGCTTGACGATTCGCTTGAGCTTACCACTCCTATCGTCGATTCGCAGGCGCGTTTTGCAATGATGAGCGATACCGAGACAGAAAAACGGTCGAGCGTCATTCAGGCTGTGCTGAATATCGATGCATCCAACGCGCAGGTTCGCATTGCCGAGAGCGCCCACTGGCCGCAGATCTCGATCAATTCGAGTTATTCTCCCGTTGCGTATCCTAACCAATTTCTTCCGAATTGGGACGATTGGTACACCAACTGGACCGCCGGTATCAATATATCTATCCCGATCTACACCGGCGGAAATATTTCCGGCAATGTCGATATGGCGGAAGCCGCCGTCGAGCAAGCCAATGCTCGTTTGGAACAAGCGCGTGAGGCTGCTGCAATGGATTCGCGTGTCGCGTTGGATGCGCTGCATTCCGCCGAAGCCAATTTACGTTCCACGGCAAGCACGGCCTCGGAAGCAAAGCGCGCGTATGATATTGCAAGCGTCCGATACGGGCAGGGCATTTCTACGGAGGTGGAACTTAACGATTCGCGCATTCAGGAAGAGCAAGCTCGCGAAAATTCCGCTCATGCCGTTCGCAATTATCAGGTGGCGCGTGCGAAGCTTTCGCTGTTGAAAGATCTGCCGGTCAATGCGGCGACATCCTCAACGGCACTCACTTCGGCCACTAACAATCCATCATCCACAATGCAGGGGGCAACCACCGGACAATGATCTCTTTCTTTCGAAACACCACGTTGGCGGTTCTTGGAACTACGGCAGTGCTTTTCGCGGCCGCCGCATCGTCGCCAATGCTTTCCGGTTGCAAAAAGGCTGAGGCGCCGCCGCCGCCCGCCGCGATTCAGCTTGGGCCTGAAAGTTATGCTGTCGCTACGATGGGCGAAATAGAGAGCGGCCCGACGATCAGCGGAACATTGGTTCCTCGCGACCAAGCGGTGGTGCGGGCGCAAATTTCTGGTTCTGTACTGCGCATGTTTGTCGATCAGGGCAAGCCGGTGAAGGAGGGTGAGGTCATTGCCACGATCGATAACAGCGCGTTAACGGATGCCGTAACGAGCGCAAAAAATGCCGTGACAAATGCCGAAAGCGATGTCGCGCTGACCCAGCGCGAACAACAACGCCAGGAAACGCTGCTGAAATCGGGAGCTATATCCCAACAGAGTGTCGATCAGGCGCGGCAAAATGCCGTGAGCGCACAGGCGTCGCTCGCGCAGGCTAAATCGCTGCTTGCCACGGCCGAAAAACAGCTTGGTTACGCAACGGTTCGCGCGCCGTTCTCCGGAGTCGTGAGCGAAAAGAGCGCTTCCGTTGGCGATGTGGTGCAGCAGGGCACGGCGCTCTATACGATTGTCGATCCCTCGACGCTCGAACTTCAGGGAACCGTTCCGGCGAATGCGCTCAGTATCGTGCATATCGGGTTAACAGTTGCCTTTGATGTCACCGGTTATCCGGACCGGAATTTTGTAGGCACGATCACACGCATTAACCCGACCGCCGATCCGATGACCCGGCAGGTTCGCATTTATGCCGAAATTCCGAACAAAGATCAGGATCTCGTTGCTGGGCTTTATGCCCAGGGACGCATTGCGAGCATTCTGAAGACAGCGCTCGCACTGCCGGAGGATGCGATCGATCACAGGACGATCACTCCTGCGGTGATCCTCGTTCATAATGGCGTAGTGCAACGCGCGACGGTAGCGCTCGGAACGAAGGATGAAAATAATAATAAGATCGAAATTACCTCCGGACTGAATGCCGGCGATACGGTCCTGCGCGGCTCCGCAATGGATATTGCGCTGGGAACGAAGATAAAGGCGATATCGAATAATAAGTAATAATTAAAAATTAAGAAGTGAGAATGAGTGACCATTGAAATGGAATGGATACTCAGAAACTCCTCAAATTCTTAATTCATAATTCTTAATGTAGCGCAGCGAAACCATGTTTATTTCCGATTTTGCGATCAAGCGTCCCGTCGTTACAGTAGTGACGATGCTTGCGCTCGTCATCTTCGGACTTTTTTCACTTGCAAGCCTTCAGATCGATGAATTTCCGGACATCACCAATCCCATCGTGGTCGTCGCGATCCCGTATCCCGGTGCCTCTCCGGAGCAGGTGGAGCGCGAAGTTGTCGATCGGATGGAAGAAGCATTTGGCTCGATCAGCGGATTAGACCAAATGACTTCGAAATCGCTGGATGGATTTGGGATGATCACGATCCAGTTCCTCTTCTCGAAAAATCCGGACGAAGCCATGGCAGATATTCGGGACGCCATCAGCAGCATTCAGAACGATCTTCCCGTGGAGATGAAACCTCCGATCCTCGAAAAATTCGATCCCGATGAATTGCCGATCGTTTCATTGGTGTTGCGCTCGCCCGGCATGGCGCCGGCCGATCTGACTTCGCTGGCCGATCCGGGGATCAAGAAAGCACTTTCCGCGATTGAAGGTGTTGCGCAAGTATCGATCTCGGGCGCGGTCGATCGCGAGATCGCGGTTAATGTTCGACCCAACGATCTGCAGGCCAATGGCGTCAGCGTTGCGCAGGTTGTGCAGGCGCTCGAGGCACAAAATCTCGCGGCACCGGTAGGTGCGCTCGAAACTCCGCTCATTGAACAGTCCATTCGCCTTCAGGGCCGAATTGAAAATCCGAACGACTTTAATTATGTGCCGATCGCAACGCGAAATGGACAAGTCATTCGCTTGCGGGATGTAGCTTCTGTGAAAGACACGGCGCAGGAGGCACGAACGCTCGCGCTTTACAATGGTGAGCAATGTGTCGGTCTCGATATTACAAAAGCAAAAGGTGCAAGCACCGCGACCGTTGCAGATGATGTCAAGGCCGCTATTGACGATGTCAAGAAAACCTTGCCACCGGGAACCACGCTCGAAGTTGTCAAAGACGCCGGCGAGCGTGTGACGCATTCCGTGAACAATGTAAAAGAAGCACTACTGGAAGGTGCTTTACTCACCGTCCTTGTTGTATTTCTATTCTTAAATTCCTGGCGCTCGACCGTAATTACTGGTTTAGCATTACCGGTTTCGGTGCTCGCGGCTTTTGTTGCTGTACTCGCTGCAGGCTTTACGCTGAACACGATGTCGCTGCTGGGCCTTTCGCTTGCCATTGGAATTTTAATTGACGATGCCATCGTCGTTCGCGAAAATATCGTGCGACATGTGGAGATGGGCGAGGATCACTTTGCCGCTTCGCATTCCGGCACCAATGAAATTGGCCTCGCTGTAACGGCCACAACATTTTCTATCATTGCGGTTTTCGTTCCTGTTGCTTTCATGGCTGGTCTTTCCGGACAATGGTTCAAGCCGTTCGCATTGACCGTCGCATGTGCGGTGATGGTATCGCTCTTCGTAAGTTTTTCACTCGATCCGATGCTATCGGCGTATTGGCCCGATCCACAGACCGAAGCGCATGAACGCAGTAACTGGCTTGCCCGGCTATTAGAGAAATTCAACCAGTGGTTTAATCGCAAGGCTGATGGATACAAAAAAGTCATTGCGTGGGCGCTCGATCACCGGTGGTGGATGGTCGCTATCGCTATCGTTGCTTTTGTCAGTGCGATATTCGTGCAGGTGAAATTCGGCGGCGCAGGGTTCGTTCCAAATAGCGACCGCTCGGAGTTAACGATCTCGGTCGAATCGCCTCCCGGTTCCAGCCTGGATTACACGCTCGCAAAGACCAACGAAATTACTTCCATGCTCCGCTCCTATCATGAAGTGGCTTATACCTATACCACGATCGGCAGCGAGACTACGATGCTCGGAACGTCTTCCGGCTCGGGAGATGTCACGCTCGGTCAGATCTACGTGAAGCTCATTCCCAAAAGTAACCGGAATCTGCTTCAATATCAACTCGCCGCAGTATTTCCGAAAGCAGCTTGCAACCATTGGCGGCGTGGATGCTTATGTGTTTTCCAGCGGATTCGGCGGCGCGCAGAAAGAAGTACAACTGCAAGTGCAGGGCGGGAACGGAACGACGATGGAACTTGCTGCAGAATCGATCGAGGATGCCATCCGGAAGGTTCCGGGCACGGCAGATATCGGGCTTTCGACGAAAGGCCAAAAGCCGGAAGTCGAGGTCGATCTTCGCCGTGGCCTTATTGGCTCGATGGGTCTTTCGGTCTCACAGGTTGCGCAATCGCTGCTTCCGGCCTTTGCCGGATTAAAAACCGGGGATTGGGTCGATCCCACAGGAAAAACTCGCGATGTAACGGTTCGGCTTGACCCTGCATACCGAGAATCCGTCACGAATCTGGAGCAGCTTCCGATCGTGCTTACTCCGCAGCAAAACTCTGCCGCAGCCTCCGGCGCCACTACTGGCGCAACCTCAACCGGATCTTCGGCAATGCCAGTTTCTAATGTTGTTCCGCTCGGCCAGATCGCAAATATCACCGAAGGTCTCGGACCTGCTGAGATCGATCATTTAAATCAGGATCGTGTCATCAACGTCGAATGCAATACGCAGGGGCGTTCGCTGGGTGAAGTATCGCAGAATATCAACAAGGTCGTTGCCGGCATGAAGCTGCCGCCGGGCGTTCACGTCTCGAATGGCGGGCAGGTCAAGCAACAAAATGAATTCTTCCGTGACATCTTTTCGGCGCTTGGCATTGCCATTCTGCTCATGTACCTGGTTCTTGTCGTGCAATTTGGTTCCTTCCTCGATCCTATTGCCATCCTGATCTCGCTGCCGCTCTCGCTCATCGGAGTAGTGATCGCGCTTATTGTTACCGGCGACACGCTGAACGTGATGGCGCTCATTGGGATCATGCTGCTGATGGGAATCGTCGCCAAGAATGCCATTCTTCTCATCGACTTTGCGAAGTGGCAGCACAAGGCGGGAATGCCGCTGCGAGAAGCTCTTATCGAAGCCGGCCGCGTGCGTTTGCGCCCCATCATGATGACGACGATGGCGCTCATTGCCGGAATGATTCCTGTCGCCATCGGCGCCGGCGAAGGAGCCGATTTCCGCGCGCCATTAGGCCGTGCAGTTATAGGCGGCGTCATCACCTCGACAATCCTTACGCTTGTCGTGATCCCAACAATCTATGAGATTTTCTCCGAGTGGCGCGAAAAACTGGGGCGCAAGTTCCGGAAAAATCCCAAACATCAACCTTCACATGCGCCAGAAGTATTATCTCCGGTACAAAACGAAGCGTAATTAATTGCCCCGCATCGCCGGCGATGCTTGTTTCGTTGTATCGGATATTCGGTTAACGGGTTCATACCCGCCGCACACCACCACTGGCAGCCTCGGATATTTTGGGAACTGTGGACGCATCGCCGACGATGCTTCCTCTTTCGATCGAAGACAAAGGATAAATTCACTATCGCGTGACGAAGTAATTCGTTTCGCGTGAGCGCAGTCATCACAAAGACTGATCATTTAACCGATGTATTTTCTGCATAAAGCCGCTTCTGCAGTTCGATCGCTACGTAATGAAAAATTACAGAGTGAACGCTTTCGGATGTACACATATCGTTAAGCGGAACATGCACCGTCGATGCCGCTATCTGCTTTAGCTTCCCGCCCCCAAAACCTGTTACACCCACGGTATGCAGTCCGTTAGCATTGGCCCACTCGATAGCACTAATTACGTTCGGGCTGTTGCCGGAACCAGAAATGGCTACCACAATATCGCCGGGACGAGCATACGTTCTCAGTTGCTGTTCGAAGATCGAGGCATAGCCCTCATCGTTCCCATACGCAGTCATGAGTGCAACGTTATCCGTAAGCGATAGCGCCCGCAAGCGCTTCGATTGATCCATCGAACGCAAAGTTCCTTTAGCAAGATCGTTCGCAAAGTGCGATGCATTTGCCGCGCTGCCGCCATTGCCGATGACAAAAACGGTGCGGTCCTGATCGTATGCATCGACAAGAAGATCTACAAAACGCTGAACTTCCGCATGGTCGAGCGAATCAAGCGAATCATTAAAATAGGCGATATATTCTTCGAAAGTCATTTTGTCAGTTAGGAGTTAAGAATGAAGAGTGCATCGCCGACGATGCTGATGAGTATTATTTTTACTCTTAATTCTTCATTCTTAACTCAAAATTATACTTTAAGTTCCAGGTAAATTTTTCAATTGTTCACTTAAATGCGCCCGGTCGCCGATCTGTTCGATGAATGGGCCGTGCTCGCTAAAGCGTACTACGCTCACCGATCCGACCGGACACGCCAGCCGGTACCGAAACCGTCCGACATCAATTCCAATGAGCGAGCATAATGCTATGCGGATCGCTGCTTTATGCGAGACGATAAGTACTTTTCCGTCTTCAAATTCCTTGCGAATATGATCGATCACTCCTAAAACTCGCGTGGAAGCCGAGATCGCAGATTCGCCGTCCGTTGGAGGATACCACGCCGGGTCGGCGATCCAACTGATGTGCTCGTCATGGTACTGCCGATCGACTTCCTCGACCGTTTTTCCTTCCCATTTGCCATATCCGATCTCGGTCAAGTCATTATGCGTTCGGTGCCGCATCTTTAGCGGTTTAGAAATGATCTCCGCTGTTACCTGCGTTCGCCCCAATGGACTGGCATAGATCGCTTTCCATCCCGCATCTTTGTAAAAGGCAGCAAACGCGCGTGCCATTTCTTCGCCTTCCGGGGTAAGGGGAATGTCCGTGCCGGAGCCGCAAAATTTATTTTCACGGCTCGAGGCCGTTTGTCCGTGTCGAAGAAAATACAGTTCCAGCATTTGGTACTAACATTTTACCACTGATAACGGCGTTGATTAAAAATGATCGTCGCGCCGAAATTGTCGAGCATCACCGGCATCTGCCGGTATTCCGAAAGCGCGGTGCGAACGTCAGCCTGATGTTCGGGCCGAACATATAGCAGCAGGAACCCTCCTCCGCCTGCTCCGGCAACTTTACCTCCCATCGCGCCGGCCGTGCGAGCGCGTTCATACATATCATCGATTCGGGATGTGGTAATACCGGAAGCAAGTTTTTTCTTCAGCGTCCAATTTTCATCGAGCACTTCGCCGATGTCATCAAAGTTCCGTTTGCGGATCGCTTCCTCGATGCGCTTGCCAAGTGCATGGATCGCTTGCAACTGTGCGCGGTTCGAGGAAGTTTTTTCTCGCTGTTCTTTCAAAATGGAAGAAGCCTGCCGCGTAACATTCGTAAAAAACAGCATAAAGCGGCCACCGAGATCATGCCGCTCCTGATCGGTAAGCCCAAGCTGCTTGGTCGTTACCCGCTCCGAACCATGGAACGTAATGGCAGATAGCCCGCCATGCGCGGCGATATATTGGTCCTGCTTACCGATGGGTTTTTTCAGAATTTCGATTTCGATTTCACACGCTTCTTCCGCAAGCTTATCGTGCGTTACCTGACGCCCCAAAAAAGTGTACATCGCGTTCAGCAGCCCGACGGTCAAACTACTCGAGGAACCTAATCCGGAACCTTCCGATGGAATATCCGCAAAGGTAGCAAGCTCGAAGCCATTGCGAAGCCCTGCCATAATGCCGGCTTCGCGAACGAGTTCATGCTGAATTTCCGAAATGTCGTCAACAATTTCCTTGCGGGCAGCGTAATTCAGATAGATCTTCGAATCGAACCGCTCTTTAATAAGCACATAGACGTACTTATCGATCGCCGTCGAGACGACGAAGCCATCGGAATCTTTGTAATATTCTCGAAGGTCGGTTCCCCCTCCGGCAAGGCTGATTCGTAAAGGCGTCTGACTAATTAGCATCTTTGTAGTCGTGACCTTTAGGTCACGACGAAATCTCTTTTCTATCTAAAACATTATCTGCGCTTCGCGACCGTAACCTGAAGGTCACGGCTACAAGGCTTCATACTTCATACTTTTTCATCCGGAACTTCGTTCCAGCTCGGCCCGTATTCTTCTCGCAATATCTTCCATTTCCTGATCGGGAATTTCTCGCAGAATTTTCGGATCGGGAAGCTCGCCGTGGCCGTCGTCCTCGAAGCGTGGAACCAAATGCACATGCGCATGAGGTACGCTGATGCCTCCCGTATCGGCAATGATCCATTCCGTCTCGAACACCACTTGCAGCGCCTTGGCAATGCGCTGCGCCCGCATGAATAATACGCCGAGGTCGGACGGCTCCATATCCCATACCCACCGGTTATGACGTTTCGGAATGACCTGCGTATGGCCCGGATTCAGAGGATACCGGTCGAGGAAACCGAGAATATTCCTGGTCCTCATACACGATCTCATGAGGATTCGAACCCCGAATAATATCGCAGAATACGCAGTCGTCTGACAAATAAGGCGGCATAGTGGCATTGCTAACAGAAGAGCGTTACAATTCCTTCCACGACAAATCTCAGTCCCAGGAATCACCAGGATTAGATAGAACTCCTTTCCCCAAGAAATAGGTGCCGTTTTTCTTTCTTGTGAGTTCCCGATGACTCTTCGTTTCCATGCTGTTTTCGCCATTTGTTCCAACAAATTCTTTTCACGGAGAACTCGTTCATAACGAAAACTATCACCGCTGGCTGTCAATGAACTCCCAGCCCCCATTCTTAATTCGTAATTTGAAATTCGTAATTGATATGGGTGCCTATCATAGCACACACTAATATACGACAATTTCTCCGACCTCCCCAAAAATCGAAATTGCGCGTAGGTCGGAGCTTCCAGCCCGAGTGTCCCGTGCTACACGCGTTGAAAAGGGTCACTCCGAATTACCCTTCCCTCTTGGGCACTTTTGCCTCCCGCCGCTCCGTTTCATAGCAACACACACCATGCTCCCGAAACGGCTTCTTGCACTCACCCTATTCGTCGCCCTCGCGGTGGTGCCGCCGTGTGTGCTGCGCGCACAGTGGTATCTTATGGGCTCTCCACCAGGCCCTACGGCTCTCACCATGAGCGGTAAGAACTTCGTTGCGGGTACGTATGGTGGCATATACCTTTCAACAGACACAGGAAAAACCTGGACTGGTGGTATAATTGAATCATCACACGTCAATACTCTATTTCTTGATGGCTCAAAGTTATTTGCTGGAACTACTAAGGGCGTTTTTCTCTCAACCGATGATGGCAACATTTGGCAAAAGAGTAGTGAAGGCCTGACAGACGTTATTACTTGCTTCGATACGATCGGCACAATTCTATTCGCTGGATCGGCTGATAGCGGCGTTTATCGATCAATTGATGGTGGTTTAAGCTGGAAACCAGCAAATAATGGTTTAATCGATGACACAGTTGGGGCACTTGCAGTGATCGGAACAAATCTTATTGCTGGAACCTTTCATTATGCTGAAACGAGAGACCCTGAAGGCATTTTTCTTTCGACTGATAGTGGCGCAAGTTGGACTCAGGAGAGTAAAGGCTTGATAGATCCAGATTATCCAAATGACACTAACGCTAGCGTCTTTGCACTTGCTCTTAGTAGTGATACGATTTTTGCCTCAGTATATGAGGATGGCTCTGCCTATCTTTTTAGATCTACTGATTCCGGCCATACTTGGGTTGATATTCACTTTTTATATGCACCGGCCCTTACAGTAGTGGGAAATAATATCATTGCTGGCGCTGATGATGGTTTTGCAGTTAGCGATGATAATGGTGCACATTGGATTGACGGCACCGTTGTAGATCCCTCATTTTTTTATGTGAATGAGACGACGGTTTATGCAGGCTCTAATGCAGGCTCTAATAATGGCATTTATCAATCCACTGACAGTGGTAATACATGGTCCGCTCGGAGTATTGATAATGATTTGTATTCACCAATTATCGAATCGAATGGAAAATTATATGCATTCAATGTTATCGGCATAACTGTGTCAACAGATAGCGGGGTAACGTGGCCCCTTGCTACAGGTTCTTTATTGAGCGTCCCCAATATTAGCGCTATCAATGTGAATGCCTTTTTTATGAATGGTGGAACGTTTTATGCGGGAACCGATACGGGACTGTTCGAATCGAGCGATTCTGGATGGATTTTTTCAAGCCAGGGTTTAGCATTGAACGATGTTCAGTCCTATACGGCAATTGGGAACAGAATTTTTGCCGGCGGGATTACATCGTTTTATGTGCCAAATCGTGATCCACGATTCCCAGGTTATTACTATCTCACATCTAGTGGTATTTTTAGCTCCAACGATAACGGTAAAAGCTGGGTTGAAATTTTAGATTATTTAGAATATGGAGATTCGAATTGGTATGTATCGATTGCCTCTTCTGGGAATACACTATTCGCAGGGAATACGTATTCAACCGATTTCGGATTGACTTGGAACAATGATAGCATCGCTCCCAATTTCAATTCGATCAGCGGCACGAATGTTTTTGGAGAATACGACGGAAATGTTTTCTTTTCCTCCAACAGCGGAGTTGGCTGGCGTAGAATAACTTCAGATTCATCTTACAATTATACCGGAGCAGGGGCATCAAACGAGAATACGCTCTTTATAGCAAGATCGGATGATAGCATCCTTGTATTAGGAACGGATGGCACTTCACATGTGGAATTCAATACGGGCTTGGGGTACAATACCACAATAGGGTCCCTTTCAGGTGGCAGACGGGTATCTTTATGCTTACGCCGGCGGCGCTCTTTGGCGTCGCCCGCTCTCCGATTTCGGCATTAGTTCCGTCGCGCAAACGCCGCCCGTAGATTCCAACAGCTCGCTCAGCGTATTCCCCAATCCCGCAACGAACACGCTGCAAATTATGGGCACTCAACCCGGCGAAGTTCATCTCTTCGATCTCATGGGCCGGGAGCGCATGAATGCCGTTACCGCTGGAACCGGCGCAACGCTGGATGTTTCGCAGTTGGAAGATGGAATGTATTTTTTGAGATCGGGAAGTGAGTCGGCGAAAGTGGAAATTGCGCACTGAGGCATCCGGTGTGGCGGGAAGTGGTACTTCCCGGTCCTGAAGCTTGAGAGTGAAGTATCACTTCACTCCGCACCGGATGGTTTTTCATGGACTCCAAGCATTCTGCGGGAATTAACCGGGTCGTTATCGGGTAATAACAGAGCCCCGGACTATTATGATATACTTTCAACCCGGACCGACCGACAATCGCACCCCAGATGCCATTTGGTGTTGCAAGGGGGACTTTGGTTACAGAAGCAATTCCTTCATCTTCTTCTTCGGACTCGCTCACGGTTTCTGATAATCCGTTCGAGAATGCAACAACAGTTCAATTGAACATTGTGAATACAGAGCATGTTTCGCTCATGGTGTTTAATACGATTGGTGTTTTAATGGCAACCCACATGAATGGTGATGTAACATCAGGTACCTATGAATATCCGATTGATGCCAAAACTTGGGCGGCCGGCGTTTACATTGTTAGGTTGCAATCGGGTAGCGAAACCGTCACAAAACGAATTGTAAAGATACAATGATGAAAAAACTGTTTTTAGCGATTATTACCATTTCGTTCGTATCTGTTCTGCCTGGAATCGGATTCGGGCAGTGGGTGCGAACTAATGGCCCTCAAGAAGAAAACGTGCAGGCACTTTTGTTGATCGACACTACTCTTTTCGCCGGAACAGATAGCGGCGTTTTTATCACGACCGATAATGGTACAACTTGGGCACCCGCAGGTTTATCCGATCATGGGATCTCCTCCCTCGCTGCAATCGGCAAAAATCTTTTTTTGGGAACCTCAAGCGGCGGCGTTTATTTTACATCTAACAATGGCACGAATTGGACATTAATCAATAACGGTTTGACTGACCCATCTATCCAATCCCTTGCGGTGATCGGTACAAATATTTTTGCAGGGACATATTCCAGCGGCGTTTTTCGCTCGACCGACAGCGGCAGGAACTGGAGTGCAGGGGTTAACAGCCCGAACGGCCCTGTTGCTGCTTTGGGGGTAAGTGGAACAAATATATTTGCCGGAACAGAGTACGGTGTTTTTTGCTCGATAGATAGTGGCACAAACTGGGTTGAGGTGAATACCGGCTTACCGGCGATTGCTCCGGTTATTTCTCTTGACACACTCGGTACAACGCTTTTTGCAGGGACTTACGGCTATGGCGTTTTTTTTACGACTGACAATGGCAATAGCTGGACAACATCAAGTATCGATGCTACTCCATCGTATGTCAGTGCCTTTGCTGTGGTCGGCACAAATATTTTTGTAGGATCTTTGGAAGGCTCTGTTTTTCTTTCAACCGACACAGATGCATACTGGACGGACGAGGCAGGTTGGCCAAATCCTTACCCAATAGTTACCTCCCTCGCGGTGAGTGGCACGACCCTTTTTGCTGGAACGGACTTCGGCGTTTGGCGCCGTCCGCTTTCGGATTTCAATCAATCGGGCGTAGGAGAGAATGCACCTTTAAATTTTCCCACCACCCTCAGCATATTCCCCAATCCCGCGTCAGGCAATCTACAAATCATGGGCGCGCAACCCGGCGAAATCCATCTCTTCGATCTCATGGGCCGGGAGCGCATGAATGCCGTTACCGCTGGAACCGGTGCAACGCTGGATGTTTCTAACTTGGAAGATGGGATATATTTTTTGAGATCGGGCAGTGAATCGGCGAAAGTGGAAATTGCGCACTGAGGTATCCGGTGTGGCGGGAAGTGGTACTTCCCGGTCCCGAAGCTTGAGAGTGAAGTACCACTTCACTCCACACCGGACGGTTTTTCATGGACTCCAAGCATTCTGCGGGAATTAACCGGGTCGTTATAGGGTATTAACAGAGTATTCTTCTGTTTTTAGTCATGTGGTTTCTCATTCTCGTTTTTCATTCTCGTGTGGTTTATCGCGATCATTACGTTCGGCTTCACGGCGTATTGGGTGCACGCGGTGCTGTTCGCAGCGATCATTTTAGGTCTTTTTAATATGTTCCGAAAATATCAGGTAAGAGTTAAGAAGTAAGAAGTAAGAGGTAAGAGTATGACGCATAAGTTAATAAATCGGTTGGAAAAAAGGCGCGCATCGCGGAAGATGCACTCGGTTCCCCATTCCTTACTTCTTACTTCTTACTTCTTAATTCTTACTTTTTACTTTTTACTTTTTAATTATAACTTCTTAATTCCGAAGGCAACGGCTCAGCAATCCCGAAATCCCATACCGGACACCGAATGCCAATGCGGCGGCGGAGCGCTCACTCCCACGCCGACGAACGCCGGAACGAATTTCCTGCTGTGCTTCGAAGAGAACACCGATCCCTATTATCAATCCGTCTATTCTGCCGACGGCTATCTGGGAATTTATTGTGCCTCGATGGGCGATCTCGATACGGTGACGATCACCTGCAACCGGTATCCGAACTTCAGCAAAGTGTTTGTCCTGGAACCGAACGCAACGTTTTCCTACGATATTACCGGCGATTCGCTGGACGATCTCTGGATCGTCTCGGATGAATCCGTCGATAACAGAGTAGTACAGGTTCACTCCACTGCGCCGATCGTGTGCTATGGTTTGGATTACAAGCGCTGGTCGGCGGATGCCTTTTGCGCGCTTCCGCAAGAGTATTCCGGAACGGAATATTGAGTCATGAGCTATGGAAGTTCCTCCGGCGAAATAGAGGGCGGCGCGGCAAGCGGCGAGTTTGCGGTCGCAGCATTTCAGGATAACACTATCGTTACCATCACGCCAACCGCTCTGACGGTGAACGGCAGCGCGGGCGGCATTCCCGAAGTTTTTACGCTTCAACAAGGACAGTGCGTGCAAATTCAGGCGGATACTCAGGGTCCCACCAATCCGCAAGATTATTCTCGATCTTACGGGTTCCACGATTACATCGAATAATCCCATTGCGGTGTATGGCGGTCATGTCATGACGGAAATGCCGGATGGGTTTAAGCGTCCGTCCGATCAGTTCGTTACGCGCGATATGCTGCTCGAAGCCATGCCGCCAACAAGTGCGTGGGGTTATAGCTTTGTGCTCGCGCCGGTCGCGCTCGATAGCGCAGGGGACATCGATCCGGATGGGGATCTTATGCGCGTACTTGCGCTCTACGATAGCACGGTGGTTTCCGTGAACGGCGAGCGGTGGGTGGTGCTGAACCACGGTCAGTTCAGCGACTCTCTTATTACAAGCCCCACGCTCGTCACGACGAATGCACCGAACAAGCCGCTCTTAGTCGCGGAGATGGCACATTCGTCTTACACCTACTACGGCCCCGGCGATCCATTCCTTGCCATTGTTCCTCCGATGGAACAAACATACAACAATTATACTTTTTTTCTTCCGGCGGATACGGATTTTAGTTACCAAAGCGTGATCGTTGCGGCAGATACGAACGCGGAGTCCTCTATCCTGCTCGATGGCACGCCGATCCCGCCCTCGAAGTTCAAGCCGGTTCCCGGTACGGCAAATGGGCGAAAGTTTTCGATCTCGGAAACAAGCTCGATCTCCGGCTATATCGGATTGCCCCCCGGCGTGCATACGATCACGACCGCCGCACAGGCGGAACAGGGATTTACGATCTTAGGCTATGGCGTCGGCTTTGCGAATGCGTATGGCTATGCGGCCGGCGAGCTTCTGGTTCCCAAGCGCGCCATTATGATCGAATATCCTCCTGTGGTGAACGGGCCGGTTCATACGAATGCGCTTTCGTTCCATAATACCGCGTATCAGCCGGCGTATCTCGATAGCGCCATATTCATTCCCGACAATTTTAAGGATCAGGGGTACGGAATTCATGCCGAAGAGAATGTTGCCGTTGATATTGGCCGCATGGAGATTGGCAGCCAAAGCGAGATCCATCTCGTTTCCAATATTCCGCTGATAAACCCTGTGAGCGGAACGGTAAAAATTTATTCCCACTTGCCGTCGTACTTTGGCATCGAACCGGCTGAGATGCACTTCACGCTGTATCCCGATGCTCCGGCGAGTGTGAGTCAATCCGGTAATTTTGACTTGACCGTTACAGCCTCGCCGAATCCGTTTTCATCCTACACCACGATAAACTTCTCGATTCCTGAAAGCATCGCCGGCAATGCGTGCGACATCACGATCATGCTGTATGATGAACTTGGCCGCGTGGTTCGCACGGTTGCATCCGGCGAGTTTTCGGCAGGGCCATATTCTGTACGAATCGACCGTTTAGGACTCGCAAATGGCGTCTATACCTGTATCATCACATCCGAACGGCTGAACATTCATGCGCGAATCCCGATCGTTATGGTCGAATAATATTTTATACTTACCCACAACGTGTAACAAAACCGTCCGATGCGAATACTTATACAACGGGTAAGCCGTGCATCCGTAACGGTCGAGGATCAGGTCGTTGGTGAAATAGGTCTCGGTTTGGTGGTTTTTGTTGGAATTCGAGATGGCGATACTGCGGAAACCGCTAAATGGATGGCCGAAAAAGTGGCAAATCTTCGTATTTTCGAGGATTTGAACGATAAAATGAACCTCTCGGTCAGCGATGTCAATGGCAGCATTCTCGCTTTGAGCCAATTTACGCTTTATAGCGATGCAACGAAGGGCAACCGGCCGAATTTCATGGGAGCATCGTCGGCGATGCGGGCAATGAAGCCCGAAGAAGCGGAGATGATCTATGATATTTTCCTGGGTTATCTTGTTGCAACGCTTGGGCCTGAAAAAGTCGCTTCGGGACGTTTCCGCGCGAAAATGCGCGTGGATCTCACGAACGAAGGCCCGGTCACCATTTTGGTCGATAGGTAATAATTTTGGCTGAACGCTAATTAAAATTAACCGTTCTAATGTTGGTACTTTAGCTGGCTAACTTTGGAAGTGTCAGTAGTAGCTTGCTGAATATTTTGTTTAACTCTTTAAAATCTGCTTCTATGACTACATTTCATAGCATTCAAAAAGGCTCGTTCAAGGTCTTTTCGATTCGATCCATCCTCGTTCCTTTCGGTTACATGCCGCTTGCATCGCTCGCGATGTTAGCGATGCTCGTTGCGTGGTTCGTTACAGCGCCATCGACAGCGCATGCGCAGCAATTGAGAAATCCCGTTCCAGACACGCAGTGCGAGTGCGGCGGCGGTGCCACCGTCCCAGCCCCCACCAACGCGGGAACCGATTTTATGCTCTGCTTCGAAGAGAATGTCGATGCGAATTATTTCGATAACAACCTTCCAGCCTACGATGAAATTTATATTGCCTCGCTTGGTTCCATTGACACGGTGACAATCACTTGCAAAGCCTATCCGTCGATGAATAAGGTTTTTATTCTCCAGCCGAATTCATCGATGTCGTACGATGTCTCGGACGACACGCTGAACGAGGGGCTGGGCGTGGTCGATACCATGCATAATTTATGGATTGTTTCCGATGAACAACCGGATAATACGGTAGTTCAGGTGCAGTCAACCGGATCCATTGTTTGCTATGGGATGGATTACAAGCAAGAATCCGCCGATGCATTTTGTGCGATTGCCAAGGAATCGGCAGCTACGGATTACGAGATCATGAGCTATCCTAATTCAGAAGGCGTTCAAGGGGGTGAAGGGCCTACCAGCTCGCAATTCGCCGTTGCAGCGTTTTACGATAATACGACGGTCACCATCACGCCATCGGTCCCAACCTTAGGTGGACATCCAGCCGGGGTACCGTTCACAATCCCGTTGCAGCAGGGCCAGTGTGTTCAAGTCCAAACAGATCCTAATGTGGCAGGTCTTGATCTTACCGGTTCTATCGTTTCGTCCGATCATCCGGTCACCGCTTATGGTAGCCACGTCAGAACGGATGTTCCACTTGGTGCTCCCTCGAACTTCAGCCGAGATATGCTTTTGGAGACCATGCCGCCAACAAGTACGTGGGGGCAAGCTTTCGTGCTCGATGCCGTACAAACGGATGCGAGTGGCGGCATCAATCCTTATGGCGATCTCTTGCGTGTTTTGGCGCTCGATTCGAACACGGTTGTCACCCTGAATGGCAACCCCTGGGTTACACTTGGAAGTGCAACGCATCCAAGCCTGATTGCCGATACTCTTATTACTGGCCCAACGCTAGTCACATCGACCTTGCCGAATACTCCGCTCCTCGTAGCGGAACTGGAACACTCGGATTATGCGTCTGGCGATTTTGGCGATCCATTCCTTGCTATTGTTCCTCCGGTGGATCAAACATACAACAACTATACCTTCTTTCTTCCATCCATCCCTTCTTCGCCCGATAATTTCCAACTCCAAAGCGTCATTATTGCAGCCGATACGAGTTGTCTGAGTAGTATCACTCTCGATGGCAAGCCGATTCCGGCTGCGGCGTTCACTTCAGTTCCTGGTTCTGTGAATGGCCAAAAGTTTTCTATTCTCGAAGATCAGCAAACTGCTACGGGTGCTCACACCATAAGCACCTCTTTTCAAGCACAACAGGGCTTTACGATATTAGCTTACGGTGTGGGTGATGAAGTTTCCTATGGCTACACCGCCGGTTCCCTGCTCGCGCCGAAGCGGGCGCTTAGGATCGATTATCCGCCGGTGACGCAAGGCCCGGTGCATCCGAACTTCCTTAATTTCCGCAATACTGCATATCAGCCGGCCTATCTCGACAGCGCAGTATTCGTTCCAGACTATTTCAAGAACGATGGATATGGCATTCATGTCGAAGAGGACGTAGCGTCGGATATTGGCCGCTTGGATATCGGAGCCAGCGCGCAAATCCATCTTGTTTCGAATATCGGGCTTATGGCTCCTGTGAGCGGGACCGTGAAGATCTATTGCCATTTGCCATCCTACCTGTTAGCCGAACCGGCGACGATGCACTTCACACTCTATCCCGATGCTGCTTCAGACGTCAGCCAACAAGGCCAGCTTGCGCTCGGAGTAACAGCAACGCCGAATCCGTTTTCGGCCTCTACGACGATCAACTTTACGGTTCCTCAGACCGGCGACATCACCATGACGCTCTATGACGAACTCGGTCGCGTGGTTCAGCATGTTGCATCCGGTCAATATTCACCTGGATCGTATTCCATTCGTATCGACCGTCAGGGACTCGCCGACGGCGTGTATATCTGCGAGATCTCGTCCACGCAATTGAATATTCATACCCGCATCCCGATCGTTGCGGGAGAATGAGCTCGGCGTAGCGCCTAACTTCAGTTGGGCGAAATAAAGTAAGACGAAAGAAGTAAGAACTTGAAAACATGAAGGATGTGGACGAGAAAAAGAGACGAAGATGAAAAAGTAGCAAAGGATGCGCGCCCTGTTTTTCGCGCGCATCCGCTCATGCTTCTTACCTTTTACTTCTTACTTCTTACTTCTTACTTCTTACTCCCATCATCCTCTTTCGCGCAGGGTCATTTTTCTACGCTGTCTTCTTCCTCTGTCGTAGAAATCCTGCCGGATACGATCATTGATTTCGGTCGAGTTCGAATAGGGGATCGTCGAGATAGTTCGTTTGAAATCTTTAATAATGGGAATTCGGATATCGAACTCACCAGCCTTAACTTTTCGACTTCTCTCAAGGATACAGAATTTACGGCTGACAGCATTTCAGGCGATCCACGGCCCCCTTACACGCTACAGTCTCAAAATTCATCGAAGGATCTTGTTCCAATTACAGTGCATTATCGCGCGATCCAACTGGGGACACATGAGGGAAGCATTCCCATAATTTGGAGTTCTTTCGATTCTAATTACTCTACTCCAACCGTGTATCTGATCGGCACCGGCGTTGCTCCGCATGTGATTTCGAGCAACTATAATTTCCCGGATGAGCGCGTCGATAGTGAATCGCAGCCCGTCACGATCTCCATTATCAACAATGGCTCGGACACCACCGCTATTGACAACGTTGCCATTGTAAATACTGCCGAGATTTTGGATTCCGATTTTCAGGTTTCCTTCGATAGCCTTCCCTCGTCCGGCTCTAAAATTTCTCCACTCCGAATTGGGTATGAAGGCGGCGATAGCACGCTATCGTTTACAGTTCAATTTCAACCTCATTCGCTCGGACCCAAGACGCTTGTGATTCGGATTCATACTATTGACGACTCGACCATCTTCGATACGATCGCCGGAAGAGGCGTCGAGCCGTTGGTGCTTCTGAATGTTCCCACCATTGACTTTGGAACCATTACGCTTCAGCCGCATAGCACCTTGCCGGTTCTGGACACGTTCTTCGTTGTTTCGAACGCTTCCGGTACGTATCCTGCTATTATCGATACCCTTACGCACGATACCTCCGGTAATTTTACCGTACAACTTTATCACCCCACAACATCGTACGACACGCTTGCTGTGGACAGCGCAGTTCTGGGAACCGTAACATTTACGTTTAGCCAGGTAGGGGATTTTACCGATACGGTCTATCTTCCGAACGACACCCGGTATTATCTCTATGATAATTCGGATAGCAATTATCAACCCATGATCGTTCTGAAGGCGAAAGTACGAACGGGAACGATCGGCTCGTTTGCGGCTTCGCTCGACACCGTTACCTCCTGCGATACCGTGAGGGACACGGTGACGATCGTCAATCCCTATCCGGTGGAACTTGTTTTCGATAGCATCGCGCTCGTTTCGGACACGGCTGGGTTCAGCTATGGGCAAAATACGTTTGGACATACGATTAAGATCCCGCCATATCCCGGTGCCTTTCCTTTCTATTTTGCGTATTCTTTCCCTGCGGATAGTTTGAATGGGCAGCAAGTCTTGAAAATGGCGCTCTTTCAATCCCAACTGGATAGCGAACCTCCCGTGGTCGATACGATCACGGATAGCGTCATTCGTCAGCAGCAAGTTATAACGCTTGCGGCTCTGTTGCCGCCCGCCGGTTCCGTTGGCATGAGCGCGGCCGATATTGCGGAGCTTCGGGTTCCAATTACGCTCGAGGGGCTTCGCTCGGGTGTGACAGAACTCGATAGCTGGACGCTGTCGCTCCAGTTCTCGAACGATCTCTTCGTGCCAACCGGATATGACATCGCTAATTCGCTTTCGGTGGCAGGAGATGCATCGTACTCCTTGACGCCCTATTGGGATCAGTCCACACGCACATACACGATCGTCGCTACAGGCACTGCTGTTTCAGATCCGGCACGAATCGCGAACGATCTGCTCATCACGATCCTGATGCAGGCGTATGTTACCACCGATACCGTTGTCACGGTTACCTCTTCGTTTACCTTGACTACACGCCCGTGTGCCTATAACGTCCAAAGTTTTACGCTTTCTATTCCGTATGCCGAGGATTGCGGCGATGAATCCATCCGAGATGTTTTGGAGGGTGAAACTCCGTCCTTTATTCTCACCGGATCGTGGCCAAACCCAGCGACCTTGTCAAGCGGGGTTTCGATCGGCTACTTTGCAGCAGAACCGTGCGAGCTGACAGCCACAGTCTTTAGCGCGGCGGGCATTTCGCTCGGGCAGATCGTGATGGCGGTAGGGTCGGGAGCTGGCACTTTCACCCTTCCCGAACCGTTGATTCCTGTCTCCGGTCCGGCGTTTGTACGAGTCGAAGCGGTTAATGCGGACGGTAGCAATTCTGTGATTCAAACGTGCAAGATCGCTGTTATGAAGTAGTCACGATTCCGGCACACTCTTTTGCGGGCAATACACTCGTTCATTACATTAATTTCTATTTTTTCGTGTGACTAATCTCGTTCAGAGGGTTTATTAAGGTAGGATTTTCTATCGAATGGCGGTCTAATGAAGGCATTCTCTATGTGTCACCATGATTTCAAAGCAGTAAGGCGGATGAAAGCCGATTTTTCGGCCTTTTTTGCCGTGCTCGCAATAGTTGTGTTTCTGGTCGCAGGAATCGGTGGGAATTTATACGCGCAAAGCGCAAATTACGATAATTTCGGAACCGAGTTTTACGTGGCGTTCGGGCCGAATGAGGGTGGAGAACAAGGGATCGAAACGGAGAACGTCATGGATCTCTATATCACAAGCCACGTCGCGGCACACGGTGAAGTAGATGTCCCAGCGCTCAATTTCTATCAAACCTTCACAACGACACCCGGCCAGATTACAACAATTATACTGCCGAACGGCAATAATAATTCGCCGACCGTCGTCCTGCCCGAATCGGAGGATGAGCAGGTAATTCAGGGCATGGCGGTGCATGTCTCGAGTGATAGCGAAGTTGCAGTTTTTGGAATGAACCACAAGAAGTGGTCGAGCGATGCGTTTATGGCGCTGCCGGTCAACGTGCTGGGAACAGAATACCGCACCATAAATTATAATACGTCCGAGCCGAACATAGACAATACGCCGGGCGAGTTCGAAATCGTAGCGGTTGATGACTCGACGAATGTGACGATCACGCTACGCGCCGTTACATCCCAGGGTACGCTTCCCAACGTGCCGCAAACCATCCGTATGAATAAAGGCGATTGCTATCTGGTGCAGGGTTCCATCAATAGCATGACCAACGATCTGACGGGAACCTTGATCGAGTCGGACTACCCCATTGCCGTACTCAGCGGTCACAAGCGCACGACCATTCCGGATACCGCCGTTAACATTGATGGAAGTCCCAGCCGGGATATTCTCGTCGAACAGCTTCCGCCGGTGAGCGCATGGGGTGATTCGGCTCTCGTTATTCCTTACGCCACATCGGCGCTGCCTGATCTTGTGCGCGTAGTGTGTGCCGAGGACAGTACACAAATTACCGTCAATGGAACGACGGTTCCTCAAACGTTTAATGCCGGCGATTTTTATGAGATCACGCATCTTCAGGGTGTGACTTCCATCCAAGCCTCGAAACCGATCGAGGTAGGGCAATACATGCATACGAGTTGGGGGGATGTAAGTAATCCGCGATATCCAGCTTATGGCGATCCCGCCTACGCGCTTGTTTTTCCGGTCGAGCAGTTCCAGTCCGCGTACACGATCATTAGCGTCGTCAATGATGCTTTTACTGGGAATTTTGTAAATATTGTGGCCGATGCAAGTTCCATTGGAACGATGACGATCGATGGTGTTCCAATAAATACAAACGAATTTAAGCCCATCCCCAATACTCGATTCGATTATGCGCAACATGCGCTCGCGCAAGGTACGCACAATATTGCTTGCTCCTTGCCCTTTGGAGTGACGATCTATGCGCTCGGGCCCGTTGACAGTTACTCCAATCCCGGTGGTACGCTGCTAAAAACCATCACTCCGCTTAAGACCGTCGGCCTCGCCATTGATTTTGGAAGCCGGGTGCTCACTCCGGCCGATCTTAATGGATTGAGCAATCCGCCCTATGACTATCCGAACGGAACATTCGATACCATAGTCCCCTTGATCAATATTTCCCAAGACACGGTGAACATTTATTCGTTCCCAAAACGCATTCAAGATACCGACCGCTTCAAGGTTGACTCAACTTCCAATGGCCTCATCGATGGTGGCCCCGGGCTTCCGCTCGTTATTCCGCCGCTCGATACTGCCTGGTTCAGAATCCAATTCTGGCCGCATGAGATCAATCGCCGCATGCATACGCAGATCACGGCAAATACCGATCATCTTCGCGCGTATGTCGTCGATGTGTATGGCGAGGGCGTCGAAGATGAAATGGGAATCTTCAGCGATACGAATAAAACCATAACGATCGATACGCTGGATTTCGGCACGTTCCAGAAGACCGATCTTGGGGGCGATTCCGAGGTCTATGTTGGCAATGCTGGGTCGGCGGTGATGAACGTGAGTGCTATTTCTATTACCACTCCCGGTACTATTTTCTCCGAATCGGGAATTAGTTATCAAGGTGCCCCCGTAACGCCTCCGTTCAACATTGCAGAGCCGCCTTCCGGCGCGGCACGCATTAATCTGCAATTCTCGCCCGTAGGTTTAGCCAATGGGCTTTATTCCGATTCGCTTATCATTACTTCGACATTGAGTACGCATATTGTTGTTCTCATCGGTCATGTGGAAACTATTGCTGCCCTTGCGCCGGATACTAATAACGTCACCTGGGCCACGACGATGGTCTGTGACAATTCCGAATTCAACATCCTTGTGCCCAATCCGAACGATCTGCCGGTCACCATTACCTCTGCGAATATCGTTGGCGCGAACGCATCCGATTTTGCGATCTCGACCAGAACGCCGCTCGTGATTCCCGCCGGACAAACCGATACCGTGCAAGTCACTTTTGTCCCGACTGCGGATGGGGCCAGAACCGCACAAGCTATTCTTACTTTTAATTTGCCGCGCAATGCGCCCATCGATACCATCCAGCTTGCGGGAACCGGAGACAAACCCGTCATGGAACTCTCCGCACTGCAAAACGTCCATGCCTATATCCTCGATAACTACTTCCTGATGCCGATCTATGCCAAGACCAATATGAATACTATCGGCTGTGACGGATACCACATTTACGTCAACTACGATTCCGTCAATCTCAAGCTCCTTGATGTTATCTCCGAAGGTACGCTTACTCCTCCGGGGTATCTTTCGATTCAGTCCTCCACTCCGCCCGGTCACGATACGATTAATTTCCAGGAAGGAGGAGAGGGAAGTGCAAAGTCCTCAACGATCATTACGGGCGGAGATTGCTTTGCCGGTGATTCCGGGTGCTTGCCGCTTATCTATCTCAAGTTTCAACCTGTCCTGAACGGTTCGGAAGACCCTGCCGATGCGTCGCCACTCACCTTCGATAAGGGGTTCCCGATCAACTTTACCATGACGTTCGACGATGAAGTGTTGCCCTATGCCTGCGCCGATCACATTTTCGATAGTGGCTACGCCGACGTCGGGCCGGTATGCGATACGCAATATCTGGAACAGCAGCCCACCATTCCGGACGCCATGATGCTCGGAACCCCGATGCCCAATCCTGCAAATGCTCCGATCAGCGTGCAGTATGATGTTGCTTCCGTCGGGAACAATTCCTCGACATTGGTTGCGATCGATCTCGTCGATGCGCAAGGGAATCGCATAGAAACCCTGGTGAACGGCCAGGTACAGCCCGGATATTACACCGCGACGATCGATCCCGCCAACCTCGCAAGCGGGCTTTATTTTGTGCGCATGAGCGCAGGAAATTATCAGAGGATTAGAAATCTCGTGATCCAAAAGTGATGTAAAATAGTATGGTCCCAAATGTCCCAAAACAAAGTGTGTAATGATTGAGGAACTGTTTCGCGGACGTCCTGCGGTGTTCGCGGCACTTGGGCTTGGAATAGGAATTGCGCTGGCATCAGCACTAAGCGGTATTTTCATTCCCATTGCGATTGCGGCGCTGTTTACCGTTGCAAGCGCGCTGATTTGGCGAGTTTCTGCCGTTCGTATGCTTGCGCTGTTCAGTGTTTTTGCGCTTTTAGGACAACAGCTCACCACGCTCGATGTTGCAAGCTATCGAAATACCGCATTAGCGCGTATTGCCTCAATGAAGCCGGCGAAAACTACGATCACCGGCACCCTTGCAGAGATCGATGAGACAAATTCCGATTATCTCTGGATCTTCGAGACGGATAGTCTATCGCTTGCATCTCAATCTACGATTGCAATTCGTGGACGAGTATTGCTCCGGCTTCCGAAAAATAGTAACGAGCAGGTTGCACTTCCGAATGAGGGAAGTAAGATGCGAATATTTTGTTCGCTCGAGCCATTTCACAAACCCACGAACCCACATGAATTTGCGAGTGAGCTGAAACTGAAGACCACCACGCATACCGAAGCCACAGGCTATGTTCGTTCCCGATTCGATTATTATATTCTTAGCTCACCGCATCGAAATATTCTATCGCAAATAGGACAAGCCTTACAGAGCGTACACCAAACTCTTCTGTCATTACTCGATACAGCGATCCAAGAAGGAAACGCGCGTGGTTTTGTCGAAGCCGTCGTGCTTGGTGACCGCAGCGATATGGATAAAGAAACGCTGAATGATTTCACTACCTCCGGCGTAGCGCACATTCTTGCCGTGAGCGGGTTCAATGTGGCTATTGTATCCTTGGTCGTGGCGCAATTGCTTCGGATATTTGGAATCTATTGGCTTCGAACTCGCATCTCGATCACGATGATGATGGTCTTGCTGTATTCCGCAATTGTCGGGTTTCAGCCAAGCGTAATTCGCGCCCTGCTAATGATCGAATTGTATTTGCTCGCTAAACTGCTCGAACGCAAGCCCGATCCGCTGAATATCGTAATGAGTGCGGCGGCGATCAATCTCCTGCTTCGCCCGTATGATCTGTTCGATGTAGGATTTCAACTTTCCTATGCCGGCGTGCTGGGAATGATACTTATTGCGCCGAAAATACGATGGCTTCTGCTTCCGGAGAAAAATGAGATTCCTTCTAAGCATCCTCGATGGAGAAGCATTATTGAAGCATCCGCACTGTCTATTGGCGCTTCGATAGCGTCGTATCCTGTCATTGCCGCGCATTTTTATAGGATTTCGTTTATTGGATTGGTCGCAAATATCCCGCTCATTCCGCTATCTGCCATTATAACTGCGCTGGGATTTTTACTTCTCCCACTTACAGCAATTTCACACTGGCTCGGTCAGGTTTATGGAGACGCCACTGCATATTTATCCGATCTGCTTTTGTGGCTTACAAAACTTTCTGCTCATGTTCCCTCTGCGGCTCATGCGGCGGCATCGCCTTCGTGGGTGTTTCTCGTGTTGCTCGGACTATCTCTTATTTTTTGTTTGCGTTCGCCAACAAGACAGCGTTTTGTGGGTAGAATCTCTATCGTTCTGTCCTGTTTCTTCGCACTTTGGGTGATCGGAGTTCCATTCTCCAATTCTTTGCTTGCAAAAAATGAGGGAAAACTTCAGGTTCTCTTTTTCGATGTCGGGCAGGGAGATTGCATTTTTTTTCATACGCCAAGCATGATCGGTCATGCGGGGAAAAACTATTTCGTCGATTTTGGCAGAATTGACATGGAGGGGAACGCAAACATTGAGCGAACAGCATTGCCATTTCTTCGCGCAGAAGATATTTCACAGATCGACGGCGGTTTCATCAGCCACATGCACACCGATCACTACGGCGGCGCACCAGTCCTGCTCGAAAATTGCAGCGTCACTTCACTCATGACAAGCGGGGAACGCGTGGCCGGTCGCACCGCTCGTTTGCTGGACACGCTCTCCGAAGCACAGCATACGCGCTTGCGTGTTCTCAGCCGTGGCGATACGTTACACCTTGGTGACGATCTCACGCTCTATGTGCTTTATCCCGACCGTCACGCTCCCGAAGCAAAACTTACAGCATACGGAGAGAATATCCACAGCGGAATGCTCGCGTTCCGGCTTGTCTATCGCAACACGAGCTTTCTTTTTTTAGGCGATCTCGAAAAGGCCGGAGAAGAAGAAATGCTTCATGAGTATGGTGATCAATTACATTCCAACGTAGTGAAAGTTGCGCATCATGGAAGCCTTACAAGTTCATCGAAGGATTTCATTGCGGTAACGAATCCCGAGTACGCAGTCATTTCCGTGGGTGAATACAATCATTTCGGACACCCCGCTCCTGCCATCGTAAAACGCTGGTCGGAGAACGGTTCCCAAGTGTGCCGCACCGATGTTGATGGCGCAGTGCTCCTCGTCAGCGACGGCGACCGCGTCGAAAAAGTAGATTGGAGCCAGTAGAGCTAGTAGAGACGCGCCAATGGCGCGTCTCTACGATATTATAACCCATATTGAATCCCAACAATGGCCCTCACTGTTTCGCCAAGCTGATCGCCATTGAGGGCTATAAAAATGGGAATCCAAACGGTTGCATTGAGCGAGAGGCGCGGAGTAAAATAGACTTGAGCTCCCGGCGCAATATAGACGATATTTCCCCCTGTGTACTCCGTTGTATCGCTATTCGAGCGGCTGGCCGTCTTGCAATTCATAGTTCCGCCACTCGCCACGCACGCCTAACGAGGCAAAGACGGTGGACAAGAAGGAATTTGGTTGAACATCATCGTTTTGATAAACCCGGTAGCGTCCGGTAACATCATAATTAAAATTGTTCCCATAAACGTGCCCATCGTATCCCGGTCCCGGCCCGCGAAGATTGAACATGCCGTCCGCACCGATCGTCCAATTATCTTGACCCGTCATATATCCAAGACCGAATAGGAAGTCTGTGGTGCCAGTGCTCAGCTCGATATCGGGATCGGCGGGTTGGCCTAACACAGTAAAGGCCGTGCTTCCTGTCGCGAATTTTACTCCGCCGGTCACAGCCAGCGCACGCATTGCCATACTTCCATCGTTCGCGATCTCGTGATCGGCGATGAGATAGTAGCTCAAGCGCAGTGAAATATCTGCAAACCCGGTATTGGAGATCTCGGTCGGAGCATTCGATGGTATATTGGTTACCGTGCCACCGAATAAGTCGCCGGGATTGTCCGACGTTTCGGTTTTATGCGCGAACGGCACTGCCAATGTTGCCGAAAGATCGGGAACGATCTGGTAGTTGAATGTCAGTACTTGCGTTAGGAACCGCTGGACATGATTATCTGGGTTCGGCTGCGCTGTTCCATCCTGATAGATCGTGCCAAGTTCCGTATAACGTGCGTCGTAACGAATGAAGGAACCGCCCATCGCAACGAGCGGAGAAATCCCCATTGAGCACTGGCAGAAATCGCATTCGGAATAGATCCCTGGAATGAAGGAGAAGTAGCGTATCCCTGCCCAAAGCATGGATATGAAACGAATAGAAAACTTAAGAAAAGGAAGAGAGATCGTGTTCTCATACGAGTTAAAAAAATCTAATGTGGAATGCATCGTCAGCGATGCACATAAAATTGCAATCCGCAACGAAGATGGCGCCAAGCTCTCCCATGGGGCTTGAACGTTTGATGTTAGTTATGGAGTGGTTGCCGAAGACTTAGGCGGACCGGGGCGGTTGGAGAGCGTCGTATGAAAACCAGGGAGGATACAGTCAGCAGAGAAAATCGGATATGTTTTGCTGCACTGCTGCGAAACCGGAGTCAGTTCATTTTTTTCGCTTCGCAGATAGTGGCCGCTGACTTGAAACGTAAATCGCTCCGCGCGTTTTGCAGTATCGGCATTCGTGGATTTTGCAAGCTGCTTCATCAGATAGCAGTTGCCGTTGCAATGCGGCATTTTGTGCTCGCACATCGTCCGAGCGATCTGATCCTGATTGAGACGGAACAGCAAAAAATCCAGCGGGACGGCATTAAGCTGCAACGTAATTGCAGCAATGCCGAGCCAGGTAAGAAGCCTTATAGGAAGCGGGATGGGCATGTATTATTTTAAAACACCCAATTCTTTCCCCACGTTCGTGAATCCTGTTATTGCCCGGTCAAGATGCTCCTGCTCATGCGCAGCAGAAATTTGCACGCGAATACGCGCCTGTCCCTTCGCCACGACGGGATAGAAAAACCCCGTAACGAAAATTCCCTCATCCTGCAAACGGGAAGCGAACTTCTGCGCAAGCGGAGGATCATATAGCATGATCGGCACGATGGGATGAATGCCGGGCTTAATGTCGAATCCGGCTACAGTCATTTTCTCGCGGAAGTATTTTGTGTTCGATTCAAGCTTGTCGCGGAGTTCCGTTGTGGCGTCGAGCATTCGCAGGACTTCAAGTGCCGCGCCGGCAATCGGTGGCGGAAGTGTATTGGAAAAGAGATATGGCCGCGAACGCTGGCGCAGCATCTCGATAATTTCTTTCCTTCCCGATGTAAAACCGCCAGCCGCGCCTCCGAGCGCTTTGCCGAGCGTCGAAGTTATAATATCGACTCTGCCCATCACATTTTCATGCTCGATGGAACCGCGGCCCGTCTTGCCGACGAATCCGGTAGCGTGGGAATCATCCACCATCACAAGTGCATCGTATTTATCGGCAAGATCGCAGATTTGCGAGAGCTTTGCAATATCCCCATCCATCGAAAACACCCCGTCGGTAACTATTACGCGACGTCGTTGCGGCTGCGATTCTTTAAGTTGCGTTTCCAGATCACTCATATCCGCATGTTTGTAGCGATACCGTTTCGATTTCGCAAGCCGAACGCCATCTATAATAGATGCGTGGTTTAGCTCGTCCGAGATGATCGCATCCTCTTCACCGAAGATCGGCTCGAAAATTCCGCCGTTCGCATCGAAGCACGCGACGTAGAGGATGGTATCGTCGGTATGCAGAAAATGCGAGATCTCGCGTTCCAGATCTTTGTGCAGATCCTGCGTGCCACAAATAAACCGCACGCTCGACATCCCATACCCATGCGTTTCCAACGCCTTCCGCGCCGCCGCGATCACTTTCGGATGCGACGAAAGCCCAAGATAATTATTCGCGCAGAAGTTGAGAACTGTGCCTTCGCGCCCTTTGACGCGAATCTCGACGCCCTGCGGCGTAGTGATCTCGCGCTCGTTCTTGTATAGCCCCGCCTCGCGGATGGCGGCGATTTCTGTTGCTAATTGCTCTTTTACTTTTCCGTACATGTACCAATGATGAATGCATCGTGGGCGATGCGGTTGAATGTCGAATGATGAAGTTTGATCCTGTTCCATCATTTCCGCGCACCAAACATTCTATTCGTCCCATAAATCCCGACTTGAGAATATGCGGCAGATCCGGCTCCAATGCTATTCCAGAAGAAATAGGTGCCTTTTCTTTTTCTTGCTGAGTTCCCGACCACCCTCGAATGGAAGCCATTTTCGCCATTTCTCGAAAAAGTTATCCACAAAACGCTTTCACGGAGAACTCGTTCACAGTGAAACCTACCATCTATTGTCAATGAACATGATCGCAGCCCCATTCTTAATTCATAATTCTTAATTCTTAATTAATATAGGTGCCTATCATTGCACTACCAAATATACGACAATTTTCCCGCCCGCCACGAAAATCGAAATTTAGCGTAGGTCGGCGATTCCAGCCCGACCCCAAGTGTAAGTGGTGTGGAATATTCGTCCACCGAACTTTTCAGGAACGCAAATCCAACCATGTATCTTAATACCTCGAATGAATCGACGCCACTTTTTAACTCTTACTGCGGCTGCAATTATCCCGAGCGTAAGTCTAAGGAAAAAAGCAACTCCATCCGTAGCGTTCACATTTGACGATCCAAAAGTAAGCCCGCAACCGCTTTACACACAATCGCAGATAGCCGATCAGATGCTCAATGCTTTGGACCATGCTAAAGTCAAAGCTGCTTTATGTGTTTGTGGAAAACGAATCGAGTCGGATGAAGGAAAAGCCCTTATTGAGAAATGGGATAATGCGGGACACATGATCACAAACCATACCTATTCCCATATAAATTACAACCTTAATTCAACCACTTACGATACTTTTGTCAGCGATATTACCCGTGGGGAATCGTTAATCCGAAATTACAAGCACTTTGCGAAATTCCTGCGGTTTCCTTATTTGAAGGAAGGCGACACCATTGCCAAACGAGATGATTTAAGAAATTGGATGCGATCGAATGGCTACCGTCATGCCTATGTCACTATTGACGCATCGGATTGGTATATCGATGACCGTCTGAAGGCAAAACTAAACATAAATCTTCAGACCGACTTAAAACCGTACCGGGATTTTTATCTTGAGCATCTTTGGAGCCGGAGCCAATTCTACGATTCTATCGCACAAAAGTTGACGGGTCGATCGGTTCATCATACTATCTTGCTGCATCACGCTCTCGTTAATGGATTATTTCTGGGAGACCTAATTGTACTGTATAAATCGAAAGGATGGCATGTCATTGACGCTTCGGAATCATTCCAAGATCCCATTTTTGCTCTGGAACCGAAGACCCTTCCAGCAGGGGAAAGCTTAATTTGGGCTATGGCGAAAGAAACGGATAGGTACGATAGCATCCTTCGTTACCCGGGTGAAGACTCCAGTTATGAAGCCCCAAAAATGGATAAACGAGGGCTGTGAGACTTTCTTTTATAGCACTGCTTTTCTTGGTTGCGACTCTGACGAGATCAGAGCTAAGTTCTTCTCGAACTCATATTCTCGAATATGATATTGCGCTGAATTTGAACGTTCCGGATTCGAGTTTTTCGGCTATCGAAACACTTGCTCTCCATCCCAATGGAAATGACACCTTACATCTCGACGCGACGAATTTAAAGATAGACAGCATCAAAGAGAATGAGACTCAACTTTCATTCCAGGAGACTCCCGGAACTTTAGCAATCGGAATCCCCGACAAACATGATAAACTTCTTCGTTTGAATATTTTTTATCATGCAAAGCCATCAACCGGTCTTGTTATTCACCCCTTGGAAGTATATACAGGATTTAACTCCGATTCCTGGTTTGTCTGCGACCATCACCCGGGCGAAAAAGCACGTTACCGCTTAACTCTCTCATTGCCCGCCGAATGGAATATCGCGGCCAGCGGAGATTTAGAACGGTCAGATACGCTCCCTTCGCAGCAAATTCGATATTCCTTTTATCAATCCATTCCTATCTCCGCTTACACGTTCGGTTTTGCTGCGGGGCTTTTCAGATTAGATACAGAACGTGCAGGAACTACGTTGTTGCGGTATTTGACAACCAGCTATTCTGCCCAGCAAGTCGACAGCATTTTTTCGGATACCCACAATACACTCGCGTTCTTCGATAGTATTACCGGAATTCCATATCCATACCCAACTTATGCTCAAGTCCTTACTCGGGATGAAAACGAGCAAGAGGCCAATAGATTTTGTATGCTCTCCTCCGATTATGGAAAAGATATTCTTTCGGATCGAAGGGAAGAATGGCTCATCATCCATGAACTCTGTCACCAATGGTTTGGGAACAGTATTACATGTAATGACTGGTCGGACTTTTGGTTGAACGAAGGTCTTACAACTTTTTTGACGGCTTGCTATAAAGATAATGCCTTCGGCCGTGATGAATACGATCGAGAGATTTATTTGGCTCGAATGCGATATAATAGGATTCGAGGTAGCGCAAAAGACCTTCCCATTGTGCGGTACGATTATCATCAGTCTTCAGAGATGGGAGGAATCGTTACATACTACAAGGCCGCACTCGTCCTAAATTACCTCCGCTCGATCATTGGTGAAAAAGCTTTTGACACTGGATTGAAACGTTATGTAAGGCGGTATTGGCAAAAATCGGTTACTACTGCGAATTTTGAGCATGAGATGGAACGCGCGAGCAAGAAAAATTTGAAATGGTTCTTCGATGAGTGGGTTTATAACGCAGACAGCTTAAATGTTCGCGCGAGTTACAGTGTGGCAAATGGGAAAGTCACCATTAATTTATTCCAATCTGGTTCTCGTGTCTATCGTCTGCCATTGCGAATCGCCATAGTTTCCAACGGCATTCGCAAGATATATGCTCTGGACTTTAACGATCGCACAAGAGATTTTTCATTCCCAACAGGCGATACACTAAACGCTGTCCGCATCGATGATGGAGATAAGCTTCCCATCTCTGTGATGTTCGATAGACCCATTTCCATGCTTTTATATCAGGCTGTTAACGAACCGGATGTTCTCGGAAGAGTTGAAGCGATGAACGCCCTTGTCGCAAATTATGAGAATTATTCTTCGACGGAGCAGGAAGTAATAGCGAAGTTATTGAATTTCCAGGCTAATTCCAGTTCGAGACTCATGGTTCAGCTCACAAAGAATTTGAAGAAAAAGATTGAATCGAAATGACCGGGCATCTAATTGGGTCGGCGTTGCGGGATCGGGCACTTTATGCTGCTACCCTTCGCGTTCGTTTTGCGTGCGTGCGGCGTGGTTTTATGCCCCGTGTAGAACAGGCTTTTAGCCTGTCTGCGAGCTTTTAGCTCGTGTCTGTTACAACAAATGACGGACTTGGAAGTCCACCGACAGGCTGAAAGCCTGTTCTACACGTTCGGCTACACGCGCTGGCGGTGGGCGCCTTATGCTGCTACCCTTCGCGTTCGTTTTGCGGGCGCGCGGCGTGGTTTTTGTTTACGCAGTTGCGTGAATGTATGCGTAAACTCTCCCGGTTTCGGGGAGTTTAATTTGGCCGGCTTTCAATTCTTCCTCAACCTTATTGAGATAGCGCATCATGGGCGGATCGTAATAACGCTCGCCGCATGTTGCGCAGACAAGCGTGACGATGGGAACTTCCACGATGTCGTTCCCGACATGGAATTCCTCCGTCACGTTCTTCTCGCAAATATCTTCGCCATGGCAAACAATGCACTTCATGTTCTTCTCCTTCTTCGCAGTTCGTACCAAAGTTCCGGTGTCGGTTCATACGCCGTCACGACGACGGCCTGATCCTCATCCGGCTCATGAGCAACAACGATATGAATAGGTCTTCGGTTGCGGGTAAAGCCAAGTACCAATATGCTCGGATGCGGCCTGTCTTCCGGATAGTCCTTAATAATTTGACCCGAAAGAACGGCCTCTCGCACTTCGTCCTCGGAAATTTTTCCTAACGGCTCCATTCTCATCTCTTTCCGAGCGTGGCCGGAATATCGCACGGCCTCTCGTTCGAAGCAGGAACAGATTTTGTCTAACACAGTTGTTAAATTAAATTACACGCGTCCGTTGGTCTGCAACGGCGTGATTCTACAAATGGATCGCCTCGCCCTCAGCGACGGAGGCGGCTTCCATGACGGCTTCGCTCCAGGTCGGGTGCGGGTGGATCGTCTTGGTAATGGACATCCCAGTCGCGCCATGTGCGCGGCCAACGACGAGTTCCTCGATCATCTCCGCAGCTTCGTTGCCGATGATATGCGCGCCTAAGATCTCATCGTATTTCGATCCGATGACGAGCTTGACGAATCCATCGGTCTCACCCATCGCTCGTGCTTTGCCGAGCGCAGTGAATGGGAACTTGCCGATCTTGTATTCTATGCCTGCCTCTTTCGCGGCGCGTTCCGTCATGCCGGTGCTACCGACCTGCGGCTGGCAATACGTGCAGCCAGGAATGTTATCATAATCAAGGGAGTGGGGATGCAGCCCGGCAAGATGCTCTGCAGCAATAATTCCCTCATGCGTAGCCACGTGCGCAAGCCACGGCGGACCGGCAACATCGCCAACAGCGTAAATTCCCTCGACAGGTGTTCGCATGTTGTCGTCAACATCGATAAACCCTTTCGTCATTTTAATTCCGAGCTTTTCTAAGCCGATATTCTCCGTATTTCCCTGCACGCCGATCGCGACGAGCACACATTCTGCTTCGAGAACTTGCTTTGCGCCGCCATCAATGGCTTCAATCTCAACTTTTACGGATTTTTTATTGAGCTTCACGCCATTCACTTTATGCTTGGTGAAAATTTGGTAGCCCTGCCGCTTGTAGATCTTTTCGATCTCGGTCGAGACCTCGGTATCTTCAACCGGCAGCAAATTCGGCATCATCTCGACTATAGAGACTTTCGTTCCGAAGCTCTTGTAGAAATACGCGAACTCCATTCCGATGGCACCCGCGCCAACGATTATCATGGATTCAGGAATGTGATCCATTATCATTGCTTCGGTGGAAGAAAGAACTTGCTTTCCATCCGGCTTCAAATTTGGAAGCTGCCGCGCGCGCGCTCCGGTCGCGATGACGATGTTCTTCGCAGTTACCGTTCGCTTCTTGCCTTCTGGATCGGTCACTTCGATAGAATTTTTCCCGGTGAGTACGCCAAAGCCCTTGATCGAATCAATTTTATTCTTGCGGAATAGAAATTCCACGCCTTTCACCACGCGATCGGATACATCGCGCGAGCGTTTAATTACTTTCGAGAAATCCACGCGAAGATTATCGTAGGCAATGCCCCATTCTTCCGGCGCTACTTGCATCGTATGATAAATTTCGGCGTTTTTGAGCAGCGCTTTCGTCGGAATGCAGCCCCAATTAAGGCAAATCCCGCCAAGGCGGTCGCGTTCGATACACGCTACTTTTTTTCCAAGCTGCGCCGCACGGATCGCTGCGGGATAACCGCCGGGTCCGCCGCCAAGCACTATTACATCGTAATCGTAAGAAGCCATATTGTTATCGTTCTAAAAAACCGTTGGAAGGCTAAAAAACAGCCTTTTTATCGAAGCATTAGCCTTCGGAAAGCGTACAAAAATACGACAGTGTCCCATAGAATTGCCGAGATAAGGATTATTTTCGATTTTCACGCAGAATTTCATGATTTTACGCAAAATTATGTAAATAGTTTAGAACTATCCTTAGGTAAATCGCGTCTTTATGAAGCAGTTAGATTTTCGACTTACGGTAATGTGGGTGCGATGTTAAAACGGGTTGCATTTTTAGTTCCTACGGTCGTGGTTGTCATGGCTACGATCGGTGTTCTCCCATCGGCGATCCTGGGAGGAGTTGTTTTGCGCGCCCAAACGATTACCTCGCCGCAATCTTTTATTCACGAGAGTACGCCGTCCTCCGACGCAACCCAGGAACCTTCCCAGTCCGATGCCGGCCAGGATCTCCCAAGCATTTACATTGGCGGCGATGCGCCTGCGTTCACGCAGTACTCATTGGTTCCTCGCGACCTTGCGCCACCTCCGGGACTCATTATCGAAATGTCGCTCGCACCTCCGGAAAATATTCCCACCGGCTATTACGATCTCGCCAAGTATGGGCGCCTTGCCATCGATTATACGCGCGTGGCAACGCTCTGGGGCGCGAATTTAGGACTTGCCGCGCAAGCGTTGCATGTGGCGCATCATTTGCTCTTGTATTCCGGGGGAATCAGCAGCGATATCAACAACGACGGCATGTTCATTCTCACCGCCGGCATTGCGCAATATCAGGTTGGGAACGATCAGGCGCCTTTTGTCGATGCGCCGTTTGTACGCTTCCGGTTTCAATCCTCCCCGGATTATGTCTTTCTGTACTCGGAGATCGAGACAACGATGCGTTTTCAGCAGTATCTATCCGGGATGGCGGGTCTGGGCCTTCGCGTTTCCCCGTCGGTGCGGCTCATGGGGGGAATCCATCATACGGAATTCATCATGCCTTCCGAGCAAACCGTTCAGATGATCAATGGGCTGGAGGGGATCATTAGTTGGGGATTGTAGTCCATTAATAATTTAAAAGTAAGAAGTAAGAGTTAAGAAGTAAGAGTTAAGAAGTAAGAGTTAAGAATAAGGGGATATGTTGCTCTACTCCGCTTAAACTCCTTACTTATGCCAAAACGCTCTTTGCGCCATCCAAGAACTTTCCGATGTCATCCGGAGAGGTATAGATATGCACGCTGAACCGGTTTGCCTGTAGATTGCCTTCGGGTACTATCCGTGTACGCGCTTTGCATTTCTCCATCAGTTTGTTGGCAAAATCCTTGTAATCCATGGTATCGAGCTTGATAGTGGTAACACCTGTCACCGATGTACTTGGCGTGAGAAAACGGAAATGCCCATCGCTCATATCGTGCAAGCCGGAGCGCAGGATGCCCGTAAGATATTTCACTCGAGCTTCGATCTTATCATATCCGATCTTCCCCATGAATTCCGTGGCGCATTGCAGTCCGTCGAAAAGCCCGAAATTCTGCGTAGCAAAATCGTAGCGCGAGGCGGTGGGAAGGAAATCGAGCTTGCCATCGTAGCCCCAATATTTATCTGCTTCGGCGCCACTCCAGGTTGGGATAACATGCTCCATAAAATCTGGAGCAATATAGAGAAACCCGATCCCCTTTGGCCCACATAGCCATTTGTGGCCGCACGAGGCGTAGGCATGAACGCCCAAGTCGCGTACATCCGTTTGCAGCATACCCGGCGGATGTGCGCCATCGGCGAGAAACCAAATATTTTTCGAACGCGCAAGGGTGGCCAACCGCTTGATCGGCAACAGATGGCCTGTGGTGCAGGTCAGGTGCGGCATGGAGATCGCGCGGGTACGTGGCGTGATGGCATCGCTGACGCGCTGGACGAATTCATCGTCGCTGTAGGCATTCCAATGCTCGTCGGTGAGAGGAACGAATTTAATTTCGATCCCATCGCGCTTTTTCCTCGCAAGCCAGGGAATAGCGTTCCCCGCATGTTCCTGATTCGTCAGTAATACTTCATCGCCGGCTTTCAGATCGATGCCACTTGATACAATGGAGATCGCTTCGCTCACATTATGCGTGAACGCGATCTGGTCGCCGCTTTCTGCGTTGACAACCTTCGCAAGCGCCGTGCGAATGCCCTCATAATCGCCACCGTAATCACCCGTCGCATCGACATGTTTTATCCGGTCCGTGACGCGCCCGGTCACGACGAGCGGGCTGGGTCCCATCGTGCCGTTATTGAAATAGAGCAAATTTTGCACGATCGGGAACTCGTCGCGGATCGCAGCCCAATATTTTTCGTCCGCGTCATTTAATGGAATCGTCGCAGCTGGCATCGTGGGCGATGCAGACATTGCGGAGTTTCCGTTCTTGGAGACAACAGTATTGAGGTCAAACCCTTTCCTGCGGGCAGTTAATGTGGTGGCTGATGCTAAAGTCGTTTGGAGAAATGTTCGCCGGTCCATGGTAAAAGGCTCATTCGGATGCAATGATTGGTCATCCTTTTTCCTTAAAACCATGCGGGATTCGCAAACATTCAAAGAATTCATCAAAAGAATGGAAATTAATGGCACCAATTTGCAGAGGCAGGTGTCATAAGTAAACTACAAGAACCGAGAGAATTCCCTCCAATCATCGTTCCAACAAATAACCACTTGCTGAGATACAAAGCTGACCGGCGCACGCTGGTCTTTATGGTTGCTACCACCGCGATGTTTTTCGCGCAGTGGATATGGGGCTTTAATGCCGCAATGTATTTCGTGTATCTCTATCTCTCGATCGCGGTGACGGTCATCGCGCACAACCACAATCACATTCCGTTGTGGCGCAAGAAAAAATTAAACGAACTCACCGATTTTTGGCTGACGATTTTTTACGGGTTCCCGGCCTTTGCGTGGATACCGACGCATAACATGAACCATCATGCGCTGAACAATCGCGAGGGCGATTACACGATCACCTATCGCCTGACTGAGCACAATAATCTTATGATGCTGTTGCTTTACCCGACGATCAGCAGTTATTATCAGCAAAAGCCGATCCGCGATTATCTCAAACGCCAATGGGCGGAAGACCGTCCGTATTTCTGGCATTGTATCTCACAATATATTTTGCTTGCGATATGGATCGCTGTGGCGTTCATTATCGACTGGAAAAAAGCATTACTCTTTGTTGTTATTCCGCAACAGGTGGGTCTGTTCAGCGTGCTTATTTTCAATTATGTGCAGCACGTACATGCAGACGAAGAATCGAAGTGGGATCACTCTCGAAATTTTGTAGGGTTCCTGAACAAAATGCTGTTCAACAATGGGTACCACACCGTGCATCACGAGAAAGCCGGTTTGCATTGGAGCAACGCGCCGGAAGCACATGCGAAGGTCGCTTCGAAGATCTCCCCGGACTTGCAGCAATCCGGATTTTGGAGCTTTATTTTTAAGTCCTACTTTTTGGGAATGATCGTTCCGCGTTACCGCACCAAGTCCATGCGGTTAGAACGCATTGAGCGGCAGAGGCATCTCACTGTTTCGTAATGTTCTTGATCTCCGTTCTGCCTCCGACATGGCAGACAAGGAAGTAAGCGCCGCTTGGAAGCGATGCGATCTCAATAGATGATGTCGATGAGGCTTCCGCGTTGACGCTTAAAACTTTCCTGCCGATCTCATCATATAGTTCGATCGAAGCTGGAACCTCGCTCGTGTTTTGAACGAATAATTCATCATCCGCAGGATTCGGATAAATTGAAATGTTTTGAGTGGTAACGGGAACCTCCGAGACCCCGCTGAACACGCCCAGCGTCTTTACAGCCCAGTGGTTATCCTCATTATCCGTCACGCAAAGTGTAAGCATCCGATTGCCTACATCGATCACCAGAGACGGCATCTCAACCCACGTTGAAGATAGCTGTGTTGAACTCGGGCGAAACAGCGCCGTCCCAAGATCCAATGGCTGGGTTACAGAAGATGCATTATTTTGAATATCGAAACTTGCCGAATTTCCGCCATGATTAATGGAGGAAATTAACCAACCCGCTGGCGGCAAATAGGAAGCATAGTTTACGACCGAGGAATCCCACGAATAAGTCGCTTGAATGTCCGTAATGTAAGGCCAGAGCGAATTGAGATTGATCTGTGAGCTTAGATCGACGGCCAGCGTAAGCGAATCAAGTTGTCCATAATATGCAGATGCGGCTTCGCGATAAATTTGCGCAGATTGTGCAGCAACTGCCGATGAGACCGTACCGACAAGCTGAATGGTCGTATCTTGCACACCCGAGCCAAGATCATATTGAAGATGCAGGATAGAAGTATCGGTTCCTTGCGTACCGGAATAACTTACAAGAATACTGTCGGCAGTTGCAAGCGTTCGTGGCGAGGTGCGTGAATCGGCAATCTGAAATGCGGAAGAGCCGGTCAGCCAAAGTGAATTGAGCGTGCCAGTTGGGGTTCCACAGCCAACGATACCTAAAGGAATGAATGTATCGATCGGCGTGCTGCAGACGGTTTGATCGAGTACGGATGATTGCGCTGGAATAATGAGTATTTTCTTTGAAACAAACTGCTGTGTTGTGATCGAGTCTCCTCCGCTATTATCGGTACGCCACACATTGCCGTTGTCATCGAGGGCTAGGACAATATTATCGTTGATCGCTGCTATTAGTCGAGTGTCCCACGTAATGGATGGTCCACCTATGGAACTCCACGTCATGCCTTGATCGGTCGAGCGATACACCCCGTTTGAAATAGAGGGACAATAGATAGCGGTTGTTCCCTCCGCGATCGAGCCACTAAAAAATGGCTCTGGTTGGGAAACCATTGCTTGCCAGGTAGTCCCATGGTCCGTGGTAAGGTAGATTTTTGCGAATTGGTCTGAGCGGACGGCCGCATCCTCGTGAGCGACATAAATTCGATTGGGATCGCACGAATCTACCGCAAAGCAATACGAATCCTCGTCAAAGCTTGAGTTGCTTTGTTGCCACGTCTGACCAAAATCACTACTGAAATGAATAAAACTTCCGGGGGTCGGAGTTCCTCCGCACTCATAGATGGTACCCTCTCTATACCTCACGCAAAACGTATTTATCTGTGACGCGAGGTTGTTTCTCCACGTACTGCCTCCGTCCACTGTGACCCCAATAGATCCCCCCGACCGTTCGGCAAGCGCAATGCTGTTTGAATCGTTGAGAAAACATGCACTGGCTGATGGCTGCGATAACAATACTTGCCAACTTGACCCTCCATCCCTCGTAAACCACGCATCGGCTAAGCCAGGCAGGACACCATTGAGAGGATTATAAAAGTCAATATCGAAAGGCTGATCTGGAATCGATTTCTTGGTCCAGGTAAGTCCTGTGTCGGTTGATACATAGAGCGCGTCGTTTGCGATCCAAACGACTCCGTCCCGAAAACACATTGCGCCAAAGTAGGTATGCACGGGTGTCAAATTCGGGGCCACAATCCTCCATTGCCCACGTACTGAGTGGCTCACGACCGCGAGGAGAAATACAACCGGAATGATTACTCTATTCATTCGCCCAATAATGTTTCTCATGATGATATAACATACTTCGAACCAATTTGATACTGGAAAAGCTGCATAAAGCCCCAAATTCAACCTTTAGGTTGAGCGCGTGTTACCTTACAACCACAAGTTTGCTCGAAGCGGAGAAGCCATTCGCGTTCGTAGCACGGAAGAAATAAACGCCTTGCGGCAGGGTTGATACATCGAGCGATAATGCATTCTCTCCGGTTACACCTCTTAAGTGCGTTTGTCCAAGCGCGTCGAAAACTTGATAGGAAATTGCCGATGAAGTGGGATTGATAAAACTGATTTGAACGGCGTCGGTTGCAGGATTAGGAACAATGCTTTGGATAGAGAGCGTAATCGTACCCGTCTTCATAAATTGCAAAAGCGTTTGGTCGCCGCAACCGTTAATGAGGATATTCATAGAATCCGTAGAAAGAGAAAGCGCAACGCACGGAGCATTTGCCGAAGAAAGACTCGCGCTCTAAAGCGTAACCGTTGTTGCAAGCGTATCCGCAAGATAAACGATGCAGCGTAAGTAACCGATCAGCGTTTCACCGTTTAGTGTAATGCTATCTACCTGTAGTGGCACGGTTTCCGTGCCGTTTGCATACGCAATGCTATCGATAGTTAATCCGGGTATTGCCGAATGGAACCCGATAGGACGCAGCACATTCGTATCGATCCCGAACGGAATGGTGATGGAAATCGAGTCAAGCTTGGCATTGCCGGAAAGATAGATGGGAATTTCTAGTGTATCCCCAGCAGCGGTAGTGATCGGCGATTGTTTGAAATAAAGGCTAAGAGGGATCGGTGTACTACCGGCATTCACAACCAGGGTGAAGTTGAGAGTAGTGTCAATAGTATTATATTCGTCATCAACGAAATGGGCATTTACTGTGATGGGATAAGTTCCAGTTGAATCAGGTGTAAGCGTTACATAACTTGTGTCAGGAAGAGATAAACAATCGTTATGATTAGTGGAAGTCAGAGAATACTCGGACGGATCAAGACCAGAAACGGAAATGGAATCTAACTTCGTGATCGCACATGCGAGATTTTGATAGTACACTATCATTGACGAAGGTGCACATGCATTCATAACAAGCGTATCATTTCCCGTTGCGAATACGCCACGCCCAAATTCAATGCGCGGCGCAAGTGCGCTTGCGCTCAATGTGCCGTCGCCGCCATCAGTCGTTTTCCAGAACAGATAGTTGTTTTGTGCAGAGTTTATGGTATATACTACTGCCCCATAACCAACGACGGAAAGATTCAGCCAATCATCATCATCCATTTCTTCAAAAGAGGGATTATCTCCATTCTTATGCAGAGTTTGAAATGACGCGCCATTGTCTGTTGAACGAAATAGAAACACTGTAGCATCACGGTCATAATCCTCACCATCACAAGCATCGCTTAGGTACATCGCACAGGAGTTCCCGACAATCCATGCGCCCGTTTCCCGATGTAAAAGTGAAGAATCCCACTGCTTATATGGTGGTGATGCTTCGAGGAAGCTGAAAGTATCCCAATTTTCGTCTCCATCAACCAGATCCTCCCGGATAATATTGCAAGAATGGGGTGAAATATGCAATGCAACCATTGGCCATCCATAGTTGATATTTAGCGAGCTTGATTGCCAGTTTGCTCCTAAGTCCGTCGAATACACGAGATAGGTATTTTCACCATAATAAAGACCGGAGGAGTCGTTAATAGAATCTGCATAATACACGGTCGCAACAAGACTATCTCGATTGCCATAGATCCATTGAAATTGTGGTGTGTGAGCGAAAATGATTCCAGCTACTTGTGTAATAGAATCCCATGTGGCACCGTCATTTCGAGTAATAAAATATTCCTCCTCCCATTGTTACGAAATAGATAGTGCCGCTATATTCAACTTCGACAGAAGAAGCGAAGACTGCACTTGATGTAGCATAAACACCGCTAAAATTAAGTCCCCCTGGAGAAATCTTTTTCCAGTGCATTCCAGAATCGACAGTTTCGTAGATCCCGCTGGAGTCTGGTGATTGGCCTACTTGCGGCATTACCCAAGGCATTCCCCAAATTGTGGAAGCATAGCCATGTTGTGCACTGACAAAGCATAGTTGTGTAATGATGCAACTAATGCTGTCAAAAAATGGGATGAGTGTCCACGTTAATCCGCCGTCTGTCGTACGTGCTAATTTTGCCGACCCTTCATCACCCACAAAACACACTGGAGGGTTATCTCTTATTCCAGGATAAAACGTAAAGCCCACATTTACATTTAGGAAATATGATTCTAGCTCGGTTCTATCGGTTGAGCTTATTGGTGCGGTGATTTGCTTCCAATCCTGCGCCCGCGCCGATTGAAATTGGCCTACCGCGAGTAAATCCAGCACCAAAAAGCCGAGTACCCGGCTAAAGTGCTTAATTGAGAAGAGCGCTTCTTTCATGCGATGACCTTCGATGAATGGATTAATTCACATAAGAAATAACACTCAAATCCCATTTTCAATACAGGAAAATCAGCGAAAATTAAAAAATCAACCTTTAGGTTGAGCGCATAACTATACTATAATTGGACGTGATCGGGGGAAGTAAAGAACTTTCCGATGAAATTGAGGCGGCTTTTTGTGCCTGTTTTTTTCAGGATATGATTGATATGCGTCTTGAGTGTCGCAGGTGAGACGAAATGCCTTTCAGCAATTTCTTCGCCCGAATAACCGAAGAGAATGTCAGGAATGAGTCTGACTTCACTTTCGGAGAGGCTGTAATCGCTCGCTAACTTCGAACTGAGTTGGGCAAACGAGGCAAAATATTGAAACACTTCGGAGCGATAGACATTATTCAATACCGCTCGGTACAGCGAAAGAACGTGCGGCGCTAATTGTGCGAAAATTTTTTTTTCTTCAAGAGAGAAGTCGTTATTCGAAGACGAACTTTTAAACCGGAAAAATCCAACCACGATTCTCGGATGAGTTTGAGATTCGATTCTGTGGTAATGATATTCCTTACCTTCAGGATACAAGGCTTTCGACCGCGCTATTGCGCTCTGGTAATTTTGTTCGATGTCTTCGTCAAAATTTGCACCTTCAGTTCCATAGCCGGTCGAAAGAATTGAGATCTGATGATGAATTGTCAGACCCGAACCGCTCCCATTTTTCCGAACGTATTCTAATGCGGTCCGAAATATGATCTACTCGTGGGTCCGACATAATATAGTGGTCAAAATCATATTGCACAAACCGGATCAATTGGTTATTGACCTGATATGCCAAATTGAGCCCTTCCGGATTATTAGTGAGGAGCGGAATAATCGCCTCATACATAGCGAGTATTTCGCTATCGGAGATCGGAGCTGAACGAACGCGCTTCTTTTCAGGCATTGTTATTGGCAAAAATACGACAATTTCAAAGCATGTATTAGGTAATTGTGTAGCACCGAGCCTTCAGCTCGGTGTGATAATTCACTTCACCTGTGTTAAACCCGGCGCTACATTCGCTCGAAAAAAATTCAAAATAATTTCGGATTTCCTTGCTTTTGGGTTTGGAATGTTGTATCTTTGGTAGCAGGAGCGCAAACCACAATCGATTTGCAATGCGTACTTCCATAAGATTACTTCCCTAATGATTCCGAACTACCCTCAATGAACTCATTCTCGCAGAAGATTTTATCAGAAATATTATAAACCCCGTCTGCATCCGGAAGCGTAAGTTCAAGAGGGCTATCCTTTTGAATGTTTGCTTGCATGGAACTCCGCTCCACGCCGAGCATATCGTAAACCATGATCGTGACCGTTCCAAGATCGTCGCTCGCATAGATCCAAACATTCCCATTCGCCGGATTCGGATAAACCGAAATGTTCTGAATCGGTTGTGGAACTTCTGTAACGCCGCTCAACACGCCCAGCGTCTTTACAGCCCAGTGGTTATCCTCATTATCCGTCACGCAAAGCGGGATCGACTGATTTCCAACATCGATCACGAAGCTCGGTAATTCTACCCACGTTGTTGCAAGCTGTGTTGTATTCGGACGAAACAGCGCCGTTCCCAGATCGAGTGGCTGTGTTGGGCTGGAACCGGTGTTTTGAATGTCGATATCTAAAGCATTACCGTGGTTGGCAAGGCCGTTCAATGTCCATCCGGAGGGCGCGTTATAACCCGCATATTTCGCAACAGAAGAATCCCAGGAATAAGTGGCCTGAATATCCGTTATATATGGCCAGAGCGAATCGAGGTTGATCTCGGAACTAATATCTACTCCAAGTGTGAGTGAATCGAGCTGACCCACGTATGCAGATGCGGCTTCCCGGTGAATTACCGCGGGTTGCGTCAAAAATGGCGAGGAGACCGAACCAATCAGCTGGATGCTCGTATCCTGCTCTCCGGAACCCAAATTATATTCGATATGCAGTTCGGCAGTATCTCCAGGTCCGAGCGTACCCAAATAACTGACGAGAATACTATCGACCGCTGCCAACGTTCTCGGAGACGTCCTCGTATCCGAGATGGAAAATGCAGCAGAGCCGGTGAGCCAGAGGGAATCGAGCTGACCGCTGACCGTCGAGCAACCAACAATGCCAATAGGGATCACAGTGTCGAGAGCAGAGCAGGAAGATTGTATAATTTTGCTCTGGGTATTCAGTATAAGCGAGCTGCCAACGGCTCCGTTAAAAGATCCCTTAGCTTGAACGCCGAGCCGTCTGTACCGAATGCGTAGATGATCGCGCCGCATGGTATTGGAATTACTGTAAACCGACTGTCATTGAAGTTTTGCGGACCGCCTAAGTTTGTCCAGGTAACACCACTATCCAACGAGCGGAGTACTCCGGTGGACGCGTTCGGTGCAATGTTCGAATTGACTTGAACATAGAGCGCTTCGGAATCGACCACATGAATATCGCCACTTGTCTCGAACTGGAATGAGTGGAGGGATGTCCACGTAAGACCCTTATCCGTTGATTTTGTGACAACGGTTGGAACCGCTTCACCGGCGCAATAGTACGTACTCGTTCCTCGTTCCGGGCCAATGCCCCACGATTCCTGTCCAAGCGGAAGATCATTCCATGTCAGTCCTCCATCTGTGGTTCGCTCCCATGGCCCACCGCGAAATACAGTGATGAGTCCGTCTGTATCGTTCAAAAAGCCGATTGAATTTGTAGATCCTTGAAATGAATTCGAAAACGTGGCTCCATTATCCGTTGAGAATCCACCTCCATCTGCATTAAGATTGAGATCGGTCAGTATCAAAGCACGCGGAGTTTGATAGACGCAGGTTCCCGTACCAGAGGTTGCCATTTCCGTCCAAACGAGTCCTCCGTCCGTCGTATGCCATAGGCGGCTCGTACCGGTTCCAGCCGAAGGCAGGACGCTGGCCCAGCCGTTCATGGTATCAACCATAAAAATGGAACTGACCGAACCCTCATAAATTTTGAGGAACTTGCATGGCAGTCCAACTAAGTCCGCCGTTTGTCGTTCGATAGATATTGATCGCTTCAGGCCGGGTGTTCGGAGCGCCGATGGTTGCGCCAGAACAAGCGAATCCGTTTATAGTATCAAAAAAGAACGAGCTGTTTATGAGCTGCGGAAGAGGCGCAAGCGTTTGCCACGTCTGAGCTTCGGTAGAACTCACTTCTAAGATGGGAATGATAAATAAAGCCACCACGCTTGCGAGCAGGTGTTGTAACCAAGACCGGACGGAACGATTACGACTGAACATACTATCCTCCTTACCAAATTACTGATGCATTTTCTATTGGATTTTGCTGATGTTTCGAGTGATGGTGCGATTTCCGATGTGGCACACGAACAGATACGAACCTGACGCAAGCGAGGAAATATCGATCGTAGCCGTCGATAACGGAAGCACACTCCCGGTTGCAACCGACCTCCCGAGGGCATCGTAAATCACAATTTGGGTTCCGCTTTCGTTGGTGTTCTGCACAAACAGTTCATCTCCCGCCGGATTTGGATATATCGAAATATTATTGTCGGGTGGGGGAATTTCTGTAACCCCGCTTGGTTCTCCCAGCGTTTTTACAGCCCAATGATTATCTTCGTTATCTGTCACGCAGAGCGAGCTCATTTGATTCCCAATCCGGATCAGTAACTGCGACATCGTCACCCAGCTTGTTGCAAGCACGGACGATTTTGGGCGGAACAATGCCGTCCCGAGAAAGAGCGGGTTCTGCGCTCGCTTAGTATTGTTCCGGATCTCAAAATCGAACGAATTCGTATGTGCCGTGAATGAAACGACCGTCCATGGTACTGGAGGTAGATATTGCATCACACTCACGACTGTTCCATCGAATGTGCATGATCCTTGAATATCGGTCACCAAATTCCATAGCGAATCGAAGTTCAGCGGAGTATTAATGCCAAGTTGCAAGGGCAGTGAATCAATTCCACCATAATACGCCGAGACCGACTCACGCAGGACGTGCGCAGGCTGTGAAAGTAATGGTGTGGCCACCGTCCCGATCACCGTAAGAACCGTATCCTCCTCGCCCGCACCGGCATTGTAACGGATATGAATCTCGGCAGTATCTGTACCACCTCCCGTTGGGGCATAGAGCACATTGAGGCTGTCGTTGATCTCGAGCGTTCTCGGCACGGAGGGTGTATCGCTGATCTGAATCGTCGGTGAGCCGGTAACCCACACGGAATCCAATGTCCCGCTTTGTAAAGGACAACCAGTAATCCCAATACGAAGGTTTGTATCCGATCCGCCACAGGATTTTGAAAAAATACTTTCAGTTGTGTCGGAGAGTAGTATGGTCGGTGGGGGAAGTGGGTTGGTGACTTCGCCTATCACCATAATCGTCGTGTCCTTGACGCCAGAACCAAGTTCGTATTGAAGATGAAGGATGGCTGTATCTGGTGCCGTTGGTCCCGGTAAATATTGTAACTGAATGCTGTCGAATGAGCCAAGGGAACGCGGTGCATGGCGCAAATCGCTGATCTGGATTGCGGGAGAACCGGTCATGTAGGCTGAATCCAATTTACCGCCGGAAACAATACACCCAGTGATCCATAGCGGGATGGGAACCGAAATTGGAACGCAAGTGCCTAAGACCTCTTGGGGCGAGGATACCGTCTCCAGTGTAACCGAACGGAGCGAAGCAGCCAGGGTACCGATCAAGGTAATGACGGTATTGAGGTTCTCGGAACCGGTGTTATAGACAAGATGTAGGTAGGATGTGTCGTCGCCAGGAGGCGTTGGCTCATAGACGATGCGAACGCTATCAAGGGAATCGAGCATGCGCGGCGTCTTGCGGGCATCAGCGATACTGAATGCCGATGATCCCGTCATCGATGCGCTCACCAGGGTTACACCCGGACAACCAGTCCCACCCAGCCGGAACGATGTATCCTTCGAATTACACAAGGTATCGAGCACAGATTCCGTTGTGGGTGCAAGAGACAACGTATTGGAAGTATTTTTGGAAGAACCGATCATCGTGATAACCGTATCGAGGGAACCGGAACCAAGATTATACTGAAGGTGAAGATAGGACGTGTCCAATCCCGGCGGCGTTGGCGTGAACACGATACGCACACTATTGAGCGAATCGAGTGTGCGCGGTGTACTCTGTCCATTGGCAATGCTGAAAGCCGATGAGCCGGTGAAATATGTGCTCTCCAGCGTTACGCCCGGACACCCTGTACCGCCCAATCGAAAGACGGTGTCAGTCGAATGACAGGTAGTATCCGAAACAGATTGAGAAGTACGGGAAAGAGACAAAATGCTAGATCTCCCAGACAAAAATTTGGAAATAATGTTGGTGGCAGCCTGAGACATCACCCAAGAAGGCTCAAGTGTAGCCGAAGCGTTGGATGGATTCAATCGTTGCTGCATTGCAACAATATAGGTTACTTGCGTAGTGTCGATATTCAATTGATACGACCACGTATTGTGAAGATATCCACCCACTGTCCCAGAATTTCGCCATAAACCGTTCCCAACTTTGGCGTAGATCAGAATCGAATCGCCATCCCCTGTACCGTGGAGCGTCAATGAACTAATGGGTGTATGTGTTGTGTCTGTCGATAACCCTGTATATGTCGTGGCATTATTCGGCACAATGGAGGGGTTGTTGGCGATCGGTCCGTCGAATCGAACTCTGCCTGCTCCTCCGTTGCCAGCCCATGTGTGTGTGTGTAATGAGATTCCACCTGTAGCAGAAACAGAAGGAAATCCACTGCTCAATTTTGCTTCAAGGCTTAATCCTCCCCCACTCCCACAACCTCCGACCGACGAATGATTCACACAGCCATAGCCTCCTGTAACTCCGCTGGATCCATTGACCTGAATTGATGCGCTTAATGCGTTGATCTCGGGGGCAAATAGGCATAATCCACCACCACCACCGCCGGCCGCGGCACCTGGGGTAGAATTCAACGTAATCGCAAGAACAAAACTCATTGCCGCCGCCGCCGCCGCTTCCTCCCATGAGAGGCACAAGCATTGGATTGCCATTTACTATTCCACCACTGTCTGCATAGTTACCACGTTCACCTCGGCCATTTTCGCCAGAAGAACCAAACCCTCCACCATTGCCGTCACCTTCATGCTTATCATGAGTGACAACCCCACCACCTTCGGATACGAAGGGGTTTCCTGTTCCACCATAGTACTCACAGTTAGGAACAACGTCGCTCGGCTCAGGTGTAATACCGTTCAGTCCATCGCCTCCCTGAAAATTGTCACCTATTCCACCACTGCCTTCTCCACCATTCGTTACACAGGATCCAGGAGAAGATTCCCCCGGACTTCCACCCACAAAACCATCGCCACCGACATAAATAACGGGTCCATCTCCCATGCTTCCCCCCCCTCCGCCGGGTCCTGCATTCTTTCCGGTTGCGCTTCCAGATAATATTGCACCAGATGCTAGGGTAATGATACTTTTAGAAAGGATGACTGCCGGTAAGTAACCTTGATTCCCGATCGTCGAAGGATCACAATCGGAAGTAGAGATCGTATAGGTTCCCGAACCCAAAGAAATGCTGTCAAAAAGAAGGGCACCACGCTTAGAGCGAGTTCCCCATTGCCCGCCGCTCCCAAGAATGCCACCGCCAGAAACATTTAGAGAAGGATAAGGTGTGACGATAAAAAAGGTATCGGTATTTGAAGCGACATTATTTACAATGACTTTAAGTGGGATTTTGAAGGACGAATTGAGCGATTGCCAATCTGAGGAATTCGGAGTTTCGCAGACTGTAGTGAAAATTTGAGTGGAGATAACTCGGCCTTGCCAGCTCACAACCACCGGTCCAATCGTAATCTTTGAAGTATCACCCGGATTTGCGCATACTACGCGAACGGCATCGCCGGGATTATTGTCATAAAGGCCGTCGGCGCCAAATCCACCATTTGCGTTGTAGGGTGCAATAATTTCGATGTAAGAATTCATCCCTGCCGAACCAATGTCGGGAATAAGATACGAGATCGTAGGGGCTTGACCGAAAGCACACACCGGTAAGCCAACAAGGCTGAGAATTGCGAACGAGACGAAAACTAATCTCATCATAACGTCATAACGTAATATTTTATTAATTTATTTCTTGTCCCTGATTCAACAAGTGATGCTTCCAGGAACAATTCATTCATCAGTCGATTTAAGAAAGCTCTAATACCACATTTAACTTATTGAATTTTGCTAATATTTCGAATAACGATGCAATCTCCGAAATGGCACACGAGCAGATACGAACCGGATGCAAGTGATGAAATATCGATCGTAGCAGTCGAAGCAGGCAGCACGTTGCCCGTTGCAACCGACCTGCCGATGGCATCGTAAATCACAATTTGAGTTCCGCGTTCATTTGTGTTTTGCACGAACAATGCATTCCCGGCTGGATTCGGATAGATCGAAATTCCATCTCCTGCTGGTAGTACTTTGGGTTCCTCAACGCTGCTGAGAATTCCCAGCGTTTTGATCGCCCAGTGGTTATCTTCGTTATCCGTCACGCAAAGCGGCAGCGACTGCGAGCCAATATCGATCACCAAATTTGGAAGCTGGACCCAACTCGTTGCAAGCTGCGTCGATCGAGGACGAAATAATGCCGTGCCGAGGATCACTGGCTGTGTTGGTGAAGAAGCAGTGTTTTGAATATCAATATTAACCGAATTACCATGGCTAGACAGGGAAGTAACTGTCCAACCAGAGGGCTGTAGATAGCCGCCATAGCTTGCTACCGAGGAATCCCAGCTATAGGTGGCCTGAATATCGTTGATGTAAGGCCATAATGAATCAAGATTGATCTGGGAGCTTATATCCACACCGAGCGTGAGCGAATCAATTTGCCCGAAGTATGCGGACGCAGCCTCGCGATGGATTTGGGTGGGCTGGGTCAAGAACGGGGACGTGACGGTGCCCTTAAGCTCGATTGTCGTGTCTCGAATGCTGGAACCAAGATTATAGCGGATGTGAAGTGTGGCAGTATCCGTCGGTTGGGTTCCCTCATAGCTCACGAGAATACTATCGTTTGTGGTCAATATCCTCGGTGCTGTACGAGGATCAGCGATCATGAACGAAGAGGAACCGGTGATCCAAACCGAATTGAGCGTTCCTGTTGGTGAGCCACATCCAAGAATCGTTAATGGAATAGAGGTATCGATCGGAATGCCACATTCACTCTGAGTAAACGACGTCACCGGATTTGTAATAGCAAGGGCCAATGGTCCTGTGGAGATATTAATAATGTTTGTCGCAGCTTGCGACATTACCCACGAGGGCTCCAAAGTAGCTGCATCGGTCGATGGATTTTGAACTTGCTGAAGGGCAACGATGTAGGTTGTCAAAGATGGATCTATAGAAAGCATGTGAGACCATTGGTTGTTAGAATAGTTACTGACCGTATTGAGTGGCTGCCAGGGGCCATATCCTGATTTCGAGTAAAGTAAAATGGTGTTACCATTACCCGTGCCGGTGAGAGTTATCATTCCGCTTGTTGTACTTGAGGTATCAGTGGAGAGCCCTCTATAAAGGGAAGCGCTATCCGATGCAATCGACGGGCTATTGTTCAGCGGACCGTCGAAACGGATTCTGCCTGCCCCTCCATTTCCAGCCCACATATGGGTATGTAAAGAAATCCCACCCGCCGCCGAGGTCGATGGAAAGGAACTACTCAGCTTTGCTTCGATAACTGCTCCACCCCCACTGCCACATCCTCCCACGGAACCATGATTTACACAACCGAATCCTCCGGAAACGCCATTGAATCCATTTACCTGAAATGAACCGCTTTCTGCATTGATTTGTGCGCCATAAAGACACACGCCTCCCCCTCCTCCTCCTCCTGCTGCCCCAGTTGTTGAATTATCTTCATCACAGGAGCAGAACTCATTACCACCACCCCCACCACTTCCTCCCATAAGCGGTACAAGCATTGGATTTCCGTTGACTATTCCACCCAAATCAGCATAATTACCCCGTTCTCCTCGTCCGTTTTCACCAGCAGTACCGAAACCCCCACCATTCCCATCGCCCTCGTGTTTATCATGAGTGACAACACCCCCGCCTTCTGAAACAAAAGGATTTCCTGTGCCACCATAATACTCGCAGTTAGGTAGTACGTCGCTCGGTTCAGGAATTATCTTATTCAAGCCAATTCCACCGGCATTTACATCTCCCAATCCACCTGTTCCTGTTCCTCCTGTTGCAGGACATTCACTAAGTACTGATTCACCAGGAGCACCGCCCACAAAACCATCTCCGCCTGAATCAATAATAGGTCCATCGCCCATACTGGCACCGCCACCACCCGGACCACCGTTCTTTCCAAGGGCGCTTCCGGAAAGTGTTGCGCCAGATGCAAGTGTCACATTTCCTTTCGAGAGGATCACGGCTGGTAAGTATCCTTGAATTCCGATCGTTGTGGGGTCACAATCGGCAGTGGAAATTGTGTACGTTCCGGAACCTAAGGTTATACTATCGAACAGCAATGCACCTCGCTTTGATCGAGTACCCCATTGACCTCCGCTACCAAGGATACCCCCACCTGTAGCATTCAAGGCCGGAAACGGCTTGACAATGAAGAAGGTATCCGTATTAGATGCGATCCCATTTGCGACGACTTCAATCGGAATTGCAAACGATGGATCGACGGATTGCCAATCAGAAGAATTTGGAGCCTCGCAAGCGGCAACGAAAATTTGAGTGGAGGCGACACGTCCCTGCCAGCTCACAACAACGGGACCGATCGTGATCTTGGAACTGTCACTTGGGTTTGCGCAAACCACGCGAACAGCATCGCCCGGATTATTACCATAGAGGCCATCGGTGCCAAATCCCCCATTTGCGTTATAGGGAGCGATAATTTCGATATAAGAATTCATTCCCGTTGTGCCGATGTCGGGAATAAGATACGAGATTGTGGGGGCTTGACCGAAGGTACACACCGGGAAGCCAACCAGACCAAGCATTGCTAACGAGATGAAAACGAATCTGTTCATAGCAAATCATTGAAAAAATGACCAATTTATGTATCTATAACCGATACACAATGCGATGGTTCCGTGAATAATTCATGGTTTTCGCAGACCGGAAAGAAGACCTTTGAGATGGTTTGATGCATCGGTAAAACCGCGAGCAATAAGCCGTTTTTCATCGAGGCCAACATGGCGCTGAAGATAAATATAAAGTTGTGTTGTTTGCACCGCCGAAGCTGTGACAAAAGCAATTGCTGCTCCGATAAGCTCATGGGTTAACGCCAGAATGGTCGAAGCTAATGTTACATTGACAATAAGAGTGATAGTAAACATCCTGAAGGCTTCCTTGATTTTTCCCATTCCTGTCATTGCGACTCCGAATACCATTTGGATGGGAAAGAAAAGTACAGAGAGTAATAATACTCGGAAGATGGGAATACTCGCATCAAATTTTATTCCATAAAGAGTATGAAAAATAAATGGAGCGCCGATTGCTAGGATGATTCCAATAGGTATTAATCCGAGAAATAAGAAGCTTACACTTTTTTCAAGCATTATTCGAAGTGTACCGATCTCACCGCGAGAATGGAACTTACTTGTGGCAGGGAAAACGAATAGTGTCATAGTTTCACGAATGACGTCGAAGCCACGGAATAGCATTTTTGCGCCGTTGTACATAGCAACCCCCACCGCTCCTGTAAATCCCGAAACTATTAACACATCGAAATTTTGTTGTGCTGTTGAAACGACTCCCATTGCAGCCTGATAGCGGACAAATTCCGAGATGCGATTTAGCATCCTTCGAGAATACTTCACGCGGTAGCGAAGAAATGGTCGCGCCAAGATAATAGCAACTAAGGAAGAAAGCAGTCCAGAAAGCATGGTAACGTGAATCACACTTTCCGCGCTGTGAATTTTTCCCATTAAAAGTAAGGTGAAGATAGCTATGCTTGCAACTCCAAAATTTGCAAAATCGACGAAAAATATTTCCTTCATTCTAAATTTAGACTGGAGCACTTTGCTGAGGACTACGCGAGGCATCGTGAACACAGCAAAAATTGCCAGATACGGAATGAGATGGCCTAATTGAGGAATGTTGAGCAGACCACTAAAAGTGGAAGGGAATAAGAGCAAAATAGCTAACGCGGTTCCAAGAAAAGCGATGAACAATAGGGAGGTTACAGTGACAAGTTCTTCAAGTTCGACCTCCGGTTCGACGCCGAACTTCACGATGGCCTGCAAAGCGAAACCATCGGAAAAAGTAAAAAGGATTGTAAATAAAGTCTGAAATACACTCAGAATTCCAAATTCCGCGGGCGCGATGGATCGAGCCACCATTATTAACGCAAAGGCGTAAGGAACTGGAAGTCCACGCGAAGCAAAAGCCCAAAGCCCTTTGCCGAGATGACTACTGAATTTCAATGTTTTCTTTCAGAAAGTTGAAGGAATAAATATGTCATCGTAGTGTAACAAACAGAATGTTCAAGTGTTCTTAGACTTGTGGGACAATCTCTTTGTTTCAATTTAATGGAGGATTCAATCATGAAATCGATTTCTAAGCTTCTCTTCTTTCTTTGTGTGCTTTTGGTTCCTTTAACCACGATCGGTCAAACGTGGCAATTTACGGGTTCGCTCAGTGAGCCCAAGAGAACGGGAGTGCTTACGGCGCTTCCGAATCAAACCGCAATCTATGTCGGTGGAGCGGATGCTAATGGATTTCCACTAACAACCTGCGAGATCTATAATCCAGCTACGACATCCTGGTCACTTGCTGCTCCGCTGGCCGTTGGAGTTGAGAGACACACGGTGACTCAGTTAGCGAATGGTAACCTTGTCGTCATCGGTGGAAATACATCTCTGGACTACGATGAAAGTCAGCCGACGGGTGCCATTGAGATTTATGACTACAATGCAAACCAATGGTCAAATGGTGGTAACCTGAATATTGCACGCCAGAATCACACTGCTACGCTTCTTCTGAATGGTACTATCCTCGTCACTGGTGGCTATACGGGAAGTGATGTTACAGCTTCTTGCGAGATTTACGATCCCACAACCGGAACATGTACGAACGCTGCGCCACTATTTCTTGCCCGTCACGATCATTCCGCGATATTACTTAATGACGGAAGAGTATTAGTTGTTGGAGGACGAGATGGCGGATCCGGCAGTAACTATTTTAACGAATGTGAAATTTATGATCCAACGTCAAATACCTGGACGGTGATCGGGAATATGATTCAAGCTCGAATTAAGGGTTCTTTAGCAACATTCAGCGATGGAACCGTGCTTGCATCCGGCGGCAGGAATACGCCAACTACTTCCGCTCCGGGATCTGAAGTTTTAACCGGGACATTGACTACGTGGAGTTCGACCTCTCCGATGCTCGTGCCCATGACTTGGAATGGAAGCACACTATTACCCGAAGATCGGTTTTTAGTAACAGGAGGTCTTGTGGATGCCGATTGGACTAACTCATTTAACGGTGATATGACGCCAACCTGTGAGTGGTACGATAAGCCGAATCAACGCTGGTTTTTTGCTCCGCAGCTAAACCTACAAAGAAGTTATCATGGGCAGTGTTATATCCACCAAACACTAAATGATACACTTCCTACGGATATGGTATTAGTCGCGGCTGGATTAACAGGGGATAACTCGTTTACTCAAACTGCTGAAACCCTCGATGTGACAGACCAAGCTATAAACACGTATGAAGAAATGCCACAAAATTTGGCTTCTGTCAATGCTTCATCTAATTTGCTCGGTGTCAGCGTTGTAATGCAATCGCCGGACCAAGCGTTGCTTCAACTATCGTTAAGCGCTAATTCCGATGTTAGGGTTGATATTATCTCTTCAACCGGCGTAACGCTTTCCTCCACCGAAGCAGAACTATCTTCTGGTAACTATGCTTTGCCATTACCGGTGCCAAACAATGTATCGGGAATTTATTTTGCTCGTGTTAACATCGGCGGAGTGAATACCATTCTAAAGTTTGCGATACTCAAATAATATCAAGCACTTTCAAGACATCTTTAAACAATAAAAACCTCGCATAAGAAATGCGAGGTTTTTGTTTTAAAGGATTATTGTCAATGTCCTCTTCGACGATGTGTTTCAACATAACGAGCAAGTTCGGGATATGTTTTCATGGGATCGCCATAAGTATTACCGGCCAGATCGCGACCGCGAGCAAGATAATTGATGTGAGGATGCCCCAATTCGGATTTTCCACCTAATGCTTTCACAGAACTTGGCATATAGCGCATCGTGTAGCCCGTTCGCCGTTTGGAACTAAGATTAGGGGGGCTGCCATGAATTAGTCCGCTATGATGGATGCTGGCTTCGTTTGCAAGAAGTTCACAGGGCACCGCCTTCGATTCGTCAAAGCGCCCTTGTTTAATCTCTATGGGGAATAGATTTTTTACTTTATCGACTTCCTCATACTCTGAGAAACCATGTTTATGAGTCCCCGGAATAACATACATGCATCCATTTTCTATGTTCGAATCATCGATTGCCAGCCAGACAGTCACGACCTCGACCGGTGAGATCATCTGTTTCCAATAATGCGCATCTTCGTGCCACGGCACACGCTTCCCATTGCCTTGTGGTTTTGAGATGAAGTGGCTTGAAAACAGCGCGATGTCTGGTCCAATAATCGGCTCGATCAAATCAAGAATTTCGTCAGCGAAAAGCCATTCGAAGAGTTTTGTATCTGTAAAATGGGGGACATCCATCTCCTCGGGTCTGACTTCGTCAGGGAGTAATGCCAATTTTTCCTCGAAATGATCCTTTAGAGCCTTAAATTTAGACTTTGAAAAAACAGGGTGCTTATAAAGAAGATACCCTTCCATAGTGAAAATATCGACTTCTGTTTTGCTTAGCAAAGGCTGTTTCTTCATTGATTCCATGTCCATAGTATTTGAATACATTTCTTGTCTGAAAAACTCCCGCTCGCCCTTCGGCACTCTAAAGAAGCCCTTTCAGTTTGCTTTCGGTCATTTTTAATGGAGATTCAATAAGATGAAGAAAATAGATTACGAGACGATCAAAATGTATAAGGTCCATAAAAGCCTTTTGTTTGAAGGCTGGGATGGCACCAAGCTCAATTTAGTGATGAAGAAATTGCAAATGGCAATTTCTAAGCTGATGGGCATTCAATTTAAACCGCTCTTCGGCGACCGAATTGTTGAATATCCCCTCCTTTTTCAGCATTTGAATCCAAATGCGAAGACCATACTCGATTTTGGCTGCGTCGAGGATCTGCTTCCGTTGCATTTTGCGAGCATGGGCTACAAGGTTGATGGCCTTGATTTTCGAGAATACGTTTTTGAGCATCCGAATTTTAAGTTTACACAAGCCGATATCCTTACATGGCAGCCGCCCGAAAATTTCTATGATATGGTATGCTCGATCTCGACTGTTGAGCATGTTGGCCTTACTGGCTATGGCGATCCGGAGAAATCCGATGGCGATAAAGTAGCCATTTCAAAGCTCTGGACTGCTCTCAAGCCCGGAGGAGACCTCATTCTAACTATGCCTGCAGGCAAGGCAACCACAAGGCGTAATATGAGGATCTATGATCTTGATAGGATAAAATCCGTTGTTCCAAATCCTCGCATCGTTCGTTTTTTTGCGAAACCTACGCGATATGGGAATTGGTCAGAAGTAACAGCCGATGAGATCAAGAATCTTGTCTATGAAGACTATGAAGCTCCAATCACCCCGGGACAAGGCGTAGCTTTTATTGTTGCAACGAAATAATTTCTCATGCTCATTACCCCCTCTGGCGAGCTGCTCGACCACCCCACCCTCATACCCGGAAAAGCTGCGCCGGAGGCTACTGCGGCCATTCCAGCTCGGCATTTGGATTGGAAAGATTCTTACCGGACGCTGGGCCGAACCGGCCTAACGTGCAGCGGCGTGGGATTCGGTACGTACCGCGTGCATTTGCGCGTGCAGGAGCATCGGGCTGCGCTGGCGAAGGCACTTCGGATGGGCGTCAATCTGATCGATACCTCATCAAATTACACGGGTGGAAATTCTGAACGGATGATCGGCGAAGTGCTGGCCGGACTTATTGCACAAGGAGTGGTGAAGCGCGAGGAAATTATCGTTGTTTCAAAAGGCGGCTATATTCAGGGCGAGTTGTTCGAGGAAATTGAGCGGCGCGCGAATGCGGCTCATGCTGACTATTCATCTGGCTCTGAGCTTTCGGAGCTTGTCCGCCATAGTCAGGGACTGTGGCATTCCATGCATCCTGATTTTCTTCGCGACCAACTCACCGATTCTCTCGAACGCCTTCAGCTCGAAACGATGGATGTGTATCTTCTCCATAATCCTGAGTATTATATCGAATGGGCGATTCAGGAGGGAATTTCGCCGGAGGAAGTGATCGACGAATATCATCGCCGCATTAAACAGGCGTTCGCGTATCTTGAAACGGAAGTAGAGCGTGGACGTATTCAATGGTATGGTATAAGTTCCAATACGTTCCCAAGAGCAGAAGACGCCATCGACAGAACTTCGCTCGAGTGGGTATGGCAATCGGCGGAAGAAATTGCCGGCGATGCGCATCATTTTGCGGTGGTGGAATTCCCGATGAATATCTTCGAGACCGGTGCGATCTCGGAACGTAATCAGCGTCATGGTACAGAAACACTGCTCGATTTTTGTGCGGAAAAGAATCTTGGTGTGCTTGTAAATCGTCCACTGAATGCAATTGCAGCGAAGAAGCTGATCCGTCTCGCAGATTTTCCGCTAATGGATATTCCACCGGATGATGACATCGACGATCTGCTGCATGATCTGAAACTTCAGGAAGTCGAATTTACTTCGACCCAATTAAATGCATTGGATCTGGATGAACAGGATCGGGATGCAGTCAAGCAATTTTTAACGTTAGGCCAAAACCTCAATGAAGGCAATTGGCGCGAGTTTGCAAGCGTGGAAGAATGGCGCGATATTTCCCAGACCGTGCTCGCGCCGCGCATTAAATATGCGTTCGGGATTCTTCGGCCATTCACCCAGGAAAATCCCACTCTCTTCACATTTCTCACGCATTATGCAGAGCATGTAGATGAGGCATTAGAGCATGTTTCGAATTATTATACCAATCGTGGACATGAGCGTTCTGCAAAGATTCATCATGCGCTTAATGCACTGATGGGCGAAGATTATTTTGAACTTTCTCTTTCGCAGAAAGCGGTGCTGCTGATTCGAAGTTTACCGCAAGTGTCGTCCGTCCTTGTCGGGATGCGGTCGGATGAATACGTCGAAGACGCAGTCTATGGCTTGCAGGCAAAGCCGGTAGGGCGAGCAACGGAAATTTGGGAACGTCTTGCAGCGGTGAAAGCTGAAGCTTAGAGCGACTCCCACTCTTCGCGGGAAATTTTGGAGTCTCGAAGAATTTTTCGGAGCAGACCAACACTGATATCTCCCACATGTGGATTTGGAATAGTAACCTGTATTATTCCTTTTTTCATTACTCGATGTTTCCTGCCGGCAAGTGGACCTTCAAAGCCAAGCTTTCTGAGATAGTAGATGAGATCGTCACGCTTGATCGGTCCTAATTTAGGCATGTTCTGCCATCTGGATTTCGAGCGAATGTCCATCTATTTCCGGAAGAGAATCATGGCGAGAGAGGGCAATCAGAATATAGTCCTCAATGACGCTCTCCAACTCTTCGCGGCACTCCTCCAGGGTCTTTTCATTTGCCCAGGCACCCGGAAATGCTTCAACGTGGCCATAGAACGATCCGTCGTCTTCGACGATTTCGTATTTCGCGTGGCGCATTGCAGCGTGTAGATACTCTGAAAACATGATGTAACTTAACCCCAAATAGGATGAACTTGTGCCTGTGAAACTTACATTCGATTTGGCATTCGAATAATAGCGCCATTTACTGCTTTGCCCGCTTCACCGGAAAGGAATAAACACATCGCTGCAATGTCTTCCGGCTTCGTCCATTTCGGGATTTCTTCGTGAGAACCCCATTCTTCGTTTGCTTTTGTGTGAATAACGGTGGGAACGATACAATTCGCAGTAATGCCGATCGCTTTTCCTTCTTCGGCAATAACTTTTGTTAGCGCGATCACCCCGGCCTTTGCTGCAACGTAGCCGCCTTTCTTTGCCGATGGCGATAGCGCCGGTTCCGCGCCTATGGAAATGATGGTTCCAACGCCTGACATAAGGCGCATTGCTTGTTTCGCAGAGATAAAGAAACTTGCAAGATTCAGTTCAAAGAGAAATCTGAAATCCTCGATCGCCATCTCAGCAACCGTTTTCCAGGGTTTTACTCCGCCAATAGTTGCAACGAGCGCTCGTGGTATTCCAAGATCAGTTTTAGCATGTGCGAATGCTTGCTCGATACTCGATTCATTCGTCGCATCGACGGCCCAGAAGCGGTAATTCGCATGTGCATATCCATCGTCTTCATGTGAGAATCCGGCGACGTTCCAGCCATTATCGAGATAGGTTGTCCGAATCGCACCACCAAGTGCGCCCGTTGAGCCGGTTAGAAATAAGGTTGGCATAATAATATTGGGAGAATTGATTAAGTGGAAGTGAAGAATCTGCTGCTCCGGTAACCAGATTCTTCGCTACGTTCATGCTCCCTTTGGGAGCATGAACTTCGCTCAGAATGACATGTGAAGATAATACAAGGTTCCTAATAGTAGAATGAATGATCTAAATAACTTAAACACCACTTCGAGAAAATAATCCTCCTCGAATACTTTTTGCCTTTACGCCGTGTTCTCGCAGCGATGACACTGCCCTCAAACTCCGAATGCCCGATGCGCAGACAATAGCAAATTCTTCTTTTGGCAATTCTTCAATTCGATCGAGCAATGAACCAAGCGGAATAAGCTTCCCGGTGGATGGTGTTGCACGGAATTCCCATTCCTCGCGCACATCGATAAGCGGCATCGGTCGCCGGGTGAATGTTTCCCATGTTATTTCATTGAGGTTATCGTTACAATCATCGAATTCGTAAGAATCGAACAGTTTCCGCTCCGATTGTGGAATACTGCACGCCGGACATTGGGGGTCACGATTGACATGGAATGTTCGGACGTTCGCGCCGAGTGCATCATAGAGCAATAGCCTTCCAGCAAGTGGCTCGCCGATCCTTGCGATGATCTTCACAGCTTCCATAGCCATCATCGTTCCCATTACTCCGGCCAGCGCGCCAATGACTCCCGCTTCGGCGCACGAAGGTGCGTCCGCAGCGTTTGGTGGCTCGGGAAACAGGCAGCGGTAGCATGGGCCATTGTCAGCGCAAAGTATTGTTAACTGCCCTTCGAAGCGTAAAATGGAAGCAGAGATCAGTGGAATCCCAAGCACCAAACACGCATCGTTTACCAGATAGCGGGTTGCAAAATTATCGGTGCCATCGAGCACAAGATCGAAGCCATTCAGAATGTCGATCGCATTCTCTTTCGTGAGCCGTTTATCAAATGCAAGGATCGTTGAGTGCGGATTGACTTCTGTCAGCCGTTTTTGAGCAAGCGTGGCTTTGGATTCCCCGATGTCGCTCTCCCGATAAAGTATTTGCCGGTGAAGATTCGTAAGCGCGACTTTATCGTCATCAATGATGCCGATGGTTCCCACACCCATCGCGGCAAGATACAGCGCGGCAGGAGAGCCAAGTCCGCCTGCACCAATGATAAGAACGCGCGCATTTTTAAGGCGCTCCTGGCCCTCCATGCCAAATTCCGGAAGCAGAATTTGGCGCGAGTATCGTTGCATCTCGTCAGGCAGTAATGGCATGATGCTCCTCCAACATTCTAACAAATTGCTGAATAACTGCGGTGGGATTTTCCGCTTTGTTCACGGCGCTGATAACGGCAATGCCGCCAAGACCCGGACAAAAGATCTCTTCTGTGTTCAAAGTTGTGATTCCACCAATTGCAACGACTGGAATCGAGACGGCTGCGATAACAGCATGTAATTCCTCTCTTGATCTCGGCTGGGAATGTTTCTCTTTTGAGCGCGTGGGGAACATGTGGCCGAAGCCTATATAATTTGATCCCGCGTGCTCCGCTTCGATAGCTTGCTCGACGTTGGAGGTCGAAACACCGATGACTGCACCCGGACCAAGTATTTTTCGCGCCTCTTCTATCGGCAGATCATCTTGCCCGAGATGCACCCCGTCGGCGCCGGTGGCAAAAGCAATATCAGCGCGATCATTGATGATAAAGGTTGCGTGTTGAATAATCTTGCGAAGGGTATCGGCCATCTCCAAAACTTCACTCGCTGGTCTGGATTTTTCCCGAAGCTGCACAACGGCAGCACCTTCGGCGTCCGCGATGAGTGCAACCTCATACGTTTGTTCAACATCGTTGCCGCCAACGATAACATGAAGTCCTTTCACCGATGTCATAGCGCGCCTAAAATTTCCTTATACTGTGCCATACGCTCTTCCAGATTAGGAGCGAGTAAAAGATCCCGAATGACGGCAACTCCCCAGGCACCCACCTGGAGACATGCTTGGGCATGGGCTAAGGTAATTCCTCCAATAGCAAAGACCGGGATGGAGACGGAGTTTACGACCGCATGAAGGGCTTCCAATCCCTGTGCCTCGAAGCCCATAGCGCGTTTGGAAGGAGATTCGAACACGGCGCCGAAGGTCACGAAATCCGCTCCTAATGCTTCCGCACGGATGGCAGCTTCTTTCGAATGAACACTGATTCCGACTATTCCGGTGAAAAACTCCTTTATTCGCTCCCTCATCCACAGGCCATCAATCGCCGATTCCGGCAGGTGAATACCATCCGCATGAACGACGGTACTGGCAAAGGAGGCAGTACTTCTGACACTCATTTCAGTGCCACCCGGTGAACTAATGAAAAACCTTCCGTTTTGCATGGCTTCGCGGAAATAAAAAGTACGGCTTAAAAATTCGTCCGTTGGCTGGTCTCGCATTCGCAAGGCGCGAAGGCCGTATCCTGCTGCTTCGGATACGAATCGCTTCAGATCGACATTCACCCATTGGTCTGTGATCGCATATAATTTAAAATCAACCATGTCCGATCATTCCTCCAATCGGGCTGGAACGTTCGGCCATCAAGCGTTCGGGAATTCTTCCGGCGAGATAGGCCGAACGGCCGGCTTCTACTGCAAGTTTCATGGCGCGCGCCATTTGTGCAGGATGTTCGGCACACGAAATGGCTGTGTTCAGTAAAATTCCGTCTGCGCCAAGTTCCATCGCAAGCGCGGCGTGTGATGCCGTTCCGATTCCGGCATCGATGAGAACTGGGATTGAAACTAATTCCCGGATAATAGTGATATTCGCCGGATTCCGAATTCCGCCGCCGGAACCAATCGGCGCGCCGAGGGGCATCACGGCGGCGCAGCCCATGTCCGCCAGCTTGCGCGCTGTTACGGGATCGTCGTTCGTGTAAGGCAATACTGTAAACCCGAGCGAAATAAGCTGCGACGCGGCTTTCAGCAATTCTACGACATCCGGCATGAGCGTTTCATCATCGCCAATGACTTCGAGCTTGATCCAATTTGTCTCCAGCGCTTCACGAGCAAGTTCGGCCGTAAGCACGGCTTCTTTAGCAGTATAGCAGCCTGCGGTGTTCGGCAAGATATGGAACGCTCCGCTTTTCAGCAATCCAAGAATGCTTTCGCTCGATTGGTCTTCCAAATTATAGCGGCGGACAGCAACGGTAACCATCTCCGTACCGCTTGCCGCTATGGAGTCGAGCATGGTCTCCGGATTTGGGTAACGCGCAGTTCCCAATATAAGCCGCGATGTGAAAGTGCGATCAGCTATAGTAAAATAATCCTGCATAGTATCACCCTCCTTGTACCGCGCGCACGATCTCGATGTGGTCGCCGTCACGCAATTCATGTTCTTGCCACCGCGATCTGGAAACCACGGTATCATTCACCGCTATGGCAATGCCTTTGCCATCCGGCGATAAGCCCAACGCGGTCCCCAAATCCGATACATAGCGCGCTTGAAGTTCGCGTAGCTCGCCACCGATTATGAGTCGGATGGGACTCATGCGACCCATTCCTTTCTAGCATTCGAAGGAGCATTTTGCGCGATAATCTTTGAGATAGTATATGCCGTTAGTGGCGCCATAAGTATCCCATGCCGCCAGTGGCCAGTGGCATAATAAAGATTTTCAGTTCCTGATTTTCCAACAATAGGCCGATGGTTGCGCGTTGCCGGGCGGAAACTCGCGATTATTTCTTCGATCTCAAGTTCATAAATCGCAGGAACGATCTCCCATGCAAAATGAAGTAATTCCATGATCGACCCAGCAATAACACGCCGATCGAATCCTGCTTCTTCAGCCGTTGCGCCGACGAGTAAGCGGCCATCGTCCTTCGGTACGAGATACACGCGCGGCGCGCGTATAGGCTGCTTCAGGCGCGATTGAGGCGTGAAGCGCAGTCCGATCATTTGCCCCTTTACCGGCCGCACCGGAATAGGAGTAATTCCTCCGATCGTTCGAGGACCACGCTCCGGCAGCAATCGTGATACTTTGCCCATCCATTTCATCCTCACCAAAACGAACGCCAACAGCCCGGCCATTAGCGACGATGATCTCGGAAATCTTACAATGCTCGTGCAGCACGCCACCACGCTTCAAAAATGCTGCTTTCAGCGCAAGGCAAAGCTGCCGATTATTGATCTGTGCTTCCTGTTCCAGCCACAACGAAGCTTTGACTTTCGTGCTAAGAAGCGGTTCCCGTTCGCGCGTAGCTTCGCCGCTCAAGCGTTCGACGGGAATGTTTGCGCGTTTACGAAAATCGTACTGTCTGTCAAGTTCGCGTATCTCATCCGTATTAGTGGCAAGCACCAGAATCCCGCTTCGATCGAGTCGGGGCACAAGATCGCCGGCATCACTGCGGAGTTCATCGAGGAATTGAGGATAAAGATCGAGGCTTCGCACTCCCTCCTCATAAACATCCATATCTTCGAAGCCTGCTTCGGCACGTGGCGAAAGCATTCCTGCTGCTACCCACGCAGCGCTCGAACGAACGGCTTCGTCCGCTTCGAAAATTACGACATGCTCCGCGCCTTCGTATAGTAAGCGCCAGCCGATGGCAAGCCCCATGATGCCGCCGCCGACGATAATATGTGGTTTTGGATCTGGCATTACCATAGATCGCCCATGGTGACAAAATATAAGTTTTTCGCGTTTAGCATCGTCTTACATTATCGCCTAAAAAAGTCGTCATGAAAACATTGATTTATTCTGCCGCCTTGGTTTCTGTTCTCGCCGCGCTTTCTTCGTGTGGGAAAGTTAGTGGAAAGAGCAGCGAAGAGTCCATCGCTAGTGGTTCGGAGTCCGCAAACGTTACGATCGATATGAGCGCCGAGCATATAGCGAAAGGGAAGGAAACCTACATCGAAACCTGCGCACCGTGCCACGGCTCCGGCGGCAAAGGCGATGGCCCCGCATCCGTTGCGTTTAATCCCAAACCGCGCGATCATACGAACGGCGCATACATGGATAAGCTTTCGAACGTGCATATTTTCACGGTCATCAAGCAGGGTGGTGCGCAATTTGGCTATCCCGGAATGCCCGCGCAGCCGCAGCTCTCGGAAGAGAAGATCAAAGATGTGATCGCATTTGTGCGCACGCTCAGTTCGAACTATCATAAGCAATAAACTTCCTAAGTAATGACTTGTTTGTAGAGCGCCGATCCGATTATTACCAGAATGAAGGATGAGACGATCAGTACAAGAAAATCGGTTCCAAGCCCGAACAGCCCCATCTGTCCGGTCATCATTTCGCGCAGCGCGTCGATCATGTAGGTGAGCGGATTCACGCGTGAAAGTACTTGCAGCCATCCCGGCATGAGCGCGATCGGATAGATCGCGTTACTTGCAAAGAAGAGCGGCATCGTCATAAGCTGGCCGATGCCCATAAATCGCTCCCGCGTTTTTACCAAACATGCGATGATGAGCGAGAACGTGGAAAAGAAGATCGCTCCAAGAATGACCATCGCCAGTACGCCTAATAGCGCAAGAGGTTCCCACACAATATGCACGCCGAGCAGCACAGCGAGAACATATACGATAATGGCAAGCGGAACACAGCGCACGCCCGCCGATAGCGATTTCCCAAGTACCAGTGCGGCGCGCGGCGTCGGCGTGGCGAGAAATTTATGCGTCAGACCCAGATCGCGTTCCCAAATGATAGCAATACCATAAAAAATGGAAACGAAGAGCGTGCTTTGCGCCAAAATTCCGGGAGCCATAAAATCGAGATAGTTCACATTGCCGGTGATCCTCATGCGTGCGAAGACCTGGCCGAATACCAGCAGCCACAGCGCGGGCTGCACGGAGCGCGTGAAGATCTCGGTCGGATCGCGGAAGATCTTGATGATCTCGAACTCCGCAATGACGGAGGTTTTCTGAATAAATGAGAATAGGCTCTTCATTGCAAATTAGTATAGGTTATCCCACGCGCTCCGCTGTTTTTCGGTCGCGGCGAATGGCGCGATAATCGGATTTATTGCCGGAATCGAGCGTTTCGGATGCATAGTGGATGAAAACATCTTCGAGGGTCGCATTCTTATCTTCCATGGAATTTTTAAGTTCCTTCGGACTTCCGATAGCCGCAAGTGTGCCGCGCGAAAGGAATGCCACGCGGTCGCACAGCGTATCGGCTTCTTCCATCAGGTGCGTGGTAAGCAAGATCGTTGTGCCGAATGTTTTTTGGAGTTCCACGATATGATCCCACACGACATTTCGTGCGATCGGATCGAGACCGACGGTTGGCTCGTCAAGAAATAGCATTGGCGGGCGGTGCATCATGGATTGCGCAATTTCCAAACGCCGGATCATGCCGCCGGAGAAATCTTTTGCAGGTTTGTTGGCGGCTTCGGTGAGCCCCATGAACTCTAAAGATTCCTCAATGCGCTGTTTCCGATCGGCGCGTGGAAGATCGTAAAGCTTCGCAAAGAGGAGCAGATTTTCATATCCCGTAAGTGTGCCATCCACCGAAAGCATTTGCGGAACGTAACCGATATTTGCGCGAACGTGCGAGGCCTCGTGTGTAATGCTAAATCCGTTGATCGTTGCATCGCCCGAGGTTGGTGGCAAAAGCGTAGTCAGCATTTTGATCGCTGTTGTTTTGCCTGCGCCGTTCGGACCGAGCAGCGCAAATATTTCCCCTTGCGCGATCGAAATATTCAGTTTATCGACGGCAGTAAATTTCCCGAATTGACGCGTGAGGTCTTTTGTTTCGAGGATCATGCGTTATACTTCAATTACATAAAGTTCACTTCCTGCATTGGCGAACTCTTGATTTTTTTCTTGCATGCCAGCTGCAAGTGCTTCCTGTTCAGAGAGTGCATGCTCTGCCGCATATTTCCGAACATCTTCTGTGATCTTCATCGAGCAAAAATGCGGGCCGCACATGGAGCAGAAATGCGCAGTCTTTGCGCCTTCCTGCGGTAAGGTTTCATCGTGATAGGATCTCGCCCGTTCCGGATCGAGCGCGAGATTGAACTGATCTTCCCACCGGAACTCGAAACGCGCTTTGCTCAAAGCGTTATCGCGGAGTTGCGCGCCCGGATGACCTTTTGCAAGATCGGCAGCATGGGCTGCGATCTTGTAGGTAATAACACCTTCACGCACATCATTCTTATCGGGAAGTCCCAAATGCTCTTTCGGCGTGACGTAGCATAGCATCGCGCAGCCAAACCATCCGATCATAGCCGCGCCAATGGCGCTGGTGATGTGATCGTATCCGGGCGCAATGTCTGTCGTTAGTGGGCCGAGGGTATAGAACGGAGCTTCGTAACAATCGCGCAGTTCCAGTTCCATATTCTCTTTGATGAGCTGCATCGGCACATGGCCAGGGCCTTCGATCATCACCTGGCAATCGTTTTCCCACGCGACCTTCGTAAGCTCACCAAGTGTGCGAAGTTCCGCAAGCTGCGCATCATCATTCGCATCGGCGATCGAGCCGGGGCGAAGGCCATCACCAAGCGAGAACGAAACATCATACGCGCGCATGATCTCGCAAATTTCTGCGAAATGCGTATAAAGAAAACTTTCGGTATGATGCGAAAGACACCATTTTGCCATGATACTTCCGCCGCGTGAGACAATGCCCGTCATGCGGTTGGCTGTCATTGGGACGAACGGCAAACGCACTCCGGCATGAATTGTAAAATAATCGACGCCTTGTTCGGCTTGCTCGACAAGCGTATCGCGGAATATTTCCCACGTTAGCTCTTCCGCGCGTCCGTCCACTTTTTCAAGCGCCTGATAAATGGGAACGGTCCCTATCGGCACCGGCGCATTGCGAACGATCCATTCACGCGTTTCGTGAATATGCTTGCCGGTCGAGAGATCCATGACGGTATCCGCGCCCCAGCGAATGGCCCACAGCATTTTCTCTACTTCTTCCTCGATGGAACTCGCAATAGCAGAATTTCCGATGTTCGCGTTGATCTTTACGAGAAAATTCCGCCCAATAGCCATCGGTTCGCATTCCGGATGATTGATGTTCGATGGAATAATGGCGCGGCCCCGCGCAATTTCATCGCGCACAAATTCTGGCGTAATGAGTTTGGGAATGGAAGCTCCGTAAGGATTGCCCTGATGCTGATGGTAGATGGAATTCCTCGAACCAGACTCCGAAGGGATGGAGTTATTTTCTCTGATCGCTACAAATTCCATCTCCGGCGTGACGATACCGCGTTTGGCATAATACATTTGCGAAACAGCGTTCCCAGCTTTTGCTTTCAAAGGCCTACGCTTGAGACCGGGGAAATATTCGAGCTTTCCTTTTTCTTTGGAATAGGCGCGAATAAGTTGATCCTCGTTCGAGTAACCATTATCTTCGGGCCGAACGTGACGGCCTTCGTATTCTTCAACATCGCCTCGGGATGTGATCCATTCACGCCGCAATGGAGCAAGTCCTTTGCGGACATCGTGCATAGTAATCGTTCCATCCGGTGCGACGCCTTGTTCGCTTGCAGGGCCAGTAGTGTCATACACGCGGACGGGCGGATTTTCCTCGTATCCGTTCGCGAGTTTTGTTCGCGTAAGCGTGATCTCGCGGAACGGCACGCGAATATCAGGATGCAGGGTGCCGCTTGCATACACTTTGCGGCTGTTCGGAAATGGTCGTAAAATAGTCTCTTCCATAATGATTATTCGACAAGAAATGGCTGATATTGAAAAATCTCCTGACCGGAACCGAGTGGCGCGGCGTGTTCCAGCATCGAGGTAATAAATTCTTTTGCTGACAGGACGGAATCACGAAGCGTCAAACCTTTTGCGAGATAACTTGCAATGGCGGATGATAACAAGCAGCCCGTTCCATGTACTTGCTTTATGATTCGTGGAGCGGAGATCCATTCAATGCCGAGGCCATCGTAAAAAAGATCGCGTGATGTATCACCGCTGGCATGGCCGCCTTTTATCAGCATTGCTTTCGCTCCCATGTCATGCAAAAGTAGTGAGGCATGAATGAAGGAGTCATCCGTTTCCATTCGCAATCCCGTCAAGCGTTCTGTTTCTGTCAGATTTGGCGTGAGGATGGTTACGAGTGGCAGTAATTCATTTTGTAAGATTTCAATGGCGTCATCCTCAAGAAATCGAACGCCATTCGAGGAAGCAATAATGGGATCGAGCACGGTTGGCACATTCTGCGCCGAAATAAACTCTGCGACGACACGCACTACTTCAGCAGTGGTGAGCATTCCAATTTTAATGGCATCGAAATTTATGTCGCTGGCAAGTGCGTCAAGCTGCGCGCGGACGAGTTCGGCGCTTACGGGATTTGTGGAAATGACCCCGGTTGTATTCTGTACGGTAACAGCGGTAATAACACTCAGCCCATGAACGCCTAACTGCTGGAATGTTTTGAGATCGGCCTGAATTCCGGCTCCGCCCGTGGGATCGGAGCCGCCAATGGTAAGCACAACAGCCGGTCGCTCAGGAGAGCATCCGTTTAGATGAAGTTGGTGGAGTTGATAATCGGTGTGAGTCATTCCGTATTCCCCACGCTGGCATTATCCAGATCGGGTCCCTGGGGTATTTCTCAGCCCGCGCACGATTGCCATACGCAAAGCACCCCCATCGGAAGTAAGTGAATCTTGAACGAATTGTGGGAATGGAAGAATTCCTTTTTTGATCTTCCAGGAGTTAATAATGATTCACTCCGAGCCGATGGCACGATTGCCGTGTTATTATTGTGTAAGTCCATGAAATCAATTAGGCGCCGGTCAAGTTCATTACGTACTGCAAGGGTCGTGGTGCGATGGTGCAAATCCATAAGCAAACCTCTCTGGCCGTTGCACGTTTTTTTTCTAAACTCTCTATTCTACACGTTACATGATCGGAATGAAAGCAGAAAAATACCTGCTCCAGATCGAGGCCGGCGGCTCGGTCTCGGTGAAGGTTCGGTATGGCTTTGGCGCGGCTGGCGAGGAAGTCCAGCGGCTGCTCGATCTGATGAATCCGGAGCGGATCCGGGTAAAGATCGATGGTCAGCAGCGCGAAGTGGAGTTTATGCCGGGCAAGCCATTTCGCCTGGCCGATATTAAGCAAAAGATCAAATCGCTTTCCTTCAATAGTTAAATGATGATACTGGTACGCTCGTTTGTTTTCGTTCTGGCTTGCAGCCTATGGTTTGGCTGTGCCGATTCCACGCCGCCTGCGACAAACTATCCGCTCTCGCTATCTATTGTTGCCGACACATCCATTCCTGCTACGCTCTCGGTTGTCTTCAGTCTCAAGGTCACCAAGGATGGAGCGCCATTTGCAGGGGCTACCTTAGTGCAGCAAGATGAACTTATGAATTCTTACTTAGAATACAACTCTTTTGATCTTCCGCAAAAATCCGATAGCACAGGAAAATTTCCCTCCTTTTACGTCTATTATCTGGACACGCTCTCCGAGGTTGCGTTTCAGGCGGTCAAAGATACGACTATGAATAATGTTAAAGACACGCTTGTGAGCAACACCATCGTTGTGGCGATGCCTTAATAGCGTGCGCGCCATGCTGCGATCGCATTTCGTACCTGATCGGGGTTGGTGCTTCCGGCCGATTTTTTCTCGCGGATACTTTTTCGAGGATCGAGATATTCAAAAATATCCGGATCGAATTGTGCAGAAAAAGTCCGATATTCCTCGAGTGAGATGACATCGAGCTCTTTACCATGCTGCTCCGCAAACGCAACAATCGTTCCAGCGATGTGATGCGCTTCTCGGAAGGGAACATTTTTTGCGCGAACGAGATAATCCGCGATCTCCGTAGCCATGAGTTCACCTCGTGCAGCGGATTGCATTCGCCGGGTGTTAAAGGTAGTCTCGCGAAGAATCAGCGCCATTATTTCTATACTATCGCGTGTGGTCTCGATGGCGTCGAACATCGGCTGCTTATCTTCCTGCATGTCCCGATTATAGGCAAGCGGTAAGCCTTTCATCAGAGTGAGCAGGTTCAGGAGAGCGCCATAGACGCGGCCCACTTTGCCGCGGATCAGCTCCGCCATGTCGGGATTTTTCTTTTGCGGCATAATGCTCGAACCTGTGGTTACCGCGTCCGACATCGTGACAAATCCAAATTCTCGCGTGGACCAAATTATAAGTTCTTCTGCCATGCGTGAAAGGTGCATCATGATAATGGAACATGCGCTTGCCAGCTCGATTAAATAATCGCGGTCGCTGACGGCGTCAATGCTATTGTTGAGCGTGCTCGCGAATTCGAGTTCCTGCGCGGTCATTGCGCGGTCGATGGGATAGGAGGTTCCCGCAAATGCTGCGGCGCCAAGCGGAGAGCGATCGGTTCGGCTCAATACACCCGTTAACCGTTCTCTATCGCGCCCAAACATTTCGACATACGCCATCAAATGATGCGCAAGCAGCACCGGTTGTGCGCGCTGAAGGTGCGTGTATCCCGGCATGATGGCCTCGACATATTCCTCGGCCTTCGAAAGCAATTCTTTAATTACGGACGATATTTTTTCCGAAAGATCCGGAATTGCATGTTTCAGATAGAGCCGTTCATCGGTTGCGACCTGATCATTGCGGCTTCTGCCTGTATGCAGTTTGCCGCCAACAGCGCCGATCTTTTCCGTAAGCCGCTGTTCGATGGCGAGATGCACATCCTCCATCGAATCGTTAAATCGAAATGCGCCAGTCTCAATTTCCTTCGCAACATCTTCCAGGCCATCAATGATGGCATTAGCTTCATCTTTTGTTATGATTCCTTGCTCACCGAGCATTCTCGCGTGAGCGATGGAGCCGCGAATGTCCTCACGCCACAATTTTCCATCGAGCGCAATGCTGGACGAAAACCGGTGAGCGATCTCAGAAATAGCTTCCTGAAATCGCCCACCCCACAGTGCCGGTTGGTTAGACATTATACAGTTTCCTGCAGGCGTTCAGCAACATTCTCTGTGCGTGCAAGCGTGCGAAGCGGGAGCGAAAAGATCTTCGAAAATCCTTCACCCGCCGAGTGATCGAACGTGTCCTCGGCAGTATAAGATGCAAGCGCCTTATCATAGAGTGAAAAGGGCGAAGTGCGCGAAAGAATGCGAAGATTGCCTTTATACATTTCAACCGTAACATTCCCGCTCACGCGTGTTTGCGTTTCATCGACAAAGGCGTCGAGCGCCTTGCGTAATGGCGAGAACCAAAGTCCGTTATAGACGATCTCCGCATAATCCTGCGAGATCTTTGCTTTTGCATGGGCCGTCCATTTATCGAGCGTGATGCGTTCGAGTTCCGTATGCGCGAAATGCAGCAGCGTTGCTCCAGGCGCTTCGTAGATCTCGCGGGATTTAATTCCCACCAACCGATTCTCGATCATATCCAAGCGGCCAATGCCATGCGCGCCTGCCAGATGATTGAGCATACGAATCAGATCGACTGCGCCGACCTTTTCATCGTTCAACGCGATAGGAATGCCTTCCTCAAAAGTGATGGCAATGGATTCCGGCTTATCTGGGGCCGCAGTCGGAGAAACGGTGCGCTGATATGCATCTTCCGGCGGCGCGACAGTGGGGTCTTCCAGCACACCGCACTCGATGCTGGTGCCCCACAGGTTTTCGTCGATAGAATAGGGGTTCGCCTTTGTTGCCGATACGGGAATCCCACGCTCGGCGCAATACGCAATTTCATCTTCACGCGATTTGAATGGCCAGTGGCGAACCGGAGCGATCACGCGGAGATCGGGAGCCAATGCCCACACGCCCGCATCGAAACGAACCTGATCGTTCCCCTTGCCCGTGCATCCGTGCGCAACGACGGTGCATTCTTCCTTGCGAGCAACTTCCACAAGCGTTTTCGCGAGCAGAGGTCGTCCCAGCGCCGTGGCAAGTGGATATACACCTTCATAGAGCGCACCAGCCTTCAAGGCTCGAAAAACAAAGTCTTCCGCGAACTGTTTTTTGAGATCGACATGATGCGCAGCTTTCGCTCCAAGCTGGTATGCTTTTTCAGTAATTCCCTTCAGTTCCTTTTCTTGGCCGAGATCGCCGGAAACCGTGACGATCTCTGCCCCAAATTCTTCCTGCAGCCAGGAAGCAATGACGGAAGTATCCAACCCTCCGGAAAAAGCAAGGGCGATCCGTGCGCCCTCGAGGCCGCCAAGTCCATTTACATTGTTCATTTGTCTATTCCTTTGTTAAATTTATTCTCCCGTTATAAATCCCCGAAGTTCCTTGACGAGCCGGTTCAGATCTTTGGCGGCGCGTGGCGCAACAAAAATGGTGTTATCGCCCGCGATCGTGCCGAGAATGAATTGCGACCCCAGCGAATCGATCTGTTCGGCTACGCCATGGGCACGCCCGGCGAGCGTTTTGATGACGATCATGGAATCGTTCCGCTGGATCTCGCGCACTTCGTAGGTCAGCAGTGGCTGGATGCGGCGTCCCTCGCTCCTTTCGTCGAAGGCATAGCGCGGGCCTTCCGCCGTTCCGACACGATTCAGGCCCATCTCGGCGAGATCGCGCGAGAGCGTAGCCTGGTTCACTGGGAACCCCGCTTTTTTCAGCAGGCGTTGAAGTTCCTCATGCGAGCCGACTTGCTTGCTCGTTACGATTTCACGAATGGTAAATTGTCTCTTGGTTTTGCTCATAGTGTTGTGGGATGGGAATATTCCCATCAAATTCGTTGGTGTTGCCGAGGATCGTAGTGTTGTCCGAAAGCAAGGTGGTAAGAATTGCTTTTTGAACATGCAATCTATTTTCGGCTTGATCGAACACGACGGAATGTTTGGAATCCAGTGCGTCGCTGGTAATTTCTTCGCCGCGATGCGCGGGAAGGCAGTGCATGATGAGTGAGTTCGGATGCGCAAGTTCCACCAGGCGGCTATTCACCTGATACGGCTTGAACGCTTTCATGCGCGCTTCCTGCTCGGATTCCTGGCCCATGCTGGTCCACACGTCCGTATAGATCACGTCGGCGCTATCGGCGGCGATGCGCGGGTCATCTAAAATTTCTATCGTACTGATTCCGGTTCCCGTTGCATACGCAAGAATTTCCGGATCGGGATGATAGCCCATCGGCGCAGCGATGGCAAGGTGCATCGGATAGATCGCGGCCATCTCCAGCCACGAGTGTGCAACGTTATTGCCGTCGCCAACGAACGCGATCTTTAGTCCAGGAACTAATTTGCCATGCTGTCGGATCGTATAAAGATCGGCCAGGATCTGGCATGGATGTGAACGATCGGTAAGTGCATTGATGACCGGCACGCTGGAATCTTTTGCAAGCCCAAGCAAAATATTATGATCGAACAGCCGAGCGACAATGCAATTGGAGTACGATGAAAGCACTCGCGCGACATCCGAAACCGATTCACGCTCGCCGAGGCCAATGCCTTCGTTCGAAAGATACAGCGAAGTTCCACCAAGCTGCGACACGCCAACTTCAAAGGAAACGCGTGTTCGAAGCGAAGGCTTTTGGAATAACAGCGTCACATGTTTGCCCGCAAGCGGTTTTGCATCGGAATGTTTCAGCACATCGGTCAGGTGCATCAGATCTTCTACGTCCTGCTTGGTCATAACCGTCAGGTCGAGCAGATCGTACTTGCGTTTCTCTTCTTTGGAACCAGCATGGCTGATGATCGCCGGATTTCCAAATACTTTTTCTTCACGGATGATCTGCGTGCCCACGCCCTCATGCGTGAAGATCTCGAGCAAGAGTGAATGTTTTGCCGCCCCGTTGATCAAGTGAACTTTCTGTACGCCATTTGCAAGCGCATCGAAGGCGGCGTTCACTTTCGGTATCATACCGCCGGTGATAATATTTTCCTTCATCAATTGTTGGGCACGTGCGTTGGTAAGCGTAGGAACCAGTTCGCCATCGACGAGCACACCCTCGGTATCAGTAAGGAAAAATAGTTTCTCCGCGCCGAGCGCCTGTGCGATCGCGCTGGCGGCAAGATCGGCATTGATATTATAGATCTCGCCGTTCTCTGCAACGCCGAGCGGCGCGATAACCGGCATAACGCCGGATGCAAGCAGCGTGTTCAGCCACTCGGAATTTACTTGTTCGACTTGACCGACAAGCCCGAGATCGTAACCTTTCGGCGCGAATTTCTTTGCGGTAATGAGATTGTTATCGATACCGCAAATACCGACAGCGCTGCCGCCCGCACGATTGATAAGCGCAACGATCTCTTTATTCACGCTTCCTGCAAGCGTCATCACGACCGTTTTCAGCGTGGCTTCATCGGTGTAACGCTGACCGCCGACAAAGCGGCTTTCATTGCCAAGCTTTGCCGATAGTTCCGTTATTTCATTCCCGCCACCGTGAACGATCACGACATTAATGCCGATCTTCTTCAGCAGCGTAGCATCTTTTGCGAACGATTCTTTCAGCAGTTCGTCCGTCATCGCCGCGCCGCCATATTTAATGACGAACGTGGTGCCTTCGTACCGTTGGATATACGGCAGCGCGCTGGTTAGGATCTCTTCTTTAGTAAGTGTTGTGGTCATGAGCGGTAGCTTGCGTTGATGTGTACGTATTCCTTCGAAAGATCGCACGTCCAGAAACATGCGACCTCGTTGCCTTGATTGAGATCGATCGCGATGGTAAGATTCTCGTTCGAGAATGCTTCTTTGGCTTTTAGTTCATCCATCACAATGCCATAGTTCATTTCGAGCACAGGAAGCTCGTTAAAGAATAATTCCAGTTTTGCCGGATCGAACTCGATGCCGGAATATCCAACAGCCGCGAGAATACGGCCCCAATTTGCGTCGGCACCATGGATGGCCGTTTTGACGAGATTGCTATTGGCAACTGCGCGCGCAGCCTGCGTTGCTTCTGCTTCTGTCTTTGCGCCTCTGACGATAATTTCAACAAGTTTCGTTGCGCCTTCGCCATCCCGCGCGATCATTTTTGCGAGGCGCACGAGAACATGTTCGAGCGCGTGCTCAAATGCTGCAAATTCTTTCGTTCCCTCAACAAGCTCGGGCGCACCGGATAGGCCATTCGCCATAAGCGTAGCCATATCGTTCGTGCTCATATCGCCATCGACGGATATGCGATTGAACGAAAGGTCGATGAGACGCGCAAATGTTTTTTGCAGCAACGGTTGCGCAATAGTTGCATCGGTTGTGAGGAACGCAAGCATCGTCGCCATATTCGGCGCGATCATCCCCGACCCTTTTGCGATACCGCCAATGCGAATAGAATTGCCAGAAGAGATCGGAACTTCTACTGCAATTTCTTTTGGATAAGTGTCCGTCGTCATGATGGCTTCGGCGGCATCTATGCTTCCATTTGTGGAAAGAAGCGCGGGAAGCTGTTCGATACCTGAAATAACATTCTCCATTGGCATATACTGCCCGATCACGCCGGTCGAAGAAACGAGCACTTCATCTTCTGGGATACCGAGCGATCTGGCAGTAGTGCGTACCATCGCCCATGCATCATCCATCCCACGCTCGCCGGTGACGGCATTTGCGTTCCCGCTGTTGACAACGATCGCGCTCGTTTTTCCTTTTGAACGATCGAGGTTCCGTTTATCGACAACAAGCGGTGCAGCAACCACTTTATTTAAAGTAAACACTGCGGCGACATTCGCGATCACATCGCTTTTGATGAGCGTGATGTCCTTCTTCATCTTGCGGATGCCACAATAAACTCCGGCCGCAGTAAACCCTTTAGGTGCAGTTATGCCGCCGGAGATTTCTTGAAATTCGAGCGCGGACGACCCATTGCGAGAAATGCTCATAGCAAGCCCTCCGTTTCTGGGAACCCGCAGATGAGGTTCATATTTTGTACCGCTTGTCCGGCCGCGCCTTTGACAAGATTATCGAGCGTTGAAATAATGATCACTTGATCGCGTTCGGGCAATACTTGTGTATAGATGTCAATAAAATTAGTATTCGTCACGCGCCGGACCTCCGGAATGCTCCCTGGCAGCCGGACAAACGGTTTATTTGCATAATGCTTTTGAAAAGCTTCTTTAACATCACTCCCAGAGACGTTTCCAGAAAGTGTGGCATACGTTGTGGAATAAATTCCTCGCGTAATAGGGATAAGATGCGGCGTGAAGGTGATCTTTACTTCTTGTTCAGCAATTTCACCGAGCACGGTTTCGATCTCCGGAATATGCTGGTGATCGCCGATGCGATATGCCTTTACATTCTCATTTACTTCCGAGAACGAATATTCGATGGCCGCTTTACGCCCCGCGCCGGAAACGCCGGACATGGAGTCTATAATGATCGAATCCGGCTCGATCATTCCTTCAGCGAGTACAGGTGCAAGCGCAAGAATCGCGCTTGTTGCATAGCAGCCGGGATTTGCGACGAAACGCGACTTGCGAATAGCAGTGGAATTCCATTCGGGAAGTCCATAAACAGCTTCATCCAAAATTGCGTCAGAAGTTTGCTGCTTCTTGTAAAATTTCTCGAAGAGCGCGCGATCTTTCAAACGATGATCGCCGCCAAGATCAATGACGATCTTGCCTTGATCGAGAAGCAAAGGCGCGAGCTCCATCGCCTCGCCATGTGGAAGCGCAAGAAAACAAACATCGGCATCGATCTTCTCGGCGTTGGAGTATTCTTCAAAGACTGCACTCTCATCATCCCAGGCATGAACGCTGCTGATGGCTGCCCCTGCGAAGCTTTTCGCAAAAACCTGTCCAAGCTGGACGTGCGGATGCCGAGCCAGCAAACGCATCAGTTCGCCGCCCGCATAGCCCGAAGCTCCAAAAACCGCCGTTCGTAATTGCTTCACGAAAAGTCCAACGCATAATTATGCAGAAAGTTGCATAATTATGCAATCGTAAATAAGATTTAATGCGCTGGACACATTTCCGTTGTATTTTTGCTTCTTTAAGAACTTATGACTAAAAGACAATTCGTCGTTCTGGCATTCCGGCTGTTCGCGCTGTATTTGGTTTTTAATCTTCTTTCAGGTCTTGCGACGATTTTCAAAATCGCCTCAAGCCCCGGAGCGGGTATTACTCTTTATTTAGTTGTAGGCTTTGCAATATTTATTGCTTTGGCACTCATCACGTTGCTTTGGCGAAAAAGCGAATGGCTCATGCAAAAAATATTTGCTATTCCAGCGCTTTCGGATGTGATGCCGGAGAATGGGCAGGATGTCGCTCAAGAACCGCATAATGAATCAACGAAGGGTTTAGCACAAAGTCTCGATGCCGAAACGCCTGCGATGATGGATTACTATGAAACTCCGATCTCAATGGAGAGTATTCAAATCGTCGCGTTCAGTGTAGTTGGGATATGGGTAGCGATGGATTCTTTGCCAACTATAGTGCGGGAATCCTATATGTTCTTGTTGGGCCCTTTTCCTTTCAGGTCAGGATGCCATGTTATGGATAGTTCCATATTTACTTCAATTTGCTCTCGGCGTCTGGCTGTTTCTTCGTCCCTGGCAATTTCAGGGATGGATCGAGAAGTTTAAACCAAAAGGGGATGTGGATGAAGAACAGAATTTGCCTAAGATGTCATCCTGAGCGGAGTTCGTGCCGACGGAGGAGGCACGAACGGAGTCGAAGGATCTCATGCAGTTTGGTAGTCAGGTAAGCTGCATGAGATTCTTCGACTGCGCAAAAACTCCGCCGCATCGTCACCGGTGCTGCGCTTCGTTTTTGCTCCGCTCAGAATGACATGGTTATATAAAAGGGGTTATTGAATCACAACCCTTACTTTCGCCGCCGCTTCTTTCGCGCGCTCTCGCAGTGCATTTATCGGAGTTCCCACCTTATCGCTGGCAAACGCAACGCCCATTCTGCGGTACTTGCGCGTGGTGGGTTTACCGAAAATTCTGATTTCAACTCCAGGAATTGATAAAGCATCGGCAATGCCTTCATAGCTTGGTTCATTCTGTGATTCTTCGGGAGCAAGAATAACCGCGCTTGCTCCCGCGCGTTCGAGCGTTATAGCGGGGATAGGTAAGCCAAGCACAGTACGAGCATGTAGATCGAATTCCGTGAAGTTTTGCGAACCACTCATCGTTACCATTCCGGTATCGTGCGGACGAGGTGATAGTTCCGAGAAATAAACGCCGTCTTTATTCGAGAGAAAGAATTCCACGCCCCAAATACCAAATCCTGTAAGAGACTTTGTGACAGCGCCAGCCATGCGTTGCGCTTCTGCGAGATGTGCCGAGCTGATCTCTGCAGGCTGCCAACTTTCCATATAATCCCCGCGCTCCTGGCGGTGGCCAATGGGCGGGCAGAACAGCGTTTCACCATTTCGCTGCGTTACCGTGAGCAGCGTGATTTCAGAATCGAACGAAATAAATTCCTCGACGATCACTTCGCCGCTTTTGCCTCGGCCTTTTGAAATGGCGTATTTCCCAGGCGTGATCGATGTCGGTTTCGCTTCGGATATAGGATTGTCCTTTGCCGGAGGATGACATCAGCGGCTTCACCACGCATGGAATGCCGATCTTTGCAATAGCATCTTGAAATTCTTCGATTGTTTTAGCATATTCATACCGCGCGGTTTTAAGCCCTAATTCTTTCGAAGCCAGATCGCGAATGGCTTTGCGGTTCATTGTGAAATTCGCCGCTCGCGCGCTGGGAATTACTTGGATGCCTTGCTTTTCGTAGTCATAAAACCGCTCAGTGCGAATAGCTTCGATCTCGGGGACAATAATATCCGGCTTATGCTTTGCAACGATGCGGTCGAGATCATCGCCAGAGAGCATATCGATCACTTCGCGCTCATTCGTGACCTGCATGGCGGGCGCACCATCGTAGGAATCGACGGCAATAACGCGATGGCCGTATCGCTTTACTGCAATGGTGAATTCTTTTCCGAGTTCGCCGGAGCCGAGTAATAAAATGGTCTTTTTCACTTAGAGCGCTTCTTAGATTGTTTTAGGCATTCTTCGTATCGAAAGCAATCAATGGTGTGGTCGTTCACCATGCCAACGGCTTGCATGAAGGCATAAATGATGGTGGGGCCGACAAACCGGAAACCCTCCGCTTTCAATGCCTTGCTCATCGCTTGGGATTCCTTCGTTTCAGCGGGAATTTGCTTGGACGTCTTCCATTTATTTACGATGGTTTTCCCATCCACAAATTGCCAAAGAAATTCATCGAAGGATTCGCCGCGCTCCCGTAGCGCAAGATACGATTTTGCATTTGAGATCGCGGATTCGATCTTTAGCTTGTTCCGGATGATGCCGGTATCGTTCATCAACCGTTCAATATCGCGCTTGCCATAGCGCGCAATTTTTTCAGCATCGAAGTTATGGAATGCTTTCAGGTAACCTTCCCGCTTGCGTAGAATGGTTACCCAGCTCAGTCCGGCCTGTGCGCCATCGAGAATAAGCTTGGCGAAGAGCTTGTCATCATCGTGTTCGGGGGTACCCCATTCGGTGTCGTGATAAACGGCCATGAGGGGTTCCTTTTCAAGGGAAGCCCAGGCGCAGCGAGTTTGAATGTTAGATACCATCGTCATCCTTAAGGTTGTTAAGTATTTCTTTAATTTCCTCACTCAACTGTGGTATTCGTATCGTTACCACTTCCCAGACAATTTCCAGATCGCCCCCCAAATACTCATGGATGATGATATTGCGAAGATTCTTTATTCCTGCCCATGCTATATCGAGGATTTTCACTTTGAATTGTACCAGAGATATGGGTGGAAGCCTCTCCCGCATTTTTGCAAGCTCATACAGCAACGCATCCTGATCCTTGCGGCTTTGTAATAATCCATGATAGCGCAATCGATCTCCTGCCGGTATAGGGAAATTGCTTCGCAACATTCTATAACATCCTGAAGCCGCTCTCTATCCAGTCGCATAAATAGATTTGGCCTCACGCAAGACGCGATCTTTGATCCTGGGCTTCAGTCTCACCGCGCGAAACCAAGTCAACATGGATACCAAGTAATCGCTGTAGTTCCAATTGCAATTCGCTAAATTGAATGAGGTCCATATGCGAATTCGGGATGAAATCCACGAGCAGATCCACATCGCTATCCGGGCGATTATCACCGCGCGCACGCGAGCCAAAAAGCGAAAGCTCCTTCACATGATACTTCCGGAGAAGATCGGTGAAGGGTTGGTCGGGAACAGATATTCCGTCTAATTGCATAAAGTAATAAACATTGGCAGTTAAAACAGCGTTCGCAGGACTAAACCTTTTCCAGCACTGCAATAATGTGCGTTCCGCCATCCAGCGCGCCGGGCTGGCGGCTTGCTTCTAATTCGACTTTTAGAAAGGCATTCCAGAATTCTGCTTCTAACCAGCGATTTTCGAGGACCTCATCTCCGGTTGCAGAAAGGAAATTTGAAGCACTCATTTCAGCCACGGAACAAGGATGAGTTTCAAGCATTTCTCGAAGTTCAGCGGCCAGGTATATTTTGCATCGGTGACCGGTCGCGCTGAATCGCTCATCTAATAAACCATCTTCCCAGGGATCGGCTAACGCAACGAAACCGACTGCATCGACGAGAGCAATCACCGCGGGTAAAAAATGTCTTAAACTGCCAAGCCGTGACATTATACTCAATAGCACATAACCGCCAGGTTTGGTTACCCACAAACATTCCCTGATTGCATCGTCGGCGCGGTCGAGCGCGTAACTAATTGGGCCACCATAAGCGACGACAGCATCGAAGCTGCCGTCTGCAAATTGCGAAAGATCAGTAATGTCACATTGTACGCGCTCGCGAACGCTTGATTCAAATGCTGCCTCGGAAACATTCTGCTTGTTGAATTCGAGCTGGACGGTCGATATGTCGCCAACGGTTACCGACGCTCTGATCCTTGCTAATTCAATGGTAAATCTGCCTGGGCCTGCACCGATATCCAGAACGGCGTCACCGGACTTGATATATTTCCGCAAATAATGTTGATGAATCGCGAGGCCAACACGCGAGGATGCATTGCGATCGAACCGAACCCACTCTCGCTCGCCATACGCGTCGTAAAATGCTTCCGTGTGGGCGCGGTCGTATTGCATACTACGCCGCAACCAACTCCCGCAATTTCACCACTAATGATATCGATCACCTTCTTCGCATCGCCGAAGAGCATGCGCGTGTTCTCTTTGTAGAAGAGTGGATTGTCGATGCCGGCGTAACCGGAGGCCATCGAGCGTTTCATCACAACGCACGTTTTTGCTTTCCACACTTCGAGCACCGGCATTCCTGCGATGGGACTGGTGGGATCTTCCAGCGCGGCGGGATTGACGATGTCGTTCGCGCCAATGACGAGCGCAACGTCAGTCGATGGGAAATCATGATTGATCTCATCCATTTCAAAAACAATATCGTAGGGAACGTTTGCTTCGGCAAGCAGCACGTTCATGTGTCCCGGCAAGCGTCCCGCAACGGGATGGATACCGAAGCGCACATTCACGCCTTTATCGCGCAATATCTTTACCATTTCTGCAAGCGAGTGCTGTGCCTGTGCTACGGCCACGCCGTAGCCGGGAACGATGATCACGCTCTTTGCATCGCTCAGCATTTCGGATACTTCATCGACGTTGGTTGGCGTCACTTCGCCTTGCGGTTGGGAACCAGCGGCCGGCGCTACGCCTTCGGCCGCTCCAAATCCACCAAGTATCACGCTGATAAATGAGCGGTTCATCGCTTTGCACATGATGAAGCTAAGGATCGCGCCGGAACTTCCGACAAGCGCGCCGGTAACGATAAGCAGATCGTTCGAAAGCATAAATCCTGCCGCCGCTGCCGCCCATCCGGAGTAACTATTGAGCATCGAAACTACGACGGGCATATCCGCGCCGCCGATGGCCATGACGAGATGCACGCCGATCACGCACGCGATAGCTGTCATGACAAGAAGATACATCAAGCCCTCACCCTCCGCGCTCGACATAAACATTACTCCCAGGATGATTACCGCAACGATCATTGCGAGATTCAGCAAATGCCGTCCGGGAAGCGTAAGCGGTTTGCCGGAAATTTTGCCGTTCAATTTTCCGAACGCAATGACGGAACCGGTGAATGTGATCGCTCCGATGAAGACGCCAATGTATATTTCGAGATTATGAATAGTAAGTTCGCCGCCTTCAATACCATGGGAACCACCGAGATAATTGCTAATTCCGACCAACACTGCCGCTGCTCCGACGAAGCTATGCAGCATTGCGACAAGCTCCGGCATAGATGTCATTGCAACACGAGATGCGAGTACACTCCCGATGATCGCGCCCGGAATGAGCGCAGCAATAAGTGGCACATATCCATTCGATTGCATGAGGAGCGCCGTTGCGATGAGCGCGAGCGCCATGCCGATCATGCCGAAGAGATTTCCGCGGCGCGAGGTGGCGTGCTGCGATAAGCCGCTAAGGCTCAGTATGAACAGAGCAATGGCGGCGATATAGCTAGTTGTTGCGAAGCTTGTACTCATTTATAATTCGATCTCATTCATCCAAATAATCCGATACATCCCAGTTCAGACAAATTACTTGTGGAACATCTTTAGCATGCGTTGCGTGACAAGGAAGCCACCAAAGATATTGATGCTCGCCAAGAATACTGCAATAATGCTCAGCGTCAAGACGACGGTTGGAATATCCCCGCCTAATTGCAGCATACCACCTATGATGATAATTCCGGAGATTGCATTCGTGACGCTCATAAGCGGGGTGTGCAGTGCAGGCGTTACATTCCAGATCACTTGCCATCCCAAAAAGACTGCAAGAACGAATACGGTGAAGTGCTGAAGGAACGACGTTGGCGCGCCAAGCGCAAGTCCGAGAAACACAAGCGTTGCAATGGCGAGCGGAACCACTTTTGCAGCCGTCGATTTTTTCTTCGGTTCTGCTTTTGCAGTAACCGCAGGCGCGGGCTTGGCAACGGGCGCGGGAGCCGCTTTCGGTTTCGGCGGCGGCCACATGACGTTGCCGTTCTGCGTGATGAGCGCTCCACGCACGACCTCATCTTCCAGATCGATATGGAATTTTTCTGAGCCGCCCATATCGTCGAGCAGATGATAGAGATTCATCCCATACAGCTGGCTGGCTTGCGAAGCCATGCGGCTGGGAAGGTCGGTGTAGCCGACGATCGAAACGCCATTGTGCAAGGCAACTTTGCCGGGCTGTGTCATTTCGCAGTTCCCGCCGTTCTCGGCCGCGAGATCGACGATAACGGAACCTTCCCGCATCGCTTCGACCATCTCGCGTGTGATAAGTTTCGGTGCAGGCTTACCGGGAATAAGCGCAGTGGTGACGATAATGTCAACCTCTTTCGCTTGCTTCATAAAAAGCTCCATCTCGGCTTTTATGAATTCGGGGCTGACTTCTTTTGCGTATCCGCCTTCGCCTTCGCCGCTTTCGTTGATCTTCACTTCGAGGAATTCAGCGCCCATGCTCTGAATTTGCTCTTTTACGGCTGGGCGTACATCGAACGCGCGAACGATAGCGCCGAGAGATTTTCCTGCTCCGATCGCGGCAAGTCCGGCAACGCCAGCGCCAATGACGAGAATTTTCGCAGGGGGAATTTTTCCTGCGGCTGTGATCTGGCCGGTAAAAAATCGTCGGAAAAAGATTTGCGGCTTCGATGATCGCGCGGTAACCGGCGATGTTCGCCATCGAAGAAAGCGCGTCTTCCTTTTGTGCGCGTGAGATACGCGGCACGGCATCGATCGCAATTACATTCGCATTTCGAGCTGCGAGCGTCTTAACAAGCTCCGCATTCTGAGCAGGAGCGATGAACGAAATGAGTGTTTTGCCTGGAGAAAGAAGATCGGCCTCGTTAATTCCGAGAGTCGCATTTTGCTCAGGCGCACGGACTTTAAGAATGATGTCGGCAGATGCCCAAAGTTCTTTGGCATCATTGGCTATGCGGCAATCGGCTTCGACATAGCGTGCATCCGGGAAGTCGGCGGATTCTCCGGCTCCGCGCTCAATAAGAACGGAAAAACCAAGTTTTTGAAGTTTTCGGGCAGTATCCGGCGTAGCGGCAACGCGCCGTTCGCCGGCGTGGATTTCTTTAGGAATTCCGATTAAAAGCTTGATGGGTTGTTGGCCGTCCGAGTTCATCGGCGCGCCACCTGCGACGGTCGTTACCGGGGGTGGTGGCATCATGGATTGTGTCTCTGTCATGGATTGCGCTAAGAATGCTTATTTCGGCGCACCAAACGAACGAAGGGGCAAAATGGTTAAATTTTATTAGTAACCGTACCTCCGTAGCCGTGACCTTCAGGTCACGGCTAATTCAGACTTCGATGTTTTAATTCACCGTGACCTGAAGGTCACGGCTACGGACGCATGCTTCACACGGGCAGATCATTCGTAGATAATCCCAGGAATAAATTCCGGTGTTGTGACCATCTTTCCAGGTAGCTTGAACGCCATAGCCGCCGGTTGGATTGAGTGCGGTGAGTTCATTCATTCCCGGCGTGAACATCGGCAATTTTGCCGGAGCATAAACCGTCCCGAAGATCACTTCGCCTTTACACGCAGCGCACGGACATTCCTGCCGAAGATAGGCCAGCGGATAGCGCGAGATGTGGCCATCGTCCCACTGGACGACCAGATCCGTTTCCTCGCGTTTGATTTGGATAGCTCTCATTCTGAATTCACGGTCAGGGTTCGGAACCCGGAGCCTGTGTTTCGACTTTTGTCTCGTCTCTGACAGGGAACCCGTGCGGCGCTTCGAAGCGAGCGGGGTCGATGGGTGTGGTGGTATCGATGGACATGAGGCGAAGATCGTTCTCCGAACCGTCAATATTGATCTTTCTTCCTACCACGAGTCCTTTGAATTCAAAGACGAACGAGGGCTGCTCTCCCAATTCCCAGACATGGGATTTTAGGTTCATATCTCCTGCGGTAATTGTGGTATCTCCGCGCAAATGGTACCCTCGTTGTTCGAAGAAATCTGCGAATTGATTATCGGGTGTTGGAACATCGCCATCCGGCAGGCGAAACAGGCTGTCAAACGTATGATCGATCAGTCGCTCTTCCAGCATTTTAACGGAATCGACAATGGTGACGTGGCTGACGTCACGAACCGTGTAGGTGATTGTTGGATGAAAGGCTTTCGCGGTTATTAATTCAGAGTGAACTATGTGTGCTTCGCGGAGGCCAGAACTATCTTCATAGAGGTCTTCTGTGCCGCGCGTGTCGCCAAAATACTCGAAATGTAGCGAGGCATGTCCTACTCCATAGACATGAAAATTATTCCGCTCCCCGGGCGGAAGTTCGCGCGAACACCCCGCGATCGCAAGCAGGATCGTTAGGCAGGCGAACATGCTGCGGGGCACACTATGTCGTTCTTCTTTTATCAACGATGAGCCAATAAATAAATAATAATACAATAACGCCACCGAAGGAAATCCAGAGGCTGGAGTCCGTCGTGGGAGCGATCGTTACTGCGGCGATCCCTGCAATTCCTCCGACGATAATTCCAATAATGGCACGGACGATGAGGAAGCCAGGGTCGCGGCGTTTCGTGAGAAATCCCGATAGAACGCCCAGCACCGCTCCGAATAGAATTGCCCAAAGAAAGCTCATGATAGGAAAGAATAACGTTAAAAGTGCATCGAAAGACTCCGCACTTTACCGGATGCACAACAGATTTGCTTCCATATTGCCGGAAAATTTCTGCAATAGCTCATTCGGAGATGTCTCTGTTAAGGTTCGGCGCTTCTCGTCGATGATGCTAAGTTGAAAGCCTGCTCGATCGAGCAAGTTCAACATTTCTTTTGCGCCATCCGGATGACGCCCGTCGAGGCCGCGTGGCCAGAATTCCGTGAATAGGATCAGCGGCTGTTGCATAGCAAGCAGATCAGAGGCTCCGCGAAGCACATCATATTCAGCGCCTTGCACATCCATAATGATCGCGTTTGGCTGCGAGTGACCTTCAGCGGTGAATGCATCGATGGAGGTGACATCGACAATAACATGCTCGCGGCTTGCAACCATTTGCAGTTGATGATCGCCGGAATTTGTCTGGCTGAGCGAAAGCGTTGCACTTCCATTTGCCGCGCCAACCGCACTCGGAAATAATTCCACATTCGTAAGCTTGTTCTCGGAAACCGTGCGTTGCAACAATTCAAAATTTTCCGGCGCAGGCTCGAATGCATATACGCTTCCTTTTGCGCCAACACACTCGGAAGCAAGCAGTGTATAATACCCAAGATTTGCGCCGATATTATAGACGGTCATGCCAGGTTTAAGATGTTCACTGACCATACGGGACTCATACGGCTCATATTCGCGGTACATGATGAGCTGATGCGCCACGCCGCCATCTTCCGCACGGACATACATAAAACGTCCGGGCAATCTGGGAACCGGGACTTTTTGAATGCCCGTGATTCCAAATTTCGGGAGCAATTTATGCAGGCGATACGAAAGCTTGTGATGGAGATCGTTCATCCACGGCGCGCGGTCGTAGCCGCGTCCGGTGGAAAGGACGAGGACATTTCTCAACAATTCGAAGATGGTGCGGCGCATTTACTTCATGGGGAAACATTAATTGAGTTCAAAATGTCATTCTGAGCGGAGTTCGTCCCGACGAAGGAGGGACGAACGGAGTCGAAGAATCTCTTGTCATGCAAAAGATTCTTCGACTTCGCAAAAACTCCGCTATCGCTTCGTTTTTGCTACGCTCAGAATGACATCTTGGACTAAATCAGAGGTTCCATAACCATTCCTTACGGGAAATCCTTTCCGAGCTACCACCGTTCTCTCGAATTATGCTAAAGCAATTCCGGCTGTTGTTCCCGCTCACGGCGATGCTGGTTGCCGTTGGGTGCAGCCAAGCTGTTGCGCCGACGGAATTGAATCCCGGAATCCCGGTCGGAGCGACAGAAGGCGAATATGGTTATAATATCAACGGAACAATCTTTGATAGCCATAGTCTTAATATTAATGGATACATAATTTCACTTAACCGTTATTCGGGTCAAAGCAGCAACTCCGTTACTATATCTATCTTTCTTTTTTATGATTATAATAATGGGCAGTACGGCAGTGTAAATTTTTCGATTGGTCTCCTTCAGCCACAACCACAGACTTTAGACATTACTTCGTCGCCGCTAAGCCGTAGTTCTTATGCGACATCATTAATTGTTCATGATTCGTTGGGAGAGACAAACTATCAGGCTTCAAATGGAACTATAACAATCACCAAATTCGATACGATCAATAATCTCATTTCTGGAGACTTCGAACTTACAGCTCCTCGACCATCTACTTCAAATAATGGCCCTTCAACAATCATTGTCACTTCCGGATTTTTTAACGATATTCCAATTGGTACTGGAGCATACGGTCAGGGGAGTGTTACCGCCTTGTTCCAAGGAAATCCATTCTCAACAAATAATGCAGGATTAGAAAATATCACCGCGTTAAGGGACAATAATGTTCTAAATATCTCCGCAGACGGCACAGGTACTTCCAACGGGCACAGCTTCGAACTTACCAGTATTCCGCTTCAAACAGGTACGTACATTATGAACGATTCGGTATCTTCGCCAACGTTCGTTTATTTTGATAACACTCAGCCGAATCAGGAGGGAAATATTTTGTCTCTCAATCCCGGATCGACCGGTCAGATCATCGTCACAGAGTGTGATACGGTGCATAGACAAATGTCCGGAACATTCCAATTCTCAGGAATCAGTTCATCGGGTGATACTGTAAGTATCACCAACGGGGTAATCAATAATGTGCAGTGGGAGGCAATAATGGTACTCAAAACTTCAACGCATTCGTAAACGGATTGGCCTTTGCATCGCGCGTGGAAAGCGGCTTTATTCCCCATCGTTTTTCGATGAGTGAGAGAATGCTCACCGTTTCATATTGGGTGTGATCGACGAAATGCTTTTTCGCGAACGGTGAAATGATAATTGCCGGAACACGGAACCGGGACCCCATTTATCTATCTTCGGCGGCGCAACATGATCCCAGAATCCGCCATGCTCATCGTAGGTGACGATGATAACGCAATCGTTCCAGTCCGGTCCGTTGCGAATGTCATTGATCAATTCTTCGAGATGCCACTCGCCAACCATCACGTTCGCATAGCCGGGATGTTCGTTCAATTCTCCGATCGGCTTGACAAATCAAACGGCAGGAAGTGTGCCGGCTTTCGCTTGCGCGATAAAATCGTTGCTCATCTTTTAGATGTGCGGCTTTTGCGGCGTTCCATCCGCATAATTTTTGAAATATTCGAATGGCTGATGATGATATTGGAACAAGCTGTCGGGATGTCCCGCGAGCGCATCGTTCCATCCGCCGCTGTACCATGCCCAGTCGATATTTTTTTCAGAAAGCTTGTCGCCGATATTGGGAATTGTTAGTCGGCGGAACCAATGTCTTCTGATCTTTTACTTTTGGATGCGGCTGATAAACGGAATAAACGGTATTGATGAGATAACCATCGGGCGTAGCGCTTCCATCTTTTATCAAATTACCTTCTTTATCCAGAACGGCGCGCATGGATTCCGGAGCATCTTTCCATTGTGGCGTTGCGGCGGCAATAGTCCAGATATGATTGAGCCACGAACCGCCGAATGCGCTATGAAAGAAATGATCGCATAGCGTGTAATTCGTCGCCTCCTTCATGGCAACGGGGAAATCGGCAGTATGATAATATCCCATCGAAAGTCCTTTTGCATCGCTAACGGCGGCGAATTTATCCATCTTTCCACCATCGATCTGTTCGCGTTCCTGATAATAGCGGTGCACGAGATCGGAGGTAAGCACGGAGGGCGAAAGAAATTGATCGATATTAAAATATTTATTCAGCAGCACCGGAGCAGGATTAAAATGCTTGGTGTCGCTCCAGGGTAAGGTAGCGTAAGGCTTTCCGGTCGCGGTATCGATCTGCGTGTAATTCGCTTTCGTCGCTTTGGAAAGTCCATCTGCGCCTGGGAACTCGCCGTAGAGATTATCGAAGCTATGGTTCTCCATATAGAGCACGATGATGTGCCCGATCTTTTTAATTCCTTTGGGAGCAGTTGCTGTCTTGTGCTGGGGTTTCCATGCGGCTTTCGGGCTGGGCTTGACAGAACCTCCACGAATCCCGAGAAGAAAGCTAAGAAGAAGGATTAGTGTATGAGCCATGATGGGTTTTAATACTGTTAGCTATTTTCTGTTAAGGAACGTCATTGCGAGAAGCGACGTAGGAGCGACGAAGCAATCCGTTAAGATTTATCTGAATCTCAAGAGATTGCTTCGTCGAATCGAACTCCCTCCGGTCGTTCGATTCTCCTCGCAATGACGTAACCAAAGACCGATTCACAAGTTCCACAACATAATAAATCAAACGATTGTACTTTATGAAATCGTTACGAAATTTCGTCAATGTTTGTTCGAGTGGATCAAGAAACCCGTATTTTTGAAAGAATGCCAAACATAGCGATCATCGGCTGCGGCCTTATCGGCGAAATTCATGCGAAATGCCTCGCAGAGCTGGGTGTGCGTCCGGTGCTTTTTGCGGATGCCGATATTTCGCGCGCGCAAAACTTAGCCATGAGATACTCTGCGCGATCTACGAGCGATCCGATCGAAGCGATTCGAGATTCAGACATCGACACCGTCTATATTTGCACGTATCATGATACGCATGCTCCATTCGCTATCGAAGCTGCGCGGTATGGGAAAAATATATTCCTCGAAAAGCCAATGGCGCTGACGGAAAAGGATTGCCGTAACATTGTCGAAGCCGTTCAAAAGGCCGGCGTGCTTTGCATGACGGGATTTAAACTGCATTATTATTCACTAGCGAAAAAAGCGAAAGTGTTGATCGGTAAGCCACTCGCGCTTTCTGCACATGTGATAGATCAACGCTGGCCGGACGATCATTGGGCGAACGATCCGATTCGTGGAGGCGGGAATGTTCTTTCGCAAGGCTGCCATGCCGTTGAATTGTTAACGTATCTTACAGGCGCCAAACCGGTTCGCATTTTTGCGGAGGGCGGGAATTTTCATCATCCGGGATTGCCTATCGTCGATACTATGTCCGCGACCATCGCTTATGAGAATGGTGCAGTAGCAATACTCCTTATTGGCGATGTTGGCGAAATGCCACACGATGGGAAGTTTACCTTCCAGGCAATGAATGGAAAAGAGACCGTTCATTTGTATAATAGACTTACTTCGCTCAGTTATTTCAATGGTGTGTCAGAAATAATTTATTCCAGCGAGGAGGATGGGTTCCTAAATGAGAATCGTGAATTTCTCGATGCTATTTCTGATGAGAGAAGGCCAGAAACGAATGAACTCGATGGAATGCGGGCAGAGATGGTGTTGCTGCGGGGAATTGAATCCATGAGAACACATATCCCTCAATCGCTAACTGACCTTCAATGAACGATTCTCCAATTGGCGAATGGCGTGATTACCGAAGCGATGACACGCGCATGGGCGTTCAAACTCTTGCACGAAAAAGTGGAAGGTTGGAACAAAAGTGGTCAATCCATCTCGGTGGAAGCTTTCAGGAAGTGGAACCGGTTCCTGATGGCTCTGGAGATATTCTGATGACGGATGCCGGCGGGATCCAGCGTGTCAGTCCAAGTGGAAAATTTCGTTGGCGCACCAAGCCATTCGGCGCGCATTGGATTGCGGGTGTATTCGATCTGGATGCGGATGGCCAGCTTGAAATTCTCACGAGCAACGGACGGGAAGTAATTATTCTCTCCGCAGAAAATGGAGAATTCCTTTTCCGCGATACCGTTGGACCGCAATTTTCGTATGGAACCTACGCGCCGATGTTCCAGGTGCATTCGTTCATTGGGAAGGGAATGCAGATTCTCGTTCCGTGCTTCTCGAATAAAGAAGTGCTGATGTATGATTGCTCCGGTGGAGCAAGGAATACCCGAATTCTTCACCGGCTGTGGATGGATGATAGCTACCATCCATCCATTGTAATAGGGGATGTAAATACTGACGGCACAGACGAAATAGTCATCGCTCGATTAGGCGGAGTGTATGTGTTCGAGCCATATTCGGGCAAAATGATCTCGCAGACCATCTGGAAATCCGACGATGAACGCCGCCGCAATTATGGTCACTTTGAACTTGCAGATATCAATGGGGACGGAAATCTCGAAGCCGTAATTCTCAGCGATAAAGTTACTCGGCACATTGCCGTGCTCGGCAACGATGGGAAGGGGAATTTTGCGCCGCTATGGGATCGGCTTATAGAGCATATCTATCCAAATGATACGACCGAGCTTCGCTATACCACGAATTCTATCCGTGATTTCAATGGCGATGGGAAACTTGAAATAGCCGTCAGCATTTTTAACGAGCGAAAGGATGAGCGCTGGCATACGGAAATTCTACATGCTGAGACAGGCGAATGTATTCTCGATTTGCCGGATCAATATTTGCGTGGCGTACAAGATGTGAATGGAGATGGTAAGCCGGAGCTTTGTCTTAGCTTTGAACCCATGCGTGGGTTGTGCCAGCATTCAGATATTTCAATTTATTCGCCGACAGAGCAACAAACAATTTGGAATTTTCCGGAAGCACGATTTGCCGAGCGAGCGGTTCATCCCAATGGGAAGTATTCAGAGTTCAAGCCGGATGTGTTTGCTTCGCATGAAATAGGGAGCAATGAAGAAGGCATTTATATTCAATCTGCTGAATTAGGACTATGCATTCTGCAAAATAGTTTAGCATTGGAACCACTTGGATATAAAGCTTCTCAAAACTATCGGGTTGCATTGGCTGAGCGCGACCGTGTTATCGTTTCGGAAGCAAATGGCGATCTCGTTAAGATCTCAAAGGATGGGGCGCAGCATTTTCTTTCCTGCGGATACCATCTTACCACGGAAGCGCATATCTCCGCAAGACCGGGCAGCATGGCAACCGTGGCGATTTGGAAAAGTGCGCGTTATCTCCGCAGTGCCGGATTTTTCGGGAAATGTTCATGTCTATAAAAGTCAGGGAGGCGGAGTTCCAAAAGCAGTTGCAATAATTCGCGGACGTTCGAGGCTTGGATATGATGGCGTCTTTCATGCTGCGAGCATTATTGAAATGAATGATGGCCCGCGACTCGTCATTGTGGATGATGAGGGCTTGACGCATTCGCGGCTTTCGCTTTATTCTCTTGAAGGCGATCTCGTCCATTCTTATGATTTTCCTGACATGCCGCCGAGCGTTCTCGGGAACCGAATTGGGTGCTATGACTGGCTCTATTTCCAACATTCACTCGGGGAAGCATTATTCGCCAGCTTTTATCGATCGCCTTCCATGAATAGCGAATGCTCGCTGGCATTCTTACTTAAGACGCGTGAGATACTGTGGTGCCAAGATCAATTCGGCATTGGTGATTACGGACGCGGTGTTGGTGCGTGGGGCACGAGCGCGCTTCACAATGGTATTGCTATATTGTGCGCGAAGGATACGCTATGTCATCTCGATCTGGAAACTGGGGAATTTATAACAGAACCCAAAGTTCTCACAGAATTTACAGCTGATGCGATGAAATCGGCGAATAGCTTGCCCGAACAAACGCTCTCGACAAGTTCCTCTATCGAAGATCCGTTTACGGCGTATGGAACCCCAATAATCAATGGCGAAGATGTTATTATTGGTGGTTGTTTTGGAGGTTTCGGCATTCTCAACAGATCAGGAATGCCAAAATGGTGGCATCGCGCTGTGTTTGGCGATGTGCTTTATCGCCTTCCCGGAATAGGAGATATTGATGGCGATGGTGCATTAGAATTTGGACAAGGACACGCCGATGGAACCTTCCGAATCTACGATTACGAAACGGGAGTGCTTCGAGCAACACTTGATCTGCAAGCCATTTGCACTGGTGTTCTCACTTTGAATGCGCAATTTATTATTGGAACAAATGATGGAAGGTTGATCGTGATAGGCCACGATGGCAAGCAGTTCGCCATTCTCGATGAATTCGAGATGGGATCAGCAATGGGTTCCCCTATCGCAGCAGATTTCGATGGGGACGGTGTAGCGGAGATATATGTAGTTACAGGCGATGGGAATTTACTGTGCTTGACGTAGTGCCGATGTAGCACAAACTTCAGTTTGTGATTTGGCGGCCGGGTCGCAAACTGAAGTTTGCGCTACATATCTTTTGCCAAACGAATCCCGCTAAATTGCCACCGAGATTCCGGCGGGAAGAAGTTCCGGTAGGTTGCGCGGATGTGGTCTTGTGGTGTTACGCACGAGCCGCCGCGCAGCACTATTTGGTTCGACATAAACTTCCCGTTGTATTCTCCAAGCGCGCCTTCGGCAACTTTATATCCGGGGTAGGGCAAGTACGCGCTGCGCGTCCACTCCCACGCATCGCCGAACATTTGTGTAGCGTGTGTAGCGCAAACTTCAGTTTGCGATTTACCTGCGGGGTCGCAAACTGAAGTTTGCGCTACAACAGGATGAAAATTCCCATTATCCAGAAAATTACCTTCAATGGGAAGGCCTTTCGCTGCAAATTCCCATTCGAATTCGGTTGGGAGTCGTGCTCCGCGCCAGGTGGCGTAGGCATCGGCTTCGAATTGGCTGATGTGCGTTACAGGCTCCGAATCTTCAACGGGCCTAAAACCTTGCAGCGTCATGGCCCACCACTCGCCTTCGTGCAGTTCCCAATATTTTGGCGCCTGCCACTGATCGGATTGGCAATGCGCCCAGCCATCGGAGAGCCAGAGTTTGGGATTACCATATCCTCCATCTGCGATGAAATCTTTATACTCGCCATTCGTAATAAGGCGATTCGCCAGTTCGAACGATTCAATATATTGCCGGTGGCGCGGGCCTTCGTTATCAAATGAGAATGGGACCACCCCCTGGCCCCCTCCTTCTTTAGGAGGGGAAAAAGCACCGATCTCGATGAGGCCTTCATCGAAAGAAATCCAATTCAAAGGAAAAACTTCTGACGAAACAATTTCGCGCGCGCGATAGACGGGTCGAAGCGGATTCATCGCAAGGACGGTCTTGACATCCGTGAGCATCAGTTCCTGATGTTGCTGCTCGTGATTGATTCCCATGATAATGAGCGGCGCGATCTGCTGAAGCAGACCGCTCGTGCCATCGGATATCAGACGCTCGATGGAGCGTTCCACATGCGAGCGATAGTTCCTGACTTCTGCAAGCGTCGGGCGTGACATCAGGCCGCGCAGATCGCGCGGGGTGCGCGCACCGATGGTGTTGTAATAGGAATTAAACAGGTACCCAAACTTGGGATGGAATACCCGGTAGCCGTGCGCATACGGCGCAAGAATAAAAGTCTCGAAGAACCACGCGGTGTGGCCAAGCTGCCATTTCACCGGCGAGCACTCGGTGGAGGTTTGCACCACGCAATCCTCGATGGTGAGCGGCTCGATGATACGGTCGGTGGTTTCGAGCATGCGGAAGTAGCGGCGCAGAAGTTCCTCGCGCTCGATCTCCAGGGCATCGAATCCTGGCTGTGGCTTTCTCCGGCGGGTGAGGGTTTCGGTTTCCATAGTATCGTGTGGCAAATGGATTGATTTCGTTTAAAACCAAAAGTGAGGGAGATTTATGCCCGTAGTATTATGGCAAAGCTATCTGAACCAGCGGCATTGCAAATTGCCGTGACCCAATGAACGGCATATTGTCATAAGTGCGGCCGTGAAGTTCACGGCCAGTATCATGCTTACGAACTCCGCCCCATTGTTTGAAGAAGAATTCCGTGCCGACGGCATCGCATTGTTCGTGAATGGATTCGACCCATTCTTTTTTCATCGGGCGAGCTTTTGGGCCGGACTCGCCTCCAACAATTACCCAATCAATTCCCTCAAGATCGAGATCATCAAGCGGGCCGATAAGCGGTTCCAGCGAAAGGAAGCGAACAGATGCGGGAACATATTTAAGGTCTATTAACCGATGGTTCACACGTTTATCTTCGATGCTTACTCCCATCCAGATGTTTGGCGCCCATGGAAGAGCGCCAGCAACTTTGCGAAGCCGCTCGCTGCGCTTCGTTAGAATTTGATAGGTAATGTGCGGCGTAGCTGCCATCGTCTCAAAGACAGCGCGTATGAATTCGAGCGGCACTTTGGGATGAAAGAGATCGCTCATCGAATTGACGAACACGACGCGCGGGTGCTTCCACGTTCGCGGCAGATCGACGAGATCCCAATGCAGCGTGACCTTAAATTTATTTTTATAGCGAGCAGAACCCATAGCATACAGCCGCTTCGCCATGCGTTCGGCATAGCAATTCTTGCACCCCGCGCTAAGCTTGTCACAGCCCGTTACCGGGTTCCATGTTACTTCGGTCCATTCGATTGATGATGTGCCAGCCATACTATATTACTTCATTACTTCGATTTTGGTAATAAATGCATTGTGTGCGCAAACTTTGTGGCTAAGGTTCAATTTAGTGGACTTCACTTTTCCTTCTTCAATTAGCCTTTCAAAAACGGCTTTAGCTTGGCTCGGAATAAATCCGTTTAAGAGTGTAAATTTGTATATTCCTAAATCGTCTATTATTTCCCCTCTCAGAATTTTATCTCTGAGTTCATATTCGAATAGCTCCACTTTCTTCGGTTTGCGTGGAAACAGTTCAGGCGCATCCGGATCAATCTTATCTTCATCAATATCGAAATTAGCCTCGCCTCTAAGTTGATCGATTTTCCAGCATGCCTTCAGGAATTTTTCCATGCCAAGGGGGTGTCCGCTCCCAAAGATAAGTCCGTATAGCCCAGAGTTTTTCTTGAGTGAGAATGAGCTAAGATAGTAATCCGCTCCAGGAGGAATAAGGCTCCTATAACGTTCAAGTACCAACCGATGTATTTCATGGAAAGGAGTTTCCTCTATCTCAGCCACATCCATCTTCATATACTGCTGAACATATGGATGATCAGGAAATCGTTTGATTGTTGAGGAAGAAATGAAAAATAGAAAATCGGTGCGCTCCAAACGTAAAAGTTGCCTAAATACCTCTTCGTCGACTTGCTTAAAACCTGTTTGATCAATAAAGAGAAGATTTGCAGATTTCTTGTTTCGGAGAAGGGGAAGCTTTTGTTCAAATGAGTCCTTGAAATCTTGACACGCAATCTCGACTTTATAGTTAACGAGGCTTGCTTTATTATCCTCTATACGATTCCTCAATTGTTCGTATTTTTCGGAATTGAACTCGTTAAAAAATAATTGCACATTTAGATTCTTTGACTTAATAAGCTCGCTATAGGAAGCAAGTTCTTCCAATATTATCAATGGGCTTCCTGGCTTGCCTAACTTGTCTGTGCCCGGGCCAGCGAAAAAGTCAATTATATTGATATTGGGCCAAATTATTTCTTGCCTTGCGACAAATACTGGAATCCACTCTTGAAGATAGACCCGGAACAGGTCAAGCTTCGTAAGTGTCCCCTCGTCAAACGGCTCAAGATGGATATCTCTTTTCCCCCGACCCATGTTATAATGTAATTAGGTGCCTATCAAATTAGGTGCTAATATAAGTAATAAAAACCCAAAAGTCAAGTGTTTCGTTTATTTTCTTAATTTTTGGAGAGGCACCCAATCGGCAGGCCCGCGTTCGTAGTGCCAGAAGTCCCAGCCATTTTGAGTCGGGCGATTCACGGCTGCGGCGGCGGCAAGCGAAGGGGATGAATAAACATTTCCGTTAAATCGCACATGTCCAGAAGCATTAACGTGCGCATGCATGATCTTTCCTTTGTGTTTGCCCCTAAGCTTCATCGGTCCTTTAATATATGCAGCAAGTGTTGGCTTTCGGCCACCAGTTGCTTCGCGGTCACGGGTATTCCATGCTCGCACCGCTGGTCGATCTTCTGCTTTTGCCGAGACTTCGCGGCCAAAAAGCGCATCGAGTTCGCTATGATTTCTTCGCTGAATATCTTTTCGAAATTTCCTTCTCAAATCTTCAGAACGGATCAACTTCCCCTTTACCTTATTACCCTTTGGTTTCACGATTCGGAGCGCGAGCGATTCCAATTCTTTGATGTGCGAATCGCCACCTACGGTCAAGTACACGCTGAATCGATCCCATTTTCCGCCGTGACGATCTTTTAGATGCTGCTTCAGACGATTTCGAAGATTCCGAGCAAGGCCGACGTAATAAAGCTTATCGCGTTTGTAAAGTGCATAAATACCCTCGCGTCCTTTGACGTAGGTTCGAACGATGTCCTGATACTTCTCAAGCGCATCGCTCGAAATATTTTCAAGATGCTGGGAAACGAGTTGCGTGGTTCTTGCCATGAAGTCCTTTGCGAAAAAGCTCAAAAAACAGTATTCTATTAGCAATTGCCGTGGTTGCATCGTTCCCGTCTGGGGCTGTGGGGATCCCCAGTCAAGCCGAGGGCAGGCACTACGCGAAAAATAATTTCGGATTTCCAAGCATTTGAGTTATGGATGTCGTATATTAAGAAGTACATTAATAGGCACCAATTTCTATGAGAATAGCACTAACGATAGCTTTCAGTATGAACGAGTTCTTTAGGAAAGCGGATTTTGGATATTTGTTGGAACAAATGGGCGAAATTGGCTTGGAAACGAGGGTGGGTCGGGAACTCACAAGAAAGAAAAACGGCACCCATTTCCTGGAGAACAGCATTCGCGCATTAACTTATCCACAATTTGCATCAAAACGGAACTAAGGAAAGCTCAGGATGCTTATTGAGCCGCCCAAAAGACCAGGTTGGTCGACCAAGGGTGGTCGGGGCTAATCCAAAATTTATCGTGGCAACCAAAGATACCAGCGTATTTCGTACCAGAGCGACCAAGCAGGAAGAGGTCGTTCGGAAGTGGCATTTAGTAGATGCGGACGGTCAGACGGTCGGCCGGTTAGCGACTCGCGTGGCGACGCTGCTTCGCGGCAAGCATAAGGCGACATTTTCGCCGCATGTCGATACCGGCGATTTTGTCGTCGTTATCAATGCCTCGAAGATAAAAATGACGGGCAAGCGCATGTCGCAGAAAGAGTATTACCATAATACACTGTATCCCGGCGGCGCGCGATTCGAGAAATTTCAGGATGTCATGGCGAAGCATCCGGACCGCATCATTACCGAAGCGGTAAAAGGAATGCTTCCGAAAAATTCGCTCGGCAAGAAGACATTCAAGAAGCTGAAAGTCTATGCCGGCGCAGAGCACGAACACGCGGCACAGAATCCACAGCCTTTTGGGATCGGATAAATATTTAGTACACAAAGAAATTGGCAAAGCAAGCAACTATCTACGTCGGACGCCGCAAGAATGCGGTAGCTCGAGTTTTTCTCACAGCGAGCACAGGTGAATCCGTCATTACGATCAATGGCCGGACGTTCGAGAACTTTTTCCCGAATTCGCTTCATCGCGACGATGTGATCCGTCCGTTCAAAGCGACGAATACGCTCGGCAGCTTTAATGTGCAGGCGAATGTCGTTGGCGGCGGCACAACGGGACAGTCCGGCGCAGTGCGCTTGGGTATTGCCCGCGCGCTTGCAGAGATGAACGAGGAGAACCGTCCCCTGCTTCGCAAAGCCGATCTGATGACGCGCGATCCGCGCATGGTCGAGCGCAAGAAGCCGGGACGCCCGGGAGCACGGAAGAAATTCCAGTTCTCGAAACGATAAAATTTTCGTTCCTTCGTCCTCTTCTGTCATTGCGAGAGTGACGAAGGAACAACGAAGCAATCTCACGCTTGAGATTTCTTTGTCAGTTTTTTGAACGATATTTGAATCTTTCAATGAACAAATTTGGTACCTACCTAACGTCCGTCGTTGCATTATGGGCGGTATTATCGTGTTGCTCTTGCTCGAAGCAAGTTCAGATGTCGATGTATCACAACAAGGATTATCCCGACGGCAGCTTCGATTTTGCGGTGACGACAACTTTGGGGGATGATTCGATTGCGTTTGGCACCTCACACATTCTAAATCAAACTTTATCGTATATCGGTAACAATGGCGATACCTTGTCCACCGAACTTTGGATTCCCGTTGGCGCTCCACGCGACACTAATTCACTTTTAGTCTTGATTCCCGGCTATGGGGAACATACATACGCTTTGTATCCATTTGCCATTTCGGCTACACGCGCAGGGTTTCCAGTTGCGTTTATCAGCGCTCGAGGCTTGGATTATAATGCTCGATTGAACGGGGATTATTACTTTAATGAAGTACAAGATATTTCAAGCGCGGTTACAGAATATGCTAAAGATGAAGGCATTCATAACTTGAAAATTGGTGCATTCGGCTATTCGCTTGGTGCTGTTCTCGCTCTCGATCTTGCATATAAGAACGACCATGTTCGCGCAGCCGCGTTGGAATCTATTGTGAAAGACCCCATAGTATCTGCGTCACGAGTGATGAAAGGAAAAGATTATGAATCTCTGATGGAACTTGTTAAAGCGCATCCTGAAATTCGCTCGATGAGTACTGAGGAAGTTCTCCAGCATTGGGATCGACGAAAAACCCCGCTCAAGTTTATCTGGGGTGAAACAGATAATGTCGCGTTAAAGCCGGAGCGTGATTCTGTGGCTGTCCTTGCTCGCGCATCGGTTCCAAATGTTTCTATAGAAGAAATTCCAAAGGCTGGCCACATAATGAGATATGGATTCCCACTTTCTCCGAGCCAAGCAATTGGACTTAATGACTCAATAGTGAACTTCTTTGTTCGAGCCATGAAAGACTAATCAAGTTTCCGAAACTCTTCCCGTTCACACCCCGTTACACGCGCGCTTCCAACCGGGATTTTGGGATTCATGGGTGGGGCAATAATCACAAATACGGATACAGCCGAACTGCATGGTGTTCGCCGCGGCGAATAGCAATTAGGCTCCGTATAGACATTAACCAAATAACGCACCATTGGTGCGATTGAAAATGAGACTTAGCTTAGAAGACCTCCTGGCCTCCGGTGCTCACTTTGGGCATCTCACACGCCGTTGGAATCCGAAGATGAAACCGTACATCTTCATGGAACGCAACGGCATCCACATTATCGATCTTAAAAAAACGCAAGAGCTTGCGGAAGAAGCGCTCGAATGCCGCTGAAAAGATGGCAGCCGAAGGAAAGAAATTCCTTTTTGTTGCGACGAAAAAGCAGCTTCGCGCCATGGTCAAAGAGGAAGCAGAACGCTCCGGCCAATTTTTTGCGATCGACCGCTGGTTGGGCGGAATGCTCACCAATTTCGCTACGATCCGCAAATCCCTCAAGCGGTTGCAGCAGATCGAGAAGATGGAAGAAGAAGGTTCCATTGAGAATTTTACCAAACGCGAACGCCTCGATTATACCCGCGAGAAGGAAAAGCTTACGGGAACCCTGGGCGGTATCGTCGAGATGCGCGGTTTGCCTTCGGCCATGCTCATCATCGATATTAAGAAGGAGCACATTGCGGTCGAAGAGGCGCGCAAGCTTGGTATCCCGATCTTTGCACTGGTCGATACGAATGTAGATCCCGATCTTGTGGATTATCCTATCCCGGCGAATGACGATGCGCTTCGTTCCGTGCAGCTTTTCGTTCATGCGTTTGCCGACGCTATCGATAATGGCCGCGCCGCAGCTCGCGCTCGTAAGGTAGATGAGGGTGCCGCGGAAGGCCGTCCGGAACTGAATCTCGAACGCCGCGGCCGCCGCGTGGAGATCGAAGCAAGCGATTTTATGCCTGCTCAACCGGAACCAGCGACGGCAGCTTGACCTCTCCCCCAACCCCTCTCCTTCGTAAGGAGAGGGGGCGTTTTATAACTTAGCACTTTAGCACTTCAGCACTTTAAAATGGCAATTTCAGCAGAACTCGTAAAACATCTTCGCGATAAAACCGGCGCCGGAATGGCGGACTGCAAAAAAGCGCTCGAAGAAGCCAATGGCGATGAGCAAAAAGCCATTGAAGTTCTTCGCAAAAAAGGCGCAGCATCGGCAGCCAAGCGCTCTGATCGTGAAGCCAAAGAAGGAATTATCGTTGCAAGCGTTTCCGAAGATCACAAACATGGTGTGCTTGCGGAAGTGAATTCCGAAACGGATTTCGTTGCACGGAATGAATCCTTCGTCCGGTTCGCGCAGGATATTGCCGATGCCGCACTAAAGACTGCTCCCAATTCGCACGAGGAATTTTTAATGGTCCGTCTCGCCAATGGCGCAACGATCTCCGAAGAGGTTGGCGCACAAACCGGACGTTTAGGCGAGAAACTCGAAGCACGCCGTTTCGAGATCATTCATGAGCACAATGGTTTTGTGACGAGCTACATTCATCCCGGAGCGAAGCTTGGCGTGCTTGTTGCTATTGCTGGCGGAACGGAAAACGCGACACTCGGACGTGACATTGCCATGCAGATAGCCGCGATGAACCCTATGGCGGTGGACCGCACGCAGATCTCGACGGAACAGATCGAAAAGGAACTCGAAATTTATCGCACGCAGGCACGCAACGAAGGCAAGAAGGAAGAAGTGATCGACCGCATTGCGAAAGGCAAACTCGAAAAATATTATCAGGATTTTTGCCTCATCGAGCAAAGCTTTATCAAGGATGCCGCGAAGACGGTTACCGATCTTTTAAAAGAAGCCGGTGGATTAAAAGTTACCGGATTTGTCCGTATGCAGCTTGGCGAGATGCACAAGGGCGCTTAATTTTGTAGCCGTGACCTTTAGGTCACGGTGTATTCCGAAGCATTTACGAGACAACTCACCGTGACCTGAAGGTCACGGCTACAAGGCATGAATTCTAAATCCCGATATAAGCGGATACTGCTTAAGCTCTCCGGCGAAGCGCTGATGGGTGAGCGGGAATATGGCATTGATCCCAAAGTATTAGAGCAATTCGCTGCCGATGTCGTCGAAAGCGCGGCGCTCGGTGTTCAGATCGGGATCGTAGTTGGGGGAGGCAATATTTTTGAGGCGTTTCCGGCAGCACGGAAGGCATCAGCCGCGTGCAGGGTGACCAAATGGGAATGCTTGCTACAATGATCAATGCGCTGGCCTTGCAGAACGCGCTGGAATCCACTGGTATATACAGCCGACTTATGTCCGCTATTCCAATGACGCAATTTGCCGAGCCATTTATTCGCCGCAAAGCTATTCGACATTTAGAAAAAGGCCGCGTCGTTATTTTTGGATGTGGGACGGGCAACCCATTTTTCACTACCGATACTGCCGCCGCATTACGCGCAGTTGAAATCGATGCCGATGCCGTATTCAAAGGCACGCGCGTCGATGGGATTTACGATTCCGATCCCGAAAAGAATGCCGATGCCCGGCATATTCCATCGATCAGCTATATGGAAGTGCTGCATCAAGGACTTCGCATTATGGATCTGACGGCCATCACGCTGTGTCAGGAAAACAATTTGCCCATCGTGGTTTTTAACATGAACCGGCGTGGGAATTTGCAGCGGGTGTTGACGGAGGACGGAGTTGGGAGTATTGTAACCGTGTGAGGGATTCTGAACCGGGATTTATGGGATGAATGGGATGTTTGGGATATAGTATGATGAATGATAAAGACTTGCCTGATTTTGAGATCACTCGCAAAATTATTGGATGTGCTATGAAAGTGCATACCGCATTAGGCAACGGGTTTCAGGAATTTATTTATCAGGCTGGTTTGGAGATCGAATTTCGAGATCAGGGAATAGCGTACGAGAGGGAATTTGAAATGCCTATTTATTACAAAGCTCAATTATTAGGCACTCGACGCGTAGATTTTTTGGTCAATCGAAATATCTCCGTTGAACTTAAAGCTATTATAGAACTCACGGATGTACATATTGCTCAAGCCCTGAATTATCTTGAAGCGTATAAATATTCAGACCGGATTACTGATCAATTTTGGCTCAAAACGCCTTACCTTTCATCGATTGCGCAACAAAAAGTATCGAATATAGTAGAATCTATCCAAAACATCCCATAAATCCCATAAATCCAGGTTCAGACCTATGAATACCATTAAAGAAATTACTTCCGATTGCGAAACCCGCATGGCGAAGGCCGTCGAGAATGTACGGCATGAACTCGCTAAAATTCGTACAGGCCGCGCCTCGACTGCCTTGCTGGATGCCGTGAAAGTGGAAGCCTACGGCAGCGAAACGCCGCTGAATCAGGTCGGGAACCTGAGTGTGAGCGATGCGCATACGATCGCCATTCAAGTCTGGGATAAGGGTCTGATGGGTGCAGTTGAGAAAGCAATTCGCAATGCAAATCTCGGGCTGAATCCGATGAATGACGGGCAAATGATTCGTGTGCCGATGCCGCCGCTTACCGAAGAGCGGCGCGTGGAAATTTCGAAGCTCGTCAAAAAATTTGGCGAGGAAGGAAAGATCGCGGTTCGTAATGTGCGCCGCGATGCGATGGAGCATTTGAAGAAAGCGGAAAAAGCCGACCACTTCAGCGAAGACGACCGCAAGCGCGGCGAGGATGAAGTTCAGAAAAAGACCGATCATCAAATAAAAGAGATCGATAATCTCGTTGCGATAAAAGAAAAAGAAGTGATGGCCGTTTAATATCGCCATCACATGACTCCGCTCGACCGCCAGCTTTTCTTCGCCATCAATCATGGCTTGAAATGCGGCTTTAACGACATTTGGTTGGGTTATGCAACGTGGCTCGGTAATGGATGGATCGCGTTCCCAATTGGCGTAATCGTTCTTTTTGCGATAGACCGCCGTTCCTTTTGGTGGAACATTCTGGCGCTCACACTTGCCGGAATTGTTGCCGGGATCGCGCTCAATCTGATAAAGCAAGCCGTGCATGCGCCGAGGCCGCTGACGGTGTTCGCTCCGGATATTGCCGCTGGGCGGGTTTATATCAATGTGATGTTCGATACGTTGTATTATTATTCCTTCCCATCCGGTCATGCGCAGACGATATTCACAGTTGCGACGGTTCTAATGTGGTCGGGAATGAAAGCTCGCAAATTGAATTTTTGGAGTGGAGTAGCGATCGTTGTCATTGCAATAATAGTGGGAACATCGAGAGTGTATTGCGGTGCGCATTTTCCATCGGATGTGTTGGGAGGATCGGTGCTGGGCAGCGGGACGGCATGGGTGTGCTGCTATGTGATAGAAAAAATCAAAAGTTAAACGCAATTACATTTCTTGCCTCGCCCACCCCGACTTCATTTCAGCATCGCGGTGAGGATGAATGGGGGAAGGCTGAGCCATTTGGAGGATTTAGTTGGTGACAGTCCACGGTTCTTGGGAGCGAAAAATTATATAATGGTGTGGTGTTTTTAGGGTACAAAACGTTAGCAACAAGTGTTGCTAATCATGATGAAAAAGTACTATCCCAAAAAACTCTCTTCGGGAAACAACAATACCGTGATCGCACTCTCCGAATCGGAATGCGGAAAGCTGTTCGCAGGCGATACACCATCGGATATTGGCTCGGAGGCAGAGAAAATGAAATTTGCCAATCGAATAAACGGCCTCATCGTGAAATTCCTACGGCTCAATTATTACGAGCCTGCATCATCCGAAATGATCGTCATGGAGCGGCTCTATCCATTGGATTACCGCAGCTACGAAGTGGAAAAAAGGGAGCTTTTTTTCGAGGTCTTTCTGGATGAATTAACCGCTCTCCACGCCGCTGGTTTTGTTCATCACGATATCAAGCGTCCACCGACCGAACGCGGGGAACCGTACGATAATGTATTCCTTACAGAGAGCGGGCTTCGACTTATCGACGTTGGGATCTCGGCGCTCAGGTCTCAAGTCGGCGATAAATTATTCGCCCATTATGTCGCCGAGGAACAGAAAGAATTGATGGAGTTCAAAGAGTATTTTCTTGCGGAGATAGCATGATTAAAATAACTCACATACTTCCTATGGTATTACTTCTGAGCATAAATTCTTATGCTCAGAAGTCTGGAAATTCTTATCCCTGGAATCCATTCCGCATTGGTGATATTACGCTTCGGGTCTCGCATGATTTTTGGGTCGCGAAGGACAGCAAAAATCATGAGTTATCGCGTTGCCCAGTGCCGAAATACGTTACCGTGGCCACTCCTCTTGAGAAATACACGCTTAACGGGCGTCATTTCATTATTTGGAATGGATGGTACCCTCACTGTAGCACCTGCGAATTTGGCGCTCTCATCTTTGACTTCGAATTGCAAAAATTTTATCGTTATCATGCAGTTCCAAATGATGATCAGGATGGAATAGTTATCGACTCGAAGATAATCCAAAAGGATAATAAGAGATATGTTCAATTTATTGGTAACCCGCCCCAAGAAATCTTGCAAAAGTTTCTTTTGCCTAGGGACATTCAAGTTACTGGAGAATTATGCAGTGCAGATTACTGCGACGATCCTGTATTCGGCCCGCAAATTTCTCAAAGAGCTAAAGATGAAGAGGCGAGGGAAAATCAAGCGGCTAATCAAATTCTTAATCCCCTTGGATTATCGATTGAACAAAAATATCCTAATGCTCGTAAAATTCTAATTGATAATGGATGGAAACCATTTATTGATGATCGTCTCGGGATATACGAAAGTAAAAATTTTTTTGAGATTGAAACTTTTGGAGCAAGCGGAGATGGTCATCGCGCTACATGGAAAAATGGAAATCAAAAACTCACTATAGACCTCTGTGCCGATGAGAAGAGAGTTTATTCTATTTGTGGCGCAGAAATTAAATAGTTTTTATCGCAAACTGGAGAACTGCATTTCGTTATGGGAATGTGATGTTTTTTTTTAGAAACAACGCTTTGGATTCGTTCTTCAAGTCCGGGAGCCGGATTTGTTCCTAAGATGATTCCCGAAATAAGCTCATCAGGAATTGTGATAACCATTCCATTGGGAAGAAACTGGATTTTATTACTTGGTGGCTGACTGTTTGGATCGAAGCCATAATACATCATTCGCCACTCTTTCTCAAAGCTCCACTTTTTCTTATCCTTAATTCGCATAATATCGCCATAGCCTTTACCGGACATTCCATAAGATATATCAAGCGGTTCAATCTTATCACGATAATCAACCTTAACCGGAATTATATGTAACAGCCGATTTAAATAAACCGCAAGGTCATAGCCATTAAACTCGATACCAAAGCCTGAATGATTTGCCGCATACTTACTCCAAAGTTTTTCATTCTGAATTCCTTCGGTTAATGAGAGAACTACAAATTCCTTAGCCTTATTTCTTGCACGACTTTTGTCAAAAGCGATCTGTGCGGGAAGATCTTTTGGAATTTCAGCTTCCCTTTGTCGAAATAATATTTTTTGTTGATATCTGCTTAAATGTTGCGCCTCTCGCAAAGCAATTTGCTCCATGTATTGTCTGCGTTTAGCCCTCGTGCTTGTTGCAAAAGCAATAGGTACCGAACAATCATCTTGATCTTCGAATAAGTCTGCTCTTTTCAGAAAGACTTCAGGTATTTCCAGCCAGCGGAAGCTGAGGTCAGTTTCAAAGGGAGAAAGTAGTTTGTAGAGGTGGGCTGGGGGATTTGAATTCCAAGGAGTAGAAGCCATTGAAATATTTTGTTTTCCCTAAAATAAAAAAGGCCGGGTGAAACCCGGCCTACTTACTTACACTTCCGCCGTTTCCGGATGATCGCCGGAAGCCGCTTCGTGGTGCTCTTCTTCCGGCGGAGCGATGATGCCCGCTTCCTTCATTACATCGTCGATCGAGGCGGTGGGCTTCGAAACGGCTTGTTCGCCGGCTTTTGCTTCGATCGTGAATAGAAGTTCCGCATCGTTCGCGGCAATATCCACCTTGACAAGCGTGCCATCCTTGACCGTCCCTTTCAGAATCTCCTCGGCAATAGGATCTTCGACGTACTTTTGCATCGCGCGTTTGAGCGGGCGCGCTCCATACGTTTTATCGAATCCTTTATCGGCCAGGAAATCGAGCGCGCGGTCGGTAAGCTCGACATCGACGCCCATTTCGTGAACACGTTTGAGCAGTTTGTTCAGATTGATCTTAATGATGAGCTTGATATCGGATTTTTCGAGATGACGAAATACAATGGTATCGTCAATACGATTCAGGAACTCCGGATTGAAAAGCCGTTTCATCGACTCGTCAACTTGGTCTTTCATCTTCGTATGCTCATCACCTGCGGCAGATTCGCCAAAGCCGATGCGAGCTTGCTTCTTAATGTCTTTCGTTCCGACATTCGAAGTCATGATGATGATCGTGTTCTTGAAATCCACGCGGCGGCCAAGTGAGTCCGTAAGCTGGCCATCATCGAGCACTTGCAAGAGAATGTTAAACACATCCGGATGCGCTTTTTCGATTTCATCCAACAGCACGACGGAATATGGTTTGCGGCGTACCTTTTCGGTAAGCTGTCCGCCTTCTTCATACCCCACATATCCCGGAGGCGCGCCAACAAACCGGCTCACGGAGAATTTTTCCATATACTCCGACATGTCGATACGAATGAGCGAATCATCGGAATCGAAAAGATAGCGCGCAAGCGTTTTTGCAAGCTCTGTTTTGCCAACGCCTGTTGGGCCTAAGAAAACGAAACTGCCGATCGGGCGATTGGGATCTTTTAAGTCCGGCGCGGGCGCGGCGAATAGCCTTTGAGAGTTTTTCAATGGCCTCATCCTGACCAACGATAGAGCCTGCGAGCGATGCCTGCATATTGAGCAGCTTAAGCGACTCGCTTTCTGCGACTTGTGTTGACCGGAATGCCTGTCATCATTGCGACAACTTCCGCAATATCATCTTCGCTTACTTCGAATATCTGCGCGCCGCTTTCGGCTTCCCATTCCGCTTTCGCAGTATTCGAGTTCTTGTTGATATTTCTTTTCGAGATCACGCAGACGCGCGGCTTCTTCAAAGTTCTGCGTCTTGACGACTAAATTTTTCTCGCTCTTTAACGTCTTCGATCTTCTTTTCGAGTTCCTCAATATTTTTCGGAACGTGAACATTTGCTAAATGCACGCGGGCGCCAGCTTCATCCAGCACGTCGATAGCTTTATCAGGCAGGAAACGATCGGTGATGTAACGGTCGGAAAGCTTCACGGCCTGCTCGATTGCATTTCTCCGCATAATGCACGCTGTGATGCGCCTCGTATTTCGATTTGATGTTATTCAAGATCGTGATCGTTTGATCGACCGTTGGCGGATCGACAATGATCTTCTGGAACCGGCGGTCAAGTGCGCCATCTTTTTCGATATACTGGCGGTATTCGTCGAGCGTGGTTGCGCCAATGCATTGAATTTCGCCGCGCGCAGAGCGCCGGCTTGAACATATTGGAAGCATCGAGCGAACCGGATGCCCCACCCGCGCCAACAATAGTGTGAATTTCATCGATGAACAGGATAACATCCTTCGCTTTTTCCAGCTCGTTCATAACGGCTTTCATGCGCTCTTCGAACTGTCCGCGATATTTCGTTCCAGCAACCAATGCTGCCAGATCGAGCGTAACCACGCGCTTCTCATAAAGAATGCGCGGTACTTTCTTTTGCACGATGCGCAATGCAAGTCCTTCGGCAATGGCAGTTTTGCCAACGCCAGGTTCGCCGATCAAAACGGGATTGTTCTTTTTGCGTCGCGATAAAACTTGCGATACGCGCTCGATCTCTTTCTCGCGCCCTACGATGGGATCGAGTTTGTCTTCGGCGGCCATCTTGGTGAGATCGCGTCCGAAGTTATCGAGCACGGGCGTTTTGGTGCGCTCCGGCTTCTTCTCCGACTGTGCAGCTTTTGGCGGCGAGGTCGGGCGGCCAGAAATGATGTTATCCAATTCTGCACGAACCGCATCGTATGTTACACTAAATTGATTGAGAATTTGCGCGGCAATGTTATCCTCATCGCGTAAGAGCGAAAGGAGCAAATGTTCGGTGCCGATGACATCGCTCTTGTAAAGCTTGGCTTCGAGATACGTGATCTTCAGCACCTTCTCGGCTTGCTTGGTGAGCGGGATCTGGCCGATGGTGAGCGTCGTGCCGGAAGAGCGCACGGTATCCTCGATCGCTTTTTTGATCTTGTAAAGATCGGCGCCGAGATTGCGGAGAATTTTCACCGCAATACCTTCGCCTTCGCGAATGATGCCGAGGAGCAAGTGCTCCGTTCCGATATAATCATGACCCAAACGGATCGCTTCCTCACGCGAGAGGCGGATCACGTCCTGTACTCGATTCGAAAAATTTCCTTCTGTTGGCATAGAGTTAGTCCCTTAATATAAAATTCAACGATTGTGCCATACGAATGTTACAACAATCTTTAAGGGGGAATTGATTACGTTCCTCCTCTCTTTAAATAACAACCGAACGGGCGGAGCATTACACCTCCGACACGGAATTAATGCAAATTACCAGCCATTCGATAAAAACAGCCTTTTTCTGACAGCCTGACAGTTCAATTCCGACAAATCGCCCAAATGCTGACATTCCTGGCGTGCTTTTGCGCCTCGATGATGGCGCGCGGGCAGCAACAGGCTCCTCACTCGATAAAGTGTGCCACCCCGCAATCGGAGCAGCCGCTCTCGGGGATTTATCCCACGACCTACGCGCTTCCGCCTGCTTTTCCTGATTCGTTGATTAGCGCGTCAGGGAGGTTTGTTATATACTACTATGCATCTGGGGATACCACCGATACCGCCAGCATTGCCACCTCGGCGTTTGCCATCCGCGCCGCCGAAGATGCCGACAGCGCCTATGCGTTCGAAATAGGGGATTTAGGATACACACCGCCGCAATTCACGGTGGTGTATTTCGATTCCGCGACGAACGACACGATTCGGCATTACAATATTTACCTTATCGCGTTTCATACTCCTCAGGGTTATTACCAACTGGAGGCTTATGGCGCTACCTTCATTCTCGATAACGGGCGGCTTGCCGATTCGCCCAGTGGGAACTATCGCTTCCGGTCCTATATCCAGACCGACGATTCGTTCAACAGCGATATTTATGCAACGCACGGAACCGATGCGCTTCGCATTACGATCTTTCACGAATTTTTTCACATGATACAATTTTCGGGATACGGACACCCGCCGAACTTCGCGGCTCCAAACCCGGATTACATTTATTTCCAGGAAATGTCGAGTGTTTGGATGGAATGGCTTTCCTCTCCAACAATTAAGGATTATTTGAATTATGTAGCATCGTATCTTTCAACCCTCGATAACAGCTTTGATCTCTCACCGAGTTATGGCTACGGACAGTACATTTATTTCGCCTATCTTACCCATCGCTTTAACGATACTGAGATCATCCAGAAAATATGGGAATATTATCGTGACAGTTCCACCGATCCGATCACCTGCATCGATGAGATCTTACGACGGGATTATGGCAGTTCATTTTGTGAGGAGTATGAACGCTTCGGAGCGGAAATTATTCAAACAGGCCGCAGGTACAATGGTCAATCCATTCTTCCCGATGCCCAGCTTTTGCCTGTGGATTCGATTCCTGTGGCTATACTGATTCCGGATTCGGTTGGGTATTTTACGACCCTCGGATTATCATTGCAATTTGCCGATGTAGGAGCTGGGCAGGATACGTGTATTGCAGTGTTAGCGCGCGATACAGACCGCCAACTTCAGAGTAATGGAAGCATCGAGTTCACATCGTTTGGTGCACCGCCTACGATCGTTGTGGACACGTCTTCGGCTTATTGCGATACGCAGGTCTGCATTGTACCGCTTACGGAAACTTCGCCTGGTATCCAGGTTTTCCCGAATCCATTTCTCCCGGATGTCGCTTCCCCTGCGTATATCGTGGCTTCGACTAATACCGCTGCTCCTATCTCCGTCGTGATGAACATTATGGACTTGAACGAATCTGAGATCCGCTCGACGAATGTTCCTGCCCTGCCCTTTCGCGGAACATGGAATGCCGTTTGGGATGGCCGAGACGATAATGGGAATTTGGTAGCGAGTGGGGAATATCTTTATTCCCTCCGCGTCGATGGCGTGGTGAAGGTGGGAAAGATCGTGGTGGTGAGGAAATAATGTGGTGTGAACGATCTCAGAGATCGTCGGGAGTCAGTCCGGTATGTTTTGCAATACGAGAAAGCATTCGTGGCCCAATTTCTTCGCTATCATGAAATGAGAATGTGTAATCAGGAAAGCCTTCGCGTTCAAGAATTTTACGTGAACCTCCTTGCAATCGTTTAATTTTCCATCCTGTTCGCAGAAGTCCGTCCAATACTCTTCGGGATTTTGGTAGCGGGCCAAGATTTCATGCGGTGAGAAACGTTACATCCGAAAGCTGGGCTGCTGCTTCCCCGTGTTCCAGGCGATCAGCAACGGTATGCAACGCGAGCGCTTTGGCATGGGCCATTGCATCGTCCGGACTATTACCATAAGCCATTACGCCCGGCAATTCAATAATTTCAGCGATCCAACGACCATCTTCTTCTTGTTCGTATTCAATAGTGAACTTCATAGAATTGATACCATGAACTGACGTTGTTCCGTTCCCCATTAAGTTGTGGGCACACGTAACACTCTACATGTGTTACACGGCCCAAATGCCCCGCCGCACCGACATAAAAAGCATCCTCATCATTGGCTCTGGCCCGATCGTGATCGGGCAGGCGTGCGAATTCGATTATTCCGGCACGCAGGCGTGTAAAGTCCTGAAGGAAGAGGGTTTTCGCGTTATTCTCGTCAATTCGAATCCGGCGACGATCATGACGGACCCGGAATTTGCCGATGCCACCTACATCGAGCCGATCACGCCGGAATATATCGAGGCCATCATCGCGAAGGAACGCCCCGACGCCATTCTCCCAACCATGGGCGGGCAAACTGCGCTGAATAATGCACTGGCGCTTCACGAGCGCGGCATTCTAAAGAAATATAATGTAGAATTAATCGGCGCAAAACCGGATGCCATCAAGCGCGCGGAGGACCGAGAGGAATTCCTTAGCGTGATGAAATCCATCGGTCTCGAAATGGCGCGGGGAGGGTTTGTCAATACCGTCGAAGAGGCGTTGGAACTAATAGAACTGGTCGGTTTTCCGACGATCATTCGTCCGAGCTTCACCATGGGTGGCTCCGGCGGCGGGATATGCTGGAACATGCAGGAATTCCGGGATGTCGTGCAACACGGGTTGGATGCCTCGCCGGTGCATCGAGTGCTTGTCGAAGAATCCGTTATCGGCTGGAAGGAATTCGAGCTTGAAGTAATGCGTGACACGGCGGATAACGTCGTCATCATTTGTTCCATCGAGAATTTCGATCCCATGGGCGTGCATACCGGGGATTCGATCACCGTCGCACCTGCGCAAACGCTTTCAGATAAAGAATATCAGAAAATGCGCGATGCCGCGATCAAAATTATCCGCGCGATCGGAGTAGAGACGGGCGGGTCGAATATCCAGTTCGCGCTGAATCCGAAAGATGGAAGGATGCTTGTGATCGAAATGAACCCGCGCGTATCGCGTTCCTCCGCGCTGGCATCGAAAGCAACCGGGTTCCCAATCGCGAAAATTGCGGCAAAGCTTGCCATCGGCTACACGCTCGATGAAATTCCCAACGACATCACGAAAATGACGCCAAGCTGCTTCGAGCCGGTCATTGATTATTGTGTCGTTAAAATTCCCCGCTGGGATTTCGAAAAATTCAAAGGATTGGAAGCAAGTTCTTCCCAGCTTGGCGTGCAGATGAAATCCGTTGGCGAAGCAATGGCCTTTGGCCGCACGTTCAAAGAGGCGCTGCAAAAATCACTTCGCTCGCTCGAGCAAGGCCGCTATGGCCTCGGCGCGGATGGCAAGGATGAATTTGACATCCCGAATATGTCCGAAGCCGAAAAACGCTACGCCACCGAAACCATACGCGAACGCCTCGGACTTCGCCGCTCGGATATGATCTTCAACATTCGCTTTGCCTTCCAGCTTGGCCTTTCGCTCGATGAGATTTATGAAGCCACGAAGATCGATCCCTGGTTTTTGGATCAAATTTGGCAGATCGTGAGACGGGAACGGGAGTTGAGAGAAGCGGCGAAACAAACTGTGTCGAATAAAAAGATCGAAGAATTGCAAGCGGTATGAAGGCAGTTCTTTTCGATCTATTTGGCACGCTCGTCGATAATGCAACGAATGCCCAACTCAAAGTACTTCACATCAAAATTGCAACTGTTCTTGGTGTGTCGCCTGAAGAATTTGAGAACGGATGGAAAACGACGTTTCAAATTCGATCGCGGGGGCTATATGGTTCTGTTAAGGGTTCTATTATAGCGGCTGCGTCGAAGTGCAGCGTTCCTTTCGATGAAGCAGCCATCCCCCAAGCTGTCAAAATCCGATATGGATTTGTTCGCGACTGGCTTACTCCACGGCCAGATGCCCTTGAAACAATACTACAATTGCGAAATCAGGGCTACAGAATAGGATTACTTTCAAATTGTACGGAGGATGTGCCAGATATTTGGCCATCCCTCGCTTTTTCAGAAGTAATTGATGAACCATTATTCTCCTGTCTGGAAGGATTGCGAAAACCGATGCCGGAATTTTATCATCGGGCACTTGGGAGGCTCAATATAGCCGCTTCGGACTGCCTCTATGTTGCCGATGGAGACAACGGCGAACTTGCCGCCGCAAAGAATATCGGAATGCAAGTCGTTATGATTCGACCATCTGATCTGCTCAATGATTATCGCCAAGACCCGGAAGAAGATTGGGATGGGCCGAGAATTGAACGATTATCGGAATTACTTCATTTGGAAATTCTAAATAATATATCGTGACGCAAGATTTACAAATAACCCCCGACCTCCTCTACCGCGCGAAGCGCGATGGTTTCTCCGACCGCCAGCTTGCTGAAATTTTCGGCGTGGGCGAGAACGAGGTGCGCGCGCGCCGCAAAGAGCTTGGCATTGTGCCGGTGTTTAAGACCGTCGATACCTGCGCGGCGGAGTTTTCTGCCGAGACGCCCTATCATTACTCGACGTATGAAGAGGAGAATGAGTCGGTTCGATCAGGTAAGAAAAAAGTCCTGATCTTAGGCGGAGGGCCAAATAGGATCGGTCAGGGCATCGAGTTCGATTATTGCTGCGTCCATGCCGCGCTTGCACTTGAAGAAGAGGGCTTCGAGACGATCATGCTCAACTGCAATCCCGAAACCGTCTCGACCGATTACGATACGTGCGACAAGCTTTATTTCGAACCGCTCACGTTCGAAGATGTGATGAACGTCATTGATTTCGAGCAGCCCGATGGCGTAATAGTTACCTTCGGTGGACAAACTCCGCTCAAGCTTGCCAAGCAATTAGAGGCTGCCGGAGTTCCCATTCTTGGTACATCGCCGGATATGATAGACGTCGCGGAAGATCGCAAGCGATTTGGGGAACTGATTGACCAACTGAAAATAAAATGTCCGCCGTATGGCACGGCATTCGAAACGGATGTTGCCATCCGCGTTGCGGAACGTATTGGTTATCCGGTGCTGGTGCGTCCGAGCTATGTGCTTGGCGGTCGGGCAATGGAAATATGCTACCGCCCCGAAGCTGTTGCAGAGTATATGGAGAATGCGCGCGGCGTCAGTCCGAGCCATCCGATCCTTATCGATCATTTCCTCGAAGATGCCTACGAATTCGATGTTGATGCCGTGCGCGATAAAGATGGAACGGTTATCATCGGTGGCATCATGCAGCACATCGAGGAAGCTGGGATTCATTCCGGCGATTCATCGTCTGTTATTCCTCCCTACTATATTTCTGACGAGAACTATAAACAGATCATTGACTACACCCGCCGTTTGGCTACTGCGCTCGAAGTCGTTGGCCTCATCAACATACAATACGCGCTGAAAGATAGCACAGTGTATGTGCTCGAAGTAAATCCTCGCGCAAGCCGGACGGTGCCGTTCGTTTCGAAGGCAACAGGACGCCCACTTGCGAAGATCGCGGCAAAAGTAATGATCGGAAGGACCCTGAAAGAACTTGGCGTGAAAGATTTCAAGAAAGAGACGCCATTCGTAGCGATCAAAGAGTCGGTATTTCCCTTCGATAAATTCCCACGCGTGAGAATGTTCTTAGGCCCGGAAATGCGCTCGACGGGTGAAGTGATGGGTGTCGGTGCGGACTTCGGCGAGGCAATTTTGAAATCGCATACTGGTGCGAACATGAAGCTGCCCGCAGAAGGCACACTTTTCGTTTCTCTTCGCGATCAGGATAAGCGCGCACGCTCCACCGAAGTGATTCGCGGATTTTACGATCTCGGATTTCAAATTATCGCTACGGTTGGTACCGCAAAGTTTCTTCGCGATCATGGTATTCCCGCTGAACCGATTCGCAAAGTAAGCGAAGGACGACCGAATATCGTCGATGCGATAAAAAACCGCGAAGTCCAGCTCGTCATCAACACGCCGAGCGGCGAAATTTCGCGTATTGCAGAATATCAGATCGGCTGGGCCGCTATTGAGCACAAAGTTCCGTTCATTACAACGCTTTCTGCAGCGGCAAGCGTGGTCTCTGCGATAAGTTCCATGCGCAAGGGCGAGCGGACGGTCAGGAGCGTACAGGAATTACATAAAACACTGGCTGCCTCGGCGTAGAGACGCGCCACCGGCGCGTCTCCGTTGTTGCAGCAGAAATTTTGAAGCGCAAGAGACGCGCCGGTGGCGCGTCTCTACAAAAAGACAATGAGCTACAAAACTATCGACGATATCGACGTTGCAAACAAGCGTGTATTTCTGCGCGTCGATTTTAATGTGCCGCTTACGAAAGAAGCGCCTTACACGATCATGGATGTTACCCGCATTCGCGCTGCTGCACCGACGATGTCAGCATTGATAATGCGGGGTGCGCGGCTTATCGTCGCAAGCCATCTTGGACGCCCCAAAGGCGGACCGGATGAGAAAAATTCATTACGGCCTGTCTTTGAGCATCTGAAAGAGAAGATGACGACCCCGATTTTCTTCGCAAAAGATTGCATCGGTCCCGAAGTGGAAAAACAAGTAAACGCTTTGAAGCCCGGTGAAACGCTCCTGCTCGAGAACCTTCGTTTCCATCCGGAAGAAGAGAAGAACGATCCAGCTTTCGCGCAAGCTCTCGCCAAGCTTGCGGATGTTTATGTGGATGATGCTTTTGGCGCGGCTCACCGAGCTCACGCTTCTATTGAGGGCATCACGCATTTCATCAGCATCAAAGCAGCGGGATATTTGATGGATAAGGAACTGAAATATCTCGGCGGCTTGCTCACAAATCCCACACATCCTTTTATTGCAATTATCGGTGGAGCTAAAATATCCGGGAAGATCGATGTCATTCAAAACTTGCTGCAAAAGGCGGATAAAGTTCTCATTGGCGGTGGGATGACTTATACGTTCCTGAAAGCGCAGGGATTTGAGATCGGCAATTCGCTGGTTGAAGAAGATAAAGTGGAGCTTGCGAAATCGTTGCTCGATCGATCGCAATGCCGTTTGGTTATTCCAGTTGATTCGGTCGTTGCGCGAGAATTCAAGAATGACGCAGAATATAAAACCCTCAGCGCGGTAACGATACCACCAGATTGGATGGGCATGGATATTGGGCCGGAGACGATCAAGCTCTTCACTGAAGAAATAGCAAGCGCGAAAACGATTGTATGGAACGGCCCGATGGGCGTCTTTGAAATGCCGAATTATGCTTCGGGAACCCTCGCTATTGCCGAAGCAATGGCCCGCGCAACCGCAAACGGCGCAACGACCGTCGTTGGCGGCGGAGATAGCGTGGCAGCCTTAGAGCAAGCGCATCTTGCTGACAAAATGTCCCACGTCTCGACCGGCGGCGGCGCAAGCTTGGAATTTCTGGAAGGAAAAGTGCTGCCGGGCGTGAAGGCGTTGGAAAACTGATTCCTTGTTCCAACAAACTTTATAGTGCGTGTTGGTTGCGTTTTCATTTTTCTCATTCTCACAGAAAGAAATCGGTCTTTTCTTTCTATTTGAAAACAATTCACACTCGTTTTAGACATAGCAAAAATGGGCCTTATATATAACACAATATCTATTTTTTTAGTTCCAAAATTAGGATAAACACTGAGTATTTTTGGTTGAAGGAAAAGTGCTGCCGGGCGTGAAGGCGCTGGAAGAATAATGCAAGAGAACATAAATATTTCCGATCATTGGGCCGATTGGCTTCTCAAACACCGCCATGGTGGCAACGAGGAGCATCACTTAAAGGTAATCGAGCACATGAAACCCGTGCGCGACAAAGTGCTCGCGAATGCGAAGCTCGGTCGAGGCGAGACGCTGCTCGATGTCGGAACTGGTGATGGACTTATCGGCTTTGGTGCCGTCGAAAAGGTTGGAGCGGATGGCAAAGTGATTTTCAGCGATATTTCCCAGCAACTTCTCGAATGTATGCAAGGAATGCTCAATGGAAACAGGAGTACTCGACCGTTGTGAATTCCTAAAAGCTGATGCCATCGATCTTTCTGCAATAGAATCCGGTAGCATCGATGCCGTTACGACGCGCTCTGTTATTATTTATGTGTCTGAGAAACAAAAGGCATTCGAAGAATTCTTTCGAGTGTTGAAAAAGGGCGGTCGAGTCTCAATGTTCGAACCAATTGCCAAACTTGGATATGAGTTTGTTGATAAGGAGAATCGTTATTTGGGTTACGATGTCCAGCCCATCAAAGACCTATTGAAGAAAATTTACGATTTATATAAAGACGAGAAGGATTCGCAAAGCACGATGGGGGATTTCGATGAGCGCGATTTGGTAAAAATGCTCGAAAAATCGGGCTTCGGATTTATTCATCTGGAACTGGATGTAACAGTGGGAAACGCAGGCCTTTTGTCGGGTAATTGGGAAGTGTTTTATAATTCCTCACCGAATCCTTTGGTGCCCACTCTGCGTACTGAAGTAGAAGCGGCGCTCACCCTCGAAGAGCAAAAAAGATTTATTGCGCATCTTAAACCACTCGTTGAGACCAACACTGGACGCATGGCGCAATGCCTGGCATATATCTCAGCAATTAAGTAAGACAACGTCTTCGCGCACTCACTTACACTTTTCTTCGTTCAAACACGGTCAGTTCTCAAAAAGCGAAACGATTTTAATATCAGGAACTCGAAATAGCGGCGACGATGGCTTCTCGCCGGTAAGGAATTCGTCAGCATGGAGGGATTGAGCTGCCGTTACATGAAGTGCATCGAGCGCGGATAGGCCGTATGTTTGAGCAAGATCAAGAGCAGAATCCACAAATTTGGATGATGGAATAACCCAATGACTCACCGCATCGAAAAAGACCTGATAAAATTTTGCTTCGGCATAGCGTTCATGATAGATTGCCTTTGGAAGAACTTCCAATTTTAGAAAAAGACTCGACACAAATTCTCGTTCGGGATCGGATAATATGTCCATTGCTTGCTTGGCAGGTGTGCCAATTCCGCGAGCAGCATAAATCAGAACGTCGGCATCGGCGAATGTATATATCATGCTTAACGAGCATAAGCGCCGCCACGCCGTTCACCCAGTTCCTTCGCAATCTCCTTATCGCTCAATAGCGGAATGCCGGATTCTTCGATCTCACGCCTGAGCGCAGCTAATTTGCGTCCCAGCGGCGAGATTTTTTTCTCGGATGCATGAGATCGTGAAAGTTTTTTAGCTGTACGAGTCGGTATTTGTGAGCCAGCAGTTTTATGTTTGGTTTCCATATAAATTCAACATAGAATGCCGAAATATTGGTTCTTATCATCCATCGCGCACTCACTTACACTTTTCTTCGTTCAGGGGGCGGGAAGCGTGAAATAAATCGTATATTTGTAATCCAGAGTGGCGAAAACGAAATCGAAAAAGCAGACGAAGTACATATTTATAACGGGCGGGGTGGTTTCCTCGCTGGGAAAAGGAATCGTCTCTTCTTCTCTGGGTCTGCTGCTGAAGTCGCGGGGGTTGCGTGTCACGATCCAGAAGTTCGATCCCTATATCAATGTCGATCCGGGCACGATGTCGCCGTACCAGCACGGCGAAGTGTACGTGACCGAGGATGGCGCGGAAACCGATCTCGATCTCGGTCACTACGAGCGCTTTTTGGACGTCAACATGACGCGCGCCAACAACACGACGACGGGCCAGGTCTATAACGAAGTCATCCAGCGCGAGCGTCGCGGCGATTACTTAGGCGCGACGGTGCAGGTTGTGCCGCATATCACGGATGAGATTCGCCGGCGCATGACCCAGCTTGAAAAATCCGGTGATTTCGATGTCATCATCAGCGAGATCGGCGGGACGGTCGGCGATATCGAATCGCTCCCATTCTTGGAAGCGATGCGCCAGCATACGATGAAAGTCGGCAAGAAAAATTCCATCTCGGTTCATTTATCTTACGTTCCCTATATTGCAAGCGCAGGCGAGCTAAAGACGAAACCGACACAGCACTCTGTAAAAACCCTCCTCGAAATCGGAATTCAGCCGGATGTGCTCGTCTGCCGCAGCGAGAAGCCGCTCACGAAATCATTGCGCGAGAAGATCGGACTTTTTTGTAATGTCGAGCCGCGCGCTGTTGTCGAAGCATTGGATGCGCCGACGATATATGAAGTTCCGCTCACGTTTGCCAAGGAGAATGTCGATACTATTGTTTTAGAAAAGCTTGGATTGCCCACCACGGCGAAACGCGATCTTGGGAAATGGCGGCGATTTGTCGAGCATGTGGAGCATCCGAAAAAATCGGTTCGGATCGCAATGGTCGGGAAGTATATCCAGCTTCAGGATGCTTATAAGTCGATCACAGAAGCATTCGTCCACGCCGGCGCGGAGAACGATGCGAAAGTTGAGGTGGTGTGGATCAATTCAGAAGAATTAGAGACGAAACGAAATATCGACTCTTATTTTGAAGGCATTGATGGAGTTTTGATCGCACCAGGGTTTGGCTCGCGCGGAGTAGAAGGAAAGATCAAGGCGATTGAATATGTTCGTAAGAAAAAGATCCCATTCTTCGGAATTTGCTTGGGAATGCAGTGCGCGGTGATCGAGTATGCTCGCAACATTTGCAATTTGAAGGACGCAAATTCGAGCGAATTCAAAAAGACGAAGGATAATGTCATTGACCTCATGCCCGACCAAAAGGCTGTGCAAACCAAAGGTGCAACCATGCGATTGGGGAGTTATCCCTGCATCTTACAGCGCGGCTCGCTTGCAAATCGTATCTATCGCGATCAATTTATTACGGAGCGTCACCGGCATCGTTATGAATTGAACAATGCGTATCGTGCGCTGCTTGCTGATAAGGGGATGGTCCTATCTGGCGTTTCGCCGGATGGGAATTTGGTGGAGATCGTTGAGCTTCCAAAAGAAGTACATCCATTCTTCATCGGAGTTCAATTTCACCCGGAACTAAAAAGCCGCGCCACGAAAGCGCATCCGATCTTCCGCGAGTTTGTGAAGGCGAGTTTGGGGTATAATACATTGCGGGGGTTGGATGGGCGGAAGAATGGAGTGGCGCATGGAAATATTAAGGTTCTTAGCAAATCGGCATTATTGAAAATGAACGCCTCATGAAAAAGCGAAACATCGCTTAACTAAATCTGAGCCGGACGACGAGCTCCGTCCCCATTACGATTTTGATCGCACAAAATCGCTGCCAAATCGTTTTGCAAATTTAATTTCTTTCCGAAACGTCCCTCCTATCGCTTACTTCTTACATCTTACTTCTCAACTCCCCAAACCCCGAAACCACCTCCGCCACGCTAATAAGCTTCATGCACTTCTTGTGACCGCAGTTATGCACGTTATACGGTTTTAAGTAGCCAAGCTGGAGGCAGGGAGAACATTCAACTCCTTTGTAAACATCAATATGCTTATCAGAGAGGCTACGATAACCCCAATAATCTGACATTCCAAAGACACGAACTGTTGATGTACCCACGGCCATTGCGATATGACCGAGTCCGCTATCATTCCCTATCATTGCGTTGCAGCGTGAGAGTAATCCTGCAACTTCGAATATAGAAAACATGCCAGCTAAATTAATAGAAGATGACCTGACAAATTTTGATGCTTCCTCTATTTGTTCTTTTTCACCCGCAACGCCAAAATGCAAAAACACTGGATCGTACTTAACAGAAAGATCACGCAATACTTCAGCGAACCTGTCATCGTCCCATTTCTTCCAATTTTGAGCTTTGCTGGCACCGAAATGAGTTCCTATAACGATCCGGCCTTCGAATTCATTTTTTATCCAGAATGCATCCGCGAATTTCTTTTCTAAATCGTTCAAAGAAATGTTCGGAGTGATGTAAGGCACTTCTTCACCTATGAGTTTGCTGATTAGCCGGGAATGTCTGCTCGTTTCGTGTTCATGGTCTTGTTCGAGTCTAACAGAAATATTGAACATCCGATTGGGACGAGGTTTATACCATTTATCCCACGGGAACGAATGACCTACTCGAAGCGGAGCACTCATAATGGCACTAGTAAAATATGGAGTTGGCGACATATACGTGCAGATAATTATATCATACCGCTCCCGCCTAATCTTTCGATTCAAAGAGCGCAATTCAGACAAAGACAGCGATTTGAAATCGGCCTCGAAAATTGAGCGGAATTCTCTTGCTTCCATTTGCATTAGCCTATCAAGCATAGGTCGGCTTTGGGATTCCGTGCCAAGAATGACGTCGATTTGAGCAAGGGGAAATGCTTTGAGGATTGCTCGGAGCGACGGTTGGAACATGAGTGCATCACCCAATCCCATATAGCCAAAAAGAAGAATTTTACACTTCTCGTCTTGAAATTTCCTAACTTTAGGGTGACTTGAGGGTTTTAGATAGGACAAAACGATAGCCGTTACCGTTTTGGTAAGTAGATAAGCTACTCTCAGTCCTCTTGAATTTATAGCCAAAATATGCTATGAAAAAAATACTTGATGATTATCGTTCTTTTAGTAAGGCGTATTTCATTAGTTCAGTTCTAATTACGCTTTTTTTTGCAAGTGTGGTTGATGCTCAGGTATGGCACTCCGTCGCCCCGATGCACTTTGCGCGCACGGAACTCTGTGCCGTTTCCTTTCCGGATGGACGGGTTCTCGTAGCTGGCGGCAACGATGGTTCTGAAGTGCTTTCGAGTTGCGAAATCTATGATCCTAAGACCGACACATGGACCTTGACTGGATCGATGAATGAAACTCGTTATCGATTTCCCATGATTACACTTCCGGACGGTCGTATTATGGTTGCTGGCGGTCTCACTGATATGGGCACTACTACAACAGCTGGAGTCGAAATCTACGATACTCAAACTGGGGTTTGGAGTGAAATGGCTCCGATGTCCTCCCCAAGAGAAAATCTTCCACTGTATCTGCTTCCGAACGGAACGGTTTTTATTTGTGGAGGAGCGAATGCAAACACTGGAACTTATTTAAGCACTGCCGAGATTTATGATCCATCTTCGAATACTTACCAAGAGCTGTCGGATATGCAGACCGGCGTTTTTGGCCCGTTTATATTTTATGATACCATTCATAAACAGATACTCCTTCAAGGAGGCAGTTACAATGGTTTAGGCGGCACGTACCCACCTTTACTTCAAATTTACGATTTTGCTTCGAATACATGGGGCAGCGGGCCAAATACTGCGGCATCTCATGATGGTGGTTTCAATGCAGAAATGCCAGATCATAGGATTGTTGTTGTTGGTGGAAGAACGGGTTCCTATACTTGCACCGACAGCATCGAAATTCTTCCCCCTCCATATACTACCTGGCAATTTATTGGCCAACTCACATCAAAGCGGTGGCATGGGTCTCCGGTTATTGTCGGTGACGATTCCATTTTTGCTATCGGTGGTGACGATGATCCTGGAATTAATACTGATATTTTTGATTCGACCAACTGGTTTCTCGTTAATGAGAAGCAGACTTTACAGGGACCAATAATGTTAGCGGCTCGTTCTAATTTCGTTGCCGTTCTTTCAAAACAACCAATTGCTCCGTGTGAAGACTCCGATGTAATATATGCTTTCGGAGGCGCGTCAACCACGCAAGTTTTGAGTTCCTGCGAAGCGCTCCCGATTGGTATTAAACACGAACCCGGTTTCGGCCCCACCACCCTCGCACTCCCCACCACCACGCAATCAATTCTCGAAGGTGGGTGCGGCACAGTAGATACCTCCGTTGTGCTTGGGATCACTGGTTGCAACGTATCGAGCGGGGTGCTCGACTCCGCATGGCTCAGTGGTTCCTCCGCGTTTAGTATAACGGATACGCGAAGCGCACCAAGAACGCTTGCCGCACTCGATAGCATTGTGATTTCCTACTTGGGTACAAGCATTTCGGACACAGCGGAGTTGCATATTCGCTACGATCTTGGTTCCGGCACGCTGGATACGGTCGTTACGGTGATCGGATCGCTTGCTTCGCCGCTTCTGGCGGAACCGGAGCAGATCTATCGCGAAGCCGCCAGCGCGTATTTCGGCCAGCTCGATACGCTGCCGCTTGAACTGGATATTAATGCGTCGGTCAATCTCAATTCGCTGTGGCCGTATCTGACGGATATTCAGGCCACGTACGCGTGGGATTCATCCGTGGCCACATACACGACGTATCTCGCGCCTTCGGGGTGGTCGCTGAGTTCCCTAAACAGCCTCGGCAATGCGGTAACATTCGAGATCCACAAACTGAATGCCTCGGTCACCACTCCATTCGATCTGGGAACTGCGCTCTTTCAACCCACTACCAATCAGCTCGCCACAACATGGGTGGAACTTCCGAGCTTGGTGCTCACGGTTGGCGGGCAAAAGCTCTCGCTCTGCGTTACCGACAATGAGGATAATCACTGGGCGGTGAAAACGCTGGGTGTGCTAAGCGGGGTCGCCCCCCTCACCCAGGCGGGGGAGGAGTTTACCGTTTATCCAAATCCGGTGGAGGATGAATTGTTTGTTCGTAATCCCGGCGAACAGCAAGCAGCCGTTACAATTTACGATGCTATCGGAAGGATCGTGGGAACGGGAACGGCAGAAGCGGAATCCACTACGACGATCGATACGCATGCACTTGCGTCCGGCGTGTATTTTGCGCGGATTGCGTGCGATGGAGTGGGGAGTTCGAAGGTATTTGTGAAAGAATAACGGCTTCGCTCCATGACCTCTTAAAAATAACTTGATATTCCGAAAATGAACCCGCCGGTATGCGAGGGCGGATCGCCCAATATATCGTACTGCTCCATATAGCGGTAATTGAATCGGAAGACGGTTCCCGGCGTAGGCCGAAAACTGATCGCCGGCATGATGCTCCACAAGTCGTCACCAATATTCGTTCCGGTTTCCGAGAACGTCCCGATATTCCAATCGACATATTCCAACCGTAACGCAAGCGAGAAGGTGGCGTTCTCCCATCCAAGCATCGCATGGGAATAGACGGGCTGGACGATGTCCAGAAATCCGCCTTGCTGGTTGCTGCCGTATTGCTGCGTATACGTTGAAGGAACATCGACGTGGATCCAGGCCCATTCTGCGATAAGATTCGTTCCAGTCCACGGCAGCGTTACATTGCAATCGGCGTCGAACACGCTCAGGCTCCGCTGATTGTCGATGACGGTCGCGTCCGTCATCCAGGTATTATAAACTCCGCCCATATAGGAGAAACCGAGTTCGTTGAGCGCGCCATTTCCCACGGAGATTTTCGCGGTAGTGAGCGGAAGGCCGCTCGCGCTTTCGATGAAACGGGTGGAATTGTTTTTTGCGGCCGGCAGGAATGTTTTGTCTTCCGGATTGCTGATGATCGAATCGTTGAAGCCTCCGGTGAGGTACGCTTCGTATCCGAACATCCAGCCATTCCAGTATTTTTTGCCATAGAGACCGAAGCCGGCATTGCTCCAGGTGTCGGGAAGCAGATCGGTCATGGCAATGGGACGGTCAGTAAATTCCCATTTCGGCCCATCATGGTTTTCATTGAACGAGCCGATCGGATTGACGATCATTCCTCCGCGAAAATTCAACAACGGATCGAAATTCACATCCAACGCCGCGTACTCGACTTCCACTTCTGTTTCCGGCCCGGATTGATTGTCAAGATCCGGGAGCACGTCCACGTCGTTCTCAAATTCAATTTCTGTTATGAATTTTATGCGAGGGGCTATGGATGCCGCGAAAAATAAGGATACGCGCCGGAATTGGAATTGCTGTCCAACCGAGGCGCCATCCGTCGAAAGATTTTGCCAGTTCGCTTCCACATATCCACCGATCGTGATCGGCAGCTTGCCGGTATTCAGCACGGGACGGTTGTACAGCGCATCCATGCTAAGCGATGGTCTCACGGTATCTTTCTGCGGTCGTGATCTTTCGCACCGGGCCGAGCAGCGTCGAATCTACCTGCGCGTTCGCGGCGACTCCGTAGAATGTAAGGAGATGTGATAGAAGGAGTTTTTTCATGCTTGTTTCAAAGAAATTCTTGCCGTTATTTTCTACGACCACGGGAATGTTCGCAAGGGTTCGCTGGCCGGTCCATTCAGCACCGCACCCGTATCGGTGAAGGCGCTGCCATGAGCGGGACACTCCAATCGGTCGCCGAACACCTGAAATTTGGCTCCCTGATGGGTGCATCGCATCCATAGTGCGGAAACCTGGCCCCCGAAAAGCGATATACGCAAATGGGAATTCTAACTGTTTATTATAGACGATCACGCTATTCTGGAACGTTCCGGAGATCCCTTGGATGGAAAAACTATCGGCCGGCACGATAATGTCCGTGCCGGAAATTTCCGCATTCAGCATCACTAGCCGGAACAGCCGAGCAAGATCGGAGTAAGGCCGCTCCCACCGACACACGCCACGCCGCAAAGCTTAATAAATTCTTTCCGATTCATTTATAGCGATTGTAAGAAGGTGATGAGCGCATTGAGATCGTCCGAAGAAAGCGCATTGAAACGGTTCACACTTGTGGTTGCTTCGCCGCCATGCATCTGGATCGCCTGCTGGATGCTATGCGCGCGGCCATCGTGCAGTAAATAGAGCTGCCCGCCCTGAGAATTTTGTGCAAGTCCCAAGCCCCAAAGCGGAGCTGTTCGCCATTCGGACGTTTGCGCAGTTCCCTCCGTGTAATGATCGTCGAGTCCGGGTCCCATATCATGCACCAGCAGATCGGTAAAGGGATGGAATTGCTGATACGAAAGTGGAATCGACCGGCGAAAACCCGGTCGTCAGAGTTTCGCGGTGGCAGCTTGCGCACCCGGCTTGTTCGAACACTACCTGGCCTCTCATCACGGTGGGATCTGTTTGGTTGCGCTGCGTTGGGGACGCAAGCGCACGAAGATAAAATTCAAGAGCCTGTACGGTATTATCCGATATTTTCGGATCGACATTTCGCAAATAGTATGTACTCAATGGATCGTATGAAGAGGTGATCCCAATATCCTGATTTAAAGCATTGACCGTCTGTTGCAACAGGCTATAGACGCTGGCCTTTTTTCCGAACCGGCAAATATACTTCCCTCGTTGCGAACGACATCGTTCGCATTTGGCGTAAGATACGTGGGAATGGTATTCCAATTCGGGTGCCCGCGAACGCCATCGGGATTGTTGGCATTCTCTCCCGGCCATGGCAAGAATAGAATCGTCGGTAACGGCTTCGAGGAGTCCCAATCCAGCAGTGATGGGAGGTGTGAGGCTGGAAAAGGTTGCTCCTGCCGGGATCTGTTCTGGTAAATATCCA
>CAVZOL010000003.1:0-10046 GCA_963776895.1 Ignavibacteriota bacterium | reverse complement strand
ATGTATTGCTTGACCGTCCCGCAACAGTGGATGCACTACGCAATTCTGGCGCGAGTGTCGCTATTGATTTCAGCCAGCCTAATGCAGTTGAAGCAAATGTGAAGCTTTGCGTGGAAGCGGGGTTGCCCATCGTTATCGGCACAACGGGTTGGGATAGCGCGCTGGAAAAAATACGTCGCATCATTGATGACGCTGGAATCGGCTGTGTGATCGGTTCAAATTTTTCGGTGGGCGTGAATCTATTTTTACAGATCGTTCGCGAAGCATCGAAGATGGTCAGCGATGCCGGTTACGATGCCTATATTGTTGAAGCGCATCATTGAGGCAAAAAGGATTTTCCAAGCGGGACGGCGCTGCGTATAAGTGAAGCTGTGCTCTCAGGCTTAAAATCTAAAACCAAAGTAGCATCGGAATTGCCGCGTGGTGAAGCAATTTCGCCGGATACATTGCTCATCAGCTCTATTCGCGCGGGGGCAATTACCGGCATGCACACTGTAGGCTTCGATTCCGATGAAGATTCTATCGAACTAACACATCAGGCGAAGAACCGCCGGGGGTTTGCATCAGGAGCAGTAAGAGCCGCGGAATGGATTGTGGATAAAAAAGGATTATACAGGTTCGAAGAAAACATTAAGGATATTTTAGAGCGAACATGAACATGCATCACAAGCTCCGAGGCACGGGAACTGCAATCGTTACTCCGTTCAATGCCGATGGCTCGGTCGATTTTGAATCGCTGGCGCGGCTCGTCGATCATCAATTAGATGGCGGCGTGGAAATGCTGGTGCCGCTTGGCTCGACAGGCGAGAACCCGACGATCACTGCATCGGAACGCAGAGAAATTTTTCGATGGATCGTAGAATATGTCGATCATCGCGCGATCATCATTGCAGGAACAGGTACGAACGATACGCGCACTTCGATCGAAAACACACGCGAGGCAAAAGCACTTGGCGCTGATGCCGCGCTTGTAGTAACTCCATATTACAATAAGCCAACACCCAATGGGCTCTTCGCGCATTTCAGCGCCGTAGCCGAAGTGGGTCTGCCGGTGGTGATGTATAATGTTCCCGGCCGCACCGGACTCAACATGACGGCAGAAACCACGCTTCGCTGTGCCGAGATCGAAAATGTGGTTGCTATTAAAGAGGCAAGCGCAGATCTTGCACAATGTATGGAGATCATTCGCAACGCGCCGGTGCGGTTCAATTTGCTTTCCGGCGAAGATAATTTGACGGTGCCGCTTATTTCTCTCGGTGCAAAAGGCGTTATTAGCGTAACCTCGAACGTTATGCCAAGCGAATTTTCACGTATGGTTCGTTTTGCATTAGAAGGAAAGTTCGAGGAGGCGCGGGCGATCCATTATGAACTGTTGGATCTGATGAAAGTGAACTTTATCGAATCGAATCCCGGCCCTGTGAAGTGCGCGCTTGCGATGCGCGGCATCGTTCAGGAATACTACCGGCTGCCGCTTGTGCCGGTGAAGTATGAGAGCAAAAAAAGGATCAGAGAGGTATTAGCGCGATTAGGCACGGTGATGTTGGAGGAAGCATAGCACGTATGAAGAAATCCAGCAATTTTTAAGTATGATTGTCATTCTGAGCGGAGCAAAACTCTGTCCGCGATAGCGGACAGCGTTTTGCGCAGTCGAAGAATCTCTTGTTCTGCCAGAGATCCTTCGTCTCCGTTGGATCATCCAAGCATCGTGGGCGATCCAAGCATCGTGGGCGATGCTTGGATGATCCAACTCCGCTCAGGATGACATATTAACCTGATTAAATAGACTTCTCAGCATTGCTTCCGCTTCGGCAGGAAGTTCCTGGTCTCTTCGGCGCATTACTATTTTAGCAACCTCGATGGCTTTTTCGTAATGATACGATTCGATCCCTTTAGCGCCAACCCATGAGAAATTTGGAATCCACTTTGGCGGGAATCCCTCGCCAAAGATATTACAGCTTACGCCAACGGCTGTCCCGGTATTGAATTGCGTGCCGATGGCGCTTTTGGAATGATCGCCCATGAGCAAGCCTACAAAAAGAGAATTTGTATTGAATTCTTCGCCTTCAATCGTGACGCGAACGGGAGCATAGTCATTTTTCAGATCGCTGGTATTCGTTCCAGCACCTAAATTGACCCATAACCCCAGGTAACTATGACCAAGATAACCATCATGTTGTTTGTTCGAAAATCCCTGAATAATAGAACTCTCGGTCTCGCCGCCAACTTTTGAAACTGGCCCGATGGAAGTTCCACCATACATCTTCGTGCCGATCTTCACCAGAGAATGCTTTCCAATAAATGCAGGGCCAATGATCGCTGCGTGTGCCATAATGCGCACGCCTTCCTCGATCATGATGGGGCCTTCCGAGCAATCGAACACCACGCTGCTATCGATGCGAGCCGTGGGATGAACGAAAAGACTTTCTGGATTGACGATAGCGCAATTAGGAAAAGAAGGATTATTCATTCTCTCGTGCGTATTCGCCCACAGTTCCGCATCTGCTTGGATCGCTGCGGAATTCGAATGGATTATATTCCAAAGGGATTGGGCAGCATCATTACTTCCTTGTTCGATCGGCTCACCGGAAATCAGATGCCCAGCTATCTCCGATGGAATTGATTCATAAACATTCCCGCTATCATTGCGATGGAAACTCAACGTCTCGCGAGCATTTACAAGGAGTGTGCTTCCTTCGGGAACCTCATTCACGGGAAGCGAATAACGGCCTGCTATAACATCTTTCAGTTCTGGTCGCGCATGAAGATAGATCCGGGTTTCCGGGAATCGCGCCTTAATGCGTTCGACCCCCGTAAATGCGCCGGAACGTAATTCCGCCACGGAACGCGTGTACGTAAGCGGAAGGAACTTCCGGCTTCGAGCCAATAGATCCTCGTAGATCAGGATATTTGAGAATGGTTGTGCCAAAGTTACTTAAAAAGTAAGAAGTAAGAGGTAAGAAGTAAGAAAAAATAGGTCAAAATCATCCCCGGAAAAATTTTCGATAAAAAAGGGGACGTTCATCACGTCCCCAAATTCTTACTTCTTAACCGTTACTTCTTAACTGGCAACTGCGGCCTGTTTTTCTTTCCGCTCGGCAATTTGCTTGGCGAATTTCTTCTGGAAGCGCTCGACGCGGCCAGCAGTATCTACCAGCTTTTGCTTGCCGGTGAAGAATGGATGGCAGTTCGCGCAGATTTCGACGCGAAGCGACTCGCCCGCGATGGTCGAGCGCGTTTCAAACTCGTTTCCACAGCCACCGCAATGGACCGTGACCGTGTGGTAATTCGGATGGATTCCTTTTTTCATGTTTGCTCCTGTGAGGCTGACGGATGTTGCCGTACCTCGATTAATGTTGATGTTTCGTGAATTGGCCGTGCTTAACAGCCTCTGTATGGTTAACGTTTCGGGGTTCCAAGTGTTACGCCGTAGTCCAGAAAAGCCTTATAAATGGCCGAAATTCGTGGGTCAAGGGACTTTAATGCCTTCTGATGTTTCTGGATCGTTGCAAAATCCTTGCGGCTGATGGGGCCGGAAAGGACAGATTTAGCGGGTTTCCTAAGCACATTTTCCAATGAAGTTTCCGCCAACGTGCGCATCGCCGCTTTCATTCTTTTGGGGTCCTGGCCGAGCGTGGAGGCCATTTCTTCGATTCCCGAAAATAGCAGCGTGATGAAGTTCGACCCAAAGACCGTCATTGCATGATAGAGCGGCAGAGCTTCTGCTGGCAGAACGATCACGCCGTTTCCGCCCAAGCCTTTCACAAACTTGCCTGCCCATTGAATGGCTTCGCGGCTGTCCGATGAGGCCATCCAGAAAATACCTCGCAAAAGGTGTCCGCTCGGTTTGGGAAATGTCTGAATCGGGTGGAGGGTAAGGCGTGCCACGCCAGCCTGTTCCGGAAATACGGTGCTCGGAAGCGAACCGGCAAGATGAACGATAAGCCGAAGCTTTTTCGATGCCACAGCAATCGCTTTTTGCGAAACAGCAGCGATCTCATCGTCTTTGGTAGCAATGATGATGATTTGGGAATCGATAGGAGGATATTTCTTCAACCGCGCGGAAATAAGAGCAGAAAGCCGCGCGTTCGGGCTGATCTGCAGCGCCTTCGCGATGGAGGTTCCAGCCCTGCTTTTGCCGATGATGGTGATGTGATCCATAGAAGCGAAAAACGAAATGCGGAGGGGTTTCGTGCAGGAATTAATCGCTCGAAACGGTTGTAGCTAATCCATTCATTCTTGTAAAAAAGGAGTTGAAAATGGTCAAGCATCTTATTTTTGGATTAGGTCTTATTTTTTGCATGGTGGGCGGTGCACAGGCGCAGCAAACGCAATGGCAATCGTATGTCGATACCTCTGCCCAAAGCATCATAGGCACGGAATTTCAGGGTGACTTGATTGCCTTCGATGGTTCCGGAAATATCTGGCTGCTGTACGCCTACAATGTCAATGCGTATGCATCCGATACCATCTCCGTCGGTAAATTTGACGGCAAAACATGGACGCATTATACCGCAGGCCAGAACGGACTTCTTCCGGGCTACCTCGGCAGCATCGTTCGGGATCACAACGGCGATATCTGGGTGAGCGGCGATAGCGGAATCGCAAAATTCTCAAATGGAGCATGGCATAGCTATACGATTCAGGATAGTCTCACGGGCAAGCGAACCTTTGGCGCAATCGCTGCGGACTCGAATGGAAATGTCTGGGTTTTCAACGCTCGCTTATCGTTTTGTAACTCAACTGGTCGGTGGCACAAAACTCGATTCGGCCATCGGCCAAATTTTCCGGTTTGACGGATCGGAGTGGACTTCGTTCTCGATTCCATTTCCCGATAGCGTCAACCCATCGTTTTGGTCAGGTATCTCAGCGATTGATGTTGCTCCGAACGGAGTCGTATGGGCTGGAAGCGCACCGCCACTCGATAATCATCGCCACCCGTGGGAAGGGCTTTGGAAATTCACCGAAAGTTGGCAGGGATTCAATTTGATTGACGGCATTGATTCCAATATGACCTCGATCGGGCCAACGGCCATTCATTCGGATCGTCAGGGTGGCATTTGGGTTTCGTTTATCAATGATAATGATGGAACGAATTTATTCCGAAAATCTATAGGCTATTTCGACGGAACAGAATGGGTTGAATCTGCTTATACAGGGCTTCGGTTCAACCGAGTCTGGCTTGCACCGAATGGAAATCGCTATTTATTGCAGATTCCGAATAATGCGGACACTGCAAGCGGTGCATTAGTCGTTGCAAATGATCAGGGAATTTTCGACAGCATACCAAAAAGCAATATACCTTATTTCCCTTATTATGATGTTGCATTCGATGCAAATGGCAATATCTGGCTTGAATCTGCTGGCGGACATGAGGCCATCCTCGAAACCTTTGCTGCTCCCAGCAACGTAGCGTCCGCAAATTCTTCAAGTAGCACCCTCCAATGCTCCGTCTATCCCAATCCTATGATCGCGGATGCAGCGCATATCAGCCTTAGCGGCGCGGAGAGCGGAGTCTATCAAATAACATTGTGCAATACGCTGGGAATCGTTCTAAAAACCGCTTCGGTAAACGCATCGGGGACTGCAACCTGCGATCTTTCCACCTCCGATCTTGCAAGCGGCGCGTATCTCATCACCATTGCGAATGGCGCAGAGCGGGTAACGGTGCCGGTGGTGAAAGAATAAGGGGGAAGGACGTGCGCAGCACGTCCCTACATTATTATTTCTCCTCAGCCCAGCCGGTGCGCTTGATGTGATCGAGCACCAGCGAGATGGAACCAATGGCAATGCTCATATCGATACGGACGGGCACGGCGGCGGCATCGTCGGAAACATAAGCCGTGAACGATCCATCGGCTCCGAGCGGCGCGGAGCCGCCTAAGTCCATGGTGCCCTGCAGAATGCGCGCGTGAACTATTCTGTCATCTAACGCGGGTACTTCCTCGTCCGCGAATTCATTGGTGAAATACACCGTCACGGGTTTTGGCCCGGTTTTCGAATGAATGTAGAAGATATATTTGTGCCCCACGGCTCCGCTCCACGCACGCATGTTTAAGACGATTCCGAGCGCGTCTTCGTAGGGCTCGATGTTATGCTTGATCACGTTCGATTCCTTCTCATCGGAATAGGTCAGCGTTTTCGTAGCGCGGTCGTAGGTAGAATATTTATCGGATTTATCGTCGCCGGTCTGCGTGTGTTCTTCGAAGGTATGGAGCGAAAGATCGTTGGTGTAAAATTGATCGAGGTCGGTTGTTTCCGCGTGGAGGAATGGATTATTGGCTGTTCGAAAGTGCATGCGGGCGCTGACGGTGGTGCCATCGGCAGAAATAGCTCCCGTTTGCATCACAACGGTTCCTAATTTGATGAAGCCATATTTTGCTTTATAGACCAGTTCCTCTCCAGGCTGGATAATATCTTTTCGTGTTTGGGCTACGCTGATGGAGATGGAGCAAACAGCGATCATCGCCGCGAGCGCGGCGTGGACGAATAGGTTGAAATGTCGTTGCATCGCACTACCAAAGCGAAGCGCGAAATGTTTGGTGCCTTTGTAACCATGGATGCTCGATTTCCGGTAAAAAATGCTTCAGTATCCGTGTCATCCTGAGCGGAGCAAGACGAAGCGTCGTCTTGCATAGTCAGAGGTTTTATTGCCCTGGTGTCCAGCCGGTGCGCTTGATATGATCGAGCACAAGCGAGATGGATCCGATGGCGATCTTCATCTCGATACGGACGGGCACGGCGGCGGCGTCATTGGAGACGTACACGGTAAACGATCCGTCGGCTCCGAGCGGCGCGGAGCCGCCTAAGTCCATCGTTCCGTGCAGCACACGGGTGTGAACTTTTTTATCGCCCAAGGCTGGAACTTCCTCGTCTTCGAGTTGATCGGAAAAGTCCACAGTGACGGGTTTTACGCCGGTCGTCGTGTGAATCAGGAAGCTGTATTTGTGTCCCGCCGCTCCGCTCCAGGCTCGCATGTTAAACAGTATGCCGAGCGCGTCGGAATATGGCTCGACATTCTGCGTGACCTTGCTCTTCGTCTTTTCATCGGCATAATGCAGCGTTTTTGTCGCGCGGTCGTAGGTGGAATTAATAAAAGATTTATCGCTCTCATTGATGGCATGCTCGACTAACGTATGCAGGCAAAAATCGCCGGCATAATAGGTTTCGTTGTCCGTTGTTTTGGCGTTCAGGAACGGAACTTGAGCGGTCCAGAAGTGCAGGCTCGCGGTGACCATTCCATTGGATACGGTCCCGGTTTGCATGACAGCCGTGCCAAGTTTGACAAAGCCGTACTTTACCTTATAGGTAAGTTGTTCGCCCGGTTGAAGAAAGTTCTTTCGCGTTTGCGCCTCGCACACCGTGAAGGCAGAAACGAGCAAAAGTACTACGATACAGGCAGAGGTCGCTATATTCAAACACCGTTGCATTGAGTTATTAAAAGCCAATGACGAAAAGTTTGGTGCCTTAGAAGTGGCATGTTTTTAGGATGTCTATGCGCCTGCAAAGACTCTTATCGAGTCATTTTTCAAGCAAGGATTGATGGGCGCGCGTTGCTATAAGACACAAGTGGCGAAATTGCTTCGGGATCGAGGTGGCTGCGAATAAAAACGAGCGTGGAAGAAAGCAATCTCCATGCATGACGAAACCGATTTTGGAGAGCGTTCGTACCACATCGTACTTTTTGGGGAGCGTTCCGGGACTTTGGGGGTTTGCATGGGTCATTATGGTCAGCCGCAAAAAATGGGACCGTGGATCGAAGGGTCAGAATGCATATTCACATCTCTCTGTCAACTAATTCGCTCACGTTTTAAATTCGCTCACGTTTTGCCACTATCGAGCAACAACCATCGTTCTACACTATAACAGGCCGTGCAAATAACCGTATTTTTTTCTCCGAATCATCTCGACGAGCTGGAGCTTCGCGATAAGATCGTCGTTGCTATCGACGTGCTCCGCGCATCTACGACGATCACGTATGCGATGCGGGCCGGTGCCCGGGAAATTATTCCTGTCGCAACGGTCGAGCAGGCGATGAAGATCGTCGGCAACCTGCATTCGACCTCCACGCTGCTCTGCGGCGAGCGCGGCGGCAAGCGCATCGAAGGCTTTACGCTCGGTAATTCACCGTTCGAATACACGGAAGAAGCCGTTAAAGGAAAAGCGCTCATTCTTACCACGACGAACGGGGCCGTCGCGCTCACGAAAGCAAAGTATGCGCGGCAGTGCCTGGTTGCGAGTTTCGTAAATCTTTCCGCTACGATCGAAGCGTTATCGGCGATACCCGGCATCGAATCCGAGCATCTGATCTTTTTATGCAGCGGCCGCGAAGGAGATTTTTCCTTAGAGGATGCGACGTGCGCCGGAATGCTCATCACCCGGCTTCTTTCACGATTAGGATTGAGCGAACTGCTGCCGAACCGGGAGCGTCCTGCAGAGCGATTGTCCGATAGTGCACGAGCCGCGTTATCAATTTATCAGCACTATGGTTCGGATATTTACCGGACTCTGCGTGAGTCAGATCATGGGCAGCGGTTGATCGAACTCGGGTTCGAGGCGGACATTCTCGCCTCCAGCCAGTTGGATTCCGTTCCGCTGGTGCCGTTGCTCGAGCAAATGGCCATTAAAAAGAAACTCATCTTTTCGGAATCGTTGAAAAAGGAGATCGAGGGTGACCGGCAGCCGGCGCGAAAGCCAGATCTCAGCGTATCGTCCGCTCGCAAGGCCACGGTTGCGTAGGGATTATTGATTTTCCAGAAGAATTCTATTTTTCGGGATTTATAGTTTCTTTTCGGATGATATAAAGCGTCGCCTGTTTCTTCGGTCACGGAGAAATCGGTGGTTGCCTCATCCGATTCGAGTGGAAGTGAAACACGCTTGCTTTCCCCGAGGGTGAGGCATTTTTATGTCTGTATTTCCCGAACGAGATAGGTTCCCTAATATCCCGCAAGCTTAAGCCAGTACAATGCCGTGATGATGATCGAGTGTTGGATCTCGCCCGTGGTGATGAGTCGCTCGATCCCTTTGCGGGGAACCAGGCGGACACGGATGTTCTCGAACTCGTCGTAATCGGTCACGCCAGTGAGGCGTGCGTGTGTTAGCAGATAGGTATAGCATTTATTCCGCATGAATGCCGGGTTAGGCAATGCTTCGCCGATTTTTTTGAACTCGCTTCGATCGCTTTTTTCATAGCCTGTCTCTTCGAGCAATTCACGGAGCGCGGCATCGGCTGGTTTTTCGCCTTCCTCGATAATGCCGCTTGGGATCTCAAGTTCGATACCTTCGCTGCCATGCCGAAATTGCTCGATCAGCACCACTTCATTCTCGTCGGTTAGCGCGATGATGTTCACCCAGTCGGGCGCATCGATAATGAAGAAATATCCTTGCCGTCTGGTGCCCTCTTCTTCGCGGCGGTGTTCTTCGAGCGCGAGAAACGGATTTTCGGCAAGCACTTTTTTTGACGTGGTCTTCCAATATGGGATATCCACCTTAGCAGCTTTTATATTGTCTTTATTTGGCATATCCGAGCAAATGTAATGCGTAATAACAAAGCGCGGCAATACCGCCGCTTGCAGGAATCGTGAGCAGCCATGCCCAGATGATGCGCGTAGCAACGCCCCAGCGCACCGCCGAAAGCCTGCGAAGCGAACCAACCCCTACGATCGCTCCGGTAATGGTGTGCGTCGTTGAAACCGGCACACCGAGTGCGGACGATCCGAAGAGGGTTGCGGCAGAAGCTAATTCGGCTGCGAAACCACCGATTGGTTTAAGCGAGGTGATTCCCATCCCCATCGTGCGAACAATACGCCAGCCGCCCGATAGCGTGCCAAGCCCCATCGCAATGTACGCCCCGAAAATAACGTATATCGGGATTTCGAATTTGGGAATTAAATGATTTGCAAACAACAGACTCGCGACAATGCCCATCGTCTTTTGCGCATCGTTCGTACCATGGCCGAGTGAATATGCGGCGGCCGATACGAGCTGGCCTCGCCGGAACCAGCGATCCACTCCCATCGGCGATTTTTTTCGCGAGAGCCATGTGACCA
>CAVZOL010000002.1:0-204819 GCA_963776895.1 Ignavibacteriota bacterium | reverse complement strand
GCCGGCGTGCCACTGCGCGTGGTCATGCGTGATCCGCTCATTTTCGATGAGCGCTTGATGCCGACATCGGTGAGTGCGACGACAAGGTGATTGTAGTTGGCGTTGGCCGAGGCGCGCTGCTGCCACGGTTGTCGATGAACCGTTCGGCTTGCGTTTGAGTTTCTTCAGCCGCTCGGTGATCGTCTTCTGCGCGACGTGCGGTGCGACGAGCGCGCGCAGCATCGCAGTCGAAACGGGCCGTGAATGAAGAGCGCGAAGAGAAAATCGAGATCGCGCGGCGTGACGAGGATCGGCCTGCCTTCGGCGTTTGCGTCCCAGCGCGAGGCCCGTTTGTGATGTGACGGCGAAAAGAAATTCATACGCCGATTGAAGACAGAACGATAAATAATTCAACGTGCTGTATGTAACGCTATGATACCCGCGTCACCACTCTTTGCTCGGTGTGCTGTGAACAATGTCGTCCGGCAGATCGCGCTTTGGCGGCGGCGAGGGCTCGGCGTCGCGGCCGCCGGGATGCGGCCGACGTCGGCGCGTGTTGCGAATAGCGCGCCCGGATGCGCGCACGAAACTCTCATGTTGCTCCGGCGTGATCTGCGGCGCGGCCTCCATGGTGCCGAATGGAACTTGCGAGCCGAACCGCTGTCGGCGTCTCGTTTCGAATGTAGGCCGCCGAACTCGGTCGCCTTCGCGGTCTTGCGCATCGACGCGATGAAATCCGCGGTCGTTCGCATGTCGGCGTCCGCAGGCGGAAGCGTCACGATCGGTAACGCCGCGGCCATCTTTATCGACGTGTTGCCGACGCAACCGACGATTCGCAGCGCGGGCGTGAGCTGCTCATGTGCTGATGGGCGAACAGCACGCCGAGGCCGGATACTTGCGCGCCTGCGAGAGAAGCTCCTCTAGGCTGTCGTCGAAATACTCGCCGCTTCGTCGATGATGAGATAGGCGGGTTTGCGTTCGCTGTAGGGGACAGCGACGCGCTCGAATGCTGCGGCCATCACCTGGGCGATCATGTAACGGCCGAAAAGCGCCGAGGCGTCGGTCTTAAGGAGCGATTTCGACGTGTTCACCAGTGACCCTTTCTGACTTTGGATCGCGGCGAACATGTCGAGATGCTGTTGCGCGACGCCGAAAACATACGGTCGAAGGCGGGAACGGAGAGGACAGCCGTAGAGGCTTGACGCGCGATCTGCTGCCGCGTTGTGCCAAACGCCTGCTTGTTGAAAAACTGATTTTCGAAGAATGCGCGAGCGGTTTGATCCAATCGACCGCCGTATTTCGCGAACGGGCTCTCCGCAAAGGTCTTCGACAAATCTTCCATCAAGTCGAGGAGCGTATGCAGCGTCGCGCCCGGCGTCGCAAGCATGAGCCGCACGACGAACGTGAAGGCGGTTCCTTGCTTGGCCGTGAGCTCGGACGCCGAGGGCCCCGAATATGTAGCCGTAGAGCTCGATGATGCCCGCCTCGACCTGTTCGCGGACGATCGGCGAATAATCGACAAACCGATCCGTCGCCACGTCGAACATATTCAAAGACGGATCGTGCTCGGGGTCGACGATGATAAGGCGGTCGGGATTTTTGGCGAACAGCTCGAGTCGCTGAATTTTGGCGAGCATGTCGCCCTTCGGCTGTCGATCACGATCGAGCGCGGGTGGATCGGGGCTGCGTCAGGTCATGCATGATGATGTGCTGAAGCGTCTGCGTCTTGCCCCAGCCCGTGAGCCGAGAGGTGCCAGTGTTCAAGGCGGTCGGCGGGCTTGATGCTAAGGGAATCATCACGTCGAAGAGCGGGTGCAGCGGGGTGTCCGTGAGATAGGCGTCGATCATCGCGTCGGGGCGTTCCCCGATACTCCTCGATCGGGGAAGCGGCGGACGATGGCTGTCGACGCGCGCGGCGAGTTGGCGCTCGAGATCGGAGAACAATCCGAGCGGGTGGCGCGCGTCGTTCCGAAGGAGCGATAACACGCGATGAACCGCTCGGGGAGATCGTGAGCGTTTCAAGAAGCGAGACATGGAACGTGGGTGGAATCTCGGACCCGTCCTCGTCCATCGTGAACGCCGAGCGCGGCAACCGCTGCGCAAAGAGGACGAAGGAACGCGCGACGGCGTCGAGGAAAGTGTCGAGGGTTTCCTTTGGGTTCTTGAGCTTGCCGTCGAGCTTGAGAGATAGTCCGCGTAACGGGCTTTCTCGATCTCGTTTCCGTACGAGGGCGGTTCGATCGCGGCGAAGCCTTCGTCTTGGTACAGCCGCCATGCGAGGTCGGGTACGCCTTCCACATGCGCCTGGTTGGATACGGATGTGGGTGCTTCGGCAGCTCGAAGGTCTTGATCGTTGTCGATCAGGAGATCGGTGAGCCGTCCCGATCGGGGAAGTTCGCGGCGGCGATGCGGAGCTTGAGGGACTGCGCGAGGTTCTCGATTTCGTCGTGCGAGCGCGTTTCCTGTTCGGCTTCGCGTCGGTCGGCGAGCGCGCCGCGCACGCGATAGCGATCAGTTCGAAGAGGTGGGAGAGGACGAGGAACAGCGCAGAGAACAGGGTCGAGATAGACCGCGCTATCTCGATCCAGGTGAACAGGCCGTCGTTCTTGCGCGGTGTCATCGGTCACATCTCGAACGATTTGGCCTTCGGGATTTCGGCGCTCGCGGTCAGCATGTTTTTGAGCCCGTCGAGATTCGTGCGTATCTCGTCTTCGACCTTCTGGGCCTCGAGCGGGGAACCGAAGGCCGAAACCGTGAATGATCCGTCCTTTATAACCTGCGCGAGCGTGATCGACTCTTGGCCGACCTTGCTCAGCGTGCTTCTCAAGGTGTCTTGCGATAGAAGAAGAGGCCGGCGGCGCCGGTCCAACAGAGCGTGGCGAATGGCGGACTGAAGTAGGTGAACGGCAGGCCGATAAGAAACAGGAGGCGCGCGCCGACGCGGAACATTCCGGGGCTCACTGGGGCTGTCGGCGCTTTCGGGGATGGTTTACGTAGCCGTGCTCGAAACCGAACTTGTACTGCCGCCGAGCGACCGTTCGCGGATGATCGATTTTTCTTCTTCATTGAATGCGATCGCGCACTTCACGTTGTAGAGCGTGCCTTGCCGACGCTTGACGTCTGGAATGCTCGATGGTGACTTTCATGGTTGTCCTCCTCCAATTTGACGCTGATAATACGAAAACTAGGCGAGACTTGTCAAGATTCGATCGGCTTCGAAGAGGTGTGGGTCAATGAACGCGGCAATTCGTCGCTCGACATGCTCGCGCCGCTGCGCGAATTGAGCGCGGCAGGCCGACGGATGCGCAGGGGCGAAGCGGGATAGACGCGCTCGGGCGCGGGCTCCATGCGCAGTTGGTGGGTGCGCGCGCCGATGTTGATGTAGGCGGTGTGCGGCTCCAGCGACGACAATTCCTCGGGCTTCAGTTGAAGGTCTTGGCGAGGCGTTCGGCGTCGTTGCCGCCGAGCTGAAAGGCGAGCGTCGCGCCGATCGTGCCGATCATCGCTTCGGCGAGATCGTCGGGAACCTGACCGAGAAATTGATGGCAGAGCGTCAGCGTCACGCCGAACTTGCGAATGCCCGAAAGCATTTCGTTGAAGCCGAGCCCGAAATTGTGGAACTCGTCGACGGTGACGTGGAACGGTGTCCGGTCATCACGACGCTGCAAGGCGGCGGTGTGGAGCGCGGAAATGAGAAGCGCGCCGATCAGCGATGATTTCTGAATGCCAAGTTCGCCCTGAGCGAGGCGCGCGATGAAAATCTTGCGGCCGTCCATGATCTCGCGGAATGACAGGCGCGAGCGCTATGAGACGTATCTCCGCGACCAGCGCGGGCTGACCGACGCGACGATCTACCATTGCCATCCGCTTCCTGGATCGCTTCATGGCGTTCCGGTTCGGCGACGACGCTCGGCGATCTCAACGACATCACGCCGGATGACGTCGTCGCGTTCCTGCGCAAAATCCGGAGCGGCGAAAGCCCTATCGGGACAAGACGCCGCCGATCGCATCTGCGCAACCTGTTCCGGTTCCTGTTCTGGAGCGGCAAGACGAAGCGCGATCTGGCGAACGCCGTTCCGCGCGTCGCCCAGCCTCCGCAGAGCCACCTTCCCCGATACCTGAAGCCCGAGGAGGTCGAGCAGCTGATCGATGCGGTCTGGTCCGATGATCCGGTTGGCCGGCGCAACTATGCGATGCTTTTGCTTCTCGCCCGCCTCGGCCTGCGGGCACCGGAGGTCATCGCGATCCAACTCGACGACATTGACTGGCGAGCCGGCACGATCCTGATCCGGGGCAAAGGCAAGCGGCACGATCGCATGCCGCTGCCCGAAGACGCCGGCAAGGCTATCGTCGACTACATTCGGAACGGCCGGCGTGGACCGTCTCGCGTCGCTGTTCGTCTCCAGCAAGGTGCCATATTGGCCCTTCGTCGATGCGCAGATCCTCAATCGTCACTTACGCGACGCGTTCGACCGGACCGGCCTCAAGCCGCCGCAGAAATACGTCGGCTCCCATCTGCTGCGGCACAGCCTTGCGACCGACATGCTGCGCAAAGGCGCCTCGCTCGACGAGATCGGCGACGTGCTGCGTCACCGATCTCGCGTCATCGACGACCATCTACGCAAAGCACGATGTCGAAGGCTTGCGCTCGATCGCGCGTGAGTGGCCGGATCAGGGAGGTCGGCCATGACGCACGTTATCGACAACGTCTCGATGAATATCTCTCCGTTCGCCGCAGCCTCGGCTACGATCTGTCGTTCGCGGGCCGGGTGCTGCGCGGCTTCACCGCGTTCGCCGATCGGGAAGGCGACGGATCACATCACCGTCGACCTGTTCCTGCGCTGGAAGGATGCTTTCGGCACGGCCAACAACAACACTTGGTCCGCGCGGCTCGGCATGGTGCGCGGCTTTGCCGGCTGGCTGCAGGGCCATGATGCGCGAACCGAAGTGCCGCCGTCAGGACTGATCGCGGGCAAGCTGCGGCGGGCACGGCCCTACATCTACTCGGACGCCGAGGTCGCGATGATCGTCGCACGTGCGGCGAAGCTGCCATCCCGCTACGGCCTCAGAGGCTGGACGTGCTCGACCTTGTTCGGGCTGATTGCCGTCACTGGATTGCGCATCAACGAGGCCATTGCGGCTCGACGACGACGATGTCGATCTCGACGAAGGCGTCATCACCGTGAAGCGCGGCAAGAACGGCAAGGCCCGCTTCGTGCCGCTCGCGCCGAGCACGCGTCGCAAGGCTTCGCGCCTACCGCGTCGAACGCATACGGCTTCTCGGGGCAGACGCGGGCGCATTCTTCCGGATCGAAGACGGTCAGCGGCCGACCGACTGTTGCGCGCGCTACAACTTCGCGCATCGTCTCACAAGAGATCGGTCTGCGCGAGACCGCAACGCTTCTGCAGGCATGGGCGCGGCCCGCGCATCCATGATCTGCGGCACACCTTCGCCGTCACGGACGATCATGGGCTGGTACCGCAAGGGGCTCGATCCTGATCGGGAGATGATCAAGCTCAGCACTTATCTTGGCCATGCGAAGCCCGACCATACCTACTGGTACATCGAGGCCGTGCCGGAGTTGCTGCAGCTCGCCTCGGAGCGTGCGGAACGATCTCTGGCAGCGTCAGAAGGGCGGTGCGCGATGAAGACGCACGCTCTCGCGCCATACCTGCAGCGCTTCTTCACCGAGCGGCTCGGCACGCAACTGAAAGCCAGCCCGAATACGATCATCGAGCTATCGGGACACGTTCCGCCTGCTCCTGAGATGCGGCCGAGCAACTGAGGAAGCGCCGACCCACTTCAACTGGCGGACATCGACGCCGAGCTTGTCGGCACGTTCCTGGCCAACATCGAGAGCCAGTGAGAACGTAGCATTATCCCATCCGAGCATCGAATGCGAATAGACGGGCTGCACGATGTCCATAAACCCTCCCTGCTGTGCGCTGCCATATTGCTGCGTGTACGTCGGTGGCACATCGACATGAATCCAAGCCCACTCCGCGATAAGGTTTGTTTTTGTCCATGGCAAGGTTACATTGCAATCGGCGTCGAATACATGGGCGCTGCGCTGATCGTCTACGATGGTTGCATCGGTCATCCAAGTGTTATAGACTCCGCCCATGTAGGAGAACCCCAGTTCATTCAGCGCGCCATTGCCCACCGAGAGTTTGCCGTTAGCGAGGGGCAGGCCGCTCGCGCTGCTAACGAAGCGGTTTGGATTGGTTTTTGCGGCCGGCAGGAACGTTTTGTTTTCCGGATTGCTGATAATCGAATCGTTGAACCCTCCGGTCAGATAGCATTCGTATCCGAACATCCAGTCATCTCCAGTATTTTTTGCCATACAGCCCAAAGCCGGCGTTGCTCCAGGTATCGGGAAGCAGATCGGTCATGGCAATAGGACGGTCAACAAATTCCCATTTCGGGCCATCGTGATTTTCATTGAACGAACCGATCGGATTGACGATCATTCCCCCGCGAAAATTCAACAATGGATCGAAATTCACATCCAGCGCCGCGTACTCGACTTCCACTTCTGTTTCCGGTCCGGATTCGTTATCGTTATCCTGGAGCACATCGACATCGTTTTCAAATTCTATTTCTGTGATGAATTTTATGCGAGGCGCAATGGATGCAGCAAAAAATAAGGAGACACGCCGGAATTGGAATTGCTGACCGTTCGTAGGCGCCATCGGTCGATACGTTTTGCCAGTTCGCTTCGACATATCCACCGATTGTGATCGGCAACTTGCCGGTATTCAGAATCGGGACGGTTGTACAGCGCGTCCATACTAAGCGATGGTCTTAGGTATCTTTCCTGCGGTTGTGGTTCTTTCGCAGCCGGGCGAAGCAGCGTGAATCGATCTGCGCGTTCGCGGGATCCGTGGAATGTAAGGACGAGGTGATAATGAGAAGAAGAGTTTTTTTCATGCTTGTTTTAAGGAAATTCTTAGCCGATCATTCGCTACGGTTACAGGGAATGTTCGCAAAGGCTGCGTGGCTGGTCCATTCAGGACGGCACCGGTATCGGTAAAGGCGCTGCCGTGCGCGGGACACTCCAATCGGTCGCCGAACACCTGTAGTTCCGCTCCCTGATGTGTGCATCGCATCCATAATGCGGAATATTTAGCGCCCGAAAAGCGATACACGCAAATGGGATATTCGAGTTGTTTATTATAGACGATCACGGTTTCTCGGATACTGTCCTGGAGATCCTTGAATGGCAAAACTATCGATCGGCACGAGCATGTCCGTGCCGGAAATTTCGGCATTCAGCATCGGCGGGCCGGAACAACCGAGTCAGGATCGGCGTGAGTACGCTCCCTCCGACACACGCCAGCACAGCAAAGTTGAATAAATTCCTTCCGATTCATCTAGAGCGATTGTAAGAATGTGATGAGCGCGTTGACATCGTCCGAAGATAAGCGCATTGAAACGGTTCACGCTGGTGGTGGCTTCGCCGCCATGCATCTGAATCGCCTGCTGGATGGTATGCGCGCGGCCATCGTGGAGCAAAATAAATTGTCCGCCCTGGGAATTTTGCGCGAGTCCCAACCCCCAAAGCGGAGCCGTTCGCCATTCGGACGTTTGTGCGGTTCCCTCGGTATAATGATCGTCAAGGCCAGGTCCCATATCATGCACCAGCAAATCGGTAAAGGGATGGAATTGCTGATACGAAATGGAATCGACCGGCGAAAACCCGGTCGTCAGAGTTTCGCGGTGGCAGCTTGCGCACCCGGCTTGTTCGAACACTACCTGGCCTCGCATCACGGTGGGATCTGTTTGGTTGCGCTGCGTTGGGGACGCAAGCGCACGAAGATAAAATTCAAGAGCCTGTACGGTATTATCCGATATTTTCGGATCGACATTTCGCAAATAGTATGTACTCAATGGATCGTATGAAGAGGTGATCCCAATATCCTGATTTAAAGCATTGACCGTCTGTTGCAACAGGCTATAGACGCTGGCCTTTTTTCCGAACCGGCAAATATACTTCCCATCGTTGCGAACGACATCGTTCGCATTTGGCGTAAGATACGTGGGAATGGTATTCCAATTCGGGTGCCCGCGAACGCCATCGGGATTGTTGGCATTCTCTGCCGGCCATGGCAAGAATAGAATCGTCGGTAACGGCTTCGAGGAGTCCCAATCCAGCAGTGATGGGAGGTGTGAGGCTGGAAAAGGTTGCTCCTGCCGGGATCTGTTCTGGTAAATATCCAGGAAGCGCCCGATTTTGTAATTGCGGACCACCCTGTGCCAAAAACTTATTTCCGGTCGTATCACTTTGGCCAAAACGAATGAGCGTTGTGAACGGAGTTCCCTTCCCGTCGCCTTCGTGGCAACTAAAGCAGCTTGTCGCATTAAAGATCGGCCCAAGCCCGTTCGATGCCGAAAAAACCAGCTCGTTAAAGGCCTCGTCGCCCGCTACGAACTGGATCAACTGCCCATTCGAAAGCCCGTTCACCTGCCCTGAATTGATCTCCTGATCATTCGGCGGAGCGGATGGTTCTAATTGCGCGCACCCAAACACAAAGATCAAGCCGGCCATCATGCATGCTGCGCCGATAGTAAAAACACGGTAAAAATTCATCCTTTTCATAAATCGTATGGGAATGGGGTATGGGAATAATGACTTTTTATCTGAACCTAAGATTGTGTCTTGATACGTTCCTTATTAAGACTCAGTCTTAATCGTAATTTGTGCGGTAGTTCAAACATTTTTCTATTTCGTGCAAATACTCTGGGGTATTACTCTACCCAGTCCGCAACGAAGATGTTCGTATTGTGCGGATGGGAACCGTTGCGGTTGGAACAAAAGACGAGTTTCTTACCGTCGCGGGTGAACATGGGAAAGCTATTGAAGCCGCCGCCGTAAGTAATGCGTTCGAGGCCGGTGCCATCTTTGTTGATCATGAAAAGATCGAAGTTCCGGCCTTTGGGATCGAGATAGTTCGAGGAAAAAATAATGTGCTGGCCATCGGGCGCCCAATAGGGTGAAAAGCTTGCTGCGCCCAAATGCGTGACCTGCCGTTTGTTCGAGCCATCGGCGTTCATCACGTAAATTTCGAGCTTGGTTGGCTTGACAAGTCCTTGCTTCAGCAGATCACGATATTCCGTCAGCTCGTCTCCTTCAGGACGCGATGCCCGATACACAATTTCGCTTCCGTCGGGAGAATAATACGCGCCACCATCGTAACCCTCCTCGTGCGTAAGCTGCATCGGATGAGTGCCGTCAAGATTCATCGAATAGAGATCGATGTCTCCCGATCGTGTGCTCGTAAACACGATGCGGTCGCCTTTGGGAGAGATCGTCGATTCGGCGTCGTAATACAACGTATCGAAGGTTATTTGCCGGAGCACATTGCCATTAGTATCGGCTACATAAATGTCATAGGCTTTGTAGAGCGGCCACACGTACCCCTTCGAAAAATCCGGTTCCGGCGGACAGGAACCGGCGTACATTCCCTGCGTCGAGGAATAAAGGATCTTATCGCCGCTGGGAAGGAAATAAGAACATGTTGTGCGCCCCGCGCCGTTCGAAATTCGTTTTACGCGGCTTCCATCGATCGGCATCATGTAGATCTGGTCGCAGCTTCCCGGTTTCTTGCCGTGCGCCTGAAAGGTGATAAACTTGTCGTCCGGGCTGAGATACGCTTCGGCATTTTCGCCTTCGAACGAAAGTTGCTCGATGTTTTTAAGATGCTTTTCACCTGCGTAATAACAGGAATCGGGAAGAGGGCGCTCGCCTGGAAACTGCTTCGCCATATCGATTGCCGCATTATCGTGTGTGGAAAAATCATAGATTGGCGACATCCCGAGCATTCGTCCGGTCAGGACATGTTTCTTCGTAGCATCGACTTTTTTCGAGGTATCCGTGATCGGCGCAGTAATTTGCGCGATAGCAATATTAGAAAAAAGAAACGACGCGAGAAAGAGAGTAGAAAAATATTTTCATGACCTCTATTAATTAGTTTGAAAGCATCAAAGTTCGCGACCTTGCTGTTCTTTTACTTTTTTGAGCGGCAGTACGCCACTGGACCCCGGAGAGCCTGTTACTGCCGGGTGCTCCCCAATACGCGCATGTTCGCCTGCACGGGAGGGGCCACTCGTTCGGCATTCGAGGCAAAGGCCAAAGATTTGGAATGAATGATACATTGGTGAAAATCCATATTGCGCACAGGCATCATCTTGTAAGCGTTCGACACGCGCATTCTCGAACTCCACGATCTTCCCGCATTTCGTGCAGACCATGTGGTCGTGGTGCGGACGGTCGGTCGTCTTCTCATATTGCGCGTGGCCTTGCGAAAACCGGTAACGTGAAACAAGGCCGCATTCGTGTAATAGAGCGAGCGTTTTATAAACCGTGGCGCGCGATACTTTCGAACCGTTATTTTTTAGATAGATAAAAAGATTATCAGCGTCGAAATGATCATTCCAGGCAAGCACAGCGTCCAACACATCGAAGCGCTCCGGCGTGATGCGGTATTGTCCCTCCTGAAGGAATTTACGGAAATGCTCGTGCGGCTTCAGCGCCACGCGCCGAAGGCCGGTAGCCCGGTCGGCGGAAGCTGTTTTTTTTCGAGCGGAAGGGGTGGCGGCGTTCATTCGTCTTATTAAGATTGAGTCTTAATACAAGCAAAGGAAGATATATGTTCCCTGTTCACTAAAAGAATGGGCCGAAAGATCATTTCGGCCCATTCTCAATATTTTCTGCATGCTCAATCACAAGTTGACCCACGCGGTGCCGTTGTATCCTTCAAACATTCCGGTAGTAGTATTGAAACGGATCATGCCTTGCACGGGCGATGGCGGCCGTTGGGCTGTTGTACCAACCGGAACGATCACTGCTGTCGCGCTGGAATTGCCAAGCTGAATGGTATTGCTTGCCGGTGCAACCGCACCATTGCCAATAGCTGTTGCATTCGTGAGAGCAGCACTTGCCATATCCGCCCCATTACCAATAGCGGTATTCCCCTGTCCTGTCGTGTTGGTCCTGCCGGCAGCGTTTCCTATGAACGTATTGGTACCGGCGATAGTATTCTGACCAGCTTCGTACCCCATAAAGGTATTGGCACCGGAAGCCGTGTTGAGCTGCCCTGCTAAAAATCCAACGTATGTGTTTCCGTTCGCCGTATTCAGTTCGCCAGCTCCGTAGCCAGAGAAGGTATTATAAAAGCCCGTCTGATTGGAATAACCTGCGCTGTCTCCATCGAACGTATTAAAACTTCCCGTCGTGTTCGAAAATCCTGCGTAGGAGCCGGAAAAAGTATTGTCATTGCCTGTAATGTTCGACCAGCCTGCCAATGCGCCTGTGATCGTATTGTTGTTGCCGGACAGATTCTCTCGACCCGCCCCGGAGCCAGTAAAGGTATTGTAACTACCCGACGTATCGACATAGCCAGAGATATAACCCGTAAACGTATTCTGACTACCAGTGGTATTGACATCACCACTCGCGTAGCCTGTAAATGTATTATCATTGCCGATCGAGTTGTTTTTGCCTGCACCATATCCGGAGAAAGTATTCTGAATGCCAGTCGTATTAACTGATCCAGCTTCGTATCCCAAGAAAGTATTTCCGTTCGCCGTGTTGGAGTATCCAGCGCTGTCCCCGACGAAAGTATTGCCGTTGCCGATCACATTGTGCTTTCCGGCGTCCATTCCTGTGAATGTATTGCCGGCTCCCGTCGTGTTAGAGTAGCCTGCATCGTCTCCGATAAATGTGTTATCGCTCGCTGTGGAATTTGAGAAGCCTGCCTGGGCTCCCATGAAAGTATTATAGCTCCCCGACACGCTGGAAGTTCCCGATTGAACTCCTGTAAACGTGTTATAGCTGCCCGTTGTATTACCTGAACCGGCATCGTCCCCCGTGAAGGTGTTGATCATACCGCTCATGTTACCATAACCCGCTGAGTTTCCTAGAAAAGTATTCTCCGATCCTGTGGAATTGTTTTTTCCTGCATACGAACCTGCAATGAGGTTTTCGAGGTTGCTGCTGGCAGTGAGCACTGTCGTGCCACCGATCTGGTAGGCTGAGTCTGTATTAATATTCAAGCTCGAATAGGAGAGTGTCGTACCATTGTCAGCAAGGTGCGAATTACCCAGCGCTGAGGTGCTGATCCATATCGGAATCACACCGGATGACCCCAAACCGGTCACGGAAGCAACTTGGCTGACCCACACCGCACCTCCTGAACCATTCGCAGTCAGCACCTGACCGTTCGTTGCCGTTCCCGATCCTATAACCGCATTGGTAACTGCACCAGGAACGATCTTGGCGGTGGAAACCGCATCATTTGCCAAGCTGACCGTTGCGGTAGGGCCATTCGGATTCGCGATTGAAATAGTTCCGTCCGTGTTCTGAATGCCCTGAATGCCAGTTCCTCCGCCACCGGATGAACTGATCGTAAGCGTCTGTCCCGTTTTGGTTATGGTTGTTCCACCCGCGCCCGAAAGCGTCACCGCTCCGCCAAGCGTATTAATGGATGTAACAACCCCGCTCGCGTTCGGAGCCAAGCTCAGAGCAGTTGTTGCAGTTCCAGCAGCGCGTGAAGAGTCAGCAAATTGGCTGCTCCACGCCGTTGGCGCCGCGCCAAGACGCGATCTTGGCGTAAGCTCTGCGCCCCCATCAATGGAAACCCCAAGGAAGTAATCTCCAGCAGGTCTCGGCGTTCCGTTATAACTGCCGGCATCGAACAGCGGCAGCGATTTATTCGAGCCGACCGAAACATTGAAGAGTCCGTTGGCGAAGATGACGCCACTCTCCGTTTCCTGATAGATCGCCGTACCGCCGGTCGAATCGGTATAAATGGAAATCGTTACAGAGTGGGAACCCTGCATTGGTGTTCCGTTGCTGGATGCCTCACCCTGATAGGATAGGATCTGTTGAGCGTTGGAGGAAGAAGCAGCGAGCGCAAGGATAAGAAAGAAACCCAGAGCGCACACTGAAATCGATAACATGGCCTTCTGTGTTTTCATAATTAAATGGATTAAGTTGAAAAGGAATCGTGAGTACAAAAATACCACTGAAAAATAGTAGAACCGCAAAAAAAACATGTGCCTATCCACGAGAAAGGCAATGGGATCACAACAATGCGGTGGGAAACTCAAAGAGCCGATCTTCTGCGCTTCGAGTGGGTGGGAATGTCGAACGCTGTCCTTTAAGCTGCGCTCAAAAAGCAGGCTTTCCCATTGTTAATGGTACCCACAACTTTCCCTGTAAATTCCTCGCCAAGGAAGGGAGTATTATGAGATCTGGAACGAATGTCCTCTTCAGAGAACTTCCATTTTTTTGAAGGATCGAAAATAGTGAGATTCGCTCGCTCGCCTTCTTTGATCTGAATTTCTGGAAGCCCGAGCAGTTTACGTGGATTCGTCGATGAGCAGGCGATATACTGCGCAAAGGTTAGATGTCCGGCATGTACGAGATGCGTCAGGCCAAGTGAAATTGCGGTTTCCAAGCCAATAATTCCCATAGCCGCGCTGACCATATCGGTCTCTTTTTCGTGCGTGGCATGGGGGGCATGATCCGTGGCAATGCAATCGATCGTTCCATCCTGCAATCCTTCGATGATGGCATCCACATCTTCCTGCGTTCGGAGCGGCGGGCACATTTTCGCCATGGTGCCGTGTCGTTCAACGGCTTCATCGGTGAGCGTGAAATGATGGGGTGTCACTTCGCACGATACCGCAAGCCCGCGCGCTTTCGCCTCGCGGATAAGGCGCACCCCGCCTTTTGTACTTACATGCGCAACGTGATAGCGTACTCCTCCTACATATTCTGCAAGTAAAATATCGCGAGCGATAATAATTTCTTCCGCTACGCTGGGCCAGCCTGGAAGGCCAAGTCTGGTAGAAACACTGCCTTCGTTCATCGCCGCACCGGCAGTCATCGAATGCTCTTCGCAATGCTGCGAGACGAGCAGATCGAACATTCTTGCGTACTCGAAAACTCGGCGCATGACTTCGGCGCTTCGCACGGCGGTGCCATCGTCCGAGATCATCTTTACTCCTGCTTTTACGAGCGCGGCCATTGGAGCAAGTTCTTCACCTTTGCGGTCTTTCGTCATCGTACCACAAATGGTGAGATCAACAAGATGGCCAGCCGCTTTTTCTTTGATATAGCTTACCACGTACGGATCGGAGATCGGCGGCTCAGTATTTGGCATGCAACAAACGCCAGTGAATCCGCCCTTCATTGCAGCATTCAATCCAGATTCAATGGTCTCTTTATATTCCTGTCCGGGTTCCCGCAAATGGACATGCATATCGAAAAATCCGGGCGCGACAATAGCTCCCCGAAGATCGCGCGGCTCGGCATCGGATTCCAGCCCCCGTCCTATTCGAGTAATAATTCCATCACGAATTTCGAGATCGAGTCCGGAGTCACCCGGCTTCCGCGAAAGCGTGAGTGCGAGATCGACGATGTGGACATTGCGAAGAAGAAGATCCATTCTTAATTTTTAACTATTAATTCTTAATTGAAAATCCATTCCATCACCGCCATCCTGACGGCAACTCCGCGCTTGACCTGCCGTAGCACGAGCGAGCGCGGCCCATAGACCATTTCGCTTTCAAGTTCTGTTCCGCGATTGATCGGGCCGGGATGCAGGATCAGCGCTGTAGATTTCGCCATACGTTCCGGCGTCATTCCATACTCTTCGCGATATTCTTCGAGACTGGGGAAAAATCCGCGCGCTTGCCGCTCAAGCTGAATACGAAGCATCATAATTGCATCGGCGGAGTGAAGAACATCATCGAGATCATGCGTAGTCTCTATTCCGAACACTTCCGAAGCATCGCGTGGCATCAGTGTATCCGGCGCAACGAACGTAACGTGTGCGCCAAGTTTTTTTAAGAGCCATGCATTGGAGCGGGCAACACGAGAATGTAAAATATCTCCTACGATGGCAATATGTTTGCCCGTAAGATCGCCAAGTGCAGAGCGCATTTCCGCCGCATCAAGCAATGCTTGCGTGGGATGCTCATGCACGCCATCGCCAGCATTAACGACGTGAATATCATCCGGAAGACGCTCCGATAGAAATTTCGGTACGCCCGATACATTATGGCGGATCACGAAGGCATCGACCTTCATAGCTTCCAGAACTCGGATCGTATCGAGTATGGATTCGCCTTTCGCGAGACTGCTAACTGCAGGTGTCAGAGAAACCACATCTGCGCCCAGACGCCGTTCGGCAAGTTCGAACGAAGTGCGCGTGCGCGTGGATGCCTCGAAAAAGAGATTCGCGATCGTCCGGCCTTCCAGCAACTTCGATCTTTGAAATGGGCCGGGTTGCTTGAGAAATTCTAAATAATGATCGCTTCGGTCAAGAAGATGGGTAATGATCTCCGTGGGTAAATGCTCAATCGTCAGCAGATCCCTTGGCTTCGATACCGGAAAAGCCTTCCCGTTTGGCGAAAAAGCCTTCTTTTTGGATGCTTTGCTAACCGTTTCTGTGGGTGGATTCAATAGTCGGGTGTGAAAGATTTCTTTAAAGCGGATAGTTCCGCTTGAAAGAGCAACCAACCGATTTGCAGAAATGTTTTGCCCTATCGGCCTCGAAAAATGGCCCTAAACCACCCCGTCATTGGCAAAGCGTACCGCAACAAAAAGGATAGCAGAAGTGGCATTGCCTCCAAGCAATGCGAACGATTCGGTCGTCGTTCGTGGCGCGCGCGTACACAATTTGCGGGGCGTGGATGTCGATATTCCACGCGAAAAGCTTGTAGTCATTACCGGAATTTCTGGGTCGGGGAAATCCTCGCTGGCGTTCGATACCATTTATGCGGAGGGCCAGCGCCGCTATGTGGAATCGCTCTCGCCGTATGCGCGGCAGTTTTTGGATATGATGGAGCGGCCCGATGTGGACTACATTGAGGGACTTTCCCCCGCCATATCCATTGAGCAAAAAACGATTGGCTCTACTCCGCGCTCCACCGTTGGGACGGTCACCGAAGTTTACGATTTCATCCGTTTACTTTTTGCGAGAACGGGTACACAATTTTGCGTCGATTGTAATCTGCCGGTCGAAAAACAGACGGTCGATCAGATCATCGGCACACTTCTGAAATATCCGGAAGGCACGAAGATCACCATCCATGCACCGGTCGTGCGAGGACGAAAGGGCCAATTCAAAGAACTGTTCAGGGATGTTTTGCGGCAAGGATTTACACGCGCGCGAATAGATGATCAACCTCAGGAGCTTAGTGAGAACCTGGAGCTTGACCGCTATCGCGCACATACCATCGAGATCGTCATCGATCGCGTCGTACTGCGAGATGGAATTCGTGAGCGCCTCACGGCTTCGGTAGAGAGCGCGCTCAAGATGAGCAAGGGAACGATCAGCGCGGAGATCGAGCAAGGCAAGCAAAAAGAGAATATTCTCTTCAGCGAAAAATATAGCTGCCCGAATTGCGGAAGGTCTTATGAGGAGCCGCAGCCTAATACCTTCTCATTTAATTCCCCGACGAATGCGTGTCCGGAATGCCATGGATTAGGCGTGCAACGAAATTTCATGCTCGATCTCATTATTCCGGACAAAACAATCTCTGTAGAGGATGGTGGAATTGTCCCTTTTGGAAAGCGGGGAAAGATCTGGCTTTGGGCGCAAGTAGAAGGACTTTTTGCACAATTTGGTATTCCGCTTTCTACACCGATCGAATCACTTCCCGAACCGTTCTTCGAGATATTGATGAATGGCTCGGGCAAGCAAAAGTTCTCTGCCCTCTATACTTCTGGTGCCGGACGAACCACGAAATATCAGGTCAAGTGGCCGGGCGTGATGGAAACACTTCGGTATTGGTACAATGAATCCGGTTCCGAAGCACAACGCGGATGGGCTGGGGAATTTATGGCCGCCAACACCTGCTCGGTGTGCAATGGCGGCAGATTAAAGCCGGAAAACCTCGCCATTAGAGTTCATGGCAAGAATGTTCATGATATTGTAAAGCTTTCGCTTAGCGATACGATAGAATTCTTTCGTGGGCTTTCCTTTGAAGGCATCAAACAAACGATCGCGGAACCCATCGTGCGGGAAATTATCCCACGCATTGATTTTCTGTTGCAGGTCGGGCTTGGGTATCTCTCGCTCGATCGCTCGGCGCAATCGCTTTCGGGCGGCGAATCGCAGCGCATTCGGCTTGCTACGCAGATCGGCACGCAGCTCGTCGGCGTCCTCTATATTTTGGATGAACCGAGCATTGGATTGCACCAGCGTGATAACCGACGGCTCATTCATTCGCTTGAACAACTGCGCGATCTCGGAAATACCGTGATCGTGGTTGAACACGATCGTGAGATGATGGAATCTGCCGACATGCTCATCGATATTGGCCCACGCGCCGGTGAGTACGGCGGGAATCTTGTGGCGTATGGGCCGCCGGCTTTATTCTCTTCCTCGGAGGATGGAACCAATAGAACCGATGCAACGAATGGGTATTTTATTGGCGAAGACTCACCGACGGCGAAATATTTGGGAGGGATTTCTTCTTTGGAAATTCCTAAAGAGCGCGTAAAGCCAAAAAAGAACAAAGCCATTGTGCTTGAAGGCGCGACGGGTAATAATTTGCAGGATGTGAATCTTCGCATTCCTATTGGCACGTTTACATGTATTACCGGGGTATCGGGTTCCGGAAAATCGACGCTTATCAATGAAACACTGGCACCCATTTTACAGAGGCATTTTTATGCTTCGCATGTTGTCCCGCTGCCATTTAAGAAAATTGATGGATTAGACGCTATTGACAAAGTGATCGAGATCGATCAAACCCCGATTGGCCGCACACCGCGCTCAAATCCAGCGACCTATACCGGACTGTTCACCTACATCCGCGATTTTTTTGCGTCGCTGCCGGAATCGAATATTCGTGGCTATAAGATCGGGCGATTTTCTTTTAACGTCAAAAGCGGACGCTGCGAAGCGTGCGAAGGTGACGGCGTAAAGAAGATCGAAATGAATTTCCTGCCGGATGTTTATGTAACGTGCGATGTCTGCCGTGGCAAACGTTACAATCGCGAAACGCTGGAAGTGCATTACAAAGGCAAATCTATTGCCGATGTGCTTGCAATGAGCGTGACGGAAGCAGAAGAATTCTTTTCGGAGATCCCGCGCATCGTGCGAAAGCTGCATGCGCTTTCCTCGGTTGGCATGGGGTATGTTCGGCTCGGGCAGCAAGCGCCCACGCTTTCCGGCGGCGAAGCCCAGCGCGTGAAGCTCGCAACGGAACTTTCGAAAGTAGCGACGGGCAAAACACTCTATATTCTCGACGAGCCAACAACCGGGCTTCATTTCGAAGATATCAAGCATCTGATGAATGTACTGCTCAAGCTGCGTGAGCGCGGAAATACGGTGGTTGTCATCGAGCATAATCTCGATGTGATCAAAATGGCAGATTGGGTCGTCGATCTTGGCCCCGATGGCGGTTCTGGCGGCGGGCGCATCGTAGATGAGGGCACGCCGGAAGAGCTTGCGCGCCGTTTTAGCAAGACCGGGAGTTACACGGCTTTCTTTCTCCGCAAGGAATTAGGGATGCCGGTGGATTAAAAAGAATTTTGCTGGAATTCGATTGGGGGAATTGTGTTGTGACTTAGGGGATATACGTATCAAACTATTTCAAGCAATGCCACGATCTACCACTCGATCACAAACAACTACCCGCCGACGGCTGGAGCACATCGAAGCTCGCGTACCCCGCGATCAAAAGGCACTTATCAAGCGAGCCGCAGAACTTTCGGGGCTCACCATCGGGGAGTTCATAGCTTCAAATATTCAGCAGGCTGCTCTCCGCACCATTCAAGACGCCGAGCTAATCCGATTGAATGCAAAGGATAGCCGGTCATTCGCAAATGCTCTACGGCATCCTCGCCCAGCCAATGTTAAACTTCGGGAGGCTGCCCGCAAATATTTACAACTGATAAACGCATAGTGTCTCACATCCCTCTCCCGCATGGATTTCGAATTGAGGCACTCAGTCCTCGCCATAACCGCGAAGGATTTTCTTCAGGCGTCGATGCTCTTGATAGCTATTTACTCAAGCAAGTAGGACAGGACATTCGGAGGAGAGTAACCTCCTGTTTCGTGCTGATTACCGATGCAGAAAATATCGCGGGATATTACACGATTGCCGCCACGAGTATCATCCTGATCGATCTCCCAGAACCAATGCAGCGCAAGTTACCGCATTATCCGGCTGTTCCAGCAACGCTCATGGGCCGGCTTGCAGTGGATCATCGTTATCGTGGCCGTGGTTTTGGAACGCTACTTTTGTTCGATGCATTTAGCCGGACGCTCCGAAGTGAAATTGCATCCTTCGCATTTATCGTCGATGCAAAAAACGAACGCGCCGAGTCCTTCTACGAGCAATATGGGTTCCTTCGATTGCAGCGTAGCGATCGCAGGTTTTTTCTTCACGTTAAGCGAAATAGCGAACCTTTTTACATGAAACTCAATTTGAGTCATGTCAAATGAAACCCGGCATTATCCAGCGTGTTCTCACATGAGCATGACCATTCTTCATCCTTAATTCTTAATTCTTAATTGTTTCAGTACATCGTTCGCCGGGTTCTGCTTTTTTTACCGACACTGTTTCTGATAACGGTGATTTCGTTCGGGATCTCGCGCATGGCACCGGGCGATCCGGCGGAGTTGAAAGCCGGCGTAGGCTCGGAAGGCGCGCAGCGCGGCAATCAGCAGCTTAACGAGCAGATCATCAACCAAATCCGCGCACAGTGGCATCTGGATAAGCCCGTCTGGTATTGGACTATTTTTTCCGATGAAAAGAATGCCGATGGCGAACTAAAGCCGCTTTCCGATCGCGTGACTTTCAAATGGAATGGCACGAATAACCAATATCAACTTCTGGATGTCCGACTTGCTTCATGGCGATTTCGGCGTTTCGTTTCAGGATCAGCGGCCCGTGATAGATAAGATTTTGGAGCGCCTACCGATCACCGCGTTTCTCGCGACAGTTTCGATATTACTTGCCTTTCTGATTGCGATTCCCATCGGAATTTATTCCGCCATGAAATCGCGCGATGGACAGTAACATCGATAAGAGCATCACGACCACGCTCTTCATTTTGTATTCCCTGCCCGATTTTTGGATCGCCACGATGCTCATCATTTTTTTCGGAGGCGGGGATTTTCTATCATGGTTCCCGAACAATGGACTGCATGGCAACGACTATCCGTATGCCACCTGGCTGCAAAATACGGGTGATCTTCTCTGGCATGTCGTGCTCCCGATCTTTTGCTACACGTATGGCGCGCTCGCGTTTCTTTCGCGGCAAATGCGCGGCTCGATGCTTGAAGTGATCCGGCAGGATTATATCCGAACGGCGCGCGCCAAAGGGCTTTCGGAAAAGATCGTTGTTTATAAACATGCGCTCCGCAATTCGCTGATCCCCATTGTCACGATTGTCGGGGGCTTGCTACCGGCGCTCATTGGTGGCGCGATCGTCATCGAAACGATCTTCACGATTCCCGGGATCGGGCTTCTTGAGTTTAATGCACTGACCGGACGCGATTATCCGGTCATTCTCGCGCTCTTTACGATTTCGGCGGTGCTGACGCTCGTTGGCATTTTGATCAGCGATATTTTATATTCCTTAGTCGATCCACGGATCGCATTTACCAAAAAATCTGCATAACGATCAATTAAGAATTTCGATGGACGAACGTAACGAATTTCGAAATACAGGCGCTCTCGAAGTCGAAAAAACTTCTGCGGAGACGGTCGGCGTTCTCGAGCGAGTACCCGTGCAGAATGAATACCTGATCGGCCAGCAAAATTCGCAGCCTGCTCCGACCCCAGAAGTAATTCCGTCGCTTATGGAAACCGCCGCACAAGAAAAGCGCGAGGCAAACCGGAAAATGGTCACGCAAAGCTTTTGGTCGCTTGTCCGCCATCAGTATAAGAAAAATCGCGTGGCCGTTTATGCAGTGTATGTCGTCTATTTCCTGTTTGGCATTGCTATTTTAGCCGATGTGCTTGCGAACGATAAGCCGCTCTTCGCCGTGTATAAAGGGACGGTCTATTTCCCTGTTTTCAAGCAATACTTAGCCGATCTCGGAATCAGCAGGTGGTCTCCCGACCTCGTAATGGCCGATTGGAAAGACCTTGAAAAATCCGGCGATGTGAAAAGTGCTATTTGGCCGCCGATCAGATATTCGGAGTCCGATGAAGACCTTGCAAATACGCTTTCGCCGCCATCGGGCGCGCATTTGCTCGGAACCGATGGCATTGGCCGCGATGTGCTTGCCGGGATGATCCATGGTTCTCGTATTGCGCTTTCTATCGGGTTTGTTTCGATGTCGTTCGCTATTGTAATTGGTGTACTTTTCGGGGCACTCGCTGGATTTTATGGCGGGTGGGTCGATGTGCTCATTTCGCGTCTGATTGAAGTGGTTCTCACGTTGCCTACGTTCTTCCTGATCATTACGATCGTAGCGATGATGCAGCAAGGTTCGGTATGGCTTATTATGGTTCTCATTGGCCTGACGAGTTGGCCCGGTATTGCTCGGTACACTCGCGGTGAATTTTTACGCATTCGCAACATGGAGTTCGTTTCCGCCGCCTCGGCGCTTGGGTTTAAGAATTCGCGGATCATCATCCGTCATGTTTTGCCTAATTCCTTGTCGCCGGTGCTTGTTTCCGCCGCGTTTGGAATCGCAGGTGCAATTCTGATCGAGGCTGCACTATCCTTCTTAGGCTTCGGCGTACCGCCTACGGTCGTGACGTGGGGCAGCGTTCTGAATGACGCCCGAAACGACATTCATGCCTGGTGGCTTGCGGTTTTTCCTGGATTTGCAATCTTTTTAGCCGTTGTTTCGTATAACCTTGTCGGCGATGGCCTTCGCGATGCGTTGGATCCACGTCTGAGAGATTAATTTTTACTCTTCCTCGGATTTTTTTGTTTATTTTGGGGTTAGCGGAACCAAACACCCCTCAAAATGGAATTACTCTGGAGTAATTTTAGAATGAAGCATAAAACGCCCGCACGTGAGGCGTTAAACGGGCATAGGGCTGCTATTGCCGCCAAGCCTTGCTCATTTCTCCTTAACTGACATACTAATTTTTCCCATGCTTTGGACCTCGGAATTAGCAGAATACCTCCAAGACGCCCCGTGGCCGGCCAATAAGGCCGAACTCATCGACTATTGCGAACGGATCGGTGCGCCGCCGGCGGTCGTTAGAAATTTAGAAGAACTCGAAGATGAGGACGAGCAATTCGAGTCTATCGGCGAAGTGTGGCCCGATTACTCCCCGGAAGACGACGAATTCTACTACGACGACGAATTAAACGAGTATTGATCGCTGCGTGAGCGTTCATGCAGCATGATTGCTCATGTGCCTCATCCGCGCGGCATTTCCATGGTGGGCACCAGGATCGTGCGGTGTACCTCTATCCGAACGCAGTGTACAAAGTACTCACGAGTGAACCCGATTAACTCACCCTATTCGGGGATTCTACCACGTCGCGCTCTCACACCTTACGGATGGTGGATCGTCTTACTTGTCCTGCTTGGACTCTCTGGAATTTCAAAAGCTCAAACGAGTGGCTTCGCTACCGACGACCAACTGCAAAATATCACGACAGGGCAAGTTGTTGCCGTGGAGTTTCAGGGTAATCATGCCCTTTCGAGCGATGAGTTATCGAGTATTATTGATACCAAAGTAACCGGTTTGTTCAGCCGGAAGCTTCATAGCATCTTCAGTTCCCTTGGCTCGGATTATCAAACGCTCTCGCAAACCTCGCTCGATCGCGATACGGCAGTACTCAATAGGTATTATCAGGATCACGGCTTCATCGATGCCCGCAGCGTATATGCTGTTCGTGCAAACCGGGATGATCTCCATAATTATTATGAGCAAATTCGCCGCCAACGCCTGACGCAAACCCAGGGGATCAAAGATACACCGCTCCCACAAGTTCGGGACACCGTTGTTTTTACCATCCGTGAAGGTACCCCGTACACCATTTCCCATGTGGCAATCGAGGGGCTCGAATCGCTCCCGAATGAATTTCAGCCGGAATTAAACGATAAAGTTACCATCAAAACTGGCCAACGCTGGTCGAGTGCAGCAGCCACGAATGAAGCACAGCGCCTTACCAACTTTTTAGTCGAGAACGGCTATCCTAATGCCCGTTATGATACCATCCCGGTTCAACACATTGCGGGGCATCACGACGTTGACGTTCTCCTCTATTTCCGGCCCGGTAATCGCTATCGCTTCGGGGGGGTGAATATCAGCTACGACACAACATCCGTAGAAAAAACTCGCGTGGCGAGGAAGGTCATTCTCGCTCAACTTTATATTGACAGTGGCCATTGGTACAAACTCTCGGAAATCCAAAGAAGTGAAGCAGCCCTAAACAAACTCGGAACGTTCGATCTTTTTCGTATCTCGCTCGATACGGATTATATCAATCTGCTTCCCGATTCCCTGCGTGATTCTGCCACAGTGCCCGTAGATATTTTCCTGCGAATGAAACAACGAGCGGTTGCACCAATCAGCTTATTTGCAGGCCAAAGCAGCCAGGGATTTGTTTTTGGAGGGAGTGCTGGTTTTACTGACAAGAACCTTACGCAAAACGCGGATAACCTAAGTTTCCAAGCATCGTATCAGCCATTCCCGACATCCTTGAGACGCTTTAGCTCCACACTAGATTATGTTCGACCCTTTATCGGACTTCCGCATATCCCGCTCGTGACCGGCTTAGGATACAGCCATCAGATCGAGACGGATTCACCGATTTATACATTCATCTCCTATTCTGCTCACGTCGGTTCAAATTTTGTACTTAGTGACACGGATAATAAAACGTTACTCATTCCCGATTTTCTCGTTGCTTATGTCAACACTCAAACTCAGGACTCAATAATCCGCGCCACGGCTCCGCCGCAACAGGTCAATCTGATCCCTTCTATCGGTTATCAGAACGACCGCACCAACGACCTCGTAAATCCTACTGCTGGATATCTGTATTCCGCATCGTTTGAATGGGGTATTCCTACAAAAATCCGTATTCCATTTGAGACTGCACTTTATCCAAGTTCTGATTATCTAAAATTCGTCCCGCAAGTAAAATATTATTTCGATCTTTCGAAGAATGGTACCGCCGTGCTTGCAACGCACTTACGCGCGGGCGCGACTTATCTCCTGACTAATGATTCCGGGCGCGAACCATCGCTCGATCGACGTTTTTATGGCGGCGGAGCAACTTCAAACCGAGGATGGGGCGAGCAGTCCCTCCTTGTTTCCAACAATGGTGTGAATAGCGCCCTCCAGGGTGGATATAACGATCTCGAATTCAACATCGAGTTACGCTATGCTCCGTTTCAATATCCCGGAGCCTTCACAACCTGGCAGCAATTTTCTTCACCCATCCGGATCGTGCTATTTTACGATCTTGGAAATGTTTGGGATAATATAGCGTGGACCAATTTTTCACAAGCGATCAACATCAAAATGATGGCCCAAACGATCGGTTGGGGAATTCGCTATAATACTTTTTTTGGAGCGCTCCGCTTTGATTGGGGGTTCAAGCTCTATGACCCTTCAGGTCAGTTTGACAACCCACCATCCGCTCCCGCCATCACACCCAATATGACTGGTGGATGGCTATTTAAACAAAAACTGCTTTCTATCGGCAACACCAGCAATATCCATTTTGGGATTGGTCAGGCATTCTGATAATTCTCATTCGTAAAACATACGAACCCGAATCGCCCTCGTATGGGTTATTAAATATCCAACATATCCGTAACCTTGATTTAACGAAAGGAAAAAACTGCTATGAGCACGCAGATTCGAAATCTTGCGCTGGCCGGACACGCCGGCTCCGGCAAGACCACATTAGCCGAAGGCATTGCTTTCGCCGCGGGGGCCATAAACCGCCGCGGCACGATCCAGGAATCGAATACGATCTCCGATTATCATCCCGACGAGACCGCCCGAAAACATTCCATCAATACGTCCCTCATTTCACTGAACGTCCAAGACACCAAGCTTAATATTCTCGACACTCCCGGTTATGCCGATTTCACGGGTGAAGTGCGCGCGGCTTTGCATGTTGCCGATACGGCGCTTATCGTGATCGATGCCCAGCATGGCGTCGAAGCTGGAACAGCACAGGCATGGGAATTTTGCGAGCACGATCAGAATTCGGTGATCTTTATCGTCAATAAGCTCGATCATATCGAATCCGATTTTGATGCGGTGATCGAAGATGCAAAAAGCCGTTTTGGGCATGAAGTTGCCGTGGTGCAATTTCCGCTGAACCAGGGCGAAGGCTTTAATGCCATCGTCGATGTGATGAAAATGAAGCTCCTGCGCTTCACTGCCGATGGGAAATACACCGAAGAAGAAATTCCCGAAAACGTCCGTGCAAAAGCCGACGAACTGCACCGGGAACTGGCCGAAATTGTAGCAGAAAGCGACGACACGCTAATGGAAGAGTATTTCGCGAACGACGGCCAGCTCGATGAATCGCATTTTGCAGGAGGCATTCACGAATCGCTCGCGCACCGCAAGCTTTTCCCGGTGCTATGTGCATCGGCAGAGAAAAACATCGGCACGCGGCGCATTATGGAATTTTTGGTGACGAATGCGCCGGCCCCGGAAGATCATCTCGCAGACGTGAAGGGAACGAATCCAGACACCAAGAAAGAAGTCAGCCTGAACGCTGCGCCGAAAGACGCTACAACGCTCTTCGTGTTCAAGACCGTGAGCGAGCCGCATTTGGGTGATCTCTCGTTTTTCCGCGTCTATCACGGCGAGCTTCATCCCGGCTCAGATTTAGTGAACGAAGCAAACGGCAAGAGCGAGCGCATCGCACAGCTTGTTCGTAATGACGGGAAAGAACCGCAAGGAAGCATCCTCCGTAGCCTGTGGCGATATTGCCGCAGCCGTGAAGCTGAAAGATACTCACACCAATAATACGCTCTCTTCGCGCAGTTTTCCCGTCGTGCTTCATCCAATCGAATTCCCGGCGCCGATCATCACAAGCGCCGTTGCAGTAAAAAATAAAGGGGATGATGAAAAGATGGCTATGGGACTTCATTCCTTGCATGAGGAGGATCCAACGTTTCTGGTTCGTCACGATCCCGAGGTACATCAAATCCTGATCGAAGGTCAGGGCGAACTGCATTTGGATATTGGCATCAGACGGTTGAAGGAACGGTACAAAGTGGATGTCGAGATCGTCGAGCCGCGCATCGCATTTCGGGAAACGATCAAATCCAATGCGGACACGCGCTATCGCCATAAAAAGCAATCCGGCGGCGCGGGACAATTCGGCGAAGTAGCTATCAAACTCCAGCCAAGACGGCGTGGCGAAGGATACGAATTTATCGATGCCATCGTTGGCGGCGTCGTTTCGAACAAACATATTCCCGGCTGTCGATAAAGGCATTCATGATTTCTTGACGCGTGGCCCGCTCGCTGGGTATCCTGTCGTGGATGTCGCCGTTACACTGTACGATGGTAAAGAGCATCCTGTCGATTCGAACGAAAATGCGTTTAAGACGGCAGGGAAAATGGCGTTCAAGGAAGCATTCCTGTCTGCGAAACCGGTACTGCTCGAACCGATCTACGATGTGGAAATTGCAGTTCCCGGCGATCATATGGGAGATGTGCTGGGCGATATTTCCTCGCGGCGCGGCAAGATCGTTGGGATGGATTCCAGGAGTGGCTTTGAAGTCATTCGCGCGCAAGTGCCGCTCGCGGAACTATATCATTATTCCACGCGGCTTCGCTCGCTTACACAAGGCCGTGCCACGCATAAGCAATCCTTCAGCCATTATGAAGAAGCGCCGCGCGAGTTCGCCGATAAAGTAGTGAAGGAGTCAGCAAAGCATAAAGTGGCCGAAGAGGAATAGAAATGGCTTGTAGTGCCGGGAATATATTCCCGGCACTACAAGGTTAGTTTGCCCATGACGCCCATCAAACTCGCCCTACTCTGGCACCAGCACCAGCCCTACTACCGTTCTGATCATCATTTCGTGATGCCGTGGGCGTGGCTGCATGCCACGAAGGATTATCTCGAAATGGCTGAGCATTTCGAGCGGCATCCTGCCATGCACGGTACGATCAATCTTGTGCCTTCGCTCCTCAAACAGATACAGGAATATATTGAGGGCAAAGCCATCGATCCCGTGGTCGCGTTAATGTCCAAGCCGGCCAATGCGCTTACCTCTGCGGACAAATCCTTCATGCTCGATCATTTTTTCCAGGCGCAAAAGGAACACATGATCGACCGCTCTTCACGCTATCGTGAATTGGTCGATAAAGCGAACGGCCCAGACCGCAGCCGCTTCGATCTTCAAGACTATCGCGATCTGGCCGTTCACTTTTCACTTGCGTGGACGGGCGAAATTGCTCGAGAGCGTGAGCCGTTCAAAACACTGGTGGATAAAGAGCGTGGCTATTCTGAACGCGATAAACGAGTGATTGCAAAAGCGCAATTAGAAAACGTGAGAAGGATCGTTCCGCTGCATCGGGAACTTGCAAAAAAAGGACAGATCGAACTTACGACCACCCCGTTCTATCATCCTATTTTGCCCCTGCTCATCGATACCGATTGTGCGCGCGAAGCGATGCCAGAAGTCGTGTTACCCTCGCACCGTTTTCAGGCGCCGGAAGAAGCGGAAGAACAAATCCGGCGCGGTCGGGAATTTTTCAAGCACACGGTTAAGATCGAGCCGCATGGAATGTGGCCCAGCGAAGGAAGCCTTTCCTGGGATGCGCTGACACTCATTCGCAAACAAGGATTTGCATGGACCGCGACGGACGAAGCAGTGCTCGGCAATTCCATCGGAGGCACACCTACGCAGGCTGGGAACATTACCATCAAGCCCGAACATGCGAAATATTTCCCGTGGCTTGCAAAAACCTCCGAAGGCGAGATCACCATCTTCTTTCGCGATCATGGGCTTTCGGACAATATCGGCTTTACCTATCAAACATGGAATGCAGACGATGCCGTGAAACATTTTATTGGGGATATCCAAAATATTCGTTCCTCCTTAGTGGATGCGTATGGAGAAGATATTTTGCGCGAAGCATGCATCTCCGTGATCCTCGATGGCGAAAATTGTTGGGAATTCTATTCACGCAATGGTTTTGATTTTCTCGGTACGCTCTATTCCGCGTTAACGAACACGCCCGAGATCCAGCCGGTAACCTTTAGCACGCGCAATGAGCAGTTCGCGTCCGGAGGCACTTCCCCGGCTTTCCAAACTTACTGCCGGATCGTGGATTCACGGCAATTTCGGTATTTGGATCGGAAGCAAGGAAGATAATATCTCATGGGATGCCCTCTATGCTGCAAAAAAAGCGCTGGATGATGCACGCACTATGGCATCGCATTTGAAAGGCGAAGCGCGCTCCAAAGCGCTCGAAAAAATCGAAGCTGCGCACGATGAGCTTATGATCGCCGAAGGAAGCGATTGGAACTGGTGGTATGGCGACGATAATTTCAGTGCGCAAAAAAATATATTCGATGAACTGTATCGCATGCATCTGAGCGAAGTATATAAAAAGCTCGGTCTTTCCGTTCCCGAGGATCTGACCAAACCAATAACCGGACGGTTTTCTGCTAACACGCCGCCGCAATCCGGGGCAATGCACAGGGCGAATTAAGTCTTTTCGGCAAAAGCCTTTCGGCCATGGGAGCAAAAGGCGGCTTACTTTCCTTCTATGGTCCGAATGCTCGGCACCCTGAGAACACTTTCTGCCTTTCTGCTGCTCATTATTTGCTCGATGTTTGCGCGCGCATTTCCTATCGCTAAAATCGTCTTCCATGGCAATGCACGCATCACCAGCGGCCAGCTTCTGGATGCCATAACGCTCAGCGACGAAAGCATTCTCAAACGCAACGTCTCGAATAGATCGGAAGTGCTTCTGCTTGTGGAGCAGGCCAAGCAATCCATTCAAAAAACGTATTCCAGTAACGGATACCTCTACGCCCGGATCGATTCGTTTCACATTGGCCTCGCAGTTCCTAACGATTCCACGCAAGGTTTTCAACTGGACTTTTACATTTTCGAAGGTTCCGAATATCATATCGGTTCCATCACGATTCGTGGCAGCAGCATTCTTACCGAACATGAGCTGCTGATCAAAATGACGACGGTGCCGGGCGGCATTCTGATCGAAACCACGTTTCAGGATGACATCATGAAGCTCCTTGCGCTTTACGAGCAATATGGTTACCCACTCGCAAAAATTACGATCGATGCGATCATTCCACGCTTCGATAGTGCAACCAAAAAGGGGTTGCTCGCCATGGAGCTTCGTGTCACAGAAGGGCCACGCGCAAAAATTGGGAAAATAGTCATTCTTGGAAATGAAAATACGAACGAGAACGTCATCACGCGGGAACTGGCTTTGCAGCCAGGCTCCTATTACAATGCAAACGACCTCACGGCCGCTCGTGAACGTGTCGAGCGCCTCGGGTTTTTCGAATCCGTATCCGATCCGGAACTCTATCTCGATCATGATTCCACGGTTATCATACTGATCCGCGTAAAAGAGGCAAGCACGAGTGCCATCGATGGCGTGCTGGGGTATAACCCGCCTCCCAGTCCAACGGAATCCGGGTATCTCAGCGGCCTTGTCGATCTCAGTTTGCGCGATATTTCGGGAACCGGCCGCAACGCCACGCTCCATTACGACCGCACCACCGCTTCTACGCAAACGCTCGAAGTCACGTATCTGGAACCCTGGCTTTTCGGGTATCCAGTAAATTTTAACGGAGGGTTCGCGCAGACGCAGCAAGATTCGACCTACACGCAAACGACCGCGTCGGGGAATCTTTCGCTTGCGCTGACGCAGGATATTCGCATCATCGGCACGCTGTCCTATGAGCGCGTGATCCCGAGCGACGAGGATAGTACCCTCTTTACGACCTACGACAGCCGCACTATCACCACCGGCCTGAGCGCGAGCATCGATACACGCGATAATTCCATTGCGCCGCGTAGTGGCGTGATCGGTTTGCTCGGCGCGAGCTATGGAATTAAAGATATCTACGGCCCTGCCGAATATATCGATTCCTCCACTCCGGCTTCCATCGGATTGAGCACTGTTTCGCTCGACGCCAGCGGGTATCATACGCTCTTTTCACAAAAAATTGTTGGCGTGATCGGGCTTCATGCGCGGAGCATCACCGCGACCGGCGGACTGCTCGACGAAAGCGATCTCTTTCGCATCGGCGGTATCTTTACCATTCGTGGCTACCGCGAGCAGGAACTTATCGCTTCCCGCTATGCCTATGCGAATCTCGAACTTCGGTTCATGATGTCGCAGATCTCGTTTTTCGATCTCTTCGCCGATGGCGGATATTTGGTGAAAGATTCGACCGTCTCCTCGGCGGCGGAATCTCCGCAGTATCCTCTCAGTTACGGCATAGGAGCGCAGCTTGAAAGCCCTCTCGGCATTCTTGCCATTTCCATCGGACTTCCAAGCAACCAGCCGCTCAGTCAAGCCATCTTTGCATTTGGACTCGTTAAACAATTTTAAGTATTGGATAGCAACGATCGTGTAGCCATGACCTTTAGGTCACGGTCTGAAAATAACGACTTTTTCGATCATTCACACCGTGACCTAAAGGTCACGGCTACGAAGCGAAAGCCGTTATCCTGGAAAACCGAGCGCGCCCATTGGAAACGTGGAATTTTCTCCATCATGGGTATCGATGAAGCAGGGCGTGGACCGCTGGCCGGTCCTGTTGTTGCTGCCGCAGTCTATTTCGATTACAATACCTGCCGCAATTTCCCGAAATCCCTGCGCGATCTCAACGATTCCAAACAGCTTCTCGAAGAAGAACGCGAGCGGTTCTACAAATTGATACTGAAACACGCGCGTAGCTGGGGTGTTGGCATCGTATTCCACGAAGAGATCGACCGTATCAACATTCTGCAAGCTACCATGAAAGCCATGACGATCGCCGTCGATCAGGCAGCGGAAAAACTCGCTGTCGAGAATCTCGCGCCGGAACTTCTGCTCGTCGATGGTAATTATTTTCGAACAAAGCTGCCTTACGAATTCCAAACCGTGATCGATGGCGACGCAAAATCGCCGCTCATCGCCGCAGCATCCGTGATCGCTAAAGTTACCCGCGACCGCATCATGGTCGAGCTGGATGCACTATACCCGCAGTACAATTTCAGATCGAACAAAGGCTATAGCGTCCCCGAGCACTTACGCGCACTGAAGGAGCATGGCCCGTGTCCCGAGCATAGGCGAAGTTTCCGCCCCGAGCGATTTCAGGAAGAGTTGAATTTTCAGGTCATGATGGAAGATTAGGATTATTCATTTCATACCTCTCTTCCTTTCATCCCCATCCCTCATCCTTTCCCCAAGACATTGGTGCCTTTTACAAAACGCATTTGTGCTTCATGAACTGTGCCATTTTCAAGCTAATTTAGCCAGTTAGTCTTGCATAAATATTTTTTTTTGCATCAGGAATTCATAAATCTCCTCCTTAAAGAAAACTATCGGCCTGATTTTCAATGAACGGCAGCACCACCCTAACTTCACACAGAAATTGGTGCCCATAATTTTACTTTAAGATACGGACAGAAATTCCTGAAGTCATGAAGATCCCTGAAAATAATTGAACAACTTCCGTAGGTCGCTGCTTCCAGCCCGACAACCAAGTGTAGCGTCGAACCTTCAGGTTCGGCGAAATTCACACCGAACCTGAAGGTTCGGTGCTACACGAAAGGAAACGGGTCACTATTTTTTGCCCAGCGGCACGGGCACTTTTGACTCCTGCTGCTCATTTTCACTACATAAACCATGCTTCCGAAACGTCTTCTCGCGCTCACCCTCTTCGCCGCGCTCGCGGTGATGCCGGTGTGTGGGCTGCGCGCGCAGTGGGTGCAGACGAATGGGCCGTATAATCTTTCTATTTCGTGCATGGCGGCGAATGGCACAGATTTATTTTTGGGAATCCAAAATACGGGCATTTTTGGCTCGACTGATCTCGGCAAAAGCTGGACGACTGGTGGCGGATACGGAGCCGCAATAGCAATTTCTGATTCTGCAATCTTTTCTGGCGACTTTGGGGGATTGCTTCGCTCGACGGACAGCGGCGCAAGTTGGGTTCCTGTGGATGACGTTAGGGTTCAGTCTATTGCCACTCACGGCTCGAATGTTTTCGTTTCGAGTGAGGATGGTTCAGGATTCAATATATCTACTGACAATGGATTGCATTGGACTGCGGGAACAGCCGGTGGTGATCTCAATATTCTTTTTGCGCCGAATGATTCAACACTTCTTGGCGGGTCTCAGGATTATGGATGTCTTTTTCGATTAACTGACAGTAGCAACACATGGGAAGAGACGCTACTCAATACTGGTATCACGAGTAACAACATCAATGCCTTTGCTCAGATTGGACAGACTCTTTTTGCTGGTACCACCGAGGGTGTTATATTTTCAACCGATGATGGTAAAAGCTGGATTGTGGCGAATACTGGGTTGACAAGTCGCAACGTGGTTTCGCTTGCAGTGGCTGGTGCTTCTCTGTTTGCTGGTACCGATCAAGGTGTATTCCAATCGACAGACAATGGTGCCAACTGGGTTTCGACGGGGAGCCAACTTAATTGGATTACAGTCTCGACACTTGCAACGATTGGTGCTGATCTTTTTGCAGGGACTCCCTGCGGGGTTTTTATGTCGAGTAATAACGGAACGAACTGGACCCCGGCAAGTATTGGTCTGCCGATTACAAGTGATGTTTCTACTCTTGCTTTCGTGAATGGAAATGTTTATGCCGGCTTCGACGACGGGGTTGTTCTCTCGACCGATAGTGGCTCGAACTGGCTATGGTCTGGTGACGGCCTGAACTCCTCAATAAGCGCTTTGGCTGTTATCGGGACAAATATATTCGCTGGAACCTATACGGATAGTATTTTTCTCTCTAAAGACGGAGGAAAAAACTGGAATCTTTCGAATGAAGGGTTTGGGAATTATAACTATGCTGATTATGTAGCTGGTTTTGCACAGAGCGATTCAAATTTGTTTGCATGGACAAATAACTCATATTATTATACCAATACAGACTATGGGGGTGGAAGTATTTATCTTTCAACCAACAATGGCCAAAGCTGGACAATGCTTAATTCGGAAAATGTGGGGGTCACGGCTTTTACTTTGAGCGGTTCAGATCTATTCACTGGCGGAAACAACGGAAAGGTTTTCTTTTCGTCAAACGCCGGATCAACTTGGAAAGACATTCAAATTGGGCTGACTGACACGACAATTACTGCCCTTGCGACCATCGGAACGAATCTCTTTGCGGCTACCAAAGGTGATGGAATCTTTTTTTCTCCTGACAACGGGACAACCTGGGGTGCGGTCAACAATGGATTGCCCGATCACGAATGGATTAGAGCAATGGCTGTTAGCGGCAATAGTCTGTTTGCCGCAACAAATGATAGCGGCATCTTTCTCTCTACCGATAACGGCGAAAGCTGGATGAGCATTGGATTGGATAACATCGCCAATTATGGCTTGATCCAAACTCTTGCAGTGAATGGTTCAGATATATTTGCCGGAGTAGTGGGTTATATAAATGGCGGCGATGGCGTTTGGCGCCGCCCTCTTTCCGATTTCGGCATCAGTTCCGTCGCACAAACGCCGGTTGTGGGCACTCCAACAATCCAAATCTACCCCAACCCTTTCTCTCAATCCACCCAAATCACGTTCACCTCGCAAGCTGCCGGATATGCGGAGGTATCCGTTGTGAATATGCTTGGCGTGGAGGTTGCGCGGCTGTTTTCGGGGGAGTTGGGCGTGGGAGAGCACAGTTTCCTATGGAGCAACCCCACTGGCTTGCCCGATGGGACGTATGAATGCCTCGTCCGCATGAACGGGCAGGTGCAAACGCTGCCGGTGGTGAAGAAATAATCAGAACCTGGATTACGCGGATTGTGGCGGATGACACGGATGGTTTCTGCCAATATAATATCCGCGTAATTTCCCCTTCATCCGCGTCATCCAGGTTCAGAAAGACTGCGTAATCCCGGTTCTGAAATTCGGGCACGTTCAGCAAGCGGTTTTCTGTTTGATGCGACACTGTGTTCCGCATCGTCGCCGATGCAATAATCCCAAATTAAATCCCAGATCAGATGGACGAATTTTCACCGAACCGATTCGAAGATGTCTTCTCCGCAGAGTTAGAGGAGATCGCAAAACGCCAGGAGAAACCGAATGGTGAAGCGGTCGATCGCAAGGAACTTGCGGGCATCGCGCTTTCGGGCGGTGGCATTCGCGCGGCGACCTCCGCGCTTGGCGTGCTTCAGGCCCTGAAAAAGCTTGGCGTGCTCCCGGTGTTCGATTATCTTTCGACGGTTTCCGGCGGTGGTTTTACCGGCGGCTGGTGGAGCGCATGGTGCTCGCGTCCGTTCGATCCAAATACGCCGAAAGAAGACAAGTTTTTCCCGCCGCCGGAACGCATCCAGCCCGAGCGCGACCAATGGGCAAGGCAAGCGGAACGGAACCAAAATAATGGCGGCGCATCTCCGGCATCGAATCCTCCGGAACCGCAGCGCACCATCGACCCCGTGCATCATCTGCGGCTGTTCAGCAATTACCTGACTCCGATGAAGGGATTTATGTCTGCCGATACGTGGCGGGCCAATGCAGTGATCTCCCGCAATCTCGGACTGACATGGCTCGTATTAATTCCCATGATCTTCGCGGCGGTATTGCTGGCACAGTCCTATTTTACCATCCAGCCCAACTCCGAGATGGAGTTCCTGTATCCCTATTCTCATTTCGCCAAAGATAGCGTCCAGGCGACGAACATCCAATTAGAGATGGAAGTGATGAGCAGTCTGGACAGCATGGTGCATGGCAGCAAAAGCGTGATCTCCCTGGAACCGGTCCAAAAGATAAGGGAACTTAGCGCACCCACCACGCCGGATAGCTCCTACGCGCAATTGCTGCGCAGGATCAATTCCATGCAATACGTCGATAGCGCCATCGCAGCAGAAGGCGGCGAGACGCAGTTCAATCCGAAACTTCAGAACCGCATAGACACGATCGAGGCTGGCGTGATCGAGTGGCACAAAAAGGATTCCACCCTGCGCGCCAATCCGATGCTGACGCCGGCGGCTCGCGAGGAGTCGGAGGCCGCGATTCAGGCAAGCTATAAAGCCAAGCTCGACCCGCTCGTGGATAGCGTACGCGCTCGGCTCGGCAAAATGCAGGTGCGGTTGATGGCCCATCGCGTGGAAGAGCGTGAAAAAGGCCTGTTCAATGAAACGCACCTCCGCTATCTTGCGCATCGGGCGGTGTGGGGAAGTTTTTTGCCCGTTATGATGATCGGCTGGATCGTCATGCTGATCTGCCTGTGGCTGATCAACAGCAACCACAGAATGTTCGGCGGGAATGTGTTGCAGGCGACGTATGCGTTCATCTGCGGACTGGCAGCTTATATCCTCGTTAGTATGCTGATAGGGAATGCGCTGGGAACGGTTGGGCCGGATGGCTGGAACCTTTATGATTCCTCTCCGTGGATTCTGACCTGGTCTGTTGTCGCGCTCCTGCTGCTCAGCCTGCTGTTGTGGGACGATGCACACTGGTTCTGGAAAACACAACGGAAGAGCGCGAGCAGCGGTACCATCGCCGATGCTGCCAGCCAGCAACTATTGAAATTACTCGAGGTCCGCCGTTCCAGGATCGTTACGTACCACCAGCGGCTGCTGATGGGTGCATTTCTCGCAACGGTACTGCTCGCGTTCGGCGGCTTCGGCCATGAAGTAATCAACTATCTGTTCTTTTATCATACCAATAACTCCGAAGATGTGTGGCAATGGCTGGCACGGTCCAGCGGTATGATTACCGTGCTCATAGCACTGACGGGAACCGGCCTTGCCGCGCGAAATGCTTCCCCAGTGAGTAACCGCGGCGAAGCCAAGCCACCCGGCAAGATCAAAAGTATGCTTATCTCGCTGGCCCCGCCGCTCATCCTGGGGTTGCTGCTATGTGGGATCTCATGGGCCGGCCATTGGGTGCTTCAGGCATTAGTATTTCAAGGTGGAAGCAACAGCGATCAGAACTATATGCCGCTGGTATTTGCGATGCTGATGCTGGGATTTGTTTCACTGTACTACGCCGTGTTCGATCTGCATTTCAGGGCACGGCGTTCTAAGCGCGTCCGGCAAGCAAGGCAATTTAGCCGGCTGTTGCTATTCGGGGTGTTCCTCGTCCAGATCGCAATGATGGCTGCGATCCTGGTGGACCCGACCGAGCGAATGTATTCCGTCGAGGGGTGGTGGATCGTATCGGTGCCCATTGTTATGTGGGGAATCATCTTCTGGAAATATTGGTGGGAACAAAAAAATCCTCAACCGATGGCAAAGTCACCATCCACATCTCATCCGGAGCTGCAAGGGGGACTGGCGACCGAGCGGCCACGCTCCATCGGCGCGCGCATTCGTACTATTCTTTCCGCGAGCGCGGCTTCCCTTGTAGTGTTGGCGCTTTCCACGCTCCTCGTCTTGCTTACCTCGATATTTGAAAGCGCGGCAGAATTGCCGATCAATCATCTTTTCGCCGTTGGGCTTGGCGCTTCGATCCTCATTCTGCTCCTGGATCTGCTCTGGGGCATTCGCGCGCCGGAGGATGGGCGGCGTGGGAACCACGAAGCGCGCGTGCTGCTGGGAATTAACATTACGCTCTTTAGCCTCTTCCTGCTCATCCCGCCGCTCGCTGAAAGCCCGCATTGGGGGCTGACACATATTCTCGAGGTACTGCTCTCGCTTTCCATCGGCGGCGTGATATTTGTCGGCTGGCGGATCGATCCCAACACCTTATCGATCCACGAATTCTACCGGAACCGCATCGTCCGCGCGTATCTGGGGGCTTCGAATTGGCTCCGAAACATCTCCTCGAAAATGCGGGCGCCCAATACGGCTGCTGCCCATGCCACACAGGTTCATCCGGAGGACGATATTGCGCTGTCCGCGCTTAACGGCTGCGGACACGGGGCTCCGTATCACCTGGTGAACGCGACGCTGAACCTGCTCGGAACGAAATCGCTGGAAACGGCGCAGCGCCATGCCTCGAATTTCATTCTCAGCAAGCGCTACTGCGGCTCCGTCACGACCGGTTATCGTGCCACGACAGACTATATGTCCGGCACCATGACGCTGGGAACTGCCGTTGCTATTTCCGGCGCGGCAGCAAGCCCGAACATGGGAAGTAATCAAGTCTCTGGCGCAACAACGATGCTCATGAGCCTTCTGAATGTTAGGCTCGGATATTGGGCTGCAAATCCCGGCCGTTCCCGCTGGCGCGAAGCGCAACCCAAGCTCTGGCCGTATTATTTGCTGAAAGAGACTCTCAGCCAAACATCCGGTTTCGGTGCGTTCTGTTATCTTACGGATGGCGGGCATTTCGATAACACCGGACTCTACCCGCTCATTGAGCGGGGATGCCGCTACATTGTGCTCTGCGATAATGGCGCCGATCCTCTTGCGCATTTCAAAGATCTGGGCAATGCGCTCCGCCGCTGCCGCATTGATTTCGGTGCAGAATTTGCGCTGGACGGCTTGAAGGAAATGACGAGTCTCGGTGGGCCAAGCACTTCGGGCGATGCCGGAAAAGCACATTGGCTGCGGGGAACTGTAAAATACAGCGAAGCACATCTGCGCACACTATGGGGCGAGAAATGGGATGAAGGTCTTTCACCCGAAGAACGCTCCAAGTACCGAACTGGAGTGATCGTAGTGCTCAAACCTACGCTGTTAGGCGATGAGCCGGTGGATGTGCTCCAATATGGACTTCAGTATGCCGATTTTCCGCAGCAATCCACCGCAAACCAGTGGTTCTCCGAAGATCAATTCGAAAGTTACCGCCGGTTGGGATATTGGAGCGCCCAAACCGCATTCGGTGGCTCCGATCTTTCGAATGCCTCCCGCGCGGAGCAGCTACAAGCTATTACAGGAACGGCGCGGACGTAAAAACGTCCGCCGTGGCGGATGCTTCATAAATCCGCCGCGGCGGACGTTTCTGAGCCAATTTAGCCAATTGTCTTTCAGCATTTGGTGCTTTTTGTCGGGGTGTTGGGAACAGTGTTCATTAACTCGACATTGCTTTTCATGAAGTTATGCATTAAACTTGAGGGAGTTCCATTTTTTTCTAAAATTTTTCTTCTTTGTCAGCAAGGAACTGCTTTCGACCAAAATCGCTTAATAATGTTCCTAAGTTTAGATTTTGTCAGCGTGTTCGAGTATTTTAAGAAAGTGGTGATTCAATGATAAAAATTTCGACAATTATAATCTGTATTTTATTCGCCACGGCGCTCCATGCTCAAGTCGGGTATTGGCAGCAATTACATGGCCCAACGGGAGGATTTTCCGAGGCAATGGTGGCTGGCCCGGACGGAACCATCTATCTCGCAACTGCTGGACTGGAACTATGGAAACGAAGCCCTGGCTCGACAGGTTGGACAAAGTCGTGGCCGTTGCCATTCGATTTGAATGGAACTCCAGCGCAACCGTTCTTCTTTGCGGATGGAAAAATGTTTTTGATGGATAATGTGAGCGGAGCGGCGGTGTCCACAGATGATGGGAAATCGTGGACAATGTCTAATATCCGCTTTTGGGGAATGACCGTAATGAATGGAACCCTCTACGGCATTACTTCAGATGCGATACTTCGCTCGACGGATAGCGGTGCTTCGTGGAAAACCGTCCTTCAAGACTCCGATTTTTGGTTTGCAAATATTACTGCTGATCCAAGCGGGAAGATCTATGCTGACGGTTTTAACGCAGCTGGCGGTGGAGATATTTATACAAATGTTCAAAGAGATTCCGTTTGGCAAAAAGTTTCCACTCCCAACGTTAACGAATGGGATTTCATCCTTGCAGTCGGAGATAGTATTTGTATTGCCGTTCCGAAAGATGGTTATGGAAGAAAACTTTTTCGAACCACTAATGGAGGGATCGAATGGGATACCATTGCTGATTTGGGGTATGATTCGCCAATAATTAAAGATTCCAGCGGTTTGCTGTACGCCTGTGGCTCTCCTATTATGGTGTCATCCGATAGTGGCGCCACTTGGACCAATAGTCAGTTTCCTTCGGATATAAATGGCTCAGTTTTATGCGTTACCCCAACAAATGAAATTTACGCGCGTACAGAGCAACACATTTACGATTATTCTCGAAGCACTCAGCATTGGTCGTTATGGGAGGACTCACTTTATTGCTCGAATATTTATGCTATCATGCCTTTCAGTGACGATTCGATAATTGTCGCATGTAATCAGGGATATTACCGCACGGGCGATGGTGGAAATAGCTGGGCGAAAGACTCTATGGATAAGAACGTTGTTTTTGGCAGTTCTGTCACCGTTGAAGTACCTTACAGCTGGCTTCTTCGCGACCGCGAGGGTTATCTTTATAGCGGTCAACTTCGTTATGATCCAACAGCGGCCGAATGGGAAAACCTCGTCTATATCATAGACTCAGTCGCGCCCGGGTTTGTTGACTTTACTAATCCAACGGTATTGGCAGTGGATTCGTCAGGGTATGTATTAGCCTATGATCCAGACAATTCCGATGAAATTTTCCGGTCATCAGATCATGGCATTACATGGGATTCCGTATCCGATTCTCCGAATGGCTGGGGTCTAATGGCGGTTGATCCACAAGGAAGAATAGTTTCTGCAACGGGAACAGTAATTGTTCGTTCAGCCGATCATGGTGAAACTTGGAATACATTAGCTTCGGGCTTTTCCCCTCATGCAATCGTAGTTACCCAAAACGGCACCATTCTTGCCGAGGACGAAGGCTCGGATGCGCAAGGTTATTATTATATGATCGAATCAACGGATGACGGGGCGACATGGCAAGTTAATCGACAATTCCAACCTTTGGCCTTCGCGCTTGACGGCTCAAACAAACTGTATGCAGCTGGCGCAGTATGGTATGCCCCTGGTGGAATGGGAATAATGATTTCAACCGATACAGGGAAGACCGGCGAAATTATATCACAGTCCATTGACACGGCTTTTGACTTCGTTGCCGTCAGTCCAAATCATACGCTCTATGCCGGAACTACCGCAGATGGAATTTTCCGCTACGTTCCCGGCGCTTCGAGCGTTGAAACTACAATATCTTCTCCAGATAATTTCACTATATTCCCTAATCCCGCGACAAACGAAATTCAAATTACATTGAGTGAGGGAAATATTTCTATTCTCGACCCTCTCGGCCGGAGTTATGAAGTAAAGCAAACCGGCAACACGCTGGATGTTTCCTCGCTTCCATCCGGTGTTTATTTTGTGAGCGATGGACAAATGCGCGCCAAGTTTGTGAAGGAATAAAATCGCTCACCCCCCGAACGAACCGAGCACATACCACAGGCTTTTGGTACGGGCGTTTGGCTCGCAGATCTTGTGGCGGGACCAGAATGGAATGCCGGGGTGGGCGTGGTGCTCGTAATGCGACCACGATGCGTGCGGCGTGATAAGAATTCGTTCCACAAATGAAAGCCGAATACGGTGCGTTGTTTCGCCGTTCTCGATAATGCCGCCGTGTTCGGTCCACGTTCGCAAACGGAAGAACGCCCAGAACGAAGTGAGCAGCGCGCCATACCAGACGGCAAGCGCGATCAGCAAATGGAAACTATACAGCACAGCGACAATAACAGCTAACGTCATGAGCGGGCCGATCCAATTCTTCCAGCGGCCTTTGGTGATGCGTCCCGGTGCGTTTTGGAAATAGGGGCCCCTCATCGTCAGCACCTGCCGCGCTTTCAGCACTTCGAACACTCCGCATCCAAACAGATCGCCGATACAATAAAGCATGATCCGCCGTCGCGAGATCGGCGGTTCCCATTGTTTCCCGCTCATCCTGCTCTTGAAAATGATCTCGGGATCGTGCTCGGAATTAAAATAGCGATGGTGATTGTAATGGAACCTGCGGAAATCCCCGAGCGTCGTCATCATCGGCCAGAAGCATAAGATCGCGGACGCCGCATCGTTAATGCGTTTATGTTTTGCGGCGGTGAAGTGAGCACCATCGTGTCCCAACACACCAAGCGCGTGTTGCCGGCTTCCAAGCAAAAAGATAACGATCACCCATACCGGCCACACATGCGCAGCAAACCCAACCCAGAACAGCCCGACTATTGCCACCCATTCAAGCAGTGCCGGAACCAGCCATTTATAAAAACGGCGGCGAGATAGGGCGTGATGAAGATTGGTATCTAACGTTTTCAATCAAGCAGTAAAAAGTAAAAATTGGGATTCATTCACCGATCAGTATGAAACGAGGTCCGTCCCCACATTCTTAATTCTTCATTGTTAATTGTTATTTCTTCACCGTTCCCCATTGCTGAAATTCTTCAGGAATACCGGGATAACGAACGCCCGTCTGCTTTTCGAGTTCCTCATAAACGGCATTGTTCTCCGATTCCATATAATGAAAAAGAAGATTGGCGAACGCCGAGGCCGGAAGCCCAACCGTCTTTGCCACAATGCCGCGAAGCCGCAGCACAAACAGCACGACAGGGAAAAACATACGATCGACGAGCGTGGGCTTCACATCGAGCAAATCCCGATCGTCCTTCGAAAGCATCATCGCCATCATAAGGTACGGCAGCCGGTCCACTCTGAGAACTTTTGCCCACGGCAGGCGTCGCTTCATCAAGTCCGCCAGATAATCGTTGATCGCCTTCGTTAATATCTGTCCATCTTTCATTCCCTGCTCGTCGGTCGCACGATTCAGTTGCAACACGCGTGTATAGATCGCGCGGCCCGTTGCGACCATTTCTTCGCCGGTCGCATCGTGAACAACCTTTCCATCTTTATAGACCGCCGCACCCGTGCGTGGAAAATCGAGACGAAGCAAAGCGTCCTCTTCGACTCCAAGAATATACCCGAAAACATTCCACAAGTGCATGTACGCTTTTTTGTCCTCATCACTGACAATGACGCCGACCTTCTCGAGACCATACAGATCGAGATAGGAAAATGACATCAGCACGCCGGCCAGGTATTGCTGATTGATCGGCTGGCCCCATTCCTTGCGCCATATTTGGTCTGCCGGCTTGCCCTGATAGGTACGGACTTTGCTTGGATCGGCAGCGCGGTCTTTCATACCATCCTCCCAGAAGCAATTGATGATCGTCCTGGAAGCCGCGTGCAGCAGACGGACGCGAAGCACTGCTTCGATCCCAACGGGAACCGGATTGGTAAGCGTTGGTTGCTCGGGAAGTTTTGTAAAACTGTCGCGCTGCATGACTTGCATGATGAGCGAGCCGGTCTCGACAATGCGGCGGCGTACTTTCGCGCTGATCTGCTCGGTAAGAATAAGCACGGGCGTTCCGCCGCGCCCGCACGTATAGAGTACCGGCAGCGATAGAAACGCAAGCATCGGATACGCGAGCAATGGATTGGCCTTAAAAAGAGCCTGCGCCTGTCTGATGAGGTCGAAATCGGCCCACTTCGGAACCTTCTGGGCCTCGCGCATGAACGCCCGGAGCGCTTCGCGTACTTCCGGAGAGAACGTATAGGTGGGATCTTCCGCAGCGAAAGGATGCTCCACTTCCGGATCGGGAATCGACATCCGGTTGATGAGCAAGCTTAAGAATTGAAATGCGCGCCTCGGGCGGTCAACCGGGTTCCCGGAACGCTCGGCGTCGCGACGGCCTTCCGCATAGAGCAGTTGCACGATCTTATCGGCGATCGGATCGGCACGGTCGAACATCGGCGCAAGATATTCGGTGGACCACGAAGCCTCGAAATAGGGAGCCTTATTGCCGGTCGTCGCGGTAATGATGGGTTGTTTCAGTATGGATGATCGATCATCCGTGAACTGTTTTGTCGTTGTGGAAGTAGCCATGGGATCTATAGTGTTAAAAAACTTCAGGGTCTATGTTTTAAATGCAGAAAGCATCAGCGCCATCGGCCACGATGTTTGCGATGCTGATGATCGTAAAAGACAGTTAAAAGGTCTTTCAATCTCTATTCTGTCACAAGTTTTTGCCGGGACGTCTCGGAAAGAATTGGTGCGTGTTGCAACGAGTTGCCGCCATCCAGCACCTTCTTAGTTCGCACCAGCAGAGGCAGATCGAATCCATCGGTATAGGATTCGTAAACTCCTCGAATCTCCTCGAGTACCCTGGATGACCGATCATCCACTTTTCCCTTATGCGAATCCTGAAGCAGATCGTGCAAACGCAGTAAGGCCGAAAGCTCAAAGGCCTTCGCTTGGAACGATCGCGCAAGCGCAATAGCCTCGCGGTATAATTCCTCCGCCGCAACATTCGGCGATAGGCCGGCTTGCACCGCCGTTGTGGGCGACATTTTTGCTTCACCAAGCAAGATATCCGCTTCTAAACGCTTGAGTACCGGAAGCATGAACGGTTCGCCAATGCGTTCGGCCTCCTCATACGCAATGTTAAGTTGCGCGCGCGCGCCGGCGTAATCCCGATGCAGGATATGCGTTTCGATCTTCCAGGAATAGGGCAACGTGCGCCAGAAAATAGATCCCATCGCATTGAAGATCGCGATCGCCTGATCGAACAATTGCATACTCTCTGTCAGCGTGCCGCCATTACGGCCTTTGACCCATCCAAGCGTAGCCATGGCGATAGCCATGAGGAAGGGATACCCACGTTCGGAAGTGATCTTCATACCCTGGTTCCCAACAGACTCCGCCCATGCTTCATCTTCCATGAGAACCGCAAGGGAGCCAAGACAAATGGCGCCATACGCTGTGCTATAAGGATGCCCGAGCGCTTCCTGATGCCGGATATTTTGATCGGCCAAAGCACGCGCCTGTGCGGGATGACCGAGGATCCATTCTGCCCACGCGCCCCACGATAAACTGCAAACAAGCGGATCCTGCACGTACCCGGTAACGGTGCATGCGTTTTTCTCGATCCGGTAAAGATCCTGAACGATCTTCGTTTCCTCCGCAGAACGCCGGAAGCCTCCCGTGGTAACGAAATACTCGACATTCAGCGTGAACGATGCTTCGATGACCTGCCCGCTATCGTTCCGCGCCGCAGCAAGCTGCGACAGCTCTTTAGCAAGCGGAAGCGATTCTTTATGATCTGCCCGGACGAGGTAATACGCCCATAAGCTCCAAAGAATAAGTGGCAGTTGCGGCGCATCGGGAACTGCCGCGCAGAGTTCCCGAGCGCGGGAAAGCGGCCCGGCTACTTCCGGCGCGGAATACCCGCGCGTCATGAGCAGCGCGATCCCAAGCGAAAGCTGCAGCGGTAATTCGTATGCTCGGGCAGGCGAGTCTGCGGGAAGCGTCGATAGCAGCGCAATGCCGCGCTCGTAATCCACGATCGCCTCCGCGAGCGCCGAACGGCCGCTGGCCTGCTGCCCGGCTCGAAGCCATTCCGCGATCGCCTCCGGAATCATTCCTGCCTCCGCGTAATGAATCGCCAGTGTTTCCGGCTGGCTTTCCACGATCTCCGGAAATCCCTTCGTAATGACCGCGTTGATCTTACGGTGCATTTCCTGCCGCCGGGATTTCAACTGCGATTCGTAGGCCGCGTCCTGTACCAGCGCATGCTTGAAGATATAGGTAGCGTTCGGCGGAAGCCCACGCTGAAAAATAAGGCCGGCATCCGTAAGTTGAGTAAGTTCGTGGCGTAGAACCGGCTCCTCTAATTCAACGACCGCCGCAAGCAAGGGATGGCTGAACTCGCGGCCGATCGTTGCGGCCGTTTGCGCAACGATCTTACTCGTCGAAAGCCGGTCGAGCCGGGCCATGAGCGAATCCTTCAGCGTCGCAGGAATTTCGAACTCTTCCATTTTGCCTTCCACCTCATACCGGTCGTCGCCAACAAGAATGAAATTGTCGCCTTCGAGCACAGTCTTCGTAAGCTCTTCGATAAAAAGTGGAACTCCGTCGGTTTTGCGAAGGATCTGTTCGGCAATCTGCTCTGGAATCTTTTTGTAATTGACGAGGAAATCGACCATTTCGCGCGTTTGGCCCTGCGCCAACCGGTTGAGCGTCATGAGTTGCACGTTCGGCAGCGCGGTCCACGGCGGTTTGAATTCGGGCCGAAATGTGAGAAAAGCCATGAGGCGCGCCGTTGGAGCTTGCCGAATGATCATTCCGGCAAGTTCCAGCGTGGAGGGATCGGCCCAATGAAGATCCTCGAGAATAAATAAGGTCGGCTGCACCGAAGCGCGGTGCATGAGAAGATTGATCAATAGCGCAAGCGTCTTCTGGCGCGTACTCATTGCAAGCGGATCGAGCGGCTGATATTTCGGATTCGGCGGCAGTGAAAGGATCGGCGAAAGCAAGGGAACGTTCTCTGCAAGATCGAACCCATTCTGCACGAGGAACCCTTCGAGCTTGTCATAACGGGTTTCGGCAGCATCTTCCGGCTGGAACGCCAGCACCGTCCGTTGAAGCAATTGCGAGACGGGATAGAATGCGGTGTTCTGATGATAGGGCGAGCATTCGGTCTCGGTGAGCCATGCGTCGTGCTCTTTTGCAATATGAAGTTTCAGCGCGCCTGTGATGCGCGATTTCCCAATACCGGCCTCGCCGGAAACAAGAACCGTTTGTCCTTCACCCTCGACCACGCTATTCCATAGCGCATGCAATCTGCCCATTTCCGGATCGCGCCCGATGAGCGGAGTCAATCCTTCAAGTCCACGCGCCTCGAGCCGGGTGCGAGCGGTGCTTTCGTGAAGGATGCGATAAATCCCAATAGGCTGTGAAATTCCTCGAACCACCTGCGGCCCCAGATCTTCCTCTTCGAAGAAACCGGAGACCAACCGGTAGGTGCTTGCACTGACCACGAGCGAATTCGGCTCCGCCAGCGACATCAGCCGCGCAGCGATGTTCGGAGTTTCCCCGATAATATCCATTTTCTTTTCTGTATCCGCGCCGATTTCGTCAATAACGACAAGGCCCGTATGAATGCCAATACGGATCTCTATCGGAACAGAACGTCCCACATCGCCGCCGTGGCTTTTCGATCCCCGAAAATCGGCGTACTTGACGGCCTCCAACATCCCAAGGCCTGCGCGAACGGCCCGTTGCGCATCGTCTTCGTGCGCCACCGGGTAACCAAAATGCACGAGCAATCCATCGCCAAGATATTTTGCAATATAGCCATCGAAACGCTTGATCACTTTCGAGCAGGACTCGTGATACAACCGCATGATGTCACGCAATTCTTCGGGATCGACCGCTTCGGCAAGCCCCATTGAGTTGACCACATCGCAAAACATGACCGTGAGCTGGCGCCGCTCGCCGGCCTGGTGCTTCGGCTGGGAACTATGTGCAGGAGACGCGCTGCTTACCGCCGATCGAGCTCCTTGCAGCGGCTTGCCGCAATCGGCGCAAAAGTTCGACTGGCTGCTGTTCTCAGCGCCGCATTCGGCGCAACGAATACCTATCGACTTTCCGCACTCCGGGCAGAACTTCGATTTCTCCGAAACGGAGGCATTACAATGTGGACACTTCATATCGAGACTAAAGGTTAAATAATCGCCCTAATCAAAGCCTTTTAAGCATTGGAAAGTTCACACTTACGTATTACGAATTAATTATCCGATGCCTGTTTGGGTGAAATACCAAAAGCCTTTGAAGAGAACAGCGCCTACCCCAATGGATACATTCGGGAGGAATGTTCATACGGGCTGAGAGTTCATTGCATTATTGAATCGGTTGCCCGATTCGTGAAGGCGATAACAGCCAGAAAGCAATCCGGATGCAAGGACAGTATGGGCAGTATCGAATCAATTCTGAGATCTATCTTATCGTGCATCTGGCCTGCTCCTCATCCGGCAATAACTAATTTTGGCTTCGTTTTTGAGTTTACCTTCATGCTTAAACGAATTATGCCGAAACGAAATCGAATGATATGCGAAGAGGGTCTGGTGGCTTCAGTGTCATATAGAATATGGATAGTGTCAAAATACTTTTGATAATAGAATTTTATTCATTGGTTAAAATAAAGAATTCTTATGCTTATTGTCATTAGATCAATAAAATCAAAAATAAACTATAATATTGATTTACTATTATCATATTAGCTAAATCTTTAGTTCTGAACCAACCTAATGGTTTCATTATACGTATTGAATTCAGACCATAATCAATAACTTTTCATTCAAAAAAATAATGGAATTTTGAGAGATGTCCTTGTAAACCACTCTTTCGGGTTCATATTTTTGTACTATCTTTTAATTCAATTGTTTGCGATCACAAAAAATCATCATTTTCAGAGGTCAACATGAAAAAATTAAGAATCACGCTCACAGCAGTCATCATGGGCACTCTCGGTTTTGCCGGAAACGCCTTTGCCCAGACAGGCGGTCAAGTAACATTCATTATTTCGAATCAACAATTGGAAGGGCTTGGTGCGGTGACCGTCTCAGATTCCGGCGGGAATTCATACTTAAACGTCGATGGCAATAGCTCGGACACGGCTGCAATCTCAGATACCGCTACCTCGATCACGATCTTCGGTCAAACAGTGCCGCAGGGTCAGCAAGCTTATGTTACATTGCCTGACCAGACAGTCGTCGGTGTGATGTGGGAGACACCATGCGAAGTCGTCGTCGTCGATAAAGATGAAATCAATTGAACAGCATTTTCGCAACGATTGAGTTCATAGCACATTAAACAGCTCTTGCCCGCTCACGGCGCGGCCCTTCCGATGTGGGAGTGGCCCCGCCGAGCGTGGGCAACCTATCGTCACAGAGCTATGAGTTTTTGGGGACTCAACAAAGAGTTTTTGGGGACGATTGAGTAATGGCAACTGAACTGCCAACCATCCGGCGGCCTTACCGATAATATGTGGAAAAGGCCCGCCGGATGTGTGGCACTAATCATCCGAATTACCTTTCTATCCTGGATATTGAGCCGAACGTGAATTCTCGTTCGCTCTTAAGATCGGTCGTAACCGTTTAGAGTACTCGGTGCCGGAATTGTCCGAGCTTTTCGTTCTTAGGCCAGAACATTTTTACGAAGAGACCACGAGATTTAAAACTGATATGCGAGTGTCACCCCGCCGATCGTGGGTTCGATCGAAAAACTTGTCGGCTTTGGATCGTTGGTCGAAAGATCGTAATGATCCGGCTGATGATCGACCCAAAACCCGGAACAGAACCCGATGACGCCGGCAAGGAACGTATCGCTAAACCAATGCTCGTCTGCATACATGCGGCTATAGGCTGTTACGGCTACAAACGTATATAGCCCGGCGGATACCCAGGTATTTTGGATGTCTTCCGCAAGCGATTCACTCAATGCTGCTGCAACCGTTACATGGCCGGATGGCATCGAATTCGCTGCATTGTTCAAGGAAGGGCCATTATAGATAAACTTTCCTTCATAGAGGAACGGCCGGTTCCTGCCAATTAATATCTTGAGCGCGGTGGTGGTCAGGCCCGCGTAGCCAAAGGATTGGATAACGTGAAGGCCCATCACGCGCAGCTTATTGTCATCCGTTGCCATCCCGGTAGAATAGAGCGTTATTGCGGTAAGGCCGGTCGCAATGCCATCGCCATAAAAGTCGTTGCCGAAATCCACAAACTCATCGCCAAATTTTCCCTTATTGCTTTGAATAACATTACGAATGGGAACGTCGTCAGCAAGTTCGAGCGCCGCTGTAAATCCCACACCGGTGCCAATAATGGCCCACTCGCGAAGATCCCAATGGAATGGACGCAGCACATATTGACCGAGATCGTAGAAACCATCTTTAACGTCATGCCATAAAATATGGCCGAATGACGATTGCTCGAGTATGGCGGTCGTTGCCGAATCATTTCTCAGGGGAGAGGCGGTGTCAATGGTCTGACCGTGGGCGTCCAAGCAAAACACGGTAATGAGAACTATTATAATGTAACGCATAGTGAAAATATAATTTTTATTAAAAGTGCGGCGGTCTTCGGTACGTTCGAAGCAATTACTGGATGCTGGAATGTTAAACTTCTTCACAGCCTATTTCGTATCATCTTTCTGTTTTAGTTGCTCCTGTTGATTCTCGTTCGTATTATCTTTGGTCTTCTCTGGCGTATGGGTAACACTGTGATATTCAGTATTAACCGCCTTTTTTGTACCGGTCCATGCTTTCCCCGTAGCGCGGGCTGTAGCATGATACCCAGTGCTAACAGCATGTTTCGTACCAGCCCATGCTTTTTTTGTCGCACGGGCGGTTGCGTGATACCCCGTGCTGACTGCATGTTTCGTACCAGCCCATGCTTTTTTTGTTGCACGGGTGGTTGCGTGATACCCCGTGCCGACTGCATGTTTTGTACCAGCCCATGCTTTCTTCGTCACGCCGGCGGTCTTGTGATAAGCCTTGCTGGCTGTTTGCTTCGCGTTACTCAAACTTTTTTTGACCACGTTCTTGCTCTGTGCGCTGTCTGTTTGGCCGACGGCAATGATCGGTGCCAACGTTACTATTAGAATGATACTGATGAGATAAAGAAATTTATGTGGCATAATGTTTAATGTTTTTGGTTGATAAAAATGTGATTGCAGTTCCTTTCTTTCCATTCCTTTAGTTCGATCCCATATTCCACTGAAGCGTCAGTCCGGTTCCCATTGCAGGAGAGGAGTAGGCTCCGATCGAAAGATTATTGTTGCCGGCCTTATGCAGCTCCGGAATGAGCACGCCGCAGAGCGTACCGACGGATATGCCTACCGCTATATCCGACGGAAAATGATCGAGCGTCATGATCCGTATATAGCTCATGGCCAGCGTGGGAACTGCGGCAAGACTGTAAGCGATATATGGATTCGCGTCCGGATGGTAATCGCAATAGACCTTCGCCATAAAAAACGCGGAGGCCGCTACCGAAGCGACATGGCCGCTATAAAATGAATCTTTATTATTGCCATCGGCCTGATTAATCCCTGCCGCCTGCGCCTCCGCTTTCGGGTAATAGACTAAGGGCCGGTACCGCGTTTGAAATTCCGGGCCAAGCGGCGAGATCGAGTAAATGCCCAACGTAACCATGTTCACCTCGAGGCCGATCGTCAATACCGGTAACCAGTCCTGCCGGATCTCGCTATCCAACAGAATGAGAACAGGCATGGCGGCGCCGGCGATCTGTCCGATCTGGGCATATACATCCCAGGTGGGTACAAGCGCCATGTTCTGATGCAAGGACAAACGATCGAAGAAGGGAACATTATTGGGATTCACATTCGCAAGCGTCGCGCTATCGATATCGGATTTGGGAGTAGCCAAATGATAGATACCGCTCGCGCCACCGGCAAGAATAATCGGAACGCTCACCCAGTAGTTCACATGATAAACTTGCGCCCGTGAATCGCGTGAAGCTGAGGCGGAGTCGTGCAGAACCAATGAAGAATCGAGCGAAATCGTTGAAGAATCATGTGAAGTTGATTGAGCAAGGACCGAACTACCTGGCGATAATGCGATGCCGAGTATCAGGCCAAGTGCAATCCATTGTCTATTGATGAATCCCATAATCATTGTATATTTAATTCAATGATTTCCCCTGCGGCGTCCACCGAAGCGCTAGTCCGGTTCCTGAAGTGGGTGAAGTATAGATTCCCATTGAAAGATTGTCGTTTCCGATCTTGTGCAGTTCTGGAATGAGTACGCCACAGAGCGTTCCGACTGCTAAACCCACTGCGACATCCGACGGAAAATGATCGAGCGCCATCAACCGAACATACGACATTGTCAGAGCAGGAACGGAAGCAATACCGTAAACAAGGTATTTGTTCGCATCCGGATGGTAATCGCAATATACTTTTGCCATAAAAAAGGATGCCGCAGATGCACTCGCGACATGACCGCTATAAAATGAATTCTTATTTTGACCGCTGGCGATATTGACAGGATTATTTGTGTAAATGGTCTTATTGTAATTATTGGGGTATTGAGCCGTTGGATAATAAACGATTGGACGGTATCTCGTTTCAAAGAGCGGTCCGAGCGGCGAAACCGTGTAGATAAGGATTGCCGCCGCATTTACTTCGAGGCCCATCATCATTATTTCCAGACCATCCTGGCGGATGCTGCTGTCGAAGAGGAGTGCCAACGGAATTGCGCCCATCCCGATCTGGAGTATTTCGGAATAGGTTTCGAATTGAGGCACCAGCGCGGGGTTCTGATGCAACGACCAGCGATCGAAGCTGGGAACGTTGTTCGGATTTACATTTGCAAGTTCCGCCGAATCGAAATTCGGCTTCGCGCGCGCCGGAATGCTGAGAAGACCGCCGGCCGCAGCCGCAAGATCGATACTTCCACTCAGCCAGTAATTCATTCTGTAGATAGGTGCATGAGAAGCAACGGGAACGGAGGAAGAATCGCCAGATATGGATTGCGCATACAACACGCTACCATGCAAACATCCGGCACTGAGCGTCAGGATGCAAGCAATCCAGTATTTGCAGGTGGTGTGCATGGATCGAATCAATTATAATGTCCGCCTCGCTTGGAATCTTCGAAGTAGTACATGAAAAATATTTTCTGCTCGGTGGTTACTTTATCGATGGTCGAAAAATCGGGAGATTCACGGACGCTCGAATAGACCGTCTGCTCGATACCAACGCTGAGATTATCGAAAATACCGACGGTGAGTCGCGGCTTCAGAAGCGCGATAAAGTTATTTCCCGCTTGGCCGACATAGGTATGGAACCAATAATAATTAGCGACCAGCTTGAGCGTCGCCTTGTCGCCGAAATTTAAGGTGGATTCCAACTTTCCCTCTGCGCCGCCGCCAAAATTGAAGTCCCGCACTTGCGTGGTATCGATAGGGCCATAGCTGGTATTGTTCCCGCCGAAGGGAACCACGTCCAGGTTCAATGTGGAATACCATGTCGTGTTCTTTAAGAGCGGGTAACGCGTTACTAATCCGTAGCCAAAGCCGAGCGTGGTGAGTTCATAGTTCGGGTTGTCATAATAGTCGTAATTTTGGAATAGACCCGAAAGAAAATCCCATTTACCATATCTATTATTATCGCCGGTGAGTATGCCATAGCCGGTCACATCATTGATGATCTTTCGGCCCAGTCCGATATCGGCTTCCCCGATTATTTTGAAAAAATCATAGGGCTTACGGTCGATCTGTTCAAAGGGGTTGCCATAATTGAGCTGGAGATTTAGCAAGGCACTGGTTTGACCGGTCAAAAAATTATTGTTAGTATTAATTTGATGAATGCCTGTAAAGACGGTCACATTCAGAGGCTCCTTCTTATAGACCTCCTGATCGGTGACGTGCGTGAGCTTTCCATCGAAGAGTCTCGTAAGAAATCTCGATGGACTCAGCACCCCTGCAAGGATCTCCCGCATCGTTCGTTCGGTGCCGGTGGTTTGGTCATCGAGCACATTGGAACTAAGCCGGTACATGATCTCCCCGCCCAACATACCGCCGAGCGTGGTGTAGATGAGACTATTTCGCTCCGGCGGTCCATTCTCGCCAAATATTTTCCACAAATAGCTCCCGGCGAAGGTATAGATGGAAGATTCCCAAAAATCGTATCCCGAAGCCCGCGCGGCATCGAAATAGTTAGCGCCGGTATAGGGATGAAGGAACATGTCATTGGCAAACCGCGTATCGTCCCAGATCCATCCATTACCCCAGGGAAACCCTGCAGTGAGATTGTGGCCCCACGATGGCAAGCTGATACGTGCCCAGCTAAAACCGAGTAGGTAATTATCGGCTAAGTTCAGTAAAACTTCCTGACCGACGATGTTGAGTGCCGGTACGTACCAGGGATCTTTTTTATTGAAGACCGGATCGTCCACGCGTAGATTACCGTACATGTCAAATTTTACCGTGTCGAGATTCTGTACTTTTTTGCTTGTGTCTAATGGAACTACTTCCTTTTGTTCCGGCGTGTCCCTCGCAGGGCGAGCCATAGCCGGCGTAGGAGTGGGCAGCAATAGATCTGTGAGAGATGGCTTCTGGCTTGTGGTGAGTTGCGCGTTCGAGGTGGTCGCGATAAGTACCGTCAATAAGCTCAGCCGAAAGTCCATGCTTCAGATGCCTGCAATTTTAGAATGTGAAAGCCGACTACACTTGAATAGGAAAAGTGTCATCTTCCCAATCGGGATATAAGGCCATGCCAAGGCTTTCCCATGCATTGTGGAAATCCAGGCCCGAGGAATTAGTCTCGTTCTTCATATTACTTTTTCGTATGGCAAAATAGCTGACAACGCAGTGTTTGCAGTTCTGCTACGGAGGAACGAGGTTCAAACTCGTTTTCGGAAGCGCCGTTCGCGGCCAATGGGCATCATGTGGGGATGATTGCGATAATGAAACAATACGCTCGCCGGTAAGCGAGGACGTTCGAAGGCGTTGTCGCCTCTCGAGAAGTTCCGATCCATTGTCAGTCGTCGCGTTCCAGTTTCTCGTAACGCGTGTCCGAGCATTTCTAATAGTTCCTTGTTATCCAGGTCTTGCTGGGATGTTGTTCTTTGTGTGTGCATCTGATGTATTAACTTCGTTATTCACTTCCTATTTATTAACTTCGTTATTCACTTCTTAACATTTATCGTCATTCACCGTTGGAGGATATGGAACCCGACCCGGAATAAAAATTCCAAGCCTTTCCGCATCGCCCAAGCTTCCCGCGCCGCCCAGCCACTCCCGACTATGGCCGGAAGTGGCTGGGCACCTGTTGTTCCCTCTACGCTACGGATCGCCTACGCTAAGGATCGCTCGGATGGAATCGAGCCGATTCACGGTGCAGAGGGTTGATTGTTTGCCCCGACTATATTGACGGACGGATAACAGTAACGTTAATATGTATATTTATTATGTGTATATTGACATGACTACCTTTGTAATCGAATTGCTAAACCGATGTATTAGTTAATGCTAAGAAAATTCCATGCCATCGAAAAAGCATGCTGGAACGTGCGGAGGAAATACTCCTTTCTTTCAACATACCTTAGTTCGGGTTGAACGGTGATGAGATTTATGATTTTCATCACGCCATCCAGCTCGTTGATCACGCGCCGGGCTTCGTCTCTTTCGAATGGCCATTCGACGTTACCTTCGAGCTTGACGCATCCATTCTCGACGCTGATCGTTATTTGGCCGTCGGGAACGGCATCGGACGCTCGCAGCGCGCGTACCGCCGACTGTGCTATCTGCGTATCGGAGATACGGTTTATTCGGTCGATCGGTACTTCAATTTCCTCGGCAATGGCACGAACGCCGGGTACGCTTTTTGCTGCATGTTCAATGGCCCATTTTTTCGGGTAACTATCGACGTGTCCGGTCAGCGTGATCACGCCATTGCTGGCGGTCACACCAAGCTCTGCCTGTAGCGCGGATGATAGACCCATAAGTAGAGGTTCGCGTTTCACCGCGTGGATGACCTCGTGTTGGAGTCGTTGGTCGGATTTCATTGGTGTATTTAATTTAGAATAGTGAGTTGCATAATGTTCGTCACAAAAATAAATCGTGGAATGTCATTATTCAAGGACATCGCTCATTTTTTCATTATTTTTGTGAATTCTATATCCCTTTATTTACAATCGATTCATTGCTCTATAACTTTTAAACTCTATCATTGGTATGCCAAAAATATTTGGCTATATTCATATAAATAGTAATATTACATAAGATAATTATCACTATTTAAATAGGAATGAACAAACACCCTTATTTATTATTCAATGAATAAAAAAATCTGAGATTTCACCCGAAAATATGTGGTGTTAGCGGGAAGAATTGGCGTCAGCAAGCCAATTTGTTATCCACTCCCACATTACTTCGAAAGGAAGGATTTGTGTTTCATCTACTTTCTCAATTCCAGCGGCGCTAAAAACCTCGATATATCGCTTTGCGCGTTTTTTTGCTTTGTTCGGGTCGAAATCACAATTATTCAGGATTAATAATGTCTTTTAAAAATGCATACGAACGCTCTTGGTGGCGTCCGAGGAACGTTCGATAGACAAATTTAGCCATCGCTTCCGACTTATCGGTGAGTGTCCCTATATCTCCTTCTGAAGCAAGCATCAGGTACTGCAATATGAAGAGCGACACGTTATAGCCTTCTTTATCCTGATGATAGATCGGAACCTCATGAAGCAGCTTTTCAAACGTATTGCTCTTTGTAACGGTGGCATGTGTTTTTCCAATTTCTGGGATCAGCGCGGCATAGTGTCCGAACAATTCCCACTTTTGCTTTATTTGATCGGTCTGTGCGAGGAAACGCGTTCGTGTTACCACCAGCCGATGCAGCGCAATAGCTTCACGCCATTGCTTCGTGTGCATCAGTAAAATAAACTCGTACTCTCGCGCGATGAACCAGTTATTCGTTCCCTCCAGAAACAATTTCTGGCACGCAGCAGCAGACTCCATAGCGGCTTCGTACGATCCGGACGAGAGCGCCATCGAGAGCCGGTTCAACTCGAACTCGCCTTTTATTCCCGATGTATGTAACTTTGGAAACCGCGAAAGGAAAGCCTCAGCCTGACCATGTAAGATAAGGCCATGTTTGAAATTACCAATCATTTCAGCGGCGGCTATTCCGATACGGTAATAGGTAAGCCCGATATTGAAGGTCGGAAATTCCCGAAATACAACGAGCGCGTCGTGTGGAGTGGTCTCGGCAAGCCGTAATGCGCGTACACCTGGCCGAGCTACTCCAACGTTTTCAACATCCAGTTGGCGGTCTAAGGAAGTAATTTCCACCTCAGCGATTCGCAGCCGCATTGCATCGCGAAGTTCACGGTCGTACTGTTCGAATTTGATCCGCCAACCATTGATCGACGCATTACTACAGAGCATATTGAGCAGCTCGATCCGGTCGGAGGTGAGTTCATATTCCCTGGCGATCTTCATTGCTGCCGGTACGAGCGTCATCGCCGTGCGGCGCGCTCCAAGCAGCAGCAATGCCTTCACTAAGAATACCGATCTGTGAAGTTTGTAGGTCGCTTTGCGCCGTTGCGGTCCACTATGAATATCGAGACGGAACATGTGATCCATAAGATCCCGCCGGAGCTGCGCCCGATGCCAGGTGTAGGAGGTAGAATGCTCGGATTCCCCGCAAATTTCGAGCGCCCACGCATGCTCATCGATAGTCTTTTCAAACGCAAATTTTCGCGCGAGGCGGCGAACGATGGTGTTTTTTCCTTTTAGAGCAAATAATGAATTAGCCTGCTTACTGCCGTTCGCTCGAATAATCCTAATTAATTCATCTAAATCTGTATGAATTAAAGACATAGTATATATTTTTTTGCGGTTGGTTTGGGCAAATTTACGGATTCGATAGTTAATTATTTCCCAGAATCGAAGTTTTCATCGCCGGCAAAAATAATAAAAAAATGAGCGATGTCCTTGAAAACCTCCTTTTTAATCGCGTAATTTTGTGACACGAGTTTTGAAGTTAACAGCTCAAAGCTCTTGGAACCTAATAAAAAGAAAGGATCGGAATCAAATATGAAAACGGAATCATTTTTAGCGATCATCCTGATGGTTGCCATTTTGTTCGGTTACTCGGCTAAGGCATCGGCTCAAGTAACGTTCGTGGTATCGAACCAGCAGGCGGAAGGACTCGGTCAGGTGACTGTTTCGACAGACAGTGGTGACAATTACGTGATCGTTCCCGGCAACAGCACCGATACGGTTAGCATTTCCGACACCGCGACTTCGATCACCATTTTCGGTCAAATCGTGCCGCAGGGTCAACAAGCCTTCGTTACCCTGCCGGATCAAACGGTTGTGGCCGTGATGTGGGAGACGCAATGCGAGGTCGTCGTCGTCGATAAAGATGAAATTAATTGAGCTTATTATGAGCGAAAAATTCAATTCCATGAATAATCCCTGTATCGTAAAACGGGAATTATCTGGGAATCTTAACGATACAACAGCGGCATGGGAATCTCAAGGATCGAAGCATCGGCTGCTTGCCGCTTATCGCGAAGCTTAACAACTTATATGCCAGAAAATCTCGGATGGGCATTTTGTTCAAAAGAATAGCATTTCTTCGCGCCACTATTTTGGCATGATTTTGGAAGGATTCATTCTTCATTATTTCATACATTCATCACACTACCATTTATTTAATCTAATAACATTATGAAAAAACTAAAGAAACTTGGCGCAACAACAATCATTGCTGTTGCTGCTTTTTTGGTTCTGGCAAGTTCGAAGGTTCAGGCTCAGGACGTTGCCGGAGCGCTAAATTTTGGTTTCGATGCCGGTGCCAATAAATATTGGGGTAACTTTTCGGACAGTCACTTTGGCCTCGGGGGAGATTTATTCATTCGATGGAATATCATCGACTGGGTTTCCTTGCGGGCAGCCTATAATGCTGGCGTGATCGGTTATAAAACCACCCAAGCAAGCATTAACGACGAGCACTCGCTATTCGGGGTGCCGGGACCAACCGTTCCAGGCTCGGACGGTTCTCCAATCGGTTCGCTTAACCATATCCGTTATGGAGGCTGGGAACTCATGGGAGAAATTAATTTCTTCCCGGACCAAACCTTCGTTCCATGGTTCGGCGCCGGGATCGAGGCGCTTAACTTCGAGCCCGACAATGCGACTCCCTCGCCGTTAGAAGGCAATGCCGCCGCAGCTTATAGCAAAAATGTCATTGGGGGCGTGGGAGGCGTGGGTTTCGACATGTTCATTACCCAAAAGGTTACCTTCAACGGTCAGGTACTTTTACACTTGACTGGGACGGACTGGTTAGACGATTATTCCGATCCGAACAATTACCGCCAGGACGTCTATCTGACGTTCGGTCTCGGATTCAGCTATAACCTCTTTACGCCGCCCGCGCCGCCACCGCCGCCGGAGCCTGCACCATCGACCACGATCATCAATAATAATTACTTCCCCGATACCGTGCATACGCCTGTGATCTATCTCGATACGGTCGTAATGGCGAAAACCGATACGGTATTCATGACCGGCGTTACAGACACGATCTATTTTAATCCGCCGATCAATACGATCTTCAATTTTCCGGGAACCCTGTTTATCGTAAATACCGATCAGTTCAATACGGCGGTTCCGGGCAATCTCGCTAATCTCTATCAGATCAAGCATTTGGTCGAGCAATGCCCGAACCTGAGAGTAGAAATACAAGGATTTGCGAGCGAAGAAGGCACTGCGGAGCATAACATGGTGCTCTCACAACTCCGAGCGGATCGCATTAAAACCTGGCTCATCGCGCAAGGTGTGAGTCCGGATAAGATCGCATCCACCAAGGGCTTTGGAACGAGCAATCCTGCGGTGAAGGAGCGAACGGACGTTTCACCGGCAGAACTCGAAGCAGAGCGCGTACAGAACCGGCGCATTGCCGTGAAGGTCGTACAGCCCTGTCAATAACCAAGCGCAATGTCAATCGGCAGTTCCATTCCGGAGCTGCCGATTAACACATTGTTTTGTCGCGCACTATTGGGGGACCGATAAAAAATAGGATGCGATGTTTTGCCAGGAGCATTTTTATGTTAGTAACTATTATCTTCATGCAATTTATACTCTGGGTGCATCGATCCATTCATCACCCGAGACCTTAACGGTTCAATTTTTTCAAAAAAATATTCATGTTAGTAACGATCGCCGTACTCGTCGTCCTGCTTTGGCTGCTGGGAATGATTACGTCCTACACGCTGGGCGGGTTTATCCACATTCTACTTGTCATTGCTGTCATTGCAGTGATTATTCGCATCATCCAGGGGCGGAGAGTGGTCTAATGCTCTAATTCTTTTCCTAAGAACATGATTGTTCGACGACCCCTGTTATCGCCGCAGATGCAATCAATCCTGATTGCACTCGGTATGCTCATTACGCTGATAGTTTTGCTCAGCATCGGTAACGCAAGTTTTTAGAGCATACAATAGCGTGTGCTCTCATGTCATAAAAATCATAATAAAATAATATGAATAATTCAACATCTACTTCAACACGCATCGCAAGCATCATCGGTGATGCGGACGATGCTATTTCCAGTGCATCATCGAATCCGAATACGCGCGTATCCAGTGCGAGCCAGAAAGGTTCTGTATCGCAAAGCGATCCGTCAACCAAGCGCGATCCGTTGACGAACAGCGATCCGTCAAAGGACCGCGATCCGTCAAAGGACCGCGATTCGTCAACCAACAGCAATCCATCAAGGAACAACGATTCCTCACCGAACTTTTCGGGGACGAAGAGCACTTCGAGGTCATCTCAGCGCGTCAGCGGAGATCAGAACAGGGAAGACGAAGAAGAACGGTATCATGAAAGAAGATAACGATGTCAAGCCCGGTACATTGCTCTGGCAGACGACTATTTTCTATTCTTCATTCGTTTAATGAACGTCGGACTATTCCGAGTTCGGACTATTCCGAAGCTGACTGCTTCGTACATCGCATAAGCCCCGCCGCATGATCGATCCTATTGCACATCAATCATGGTTTTGGCGGGGCTTCTGTCACCAGGACTACGCATTCCATACTCAGAAAACATGCCGTTACAATGGCCGGAAAAGCAGATTTCCATGGTGCCGCCAGGCGAGCGCTATCGTTTGTTCACGCTCGCATATAAGCTCTTTCCGACAAGCTTTTTAGTAAAAATTATTGCTTTTCTGTTATGGACAAGCCCCCTGATCTTTAACTTTTTGGAGAACCATTATGGGATTGATTCCATCCTTACACGCGGCTTGCTCACCGCCGCCATCGTCGGAGGTACGCCGACTCTCATCGTGTATCTCATCACACTTGCCCGAACTCCGGGCAGAAGAAAATATCATGAAATGATAAATAGCAGCCCGCCGCATGTGGCACACGAAGCATTCGATGCTCGGAAAAATTCCGGTGCAGCAATGGATCGTTCACCGGAGGAATAGTTAACACTGAAAAAATGAAAAAGCGGTCGCTACTCAAAATAACACTCTACACGCTCGGCTCGATCGTGGTACTTTTGGCGGTTGGCATTTGGGTGTTTCTTTCCTTTTATTTCGAACAAACTGTCAATACCGTTGTCATTCCTAAAATTTAACGAGCAGCCTTCGAGGCAACGAACGGCAGGTTTGCACTTACGCTCGGTAAGCTCTACTATTCGCACGGTACGCTCCTGTGCGACACTTTTATTCTATCGCGCGTGGCCTACGATAGCGCAGAACATGGCATGGGGCTTGAACGATTGGTGATCGACAGCGCGCGCTTTGAAGGAATCCGATGGTGGGACGTGCTTTTGGGAAATAATTTAATGTTGACGAGTCTGGAATTGAACGAGCCGAAACTCTATGTGATCGACATCGACTCCGATCTGGCATTGCCACATCACGTCCACATTGATACCACGAAGAAAAACCGCGAAGTAAGTTTGATCCTTCCCGTTATTTCCTTCGATAGCATTGTGTTGCGGGATATTAATTTATTCGTTCGCAAGCTCCCTCAAAAAGCCATCGAGCCATCGTATCGAAATATTTCGATAAAATTAACCAATTTTTCACTGGATCTGAAGCGATCGCTGCCGCAGTTGCCCTTGTTCTCACAACATATCGATTTCGCGCTTCCCGGTTTCACCTATCCGGTCGAGGATAGCATGTACTCCGTCGAGGTTCTTGGTGTTAAAGGTAACGTCGCGGATTCTTCAGTGACGATCGATACCGTGGCGTACATGCCAAATTATAGCGAGGAGGAATTTGCGGACAAAAACAAATACCTTCGCGGCAGGCTGGAATTCCGATGTGACGGAGTACATGTCAATGGGATTGATTTTATGAAGTTCTTGCGGAAAGGAGTGCTCGATATCAGAATATGCGAAGCAGCATCGTGGTATCTCGATTATTATGGCGACCGCCGTAAACCCCGCGATCCTCACCCTCCGGATGCGATCATGCCGAATACTATTATGGACTCGATTAAGCTGCCCTTTACAGTCGATTCTATCATATTGAATAAGGGTTATATCAAACATCAGGAACGCGATTCCGGAAGCATAAAGCCCAGCCTCATCACGCTAACAGACGTTCGCGCTGTTGCGCATCCGTTTTGTACCGATACGTCCAGCGATCTCTACGACCAACCAGTACATATTACAGCGACCGGTTTATTTATGGGGCAAGGGAAAGTAGAAGCTACGATGATCTACCCGATCCATCATAAAACACTCGATCTTCAGATCGATGCAACCGCCGGTTCGTTCGAGCTTTCTGCATTAAATTCCTATCTTGTCACGAACGAACGAAAGGAAGTGGAGGATGGGAAGTTTCTTAGCGGCGAATTACAGATCACTGTCAAAGCGGGTGCGGGAGTTACCACCGTAACTCCGCGTTACAAAGATCTTCAAATGAAAGTATTACCGGATGACGCCAAACAAAGTGGCGGCATCCTTGAGGGAATCAAATCATTTGTGGCAAATGCCTTTGTTATCCGAACCACAAATGTCGATGAAGGGAATACTAAAGCGTACTCCGCAACCACGACATACCATCGCTCGCGCAAGGAAGAATTTTTCCAATTTATTTGGTATGGCATGAGAAAGTCGATCAGGCAAGTGGTGGGGTATTAGCGCCTTGCATTATTATCTTTCTATGTTCGGTTTCGCAGATACGCTTTTTCAAAGACATTCGGCACTTATGGAGGCTCCATTCATTTCGAAATGTGTTATTTCCATCTGGCATAAGAGTTGAGCTCATATCCACAGTGTAGCTATTAAAGGAAAAGCGAATTTTTTTTCTGCCAGAATCGAGAAAACGGGAATTTCTGACAATGGAACCTAAAACCGACGAATTATCTGACGGCCCTAAAGAGACAGAATCGGCAGTGGGCGAGCAACCGCCAGGCGATGACCACTCGACATCCGACGAGCATTCGGCATCCGATATCCCAATAGAAGACCTGCGCAGGGAAGCTATCGAACAAATCTCGCGAGAAAGAGAGCTGGAGCGTGAAGATGACCTCATCCTCGTAAATGATGCGCCAAATCAACACGAGCAGTCTGGGCAAGAAAAAGTCAGCGATCTTTATGCAACCGCAATTCGTGCCAATTTCAGATTGTTGCTCGATTTCGGGAAATCGAAGAAAACGTCTCGATTGCTCCTCCAAATTGGTCAAAGCGATTACACGCTCATCGCTTACGTGCTTACGGTGATTACGTTCTTTCTGATGAATCGGATGAATTACGCGCCGATGGGAGTGCTGTTTTTCTTGCTCGCTATGGCCGTTGTCGATTCGATCCTTTCCATCTTTGTGACCAGGCTCTCGTTTCACCAGAGCAAAGAAGGATTTTACCGCCCGGAGGATTTCGAACGTGACTGGCTGCGGTATAGAATCATGCTTAGCATGACAAAGGCCACGCTGCTCTTCGTCGTTGGCATCAGTTGCGGAACGTCTGCCGTCGTGGGTTCCTACATCATGTGGTTTTTTACTTCGACGCAGCGTCTGCGTTATATCATTCTTCGATGGTCGATGGTCGATCATTTTCCCGAGCTGGAGCGATGGAGTATTTTCGGGATTCTTCATGAAGCCGGCGTCAAACCCAACCGCAGGAATTATAATCTTGCTGCAATTATCGGAGTAATATTAGGATTTACTATCGCGTTCGCGTTTTAGGAGGTGGAATTCGCATTCGCGATTGTTGCCGATATGAAATGTTATCTAAAAAACAAGAACATAGCAACGAACCCTTATGCATTGAAAAGGTTATTGCGCTCTTGGAAGAAATCGACGATGCAAAAGTTACCATTCTCGCTCAAAATCCAAGCGGAGATCCCATCCGGTGTCTCGGATCACGTCGTACGAAGAACGGCGCGGAATTAGCCGAATAATAAAATTTACGAGTGAGGACTTTGAGAATGAGTGATAGGGTAAGTCGGTGCTATGAGATTGGCAATGCTATTGCCACAGTGTTGCATAGCTCAAAAAGTCGCCAATTCCAGAAAACTACAAAAATGGTGATTCTGACATAATTTCGGTGCGCCCGGAGGGAGTCGAACCCCCAACCCTCAGCTTCGAAGGCTGATGCTCTATCCAGTTGAGCTACAGGCGCTTTTCAAGTTAAGAGTGAAGAGTTAAGAATGTGTAGCGGAAACTTGGATTCATTGAGAAGAACCCCAACTCTTAACTCTTCATTCTTAACTCTTCATTGAAAAAGTACACCCGCAGGATTCGAACCCCAAATCCCGGAATGAAATTGAGTGCTAATGTGTATTAAGCAGTGTCACAAAACAGGCCGGAATCGCTTAATTCCTTAATATATGGTTGCACTCAGTAACCCACGGTTTCAGGCCATTTGTTACTCATTTGTTACTCAGGAATTCCGGGTGACTAAACGAAAGGGGTTTATATGGCAAAAGCACGGCTTCGATGGAAAGCAATACGGGCGGAAGAGTGGCGGAAGATACCTGCAAAGAGACGGCTAAAGCGAACGGTTCGCGGTGCCGATATAGAGGGTCACTACTATCTGGACATTTACGATCCTGAGACGCGCAAACGACGTTACGAATTTCCCGGACTTAACACTACTACTGACGCGAGAAGAAACGGCGGGCAGGAAACTCTCGCTAAGGAATTTGCAGTCCAGTTTCAGGATATTAAGTGGCGAGAGGCGCACGGTTATCCTACGGAGTTGAGTGTGCCATTTCTGGACTACTTCCGTTCACTCGTTAAGGGCCGTCACAAAGCGTGGCGCGGGATGTTGTATGTGCTCGAAACATTCCCGGAAGCTATGACACCGCTTCGAAAGATCAATTACGAATGGCTGTCGAATTTACAGGAACATCTTCTTTCCGAACGTGACGGGCACACACTGAGTCAGAGTTCGGCTTCCACCTATTATGCTAAGGTGAAAGCGGCCCTTGCTCTTGCAATGAAGCAAGAACTTATCACTTCGAACCCGGCTGAACGCATTAAGGGAATTAGTGCCGTGCCCGCTCAGAGAGTCTATCTTACGCATGAAGAGGTTCAGGCGCTTGCTAATGCGCCGTGCGGTGACAAGGAAGGCAAGCGGGCGTTCCTTTTTGCTTGCTATACCGGGCTGAGGATTAGTGACATTCGGGCACTCACATGGAAACAATACCACAACGGCGGGCTTGAAATAAGAATCAAAAAGACGGGCGAGCCGGAATACATGCCACTGAGTCCAATGGCAGTGAAGCTGTTAGGTGTAATGCCGGACGATGAACATGGTTTAAGATCGTCAGGGCGTATTTTCGAACTCCCGGCTGATGGCACACTCTGGACTTACCTGCAAGCATGGGCAAGCGCGGCGGGACTCTCAAAACATATTAGTATGCACACGGCCCGTCACACGTTCGCCACTCTTGCGCTCAGTGAGACGGGGAACCTGTACCTTGTCTCAAAGCTGTTGGGTCACACGGATATTAAGCACACTCAGGTCTATGCGAAGATTATAGATCACGAAAAGCGGGACGCTGTTGAGTCACTGCCCGAAATTGATATTTCTTAGAAATCTCTTGGAAATCTCTTAGAAATTAGTGACGGGATGTGTCCGGTGTCCGGCATGTCCTGTTGTCCGGTTTTGTTGGTACTCGTTAGCACACGGTAACATTTTAGGAACGATAATCGTTATGGGAAGCAATGGCAAAACGAGCAAACACCAAAAAAGCCGAACCGGAATCTCAGTTCGAGACTCCGAAAGATGGAGACTGGATTAGCGTCTCGTGGCATGGACACCCAAACAGTTGGTGGGGGCCGCTCTACTATCGGAAAGAGATTGAAGACCCTGAGAAAGGGAAAATCGAAGGAGCATGCGTCCTAACTGAGACATGGAGTGAACCGGGCAAGCTTTCGGTACGCTTCGAGGATGTGGAATTTTGGTGCGTTTGGGAAGGAGAAACGGTCGAAGAGTACGAGGAAAGAAGGAAGCTCATTTTTGCAGAACGCCAACGGAAAAAACTTCCGGTTAATGATTGGTTTGTCGGAGAGGATTCACAACGGGGAATGTGGAGCAAGCCCAAGATCGGCCCGGCAATGAAAGTTGTCGCGTTTGAGGGTCACTTTACACATCCGAAAGATGGAGTCATGCTGGAAGTTCATGCTCGAACTTACTCAGACTTTTTTCAAGGAATTTATTTCGGGAAAGCAGATAGAGTTTATAGCTCCGAACCACTGATAGAGACTCAAAATTTGTTGACAGGCGAAATCCATTATGATTCACAAGGGAGGGTTCGTTACGGGGTTCCCATGATACCGTTTGCAGAGTGGATTCGATTCCGAAAGCTGGACAAAGATCGAAAGCCGGTTTCCGAATGGATTCCCGGCCCGCACTTAGAGGAATGGAAAATAGAAGAAGTTGAACGAATGCAAGGACGGCAACGACCACACGCGAAAACTTACGATGAATTAGTTACCGAATCGAACAATTATCTTACCACTCTTGGGCGCGCCGCGCTCGAAGCTGGCCCAAACGAATACAACGAATTCGTGGACAGGGTTGTGGCGGGTGAATTCGAAACTGCTAAGAGTGTGAGAAATTCGAATGAGAAACTTTACAACGCTCGTTCCGCTCAGGTGCGGGAAAAGACGTTGCATGATACCAATGATGTAAAGCTCGAACGCCTGAAACGATTTTTACGGGATGTGCCAAACGTTCCGTTTATTCCACTCTTCGAGCCGGATGGGAAGGGGGAATTTTGTCGTGAGAAATATCGGACATGGTTGAGTGACGAAATTAGCATTCTCGAAACGGCACTTGGAAATAGTCCCGTGACGATCCCTGCAACAAACAGCGAGCCACTTCCTTCCCTGTTTCAAAGTCCCGGCGTGTGGACTAATACACCTGAACAGGAGCGACGGCTTATCTCTTTGTTAGAGAAAAATGGTTTTTTGCGAAGAGACGTTCTATATTACGTGTGGCTCAAAAAGAGAACTGACTTTGCATACCTTGTAGTGGGATTGCGTAGCAAGGCAATTCACTCAGAAGCTGAATTCTTTGAGGTTTTGCAATGCGTTCGGTTCGAGCAAGACGGCAAAATTGTGGAACACACAAAGACACTTGCTAACAATTTCGGTACGCTTTGTCGTAAGTTAAATAATCCAAATGAGGACACGAAACCATCTTCTGAAATTAGGCAGGTCATGTCCGAATTTTTGACCGTACCTCAATCGTCCAAAAACGAACCTCTATCGTCCTGACCTTTCGAGAGTATCTATGTTTTCCCTTGCATGGATACAGTTTCAAATACTACCGCTCAACTCACGGCCCTGAGTGGCGGCGCGTTACTCAACGCGGAACAAGCGGCACAATACTTATCACTTAGCACGTCCTACATTCGAAAGGCGTGTGCCGGGAATCGGATTCCATTCGTCAGAGTAGGAACCCGCACTCTCTTTCGCCGGGTGGATTTGGATGGATGGATTCAGGAGCGCGTAGTTCCAACGAACGCCGAAATCTCTCAGCGAGCCGGGACGATCGTTGCAACCGCGCTGAATAGGAGGGCCAGACGATGAGTAATGAAGCGCCTTTCCTGCCCGCGCCGGAGTATGATTGGGAAGACTACGAAGAGCGCGCGGCCATTATGGAACATGAAGGCAAATTGCCACGAAAAGAGGCGGAGCGAGAAGCCGCGAAGATCGTCGCTTACGAACCAAAGATCGTCGCTGAGGCCCGGACGATATTAAGCTCCGGTCAACCGCAAAGAAAAGTCCGCTATACCGCACCGGAACTCGTATCGTTAGATACTTCCGAAGCAGCACAGTTATGGGATGGATTCCTTCCAACAAATGATATTGTGCTTTTTGCAGGAGTGCAAGGCAAAGGAAAGTCCACGCTCGTTCGTGAACTATCTCTTGCCGTTGCTCGAAAGGATTCTTTATTCCTTACGCGCACTCTCAACGTCAGGTATGGAAAAGTTATCTATGTAAAGGGTGAGGGCGGCGTTATACACTTTGCACGAATTCTAAAACGTTATGGCGGGGTCATGCCAGAGGGATTTATTCTCATTGATGGATGCCGTCTTAATCGTCAAGAACTACATTCGGAGATCAAAGCGGAATTGAAACGTGGTGCAGCCGACCTAATCGTATTTGATTCACTTGGTAACTTCTATACCGGGGAACAGAACAGCAATTCCGACGCTCAAAATTTCTTGCGGGAATTTGCTTATTGCACGGAAGATAGTTGCGTTTGCTTCATTCATCATATCGGCAAGTCAGGTCACCATGAATCGCCGGACATAAAGTTTGTTCAAGGGGCAGGTGGGTTTACCCAACGCGCGCGCGCCGTTGTTATGATGGTTGGAAACGATTCGGATAATCGGCGCTGGCTCCGGCTTGCGAAGGAGGATAACGTTTCGGAAGAATTCAAGAAAGAACTCCTTTGTATAGAGTTTCGGGAAAGTGGTTACATGAGCGACGGGAGCCGTTGGCCTATCGAGCAAGTAGCAGAACGGCTAAGGCCGGTGAAGGCAGAAGACGGCAACACCGTTCAAGTGCTCAGAGAAAAAGCACGAATAATGCGCGAAGCTGGCGACTCTATTGGTCAAATTGCAATTCGACTCTGCAAATCGAAGTCCACCATTCAAGACTGGACAAAGGGAATCGTTCGGCTCGAAGCGGAAAGCGTTCGGAACCCGAACGACGATACCGAACGACCGAACGAAGGCCAAATTGATTTGGATGTGGAGAGCGTTCGTTCGGATAAATCCCCAGCAAAAGGAGCGAACGAACGACAAGCGGACGGTGAAAGTAATTCTCAGCCAAAACGAAGATCGAAACCAAAACCACGGCCCAAAAACCTGTAAGCGATTCAGGCATGGTGGTTACAACATTTCCAATTCAACAAATTGCAATAACGATAATGGAATCCATAACAAACGGGCGCGACGATCACGGGCGGTTCAAACCCGGCTGTCAACCAGGGCCGGGCCGTCCGAAGTATTTGTCGCGCCGGGAGCTTTGCGAGTTCTTCAAAGAGAAAGTGACCGAACGGGATATGAGAGAGATTATACAGGATGCAATCGAGCGGGCTAAGGACGGAGATTATCGAGCGCGGGAATGGCTGTTCAGGAATGTAAAAGCAGCCGAACGAGAGATGGATCGGCTGGACTCTTATGGAACCTCTTCCCTCCCGGAATTTTGGACACATTAAACCGCAAATTCCTTCACGGTTTCTTTCACCAATTTTGTGTGAAATTCGTGTGAAACCAAAAATCGAAACCGTGCGACTGAAAACCGTCAGAAACAGAGATTCGATTTTTCGAATTTTTCCTGAAATTTCAGGACTCCTGACCTCAAATTCGTGTTCGGTTTTTTACTTTGAATTGTAGTGAAATTGTAGCGAAGGCTCAGATCAAAACCGTGAGCGAGAAAACTATCGGTTTTTTTATCTAATATACAGTGAATTTACAGCGAAAGCTGAGATCGAAAACCGTGCCCTGAAAACTATCAAAACACACGGTTTCTTCCGATGAAAATAAATGATAAAAACTGAGGGAAGCAATAATGATGGAAGGCGGTTGGACTGGCAGCGAAACCACGCTCTTATCGAGCGAGCGATTTCCGGTTCCATCGTCAGGGATGAATGCCTTCCAACGTACCGGGAAATCGAAATGGAGACGGGCCTGAGTCAAGCTACTATCGCCCGGCACGTCCCTGAGATTTTGGGCATGTTCCGGCTTCTTGGTGGAATGGTTTTGGAGAGCCAAGCCCTTCGCGCACTCGAAACGGGAAAATCGAAAGACGTGGAGCTTTACTTCAAGCTCAACTTCGGATGGAAGGGATGATTTTCGTGAAGAAGATTAATTGGTAGAGAATTGGTACAATAACCCCGCTAATTTAGGAAAATAATTTGCGACGATCACTAATAAAGTAATTCAGAAAAATGGGTGGTTACGGGAGCGGACGATGGAACTGGCACACGGCGCGGAGCACGGCGGGAAGTTCGCTGTTTATCACACCAAAGATTCTGAGGCATGGGTTCGGCTCAGTCCGTTGGAATCGCAATGGCGAACCGTCCGGCTGGATTAGTTACAGGCTAACTGAGTCCGGTGTTACGCTTGACTACAAGGTTGGGAATGAGCCGGTTTTAGAACCGATTCGTATGGAGCGGGGACGGGTTGGCTTCATGCAAGGGGAATGGTTTCTTTGTCCTGCACTCAAACCGAATGGGACTCCCTGCAATCGCCGGTGTCGAAAGCTATACTGCCCGCCCGGAGCGAAATACTTTGCTTGCCGGGAGTGCTACAATCTCACGTATGACAGTTGCAACGAAAGCCATAAGGAAAAGAGCATTGCCCGGCTGTTAGGGGTTACGCCCGAATATGCCAAGTGGTTGTTCAATGATAAACCACTCCGGAAGAGGCGGAGAAGTCCCCTCTCCTGAACGCATAAAAGGTGAATTTAGAGAGCAGTACGCGCGCGGGCGCGCGCGAAGGAAATATGAAGTTGCCGGGACGATCAATAGCACAAACGAGTGAAATATGAGTGATTAATTATCGTCACGGATTCTACAACTTGTAGAGAAATTGTAAAGAGTTTGTAGTGAAATTGTAGGGAAAATGTAGGCACAACGCCCGGAAAAAGAAAATCCCGAAAGTCACAACTAAGGATCGTCGCGGGCTTCAAAAGCGAACCGTGTTGCTCTCGCTCAGTACCCACCTGAATTCTTCGCGTTAAGGCTATTCTTTTGCGCTCAGGGACGATTGCCAGCGAAGTCCCGGCTTGTTCTCGCTCCCGCACGTTTTCGAACCCGTAACAACAAATCATTCTTCCCCGAATGGCATCTGGACAGAACGAAACATTAACGGTGAAAACCTTGCGGTTACTGACAAAGCGGTGGAGAGTGTTGGGATCTATACGCTCGAAGCATGGATGAATGAGAAGGTGGAATTTACCTGACAACTATCTCCCCTTCCCCTCCGTTTGTACGGGGTCACATTCTTAGCATCCTGACCGTCCGCAATCACTTCCCCGCAAATGGCAAAACAGAAGACCACAAATCCCGCACCCGAAGAACCTTTGGAGAAAAAGCTGTGGGGTGCTGCCGATAAGCTCCGAAAGAACATGGACGCGGCGGAGTATAAGCACATCGTTCTCGGATTAGTGTTCCTGAAATACATTTCGGATGCGTTCGAAGAACAATATGCCAAGATTACTGGGCTCATAGCGGAAGGTGCTGATCCGGAAGATAAGAACGAGTACCTGCAAGATTTGGTCTTCTACGTCCCGCCGTCGGCACGATGGAAGTGGCTTCAAGGACGAGCAAAACTCCCGACGATCGGCCAGGACGTTGACGATGCAATGGATGCTATCGAGAAGGACAACACCTCACTTCGCGGCATTTTGCCAAAGGTGTTCGCTCAGGAGAAGCTCGATAAGGCGAGTCTTGGTGGGTTGATTGATCTCTTTAGTACCGCTACTCTCGGAACGAAAGAAGCTCAGAGCAAAGACATTCTCGGACGTGTGTTCGAATACTTCCTCGGTGAGTTTGCGCTCGCGGAGGGTAAGCAGGGCGGACAGTTCTATACTCCCGTTAGCGTTGTGCGCTTACTCGTACAAATGCTGGAACCGTATGAGGGCCGCGTGTTCGATCCGTGCTGCGGTTCGGGAGGCATGTTCGTACAAAGCGAGAAATTTGTTGAGATGCACTCCGACCATTTCAAAAAGCACAACGGCAAGAAACTTGCGCTTAGTCCTGCCGACCGAATTTCGATCTTCGGGCAGGAATCGAACCAAACGACGTGGCGGCTCTGCAAGATGAACCTTGCTATTCGCGGCATTGATAGTTCCAACGTAAAGTGGAATAACGAAGGCTCGTTCCTGAACGATGCACACAAAGACCTCCGCGCCGATTACGTGCTTGCGAACCCGCCGTTCAACGATAGCGATTGGAGCGGCGAACTGCTCCAAAACGATGCGCGGTGGAGTGTGCTTGGCAAAAAGCTCCCGCCGCCCGCAGGCAATGCGAACTACGCATGGATTCAGCACTTCCTCTATCACTTAGCGCCAACCGGACGTGCTGGCTTCGTGCTCTCGAAAGGATCATTGACCACGAACACGAACAACGAGGGAGAGATACGCAAAGCTCTAATCGAAAATGATCTTGTGGATTGCGTCGTCAATCTTCCGGCCAAGCTTTTTCTGAACACGCAGATTCCGGCCTGCCTCTGGTTTCTCTCGCGGCGCAAGGAGAAACAAAAGGGAAAAATACTTTTTATTGACGCTCGGAATCTTGGCTTCCTTGTTAACCGCCGCAACCGCGATCTCGCACCAGAAGACATTGCGCTGGTTGCGGACACGTATCACAACTGGAGGAACGGTGAAGAAGCTTATGAGGATAAACAAGGATTCTGTAAATCTGCGACGATGGCAGAAGTTGCGGTTTTGAATAGTGCCTTAACTCCGGGTAGATTTGTCGGCTTGGCTGACGATGAAGACGAATTCAATTTCGCGGATAGGTTTGCTTCGCTGAAAACAGAACTTGAAACGCAGCTTGACACCGAGGTTGCCTTGACCCGTGACATTCGTTCTAAACTCTCTAAAGTTACCGTAAATGGCTGAATGGAAAGAATACCAACTTGACCAAGTAATCGAGAAATTCATCGACTACCGAGGAAAGACACCGACGAAAACTACGTCGGGTGTTCCGCTCATTACCGCGAAAATTGTCAAGGGAGGAAGGATTCTTGAACCAACTGAATTCATTGCTGAAAAAGAATATGATGCTTGGATGAGGAGAGGGTTACCCGAAATAAATGACGTGGTGCTAACAACCGAGGCACCTTTAGGAGAGGTTGCTCTTCTCAAAGATAAAAACGTTGCGCTTGCTCAACGAATAATTACTCTCAGGGGTAACCCCCGATTGTGCAACAATGTTTTTCTAAAGTATTATTTGTTAAGCAGCACTGGACAAGCCTCTCTTCAATCAATCTCACAGGGCACGACAGTTGAAGGCATTAAGTCTGCTGAGTTGAAAAAATTGGCGATTCGACTCCCTGACGTAGAAATCCAGCGCGGAATCGCCTCCACTCTTTCCAGCCTTGATGACAAAATCGACCTCCTGCACCGGCAGAACCGGACGCTGGAGCAATTGGCACAAACGCTGTTCCGGCAGTGGTTTGTGGAGGAATCCACTGAGTTAAAAACACTTGACGATCTCGTAGAACTCGATCCACGCGAGAAGATTGATCGGAACGTTCCTTATATGTTCTTCGATATGAAATGCCTTACGAATGATACCATGTCGATAGCACAAGGTCACTCTCGCATTACAAGTTCGGCATCGACGTTCAGGAATAATGATACACTTCTTGCGAAGATAACTCCATGCCTTGAAAATGGTAAGACGGGGTTTGTGATGAACCTCGAAGATGGAGAGCTTGCGAGAGGATCGACCGAGTTTATTGTGATGCGTCCAAAGAGCGGCGTAAGTCCCTATTTCGTTTATTGCCTCGCTCGCCATCCTGATTTCAAAGACACGGCTGTTCTTTCAATGACAGGCTCCTCCGGCAGGCAGCGAGTGCAATATGACATGATTCGAGGATACGAAGTCGGGTACAATTCAGCGACGATGAAGAAATTCGATGAAACTGTTCGCCCGCTCTTTCAGAAGGTGCGGCAGAACCAAATTCAAATTGAAACCCTGACTAAACTTCGCGACACGCTGCTTCCGAAGTTGATGAGCGGGGAGGTGAGGGTGAAGGAGATTGAAAATGAATAGGACCAACGAAAGGCTTATCGCATCCATTGCTCTTTTCGGAGAGCTGTACGATAGCAAGAAGGATCTGCAATTCGTAATCGCAGAATTGCTACGGACGTCTATCATCCATAAAGCAAAATGGTCCTTTAACCTCACAGAGGCAGGCCAAATATTCGGTGAAGTATTTGGATTCAGTATTCCCGATGCGGTCGTGCGTAGCGTCTTAAAGAATCGACTAATTAAGGACGGCACTTTGGTTCCTGGCAATGACGGAACCTTCCTGTATCGCGGCGACAAGTCCAATGCTGCTAATGCAGTCAATAAGGAATTCGCTGAGCTGATCGAACGGCACGAACGAATTTTCCAGGAATTGCGAGAGTATGTTGAGAAAAAACTCAGTAAGTTGCTCTCAGCGGAAGAATGCCTTGATCTCAGAGACTCGTTTAACCAATATTTGCTCAATAGCAGTTCGACCGTAGAGTACGCTGAGTTTATCAGCTCGTTCATAATTGTCCACGAAAGCAATGATTCCTTCATCGAAAGCCTTAATTCGGTCCGTGAGGGTACAATTCTTTATGAGGGAATATGTTACTCCTCCGACATTAACTCTCTTGGCACATGGAAGACACCTCTAACGGTTTTTCTTGAGACAGAGATACTGTTCCACGCGCTTGGTTGTAATGGAATTCTATTTGAACAAATGTTCGCTGATTTTCATGATTTGGTAAAGGAAATCAATTCGAAGAGTTCAAAGACGGGCGGAAGAATTGATTTAAGATACTTCTTAGAAACCCGTCATGAAATTGACGGCTTCTTCTTCATTGCTGAGAGAATCATTGAAGGAAAGGCCGAACTGATACCATCCAAAACTGCGATGACCTGGATAGTTAATGGCTGCTCTAAGCCGAGCGATGTTCTCGCGAAGAAGGCCTCCTTTTACGAGAACTTGTCAATTATGGGAATACACGAAGAAGCCCAAATTGACTATTATAAGAATCCCGGACTAAACATCGAAGATGCAGGAGTTATAGACTCTCTCTCACATGCAGCAGTTGAACGGGGGGAAGATTTCGATGAAGCCGAGTGTAGCCGGACACTGAAACTCTTTACAAAGATCAATGTCCTCCGTAAAGGCATAAGTAACATGGGCTTCGAACGAGCTGGGTATATCCTCATATCAGGAAAGAGGTCTACACTCAATCTAGCACACTCCAATTTTGTGAAAGTTGACGAGGGAGATGTCCCTTTTGCCTCCGACGCCTATTACATCACGGCGAGGCTATGGTTTAAGATGAACAAAGGGCTCGCAGCAAGAACGAAGTTGCCGAAGACATTCGACATAGTTGCCAGAGCGCAGGTTGTGATTTCCTCGCTACTCAATTCAGCAGTTTCGAATAGCTACAACGAGCTCACCAAAAAATTCAAAGCCGGTAAACTGAGCGCCGCCGCCGCCGAATACAGGTTAGGTGATCTTCGCTCTCACGCTTCAAAGCCAGAAGACATTAGAGCGGATGAAGTTGATGCAGCTCTCGCATTTCTTAATGATAGTTCTTTGGAGTCCCATCTTCGAGAGAAGGCGATGCTGATTCAGCAAGCGGAAGAAGGAAAGGTCGCGAGGGAAGAGCTTCAAAGAGTAACAGCCGGTTTACTGCGCGGTAAGAAGAAGCCGCTCAAAAGGTCAACGAAGCTTATCTACACACTTGGAGTCGGGCTATTTTGGTTAATTGTTCTCGCAATACCCGTCTCTGTTTGGTGCTTCATAAATACCTTGCGAGCCAAGGAAGACACTAACTTGGCAGTTGTAGGAACCTTTGCTACTATCATCCTAGGGGTTTTGGCACTTATTGGGTTTAGAAAGCGCGTTGCAAGTCTAAAAATGAGGTTTAGAAAACAGCTTCAAAGGCGCTATTTATCTCCGCATTCCCAATGCCTAAAAAAGGATCTTGTGAATAAGCTTTCACACTCCGTCTTATTCTGTAAATAATACCGCAACACCGTTCAAGATGGGGCCACTTAGCGAATCAAATATCGAGCAAACCGCCATCGAAATCCTCAAAACTCTCGGTTACGAGTATGCACCCGGGCCTGAGATTTCTCCGGGCGGAGAGCGTGCGGAACGCGGCTCTTATTCGGATGTGATCCTGGAGGAACGGCTTCGGCGTTCCATCGCCCGCATCAATCCTGACGTGCCGGAAGAAGCCCGTGACAAGGCTCTGCGGGAAGTTTTGCGTATTGCCTCTCCCGATCTTCTTCACAATAACGAGCAATTTCACAAGACTCTCGTTGAAAGCATTCCGGTTCAATACCACAAAGACGGAGAAGAGCGAAGTTATCTCGTTTGGCTTGTGGATTTCAACACTCCCGGCAACAATGAATTTCTTGCTGTTAACCAATTCACCATCGTCGAGCACAACCAACAAAAACGCCCGGACATTATTCTCTTCGTCAACGGCTTGCCTCTCGTTGTGATCGAACTAAAGAATCCAACGGACGAAGACACAACTGTTGAGAGCGCGTTCCGCCAAATCAAAACATATCAGGAAGCCACTCCTTCCCTCTTCACGTACAATGCTATCTGCGTAGCCTCGGACGGCCTCGATGCTCGTGCCGGAACTATCACGTCTTCGCGGGAGAGATTCATGGCATGGAAATCTTCGGACGGCAATAAACATGCTTCCAAGCTTGTGCCGCAAATCGAAACGCTGATCGTCGGAATGCTTGCTCCCGCAACGCTCCTCGATTTAGTTCGGAATTTTATTGTCTTTGAAAAAACGAAGAAGGAAAATGCCGATGGATTAACGCAAGTCGTTACCGAGAAAAAGATTGCGGCCTATCACCAATACTACGCGGTGAACAAGGCAATCGAACGCACTCTCTCCGCAACGGATGCGAGCGGTGACAAACGAGGCGGAGTAGTTTGGCATACGCAAGGGAGCGGCAAGTCCCTTTCGATGGTATTCTATGCCGGAAAGCTTGTCCAGCAGCTTGACAACCCAACTATCGTCGTTCTAACGGATCGCAACGACCTTGACGATCAGTTATTTGACACGTTTGCAGCATGTAGGACATTGCTGCGTCAGGAGCCACAGCAAGCGGAATACCGGAAGGATTTGAAAACCTTGCTCCGCGTTGCAAGCGGCGGAATCGTATTTACGACGATACATAAGTTCCTTCCTGAAGATGGAAGCCCGGAGCATCCTCTCCTTTCTGACCGCCGAAATATCGTAGTCATTGCGGACGAAGCCCACCGGACGCAATATGGCTTCAAAGCGAAATATGTAACCAAAGTCGATCCTATAACAAAGAAACCGATTGAGACAAGGTTAGTGTACGGACTCGCCAAATATATGCGCGACGCGCTCCCGAACGCAACGTATATCGGCTTCACCGGAACTCCAATTGAAAAGGACGATGCGAACACTAAGCAAGTGTTCGGAGATTATGTCGATACCTACGACATCAAACGAGCCGTTGACGACCATGCAACCGTGACGATCAATTACGAGAGCCGCCTTGCTAAAGTTAATTTGACTGAGGAAGGCCGAAAGCTTATCGAGGAGCACGACGAAGAGATTGAGAACAGCGAAGAACTGACGGAGCGCGAAAAAGCACATGCAAAGTGGACGAAGCTCGAAGCTATCGTTGGACATCCTCAGCGATTGAAAAATCTCGCCAAAGATATTGTGACCCATTTCGAAGCGAGAACTTCTGTCCTTCAAGGAAAGGGAATGATTGTTTGCATGAGCCGGAGAGTAGCTTCGAATTTGTATTACGAGCTTGTAAAGCTTCGCCCGGAGTGGGTAAGTGACGATCTGCACAAAGGCGTCTTGAAAGTTGTGATGACCGGACTGAGTTCGGATGGGCCTGAAATGTCAAGACTCCACACGACAAAAGATCAGCGCCGAACGCTTGGTGATCGAATGAAAGACCCGGAGGATTCGCTGAAACTTGTCATCGTCCGGGATATGTGGCTAACGGGCTTCGATGCTCCGTGCTTGCACACGCTCTATCTTGACAAGCCGATGCACGGTCACTCACTCATGCAAGCGATAGCACGAGTGAACCGAATTTTCCGAGACAAAACGGCGGGCTTGGTTGTCGATTATCTTGGAATTGCAAGTGACTTAAAACAGGCGCTTTCGTTCTATACCGAAGCAGGAGGTAAAGGCGAACCTGTCGAAGACCTGAGCCATGCCATCGAAGCAATGATGGAAAAGCTCGAACTTGTTCGAGGCTTCTTTGCTGAAGAAAGCAATGCAACGCGGGACATCCTTGCCGAAGACTCGAAGGCATACTTAGATGGAGCGACGAACTTCAATTACATGCGATTCTTCGCGGCTTCGTCGCGGGAGAAGCTAACGATCATTCTCGAAGCGGAAGAACATCTTCTCGGCATTAAGGATGGAAAGAACCGCTTCGTGCAACAGGTGACTATGCTTGCTCAGGCATTCTCCATCTCTATGCCGAACGAAAGGGCGGTTGCGGTGCAAGAGGAAGTTGCATTCTTTGAGGCAGTGAAAGCTCGAATCGTAAAGTTTGCCGCGACAACTTCGAAGGAGTCCGGGCGTGACTACGAAACCACCATCAAACAGATTGTCGATCAGGCTTTGAGTTCCGAAGAGGTTATTGACATCTTCGACGCGGCGGGAATTCGTAAGCCGGAAATTTCGATCCTCGGTGATGAGTTCTTGCAAGAGATTAAGGGTATGAAGCACAAGAATCTTGCGCTTGAACTCCTTAAACGAATTTTGAACGATGAGCTTCGCACCCAAAGCAAGACAAACCTCGTTCGGAGCCGGAAGCTCCTCGAAATGATTGAAGGTGTGCTGAAACGATACCAAAATAACCTTCTCACAACGGCTGAAGTCATTCGAGGAACTAATAGGGATTGCTAAGGATGTTCGCTCCTCAGATGAGCGCGGAAAAGCACTTGGACTAAATACGAGCGAGTATGCTTTCTATGAAGCATTGGAGGTCAACGACAGTGCAGTAAAAGTTCTTGGCGATGATGTTCTGCGACAAATTGCCCGCGAAGTGGCGGAAAAGGTCAGGGCCAACACCACAATCGACTGGACGATCAGAGAAAGCGCCAGGGCGAAGCTAATGGTGCTTGTTAGGCGCACTCTTAAAAAGTATGGCTATCCGCCAGATAAGCAGGAGAAGGCTGTTCAAACTGTGCTCGAACAGGCGAAGCTAATGGCGAACGGGGTCAATGGGAATGGGAGCATTTAGCCTTTCCGGGCCGGAGCATGAACGTGGACAAAACGATATTCACAATTATCATAGAGCCGTGCGGCGATACCTCCCGGACTTCATTGTTAAGCTAAAGAACGGAACGAACTTAGTGCTCGAAGTGAAGGGCCAGAAGTCTCCTGAGAGTGACACAAAACACGCCGCGCTCAAAGAGTGGATCGAGGCCATAAATAACCACGGAGGTTTCGGACGATGGACATGGGATGTTTCGTACCATCCAAGTGATTTAGAAGCGAAGCTGAGGGAGCATGGCGGCTAAAAAGACACTGTTGGAAGAACTTTTTCAATCCATACTTCACCGGGCGTTCAAGGGGAGTTGTGAGGGGAGTGAAATATGAAACGCCAGACTAAGCCTGCTCAGAAAAGAAGAGCGTTTGAACGAAGGAGGAAAGTTCACTTAGAACGTGCGAGAATTCGCTGGAAGAGTTATGTAAAAAAGCGGAATCGCTTAGGATACTCCCCCTCGAATTCGCACATCCGCTTTTCAGGAAAGGAGGGAACCTATCGAAAGATAGAAGTTCCCAGGAACATGAGTTTTATTGAAAATCCGATTGAAGTATTACAGTTCTTCAATCGGATGCGTGTCCTTCTTCATGGTGGATATTCGGTTCGAATTGATATGGCTAATGTTGGAAAGCTTGGCAATGATGCTATTGCATTGCTACTCAGCCATATTAGCGACCCGGCATTTACGAATGGTTGCAACATAGGCGGCAATAGGCCGCTTGACCCTGAGCAAAGAAAGATGTTGGAGCAATCGGGATTTTTTGAGCATGTAAAATCGCGTGACAAGCCTAAATCAAAAGATCAAATGATACTTCGACCCGAAAAGGGAATGAAAGCAGACAATTTACTTGCTGACCAGATTGTAGCATTCGCAACTTCTCACACCTACGGCGTGGCTCGAAACGCTCCCGCCGTATATTCGACTTTTGTGGAACTTATGACGAATACAAACAACCATGCCGACCTTGAACGCATTGAAGTAAAGCGTTGGTGGCTTACGGTCTATTACGATTCCAAGTCACGAATAACTTCGTTCTCATTCGTTGATACCGGAGTGGGAATTTTTCAAAGTTTGCGGAAGGGGAAGTTAAATGTGCTTCAAAAGTTAGGTCTAAATACGAAAACAAACGCTGAACTGATGACAGCGATAACGAAGGGAAAAATACGTTCGAGAACCGGGAAGAAAGAGAGAGGGCGTGGACTGCACGGTATATTCAAGTGGTACAGCAACCGAAGAATATCCCGCCTTGTTATCATCTCAAATGATGTTTTTGCGAACTTCGACGGAACGCCTCAGATCGTTAAGATGAGTCCGCCTTTCAGAGGCACATTCATATATTGGGAATTGCATCCTCAGCCTTTAATAAATGGAGATAGTGGAGAAAATAGTAATCAGTACGGACTTTTCGAGGACTCCGGGGTCGCGGTCTCGTAGTGACGGGCCAGACTCAGGAGAGGACTTTTTCGATAAGTTGCTGAAGCCCAAATTCAAACGGGCGCTTGAACTCAGTGGTTTACTCTTCGTTGACCTCGACGGAGCGGCAGGATACGCTACCTCTTTTCTCGACGCTTCATTCGGAGAACTTGCCCGCGAATTTAATCCTGAAAAAGTTAGATCGCATCTAACTTATCAGTGCAAGGATGAGCCTCTTATTGAGGACGAAATACGTGAGATAATTGGATAAATGCGTGACACAATTATTAGCATCCCATACGATAATGGATGGAGTGTCAAAAAGGACATTGACCCGCTCGCTGTTGGTGCGCTTTTTTCCAGCATTGTTCTTGCTTATGGAATTTTCTGGCTCGGAAAGAGGCTGAATGTACGACAACATGAAAAAGATATTCTGGTTGAAGATTTGAGGATTATCCTTGACTCTATGAGTGAGATTGGCGAGTGTTATTCCCGTGCTGCAAGCAGTCCAATAGTTCAAGATCAATATGATTTAATCGTTGCGAAGTTTAGTCGGGCTTCGATGAAACTCACGGCATTTGAATTTACCATATCAGAGTGTTCCCAAAAGCTAAAGAGGGTTTCGATGAGTGAACTCAAACAAACCTTTCTACACTACAAGAAACTTGTAACAGGAGGGCGATTTAATATCGGAATACAGTTAACCCCAAAGGAACTGAGTGACGAGCGGCAATACCATCGTACACTGACATTGCTTTTTCGCCGTGCGATTATTGATGTGAATAGGGGGCAAGTTAGGCATCTAAGTCGTAAATCAAAGTGAGCCGTTTCAAGTCAATCATTTCTAATGCTGAAAACCCCTGCTACGCCCTACAAAAAAAGGTGGTATTTCTTTTTTAATTTCGGCGAGATTGTCTTTGCTCCTTTAACAAGAGAATAAATTGTGGTGAGATCGGCGGGCGATACTTGACCTAAGATAATTCCTGGCTCGTTCTGAGTTTCGCGTAATAGCGCCGCGTACCCGTGTTCGCGGAGTTGGGAGCAATCTACAAAGGAATCATGCTCAACGTAGTCCCTTCCTGCTGTACTTACCGGAAATTGAAGCTCTTGTAATTCCTTCGTCGGAAGAACGTTGAAATTAATATCGGAATTGATATAGACAACTCCTACGGAAACAAGATCGTCGCTAATTCCAACAATAATACAACGTTTGATTTTCGGCGGGCGCGTGTCAGGAACCATCCGACGGACAACCGCTCCCGCTCGAAGATGTTCTTGCGCGAAGGCTTTGCGCGCGTGTTCCGGGAATTGTTCTGCGAGACTCACGCTACGCGATACTGAGGTTTTCGCAGTTGCTGAGAATGTACTTAATCATTTCGCTCGAAGCGCCGCCTTCTTTGGCAATCTCAGTAATAGAAATTTCTGAATTTGCATTCGCCGCTTTCCAAGCAGGGCCGTGGGATTTTTTCGAGAGCGTACCGAAGTCAAGTCCAACATTCTCTTTGATGGACTTATCTAAGCATTCAATTTCGCTTTCGGAGAATTCGTCTAAGTCCGGTTCCCGGTGTGCTACAACGTTATACTGGTTCTCCACGGAGAAGTAAGGTAAGTACGTTTCGAGAAGCTGGCGGAAGGGACTATCGCCGCGAACGACCTTCAAAATATCGTACACACCGGAAGGAACCGGGCCATTTTCCATTGCAATATACCTGTCTCCACTAATCGCAATACCATAGCGCGAAAGGTGCTCCTTGTCCGCAAAGTAAAGCGTTTTGAAGATCGTCAGGAAGTCGCTCTTACCACCCGCTTTTTCGAGGACATACAGCAAGAGGTTAATCGCCTTCGAATTATCGAAATTATAGGTCATGCACGGGCCAAACACTACTCATACTCTCACGGTTCACCGGGCGATTTATGGACACTTTAACCGTGAGACCCGGTTTCGGGCGTACACACGCCGTTCGTATGAATGCCGCGACGATAATTAGCATAGTGCGACGATCAAAAGTGCGCCCGCACGGATTCGAACCGCGAACCCTCAGCTTCGAAGGCTGATGCTCTATCCAGTTGAGCTACGGGCGCAAAAAACGGGCTGAACACACTTTCCATAGTTCGCTTTATGTGATACACCCGGCGCGAAAATCCCGGAAATGTGTTACTATGGTGTTACTAACGAAAAATTAATTATTCTCGTAAATCTTTGATAAATAACGATTTACAGGATATTTTGTGCACCCGCAGGGATTCGAACCCCGAACCTTCTGATCCGTAGTCAGATGCTCTATCCAATTGAGCTACGGGTGCTTCTTTCGCAATTAGGAAGTATGAATTATGAAAAATGCCCAATACTGCCAAAATTCAACTATTCCTATTGCGGGGAGCATTTAACGGCAGAGCTGCGTGGGAAGTTCTCTGGATATGTTCGCTATATTTGCCCTTGTCCTAAGTCTTTTAGATGCAGAACATGGTGCTCGTGGAAATCCAGGGCAATTGGATTAAGCATCTGTTTTACTAACTCGAAATACTGCGGGCCATATTTATTGAGAAAATAGACCATGTTCAGTTCGCGTTCTTGCAGCTCTCCGGAGGGCAATAAAGCTGCGAGGAGCTTATCGAGTTGCGCTTTGGTCGTGGCGTGGCGTTTGCGTTCGGCAGCAAGAGTTTTGCCTTCGAAATCGCGCACGGCGGTGAGAACTTTTCCCTTGAGTGAGCTCAGCGCGCCATCTAACGTCGCATCGGCTTGGATAACTTTCTCCCGTAGTCCTTCGAGCGTGCTATCTATTTCGGATAGTGCGCTTTCAAAACGCGGCACAAGTTCCGACTCGATCATGGCATCGAAGAGCGCGGTATTTTTTCCATGCGCATCGGAGAGAATATCTTCCGGCGTGATATGATATTTCTCCAGCACGCGTTCCAACCGTTCTTCAACGATCGTAGCCGTTACGCGCGGATGAATAAGCGGCATCGGAAGTCCGGCCCATTCATAAGCCGGTTCAAGTTGCGCGAAGTAAGCGATCTCGCCAGGCCCGGCAATATACGCGGCCGTCGGCAGCAGGCTATCCTGATACAAAGGCCGCGTCACAACATTGGGGCTGAAACGTTCAGGATGCTCATCGAGCGTATCAAGCAATTCAGAAAGCGTGAATGTTTTGCGAGTTCCCTGAAAGAAAGAATGTTCGGTCGTTCCCGGACGTTTTTTCTCGCTCGACGATCGCAAGCCGCTCGCCATCGTCATCGACATAAAAAAGATTAAGCGCGCGCGGCTTTATTTGCGCATGGTACGTCTCTTCCACCGTGACCGATCGAAGCACGATCTTTTCTGAAAGCTGCGGAGATGTTTCGATCTCCCGCCGGAAAATATCTGACGCGAGTGATTTTAATTCCCTCGAATTTGCATCGATGATGAGCAAACCATCCTTACCAAAATAATGCTGGAGGAGCGAAGCAAATGCTTGCGCGAACGATGCGCCGGGCACATAGCAACGTTGCATTATTTCAAAAACCTCGGCGGAGAAATCGGTCGGCTGTAAAGTGCTGCGAAGTTTCTCGAAAAATTCAGAGAGCGGCCCTTCTTCGAGCATGGTCGGCCCTGCTTGTTTACGCCAGGTTTCGTCAGGATTTGCCGCGAGCGCTGTCGGCGTGTAGCGAACAGTATCGAGCTTTCCCTCGGCATTCAGTACATGAACCGGTAAAATTTCTTCGAGATCGTGGTCTTCTGTCTCCAACCAAAAAATTGGCACAAAGGAATGTCCCGGAAATCGCTCCCGAAACGATTTTGCCAATTCAATGGCGGTGAACGCTTTGAAAAATGTATAAAGTGGTCCGCAGAACATACCCGCTTGCTGGCCCGTCACAATAGCAAGCGTATCGGGTGATTCAAGCAGCTTAATATTTTGAGCCACTGCTTCGTTAACAGCCCCAAGCGATTCATGATACGCCCGGATGGATTTTATGACCGCAGCACGATGCGTTGGATGAAGCGCGCGTTCACGCACAAGCCGTGCATCGATAATATGCTGCATTTGCTCCTGCGGTGCATCCGGAGGTATGGAAAAGAATTCCCGAACAGGCGCGTCTGCAAAGCGCGTCAAGTAATCTTTGACGAGCGGTGTAAAGTACGAAAGTGAGGCAAGGTCCATTGCGGCGTGATAGGTAAACCTGAAGAACAGCCGCAAGGGGTGAAAAACTTCTTGAATATAATTCGATCACAACCTGTGCAAAGCCCAGCGCGTCTCATGCCGAATTGCTTTTCCAAATCCCAGGAGCACGGTGCGAAATGGATGGCCTTTCGTAAACGCACCTGCAATAGCATAGAGCGCGCGCAAGGAAAACTTCGGTTCGTTCGAAATGGCGTAGATCGGTTCCCAATATTTCGGGTTCGAATTTCGTTTTGAAGAATTCCAGTCCCTCGAAATCGTAAAACCGTTTGCCGTGCGCTCGCGCCCATCGAAGTAAGAACTTAATTATCGGCGATGTCTTAGGAAGTTCAGTTTGTGCCTGTTGTGTAAGTGGTGAAAGCCCGAGTGTGAGATATTCGTAACCCTCCTCGGCAAATATTTCTGCGGCTCGATGCAGCATTAGTTCCACCGTCCCATTCGGCGCGTCATGTCCACGCACGAACTGCTCGACAAGCCACCCATTGCGTCCCGGTATCGGCGAAGTATTGAGAAAACCAACTGCTCTTTCATCGCGTATCGCAACGAACATTCTCCTGTCCTCCAAACTCGAAAGCGTTTCTGGCTCGACAAGGAAATGAAGGCTCGGCAGTCCGCGCGTGGAAAGCCAATCATTGAGAATTTTTTTCAAGGCTGGATTACCGGTCGCTTTTCCGGCGCTCCATTCTTCGACGATCAATCCCTTATGGAACGCGCGGTGAAGCTGACCGCGCAGAGAAGATTTGGCCGCCATCTTTTCGACAAGCGATCTTGGGTTCCAAACCGGCTGCGCGCCAAGCTGCGTAATGGCATATCCCGCGCGTTTAGCGATCACGCTTTCAAGGCGCGCTTCGCTGGCAAAATAGCAGACATGAAGTCCGAGCGCGGCAGAATCCGCTTCGAACTCATCCACAACATCGGGCAAACGCTCGAACGCGCACACCGGCGAACCGGCTGCGATTCGCGTTCCCGCATATTCCACGTAGCCGGCAACGGCATCGCCCTTCTTGCTGATCCAATACTGAAATCCGGGATTGAGCAGTTGATAGCAGGTGCTGTTCCAACCGTGGTGGAGGATTTGGTCGCGAACTTCTACTTGAGTATGACTCATTCCGAACTCGAACGCTCCAGTATAGATTGAATGTTTCTAATTGGTATGAAGATTGCGAAAAGACGAACGTAGATCGATGACGATCTTTTGCCGCATTACGACGTGGATTATACTAAATCACGTCCGGACCGCTTCGCAAAACAAGCGGAGGAAAACACGTTCGTAATGTTCGATAAACAGCTTTCGAAAGTCTTCCGAACTCCGGATGATGTCAAGCGCGCTTTACGATCGCTGCTTCATGCGATGCCGAAATAAATTCCTTCTTATGGAATTTTAATTCCGATGACGGGTGAAGGGGTTTGATTAACAGAATTCATCACAGGCTGTTGAATAATTGGATCGTAATACTCACAAATAAACTCTTGATTGTTAACATATATCGCTCCATCAAAAAGCGGAGCCCCATACGTTACAACATATGCAGAGTCACCACTTGCGAAACCAGCCTGATTAATATCGGAGAGCGATGCCAAACAGATGAAAGTGTTATTCGTCGTGTCGAAAGCGGTTGCAATCTCATTCTCCGCAGATGCATAGTCAAAATAATCATAACTCCCTGGCACTGAAGAGACGTTAGCACTGTGCGATATATAAATCGCGATCCCGTTTGAATAATATGGAAGTGGTGTTTTATAGATTCCAGTTACGGTAAGTATCCCGTTTGATATAATAGCCGATTGAAGCGTGAGCACAGTAGGTGAAATTTGAGTGAGTTCTTGGTAAGATTGATTAACCGTGTTATTTATATAAATTGGTGAATTACCCCCGCCTTGTATGCTCTTACCGAACCAGCGAATAGTACCATATCCTGTCTTTGAAAATCTGAAATCGTATGTTCCGCCCGGCACATTCTTAAGTTCAAAATTCCCACTATCGTCAGTCATTGTGGAAATCGAGGTTCCATCAAGCGATACGAGAATGTTATCGAAAGGGGGTATCAAGTCGCCAAAATCATCTCGTAGCACTGCTCGGCCCATAATATCAGCCATCCCCGTCTCCGACGTGGTCGGCTGCTCCTTGCATGAAAGAAAAACGAAAATAGCTAAAATCGAATAAAAACGTAATAATAACTTCATAGACAGTCCTTTCTGAAGAATGAACAGTCTAAACAACCTCGGAAAAGTCAAAAAGTTACACCTATCTGAAAAGATTTTCCGAATGAGTAAAAATAGGGACTCTTCACCCCAATTTTTGTGTTCTAAAAACAGCCAAAAACTGCTGATTTTACAAGGATTTAGAGCGATTTTGGCGATCAAATCAAGCATCTCGGAACGGCCCCTATTCCGAGGTGAATTTCGGGGAATTTTCAATCGATTTTTTGGCCGGATTGTCGTCCGGCATACAACATATTTAAATGGCAGAACATCAGGTGGATGAGCGATCATCCGAATACGGCGCAGAGGATATTCAAGTACTGAAAGGTCTCGAGGCTGTGCGCCGCCGTCCGGCAATGTATATTGGCGATGTTTCGGCGCGCGGCTTGCACCATCTCGTCTATGAGATCGTCGATAATTCGATCGACGAAGTACTCGCCGGACACGCGAGCGAAATTAATATCGTCCTGAAAGCCGATGGCTCGATCGAGGTCGCCGATAATGGCCGTGGCATTCCAACTGGCATTCATAAGGGCGAAGGCGTAAGCGCGCTGCAGGTCGTCATGACGGTGCTGCACGCAGGCGGCAAATTCGATAAAAGTGCGTATAAAGTTTCCGGCGGTCTGCATGGTGTTGGCGCTTCGGTCGTCAATGCGCTGTCGGAATGGCTCGAAGCCGAGGTTCATCAGGATGGCAAGATCTTTTTTCAGAAATACAAGCTGGGTGAGCCGTTAGACGATGTAAAAGTGATCGGCAAAGCGAAAGATACCGGCACGATCGTTCGCTGGAAACCGGACGCGGATATTTTCAAGCAATCGATCGTCATGCGCATGGATGTTCTGCGCGAGCGCATGTTGGAATTATCATTCCTGAACCCGCAAGTGACCATTACGCTCAAAGATGAGCGCACGAAAGAAGAAGAGACATTCCATGCCAAAGGCGGCATCCGCGATTTTGTGAAGCACGTCGATCGCACGCGCATTTCGCTTCACAAACCCGTTTATATCGAAGGCGAAAAGGATGCTACGCCCGTCGAGATTGCCTTCGAATATAACGATGGCTTCAATGAGAACCTTTTCTCCTACGTCAACAACATCAACACACACGAAGGCGGCTCGCATGTTGCGGGATTCAAAGCTGCGCTCACGCGCACAATGAATAATTACGCGCAGAAGAACAATCTCGTCAAATCTGACAAGATCACGCTCACCGGCGATGATTTCCGTGAAGGATTGACGGTTATCATTTCCGTCAAAGTTCCAGAGCCCCAGTTCGAAGGACAGACGAAAACGAAGCTCGGCAATTCCGAAGTAAAGGGTATTGTCGAGAGCATCATGAACGAGCAGCTTGCGCAGTTCCTGGAAGAAAATCCTCCGATCGGCAAGCGCATCATCGAAAAAGTTCTGCGCGCTGCCGAAGCTCGCGAAGCAGCCCGCAAAGCCCGCGATATGGTGCGCCGCAAGAATGCGCTCGAAAACTCCGCGCTGCCCGGAAAACTTGCCGATTGCTCCATCAACGATCCGGAGCATTGCGAAATATATCTCGTCGAGGGCGATAGCGCCGGTGGTTCTGCCAAGCAAGGCCGCGATAGAAGGTTCCAGGCCATCCTTCCCTTAAAAGGAAAGATCCTGAACGTGCAGAAAGCGCGCTTGCACAAGATGCTCGAAAACGAGGAGATACGAAATATCTTCACCGCACTTGGCGTTGGAATTGGCGAACAACAGGACTTGACAAAGCTCCGGTATGGCAAGGTTATCCTCATGGCCGATGCGGATGTCGATGGCGCGCACATTCGCACGCTCATCCTGACGTTGTTCTACAATCACATGAAGGACTTGATCGAGGCGGGACATATTTATATTGCCCAGCCGCCGTTGTATAAAGTCAAAAAAGGCAAGCAGGAATTTTACGCCTACAACGACGATGAACGCGACGAAATTCTGAAGCGATTCAAATCGAAAGCATTTGGAAGTTCCGACAAAAAAGGCAAGGCTGCCGAAGAGGAAGAAGTGCTCGAGATCGCCGAAGGCGATCTGGCCGATGTGCCCGTCGATGCAGAGGGCCAGCCTGTTAAAGGCGCGCTGATCAGCCGTTTCAAAGGCTTGGGCGAAATGAATCCGGAGCAGCTTTGGTCAACGACCATGAATCCAGAAACGCGCACACTGCTCCAAGTCCGCATCGAGGACGCCTACGCCGCCGCCAACATGTTCGAAACCCTCATGGGCGACGCCGTCGAGCCGCGCCGCGAGTTCATCGAAAAAAACGCGACGTATGTGAGGAATCTGGATGTGTAAATGAAACTTCCAAATGCGGAACGAGCGGTAGTTGCCGACTCGAAAATAACGGGTTACCTGCTGTCCAGTACTCACGCCGAAGGGAAAGGAAAGGCCCCATTATTCTTTTCGCGCGGATTTAGCATCGATCGTATAAATGAAATTCGGCAAGCTTTCCTACAATTAGCCTTGACAAACCCCGTGACTCGGTATTCTGAAACCATTCACGGGATGAAATACGTAATAGAAGGTATGCTTTCAACTCCAAACGGAAAACCACTTTTTCTGAGAACAATCTGGATGATCGATAAAGGCGGAACCATACCACGTCTTGTTTCTGCTTACCCAGCATGATAAACACCAACGGACATATTGAAGAACTCGACCTCGTTGTACTCCAGCGGGATATTCCTGATTTAAGCCTGGCAACTGGAGACATAGGAACCGTCGTAGGAATCTACGCTGACGGAAAAGCCTTCGAAGTAGAATTCATGACTGCCGAAGGGAAGACCATCGACGTTGTAACTCTTGAACGAGAAGAAGTTCGACCGTTCAGTGGGCATGAGATTCTTCACACCCGCGAAATGGAGCCAGCATAGTGGCTCAAGCTGAACTCACAAAAAACCTCCTTAATACTCCGACCCAAGCGGCCCTTTAGCGATAACTTTTACTGCAGTCTTAGCGTGCGCTGCAGCCTCCTTGGCAGCAACGGTGGCTTCATGTACTTTCTCGATCGCGTTTTCCTTCGCCGCGAGTGCCGCTTGCTTGAAGTTGGGAACTGCATGTTGCACTACTTCCACTTTCGCCAATCTAAAAAGCTTTAACGTCTGAATATACCACCACCCCATATCGATCTCGAACCAGCGCTGTGAAAATCTCGCGCTCGATGGGAATTTGTGGTGATTGTTGTGAAGCTCTTCGCCGGAAAGCAACATCCCAACCGGGATGATATTTCGGCTGGCATCCTTCACTGTGTAATTCCGGTAGCCGAACGTGTGTCCGATGCCATTGACGATTCCGGCCGCCCAGAATGGAACCCACAAAACTTGTCCACCCCACACGAGCGGGCCAACAATAAAGCCGAAAATCAAAACATCGATCACGAGCAGGAACATCAAACCTATCACTTTGTGGGGAATAAAAACCTTGCGTTCGACCCAATCGTCCGGGCAGCCCTTCGAGTATTTCTCGATGACGGCGGGATCGTTATACGCCTTGCGGTAATAATTGACTCCGAAAAAGAGAATTTGCAACCAGCCGTGAATGACGGGTGAATGCGGATCGTCCTCCGTTTCCACGAACGCGTGGTGCTTCCGGTGCACGGCAACCCATTCGCGTGTGCTCATGCCAGTGACGATCCACAGCCACCAACGCATCGCCATACTGACCGCCGGATGCAGCGTAATGCTGGTATGCGCCATCGCCCGGTGCATATACACCGAGGTACACATAATGGTGAGATGGCCGGTCAGGACAACGAAAAGTACAGGCCCATACCACGTATGGGTAAGAAAGGATAGATTCATGAATGGATAATAAGCGGGCGCCTGTGTATTTGAGCTTAGAAGACATATAATGTTATTTTTGCCGTGAAAGTTCAATCGGGCAAGAACTGGGGTTTCTGGCTCCCCTATAAGACAACCACTCCTGGCACGAGGCGAGCAAGGCAATCGTTCAACAGCACCGATAATCTATTAGATATTTTATGCAAGAACCAACCCGCGCCCTCAATTCCTACATCCGGTCTGGAATGCATGCTGTCGCAGGCTATTTGAAGTCTGTTGACGCAAAGATCATTGCATCGATTCTCGGATTTCAGCAGGAGCAACACATTGCTGGAAATCTTTGCGAAATTGGCGTGCATCACGGCCGGCTTTTTCTTCTGCTGGCATTCGCTCGGAACGATGGTGAACGCGCCGTGGGGATCGATCTCTTCCTGGATGACGGGATAAACGCATCTTCCAACTGGCACAGTGGTCGCGACCGCGCGCTCGCCGTCAATGCTCGAAGATTCGGTCTTTCGTTCCGCGACGATGAGATCGTAAAAGCATCCTCCTTAGATATTGACGCGAATGATATTATGAAACACACCGGCGGACCCATCCGGCTTTTTAGCGTCGATGGCGGTCATGATTACCGATGCGTCGAAAACGATCTGATACTTGCCAGGCAAACAATATCCGATAAAGGGGTCATCGCAGTCGATGATTTCTTTAATCCGGAATGGCCGGAGGTAACGCTTGCCACCTACGATTTTCTTCGTGCAACGAACGAAATAATTCCATTCCTCATCTCGCCCGGTAAACTGTATTTAACGACCCTTGCTATGGCATCTACGTATCGGGAGGCAGTGCAACGATCTAATAAGGATCTTCGTAGCAGTCTCGTAAGGTTCCTTCAGTGGGATGTCTGTTTCCAGCGCGATAGTTACTACCGCCGTGTTTTCGATCATGTTGCCGATAAGGCGGGAAGTTGGATCGCCCGGAGAAAATAATTCTATGAATTCCGTCATTCTGGCTCTGACAATTCTTTTGGCGCAACGATCGCGACGGCGATTGAAGCGGGAATTTATTTGCATCGAATTGTTCGGAGGAGAATACAATATGTAGTAGCAATATAGAAATGTCAAGGTATTTTTATGCGCGATAGAACGGTCCAGGTGCTCCTCTGGTAATAATTTCGCTCTTCGTGACTTCACCATTTTTAGTGCGTATATCAGCGTGTGTTATGATGGACACCCATATCAACTACGAATTGAGAATTAAGAATGAGGGAAGTCTCGGGAGGTCATTGACATTTAGTGGAAGTATTGTTGGTTCTCGCCATGAACGGTTCTTTGCAAAAACGAAATGTGGGTAACTGTTTCGAGAAATGGCAAAAACAGTTCAAATTGGAAGATGGACCGGAACTCAGCAAGAAAAAGAATAGCACCTATATCTTGAGGAAAGGGGTTGGGAGCGAAATTGATGGCAAAAGGTTAGCGGAATCCTCACCACCTCACGTCTATTTCCATTGCTGCATGAAATAATGTGAGATATTCCTCTTGGGAGCACTCGTAAAGTCCGAATTGCTGGAGGTGCTCGCTGGGCATTTGGGCATCGAGCAGTTGGAAGCCTTTCATGCGCAGCCGTTCTACCAGATGGACGAGTGCGATCTGTGATGCAAATGGCACTCTGGAAAACATGGATTCGCCACAAAATGCTGCGCCGAAGGTGAGTCCGTATAATCCTCCGGTAAGCATTTCATCATTCCAAATTTCAACCGTATGCATAATTCCCATCTCAAAGAGCTTTAGGTAAATATCGATCAGTTCTTCGGAAAGCCATCGTTCTTTCGTTGGGAGTTCCTCGCTAAAACGGGCGCAGGCGCGAAGCGCTTCAAGCGGAGCGGTATCGAAGGTAACGCGGTAATTCTTTTTATCTATGATCTGTCGTAGCGAGCGGCGAACGCGAAAGCGTTCATCGAGTGGAATAATACCACGCGGATCGTATGCACAGAATTCGATCTCACCGCGATCGTTGGCCATCGGGAAAAATCCCTCACGGTAGGCATTCAGCACAAGCTCCGGAGTAATGATTTTATTTGGTCGAGCGTTCATGTGGCTCCGGAAGGAACTTACTTTGCGAGGATGACAAACTCGATACGCCGGTTAAGGCGCCGCCCCGCTTCCGTCGCATTCGACGCGATGGGCCGATCGGAACCATAGCCTTTCGTTTCCAGCCGGTCTGGGGCAATTCCCTCCTGCATGAGATAGCGTTTGACGGCAACCGCTCGTTGTTCGGAAATTTTCATATTAAGGTCGGGGGAGCCGGTAGAATCGGCATGGCCTTCGATTCGAATTTTCATCGAAGGCCGCACATGCATCAAGCGGACGACACGTTCGAGTTCGGGAATGAAATCGTTCAAAAGCTGCGTCTGGTTCGGCGCGAATTGAAGATCTTCGAACACGAAACGGCGCCCAGGCTCCATGGCAAGCAGCTTTCGGCTTGCGAGAACGGAACGATCTTCCGCGCGCAGCAGATCGAAATGAACCGAATCCGGCGCAAGCGTGGATTGCGAAAGGTATTTGAGCGAGTATAAACTTGTAACATTACTTGCAAGATCCTCGACGGAATTTGCGAAACTTTGGCCAAGATTGAAGCTTGCGCCATCGGTGGCCGCGGCCATATCGTGATATTCAAGATATTCCGGCGGTGTGACGGTAAGCAAGCGCACTTCGCGCTGATAAAGCCAATCGCCCATGGTTTTCATGGTAAAATCGGTGGTTCCATCGCCATTCTCGCCTTGCTGGTGGCACTGTGCATCGGTGATAAGCACCGCAAGCCGAATAGCGATGGGCCGGAACGGCATATCCTCGATCGCGTGAAGACCTTCAAGCGCATTTTCTTTTGGATCGCCGCCGCCAACCGTTTGAATATCGGCGACCCATTTTTCGAATTCGTTAACGTCATCGGTCAGCTTCGGGCTTTTCCATTCCACAATATCGCTGAAGCGCACGAGGCCCAAGCGGTAATCGAAGCCATGCTGCACCAATTCATCTGCAAATTGATTGACATTTTGCTTGACCGTGCCGATCATATCCGTCATGGATGACGTTTGATCGATCACAAACACAATATCAATGGGAACCCGATTTTCACCGCTCACCAGATCGAGCGAAATAATGGGGCGCTCAATGCCATTTTCGAGTATGACCAGATCCTCTTTTTGGAGCGTGCGAATAAAATGATTGTGTTTATCGACGGCAGAAAAGATGATTCCCATTTCCGGGAAATGCGTAATATCGACGTTCTTGATCGTGAATGCCGCGCTCCCATTCGCAGATTGCAAGTTAAACCGCTCGTCGCGTTTTGTAATATCGCGGCGAACATCCAGCCCGCTACTCGATTGGGCAAAAACAGGCTTTGCAAGTATTGCAAAGAAAAGAAAGAGAACAAAAAATTGACGAAATCGCATATATTTATAGAACACCGGTCGAGCCGAATATGTCATTGACGGCCATCGCTCTCCAATCGGAGGACAGGCCCATCTTTGCGCAGGCTGAGTCCTCGGCGAAGCTCCATGCGCGGCGAGACGGAAGCGAGCCAAGCTTCAATCCGAGCTGATTCTTCCGATGTAAGGCCATAATGTCCAAATTCCTGATGAATCCATGCCTCTATTACAAGATGGGTTAGAAATTCATTTATCGATTTAATTCCTTCGAGGGAAAGCCCTCCATCCATTTCCAGCTTCAGCAATTCCTCTCGCGCCCGTTTATCGAGGAAATGCGAAAGTTCACGCATGCGCTCTGCAAGAGCGGCGAGCGACTTCACTGTTGAGCGGTCGGGCCATACTTCTGCGAGAACAGGCATCACTTTATGGCGTACTTGGTTGCGTCGATAAGTAAGCTCGTCATTCGAAGCATCGTGTGCGGCAACAAGATCGTTCTCATGGAGATATTCCATTATCTCCGCTTTTGTAATGTCGAGCCAGGGGCGAATGATGTATGCGTTCCCAAGTTTTCGTTTCGGTGGAATGCCGGCCAGCCCTCGCACGCCGGCGCCGCGAATCATATTAAGGATAACCGTCTCAGCCTGATCGTTGGCAGTGTGTGCCGTAATCACGAAATCGAATCCGTGCAGTTTGATCAGCGTCTCGAAAAACTGATAGCGCAGCTTGCGGGCGGTTTCTTCAATACCGGTTTTCTCTTTTTCTGAGATCATTCCCGTCTGCACTCGCTGGAGCAGGAATGGAACATCCCACGCTTCACAATACTTTCGAACTGCTTCTTCTTCCAGGTTCGAATCAGATTCCCGCAGTCCGTGATTCACATGCGCTACCGCAATGCTCTCAAAAGCTCCCATACCACGCAGCGATTGTAGAACATGGAACAGCCCCAGCGAATCGGGCCCGCCGCTTACCGCAACGAGCAGCTTAGAATCGCTTGTTACCCCAAGGGACGCAAGCGCGATTCTACTCCTTTCAATTAAGGAATGTAAGCTTGTAAAATGTTGCATCAAAGAGAGAAATCCTTAAAAATCGAAGAATCAATCCTGAACATCTTTTCCATCCTGTGAATCGTGGTCAAAATTCCCCATAGCTGTTTTCCGTTCGCGTAAGTTTCACGTCCTGCAATTGCGGTGCGACGATCTTAATTTCCAGATTGAATCCGGATATTTGGGAACCGGGAGGACGATAGGTAAAATTCATTTCCCAGCAATGCAGATCGCGGTGAACAGTGATCTGTGGAATAATGATCTTCCTGTTGAGAAGATCATACCCTGCTGACGTCGTAAAAAGCCAATGAACCGTGAGTGGCAAATTGAGACTCACGTTCGCGCCGAAATCGCGTTCCGGCGCACCTGCGAGCGTAAAACTTTGCGAGTACGTCAGTTGGTAACTGATATTCCACATCGGGCGGAAGGGAATATCGATGTACGCGCCGGGATAATTCCCGCCGAAGAACATCTGGCGTTCGTCCTGTGGCGAAGTAATATTGAAGAGATGGCGAAGCGAATCGTAACTTCCACCTTCCGTTGTTTTCGATGCGGACAAACTTCCACTCAGTCCTGCAGAAACCGATTGAGCGCGGATAAGCCCTTGGTGCAAAGTTGCAAGCGTGTAATTGGTGGAATCGCCGCCCTCGTAATTTGCAGGATAAAAGGAAAAGGCGGCATTACCACTCAGGCCAAACAGCGTGCCGATGGAAGAGCTTGCGTTCAACGAGAGGTCACTGATCAGTTTTGTTGCAAGATTGTAACCACTCGAAGCATTGAGATTAAAGAGCTTTACATGATCGACCGTGCTGGAATCCTTGTTGACCTGCCGATCGACTTTTGCCTCGAAATTATTAGCAAGGCTCAACGACAATGTTTCGGATTTACCCTGGCCCACCAGGTCGCCGTTGGGTTCACCCATAAACTTGTTATAGTAATTTGTTTGCCCGGTAGTTGGATCGGCAAATGCAATATAATTTTGCGAGGAAAGATCCGGCTGGTAACTAAAGCTAATAGAAGGCTGAATCGTGTGCCGAATGGCTTCAATGCCCCAAAAACCGATATTGGCTATGCCATAAACTGTGGTCGAGATGTTAACTCCTGCATTCCAGTTATCGAGGCGGCTAAAATGGTTGGTTGTCGTCGTATCTGCCACCGTCGTGGAGTCGATGATCCTGCCTGTGGAATCCCTAATGTATTCCTTCCTGAAATTACTGAGAAGATGTTCATGCACAAGCCATGCTTCCTGATAGCCAAAGCTTGGAGTAATGGTGAAATATCCAAGCTTTGGAGAAATACTGATCGAAGGACTATGCAAAATGCTATACGATTCAGTATTAGTATAGACGGAGGAATCCGTCGTTTCATTCGGCGTGTTGGTGGATTTACTCACATTGTGGCTTGCGCTGAACGTGTATCCAATGCCTAAAGTAGGCAAGCCGAGTGCTGTCAGGAGCGGGCTTGATGCGGTTCCATCCGAAGATTGGAAAGGGAACCATGTAGATTTTGAGAAATTGATCTGCGGGCTGGTTTCCTGATACGTACCATCGAGCAAATTCTGGCTGCGTTCATAATCGATGCCGAGGCTCACGCCAACATCCTGCCAGCCCGTGCTGAATGTTGCGCTGGATGTAATTTGTTGTGTGAGGTATTGTTGCAGGTTCGTGGCGTTATTCTGAAAATATCCGTCACTCTGGAAACTAAGATTTGCCGAGAGCGACGTCTCATAGCCAAGAATCAAATTCGGCAATTCTCCCTTAATTAACCAATCGGGTTCAAACGGATCGGCGCTGGAATATCGCGTTTGTCCAAAGCCATATTCGATCGATGCTGCACTGTTCAGCAGATAGCGCTTCATCCATTCTGCCATGAAATCGACATTATATCCGCCGATGGTATAAATATCTGTCTGCGCGCGCGCGTCCGCATAATCGTTGAAGACCCAATAATATCCCGCGTGCGTGAGGCCGTAGCCACGATCGCTTTGCGTGGTATAGCTTGGCATAATAATTCCCGAATGCCGTCCGCTCTCATGATTCGGAAATACCCCGAACGGCAGAACGAATATTGGAACATCAGCAACATACAAAATGACGGGCGCGGCAAAAATTTGGTCATTCATAATGACTTTCATTTTAGGGGACTCGAAGTAATAATGTGGGACTTCCTCGTCGCATGTCGTGTAGCGTCCGTTTTGGACAAAGAGGGTTTTTGGCGCAACCTGTTTAATTTTTTCGCCATAATAAAAACCTTTATCCATTTCCGTTGTACCGAGTTGCACGGTTCCGTGTTTGGTCTTGAAATTATAGACGATGACTTCGCCATCATACACAGTCGTGCCTTCGGTTAGCTTTGGCGCGCCACGCGTTTTCGCGCGGTTGGTATCGCGCAGAATGTGACGGCGCAGCGAGAGGGTGGCTGCCATCACGGAATCGACATCGTAACTATAGGACGTCATCAAACTGTGCTGAAAATCCATAACGATAGTATAGGCATCCAACTCTCGATTTTCGAATTCCACGATCCCATTATTCACAAGAGTCATTTGCTTGCGCGGAATATCGAAGACGGTGGAATCTCTTGCGGTATAACGCACGATGGTATCGATATCGCCTTTGGTCGTATCACGAGCAACGTACAGTGAATCTGGGAATTGAATGCCGGGGCGAATCTGCTTGAGCTTGGGCGCAGTGGAATCGACAGGCGGCGGTGCAATTTGCGCGCGAAGTAATTCTGCGCCGCATAAAACGGATACGAATAAAAGGACGCATGTACAGCTATGGATCATGCGTAGCGCGGCCTCATCTTATAAGGAATTGGATCGTCTATTCCTGCTTCTGCAAACCCGCGAAGACGCAGCGCGCAGCTATCGCATACGCCGCAGGCCAGATTTTCAGCTTGATAGCAAGACCACGTTGCTCCGATGGGAGCGCCGAGCCGAACTGATTCAGTCACGATCTCTCGCTTATGAAGATGAATGACGGGCGTAACAATATGAATGTTAGAACCCGGTTTCGTTCCAAATTCGATCGTGCGTTCGAATGCATCGAAAAAAATGCGGCGGCAATCCGGATAGCCGGAGGAATCTTCTTCGACCGCGCCGATATAAATAGCGTTGGCGCCGATCACTTCCGCCCAGCTTGCCGCGACTGCCAGAAAATTCCCATTGCGAAATGGCACGTAGGAGTTTGGAATACCCGTGGCATTGAGATTTGCGTTCGTCACGTCAATGGATGTATCGGTAAGGCTCGATCCGCCGATCGTCCGCAAGAATTCAATATCGACGACGAGCCGTTCAGAGATTCCGAGCGCATTGCAAACATCTTCGAAAGCCTTTAGCTCGCGCCGTTCGGTTCGATGCCGGTAATTGAGGTGCAGAGCAGCAACGTCCTTGGAATCGCGCCGCGCGATCGTGGCCGAGAGGGTAGAGTCCATGCCGCCGGAGAGTAAAACGATGGATTTCATCTAAATGACGAATGACAAATGACAAATGGCAAATGAGAACGAGTAGTGTGAAAAAACCACCTCATTTGTAATTCGTCATTTGTCATTCGTAATTGTGCCTGAAACTTCTGCGTAGGTGCGCTCCGTCTCCTGAATACGCACGCGAAGCTCGGATAAATGTTTCATGGATGATCGCTCATCCACGGATGATCCATCATCCACGCTGTTGAAAAGGGTTTTTAGCCGATCAAAGAACCATTTTGCGAGGTTTTCTGCGGTGGTGGGAAAATCTACATATACGGCTTTTAGGCCAGAGGATTCAAGAAAATTGACGATAAGGGTATCAGAAAGGTCGCAAAGGAAGGCATGGTCAATCTCGGAGATCAGTGGATCGACCATTTTTTTAAGATCGAAGTAATCCATGACCATCCCCTGGTCGTCTGGTTCTCCGGTCAGTTCGACCCACATCCGGTAGGAATGGCCGTGTACATTCCGGCAGCCACCATTGTGGTTTGGCAGCCGGTGCGCCATTTCCCAACGGAAATCTTTAGCGATACGAGTTAGCATTACTTATTGTACCGGCTTTTCAAAATTTTTCACGACGATTCGATTAGAGTGTGGCATTGTGCCTTCTGATTTTATAAACTTTGCTACCACATTCGAATGAAGTCCGCCACGAGTGGAAAATTTTCCTGTTATTTCTATCCAACGCGGTTCCATCGCTGTCACAAGATCTTCCAGCATTTCATTGATGACCGCTTCATAAAAGATCCCACGATTACGGAAACTAATGAAATAATACTTCAGCGACTTTAGCTCCACACAAAGTTTGTCCGGTACAAAGCGAACGGTGATCTCGCCAAAATCGGGAAGGCCGGTTACCGGGCACACGGATGTGAATTCTGGGTTTACATGCGTGACTTCATAATCCCGTTCGGGATAGGGATTGGGAAAAACGATGAGTTCTGGTTTATTCAATGTCATACTCCTCTTAATACGTCCGGCCAGATAAGTTTATGTAGTTGAGTTTGTAATCGCACTGGCAAATGATCTTCGAGAATCCACTGTGCAAGTTCCTGCAACGGGAGGGCATCATGCACTGCCGAAAACAGTACCGTTCCCACATGCTTATCGAGATCATATTTCCACACTTGCGCACGCGACCGATTCATAATCCTCGCGAGAACCGATCACAAACTTTACTTCGTCATGGTTGGTAAGTTCCTTGATATTTTCATACCGATTGCGCTTCAACATCCCCGAAGATGGTGTTTTGAGATCGACAATTCGCTTTACGCGCCGGTCAACGCGTGAAATATCAATGTGCCCACCCGTTTCGATCATTACTTCAAAACCTCTTTGAAGGAGTTCATCCATTAGAGGATAAACTCCCTCTTGTTCCAGCGGTTCGCCCCCGGTGAACTCCACAAGTTTGCAATTGTAAGATTCTACGGTTTCGATGATCTCATTAATCGGATGATCTTCACCTTCGTAAAAAGCATATTCCGTGTCACAATAGGAGCACCGAAGTCCGCAGCCGGTCATTCGAACAAAAACGCATGGCTCGCCCGCGCGCGAACCTTCCCCTTGAATGGAATAAAATATTTCGTTGATGCGCAGGACATCCTCTCGCTGTTTTTCAGCGACCGATAGAGGCTTTAGCGTTTCTATTTCGAGGTTGTCTTGCATTCGTAAGCTGAACCGGGAATTCCAGTATTTCGTTGATTTTGGCAAATAACAGCTAATCCACCTCAATTGCTTCCCATAGAACAAAACCGCTTCCTCAAACCGCTCACGACCTTCAAGATCGGTGGCCCTGCGCGGTATTTTATAGCCATAACTGATCCTTCTGAGCTTAGAGAGGCATTTGAGTTCGCGGAATCCCGAAATTTGCCCATACTTGTCCTTGGCGGCGGCAGCAATATGCTGGTTAGCGACCATGGGTTTGACGGGCTTGTCCTCCATGTGAACAATACTGGAATTGTGAATTACGAAATACAACTTACAAATGGGGGCAATGAGAGGGGGTTGCGAATTGCATCAGGCGAAGTTTGGGATGACGTTGTGAAATTTGCTGTAGAGCACAAGATTTGGGGCATCGAAAATCTTTCGCGCATACCGGGACAAGCGGGAGCCATTGCTGTGCAAAATGTGGGAGCGTACGGGCAGGAGATCAAAGATGTGCTGATTAATGTCGAAGTCTTCGACCGAACGACGAAATCGATTCGAACACTTTCTAATGAGGAATGCCATTTTCAATATCGTAAAAGTATTTTCAATACGACGGAGAGGAATCGTTATGTCATTCTCTATACTACGCTTCGGCTTTCGACAGAACCTAATCGAAATCTCTCATATCCTGATGTAAAAAAATGGTTTGAAGGAAATCACGAACCATCGCTCGAAGAAATCCGAGAAGCGATCAAAAATATTCGCGATAAGAAATTCCCATTTCCCGCAGAATCGATCGAAGGGAATGCGGGATCGTTCTTCAAGAATTCGCTGCTGACCGAGGATCAATACGCGAACCTCGAAAGACAATTTGAGAGCAATCTACCCGAGCATTTAGACCGATTGAGAACGATTCGTGCCCGAAGCGAAGGCACCGAAATAAAAATTCCGAGTGCGTTCATACTGGAAGCGTGCGGTTTGAAAGGATTTCGCAGGGGAAATGTGCTGCTAAATCCCACCCAGCCGGTTGTGGTGATGAACGAGACCGGCGAGGCGACAGCGGCTGAAGTGCTTTCTGTTGTGAAAGAAGTGCGCGAAATCGTGCAGGATAAAACGGGGTTGCATCTTTACACGGAGCCGGAGTTGATAGGGTTTTCAGCGGTGGATTTGCGGCAGTATGGATTCAACAAGGACGAGATCGCAAGGTACATTATTTGACAAAAAAAGCGGATTACAAAGATTGAATTCAATCCTCGTAATCCGCAAAATCCTGTTAATCGTGGTTATGCTTTCACGAATTCCGCTTCGAGCGAGATCGTGACCTCTTCTCCGACTACCACGCCGCCGGCTTCGAGAGCCGCATTATAATGCAGGCCGAAATCCTTGCGGTTGATCTTCGTTTTGGCGGTAAAGCCAACGCGAGTTCCACCCCAAGGGTCTTTCATTTCCGGCGTTCGTTCTGCCGTTAGCACGACTTCACGCGTTACGCCATGAATGGTAAGATTCCCCTTGATGAGCAGTTCATCGTCGTTTTTGTGCTGCCACGCGGTCGAGTTAAACGTGAGTTCCGGATACTTTTCGGTTTCGAAAAAATCTGCGCTCTTAAGATGAGCGTCACGGTTTGCTTCGCGCGTATTGATGGAGTCAGCCTGTATCGTCACCGACACCACGCTGTTCTCGACATGTGCCGAGTCGTACTGCAGGGTTCCAGCCAACTGCGTGAATTCCCCACGCACGGTCGAGATCATCAAGTGGCGGACGCCAAATCCGGCATGCGAATGGGTCGCATCGAGAGTCCATGTTGGCGCAACCTGCTTGGTTGACTTTTCATCAAGAACAAGCTCCTGAACCGGAGCCTCTAAAACGTCTGTATTTGAGTTCATAAATCAATTCTCCTTAAAATAAGAGTTAAAAAACTTGTTACAACGACTATTTACGCGGCGCAACGATAGTTGTTTCAACAATTAATTATGAATTATGATTTATTCTTTGAGAAAGCTATTTTTATCGGCTAATGAACGTTCGATTATCCAGCTTCAGGGTGAACGCCGAGTCAAGAATCTTATAAATATTGAGATATTCGGGCAAGGGAAGACGCTCCAGATGAACTTGCCGGGCTACCTCTTCAAAATCGGGACGATCATGCCTCAAAAGAAGAAGCACCGGGTCAGGAAGAATGAAATCGAATCACCGAATCATATACATTAATTCGCTCCATCTCATGTGCGCGTCCGACCCACAACGAATCTGGATGAACAGGGTTGAGTTCGAGATCGTAAGTCACCGCGCGAGGCAGTTCTAAATAGCACCACCGGTACCACCACGATGCGAGGATCACTTGGCTGGAATCATTACCACCATTCGAGATTAACGCATGGAACGTCATACTATTCAAGCTATCGACAGCACGAATGCCTGAGATGTTTGTGTATTCCAGCGCGCGATTCGCAAGGGTAAGTGCGCGCGAATCGGAATGCTCATACCGATGCATCGCTCCGTGAATGAAGGAATTGCGGGTGTCTTCATTATCATAGATATTCTGAGCAGTTCCAGGCCAGGGAATGAAAAACCAAAGGATATTCAGCGTGACAAGAATGCCCGTTATCAGCGATACATTCCGAGTAATAATAGGCCGCGTGAGTTTCCAGGCATGTTCACTCGAATGGTTCGCTCTTTTCTTCTCACCTTCTGCCAGCCATATCGCAAATTGATCCACAAGGACAGCGCGAACCAAAATTCCACTCGGTACGACATTTAATAGATAGCCGGCCTTCATAAAAAAGACGAGCACATAAAACAACAGCGGGACGAATGCGACAAGGAGAACGAATATCGCTTTCGGGTTACGCGCATGTTCGCGGATAAATGCAACAGATCGTCGGGCGTACCATACGTCAAGCGTGAATACCATTACCCAAGTTGAACCCAAAGAAAGCACGAAATAAAATAGAACTTTGCCAATAGTATCCAGCTGACTCTGCCAGCTATTTCCGAAGAGTATCGACTGCGTCTTAAAATTGCTTTCTGCTTTTGCTAAGGCAAGATAGGTCGAAAGTCCGCCTGCTTCACGAAATAATTCTAAAAGCCACGCCACTGATACAACGGCAAAACAGAATAAAGCAAGAATAACTATCCTTTTCGAAGGAGGGCGCTTCCAAAAGAGAAAGAATGTTGCGGGAAGAAAAAATAGGATGCTTGTTTGCCGCGTTCCTGTCGCAAGCGAAAGTGCAATACAATATACAATAACTTCCCATGATCTTCGATTGCTGCAAAGCCATTTCATACCTAAGTATAGTAATACGCTCGTATAAAATGCTTCTTCGACATAAATAGCGTTGACCGCTCCATGAAACCAGAATAGCGGCGTTGTGAGCCACAGCAGCGCAGCAATAATACCCACGCGCTCTCCGCGAAGCACCGCCGCAGCGCGCCAAAGAAACAGGACTGCACCGATAGAGAGTAAAATACTTACCCAGATGTAAGCTTGGTTGAGGTCGCCGGTAAACACATTGAACCATCGATCCAGAAGTACATGAAGAATATACCCCGGCATTTGCGGCGTCACCTGACTCAGATCGTAACGAAATGTTGCAACGGCAAAATTAATCGAATCAAATTCGAAAAAAGTTCTCGATCGGATCGGAAAACGAGTTAATAGCGTCGCAAGCGCAAGTGATGCTCCGGTTAACGTGCGAAGTTTTTTCTCTCGCGTCATTGCGGTGGCTCCTTTATGCGATAAATGCCCATCACAGTGTCTGCTGAGGATGCAAGCGGAAGCCGAACACGAAATTCTTGCTGAAGCACAAGGGAATCTTTATAATGTTCGTAAAAAGTCGGGTTTAGACGGCGATAGATCACAAATAGATTCGCTCCCATTTTGCGTGCCATGCGCCATAAGGAATCCTGATCGTGCTGAATTGGCCAAAGCGTTGGGGTCATCAGGCCGGTTAGATCGATAACGGGTTTATTCAAAAAATATCCAATGGTGCCAACATCATCGACAGCTAAGGTGTCGCTTGGTCTCATATTTTGCCGGAGCCATCCCACAACGGCAAGGTGTTGATCGTTGATATTTCGAACCGATTCGGCCTCGATCAATGACCATCGGCCTGTTTCAATGATTCCCGCCAAGAATTATAACAACAACGACCGTTTTTCTAATAATTTTTTAAGAGGCATCCGCAGTTCAATCTCCTGCCATGCAGCAATTCCACATAAAATAATAAGCGGAAAAACTTGAAAGAAATATCTCCCATGATGCCGAAATTGTGGTGCAACAAATGCTTGAAGGATCGGAAGTCCTAATGCGATAATATAGAGAAGATAATATTGTGGCTTTTGACGTAAGAACCAAATTCCTGCGATCAGCAGAGCAAATAATATCACGTTATTGCTCGCCAAGATCTTCAGCGAGAACCAAAGATATGCAAAATTTGGGATGAAGGACATTCCCGCTCCCTGCACTACACTCGAATGGAAGATGAGGCTATTTCGAGTAATCAGTGGCAGTAGAAATGCGGGCGAAGCAATGATTGCAACCAATAGAATTGCGATTGGAGCTACAGACACATTGGCTCCATTTCGAAATGCTCCGATCATCCAATCTGAAACGAGAACGATTGCGACAAACATGAATTCAGGGCGCACAAGAAGGGCGAGTCCGAGCCAGATTGCTTCGCGTGCGCGCAGGGAATTTCGTTTTCGCGAACGCACATGTTCTTCCACAACAAGCAGCATGAGCAGCGCAGCGAGCGCGGTTTCCATCCCGCTCATTCCACTCCAAGCGAGGCGTGATGAAAGAACGGTTCCTAATCCGGCAAGTCGAGCATGATTCTCGGCCATTCCGAACACATCTCTCGCAACGCGATATACGCCTGATCCTAAAGCAAGATACGCGAGCATCGAAAGCGAAATGGCAACAAGTTCAAATCGAGGAGTAAAGAATCCGCCGATAGCAAGCAGTACCACCCATAACGGTGAGGTATCCGCAAGTTAACGGTAATCCCGATTGAAAGGAGTATCCGAAGCCGTGGAGAAGATCTTTTGCGAATTGAGCATGGATATACACATCATCTAATGGGACGCCGAGGTAATGAAGTTCTGGCGATTCATTCCCTCCAAGCATAACGCGTTAAACAATGGAGAATCCGATCAGAACAAGCATTCCCGCTAGGGTAAGCCCGATCTCAATTCGATAGTTACGTATGCTCCTGTGAGGATGATTAGCGTCGGAATTTGCCATTACCGGATGTAAATGATGGCAAACATGGCGATAGCGTACGCCACAAAATTCAGTAGCATGGGAATATCCGAGAGCACCACATCCGTCGGGTTTTCACCGAGCAGCTTTTTATGGAGCAGGTAGAGATAGCGGAAAACGCCATAGAGAACGAATGGCGTTGTGAAAATGAGATCCTCGGTTCCGAACATTTTCACCGTTCTTTCCGAGACGGTATAGAGTGCGTAACTGAAAACGAATCCCGCGGCACAAATGGTCGTCATTTGTTCGGCAAATTCAACAGAATAGTGTTCGAGCACTTTGCGCGTGTGATAACCGGTTGCTCCAGAGGCATTGGGCGCACCAAGCGCAACGAGTTCTCCTCTCCGTTTTGCAATGCCCAGAAATAGTGAAAGGAACATCGTCGTGAGAATGAGCCAGGAACTCCGCGCAACGTTCAGCACCAATGCACCGCTGATAACTCGAAGCATAAAACCGATCGCAATGACAAAAACATCGATCAAGACAACATCTTTCAAATAAAAGCTGTAGGCAAGGTTCATCGCAAGATACACAACAAGGCACAGGGTAAAATGCCAATCGAGATCATACACAAAAAGGGCAATGAGCGCAAGCAATATCGCGCCAATAAAAAATGCCGAGCGGAGCGAGATCTCGCCGGAAGCAATAGGCCGAAAGCGTTTCTTAGGATGTAATCGGTCGCGTTCGCGGTCGGCGACATCGTTCATGACATAAATGAAGCTTGCGGTAAAACAGAACGCAAAAAATGCGCGAAGAGAAAGAAAAACAGATTCGGGATTTAAAAGCTGTTTAGAAAACACAAGCGCTGCAAAGACGAAAATATTTTTCGTCCACTGTTTTACGCGGAGAAGGCGAAGAATGGCTTTGATCGGGATCACGGGGAAATGGTCTGCTTTTTCTTAACACGCATTCGGACTATACCTATTCCCCAAAACATTATCATTCCGGCCCATGCTATGCCCGAAATCCAAAACCCGGCGCATTCGAGCGGTGTGCGTTCAAGCCGCCATTCGGCATTATAGCGGCCTACAGGGAGGACTGCTATGGCGCGGCCAATGCTATCAGGACACGAAGGAATTTCTCGATCGCTGGCATAAAGATGCCAGGCCGGCCAAAAAAAGCGGTGAAAGGTGACGGTTGTTTCTGTTTCAAAATTCACGGTGTATTCCTCACGCTCGGGGTCGTTATTTCGCAAGGAGATAGAGTTAGCACCGCCGCCCGAAGTCCGCACGATCGGGTCCATATTCTTTAGATTGGAAAAAACTGCTTCAAGTGTATCATGGTTCTTGAGGGTGTAAATTGGTACGTACTCCGGTGGATCGGAAGCACGAGTCTTTTGATGCGTGGACAGATGAACGTGTAGTACGATTAGCGCCATGGCGAGCATTGCTCCCGTGACCCAAACCCACATAATTTGTTTCGCAGCCTTACGGAGTGATTCCGATCTTGCGACACCTATAAGACAGGATGCCAGTAAAACTATATCGACATAAAAGCGCCAAGTTCCCTGCACTAAATTGATCATGGGGACCGTGCTGAGCACAGGCCGTCCTATGGCAGGAATTTCTAAGATGAGGAGGAGCGCGATCATCCCTAACCCCATTCGAAGCAAAGCACGCTCTTCTGTCGAGATCTGTTCTTTCGTTAGATAAACATGCACGCATGCGAGGACGATGGCTATCATTGCTGCATAAAGAAGAGCAAGATGATATAGTCCGGGAAGGTTCCTTAAATGCAGCAGATCGTCCAGGAAGAATTCGCGTTGCGTGGAAAGGTAACCCAGTTGCACATACGGCGCATTCGCAAGTATAGATGTCAAATAAAAGGACACAAGCATTGCAGCGAGGCAAAGGCTGGCCGCAATCACAACTCCCTTTTTTACCGATAATTCATTGCGAAAAACCACGGCAGCAACGATCATGGTCACAAGCGTCAGCGCAGTGACGGGGATGTTGCTTAGACTCATTAGTGCGAATGAGATACTCAACAGAAGCATTCCCTTCATGCCTGGCGCGCGAAAAATTTCAATGAGACCACACCAGACGAGTGGAAAAAACACAAAGGCCACATGCGAAGAAAGTGAAGACAGAGAATATATCTCAGCGATACGATACGGTGCAAAGGCATAGAGTGCAGAGCCTATCCATACCTGCGCTCCTTCCGCACCCATTGACTGCAGAAGCTTTCGCGCGGTAAAAAAGCTTCCCACTGTGGCAAGCAGGCTGCAAATCTGAAAAAGCATAGTAGGAGCGGTGATGCCACTTACAGTATGGATGAACGATGCAAGATAATACGTAAGGGGAGGATAGAAATAAAAAGCCGCTGAGCCAAATCCCCAAAAACCATCGGGGATCCAACGAGGGAATAAGATTCCACCCGCATTCAGCGTAATGAACTGCTCGATCCAATAGAGGTGGAATCCGCCATCCGGGCCATACGAGTTGTTGACAAATGGGCCGATAAGTTCGAGCAAAATGAGCAGGGCAAAGCAAGCCTTCAAAAGGGGGCTAAGTTGCAGTGCAATGCGATCATTATCGTCTCGTATCGTACTCATTGGGGCGTAATGGTTTTAGCCGTATTTCTATGCTCGTGAATGAACGCAGTTCCCAAAGTAAGGAGGACAAGGATCCAGGAAATCCCAGAGATCCATAGTCCGGATAATTCAAGCGGTGTCTTTTCTAATTGCCAGCGAAGTGTGTATCGTCCTGGGGGAAGTGTTGCAGTTGCTCGGCCAATGGTATCCGGGCGGGAGATAAGTTCACTGCTGTTCACATATACATGCCATGCAGGCCAAAAAAATCGATGGAATGTGGCTTGCCGTGGGCTGAGCAGGCGCACATCGAATGCTTCAAAATCTGGCTGTGAGGTCGTGCATGTTATGTGCTCACTGTCATGCAGAACTGCAACAGCATGCAAATCGGACTTGTGTGGAGCATAGATGCGCGTCATCTCGTCGATGACGGCAACGAAATCCGCATTTTGGCCAGGCAATCGTTTGATGAACTCATCATTCGGTGCGGAATAGATAGGCCGATATTCTAATGGGTCTTCAAGCGGTCTCGAAGTATGAGGAAAAAAATGAAGACTGAATACCAACAGTACCACTGGTATGAGAGCGCCGAGCATCCACACGGTTAGAAGGTTCCGAGCCGCGCGTCGCATGTTTTGAGATGATGCAATTCCAACGATCACCGTCGCAAAGAGAACAAAATGCATATAGAATCGCCAACCGAATTGAACGAAATTCAAAATGGGAATGTATCTCCATGCCGGTAAGCTCACGTAGGGAGTCTCTAAATAAATAGTTAACACCACGATCGCAAGACCAATGTGGACCGCTCTGCGTTCTACGCTCGTCAGTTGATCCTGGGATTTGCGGGATCTCCAATATTCCACCGCGATCATGGCGACCGCAACGTAAAGCATCACAATATAGTACAGTGCCGGAATACTACTTCTTTCAAAAAGATGCAACAGAATGAATGGAGGATCGCCGCCATTTAGATTCGATAGATGTGCATATCGCTCAAGCGATATTGCAGATAAAAAATGATACGCACATAATCCTGCTCCAATTACCGTCCCGATTAATATTTCGGTTATTGTGCGCGCATTCAGTTCCTTCCGAACGACAATTCCTGCTATTACAATACAAATCCCAGTAGCGAAGAGTGCAGGCACATTTGTCAATGCCAGCAATGCTGTCCAAATTCCCAACTGCATGATGCGTTTTACCGGATAAGAATCCCTTGGGCGCATTATGACGATCAAGCTGTACCAAACAAGCGGAATGAAAACATAAGCGACATGGGTAGCAAGATTGGAACGCCCATAGAGATCCGCCAGGCGAAACGGCGCGAATGCATATAACAAGGCTCCAAGAGTGATCTGGTATCGCGATGATCCGATCGATTTCAGAAGGATGCGGGCTGTGAAAAAACTTGCCACTGTTGCCGCGAGGCCCGTCATCTGATAGAGCACAAAGGGGTTCGTTAGGCCGAATAAAACCCGAATGAGCGATGCCCCATACAACATGACCGGCGGATAAAAATAGAACGTCGCTGCGCCGAAGCCATAAAAACCATCGGGAACCCAACGTGGGATTAGCACGCCCTGGGAAACGAGGCTCGTGAACTGCGCGATCATGTTGACCTGCAGGTGCCCATCGACGCCATACGTTTTGGTAACGAATGGGGCGATCAGCTCAAGCAGAACGACAACTCCAAGCAGGATCTCAAGCCATCGCGGAAGCCGGAAAGGCGACGTTTCGGTTTGCACCTGTTAGAATACCACCGATTCCTGATATTCTCCGAACGGAACTTTCAGCGTATTCACCATCTCGCCGAGCGTCACATAGTTCCGTGCCGCTTGGATGAACAATGGCATCAGATTCGTATGCCCAAATCCGGCGGCGCGAATATCTTCGATGGATTCATCCACGGCAGTCTGGGAACGGTTTGCCTTTACATCTGCAAGTTTGCGCTTCTGCGATCGTTCCACTTCCGGCGAAATTTGCAGGATCGGAATATCGATCTTCTCATCCTTTTCGACGAATTCGTTCACGCCGACGATAAATTTTTCTTTCTTATCTAATTCGATCTGATACCGGTACGCTGCATCCGCAATTTCTCGCTGGAAAAATCCCGCTTCGATCGCAGGAATGACGCCGCCCAGCGCATCGATCTGATCGAAATACACATTCGCTTCGCGTTCCAAACGGTCCGTTTCCGACTCCACAAAATACGACCCTCCAAGTGGATCGACCGTATTGATAACGCCGATCTCATACGCCAAAATTTGCTGCGTTCGGAGCGCGATCTTCACTGCTTTCTCGCTTGGCAGCGCCAGCGTTTCATCCATCGAATTCGTGTGCAGCGATTGCGTGCCGCCGAGCACTCCCGCCAGCGCTTCGTAAGCAGTGCGGACGATATTATTCTCCGGTTGCTGTGCGGTCAAGGAACATCCCGCCGTTTGCGTATGGAACCTTAATGAAAGCGATTTCGCCGTCTTCGCTCCATATTTTTCCTTCAAACGTCTGGCCCAAATTCTGCGGGCGGCTCGCAGTTTCGCGATCTCTTCGAAAAAATCAATATGCGAATTGAAAAAGAACGATAGCCGCGGCGCAAATTCATCCACATCCATCCCGCGAGTGATGCAATGCTCCACATAGCAAAATCCATCTGCAAGCGTGAAGGCCAGTTCCTGCGCCGCCGTCGAGCCGGCTTCGCGGATATGATAGCCGGAGACCGAAACCGGGTTCCACTGCGGAACTTCCGCTGTGCAGAACTCGATCATATCCGTGATGATCCGCATCGATGGTTCCGGCGGATAGATAAATTCTTTCTGTGCGATATACTCTTTCAGAATATCATTCTGCAAGGTTCCGCGCAACTTGTTAAATGGAACTCCTTGCTGCTCCGCCACGCAAAGATAGTACGCAAAGATCATCGCTGCTGGCGAATTGATCGTCATCGAAGTGGAAACTTTATCTAACGGAATGCCCGCGAACAGCGTCTCCATATCTTTGAGCGAACTGATCGCTACGCCGCAAATTCCTACTTCGCCTTCGCTCCACGGGTCATCGGCGTCGCGGCCCATGAGCGTCGGCAGATCGAACGCGGTCGAAAGCCCCGTCTGCCCATGCGCCAGCAGATATTTGAACCGCTCATTCGTATCTTCCGGAGTTCCGAACCCGGCGAACTGCCGCATCGTCCAAATTTTTCCGCGGTAACCATTCGGATGAATACCCCGCGTATAAGGGAACTGCCCCGGAAACCCGATATTCTCGATGTAATCCTCCGGTGTCGCGTGGCCGGTGCCGCCCTCGGCACCGGGAGCATACACCGTTTCCAGCGCCTTCCCCGAAAGCGTCGTAAATTTCATCCCTGTCTCCGGACTCGCCTCCGCTTTGGCTTTCCAAAGCAGATACGCTTCCTGATATTCCTTGCTCTCCTCAAAAGAGTTAGGCCGCGTGGAAGCTGCCGACCCCGGTAGCTTCATCCCATTTGTAGCAACTTTTCCGTTTGTATTTGGCATAATTTTCCTCAACAACCTTCAACGATTGCCTCGCGATTTTCGTCCCCTATAGCCAGAACTGGAATTACCGCGCATGATCGCTCATGCGCTGGATCGGATGGATTACGCGGATAGGTTGATGATATACGCCAAATTTCTTTCATCAAGAAATAGGTGCCGTTTTTCTTTCTTGAGAGTTCCCGACCTCCTATCGAATTTGAGTTGATTTCGGCAATTACTGACATGCGTGACCCTTTTCATCGTGAAAGGATTTAAAATTTAAATTTGATGGTTGTGCTATTTCCGAGACGGAAAGAAATGACCTCAGTGACGGGGCTAAACTAATTCAGCTTACGCCGTCTTTGGTTTAGCCCAGAAATGAAAGCACTTGCCATTCTTCGCATAAATACGCTTACCTTTTATGGTAATGTACGCTGTAAAGACCTCAACAAGTCCTTCCTTAGATTTGGTATCATTAGTACCAGTCTTTTTCATAGGGTGTCCTCCTTTCCGTTGAAGTGGGTGTCACACTCACCCCTCGAAGGTTCAGCGTAAAATCTGAATCCTTCGAGGGTGGTGGAGACGCACCTAACTAAGAAATAGAGTCACCTAAAGAGGGGCCGGTGCTATTCTTTGCCACTGAGATCAAACTCAGTTCTCAATTTTCAAATAACGTTAACTGTTCGGTTCCCGCTTTTCTTCTCCGTCTTTTGGGTACGGGGTTTTTCGGATTATTTCCTTTGCTTCGTCTGGTGGAATGCCGAGAAGTCCTTTCATGGTACGCTCGAACCGCAAGAACTCTTCGCTCTTGCCTTCGTCGCTCATTTCCCCTGAGTTGATTTGATCGTTTGACTCTTTCGGTTTGGTTCTCATTAGGCAGTAGCTTTCCCGGTGAGTTCTTTCCACGTTAACCGCCGTCCAAGAATTTGTCCCGAAAGTTGTTCGAAGCGGGTTCTATCTGTACCCTTACGCTCAACATATCGGAAGCCCTGTTCGTCTAAATAGCGGTCAAGATGGAACGGCGCAACGTGAATGTAAGTGCCCTTCACTGTACGTTTGAAAAGGCTCCAATAGTTCTCGATGGTGTTCGTGTGAATCTCACCGCGCACATACTCGCCTTTTTGGTGGTTCACGGTTCCATGCCGATAATCCGCCCTCAGCGTCTTGTAAGAATTGAGGCTGTCCGTGTAAAGCGTTGCCTTATTGTCAACATGCTTACGGATTTCAGGCTGTAAGTCTCTTTCCTTAACGCTGTCAACAACTTTAGTGATAGGACGACCGCCGCGCTCGATCATACCGAGAACGATAGTGGTGTCACCATGTCCCTGAATATGTTTCTTTTTGTTCGCGTGGCGGTTCTTATCTTTGCCGCCGATAAAAGTCTCATCGGCTTCTACGGTTCCCGAAAGTTTCAGGAAGGAACCGTTACGCATTGCTTCGCGAATCCTGTGCATCATAAACCATGCTGTCTTTTGGCATACTCCAATGGAACGGGCAATCTCACAGGAAGATACACCGTTCTTCGAATTCGAAATGAGCCACACCGCTAAAAGCCATTTCGAAAGAGAAAGAGGGGATTGTTCGAAGATCGTACCAACTTTTGCGCCGAACTGCTTTTTGCACCCATAGCATTTCCACATAGGACGCTTGCCGCCGAGCATTTTAACATGAGACGACCAGCAACGCGGACATGTAATGTTCCCATCAGGCCAATGCAGGCTCTTCATGTATTCCATGCAGGTATTCGCGTCCGCGAAATAAGTAACTGCTTCGATCAAAGTCTTGGGTAGGTTTTCGTTTGGTGTCATGTTATCTAAATAAGCAACGTTCACTATTTAGATAACGCTAATTCCGGCGAGAAGTTTCCGGTTTGTTCACTTTTTTATGAACTTTCTCAAAATACTTTGGGTTAGGTTTCTTATGGAAGCACTAACCGTGAAATGGCAGGGGATTGCCGATAGAATCGCTAAGATTCTTAAAGAAAGGCAGTGGGGTCAAGCCGAACTCGCCCGTCGTATGGGTGTTCCCCGCTCATTTGTCACGCGGGTTATGCAGGTTGACCCGGAAGGCTCCCCGCCAACCCTCAGAACCCTTGCAAGCATAGAAGCGGCCCTGCAAGCACCAGTGATCGAAATAGCCCGGTCACGAATAAAAGAACTTTCAGGATAGGAACCCATGTTTGTTATAGTATAAAATGGTGGACTCCGTGGGACTTGCACCCACCGGGTAAGGATGCCTAACCCGCAACCCGGTCACTCTGACGAAGCCCATTCATTTTAAATCGCATTGTTAATATCGGAGGATGCCTGTTGTTCAAAAGAATCCTCCATTGGCACCGAGTTCGCTCGGTGCCTTTTTTTATGCTACTTTTTTCAAGTGAATTACCTTACCCTCTCGATGGGAGAAAATAGTGTCCGCGACCTTTTGCCTAATTTCATCTACGGCGCTACGCTGTGAATCTTCTTTTAAAAGAAATCCATTTAAGCCAAGATTATTATCTACAAAATCTGCGGAATATGGAAGAGCCGAAAGCAACCCTTCGCGGGAAAGTTCACCCTCATTTATTAGTTCCGTAATAAATTCTTTCAAAAGAAGCGGTTGCTCGATCTCGATAACATCGTCGTAAGGTTCATTGGTATTCCACCCTTCCCGTGACCGATAAATCCATAACAACCGTTCCCGTTCTGAGTCTATAAATTCAAGTTGAGCGGCTCGTTTTATCATTACTCCGATTGAAACTTTCCACTTTGGTTTTAATGCCTTAAAATACTCTAAACCAATCCTGCTTAAATCATTAGCAAAACCCTTTTCGGGAAGTAGGAATGCTCCCGCGAACGCATCGGCTTGTTTCTCGTAGAAACCAAGATTATCCCGGTGAGCAAAATCCTTTTGATCTATATTGCGGTGCAAAATTAGATGAGCTAATTCATGCGCCAAATCGAAGCGCGACCGAACAGCGCAATGCTTGTTTGCACAGAGTCGAACGTATGGCCTTCCGTCAACCTCACTCCACCGTGAGAATGCGTCTATCGAATCTGAATCCATTTCTCCGAGTGTAATAATTACGCCGTTTAGTTCCAACAGTGCAGTAAGATTTTCTATGGGGCCAAAACCAAGCCCCCAAAACTCCCTGCATTCATTGGCAATTAATTCTATCGCTCGATCACTGAGCTTGCGGGGATTATCTATTGGTGGAGCGGGTAAATTAACCGCTGGCAAATCCACTTCCAAACTCTCTACTACACGCTCATTAAAATCAAGAAGTCGCATCGCACTTGTTCTTGATCGCAACGTGGCGGAAGCGAATGATCTAAAATAGGTAGTGTATGTTCTCTCTGGGGTACTCTCTTGAAAAAAGAAATCCCATTTGAGGCGTAGTGCCTCAACAAGGCGGTTAATAATATCCGGGCCGGGAACTTGCTTCCCGGCTTCGTATAGCGAGAGGCTTTGTCTCGAAATTTGTGTAATATCTGACAAAGCCTTAATTGTCAATTCGTGAAGTTCTCGCGCTTCAGTAAGTTTCATACCGTTTAAACTCTCGACGACGTTTGAGCATCTATCCTGTTTTCCTTTCTTGTTTTCGTTTAACTGATTGTTTGGCAAACTCTTTTACATCCTTGACGGATTTGGATTCGATGGGCAACGGCATTGCCTCGATCTCCGCAAGTAAAGCCTCAAGGTCTATCGGGGTGAACGCATATTTTTCGTACTTTTCATCGGGAATCCCGAATTGAATAAATCGGGTTTTAACTAATCGCTCCTCAATCGGTTTTTTCGAGTAGGTATATCCGAAACCGATAATTCCAAAAATAAGCTGGGTCACGCCGTCTTCCAGAAGCTGCGGCTCTTCCCACAACTTCAACTGATTAAGGCTGCCAACGATGATAGCTCTTCCGGTAGTGCGTCGTGCGAGTGAGGGCTTGGAATTTAACTTGCACAACTGAATTACGAAATGCTTCGTATAAATAGTTACGCGGCTTCCTTCTTCTTCGGGCCGATAACCGAATTTTAAGGCAAGTTTCATAAAAGATTGTTGAGCGAGTCCGTGACGGATACCGCCGATAACCCATGCTCTGGATTTTTCATAGAACTTTCCTTTGTTTATTTTGCCGCACACAATATCTACGGAGCCATTAGAAATTCGCTGTAATTCCAAAATTAGCTCCGCGTAGAAGGACACCATTTTGTCCTCCTGAATCCATGCTATAATTGATTTTCTGTCCATTTGACTGTAAAAGTTAATATGTTAGCCTGCGTACATTCGGCTCCAAAAATGCAAACCTTAGTACATTTGTTCGATTGTAAGACACCTAAAAAGCCAGAAATGTTACAGCGAAATCATAAAAAATAGATGTCTATGGGCAAACTATCGGAAGTAGCCGCTATTAATCCGTATCTTTGTACACATGAACAAGCTCTATTATGGCGATAACTTAGACGTTCTTCGAAAATACATTCGTGACGAATCGGTTGATCTATGCTACATAGACCCGCCATTCAACAGCAAGCGGAACTATAATCAGATTTACAATAACGTTGGCACTGAGGACGCGGCACAAGCTCAGGCGTTCATAGATACGTGGACTTGGGATGAAGCGGCGGAGCGCGGGTTCAAAGAAATAATGTCAAACACGGGCGGAGTGTTCACTGCCCAAAGTATTGATCTTATTTCGGGTCTCGAAAAGGTTCTCAAAAAAGGCTCTCTGCTATCCTACCTGGTTAGTATGACGCTCCGAATCGCTGAGATTTATAGAGTGCTCAAACCGACCGGGAGCTTTTATTTCCATTGTGACCCGACCGCTTCGCATTATTTGAAACTCGTAATTGATGCGGTATTTTGTGCTCGAAGAGGTGAATATCAGAACGAAATTATTTGGAAGCGAACCTCCGCGCATAGTGATTCAAGTACGTGTGGCAATAGCCATGATACGCTTCTCTTCTACACAAAGAGCGATGAGTTCACTTGGAATAAGCAATATCAAAAATATGATGACACTTACGTTGAGAGTCATTACAGGATGAAGGATAAAGACGGGCGGCTGTTCCGAACTGATAACCTCACCGCTATGGGTCTTTCAGGCGGCGGTTATACTTACGAGTGGAACGGCGTTACAAAGCTATGGCGGCTTCCTAAAGATCGAATGCAGGAGCTACACGACAAAGGCCGCGTTCGATATACGAAAACGGGAACGGCTGAGTTCATCCGATATTTGGATGAAATGCCGGGGATGCCATTGCAAGATACATGGGGAGATATTCCGCCGATAAATTCCCAAGCAAAAGAACGGCTTGGTTATCCTACTCAGAAACCGGAAGGTTTGCTCGAAAGAATAATTCAGGCGAGTAGTAATAAAGGAGATTTGATCTTAGACGCTTATTGCGGTTGCGGCACAACCGTTTCCGTCGCGCAACACCTCGAAAGGAATTGGATAGGAATAGATATTACATACCAAAGTATCTCACTCATTCTGAAACGGTTAGAAGATACGTTCGGAGCAAAAGTTCTTGAGAACATCGAACTCAACGGCGTTCCCAAAGATATTGAATCGGCTGTTGCATTGGCGGAGAAAAAAGAGGATAGAACCCGGAAGGAATTTGAAAAGTGGGCTGTGCTTACCTACTCAAACAACCGTGCAATTATTAATGAGAAAAAAGGCGGTGACGGTGGAATTGATGGAGTGCTCTTCACGCTGGATATAGACTCCAAAGGTAAGCAGGAGCATCCAAAAGTATTGTTTAGTGTGAAATCCGATAAGGTACTGAATCCCAAAGTTGTTCGGGAGTTGAATGGAGCATTGGAGCGAGAGGGAGCCGTCGCGGGATACCTGTTGACTCTCTATCCCATGAAGAATCTCGTTAAGGACAGCAAGCAGTATGGCACGTATAAAAATAAGCTATATGGCAAGGACTTTCCGAAAATTCAAGTGATCTCAACCCAAGAGATTTTAGACGGTTCGCGGCTCGATCTACCAACGGTGTTGAGCGTCCTTAAATCGGCTCAGAAAAAGGGAAAAAGCTCAAAACAGGGCGGTTTGGGGCTTTAGCGCGTTCTACCTGAAAAGGGTCACGCATGTCAGTAATTGCCTGATTTCGCCACTTGTTCCAAAATTTTCTTTCTCACAGAACTCGTTCAGAAAGAAATGTAGTCGTGTGCATCAATTTTCAATGAACTCAAGCAACCTATCCCGTTTCATATTTCATCTTTGGCCGATATAGGTGCCCATCATAGCAACCCCTAATATACGGCGCCAAAAAACCAAAAGCAAGCATTTCCTGAAAATAATCGAAAATAAATCACCATCCTGTAGCGCAGGCGTCCTCGCCTGCTCCCCGGATGCATATCGGGATGGGGATCGGCGCGGACGCCGGCGCTACACCAAACGTATGCACTCCGAATTACCCTCCCTCATGGGCACTTTTGGCTCCCATTCTGCTTTTCATTGTAACCATGTTCCCGAAACGACTTCTCGCACTCCCACTCCTCGCTGCGCTGGTGCTATTCGCCGACAGCCCAAGCGTAGCGCAAAATTTTTCTTAAATCCAATCAATGAAAACCACTCCATACTTCGAAAATGATGTCCTCATTAGGAGGCCGTTTTTGCGTCCGGAGTGGATCGAACTGGCCATTGCATCGCCGGATTTTTCCGACACTCAACCCGAATGAAATTCAGCTATTACAAAGATACCGATTCGATGTACATCGCGCTTTCCGACCGTGAGTCCGCCGATGCCAAGGAAGTCGCGCCGAATGTCGTCCTCGATTTCGATAAGGATGGCGTGATCGTCGGCATCGATATTTATCAATACGCGAGCAAGATCATCGACTTGAAAAACTCGAGATCGCGCCGCCCTTCGTTCCCGCGTAGTATTCATAGGATGAAGCTCAGGTTTTGGCCGCTCCTCCTCGCCGCGCTGGTGCTATTCGCCGACCGCGCAAGCGTAGCGAAGCATGATTCTAATTCCAATGATCGAAATGCGGCACCTAAAAACGTTGGAGTCCGTTCACTTGACAAGCAATATATTTAAATCATTGCTTCGAGAATAATTACTTTTTTCATGTGGCACTGGGATCAAGGGCATTTACCTTATTTTCAATTCGACGCTTTGCGCCAGATTGCTGCATTTGTGATAAAAGAAGATTTTAAGACGGCTACTCGCTCGATCCTTTTTCAAAATACGGGACTCGATTTTGCCGGGCCTCCAACGCACTCGCCATCCCGACAATACGCACGAACCCTAAGCTGAGCCTTCTCATTTCGGAACAGAATGGGAATGCCATCCCTACTCCTGTGGCAAAAATTCTTGCACAACCAGGAATGGTTACTTGTGATGAGTACTTACATTTCTTTGTTCGTGCTTTTACCGAGCCATCTCCGGCATTGTCTGATTGGCGTCCTAACGCAAACTTCAGGTATCCGTTGCTCTTTTCACTCAAATACCTTCTAATTAAGACTGCTATAAAGCAGCCTCCCGTTGCTACGTTCAATGAAATAATTGGAGCATACAAATCAAGCGGTTTCTCAGGAGGTGAGAATCAAGAAAAATTCATTTCTCTGATGGCGAGAATCGATAGCTACGAAGATATTGGTAAGAACGCAGATCTTCATCGTCAATCAAGCGAGAGTATTCGGGTTATTTCCCAAATATCGTATCTTCATACACGAGGGCGCCACATCATTGCTTCTCTCAACCCAGAGGATGCTGCTGCTATATTTTCTGACCTAACAACCATTGCTGGTCATCGAGCTTTAGATCGAGAATCTGAAATTGGAAGGATTGCTTCGTACTTCAAAGAAGGAAGTACTGAAGACTTTTTTGATTATCCGAATACCACGATTGATGAAGTTATTGAGAGTGGATTTAAAGAAGGCAGCAAGGTAAAGAAGACTCATGTTATTATTGAGAGGAACTCAAGCCTTCGCAAAGAATTTTTTGTTGCCAGACCAATCACGGTTTGTGACGTATGTTCTTTGGATACCATCCAAACATATCCTTGGACAGAACGAGTATTGGACATCCATCACTTGATGCCTCTTTCATCCGGTACACGTGTGGAAGCCAAAGGAACGACGTTTGATGACTTAATACCGATTTGTCCGAGTTGCCACAGGGCCGTTCATCGTTATTATGATAAATGGCTAAAGGATAATAGAAGCAAAGATTTCAGGAACCGAGATGAAGCTCGGACAGTGTATCAAAACATGAAAGATCAATTTCCGGGCCTAATATGCGCGTAGAACTTTCGAAATCAAGATCATCATTAATTAGCAAGCAAGTTAAAATGCTTGAGAAGGCCGAGCGTAGCGGCGATGCGCTTGCTGAAGTTCTCGCAAGCGAGGGCTTGACCTACGATGATTTAATTTACGAGAATACGCGTAAAAGTCGTTTCAATGAGAATGTTCCCTCCACCCTTGATGAGTTATCTCCAGAAAACAATGAAACGCCAATCGTTAGTTTTTTTACGGGTTGCGGTGGAATGGATTTGGGTTTAGAGGCTGCGGGCTACAAGCACGTTGCCGCATTCGAGATAAACGAATTGTTTTGCAAAACGCTTCGACGCAATCGCCCAGAGTGGAATGTTTTTGGACCTCCTATCCATTCGGGCGACGTATTTCGTTTCGACGATATTTCCGAAGCACTAACGCCATTAGTGCAAACTCCTTTCGAAGGTTTGTTTGTCGGTGGCCCTCCTTGCCAGCCATTTTCGATTGCGTCTAATCAGCGGTTTTCCAAAGAAGACGATAATTTCAAGCGCGTAGGATTTTCTCACGAAAAAAACGGGAATCTTCTATTCGATTTTATACGATTGATAGTTGCATTTCAACCGAAAGCGTTTATAATTGAGAATGTGCCAGGCCTACGCGATCTTGATGGTGGTATTCAATTGAAAAACGCAATTGATAAATTAATATTAGGTGGATACGATGTTGAAGAACCATTTGTTTTGAATGCGGCATATTATGGTGTTCCTCAAACAAGACATCGCCTATTTGTGGTAGGTTCGAGGATGGGTAAGAAATTTAGAAAACCTTCCCCTTCGCTTGGAAGCGTTGGAGCTGGAAATGTTCTTGGGCATTCCCTTCCCGATATTCCGAATCACGAAACGCGAGAACATAAGGCTGAGTCTATACTTCGATATATGCGCCTCGATTATGGTCAGCGCGATCAGCTTGGTCGAGTTGATCGACTCGATCCTGCATTACCCTCAAAAACAGTGATTGCTGGTGGTACTAAAGGAGGAGGACGTTCGCATTTGCATCCTGAAATTCCGAGAACATTGAGTGTTCGTGAATGCGCGAGGCTACAAACATTTCCTGACGATTACGTTTTTCTTGGATCATCTGCGCGCCAATTCACTCAAGTTGGAAATGCTGTTCCTCCAGTATTGGCGGCTCAAATTGGGAACGCCGTTTACGAGAGCTATTTTTAGGCAATTAGGGGGTTTTACTTCGCTCTACGATGCCACGGGCCGCGACGTGGCTTCACTTGCCAATGGGTTTATGGATGCGGGCGAGCATGATGTGCCGTTCCAGCGCAACGATCTCCCAAGCGGCGTGTATTTCTACCGTCTGGAGAGTGGAGGTCAGTCCCAAACGCGGGCGATGGTAATTCTTCCCTAAAGTCCCGGAGGGACGGCATATTCGTAGCCCCGGACGTGAGTCCGGGGTTTGGCGTTTATATACGGGTCAGAGTCCCGTAGGGACGGCACATTCCCCAACATTCTTGTGTCGCCCCTACGGGGCTTTTACAACAAAAAAGATCGTTAACCCCGGACTCACGTCCGGGGCTACGAATATGTCGTCCCTAACGGGACTAAGAAAAGGAGGGGAAGAAAAGAGGCGTGGCGTTTGTTGTGCCCCCAATGCCGGAGAAAACCTCGAAAAAGAAAGCCGTTTCAGCCGAAATTACGAATGGCGAATTAAAAATGACGAATGGGCACGATCCCCATTCGCCACTCGCCATTCGCCATTCGCCATTGGAAGAGACTGGTCTCACGCGTGAAGAAATTCTGAATGATTACCGCATTTGCCACCAAAGCCGGCTTGCCAGCGTGCTTGGCCGTCGCGAGGTACTGACGGGTAAGGCGAAGTTCGGCATTTTCGGCGATGGCAAGGAACTGCCGCAGGTCGCGATGGCGCGCGTGTTCCAAAATGGCGATTGGCGCGCAGGCTACTACCGCGACCAGACCTTCATGATCGCTGCCGGTATTCACTCCGTTCAGGAATTTTTCGCGCAGTTGTATGCGCATACGTCGGTTGCCGATGAACCTGCCAGTGCAGGCCGCATGATGAACGGGCATTTCGGAACTCGAAGCCTGAACGAGGATGGTTCCTGGAAAAATGTGATGGCGCAAAAAAATTCTTCCGCCGATGTTTCTCCCACCAGTGGACAAATGCCGCGCCTCGTCGGGCTTGCTTACGCTTCGAAATTATTTCGAGATACTCCCGTACTTCAACAAGGTTTTGAGCAGTTCTCCGATCACGGGAATGAAGTTGCCTTTGGAACGATCGGCAATGCTTCGACTTCGGAAGGAATGTTCTGGGAAGCATTCAATGCCGCCGGAGTGTTGCGTGTACCAATGGCCCTCAGCGTGTGGGACGATGGCTATGGCATCAGCGTCCCCGCGAAATATCAGACGACCAAAGAAAATATTTCGGAGATACTTAAAGGATTCGCGACGAACGAGTTCGGCGAAGGCTACCTTATGTACAGAGTGAACGGCTGGGATTATCCTGCGCTGCTAAAGGCATACCGCGAAGGTACCGAGCGAGCGCGTAAAGAGCACACGCCAGTTCTTTTCCATATCACCGAACTTACACAGCCGCAGGGACACTCCACATCCGGTTCCCACGAGCGCTATAAATCCAAAGAACGTCTCGAATGGGAAGCCGAGCACGATTGCGTCAAGCGCTTCCGCGAGTGGATCGTTGCAAATGCTGTAGCAACTGTTGAGGAGATGGATGCCATCGACGCAGAAGATAAAAAGGCCGTCGATGCCGCAAAACAAGCGGCGTGGGATGCCTATCTCGCGCCCATTCGCAAAGATATTAGCGATGTAAGCGAAATCTTCGATAAGATCATCTCAGAAACCGGAAATTCGGAAATTACTGCTATCAAGGATTCGCTGAACGCCATCAAGGAGCCGACGAATAAAGATATTTATATGGCGGTTGGTAGAGCGCATCGCGTGGCGATTGCCGACCTCGGCACTCGGGGACTTCCATTCAGTGCCGAGGGCGGCACTGACCACGCGGAATTGTTGCGATGGAAGCAACGTGCCGATGCTCGGCATGAGGATGAATATTCCTCGCATATTTATAGCGAGTCCGATGAATCGGCGCTGAAAGTTCCGGAGATCAAGCCGCAATACAATGGCGATGAGCAAAAGGTCGATGGTCGCCAGGTGATGCAAGCATGTTTCGATCACGCACTTGCGCGCGATCCCCGTGTGTTTGCGATTGGCGAAGATATTGGCGTTATCGGCGATGTCAACAAAGGCTTCGAGGATATGCAGGCAAAGTACGGCGAGCTTCGCGTAACCGATACGGGAATTCGTGAAGCGACGATCATCGGGCAAGGCATCGGTGCAGCCATGCGCGGATTGCGGCCTATCGTTGAAATTCAATATCTTGATTATCTCATCTTCGGCTTAGAACCGCTGACGGACGATCTTGCCACCGTGCAATGGCGCACCAAAGGTGGGCAAAAAGCACCCGTTATAGTACGCACACGCGGTCATAGATTGGAAGGCGTGTGGCATTCAGGCTCCCCGATGTCCATGATTCTTGGTTCCCTGCGCGGCATGTATGTCCTTGTCCCACGCAACATGACGCAAGCCACAGGTTTCTACAACACCATGCTCCGATCGGACGATACCGCGCTCATCGTCGAGGTGCTAAATGGTTACCGATTGAAAGAAACCATCCCGGCCAATGTTGGCGAATTTACCGTGCCGCTTGGAGTTCCCGAAATTCTGCGTGAAGGCACGGACGTTACGCTTGTCACCTATGGTGCCATGTGCCGCATCGCAATGGAATGCGCAGAAGAACTTGCGAAATTCGATATTTCTCTGGAAGTGATCGATGTGCAGACACTTTTACCCTTCGATCGTTATTCCATCATTCTCGAATCTCTGAAAAAGACGAACCGCATCGTGTTTGCCGATGAGGATGTCCCCGGCGGAGCGACAGCTTACATGATGCGCGAAGTCCTCGAAAAACAAGGCGGCTACCGTTGGCTCGATTCCGAGCCTGTCACCATTACGGGCACGAATCACCGACCCGCGTATGGTTCCGATGGGGATTATTTCTCGAAGCCGAATGTGGAAACGATGTTCGAGCGCATCTACGCGCTCATGCACGAAAGCGATCCGGCGCGCTATCCATCGATGATTTAGAATCTAAACTCGTGTCTATTTGAAACTAATTCGTTGTGATGTTGTTCACATTAGTGTTAACTCTACAGCCACAGGAATCAATGCGAGCTTTTGAATTTTATAGAACGGAAGCCGGAAGATGTCCTGTCGAAGAGTTTCTGGATTCGTTGTCTGGAAAGGAAACACAAAAGATCGACTGGGTCATGCGCGTGGTTGCTGAAACTTCGCTTGTTCCAGCAGAATATTTCGAAAAGCTTCGAGACACGAATGGAATTTGGGCTCTACGTGCGAGGTTTGGCGGCGCTAGCCTTCGCATCCTCGGATTCTTTTTTAGTGAGAACCTATTCGTGTTGACAAATGGGTTTAGCAAGAAATCGATAAAAACTCCTCGATCGGAAATTGAACTTGCCGAACGAAGAAGAAGCGATTATGTAAGGAGACATGCACCATGAAAGACGATGTACAACGTTATCGCGAAGCTCGAATGAAACGCGATCCACAATTTGCGAAGGGATATGAGGAAGGTTATCAAGAGTTCAAGCTTGGCGTGATGCTGAAACTCGCCCGCGAACAGGCAGGCTTGACACAAGAGCAAGTTGCGAAAAAGTTACGTACGAATAAATCAGCGATCTCAAGAATTGAGCGTCATGCAAAAGACATGCGTCTTTCCACGATTCACAAATATGCAAAGGCGCTCGGAAAACACGTAACGTTGGATCTATTCTAAGAATTAGTCAGCCACCGTTCCACTTCTCGTGGATGGCCAAACCGGAGCTTCTCCGCTTCGAATAATTCCAGAAATCGCGGCGTCTCGCGTTTTCGTTTCCAATAGACTTTGAACACCCATGCGATGATGCTCTTTTTCGAGAAGGTCATCTTCCAGGATTCGCGATTGCCATTCCATAACTCTTCCTTTGTCAAAAGCCGCTTTAGCGTTCTCCACAGCACGCGGCGTAAAATGATTCGGAACGGATAATCCAGCCAAATGATGAGATCTGCGCGATCGAATTGTCGCGCCCAATTTGCGTAGAATCCATCACACACCCATCGCTCGGCGCTCATGCGTGCATCGGCCCGTTCACGAAAATCTTCGAGGTTTGCTTCGATCCAGTTGGGTTCATGATAGAGTGCGTCCAGTTCGATGTGATCGCAGTGCATTCGTTCCGAAAGTATTTTCGCTAGCGTCGTTTTGCCGGATGCGGATACGCCGATGACACATACTCGCCGATATGGGAACGGGTGCTTCACGTTTCGCTCACGGGACTAATTCTGTTGCTCGCTGGATATAACCTTCGAAGTTAGCATCGTTGACGGGGGCTTCGGTATCGTTCCACGAGCCGGTGACGACATACCAATCGCCGCTGGATCGTAAACGCAAGAGATAGGAAAGATTCAGCACACCAGGTTCCGAGCCGCCTTTATAGCCGATATATTCCCATTTGGATTTATCGATGGAAAGTCCGGGATTGACGGCAAGAATATCGCGCACGCGACGGCCTTCGCCTGTCTCAGAATGATCGCGAATGTATTTCAGAACATTTGCAATATCGTTTGGCGAGGCGAACCACTCGATCGTATCGATCATAACGACACTACCACCGAACGCGACGCTATCGCGCGGGAACTTAGCAACCTCACGATCGAGATACGCGGCTCGCTCCGTTGGCGTTAGCTGAAGGTACTGCTTACCAATTCTCCCATCATTGGATTTTAATTTGAACATCTCAAGCGTGGTCAGGAATGGTATATCTCGGCTAGCATGTAAATTTCCAGTTTCAACCAACATCGCTTCAATATTTTTGCGTCCAAGCGTGTGGATGAGCAGATCGGTTGCGGTATTGTCGCTGATGGAGATCATAAGCATCGCGGCAGTTGCCAGTGTGACGGGTGTGCCAACGGGCCAGGCATGCATTTCGCCAGAGGGTAAGGAGCGCGATGCGGAATCGAGATCGATCACATCGCTCCAATGCCGCTTGCCGGAATTTATTTCCTTCAGTAAAGTTGCAAGTACATACAGTTTGAATGCAGAACCAAGCGCAAGCGCAGTGTCGGGGTTCCATTTTGCTATGGGTTCGGTCCCGCTCTTGGTGAGCTTTGCAGCGAGGAATCCGGTGGTGCCGGGAAGCTTACTCATTTTCGTTGCAACCTCATCGAGCGTTTTAAGTTGCGGAGTTCCCTGCCCGAATAACAGTCCGGTAATAAGATGGTTACCCGATTCATCCGCCGTGATGTGCATATCGACGGTAAATCCTTTGGAGAGAAAAAGACGCACTTTTGCGCTCCACGTCTTTGAAGAGTCCAGATAAATCCAGCGTACTAATCCGCCATACTTATCGAAATAATCTGTACAGACGCCTGTCATCTGCGACGCTGGAACTTGCGCAAGAAAATCGGGGCTAAAAACTGTATCGAATCCTCCAGGGTTAGCACATAAGAGAGCAGCGGTTTGATTAATACGAGCTACCAGATCAGCCGAAGGCTGAGCATAAGCGATTTGGGCGCTCAGTACGAGCACGGCAACCGCAAGGACGTTTCGTTTCATTGTTGGATAATAGATTCTTCGAAATTTACATGAAAGACAGCTTCGAATGCATCAACATAACGGCTAATTACTTCGTCCATCGGAATTCTCCTTCCGAGTATTTTTTCGAGGCTTGTCACACCACGGTCAGAAATGCCGCAGGGAACGATATGCTCGAAATACGAAAGATCGGTATTCACATTGAACGCGAACCCATGCATCGTACACCAGCGCGAAGCATGAACGCCGATCGCGCAGATCTTTTCTTCATTTCCAGCACTGCCGGTCCATACGCCAGTTCGTCCGGAGATACGAAATCCTTCTATATCATAAGTGGCAAGCACATTGATAATGGTATCTTCAAGCGCACGCAGATACCATCCCAGGTCCTCCTTAAAATGCGCCAGATTGAGAATCGGATAGCCCACCAATTGCCCCGGCCCGTGATAGGTTACATCGCCGCCGCGCTCGATCTCGAATTTTTCCGCGCCGATCTCATGGAGCTTTGCGTCAGGAAGAAGAAAATTCCCCATATCAGATCCGCGTCCGAACGTGTAAACATGCGGATGCTCGACGAGAATCAGCGTATCTTCTTCCTCATCGGCTATGACGCCACGAAAGATCTCGCGTTGGAGATCCCAGGCTTGCTGGTATGGAGTTAGCCCAAGTTCAAGAAGCTGCATGTTATTTGGTCTTTACAAGGAAGGCATTTTCGCGAAGATATTCCGCGACCTTTAGAACATGATCGCCCTGCAATTCAATCGTATCTTTTTCAGCAGTACCACCGGCGCTGAATTTTTGGCGAAGTGTTTTTGCAAGTTTATCGCGCATTTCGGTGGAAAGATGAAGTCCTTCGATAACGGTTACCGCTTTTCCCCGCCGTGCTTTTTTGTCGAGAAACACGCGCACTTCTTGACCCTCGCCGAGTTTGCGTTTGGCTTGTTTTGCAGCAGCTTCTTTTGCAAGCGCATCCGTCTCTTCTCGCGAAAGGAGGGTGGAGAGCGAAGAAAGATCAGAGAGCTTCATTATTCTGTCAAAAAATCCCAGCACCAAACTCCCATTGATGGTCAGAATTAGAGTGGGAGTCTAATAACCTTTTAGGAGGCCAGTTCGTTTAACTAAACATGATAGGCGAGCAACACATTCTAGAATTCGTGGACGAGATAGCGCATCGCTATTCGCCCCATAAAATCGTACTGTTCGGTTCGCAGGTGAGCGGTGGTCAGAACGAGGACTCCGATGTGGATTTGTTAGTCATCATGGATTTTGAAGGCCGCCGATCACAAAAAGCTGCCGAAATCCTTTGTGCCATTGATCATCCATTCCCTGTGGATCTTTTTCTTCGCACCCCAGAAGAAATTCGCCACCGTCTTGAGATTGGTGATTATTTCATGAAATCGATTATTGCTGAGGGAAGAATACTCTACGACGGAAGCTTGCAAGCAGTGGCTTAAGAAGGCTCAGGGAGACTATACCTCCATGATGAGAGAATATAGGGCGCTCATTCGTCCGAACTATGATTCATCCTGTTTTCATGCACAACAATGTATCGAAAAACTTCTCAAAGGATTTTTGGCGGAAAAAGAAGTACCATTTCCAAAAACGCATGACTTGCAACTTCTCATCAAACTAACTTATACGTACCATCCTGAATGGCAAGTGCTCGAAAAAGAGGCAGCGGAGCTTGCAGAGGAGGCCGTCGAAACTCGGTATCCTGGAGAAGATAGAATGAAAGAAGATGCACAACGCTCTATTTATCTGTGCAAGAAATTGAGAAAACATTTATTGGTGGCTATCAAGTCTATGGACCAACTTAGTCTCTAATATACTATGTCTTCAAAAATTCCAATACTACACGATTAAACTCTTCCGGCTGATCCAAATTCGAAAGATGACTCGCATTTTGTATCTCAAAATACTCCGCGTTAGGAATTAATCCCGCAATTTCAAGGCCAAGCGTGGGTGGAGTGATCTTATCCAACGAGCCCGTAATGACAAGTGATGGAACCCGAACATTTGGAAGTAGATCCAGGTAATCCTGACTCCACGTTTCACGCCAGGAGAGCAAGTAGGTTTCCACATCTTTCGTAGCCATCGCGCGAATGCTGGTTTCTAAAATTTCGGGACTGATGTCTGATCGGTGCGCGAAGGGAATTCTTTCAGCAGCAAACTCCGCAAGCGATTTTGTTTTCAGCGCATTGGCGGGGCGAGGAAGAATCATCTGCGAATCCGGATGCTTTGCAAATGTGTTTGTTAGAACGGCCTTAGAGATCGTTGGAAGTTGTTGGCGAAATGCTTCCATGATAATCACTCCGCCCATGGAATTACCGACCCAATGCGCTTGCTCGAATCCAAGCGTGCGAATAAGTTCGTGAATGTCGGCGGCGAAATCCGCGATGGTGATCGGTAGTGCAGGCCCGTTTTGATCTCGCGATTGTGATAAACCACTGCCGCGCATATCAATCGCTGCGACTGAATACCCGCGCTGGCTAAAAAACTTGACTTGCGGTTCCCAACCGGTTCGATCTGCGCCAACGCCATGAAGAAAAACGATTAACGCTCCGTCGCCTTCGACATAATCGAAGGCGAGTTTAATTCCACGGATGGTACGGTATTCTAACATTGATAATTTTAATTTCGAATGGCTAACAAATTCCATTTACCAAATAAATGGGATTAGCCGGTACTGCACCTTCCTACAATACTCGTTATATCCGGGAAGACTTTTAGAAAGGAATGTCTCCTCATTTAAAAGCCGCCAGACGATAACGAAGGTCATCATAATAAACAGGAGGAGCGCCCACCACGATCCGAGCGCCAGCGGTGTGCCAAAGAGCATGATAAGCGCGCCTGCGTACATCGGATGGCGAACGACCGCATACGGCCCGGATGAAATAACGGTTTGGTCCGGAGCTATCTCAATGGTCGCTGCGGTGAACGTATTTTCCTTAAATACAAGGAAGACAATGAAAAAACCAAGTGCTGCTAATAGGTCTCCACCGATCACAACCAACACCGGAACGTTCGACCAGGAAAAGCGATGATCGAGCGAGGGAACGATCATCAGTCCAATGAACGCGAGCGAAGCAAAGACTTGGATCAGCTTCTGCTTTTTTTCTTTCTCAGCGGATGGCCCTGCATTCACCCGGCGCTCGAGAAGCTTGGGATCTCTCTTCCATAAATAGATCGTGATCAGCGCGGAGGATGTAACGAACACCAATAAATACACCCAGGCTTGCCAGAAATCGAACGTCCAGGCAGGCGCAAAAAGCAGTACTCCGAGAGCGACTACGAGTTGCGCAAATCCAAGGATGGTTTTAGTCGCGAGATTCTTCATTTAGGACAGCTCATAATAAATTAAATTGTCATCCTGAGCGGAGTTTTTCTCGACCCATGATCGCTCATGGTAGGAGAGAAAAACGGAGTCGAAGGATCGCATGTAGTTTAGCTCGCGGGTGAATGTCCGGAGATCCTTCGACTCCGCAAATCTTCGCTTCGCTACGATTTGCTTCGCTCAGGGTGACATCCCTAAAAATCAGTGTGATCCATCCAATCGGTGTAATCCCGGTTCTGGAATTTTAATCCGATTCGCTCGTGATCGTCATTTCCACTCTCCGGTTTTGCGCGCGCGCTGCTTCGGTGTTGCCCTTCACGAGCGGTCTCGTTTTGCCATAGCCTACGGCTTTGAGCCGCGTAGCCGACACGCCACGGCTCACGAGATAATCTCGCACGGCGCTCGCCCGGTCTTCCGAAAGTTTTTGATTGGCGGCGATCGTGCCAACATCGTCGGTGTAGCCCGCGATCTCGAGCGTGGTATTCGCCGATCTTTTAAGAAAGAGCACAACACGATCGAGCTCAAGTTTACTTTCCGGTAACAGTTCCGACTTGCCAAAATCGAAATAGGCATTTTTGAACTCCATCGTAGCGCCAAGTTCCGTGGGTTCGAGCGCAAGATCGAGCTTGGTGCGGTCGAACGGCTGATCGGCGGGAACTTCGAACCGCTCGGAGCGCGGTAAATGTCCGGCGGCGATGGCTTGAATGCCGATGCGCTGCCCACGCTGCGCGGCGAGCGTGTAGCTGCCGGAGAGGCTGTCGCTATAAACGCTGAAATCGGATTCCTTCGCAGTAAGATCATCGACAAAAATTTCCGCAGCGAGCGGCTTGTGAGTCTTTGCGTCGGTAACGGTGCCTTGCAGAATGACGACCGGCTTTGGTGCAATGGCAGAATCCTGCGGCCTGAGATTTACCTGATAGAGCCGGGATTTTCCTTCGCGGTTGCTCACAAAATACGCCGTCTTGCCATCCGGGCCAATGGAAAAGCCGTAATCGTCCGCTGGGGAATTAAACGGGGGACCCAGCGGAACAGGGTTGCTCCAGCGTCCGTCATGATATTGCGTGCGGTACAGATCCTGACCGCCGCTCGTACCGCGCGGACACGTTGGGCATGGCCGGGTAGAGGTAAAATACAAGGTCACGCCGTCTGCTGCGAGAAAGGGGTAGGTCTCGTCATACGGGGAATTAACATTGCTTCCCATATATTTTACGGTATCCCAGGAACCATTGGGACCGATCGTTACAAGCCACAAGTCCTCGCCGCCTTCGCCGGCGATCCCATACTCGCCTTTTTTTCCAAAGTCTTCGCTAAAGATGGCAACTTTGCCGTCAGGGGAAATGGTGGATTCACAGCGGATCGTCTGCGAAAAAAAATCTACAGCCATTTGCGTTTTTAAATGTTGCACCAGATGTTCGCGGAAATGCAGATCCCACGCGTCCGGGGCGCGCAGTTTGAGATCGGAATCCGGAGCCATCTCTCGATTGACGAGATACCAGATCGAATCGTGAAAACGGCTCATCGTAAATTGTTTGTTCGCATAGATATTATTCAGCAACCCCTGCACGGGCTGCGGCTGCTGGAACTTTCCATCGACGAGCTTGGCATGCCACAGCACCGGATTGGTACCCACGTAATACAGCTCGTCGCCGCGCGGAGAGATCGTTGGATTAAGCTGGCCTGCGGAATTATTGATCGGTGGGCCAAGATTGATCGGCGAAGACCATCCGCTATCGGTCAGAATGCGTTCCCAGAGATCGCTGTCCCATTTCCAATTCGGGTTCGGATCGGGCACGCGCCACGGGTCTTTCGAAGGACGGCGCGAACCGAAATACATCGTACGGCCATCGAGCGTGAAGCACGGACGGTCGTCGGCGGAATCCTGATCGGGAAGCTGGGCTGGAATCGCCATAAGCGGAGTATTTTCCGGAATAACAGAAATCGCCTGCGACTTAGCGGTGGTGCTAATCGCAGTCAAAATGAGGAGAAACCAAAGAGAACGAGTACGTTTCAAAAAGAAAATGGAAGGAATCGGTAAGCCAGACTGTTTAAGAGCTCGGATGTTAAGGCTACTCTGATTAAGTCCCAAACCTGGATTCCCCGCGTTCGCGGGAATGACAGGATGTGGCGTTTTTTGCGCTTCGCGCAATGATTCGTACCTTTGTCATCCCCGCGAATGCGGGGATCCAGACTTAATCGGAGTTTCCTTAAACCAATTATTTTTGTGTGAGTTCAATCGCTTATACTTTGTTCTTTCCATTATGAAACAGAGATTCGTATTATTTTTTCTACTATTAAGCTTTATTGGCTCTGAGAGCTACGCACAGCAATCCAGCACTCTTGCCGGACTTCATCCTCGTCCCAAAGTATCGTATTTCCGTTCGGCAACCACGTTTGCCATCACGCCTGCAACCCCCATTCTCGTTTCTGACACGGCTTCGGCACAGGCGCTGGATTACCTCGAACGCATTCTTCAACAATCGCTCGGTTACACGCTCGCCCCATTTCGGGGCGCATTTCCTCAAGGCATTGCTGGCGCTATTTATTTAGGCGAAGCCGGAAGTTATCCCGCTCTCGATTCGGCGCTCGGTGCTGCCCTTGCGTCGGGTGAGACGATGCCATCGGCAGAAGGTTACGTGTTAGATGTGTCCCAGAATGGGATTCTTCTTGCCGGTACCGATCCGAATGGCACCTTCAATAGTATCTCGACTTTTGCGCAGCTTTTACAGAACGGAGCACTCCCGATGCTTCATATTAACGATTGGCCCGATTACCCCATTCGCTGGGTCTTTTCCCTGCATAATTTGATCGAGCAAAGCCAGGTAGCGGCTCTCGAAACCATTGAAGACACGATGGCCGCGCACAAGCTGAACGGACTTCAGCAGAACGATTTCAAGAATAACATCTATAGCGTGTTCGAGGGCTCGTACCCGCAATATTTTTATAATGTGGATTCGCTGCAGGTTTATTCGTATAATTCAAATGTGGAGATCATTCCCGGAGTATTTCCATTCGGATGGTCGGAAGGAATTCTTTTTCACGATCCCGATATTGCCGAAGGTATTCCAACGACAAGTTCCTATCTCATCCAATCCAATGCTGGCACGTTGCTCACCGATCCGAATATGATACTTCCCAACGGAGATTTTGAGAGTGTCTCGAATGGGCAGTTTACGGGCTGGAGCTATTATGACGGCCCCAATCAAAGCATGTTCGTTGATTCGACGACCGCTCACTCGGGTAAATACAGCGCGCGCTGCACGAATTTCACAGCGGGGAATGGGGCTGGAGATGCCCGTTTCATTCGCTCGCTGAACTGTAAGCCGTTTCATGGTTATCACATGTCCGTGTGGATAAAGACGCAAGATTTTCAGGGATCGGAAGTACAATTACTTGCCATCGGCCACAACGGCGCGCAAAGTACCGCGCTGACGTACACGGCCTTCTCTGTTCCTTCCACAGATACGGCATGGAGCCAGTATAACGTTGTTTTCAATACGCTGACGTATGATTCCCTCTATGTCTATTGCGGCGTGTGGGGCGGTTCGGCTGGAACGATATGGTTCGATGATTTTGCGATCGAAGACGCTGGAATGACGAATGTGCTTCGCCCCGCAGCCCAGCTTCCCACCGTGAGCGAAAATGGGAAATCCGTAACATACACCGAAGGCCGCGATTATGCAACCCTTATCGATAGCACAATGGAAAACAATGAGGGTTCCTATCCCTGGCATACGTCGCCGGGGTTCCAAGTCTTGCCGGGAAGCGCGATCAAGGATGGCGACACGGTGCAAGTGCATTTCATCCGTCCAAATCCAGTAGAGAACGACCAAACCGGCGATGGCTCGACGATGGTGTGTGTATCGGAAGACACACTGTATCCCATTTTGCAAAATCAGCTTTCGCTCGTCGATGCGCAATATCATGCTGGGAAGTATTTCATGAGTCACGATGAGATCCGCGAGATGAATTGGGATACGGCCTGTACCTCCCGCCATCTTTCACCCGCCAAACTGCTTGCCGATAATGTCGAGAAGTCCGATTCCATCATTCAGGAAGTGCATCCAGGAGCGGAGCGCTTCGATTGGAGCGATATGTTCGATTCGCTGCACAATGCGCACGACGATTACTATCTCGTCAATGGCGATCTCACTGGCGACTGGAACCTTATCCCGAAGGATTTCACGATCGTGAACTGGAACTCAGGGTATATGTCCCAGAGCCTCGACTTTTTTTCAAAGCTTGGTTTTTCGCAGATCACTAGCCCCTATTACGATGTGCCAAACACGGTCAACATGCGCGATTGGCGGCTTGCCATGGATACCATCCCCAACATGCGCGGCATGATGTACACCACCTGGGCGAACGATTATTCGTTCCTGACGCCCTTCGCCGATTATGCCTGGAGCGCCGGGCCGATGATCGTGCATACACCTGTTACAGCGTTCGATAGCATTGGATATAGCTCGGACTCTGTCAGAATACAAGCAGATGTTTTTGCTGATCCATATTTATCGACGGATTCGATTGTTTCAGTAACGGTAACCGTTGCCTATGGCGCGGATACCACGATTTAACGCCCGCCCGATACTGTGACGGTATCTCTGAAGCCGACTTCTACTCAACATTACGTTGGATATGTTTTTCCTCTCGGAACCTGGCAGTACTCCATTACTGCAATAAATACCGAAGGAATTAAAAGGACAACTCCCTGGTATGTGGGGGTTTGGGATGAGCCTCTTTCGGTCAAGTTAAATCCAAGCGACTTTAACCTGACCGTTTATCCAAATCCCGCATCGAATACCATTACACTTCAAGGGATTAATAACACACGAGCTACTATCCTCATCGAAGATCTTCTTGGCCGCGAAGTTGCGCGTTTTGAAGCCAATTCCGAATCGCCCATTTTAGACATCCAAAACATTCCCGCCGGAATGTACGAGTGTATTGTTACATCGACTTCCGGTGCTCGTACCGTGCTGCCGTTTGTTAAGGAATAGCAAATGAGCCAGAACCACGACAGCTTCTCATTAGAGATTATAACGCTATGATCGAATAGCAGATTTTCGAGGAGGCTTTAGGGTGCGGTGAATTCGTTTTGCGGGCTGGATCGTGAGGGTGAGGCCATGCCGCCCCATGCGAGAGGACATTTCGGCAAGGCTTCGTTCAACCGATTTTGGCATGACGTCGTTGTTTGCCTCCATCACCCTGCGGATCGAATCTCGTATTTCATCAGGGTTGCCTTCTTGAAAGGCCAGCGTCAAATACTCCGCCGCAACCTCTGGGTTACGCAAGTGCCTCTTTCGTAATTCATCGTAAGGTTCAGTGAGTGGCTTTTTTCCGTTCTTCATACTCTTTCCAATACGCCTTTGCTTTAATAATAGTTCGTGCCTGCGAATCCTTGTCGGAGCCTGTAAGAAGGACGACAAGGGTTTTCCTATCAATACCAAAATAGACGCGCCAACCTTTCCCGAAGTGTAGCCGTAATTCATGCACACCCTCTCCAACCGGTGCTGCATCGCCAAGATTACCCTCGACGACGCGGTCCAATCGTTTGAGAACGCGAGCATGAGTGCCTGTGTCGAGACTATCGAGCTACTCGTCAAAATATTGTCTTCCGTTTGAAGCAATGAAAGATTCTACCTTGTAGTTCACTTTGATAGACCAAATTTATCTCTTAAAATGTTCCAATTGATCATGAGCCAAACCTACACCATCAAAGTCCTCCGCGAAAATTACCGTGCCGAGCGCGAAGCCGCCGAGCAATACCGCGCACTGGCTGAGCGCGAACGCGATGAAAAGCGGAAAACGGTGATCTATAAACTTGTCGCTCAGGAAGAAAAACATGCTGCGCGCTGGAAAAAACGGCTGGAAGGATTGGGAGCCAAAGTTGAGGAGCCTTCGCGCATTGCGTTGCGGTATAAACGAATGCTCGTGAAATCGCTGGACACCGAAAGCGTCCTTCGCCGCATGGAGGCTGATGAAGAAGCCGCCGAGCGCGGCTATGCCAAAATGATCGCCGGCGTTACGGACGAAGAACTTATCCACGAGATCGAGGAAGTAAAAAAAGAAGAAGAAGTGCATGGGAAGGTATTGCGCTCGATGTACTCAGAGGATTCACTTCATCCTCAAGGAGAGACGCGCTCGAAGCTCGATACACTTCTGCGCCGCGAACGCTGGCATGTGCGCAGCGGCTCCTGGCTAGCTGACGCCATCTATGGCGTGAACGATGGATTGGGCGCTGTCTTCGGTATCGTGAGTGGCGTTGCCGGGGCTACAAATGTGGCAGGTGGTGCATCGACGAAATTCGTATTGCTCTCCGGATTTGCCGGAATGATCGCAAGTTCTGTTTCGATGGGATCGAGCGCGTATCTCGCCGCAAAATCACAGCGGGAAGTCTATGAGGGCGAGATGCACCGCGAGCGTCAGGAGATCGAAGAAAATCCCGAAGAAGAGCTTGAGGAACTTTCGCTCATGTACCAACTCCGCGGGTTCAGCGAAGCCGAAGCGAACGAACTCGCGCACAAAATATCGAAACAACCGGAGGAATTTCTGAAAGTCATGGGTGCAGAAGAGTTGGGTCTTTCCGAAATATCATTCCCAACGCCGTGGCGCTCGCTGGCTTCCGGCGGACTCTCCACGCTTGTCGGCGCGTTCATTCCGCTCATCCCATTTTTCTTTTTAGGCGGAATGACGGCTGTAATCACAAGCTTTGCCGTATCACTGCTGGCTCATTTCTTAGTCGGCGCAGCAAAGAGCATTGTTACCGTCCGCTCCTGGTGGAGATCCGGGATGGAGATGATGGTGGTGGGCATTATCGTTGCTATTGTCACGTATGGATTGGGGTTACTCTTTCAGGTGAAGGCGGGATAGCGGTTCCAGTTTACTTAAACACCTTAATAAACTCCACTCTCCGCGAGCGCAGGCGGAATATTTCGTCCGATTCATCGGGGCGGCGAGAGACGGGTTCTGTTCGGCCTGCCGATTTCACGCGGATGATCGCTTTCGGTATGCCTCGCTTCTCCAATTCATTCGCTACGAATGTGGCGCGCTCGAATCCAAGCCGATCGTTATAGGCATCGGTTCCCAGAGAGTCCGTGTGGCCAATAAGTATCAATTCTTTTAGATCGTGCAGCGACTGCACGGTAGAATGCGCCGTGAGATCTAGTACATGCTGCCATGTTGTCGTAGAAGCGTGGCCATTCTCGTCGATGATGAAATCGTACGGGTGCTCGTGATCGTCGAATGGGAAGTTAATGCGGATCACAAGTGTATCCGGCAAGCGAAGGTGTAGGAAAACGGAGGAATCGTTCGTGGTGCGCAGATCGATATGCTGCACATCGAAGAATGCTTCCTCTGTTTCTGCGCCAACGTCGTATTCAGAATCGCTATGAACCGTGTAGCGGACCGTTCCGCTTTTCGGCACCGTGGTACGAAACAACTCCTGGGAATCTTTCCTAATGTAAAAATCGGCGCCTGTCGCAGGCCGGTTATCTCCGCCGCGTGTAATGTGTGCAAGGATCTCAACGGGGTGAATGGCTGGTGGAGGCGGTATTGTTGACGGCAGTTCAGAAGTCGGTGGCTGTTTCGGTATTGTTGCTATTGTAGCTGGTGTCGTATCTTCCTGCAAATGGTTCACACCGATGCGCCCCGGCTCGGGGATCTCGCCATGCGCGGTAAGCGGAGAAATGAGCGTGCGCGTGATCGTGTAAAGATTCATTCCCGCCGCGCTTGCCGGTTTATTGGATGACCAGAAAAACGCCGTATCGTTTAGTGCCGACGGGAACACTTCATCTGCCGTAGTATTGATCGGCTTGCCTAAATTTTCCGGGTCGGAATACCTGCCATTCGTGATGTGCGTTTTGAAAAGATCGTATCCACCGACCGTTTCGTGGCCGTTCGAAGAGAAATACAGCGTATTCGGATCGCTCGCGAGAATGAACGGCGAAAGCTCATCGCAGGCCGAGTTAACAGGCTCCGGAAGCGGCTGTGGCGCTGACCAATCGTTCGATGCTGCGCTTGTCCGTTGGGAGAACCAAATATCGGTGCCGCCATCGCCGCCCTGGCGGTCGCTGACGAAATAGATGTGAGTTCCCGTTGGATCGAGCGTGGGCTGGCTGTCGAAATGGCCTTCGGCATTGAGCGGCATAAGCGCATGCACGTTAGAAAGCGTGACCTGATCGCCATCAACTGTTACGGTTGCGGTGTAAAGATCGTAATCGTCCGGGTCGTCATTCGGCGCTTTAGCAGAAAAATAGAGAAGGTGATCGGCCTTCGAGTAAAATGCAGTTCCGACCGGAAGTGGAATGTTGCCGGTTTGTACTTCTTTCAGCGGACCAAATTTTGTTGTGTTTATAAATCGCGCAGAAAAAATTCGCTGCGTGCTTGTCTCACCGTTGTCCTGCTCGGCGCTTCTGCGATTGCTCGTGATGAGAGCAATGTATCTGTTGCCACCATCGGGAATGAATGTGATCGCATAGTCCTCAGCCGCACTATTCGGCGGGACGGGCAGCATTGTAATGTGCGACTGCACAATGCCCAGTCCGCTAAATACGGTATCGAGCAATGTCTTATCGAAGGTTCCCGGACTGCACACCGGCTGTGGCGGCGGGGGACAAATAAGCGGCTTCAGTTCCGGCGTCGTGCAGCTCATTGCACACAGCACGAGGGTATAGAGGAGCGCAGCGAGCGCCCACGGGCGTCGAGTAATTGGGATCACGGTGGAAGCAGTTTGCACTTACGCAATGGTTTTTGTTACCATGCTAAACAGGTCATGCGTGCCGAGCGGTTCGGGCGACCAGAACGGCTCGGCATATTGTGTACCAATGCGCCGGCCAAAATACGCCGCTCGTGCACGAATGCCCTCGACAAATCCCGGCTGGGAGAGCACGGTGTCACGTGTGCGGGATAAAGGCTGAGCGGGATTAGCCTTTTCATCCTTTGATTGGAACTGTGACCCGTACGCATCGACCGCCTTCATTCGCTCATCTATAACTGGCGTAATATCGACAATAATTGTTGGTTCCACATGATGTCCCTGCAAAAAATGCAGCATTAGCAGCGGGCGATGCGGTTCCTGCGGGTTCCCATTTTCATCCTTCGTTTCGATCTTTACAAGTCCGGCATAGAATGCCGCGCGGCGCGCAAGTTCTGCCGCTGCTTCGTGATCAGGGTGGCGTTCCGAGATGCTTGGCGCAAGCAATATCGTTGGCCGCGTTTTTCGAATTTGCACGATAACCTTGTGCAAGTTCTCTTGCGTAAGTTCGATATTGCCATCCGACATTCCGAGATTCGCACGGTAATCAAGCTGCAGGATTTTCGTCGCCGCTTCGGTTTCGCGCGCGCGTGATTCCAGCGTGCCGCGCGTGGAAAGCTCCCCACGCGTGAAATCGAGAATGCCGGTGCGCTTGCCAGCGCGTTTGGCCATCAGCATGGTGCCCGCGCACGCCAGCTCGACATCATCCGGGTGCGCCGCTATTGCAAGAAGATCTATGTTCATAGTAGTTGATAGTGGATAGCGTATAACGGAGAGTGGGCGGAAATAGTGTAGCATCGACAAAAGTGTAGCATCGAACCTTTAGGTTCGGTGTCAGGCTTCACCAGACCTAAAGGTCTGGTGCTACACTTTTCCCAATCAGTGATTATTGCTGAATTGAGGCTAAATTGGAATATCTTGAAAAATTTATGAAAAAACTTCACTTTTTCCGGTTACCTTTTGTGGTTTCATTGGTCTTCTTACCAGGGGACATGTTATTTAGAGATGTTTTGTTAGCTCCTACTCAAAAGAAGAATTCCAAAAGTGGCACACGTTCGATTTCTTAGACTTAGCCTTTTTTTTATTGCATTGTGGCTTACGAACGTAAGTTCAATACCCGCTTATGGGCAGCGCGTATGGTCTCTGGTATCTTCGGACTTCAAAGGTGGTTCCCTTCAATTCCCGACTGCAGACACGGGTTATGCGGTCGTCATCGGCGGTGTTCTTCATACGACCAGCGTTATTCGAACAACGGATGGGGGCCAAAGCTGGAACCCAGTCGATCTACCCCTCACTTCCTTCTGGGGCTACCAATATACGAACCTAACTTTCTGCGGTTCCCTCGGCTGGCTCGTGACAACCGCGGTGGACTCCACGGGCTATCCAATTGTCACCAAACTTTTGGGAACGATGGATTATGGGTTCACCTGGTCTATGATCCCGATTGACTCGTCGAGTTGGTTTAACACCGGAATTTATTTCAAATCTCCATCGCTTGGCTATCTCTGGGGTGATGATCGTTTCGACATTTCGACCGATAGCGGGCGGACTTGGCAACCACGAACGGTTCCTCCGGGGATAGGAGGGGGTTCGGTGCAGTTGATCGGCGAGCCAAATGTTGTTTTGGGATTGGGCAACGGTGGTTGCGAATTTTGTTCCGCACCTTTTTTGAGCACCGATACGGGCGCTACCTGGAGTGTATATGATTCCAGTCTTCATCTTGCGGGTTTGCCTTATATGGCTTATATTGGATCGGGCACATGGATTGGCAGCAATGGGTGGTCCACCGATAATGGTTTAACGTGGGACAATGTTTTAACGACTGCTCACGGACATGGCGGTGTCTCAGCTATTTATACTGATACACTCGGACATGGAATGTTTGCTTTCTATCATATTGGTTCAGATACTGAACTTTACTTCACGAATGATTATGGCCACTCATGGGACAGCATTAAGTGGACGTTCGGGGTGGTCGGAGCAGGCGTAATTAATGGTGATGATTGGTTTCTATCTTCTTACGAAAGTGCAACGGAAAAGTCTTCACTCTATCGCTCAATCGCTGTTCCTTCCGGTGTAACACAAACCACTTCACCAGCCCAATTCCAAATCCTCACCAATCCCGCCTCGCATGTTCTGGAACTTTCGCTGGAAGAAATTCCCGATGAAATTCGCATCGTTGATTTTCTCAGCAGAACGGTCGGTAACTATACTACGCAAGGCGGCGCGTTTTCGGTGGATGTCTCTGCGCTTCCCGCAGGATTGTATTGGGTGGTGACACGCGATGGGGCGCAGCCGTTTGTGCATCTTAACGAATAGTGTAGCACCGAACCTTTAGGTTCGGTGTCAAGCTTCACCAGACCTGAAGGCCTGGTGCTACACTTTATTTTTCAGGTGCTACACTTACCTTTCCGGTAGCCCTGGAAATTCTTCCGCTAAATATGTATAGGGCCAATCGCGCCAATGTTTACATAGTCCGGCAGCTACCGGATTTTGAATAATGTATATGAGAATCCTATCCCACTCGCCTTCACGAACAATGTGATCGTAATTTTCTCCTTCCCAAAACGGCGCAATAGAATGGCTTATCTTCAAGCAATGAAATGCGGTAATCTGTTTGATTCGCTTCAAAACTTCCCGTGCTGTATGAGGATCAATTGGAGTAAAGAGGATGTGAACGTGATTCGACATCACAGTGAAGCAATCAATGGATGCAAACGCTGTTTGATCCTTGATGACATCGCAAACGATCTCCGCCATACGGGGATCGGTTAACCATTTCGGGCCAGTACTCCCGGAATTGAGATGTCGTTCAAACTGCGCGAATAGGCGCTTGTGCTCGTCTGAGGCTTGCTGCCTTTTTTCAGGATTGTTCGTTACATCTTGCGCCCGGCCGCGCAACGCTTGAGTTTGGAATCGAAGCGTTTCAAGCAATTCACTCGGAATCGTCCCAGCTAAACGCCACGTAATGAAATACGATGCGCCCGAACGTTCGAGGTGAGGAAGGTTGCGTTGGCGTAACTCTGTATCGCCGTAAATGATTTTCATAAATGTTCTCTGAGTTGTGTAGCACCGAACCTTTAGGTTCGGTGTAATAATTCACCAAACCTAAAGGTTTGATGCTACACTTGTTATTTTTCTGGTGCTACACTTGATCTATTTCTCCTCCATCGCCAATAATAATAGAACGGCAAACCCGTCAGCACCAGCGCCATGCCGGTTACGCTGCGGATAAGCGGCTGGGTTCCCGCTTGATATGCCTGAATATCCGTTACCAGCGTGATAATAACATACGCGCTCGCGAACAGGACGAAGATCGCGGGAACCCACGGGTATCCCGGCACCGAGAACGGACGCTCGGCATCGGGGCTGCGTTTGCGCAGAATGAAAACTGCGACAGCCATCAGCGCATACAATACCCAATTCACGAACACATACATGCTCACAATGAGATCGAAGGAACCGGTAACCAGCAGAATGATCGACCACGCGCCCTGTAGAATCAGCGCAATATGCGGCGTCTGGAATTTTTTGTGAACGTCCTCGCTCTTGCGGTAAAACAATCCGTTGCGCGCCATGGCATAATACACGCGCGCGTTGGTGAGTACGGTGGAGTTCGTCGTATCGAACGCCGAGAGCATCATGATGGCAGCTATAATTCCCGCGCCACCGGAACCAACAACGGCAAAGACCATCTGCGATGCCACGCGATCTCCCGGCGCATTTGCAACGCCAGTTACAGAAAGAATATAGAAATACGCGAGATTAACGACGAGATAAAGTCCAATAAAAGTAAGCGTTCCAAGAATAATAGCGCGTGGAATAGTTTTTTGTGGTTCCCGAACTTCGCCGGCAATATATGCCGCATTGCCCCATCCGTCATACGACCAAAACGCACCGGACATCGCAAGCGCGATCGCGCCGATCAGTGGCCAAACCGACCACCCCCCAGCCCCCTCCTTGGAAAGGAGGGGGAGTGACCCACTCCAATTTGCGGCTGAACCTACATGCGAGCCAGCAATGAATGCTACAATTACAATAGCAAGAATAGCAAGCATTTTCGCCGTCGTTGAAATACTTTGCACGGTTCCGCCAAGCTTTACGCCGCGAACATTCAGTGCGGTGAGAAAGACGACGAGGAACGATGCCACCAACTTCCTTCCCAAAAATTGATAGGGAAAGATCGCGCCGAGAAATGGGATATTCCACGGCGTTTGTTCGCTTACACCGATCAGAGATAGCGCGTGAGTGAAATGCGGCAGCGCGGTAAAATTCTCGAAATACTGCGCAAAGAAAAAGCTGATCGCGGCAATGGCGCCGCTTCCTGCGATCATAAAATTTGCCCAGCCATACAGGAAGCCGAGTCCTTCGCCATAGACTTCGCGGAAGTATTCGTAGAGTCCGCCGGTCTTTGGCATTTGCCCGACAAGTTCGCACTGCGTGAACGCACCGAAGAGCGTCAGAATACCAGTGAGAACCCACACGCCCATCAGGTACGGCGCGCTTGGAAGATCGCGCGCCATCTGCGATGGGGATGAAAAAATTCCCGACCCCACGACCGAGCCGATGACAAGGGCTGTCGTGGCGTAGAGACCGAGTGCGCGTTTAAGGGATGGATTGGACATGCACTTATTATTTCACATCGAAATCAATATTAGCCGTAGTCCACCGTGGGCGGGTATCGAAGGATTTGCCGTATTCGCCGGAGGGAACTCCGAAGCGCCAGGGCTGCATCGAACCGGGATCGTATTTGCCGCTGCCATCCATGGAAAGATAGGCGCGCACGCGGTAGGTTGCCGTCGGGATCTGATTGAATACGAAATCTTTTACGCCGTGCGGCAATATCTTTTGATCGGTCAGGACCGTCCCGTTCTGCATCACCTGTACAACAAGTGCGCTCATCGGATATTGCGTGAAAAAGGAATCGGCCATCATAACCGTTCCCTGAATGATACCGAAGTCTCGATTATTCGCTGTTTTGAAATGGGTGCGAAGCACCGTATCGTTTACAAAACCCGGAATTTGCGGGATCGGACTCTGAATTCGCCTGGTATAGTTCTCCAGCGTATAAAAAACATTCGAGGCCAGGCTATCCGCCGGCTGCAGATACATGCGCGCGTGATCGTACCATGTAACAACCGTTTTAACGGCATGATGACCGGTATCGATGAGCAGAAAGGCGTGTTCGGCGGAATCTTTATTTACGGCATCGCTGAAGGAGATCGTGAACGTCGGCAATTGAGAAATATCTCTGGCGCTATCGCGAACATCCATCGAAAGGAATTTTGGCGGCGTGGGCGAGCGAAGTTCTTCCGGAGTGGTAAACGTATCGATGTACGCGGAATCGCTGAGTGGGTTATGCGCAAGATCGTGAATGCTATCGCGAATCCCTTCGAGAATATATTTATGGTTTGGCATAAGCGCGAAAGCGGTCAGGAGCGTAACCTGGCTTGGGCGTTTTTCCGGGCTTTCACGATAGGCGGCAACAAGCGGAACGCCTCGAAGTATAAAATTCCCGGCATGAATATCGCCACTACGTATTGATTCGGAAAAATGCACACGAATGTGGAACGAATCTACCACTTCCACTTCCTGCATTTCCGGTTTTATTGTATCGGTCGGTGGTGACATGCGAATATACACGCCGGTTTTCACGGAACTATCCAGAACGGCATCGCCTGCCGGGATTCCGTAGGAATCCACGCCCGCATCATAGAGTTTGTTACGATATACATCGCCGATCGCAAAGACGCGGTATTTATGCCCCACCTTCATCGCGAGAAATTGCCACACGCCCTGATCGTTGGGCTGCGTGAGAATATCAGGCGGCGTATGCGCGAAGTTCAGCGTATCCGCGCGCTTGGGATTGGTGATGTCGTAACCGAAAATAAAGAGACCGCTCGGTTTCATCGGTGGGGCGTTGATGGGCGTGAGCAGGTACCCGGAAAGCATCCCGGTATCGATGAGCGGCCCAGTCGAAAACGTAAGCAGGAACGGTGTGGCCATCTGCGTTGCGCGGCGCGATTTCAGATCGCGCGAAAGCTGCACGGTGTACGTCGTCGAATCATGTAGGCTGTCCGGCAGTTCCACACGCACCCTATCGTGGCCGGACCAATGGAACTTTGGCGTGCCGTTCAGATAAGGCGTGATGGTGAACGCCGTTGCAAAGGTTGCCTCATCGACATCCCGATCGAATTGAAAAAAGATGCGCGGCTTTAAGGGAACGTTCGTCTCGCGTTCGTGCGGCCAAACGGAATCGAGCTTCGGCCGCGTCGTATCGACGGGGCCGCCGGGGGGTGGTTGCTGGGACGCACAACTTATCAGCAGGCATGTTAATATACAAGAAGTAAGAAGTAAGAAGTAAGAAGTAAGAGAAGATCAGCGCATTGAATTCAAATGAACAGTATTACTTCTTGCTTCTTAACTCTTACTTCTTACCTGTTACTTCTTACTTAAAAAAGAGGCTTACGCTTAAAAAACTCCACCGTTTCACTGAGACCGTCCAGGAGTGAAATTTCTGGCTGCCAGCCGAGCACTTGTTTCGCGTGGTCAAAGCTGCACACACTGCGCTGTTGTTCACCCGCTTTGGCTGGGCCATAGTTCGGCTTGGCTTCGCCATTCGTGGTAAGTGTACTTAGAATTTCGAAGATCTGATTGACGTCTGTTTCTTTCGCGGTCGAGACATTGAATATATCGGAACCTTTTAATTTTTTCAGCGCGAGAAGATGCGCTCGCACGACATCACCCACATAAACGTAATCGCGCGTTTGGGTTCCATCGCCATTGATGATGGCTGGTTCGCCGGTCAATAATTTTTCCGTGAAAATCGCGACCACCCCTGCTTCGCCATGCGGACTCTGGCGCGGGCCATATACATTCGTGTAACGAAACGCCACGTATTCGATGCCATGCACCGCATGATAGTAATGCAAGTATAACTCGATGCTGCGCTTGGCTACGCCATAGGGCGCGATAGGCTGCGTGGGATGCTGCTCATCGGCGGGGAAATGTTCCTGCTCGCCATAGACTGCGCCGCCGGTCGAAGCGAACATGAATCGCTTTGCGGTTCCCGTTTCTCTTGCCGCTTCGAGCAGATTGAGCGTGCCGAGAATATTTCTGCTGGGCATCGAACATCGGGTCGGCGACGCTTTTGCGAATATCGAGCTGCGCGGCATGATGGTTCACGATCTCGAACCGGTGCTCGCGAAAAAGCCGCCGCACAAGCGCCGCATCCGTAATATCGCCTTCGATAAATTCCGCTTCGGGGTTCACGTTTTCGGTTGAACCCGCGCTTAAATTATCGAGCACCACGACTCGGTCGCCGCGCGCGATAAACGCATCCACGATATGTGACCCGATAAATCCCGCTCCGCCTGTTACTAATATCTTCAAATGATGCTCCTTGATTCAGGAACATGAATTGATACCGTAAAGGATTCAAATGTTTATTGCAATAGAACCATCGACAGCATTTCCACGGTGGATGATCGGTCATCCACTTGCCCATTCATGCGGACACACCGCCCATACCGATCAAACGGTGCGGCACTAAGCGCCGGTGAAATAAGTTGATTATTTTATGGATAGATCCTTCGAACAAATTCGCTCGGAAGTTCTGGAATTAGACCGCGAGAGCCAACGCCGGCTCGTGGAGGAGGTTGAAGAAAAACTTTCCGAAACCGAGACGGAATTCGATGAGGAATGGAGGCAGGAGATCAAGCGCCGAATGGATGAATACCGTCGCGGCGAGGGTACCAGCGTAACTGCCGAAGAATCGATTGCGAACGCTCGGCGACAAATCGAAGAAGCAAAACGAGCACACGGATGGGCTTAACCATTCGTTCGCAAGCAGAATAGGATATTGCCGAAGCGCTCGATTATTATCTGGAAGAAGACTCGCCCTCTTCAGCCATGCGTTTTGTCGATGCGATAGAAGCAGCGTATCCCGAAATCCTTGATGCTCCCTATCGTTACCCGGCGGATCGCGATGGAATCCGTCAAAAGCCAGTTTTAGGATTTCCTTTCTCCGTGCTTTATTCCATTCAAGGCGAGGAAATTGTTGTCTTCTCCATTCGCCACCATAAACGCAAGCCGGGATTTTGGCTAAAGCGATTATAAAAAGTTACCGCATTAACACCACCGGCAGCGCCTGCACGGTGGATGAGCGATCATCCACCTGCCCATTCATGCGGACGAGGCATTCATACGTCCCATCCGGCAATCCTGTGGGGTTGCTCCATGAGAAGTTATGCTCCCCCGCACCCAACTCCCCTGAAAACAGCCGCGCAACCTCCACGCCAAGCATATTTACGATGGATACCTCCGCAAACCCGGCAGCTTGTGAGGTGAAGGTGATTTGGGTGGATTGAGTGAAGGGATTGGGGTAGATTTGGATTTCCGAAGGGGTTGCCGCTTGCGATTGCGCGACGGAACTAATGCCGAAATCGGAAAGAGGGCGTCGCCAGACACCGCTGCCATTACTCATAAAGAGGTACATTCCGCTAACTTCAATGGACCATACGAAGGTGTTGGGATGCAATCCTGTGTTGACCGTATCCCACGTCTTGCCATTATTAGTAGAAAGATATACCCCATTGTTGTTTGTGCCAGCGAAAAGATTGTTGCCAATCACGACAAAGTTACCGACCCCAGAACCGCTCAAGCCTTTGAACGACCAACTTCCTCCGAAGTCTGTCGAAAGAAAAACACCATTGAATGTTCCCGCAAATAGATTGGTGCCAATGACCCCAAATGCGTACACAATTGTATCGGTTAAACCATTACTGGCGTCGGACCAGCTAAGACCATTATTGGTTGAAACAAAGACGCCACTTTGAGTCCCTGCAAAGAGATCCGTGCCGATCACGCCGAAAGCATCTACATTGCTGTCTGTTAAGCCGTTACTCGCACCAGTCCAATCTGCGCCATTGTTAGTAGAAAGAAAAATTCCACCGCCAGTCCCTGTCAGAAGGGTTGTGCCATTAACAGCAAGAGTTAGGACAAAACCATTTGTCAAGCCAGTATCATCGGCAACCCAGGTTGACCCATTGTCGGTCGAGCGAATTATTCCTCCCCCACGAGACCCGGCAAAAATAGTAGAGCCATTTGACGCAATTGCATCTATTTCGGGGAAAAGCCGTCCACTACTGTCTGGAATCCAGCTTGCGCCATTGTTGGTAGAGAGAAAGACGCCGTTATTAAATGTACCCACAAACAAAATCGATCCGTTTATCCCAAGAGACTCCACATCAAGTTCCGGCAAGCCCGAACTTGTATATGTCCAGCTTGTGCCTTTATCGCTCAATGTAAAAACACCATCGCCGTTTGTTCCAGCGAAGAGATTCGTGCCGATCATCACAAGGGCATTGATGTTAGCATTCGATATGCCGTTGTTTGCAGCAGCCCAGGTCGTTCCATTATTTGTAGAAAGAAAAACGCCGTTCTGATCTGTTCCTACAAATAAATTCGTTCCGATAGATGCAATAGCATGCACGTTATCAACGGAAGGCCAGCCTGTGCTTGCTGTTGACCAGTTTACCCCGCTGTCAGGCGAAATAAAAAAACGACCATCGCTCGCAGCAAAAAGATAAGTGCCATTCATGCCAAACACAGGAGCACCAGGCAAGTCATTCGGGGTCCAGCTTGCACCTGTATCAGTGGATATAAATACGCCAGAATCTGTTCCGGCAAGCAAATTTGGACCGCTCACTGCAAATGACCCAACGGCCAAACTAGTCAATCCGTTATTTGATGCTGTCCAGCTTTTGCCGCTATCGGTCGAGCGATAAACCCCGCCGCCGGAACTTCCTGAAAAGAGTACGGTGCCGATGGCCGCAAGGGATATGACATATTTGTTTGGAAGTCCGTTACTCGCGGCTGTCCAGCTCGATCCGCTGTTCGTTGAGAGAAAAACACTGCCATCTGCTGCAGCAAAGAGATTCGAACCAGCCAATGCAAAGGCATCTACTTCAGCGCTTGATGATAACCCGTTACTGACAGATGTCCAGTTTGAACCGCTGTCAGTCGAAAGAAAAGCACCGTTCATAGAAGAACCTGCAAAGAGATTCGTCCCACTTACTGTAAGGCAGTCAATTTCTCCGCCACAAGGCCCTATTTGCACCCACTGCGCGCGCAACTCACACGGCGGCATCACCACGAGTGTGGCGAAGAAGGTGAGCGCGAGAAGCCGTTTAGGGAGCATGGTGGTATGTAGTGAAAATGAGCAGCAGGAGCCAAAAGTGCCCAGCGGGTGGGTAAATCGGAGTGCATACGTCTGAACTGGGATAATTGTAGCGCCGGCGTCCCCGCCAGTCCCCATCCCGGTATGCGCACGCAATCGGGGACAGGCGGGGACGCCTGCGCTACAGGGCTAATTCCACCATAGGCACCGATTCCCCAAAGAAATTTTCGATTATTTTCAGGAATCGCTTGCATTCGGGTTTTAAAGTGCGTATATTAGCATCTACTTTGATGGGCACCCTCTTGGCAAAGATGAACTATAAAAGATGAAAGATGAAAACAGGGAGGTGCATGGTTCATTGAAAATCGAGTAGATTTCTTTTAGCAATAGGTGCTTCTTTGATGAATAATTTTGGAGAAGTGCCGAAAACGGCTCAGAAACGACACAGTTCATGAACTCCAAATGAAAGAAAAAACTAATTTCAGGAGAAAGAACGAATCCTCCGCTTCGGAGAGTAGGTTCAGTCATCGCTTATGGAGCGCATCATGAAAGTCCAAAGGACGCGGGGAGAAAATAATCGCAGTATTCAGCCGTCTTGGAGCTATCCACCAAATTTGGGCGTTTTACTCCTTCATTTCTAAATCATTTCTGAATTGTTGCTAAGAATCTCTTTCATTCTTCCCCTCCTTATTATTGGGATCTCCGTTTCGGCACACGCGCAAGCATCCAAGTTTACAGCCCTCGATTCCAGCATGGCGCTTGCGTCAAGCTCGGCGATAGATACCGGGCGCGATTCCACCATTCCCGGCGCGTCCTACTGGAATGTCGATCGCAGGGCGGAGCCGGGGATCTTCGACATGATCACCAATCTGCCTGCAGATTGGCGTGAATGGGCGGTGAACACCTTCCAGCTTAAATATTGGCCGGAGTTCTCGATGGTCGCTGTTTCCACGGCTGCGCTTATCATCTATGATAATCAGCTTTGGAAACCATTTGAAAAAAATTATAACTCGAACATGACGTTCCAAAATGTCTCAAATTATTTTGTCGATGTGGGCGATGGAAGGTTCCAGTTCGGCCTGGCGGTCGTGTTTGGCGGATATGGATTCATCGCGGACGATCAGCGGGCAATACGGACGGCCTCGCAAGTCTGTGAGGTGATCCTCGCTTCGGGCGGTGTGGTGCAATTGCTTAAGCATGTCACGGGCCGCGAAAGCCCGATCGATATTACCTACAATCCGACCGGGCGCTGGGACTGGCTCCCGAATCAGATCCAGTATTTCGATCATACTTCACATTATGATGCGTTCCCATCCGGCCATCTTGCAACAGCGCTGGCTACGCTTACCGTGATCGCGAATAACTATCCGGAGCAGAAATGGATCGATCCTGTCGGGTATGTGATCTGCGCTGGGCTATCGGCAGGACTCGTCGCGCAGAGCGTTCACTGGTGGAGCGATTTCCCGCTCGCCATTGCGCTGGGCGTAGGATTTGGAGACATCATTGCTCCGAACCCCAACGGGGATGTCAGTGTACCGCTGAAAAAGGATGTGGGAGGGATTGTAAACAGCCTCAATAATCTGTTGGCGCAAACGTCGTTCGTTCCCATTATGCAGCCCGGTGGCGGCGGGCTTTCAATGGTGGTGAAATTTTGAGACGAACAGAACCATGATTCGGGGCGATTATTAAGATTACGGAGATTTGGAACCAATTTTTTTGAAATCTCATCTTCTTAATCTCAAAAATCGCCCCAAATCATGGTTCACTTCGCAAGCACCTGATAGGAAACAGTTCCGTGCTTATGCACCGATTTCATGTGCGCTTTGGTATTGCCATCGGCGCGTAGGTCGGCAAGCCGTTCTTCGGCATCGAATTCGCTGGATGTTTGAAGCACCGGACGAGCGGCAGCTTTCCGAATATGGTGAGGGGCGGTTTTTCGAGCAGGATGCGGAGCAGTGATCTGGCGACTCACCTGTGCCTCTGGTGGCAGCTCACCGGGCGGAACTATGGTGGGTTGAAATGGTGGGGCGGGTTCAGTTTCGGCTGAATCGCTTGGGCTGTTTTTCGACGTATCGGCAAGCTTAGGATTCGGACGATTTTCGGCAGAGGTTTTCCGGTCGCTGCGCTGCTGGAAATACCCTTGCTTAAGCGAGAATGCGATTCCCAGCCCGATCAAAAGGATGGCAAAAATAATGGCAAGCGCTGCTCCACTTAATGGTTGGGGTCGCGATGATTTTCGGGGCGGTATAATTGGAGCTTGGGCGATCGGGGTTCTTTCGGCTGCTTGGGCGATCGGGGTTTCGGTAGTGGCAATAGGGCTGCCAGAGTACTCGGAATGCGTTTGGGTAAGCAGATGCTCAATATCCGCGCGCGTCATGCCATAGCGCTCGGCTAACCGCCGCGCATGATCGGTCATGCGCGCAGCCCGCTCTCCTTGAGGTAATATATTGGGACGCTCCGCCATAATGAATTGAAAACGGATAGACTTTCTATTATAGTTCTAAGCTTCTGGAATTGGCTCTCAGAATATGTATCGAACGGTGGCCCAGATCGAACGTGGTTTTTCGGGATAACCAGGCCAAAAATCGCTTGCACCACCTAAGATATTTTCGATGCTGGCAGTCAAAGTGATCGCACGAGAGAGCTGCGCATCGACGTTCACATCCAGGAACGTGAAGGTCTGGCCTGGGCGAGAGATCATTTGTACACGAAGGGCAGGCTGGACGTTATTCCAGATGGAATTAAAATGATATTGCAGATCGATCTTAGCATTCGGTTCGAAGGGGATCGTTCCTCCGGAGGAAAGCGCTGCCGAACAATATTCTACGGAGCCGGAAAGGACATCGCGAGTAAAAAGCAGGAAGTTTCCGGCAGCGGTGAGATCGAATCGCTCTGTGCTTTCTGGCGTGACGGTAAAAACCGTCGTGGAATCCTTTGTGGTAACCGCATTGAAAATAGGTTCTCGATCGCGCGTGATGTAACGTGCTTCGATACGCACTTCATCATCGGGCGAGAGTATGTAATTCATAAATGCTGCAAGGTTCACTTTATCCAGTACAACGGAACGACCATCGACGGGAGCAGAAAGGGAAGCATTGCTTTCTCTGGATTGCAAAACTAATTCCGGCGCATAAAAAGGATTATCTGAAACGAGCGCACCGAGCGATGCAAGCTGCATTTGCGGCTCAAAACTTGCGCCAATGGTACACAGTGGATTTAATTCCATTCGCCCGCGTAGCACCGGCAATAGCGAGGAATAGCTCGAACCATCGACCCCGGTCCCTCCGAAATATTCCACGCCGGCATACCACTCGATGCTGTCGCTATTCCACTCGCCGAGGAGCGCTTGCAGGGACTGGGCATGGATGGGAATGCTCACGCCACCGAACAAGCTGGAGCCCGATACATTTGTATCGGCAAATAACGTCGCGAGTGAATAGTTACCATTCACGAGCACTCGAATGTTTGAAATATCGAATCGGGTTCCGAATCCTGCATCCTGAGATGACTCCGTGGTGCCAGTGGAAAGGCCATCGCTCAACTCGTGATCTGCAAGCCGTGCATCGTAATGGAAATCTTTCGAAAGATCGCCGCTGATCGAAGCAAGCGCGGAAAATTGATCGATCGTGCGGCCAGCCGTTGAAATATTATTAGTCGCCACGCTTTTTAGGGCATAACCAACTTGAGCTTGCACATCGTGCAATTGATAAGCTTCGTTTGCCGGATCTTCGCCAAGTTGCGTATTAAGCGTGGCAAGGAAATTTCCGAAACTATGAATGGCGCTTTGCGATGCATCGAGCGATTGATAGGCTCCCGACAGATTCATAGAAGATCGATCGGATAATGTTTGCGCGAACCATCCAGCCACGCGGGGCAGCGCGACATTCCCGCCGCCGGCTTCCAGGAACGATTCGGATCGTTCCAATGGCTGCATGGGCATGGGTATTGGCGATTGATCGAAGTATGGCAAGTTCTCTCGCGTAACGGGATTCATCTGCTCGGTGAGCGTGGAATCGAATGGTACGGAGCGAAGATCGGTTTCCATCACTAAGCTTGGAGGGTAATTGTAATGGACGCGTTCGCCAAACCGAGCGAGTTCCGGGATTTCGATAAGTTCCGAATCGAGCCATTCTTTATGGGAGAGCGATACTCCCGTATCGATCATGGTGATTGCGGAATCGGTATATTCTCGTGATTCAGAATCGTTGAAATGCTCACGTTCCAGATCCGCCGCATGGAGCGTATCCTGATACACCAGTGTCCGATCTTTCTGCGAACGCCGAAGCTCGGCAAGTATAGAGGGAGGCAGAGGGCGTTGCACATTCGGAGAACTATTGGTAGATGAGTCCCTGACTGGAGGCATACCGGATTGCGCGAACGCAGCCGTTGCAATCATCATCAGTACCATCGCGATAAAATATTTCACTCGCTTTCTCCTTTCTGATGCTTTTTCTTGACGGGAGGTTGAAGGGTATCGAGGAGCGATCGGGCGGCGTCACGTTCATACTCTGGAAGGGAACGCATTGCAAGGAGTTCGCGGAGGGTGCGAATTGCTTCTGCCTTTTTTGAAAGATGGACATCCGCTCGCGCGAGTTCGAAAAGGCTTCGCTGTTTCAAGTCAAGGGAAAGCGGGAAATTGCGTCTTGCGATAAGCATCGCTTCCGCAGCTTTGCTCCAGTTCCCCTGCGCAATATAGGTCTCGCCCGTGCGGAACATGGCTTCGCCGCCGAGCGCATCGTGCGGGTGCGCGGCAATCACTCTGGCGAATACAATTCGCGCGCTATCGTTTTTTCTTTCACCCGCAAGGAGTTCCCCTCCGCGCAGTGCGCCGCGCGCGCTGATGCTTGCTTCGATAGGATAGCGCGAAGAGAGATCGGAAAAAACATGCACTGCGGAATCGTTCTCTTTCTTTGCCGCAAGCATTTCCCCATACTCGTACATTGCTTCCGGTGCCGCGTCAAAGGAATAATATCGATCCTGATATGCGCGCTCGAAATCTCCGGCTGCGCTATCGAAATTTTTTCTGGAACGCTCGATCCGTGCGCGATCGAGATAGGCTCCGGCGGCCACATTGAGCGTATCGTACCGAGCGATGATGGTATCGAGCTGATGCAGTGAAGATTCTGTATCGTTCGAGGCAACTTCCGATTCAGCCTCGAGCAATTCTGCGCGCGGACGCTCGGGATGTAATGGATACTGGCTAAGAAAAGAACGAAAGGTTCCGAGCGCTTGCTCGGGTTCGTCTAACTTCATCTGGAACTCACCTTCACGAAGAAGCACCGAGGGATTGAGCGGACTCTGTGGATTTCGCGCCATGAAGGTATCGGATACCGCAAGTGCCGTGGGGATCTCATTGAGATTGGCGAGCGCATCCTGCAATCCGAATAGCGCAGGGCCAGCCTCGCTCGATCGAGGGTAATCGTTGACCACCTGTTCATAATAAGCAATGGATCCTTGTTCATCCCCGCGACGGACACGCTCTTCTGCTGCCACGTAAAGCGCGCGAGGAGCAAGCGCAGAGTGTTCGTACTTGCTCACGATCGTGTGGACCATCGCTTCGGCGGGTTCGGTTAGATGGATCGAATAGGCAGCAAGGGCATAATCGAAACTGGCGAGATCGACGATGTCGCTCTGAGGATATTTTCGAATGAGATATTCGAACGCATTCATCGCGCTTCGTTCCGAATCGATCTTCATGCGCGAGATGCCAAGCATGAGGAGCGCGCGCGTTGTTCGAATGGGATTGAATCCCGGCCGGTCAGTTGCAAGATTGTAAAGCTTATTCGCGCGCTTCATCTCGCCAAGCGCATAATAGGAATCACCCGCTCGAGCAAGCGCATCGTACGCATAACGGCTGATGGAATCCATCGTGATTATACGCTGAAATTCAGGCGCCGCACGGGCAAAATCATTTGCTTCGAACAGGCTCCATGCGTATCCATACTGCGCGTCTTCCTTACGCGGGCTTGCAGGAAATTCGGTAAGTAATTTCGAAAAAGCCTCGCTGGAAGAATCGAATTCGCCCGCACGAAAATAGGCCTTGCCAAGCCAAAAAAGCGCTTCGTCCGTGCAACCCAAACGATGTTCATGCGACCGGTCGAGATAAGTGGCGAGTTCATCGGCGGCATCGCTCCAATTATCGAGCGGGATGAGTGAAAGCCCGCGTTCCAGATGCGCGGTCCCGCGGATGGCCGTATCTTGGAGCGGAAGGTTTGCAAATGCATTCAGGAAATACGCTTCTGCGCGTTCGTAATCGTTCCTGCGGTACGCAAGTTCGCCTAAGAGAAAGGACGCGTAACCGCCGCGCACGTTTTTTTCATCGCTTACAGGTTCCAATAGCGTTGCCGCCTCATAACTGTGCTGGACAAATCGAATCAATGCAAGCTGATAGACCGCGTTGGCGCTATAGAGCTTCGAACGATTGAGCGTAAGGGCTTGCAGGGCATCGGCAGCTTCATTGAGCATTCCTGCGCGCGCAAGCGCTATGCCGGCGTAATAGCGCGCTCGCTCGGGAAAATCGTTGTATATAAAGAACGAAGTATCGACGGTGTTCTTTGCAAGAACCGACCGGTCGATCGTTGGCGCGTGGAGGGTTCCCGATGCTTCCGCAGAGAGCGAGTCGTTCAGAAAGGGATCGAAATAAAGGCCTTGCTCCCGGAGCGGCAGTACCGATTCCCGAAGGATCGCATAATGCCGGGCACCGGTATCGGTCACGGCGAGTTCGAGAAACGCAGCAGCGGCATCCTGATATTTCGCCCGCTGAAACAACGACCATCCCCGCTCGAACCGAAGTGCATCCGAAATGAATAGCGCCTGTGCTGCGAATGAAGGTTCCTTCACAGAATCTGCCGCGCCGTCGATCAGGGATTCACCGTGAGCGAGGATTTCAGTTGCTTGCGCATACGCTCCAAGTTCGCTGAGAGCGCTTCCCCGCAAAAGCTCGATCTCGCTCAAATAAAATGGAGAGATCAGTTGCGGTGGGATCGAATCCGTCGAAACATTCTGTGTGGTTCCCAGAATTCGATCCTGGTCATGCGTTTCCAACATCATTCCCTCGATGAGCAGTGAAGTATATTGGAGGTCGCGCGCTGAAGTTCGAATGATGTGCTGGGTGGAATGAAAAAGCGAATCCGCTTCATCCATCGTTACAAGGACAGCTTTGAAATGTTTTTCCGCGCGCTGCACAGCGCCTAAGCGGACCAGCGAAAGTAATCGCAGCGGACTTTCTATGGCGCCTGATGCATCGGAGAAGTTTGAATCGGCATCGACATGGCGGTGTTCGCGTTCGAATAGCTCTCCCAAACGAAAGTGGACGAGTGCGGCAAGGCGCGGATCGTTGGACTTGTTGATTGCATCATGATACTCTGCTTCCGCTTTCGCGAACTCATCCAGTTCGCGATAACCTTCCGCCTTCCAAAAATGAATTTCCGGCTGAATATTGCTCGAAGCGGCATTGGAGGAACCGATTTCATTCAATCGCGCAAGACCGGCCACGACATCGTTCCGTGTAAGCGGTGAATGCGCGTAAAATTCAAGCGCGCCTAAGAGAGCAGCATTCGAAGCAATCCGGCTGCCAGCCGGAGCATTCGCCAGAATATTATCTGCTTGCGATTCCGCGTCGAACGGCAATCCGCGATAATACCCGGCAAGCGAACGGAAAAGATCGAGCGAGAAAAATTGATCGCTGAGAGCATCATCATCGCGATCCACCGATTGCATGCGTGCCAACTCTTCTTCGCTCAGACTTTCGAGACGAGTAGAGGGATAATTGCTCATCCCGCGAAAATGCTCGAGTGCCTGTTCCTCTTTTTCTTCGAATGGTGGCTGGAATGCCGCAGAGCGCGCCTCAAAGGATGCCGAGGACAATTGCCCTTCCGCTAACCGTGGAAAAATCAGGAGTGCAAAAATGCCCACCACAAAAAGGCAGGCGGCGACGGTGCGGACCATCAAGCGTGAGATGTCGTTGCGGTAAATGATATTCACAAACAACCGTATGGGGGCAAAAATCAGTCCGAAAATATTATGGTGTAGGACCGAACCTTTAGGTTCGGGGTGTCTAAATACTCCGAACCTAAAGGTTCGAAGCTACACGTTCATTTGCATTGCTTGATTCTAAAGAAATTGAAGAATCTCTTCCAGCCGGTGAATAATTTTCGTCGCCGTTGGTATTTCTTCGGAGTGTTGGGTAACGAGAAAAGCCGTCTTCGTTCCAGCTCGCGTACCAGCTTCGATGTCGGACATGGAATCGCCGATCATCCAGCTATTTGCGAGATCGATATTCCATTTTTCCGCAGCTTCGAGAAGCATAGCAGGCGATGGTTTACGGCGAGTGGAGGATTTATCGGCGTCCGTGCAGAAAAAAATATCATCGAAGCGAATGCCTGCCTCGCGCTCCATCTCGCGCTGAAGTTCTTCATGCACGGCATGTAGCTGTTGCTCCGACATGATCCCCATACCAACACCCCGTTGATTCGTGATAATAATGGTGAGATACCCGCGCCGCTTTACTTCCCGCAGTGTTTCGATTACGCCCGGCAATAGCTCGAATTCATTCCAATGCCGCACGTAGCCGCCCAGAATGCGCGCATTGATGACGCCATCGCGATCGAAAAAAATGGCGCGGGGTTGGGGTGGGTTTGATTTTGTCACGGCATTCCAAACAGGCAGTGTCTAATTAATGTGTCATAAAAAAACGTTTCAGGAAAATCAAGGAAAAAGAAGGTAATTATTTTTTGACCTGTAACTTGCGGAATCTTCAGCCGTTACTTCTTGCGGATACTTTTCATTCTGACTTAATTTAGGTGTTTTATGAAAAAATTACTTTGGTCTTTTGGGGTTCTATACGGAGTCTCGTTTTTCGCGCTCTTGGCTAATGCGCAGCAACTAATGATCGGCGCAAGAATCGGCTCAAACCTTGCGAACGTATCGCTTATTCCAAACTCAGAGAACGAAAATATCACATCCACATCCATTAATGCCGGCTTCCTGGGAGGGGGTCAAATTGATTATTGTTTCAACGACATGTGGGCATTGAGCCTTCAGGTTCTCTATGACCAAAAGGGTTCACAGAAGCAATTCAACAATTCCTATCCCGGTATAAGTACAGAGGTCGTAACAAGAGAAGAGACTCTGAATTACCTTGAAATTCCGCTTGTGATTAAAGCCAATTTGGGCAACGGGAACATGCGGCCATATGTTTTCGTAGGTCCAAGTGCTGGAATCTTTCTTTCGGCGACTGAACGATATAATGCCACCGTAACGCAAGGTGGTCAAAGCACTTCGCAAAGTATCTCTGGTAACGATATTGCTGTTGAAGAAGCTACTGACATTTCGGTGATTTTCGGGGCAGGCATTTCTCAAAAGCTCAACTCCGGCCAAACGATATTTATCGATGCCGCTTACGCCTACGGCCTGATACACATTTTCGAGGACGATGCGTTCAGCACGTCCCGCGACATCCGCCTCGCCGCCGGAATTCTGTTCCCATTGTAGCACAAAATGTAGCGCAAACTTCAGTTTGCGATTCCGGCGCGAGGGTCGCAAACTGAAGTTTGCGCTACATTGCGATACAATGTGCTACATTATTTCTGTTCCAGCGATTCGAAATATTTGCGGATGAGCGCGTTGTAGTCCGGAGTGAAGCCGTTTTGTTTTGCGTTCAAAATTTCTTCCTGTAATTCTTTTTGTGCTTCCGGCGATTTTACATCAATATCGCGTGGGGAAGCGCGGACAACATCTTCGCCCGGCTTCGATTCGCGTTCCTGATTCTTGTCGCGTTCGTGAACGGAATGCTCGGCTTGCAATAGGCGAGATAAAATACGTTCCTGCCGCTGGACGGTCTCCGGCTTCACGCCATTCGATTTCATATCGCCGATAGATTCCTGCATTTCGTCGGCGATCTTGCGTAATTCGTCGGCGGATTGATGAATGCCGGTCTGCGCTTTACTTTGCTCGTCGGCCATTTCATCGATCGTTTTTTTCACCGCTTGCTGCTGTGCAGCAAGCCGATTCATCTCCGCTTGCTGGCGCTGAAGCTCTTTTTCTGCCGACTGACCACCGCCTGCTTTGCCGGCCATCATCGCTTGCATCTGATTATTAAGCTGCTCCTGCTGTGAAGCAAGTTTGTTGATCTGCCCGATAAATGATTGCATTGCTCCCTGGCCTTGTGGCCCATTCGAACCGGGCTGATCTCCATCTTCACCCTCGGAGCCGGAACCATCCTCGCCCTCTTGCCCCTGACCGCCGGAACCATTGGAGCCGGACTGCCCCTGTTGCCCGAGTTTGCCTGCCGCCTTTTGGAATGCATTCGATGCTTGATTGAGCGCGGCCATCGCCTGCGCGGCGTCCTGAGTGGAACTTTGCTGATTGCGTCCGGTCATGGCATCCTCGGCTTGCTGCATCTCGTCGAATGCCTGGCCCATTTCCTTCCCCATATCCGGCGTGACGGCCGTTGATTTCTGCGCAAGCTCCATGGCCTTCGAAGCGGTTTGGCCGAGTTCATCTTTCTTTTCCGATTGCTGCTCGGCAAGATCGCGAAATACGTTCGAATTCGGCTGCGCTTCTTTCGACTGGTTCTTCAATTGCTCTTCCGATTGCGAGAGGCGATTGAGATCATTTTCGATCTGCTTCATTTCGCGTATCGCTGCCTGCCGCTGTGTTTCCGACATTTTGCGTTTCAGTTCCGCAAGCTTTTGGTGCGCGGCACGCATTTTTTTCGATGCCGATTGCGATGCTTGCGCGCCCTGCTGCATGTTATCCTGCTGCATATCTTGCTCGGCATCTTCCATATCCTGATCAGTTGATGGATCGCTGAGGGCTTCGGCAGCGTCCTTCGTTTCTTCGGGCGCTTGCATATTCTCTGGGAGCTTTTGCATTTGCTGAGCGACATCCTTCATTTCCTCGCGCATACGGTCGAGCTCTTTTTGGGCGTCTGCTTGCTTGCGTGCTTCGGCGGCCTTCTCTTCAGGCGTCATTTGCTTGCCCTGATCGAGTTTTTGATGTGCATCGTCGGCAGCTTTTTGCTCCTGATTCGCTAACTCGCTCGAGGATTTCATCAGCTCATCGACTTTTTGTTCGGCCTGAATTTTTTTCAGGATATTCTCCGTGCGCTCGATGGATTTGCGGAACTGATCTTCGTTCTGCTTCATGTTCTGCATCGCCTGTTCGAGCTTTTTCGGATCGACGTTCTTCTGCATGGCTTGCTGAAGCTGATCGAGTGCTTTTTTGAGTTCCGGGGAGTCGATCTGCTTGAAGAGATCTTGCAGTTCCTGATATTTCTTCAGCGTCTCCGGCGAAAGCGCGTTCTGCTGCTCCATGGATTGCGTCATCTCCTGCAAATTTTTCGCAACCTCGTCAATACGCTCGTCCAGTTTATTCTGCCGGTCGAGCATTTGCTGCATATCCTTCTGACTGGAAAAATCCTGCGATTGCTTGGCCATGTCGCTCGCTTTCATCTGCTTCATTTCATTGAGCGTGGCATCGAGTTTTTTCTGAAGCTCTTCAGCATCCTGCTTGATCTCGTTCATGTCGCGCTGGGCTTTGTTATCCTCTTCGTCCGAACGCTTGAAGATCTCTTCGACGGATGGAACCCGCACCGTGTATTCCGGCGTGCGCGCAGATTTCGGCCCGGTGATGGCATCGTTATCCGTTACTTCCATCACATAGGAAACTTCATCTTCCGGCCCGATCTCAAGCGGCGTAAGGTTCCAAATGTACGGTACATCCAGTTCCTGCGTATTGTAATTCGAGAGTGGCACGTCGAGCCAGGAATAGTTGGTGTCCACCTTCATATACTTCGCTTTGGAGATCCGGTAGCCAAGCCTCACGCCGCGAAAACCGAAATCGTCGCGAATGCGCGCGAGCATATTGAGCCGCAGATTGTTCGGAAGATCCGCACGAGCGGAGGATGGCTCGATGAGAACTATTTCAGGCGGTTGGTCTGCCGTAACAGAAACAGTGTATTCGATAGGATGCTCGCTTGCGACGGAATCGCGGTCGAGCAGTTCGATGTGGTAGCTGCCAGAGTGAAGAAAAGTTACGCTGCCGGTTGCGATGGAATCTTGAATGGAAAGCGAATAATGTTTAAAGGTGGTATCTTTCGTAAGAGTCCCGGTGTCGGTTGTAATAAATACAACTTCTGCTTTGGCCAGTGCTTTCGATGCCACAATGCGAAATACCCCACGCGTACCTGCCACGCCCGCAATATCGCCGATATTTTCTGTAAGCGCGACCGGCTTCTGCCGTGTATAAGCCGGAGGATCAACTTCCACATTCAACGAGCGAACGATCGGATGATCGAGCACCGAGATCTGATAATGATCGGATTCTATGTCGCGGGCTTCCGCGAAATATTCAATGGGGTGGTCGGCATGAATGGCATAAGTAAATCCCGCTTTATAGCCGTGAGCTTTAGCCCATGCTGAATCGAAGAGTACTTTATTCAGCGTGATCGCATCGAAATCCTTTTGTCCTTCTTCACGCGTTCGCAATTGAACCTGTTTTAGCTGTTCTCCTCGCGTTGCGATATAAACGATGACGGAATCCCCACGCATCACGCGTGTATCGCCGGGAATGATCACGAATGTGAACGGCGCGGGCTTCTGATAAAACGTTCGAAAATGTTCGAGACGTGAAGTGGCTGCAAGCATTTCATCGCGCGCGCCAATAAAAAATGCCGCACCAATAATAAGGCTTAACAAAAATACGAGCATCGATCGCCGTAATGGGCGCTCATCGACTATGGCATTAAAATCGAATTCACGCGCAGTATTATAGGTATTCGAAAAAGCCGCTAAGGCAAAACTTGGCGAACCAATCGTAGCCGTGGGCTTTAGCCCACGGTCGTTCAACTCACTCCGTGGGCTGAAGCCCACGGCTATGGGAAGAAGCGGCCTCATAAGCTGTAACACATTCACAAGCCGGTCGCTTACCGTCGGATAGTGTTGACCTATCTTCAAGGCAAGTTCATCGTCCGTTGAGCGCGGGCGAACTCCGAATCTGACAAGGAGCGGTGGCAACGAAAAACCAAAAAATCCGGCTATCGCAAATACCGAAGCCAACCAGAAGATCCAGGTGCGTCCCACAATAGGGAAATGTCCGAGCATTTCCATTACGATAGCTGCGAGTATCACAACCACAACCACCGTCAACCCGCTGGCGATACCAGCGCCAAGCGCAACCGATTCCCGCCGCCGCCGAAGCGCGGAAAGACGAGAGAGAAGTTCGCTGTAAAGTTCTTGTTGCAAGATGATAATTAAGGCCATGTCCAATGAGCCTACGAAACTAACTCTTGCCCTGTTACGGCCGTTCCAAATTATAGTGAATTCGATTGGCCTATCGAAATTATTTGTATTTTTGCATGATAGTATGAAGAACATTTCATTGCTGGCCGCGATAATACTGATTGCTGGATGTAGTAATTCCACAGATACGACTTCCAGTGAGTTTCCATGGACAATTCCCGGAATCAACAGCATGTTCATTTACCATGAGCAGCTGTTCGACACGACGGGGCTTCGCGTGATAGACGAATATGATACCTCTTTGGTGATCGCCTCTGGCTTTGAATCCAATGGTAAAGCCGACTGCGTCGAGACCCAGAAAAACCCGAACAGTTTTTTCCCTCCGGTATTCGGCCTATCGAGTTATGGGTCTAACGGCGATTGGTCAATTTATGGATCAGGCGGCTCTCCAGGTTACAAAGGCGGATGGCTAACGTTTCATCTTGGAAGCAGGGAAAGTTCCTCGTGGCTTTATTATGATTCTACCTATGAATCAAATGGTCATACCGTCCACGCTTCATTGACGGATTCGACGATTTATATTGGCGAAGACACTATTATAGAGGCAGGTGAAAAATTCGATGCCTTCGAATTCAATTACTCACGGTACAATCAGGACGGGCAAATACAGTTTTCCGGTACGGAATGGATCGCACCGAGCGTAGGGATAAACATCATGGTAGTGGATACTTTTGCTCAGCCAGGAAACTACGGCATCGTTAGAAACCAAACCGATCTTGTCGCCTATAAATTGTATTGATTCTCAAACCCTGCGAGAATCATTATGACAAGATCCCTATTCGCTTATAGACGTCTCTATCGAATGCAGCTCTTATTTTTGTATTGAATGAACATCGATCTCCTCGAACCCGGCGCGCCTCCCGGCCTGAATGTCCTCGTTATCGCCTATTATTTCCCACCGATGGGACTTTCTGGCGTTCAGCGAACCATGAAGTTCGTAAAGTACCTGCCAGATTTTGGCTGGCGGCCTATTGTGCTTACTGCCGGCGAGACTCCCTATTATGCCCACGATGAATCGCTGCTCGAGGAACTTGATCCATTAGTGGATACCAATTACGTCCGCATCGTTCGAACCGAAGAAAGTGGCGCACCAGCCGAGAGGCTTGCGAATAAAGAAGGAAAATCCCTTAAACTTCCGACGGCGCGTTATCAGCGTCTCCGTTCGAAACTTATTCAGACCGTCTATCAACCGGACAGCCGCATTAAGTGGAAAGCTCCTGCGCTCGAAGCTGCGGAACAGATCTTTGCTGAAGAACGAATCGATGCCATCCTCGCAACTGCGCCACCCTACACCGATTTTCTGATCGCCAGCGAGCTATCGAAACGGCATAACGTACCTTTTCTTATGGATTATAGGGATGCGTGGGTCTCGAATCCAGTTCTGAATTTCTACGCGACTCCCTTTCATAAAGCGTATGCGCGAAAGCTGGAAGACCAATGCTTGCGAGCTTCGAATGCTATCACGGTAGCCAGCCGCGCAATGAAAGAAGTGCTATTGAAGAATTATAATTTTCTGAATCATGAAGAGGTGACGATCATCTCTCACGGATTCGATCCGGAAGATCTGGATCGTGCGGCAAGTCTTGTCGGCAAATATCGCAGCCCTGAAAAATTTCGAATGACTTATGGCGGAGCGTTTTACGTTGGCCGCTCGCCGGTTCCATTTTTCGAGGGCGTGAAGCTCGCGATCCAAAAAGAGCCTGAATTGAAAGACGATCTCGAACTTGTCTTCGCCGGAATATTGCAAAGCGAATATGTTCGTGCCGCTCAAAAAATGGGTTTGGAGAACAATGTTATCACCACTGGCTACTTGCCGCATATCGAGGATCTTGCGCTTCTGCTTGCAAGCGATGTGCTTTGGATGACCATGTCTGACACCATCAGCGCGCCCGGAAAGCTTTATGAATATCTTGGTACCCATAAGCCCGTTTTGGGACTTGTGCCCCCCGGAAGTCAGGCAGAAAAACTTCTGAACGATTATGGCGCAGGCATTACCGTCGGTCCAAAAGATGTTCCCGCCATCGCTGAAGCCATTCTCGATCTTTATCATCGGTGGCATAAAACGCTGCTGCCAAAGAATGTTAATCTTCCGTTTGTCGATGCGTTCGACCGGCGTTCGCTCACCAAAGAAATGGCGCGGCAGTTAGGGTTGATGCTGCGGCCCTAAAAAGAGCTTATAGTAGTTTCCTAAACTTTTCGATTGTCAAACCAGATCCTCTCACGATAGCCGCCATGGTAAAGGCGTCAATTGGGTTATTGCGAGGGATGGTAATAATTTTTTCTCCGTTCGTCATGGTGACATGCTTTCCATTTCGTGCGATCCAAAAACCGGCCTTCTCAAAAGCATTAATTGCAGGTTTATGATTAATGCCGGAAAGTTTTGGCATAAGTTAGTCCACTTCTGCTACTTCCACGACCCGAGTTTCCACGCCAATGTTTAACTCATGTGCAACTTCCAGATAGTCGTGGATGGCATCTTTGATATTCTCCAACGCTTCATCTTCCGTCTCGCCTTGAGAGGCACAGCCTGGCAGATCAGGACACCATACGGCAAAGCCTTCTTCCGTTTTCTTGATTTTTACAGGAAACTGCATAGTGTTCATTCTTCAAATAATAAGACAATGGAATCCGAAGAAAGGTGCGGCAACTTTGGAGCGATGCCCGCGTATTGGCTGTTAACCAACCTTGATGAAAATTCATAACTTCACATTTCCGGCTGCGTTCATCCTTTTGACGTTTCTGCCTCTCCGTGGCTTTTCGCAGCATCTGATCAATAATGCTACCGAACCGCCGGATAGCAAAGCTCCTCCAGCCGAAAAGCTTTTTCCGCTCGCGCACATAGAAGAAGATACCCTCTTTCATCCCAATGAAGCCCGCACCGTAAAGCAAATGGATGCCACGCCGGATGGCTCGCATTGGTACGTCGTCGATGAGTTCGCGCATTGGCAATATATCACGATCAATGGCCAACCGTTTCCCGAACGGTATCACGACATTGCGGGAACCGGAACCCAGCTTAGCCCGAACGGGGATCATCTCATCTGGACGGGCCTTATGCACGCATACACCACCAAGGGATTCGATTCCACGATGGCGTTCCTTTATGAGGATACCTCGCTTCTCTTCAAAAACGTGAGCGATTATCCCAATCTCGAATTTTCGAGGAGCGGTAACCATTGGGCCGCGTTGCTGCCCGCTGCTTTTGCCGCGCAAACCGGTGATCGCGACCTTATCATCGCCGACGGACGCATCGTGCATAAGAATGAGCCGTTCCCACATCAATTTTCCTTTTCGCATGACGAGCAGCATTGGGCCTATCGCTCGACGGACCTTCTCAACGAAAATCTCGTCACCGACCGATCGGATTCTGCAATCCTCCTGTATCACTGGCCCTATCCATCGGCTACTTCGACCTACGATGCCACGATCTGGCGGTACACTCCTGATGTGAACTGGAACCATAAAAAGCTCGAAGGCCGAGATTACGATTTTAACTTTGCGCACGTCGCCAGAGTAAACAAGACGGCCTATTCTTCGCTTTCCGGCGATACCTCGCGGATGTATGTCAATTTCAAGGGACATAATCAAGGGCTGTACCGATGGGCAGCGCAGTTCCTGATGGATGATTCCGGCAAGCATCTTGCATACTTCGCGTGCGACCCTGCAATCACGCACAAAAACCAGGACGAGCGGCGAGCAGTCGTCGTCTATGATGGAAAGGTCTTTGCCGGTCCGTTCCCCGGAGTGATCCTGCTGTTCATGAGTCCGAGCGGAAAGCATATTGCATACTCGCTGAGCCTCGGAGCCTCGAAATTCTATCTCGACAAAACATTGCTTGCAAAAACCAGCCGTATCGTCGATGCGGTGTGGTCTCCGGACGAATCCAAACTTGCCTTTATCTCGGGCGGCATTCATAGCAAATATTTCGTCGTAGCAAACGGGAAGCGTTCCCCATTGTTCGAGCAGATCGGCCACCTCGGCTGGAGCGCGGACGGCAAATATGTGGAATTCACCGGAGTCAGTAACGGCAGGGTCATTCATGTCAAGCAATCGCTTTAAGCACAGAATGTTCGCCGTTCGTTTTTCTCTCATCGTTGCGTCCATTCTGACTTTCGTGGCAGTTCCTGCGAATGCTCAGAAAATCTACACCCCTCCGCGCCCTGCCTTTGCAGGCATTCACATCGGCATCTCCGAGGATTCCGCTTTCCTCATCATGCGACGCATTGCGCTCCGAAACGATACGCTCGCTGTTGATTCAATATACCTGCTCGAATCCGATTCCGTGCAAATTTTCGGTCAGCCGGCGTACCTGCAATTACAGATCGCCCACCACAAGGTGCGAACGATCGTCATTAACTGGTTCCCGCTCGGCGGCGATGGATATGTCGGACTCACCGGAGTGCTGCTCTCGTATCTCAAACGCTATTTCGGACATGGCATCGTTTTCACCGATGAATCCCTGACCTACCACCGCTGGGAAACTGAGGATGGCACCAGCGAAGTCTCGCACTCCGATAAATACCTACGCGTCTTCGTCCGATTAGGAAAGCCAAGATAGACCGAAAATCATGTTCCATAAGAAATAGGTGCTTTTTCTTTTTCTTGCTGAGTTCCCGATCACCCCTCGCTTTCAGACCAATTTGGGCCATTATGTCTTGTAGCAATTGGTGCCCATTAAACTCAATTGAATTGTCATTTAATGAACTATATTTTACTTTAAGTCAACTATTCATTAATTTCCCCGTGAAAATCGATGCTATCGCAATTGTCAAAGAACGACCGCAGCCCCCATTCTTAATTCGTAATTTGAAATTCGTAATTGATATAGGTGCCCATCAACGCATCACCAACTTACGACATTCTTAGAGTAAAAGCAAGGGAATTCGGAAAATAATTGAAAAAATCAACGCACCATTGTCATTCCCGTGAAAACGGGAATCCAGTGGTTACCGTAGCAATGGGGCCTGGATTCCCGCGTCCGAGGTAATGACAAAACCCATCCGCATAATCCCGGTTCAGAATTTAACCACCGGCAGCGTTTCCACCTGCCCGTTCATTCGGACGAGGCATTCATACATCCCATCGGGCAAGCTTGTGGGGTTGCTCCAAGAGAGGGAATGCTCTCCCGCACCCAGCTCGCCCGAAAACAGCCGCGCAACCTCCACGCCAAGCATATTCACAATGGATACCTCTGCATACCCGGCAGTTTGCAATTTCATGTGATCAGTAAAAATGATGGCGAATCCCCCAAACATTCTACACCCTCCTTGATTCTTCTCCACAGTTCCACTCCTAGTTTCGCATCATAATCCAGTTTAATGGCTTCATCAATAAAGAAATCATAGATTAGAGCCAATCCAGGAATTATGCGAAAAGTTTGATTCTGGAAATGCATAAGTCTCTCAATCTCTTTATAATTTTCGTCAGTTATTGAGATGATTGATTCTTTCTCAAGCAACCTCAGGGTTTGAAGAATCTCACTTCGCTTAACTTCGCATATTCCGTTTTTATTTTTGAGCCAGTGTTGAAAATAAATCTCAATGTTTTGGGGCTCAGTGGAAATCCACAAAATATTACGTTGAATCTGAGCGAGGTGAAAATTCGGAACCACTCGCCAACCTTTTTCTTGTAGGCTCAAAAGAAAAGAGAATGGTATAGCCCGTTCATAAAATGCTTTAGCACTTTTCATAGTGTCCCCATAGAACAAGGAAAGTTCCAGTCTCGGGCCGGGCAAGTTAGTGTGATAAGGTAATCCTATCCGTAGCAGCTCGCTTATACCAGTTTCGATATAATATGCTGGCCAAGTTGCTTGATATTTTACCGACGAAGAATCAGAAGCGATCTCCTTTAAAAGCGATTCTGATCGTCGCATGATTAGATCTCTATTTTCCTTACAAGATCCAAGAGTTTTATATGGATTTAGGTAAGAGAAGCAAGTATCGACATATTCGATGAAGTCATCAAGCATCTGACGCTCAAATCCTGCGACGGCCGGAGCGATTGATATGTTAAGTGAAGACAAGATGACGGACCATGGTATAACGATGGCCCTTGGGAACAATTTTGAATCGTCAAGCCCGGAGCAGTCAATTTCGCAAACTTGTCCATGCCATATGTTCTTCGCATGAGGTTTATTCTCAATAACTAGAGTAATCTGTTCTGCAAATTTAATAATCCCATCAAAAACCGCAACACGAGGTAAACTCTCTACATTTTGCGAAATAGTGATTTCATCTTCAGTCAAAAGAATGGAGATAATCCAGGAAGAAGAATAGGCGTTCAGGCTTCCTTTCTGGGTTGCTATTTCCACCGAAGATTGGTTCAAGGATCCGATTGATGGTAGGGATTTTGATGTCTCTGCATCTTCGCGGCTGGCTCTTGTAAGTACTTCTTGATAGAATATCGTTCGAGTTAATGCACTATATCGAAGCAAGATGAGGAACGCTCTCGTCAGTGAGTTCTCGTTCGAAATATTTTCCGAGTTGAGGAAGTAATTTAGGCTTGGCATAAATCTCTATGTGAATTCCATGTGAAACTACGATCAGACACTTTGGGGTAATTTAGTTGCCATCAGGCATCACCGCGAGCGCGGCGAAGAAAGTGAGTGCGAGAAGCCGTTTCGGGAACATGGTGGTAATGGCTTATGCGGCAAGGCGCAAATCGGCGAGGAATGGAAGCGTGAAGTCGTTGGTCTGGTTCAGGCGCTTCGAGTAGAAGAGGATCTCGACATTCTCGACCTCGTTGGTGCTGGGGTGCAGCCGTATGACGATATCGTCATCCAGCGCCTCGGACTCTTGTTCCGGGTATGGCTTGCATTTGTCGATATAGAGAATATCGCCAATGTGATCGTAATGAAACGTTAATTTTCCTGCCATAGAATTTCTCCTTCCGGAATCTCGTGAGAGCTATATGCCGTAATGATCCACTTCCGTTCCGGGTCATCAATGACAACAACAAGTAAGAATTTTCCGTTGTGCAATAGTGGATGCCATTTAGCGAATATGATCCCATGTTTGTCCGTTCTCGAAGTCTGAACGATTTCCGGGTCGAGCAGTGTCGCCGAAATCATCAATTCTAATTGTTCGGAGGAACCCAGATCCGAATGCCGGGATAGAATATGTATTCTTCGCTCGGCTGTCAGAATGACATTCGTTTTGAAGAATGGGGCATAGAATAATATCTTATCCATTCGTTATTCCATGCAGATAGACCGCAAGCGCGGCGAAGAGGGTGTGATAAGCCGTTTGGGGAACATGAGCATGGTTCTGAATTCATCACCGGAAGAGCACTACCGGAACCTGCGCGGTTGATTGGTTCGAGCGAATGCGGCACTCGTACATGCCAGCCGGCGATGAGCTTGCATCCCATGCGAAGGAGTAGTACCCGGCTGCGAGGGGTCCGGAATACAGTTTTGCCACTTCATTCCCGATAGAATTCACGATCGTCAGTTCTGCGGTTCCCGCATTCTGCATCCATTCCTGGATGGTTACGTTGTGCGTAACGGGATTCGGAAAAACAGAAATGGCCGCCGTATTTATCACGCTGGCGCTTGTCGCAACGCTGGAAGAACCGGCCCACACGTCGGTTATAGGATTGACATACGCGGCGCTATCGGCATGGGGCAGGCCATACATATCTTCGATGGTCCTTAATACGTTAAGCTGGTTGATCTGCTCCGAATACTGCCCGGCCTTCACCATCTGTCCGGTAAAGAAGGTCGTAATATGATTCCCCGAATAATCATCGTCCTCGTCGAAGGTGAGAATGAGCAGGCTGTTGTGCGTTTTCGCCCACTGCACATAATCGTTCAGATAGGTATAGACCCAGGTATCGCCCTGCGTGATGGTCGTGGGGTCGGTGCCGTTGTGCATGTCATTCACGAGGTTGGGAACCACAAAGCCGACGGTCGGCAATTGGGTAAAGTCCGTTGGGAACGCAGTCATGGGCTGGTTCGTGGTGGCCGGGATCTGGTTCATCCCGGTTCCTACCCAGTTCGCACCGGGATTGTGCTTGCGTGCATAGTAATTGTAGGTCGCGCCATTAAACCCAACGCTCGGCAGATCTTCAGAATAGGTTGTAAAGGAAAGCTGGGCATTGATCAATTCGCTGCCGAGATTATCCGAGGTGTACGGCGCATCGGTGGGGACGTTATCGTCGATCACGCCATGATTACTTCCGGAAAAGAGATCGAGATAATTAGGCTGGCTCGGATGCTGGATGGAATAAGACTGCGTAAAGAGCGCGGAGTTCACATCGCTCGCCAATGTATTGATATACGGAGCCGCCGATGCGCCGATGATCGCATTGAAACTATGGTTCTCAAGCAAGACGATAAGCACATGGTCCGGCTTAGGAAGCCCAGGAACATATTGCCCCCGCGCCACATCCGAGCGAACGCCGGAAATAAGTGAACAAAAGCAGAGCACAGCAACGACACGAGTGGTGGAATTTTTCACAGTAGTAAATATTACGGAATTGTTAAGTAAATGAGGCTGGAAGTCACATGTAGAAAACAGCGCTGGAATGAAGAGAAATCCCGTGTTGGGTATTTAAGGAATCTATGATTACGTTAAAAGAATGTCATTCTGATTCCTATGACCATGCTGGGTTTACGGATCGATGATTCTTCTTATAGGGCGTCTCCGTCCGGAGTACGGCGCACATGATTTTGAGGAGTCGATTTTCCACGTTGTTCAGCACAAGCATTTTTGGTTTTCCATCTTTTAGCTTTTGCAGGTAATATTGTTTAAACGCAAGGTCATGCTGGACGAGCGACCGGGCAGCCAGATGGAGCAGCTTACGCATGCGCGGCGGTCCGAGCCGCGAGGATCGCGGCCGCTTACGGAGCGAGGTTCCACTGGACCGCTCGTGGGGACAAATGCCCAGATAATTGGCGAGTGCCCTCGGATTCATCGGTCGGTGTTCGCCTTCGGTGATGACGAGCGTGTTGGCGGCCAGGAGCAGACTGACGCCCGGAATTGAGTCGAGCAGTTCTTTGGCGCGTTCGAGCGGCGCATGGTCCTGGAGTTTCTGACGCAGCTGCTGTTCGATCTCATGCACGGCGTGCTTCAAGTGCGCGATCTGCTCTTGGAGCAGGGCCATCATGCCTTCCTGCGGGGTCGCGCCCTTCTTCATGGCACCCAAACGATTTTGGAACTGGGTCCGCGCTTTGACGAACTGCTCGCGGGTGCCGAGCATCGCATCGAGCTCCGCAAAGACCGCCTCTCGCGGTTCCCACAGCGATACTTCATCCCAATGACGTGAAAGATAATCGGCAATGTAGTAACTATCGTGGCGGTCGCTTTTGGGCTGGGAACGTCGTCGTTCGCCCGCGATCCGGGCCGCATCGATCACGGTCACGCGATAGCCCTGCGTGCGCAGATGCATACACAAGCGTTCACCGAAGACGCCGGTGGTTTCCATGGCGATCACGGTCGAACGGCGCGAGGCACGGTGCTGACGTAGCCATCGGAGAAAGGCATGAAAGCCGTCCGGAGATTGCTCGAACGGCGGCATCTGCTGCGTCGCACGGGTCGTGCTATCGAGCAGCGTAACGGAAAACGAACGGTCGGCCAGATCGATGCCGACGCAGAAGCGGGGAGTAGATTTAAGTGGTAGCATTTGTGTTATAGGTTAGGTATCGCACCGAACCGTGGTGGACGGACTTACTCTATTAAGCGCATCTCTGCGTTATTCCTATTTAGTCTTAGTCCACCCGAAGAGGCTGGGTCTCGTTATCAGAATATAGGCTTGACGCGCACCCATGGTGCGCAGCCTCTGAACGCAGATAGACTTGCTCAGCCTCTTTTCGGTGTGGTACAAATATAACATGGGATGAGTCTAATAGAACGTAGCATCTCTTCGCGGAGCGCGCATGATCGGTCATGCGCGCTCCGCGAAGAGAAGAATCTGTCTCTGTCAAAAAAGATTCTTCGCTACGTTCATTCTCCCTTTGGGAGAATGAACTTCGCTCAGAATGACATCTCGGATGTAATCAGAGTTTCCTTAGATCAAAATCGTCATGCTTCAATGGCGGAAGCCTCATTATCATTCCCGCAACATTTTCTTGCTCTTTCCATGTTATGGTGTCCGATTTCCTGCAACATTCATGGCATACATCCCGAACGCGAGCCCTTTAGCGCCTGGAATAAGCTTATTCTCCGGTACCGGCGGTATTCCGGTTCGTGGGCATATTTACTCCAGCGCATCACGGGCATCGGGCTTGTGACCTATCTTTTTATCCATATTTGGGCGCTGACTTCGCTCACAAAGGCCGCGCTGCGTTCGCGAAGGAGATGGTCACGTTCACTACGCCGCCATTTAAGATAGCCGAGTGGCTGCTTGGCGCGCTCGTCATGTTTCATGCGTTCAATGGCATCCGCATTGCGGTGATCGATCTGGCCAATGGCGCGCGGTACCATAAAAAATTGCTCGGCGCCGTGTGGATGACGGGCATTGCCGTCGTCGTGATGATGTTTTTTCTCATTTTTTCCAGCGAGATTTTCGCAAAGTAAATGGCCGATACCAAACGCTTCCATGAAAGGAGGGAAGATTCGTCGCTGCTGCGAAGCTATTCGCGTCCGCGCAAAAGTGGCGCGCCGGCATGGTGGCTGCAACGCGTTACCGGGCTTGCGCTGGTGTTTCTCGCCGTCGGGCATTATATCCTGATGCACTATAATCCGATTAGCGGACATGATTATGGCGAAACCGCTTCACGGCTTGCCTCGCCGTGGTTCAAGGGAATTTATCTTGGATTTATCACCATCGGCATGTACCACGGCTTGCAGGGCATTTGGAATATCGTCCGCGATTATAAGCTGAAGCCCATTGTCGGCCTCACTATTTTTGGCGTGATCGTCATTGCCGGCGTGATTTTCGTAGCCATCGGCTGGAATACGATTCTCAGTTTCGATCCCTTGAAGCCGTAAGCCTTTCAGTGCGTCAGGTGTATAATTGAATACAAAACGTGATTTTTGGATCCGTGTCATCGGCTCGCCCTTGTTCTTCGCCGCGATGATGGTGTTTACCTCCAACACGCATCATTCCTGGCAGCAGCAGATCATTTCCTTCCTGACGCTTGCTGCTGCCTACGGCATCGCGATGTACTGGATAGAATATCGTAAAAGCAAACCTAAAACTCCTTAGTTTTTATGACCCCCTTAACGAACTACGAGCCAACCACATCCGCGGCCTGCTCCGCGATGCGCGCGCGCGTCGTGGCGATTCGGAATTTGTGATCGAAGGCCCCCATTTGCTCGAAGCCGCGCTGGAAAAAGCTCCCAAGCTCATTGTATACCTTGCCTTCACGCCGGAGCGGAAGTGCGGCATGGCGAATCTATTGGATCATGCCGCTTCGCTCCGAAATCCCGGTCTATTCGACTACGGCAAAACTTGCGGCAAAACATTGTCCGATACGCAGGAGCCGCAAGGCAGCTTCGGGGTGTTCGAATGCCGCGTCCCCCAGCCGCGGCGCAGCGATGCCATGCTCGCGCTCGATGGCTTGCAGGATCCCGGTAATGTCGGAACGATCATTCAGCGCCGCCGCGTGGTTTGGCGTAAATGCCATTTTGCTTGGCGAACGATCCGCAGATCCGTTTGCGCCAAAAGTGGTGCGCAGCACGCAAGGCGCGATTTTCGATGTGAGCTTAAACGTCGAGCGCCGATCTTCGCAAACGCCTGACGGAATTGCGAGATAACGGATGGCATATTCTTGCAGCAACTGTCTCGCCTGAAATGCGAAATCCATCTTTGATATTACATTTCCCGAAACATGTAGTCTTTTTATTGGGAACGGAAGCGCGCGGCATTCGTCCGGAATTATTAGAACTGGCAACCGAGCAGCATCACCATTCCGCGATATGGCACAGGCGAATCCCTGAATGTAGCCGTAAGCACAGCGATTATTCTTGCCGAATTTCGCCGCCGAGGAACCGCGTAACCCTTCGGCAATGACAGGCTCTAAAGGTTAGCAACGGCACTGTTTAGATCTGAAACCGAATATTAATCAGTTCTCTTGACTCACCCTATCACCATACCATCCCCTTCCGGCAAGTGCGAGCGATTACGTTCGGGAATGCCGAGCGGTTTGCCATCATTGCCGGGCCATGCGTCGTGGAAAATGAAAGTGTGCTGCGGACGTCGCGGATAAATTGATTGATATACAATCTGCGGCTGTCCCATTGATTTTGTGTTCAAATCCTCGTACATCAAAGCAAACCGCACGAGCAGCCGGAAGCTTTACGGGAATTGGAATGGAATGCTGCGCTTGCGCTACTCGCAAACATCCGGAACGATTATGATCTGCCGATCCTAACGCGATGTTCACGCGCCGGAAGAATGCGCCATCGCTGCCGAAACGTGCGACGTTCTTCAAATTCCCGCATTTCTTTCGCGCCAAACGGAATTGCTTCATGCGGCCGGCAAAACATGCCGCGTTATTCAAATAAAGAAAGGTCAGTTCATGTCGCCGGAAGACATGAATTTCGCCAAGGCCAAAGTTACCGAAACAGGAAATGACAAAGTCCTGCTCTGTGAACGCGGTACCTTCTTCGGCTATGGCGATCTCGTTGTGGATTTCCGCTCGCTCGTGAGAATGCGAGAGTATGGTTCTCCGGTGATCTACGATGCAACGCATTCGGTTCAGCGCCCGAGTCAACATGGCGTGAGTGGCGGAGACAGGGAATTTATCGCCCCGCTTGCGCGTGCTGCGATGGCTGTTGGCGTGGATGGACTTTTTCTTGAAACACACCCCAATCCCGCAGAAGCGATGAGCGACAAGGAATCGCAACTTCCGCTCGTCGATCTGGAGCGGTTGATCGAAAGCCTGCTCGAAATCCGCAATGCGGTGAAAGGAGCGATGTAATATGGATTCTTTTTTTAAGAGCGCGAAAAGAACCTTCGAGATCGAAGCACGGGCCATACAATTAAATTTGAAAAAGCTCGACGCAAAGGCATTCGAGCAAGTGTGCAAGCTTGTAATGAATTCCTCCGGACGAGTGATCGTGACGGGTGTTGGGAAATCCGGTCACATTGCGAATAAGATCGCATCGACGCTTGCTTCGACGGGAACCCCAGCTTTCTTCCTGCATCCCGCCGAAGCCGCGCATGGCGATGTTGGTATGGTACAGCGCGAGGATGTAATTATCGTGCTCAGCAAAAGTGGTGCCTCCGATGAATTGCTCGTGCTGCTTCCGTCGCTTCGGCGTATTGGAGTTCCCATTGTTGCCATCACACGCTCAGCCGAATCGAAGCTTGCCATTGAGGCACGCGAAAGCGGTGGCGCCAGTGCTTCTTATTCATTGCGAAGAAGAAGCGTGCCCGCACGATCTTGCGCCAACCGCTTCGACGACTGCAATGCTCGTCTTAGGCGATTCGTTCGCAATAGCATTGTTGGAAGCGAGGGAATTTTCCAGCGCGGATTTCGCGAAGCTGCATCCCGCCGGCGCGTTAGGAAGAAAACTTACATTCTCCGTACACGATCTCATGGCAAGCAGCGATGCTGTTCCGCGCGTAGCTGAAAAGGCGACGCTGAACGAAGTGATGATGGAAATGTCGCGGAAGCGATTCGGGGCAACGGCTGTGACGAAAGGCAAGAAACTCGTGGGAATTATCACCGATGGCGATCTCCGCAGATTTTTCGAAACCCATACAACGATCGATACCAGCGCCATAAAAGCGAAGGATCTGATGTCCACCAATCCGCGCATGGTCTCATCGTCTGCGCTCGCCATTGAAGCGCTTCATGCAATGGAGGATAGAATTCCGAAAGTCATGCAGCTTCTTGTGACGGATGAAAGTGGCAACCTCGAAGGAATCATTCACATTCACGACATTGTAAAGGCAGGAATCTCGTGATTGGGAACAATACACTACCATATTTATTCCCATGTCATTCTGAGCGAAGCAAAACGGAGCGACAGCGACGTTTTGCGCAGTCGAAGAATCTCCGGACGCTCACCAGTAAGCCAAACTACATGATATCCTTCGACTCCGTTCGTCTCTCCTTCGTCGAGACGAACTCCGCTCAGGATGACAAGCGTATGAAGATCGGACAGAATAATTATTGGCTACTCATCTTTAGCTTCGTGCTCGGTTGTTTACTCGTTGCCGGCTGCGATGAAGGCCCGAAAGTCATGCCAAGCACGGCGAATGTTCCCCTTTCTGGTGCCGATAAACCCGGACAAGTCAGCTATAATACTTCCATGAATTTCTCAGCGAGCGGCATTCTGCGTGCCATTCTTCATGCGGGACGTGTTGAAACATTTGAAACGAAACATTATACCTGGCTCGATAGCAGCGTCCGTGTGGATTTTTACAATAAGGAAGGGCTTCATTCGAGCGTACTGACGTCCCAAACTGCGAAAGTCAATACCACCAACAATAATATGACGGCGTATGGCCATGTCCATATCGTCAGCGATTCGGGAACTACTATCGATACCGATTCGCTCGAATGGGATAACAAATCGCAGACCATTCACTCCGACGCACCCGTTCATATCGTAGAAAAAGATGGTCGTGTAACGGATGGCATCGGCTTCGAAAGCGATCAAAGTCTCGAACACTACCACATCATGCGCCCAACCATAATTTCGTCTTCTGAGGAATTTGGCACTAGAAAACCATCCTCCGATAACGACTTGAAACCCGCCACACCCGAAGTTCCCGGCGCGGGCGCGATGAAAGCGGCTCCGTTAGGGCTGACGTTCGATTCGTTACACAAAGCACATTGATTTGTCATTCCCACGAAAGCGGGAATCCAGGCCCCCGCATTCTAATTCACCACCATCGCCGTCCGCTCCACTTTGCCATTCATTTGCACGATGCTCTCATACATTCCGGCTGGTAAACCGTTCGCGTCCCAGGTGAAGCTATGCGTTCCCGCATCTAACTCACCCGAAAATATTCGCGCAACGGTAGCACCGAGGATATTCACAATCGCCACGGTCGCCACGCCGCTTTCGGGCGTGGTGAAGCTAATGGTTGTGGTTTGGGAGAATGGGTTGGGATAACTCGTCAGGGAATTTTCTGTTGAAGCGACAGGTGAGACGGCGCTTATGCCAAAATCGGAAAGAGGGCGGCGCCAGACACTGCTATCGGTTCCTGCGAATAAATAACCTTCAGCTACAGCAAGCGAATAAACATTTGTATCAGTCAATCCAGAGTTTTCCACAGCCCAACTTTTTCCGAGGTCGGAAGAAAGAAAAACTCCACTGTCTGTTCCAGCAAAGAGATTTGTGCCGATCAAAGCAAGAGCAGAGACACTGGTATCCTTCAAACCGGTATCCGCCGATGTCCAACTGGTGCCGATCCAGTTGGTGCCATTATTAGTCGAGAGAAAAACACCTTTGCCGCCAGTCCCGGCAAAAAGGTTCGAGCCGCTCGCGGCAATAGCTGGAATATGCTGCCCTCCCATGCCTGATGTGTCCGGAAACCAGCTTATGCCATTGTTGGACGAGAGAAAAACGCCTCTGTTAGTCCCTGCAAAGACATTTGTACCGCTCGTCGCAAGGGCATACACCTGAGTATTCGGCAGGCCCGTATTCTCAGCCGTCCAGCTTGAGCCATAGTTGGTTGAAAGAAATACACCATAGAATTGTGTGCCGCCTACAATGATACTCGTGCCGATCGCTGTAAGGGAACGAATATAGAGACCTTCGCCTTTCAAGCCGTTACTCGCTGAAATCCAGCTTGTGCCATTATTCGACGAGAGAAAAACGCCATTCCCCCAAGTTCCTGCAAAGAGATTTGTCCCAATCACAGCAAGGGAAGTGATATATTTGCTTGACAAACCATTGCTTGCCGCCGTCCAACTGGTGCCGTCGTCGGTGGAGTGAAAAACGCCACTATAAGTTCCGGCAAAGATATTTGTGCCGATTACGGCAAAACACCAAACGACTGCACCATTGGCTCCATTTGTCTGTACCCATTGCCCCCTCGCATCAGTCGAGGCAGAGAGTGCAAGCGTAAGAACCGCAGCGATAAGCGCGAATCTCTTTTTCATGCTACAAACTTACGGCGGGAAATGGGGCGGGTGGTGAAATTTGGGGTGGGGGGTGGCATAAATCTTCCTGAACACGTCATTGCGAGAAGGAATCACGGAGCGAAGCGGAGTGATTCCTTCGAAGCAATCCGTCGAGATTTAGCGTAAACTCAACGGATTGCTTCGTCGAATCGCACTCCCTTCGGTCGTGCGATTCTCCTCGCAATGACATGATTAAAAATGTATTTCGGATGTACAATATTAAATCTTTTGCATTATGAAGTACGAATGCTCGTATTTTTGTGTTCGTGCTTTTGCATTCATAAGCATTCAGCACTTCAGCACTTAGCACTTTAGCACTTTCCACAATGTCGAAAATACTGGCCGGACTGAATCCGGCGCAGCGGGATGCCGTCTCGAACGTGAGCGGCCCGGTGATGATCGTGGCCGGCGCCGGCTCGGGCAAAACGCGCGTGCTCACGCACCGGATCGCGCTGCTTGCTCGAACGCGGCGCTGCGCCCGTGGGAAATGCTCGCGCTGACCTTCACCAATAAGGCCGCGAACGAGATGAAAACTGCGCATCGCGACGCTGCTCGATGAAATGAGCGATACCGCGCTGCCCGAAATCGGCCCCGAACTTGCGCGCGATCTCTGGATGGGAACGTTTCACTCCATCTTTGCGCGCATTCTTCGCAAGAACGCCGCTCGGCTCGGCTATACCTCCAGCTTCACCATTTACGATAGCGACGATTCCCTTGGCGCGATCAAGCAGGCGATGAATGCGCTTGCAATTTCGAAAGATCAGTTCAATCCAAGCGCGGTGCGGTCGCGGATTTCGAGCGCGAAGAATCAGATGGTCTCGCCGGAAGAATATGAGCGGCTCGCTCGCGATATTTTTTCGGAGCAGGTCGCACAAATTTATCCGGAATATACGCGCCGCTCAAAATTTCGAACGCGATGGATTTCGACGATCTTCTGCTGAAGACCATCGAACTCTTCGATCGCAATCCGGACACTCTCGCGCAGTATCAGCATAAGTTCCATTATATTTTGGTCGATGAATATCAGGATACCAACCGCGTGCAATATGCGATCATTAAACGGTTGGCGGGAAAGCATGGTAATCTTACCGTTGTGGGTGACGATGCGCAATCCATCTACGCCTTTCGTGGCGCGGAGATTGGCAACATTCTCGATTTCGAGCGCGATTATCCCGGCGCGCTCACGTTTCGTTTGGAACAAAATTATCGTTCCACTAAATCCATTCTTGCCGCGGCCGATGAACTGATAAAGAATAACAAAGGGCAAATCCCGAAAACGCTCTTCACCGAAAATGCGCGCGGTGAGTCGGTGCGCATCACGCAATGCTTGGATGAGCGTGATGAAGCAAGTTCCGTCGTTCGCGCCATTGAAGATGAGATTCGCAAATCGAAGCTCGATCTGAAGGATTTCGCGGTGCTCTACCGCACTAACGCGCAGAGCCGTGCGATTGAAGATGGCTTGCGCAGGCAAGGCATTCCTTATACGATCATTGGCGGAACTGCGTTTTACAAGCGCAAAGAAATTAAGGATGTGCTGGGCTATGTGCGGCTGCTCGTTAATCCGAACGATACGGAAAGCTTGGCGCGCGTCATCAATAATCCTCCGCGCGGCATCGGCGCAACGACGATGGAGCATGTTGCGCTCCATGCGCGCAATCACGATCAAAGTATGATGCAGGCGCTTTCCGCGATCGAATTTGTCGGCGGCGTGCAAAGCCGCGCTGTGCAGCGCATCCGCGAATTTGCACGGCTCATTCGCAAATATACCGAGTTGCGCGATAAAATGTCCGTGAGCGAACTTCTTCGCGCGCTTATCGACGAAACGGGGATGCTGCAAGAGCTAAAGCTCGAAAACACCATCGAAGCCGATGACGCGGCGTGAGAATATCCAGGAATTCCTTTCTGCCGTCACCGATTATTTTCACGAAAAGCCGGACGCGACATTGGAATCATTCCTTGAAGAAATCGCGCTCCTTAGTGAAGTCGATCAAACCGATGGAACGAAAAATGTTGTCACGCTCATGACGCTTCATGCCGCGAAAGGGTTGGAATATCCCGTCGTATGCATCGTCGGTTTGGAGGATGGTCTGTTCCCAAGCGTTCCCGTTGGCGTAAGCCGCGAGCCGAGCGAGATCGAGGAAGAAAGGCGGCTATTTTATGTCGGCATCACGCGCGCGATGAGACGATGCTTCATTTTCTATGCGCAGGAACGGCTTCGGTTTGGCGAAACGACGCGCGCATTGCAATCCCGGTTTATCGAGGAGATCGAAAAATCCGGTTCCACCGAACATATTACCAGCTTCGGAACGAAACCGCAAACACGCAAGCGCTTTGACGATGGCTATGAGAGCGAACGTCCCATCCACATCGCATCTCTTTTCCGGTTCGCCGGTCGTTAACGGACGCACATTCACGCGCAAACGCCGCGAACACGCGCCGGGCGATAGAACCTCTTTTGAAGATCAAACGAATTATTCCCAGATCGAAAATGATCACGGGTCGACCGATGCACGCGAGGTTCCCGCGTGTTTCACGAGACCTTCGGCGAAGGCCGCATTATCGAAGTTCGCGGCGCCGGCGACAAAGCCAAAGCGACTGTCGAATTCTCTAAATTCGGCAGAAAAAATCTGATGCTCAAATTTGCCAATTTGAAGGCGCTGTAAAAAGCCGAACGTTTACCGATTTCTACTGTTTAACAAAAGTGGGAAATCCCACCATGTTAATATGAAGACCAAACGATACCGAACAGCAGAAAAACCAGCGAAAGTAAAACGCAGTCCCAAGCGCGCGCCAGCGCGTACCTACGAAGGAAAACTCGATGAAAAGAAACGGCTTGTCATCCGAGGAGCTCGACACAAATACTACCATGTCCAGGAGGAGCCGAACGGCATGATCGTCCTGACGCCGCAGGCGCTTGTGGATGTCGGTATCTCACCCAGAGCATTGGCGATGCTTGACTCATCGGTCGCAAATTTTAAGAAGGGAATTGTACTCTGAAGTGATCGATCTTTCAAAATACCGCAAAAGGTTTTCATCCTAAATGAAATTTCAATAATTTCGAATGGGCATACCGGAAGTCAAAACGCTTTGGGATGACCTTACGAATCGTGAGATGGTCGGACTGCTGGACTCTACAGAATTGAATTTTTTCAGGAAGCTGGCAAAGGCATTATTGCTAATAGAGGAAAATCCACGCCACAATAGTTTGCAGTCCCATGAGATCGAGCCTCTTTCAAGAAGAGTGCGGATTTAAAGTATTTCAATCCTATCTAGAGAACAACACTCCTGCGGCAGGCAGAATATTTTGGTGCTATGGGCCAGGTAAGGGCGAAATCAGTATCTTATCGATTCAATCGCATCCAGAAGATAAAAAGTCTCGCGGATATGACGCGGTAAAACTATCGGCATTCCCTTCATAATTCGCTCCCAAATTTTTCCGGCATTCATTGCCGCGATCTTGATGTTATGTTAGTCGAAAACATTTTTTTGAACCTCATTAAATCGTGGCAGCAGAAACCCGTTCCGGCTGGCGGAATACGCAGCCCATTCAGCGTGAATCCATCACCGTGCAGCATTTGTACGATTCCACGCGCGACCGCTTTCGCCTTACGCTGCTGGCCGGCGCGGAGGGGCTTGCTAATCTCATCACCGATAAAAGTCTGCATCGCCCGGGTCTGGCGCTGGCTGGATATGTCGGGCTATTTACGTATCACCGCATTCAGGTTTTTGGCAATACCGGAGATATTTTATTTGCGCTCGCTGCCGCTCGAAGAGCGTATTAAGGCGTTCTCGACGCTTGCTTCGTTTGCCATTCCGTGTATCGTTATTACGAGCGGCAGCCAGCTCGACCGTGAACTACTCGATATTTGCAACGAGCGGAAAATTCCCGTTTTTGTCTCGACGTTCGAAACGACGAAAGCCATCTTTTTTCTCAGCGATTTTCTCGAAGATCAGTTCAATCCGCAGGCCGTTATTCACGGAGCGTTCGTCGATGTCTATGGCGTCGGCGTGCTTTTTGTTGGAAGGAGCGGTATCGGGAAATCGGAAGTGGCGCTTGATCTGATAGAACGCGGTCACCGGCTTGTGGCGGATGACGTCGTGATGGTTACGCAAAAAGGCGAGAACATCCTCATGGGCGCGGGAACCGATCTTGTGCGGCATTTTATGGAAATTCGCGGACTGGGCCTCATCAATGTACGCGAAATGTTCGGTATCCGCGCCATTAGGTTCCAAAAGCGCGTGGAAGTAGTCGTGGAACTCGAAGAGTGGCACGCCGATGGCGATTACACCCGCACGGGTCTGGATGAATCCTCCGCGCAGATACTTGGAGTAGATGTGCCGCATGTGCGCCTGCCGATCATCACCGGAAAGAATATCACCGTCATCGCAGAAGTGATCGCACTGAACTATTTGCTCAAGCATTATGGCTACGATGCCAGCCGCGAATTTGCATCGAAGCTAGAACAAGTCCTTGCCGAGCGCGGCGCGAAAAATGCCGCGAAAGAAAACCGCGTGATCCCGTATTTTGAGCATGATTTTGAATAGTCAGAACCATGATTTGGGGCGATTTCAGAGATTAAAGAGATAATTTTTTCTCGTCTCCAAAATCTCTGAAATCGCCCCAAATCATGGTTCTTTTTTCCGGGCACTTTTGGCTCCCGTTCGGTTTTTCATTATCATGTTCCCGAAACAGCTTCTCACGCTTACCCTTTTCGCCGCCCTCGCGGTGATGCCGGCGGGTGTGCTGCGTACGCAGTGGGTGCAAACGAATGGACCTGAAGGAGGTATCATTACTGCTTTTGCAGCGAGCGGCATAAATCTTATTGCAGGAACTGAAGGCGGAGGAATTTATTTTTCTACCAATAATGGAAAGAGCTGGACTCCAAAGAAAAGTGGGCTTACAAATTCTGATGTATCTTCTCTTGCAACGAGTGGTACAAATATCTTTGCTGGGACTTATGGTGGCGGCGTGTTTCTCTCGACGAACAACGGCTCAAGTTGGGCCAATGTCAGTGGTGACTTGAAGAACAAAGACATTAGGGCCCTTGAAATGAATGGATCGAATATCCTCGCTGGAAATGACGATGGCGGTTTTATTTCATCCGACAATGGTTCGACATGGACCGAGATTGGCAACGGGTTGTCCGGCGAAGTCCTCTTTTTCGCAACCAGCGGTATTAATCTCTTCGCGGGGATTAGTGGCAAAGGATTATTTAGTTCGTCTGATAACGGGGCAAGCTGGATTAGTGACACGGGCTTGACAAATCCCAATGTCACATCTTTTATAGCGAGTGGTTCCAATCTTTTTGTTGGAACGTACGATAGCGGTATTTTTCTTTCAACAAACAACGGCGAGAATTGGGCACCTGTCAATAATGGTTTGAGTGGATGGGGTTTGTACATCCAATCCCTTGCTGCGAGTGGCTCGAAGCTGTTTGCGGGCTCCTATAACGGTGTGTTTGTGTCAAGCAACAACGGGGAAAGCTGGACTCAAACCAGTGGCATAATGACAAATGTTACTGTTACATCTTTATTGGTGACCGATTCGAATATCTTTGCTGGTACCGGTGCGGAAGGCGTTTTTCTTTCGACAAACAGTGGGTCAAATTGGATAAATGCGAATTCAGGCTTGAGCAACACTAATATTCGTGCGATGGGAGTGGATGGCGCAAGTCTCGTTGTGGGAGCATTTAATGATGGTATGTTTTTATCCACAAATGATGGTATAAGTTGGACATCGGAGAGTGATGGCTTGGGAGGTACCGATCTCTCAGCATTGGCATCAATCGGAAATAATCTCTTCGCCACGACCTTTGATGAAGGGATTTTTTTATCCACGAACGCTGGAGCAAATTGGACATCGGAAAGTAATGGAATCGCCAGCAGTAATTTTGACGCTCTGGCTGTGAGTGGCACCACAATTTATGCTGGTGGAAACGGCGTTTTCTTTTCAACTGACAGCGGAGCGAATTGGAGTATTCTCAGTGATGAGTTGGATGCCGTATCCCTTGCCGTAAGTGGGCAGAATCTCTTTGTTGGGACGGCATCGGATGGGATTTATTTTACAACGAACAACGACGACATGAATTGGACTGCGGTCAATACAGGGTTGACAAGTCTTCGAATATATGCACTTTTGGTGATTGATTCAAATGCAACTACACCTATGATTCTTGCTGGAAGCTACGGAAATGGTATTTTTCTTTCAACCGACAATGGGACCAGTTGGACATCGGCGAGTACTGGACTCGTACCATCTTCCAAGACGGTACTATGTTTTACAAAAATCGACAAGAATCTATTCGCTGGAACTTTCGGCGGAGTATTCCTCTCAACAAATAATGGCTCAAGCTGGACTAATGTTAGTGACAGCTTGACAGACAGTGTTGTCTATTCGCTTACTATAAGCGGTGCGAACATCTTCGCCGGAACGGAAAACAACGGTGTCTGGCGCCGCCCACTTTCCGATTTCGGCATTAGTTCCGTCACGCAAACGGCAACTACAACCACTCCAGAAATTCAATCATACCCCAACCCCTTCTCTCAATCCACCCAAATCACCTTCACCTCACAAGCTGCCGGATATGCGGAGATATCCATCGTAAATATGCTCGGCATTGAGGTTGCGCGGTTGTTTTCGGGTGAGCTGGGTGCTGGAGAGCATAACTTCCCGTGGAGCAACCCCACAGGCTTGCCGGACGGAACGTATGAATGCCTCGTCCGCATGAATGGGCAGGTGCAGGCGCTGCCGGTGGTGAAATTCTGAATCACGCATGAACGATCATGCGTGGTTCAGACAATCGCCCCAGATCATGGTTCAGACATGCATGCGGAACTTCCGGGGTACGAAATAGGGTAGTGCTGGTTTTTCCATTGCAATTCTTACCCCCCCCAACCCCGGAGATCCAAAGCGCCGATAGCTGGTTCCGACTTGCCTCGGACGGGCGCTGGCTTATACTGCGCGGCGTATCGTTCGGTCCTTCGGCGAAACTCCCGCCGCATCTGCCCTTTCGGTCCCCGGAGGATTGGGTGAAGTACGAGACGTATCTCGATCTGCTGCTCGCATGCGGATTTACCACGCTCCGTATCCCTTTTTTCTGGTCGGCATTCGAGCCGAATTGCAATCCAATTCAGCCAGAGTATGATGAGGGCTATATTCAGAAGTATTTCGAGTATGTTCGCCTTTTCGCCGGCAAAGGATTTCTTATTCTCATCGATCTACATCAGGATCTGATCGGCAAAGCCTTTGGTGGCAATGGAATGCCGGATTGGGTGCGCTCGGAGGGAACTCGCAAATTTAGCTTCTTGACCGATACTCCGCTATGGGGCGCGAACTATCAGTTCAACCGGCATTTGCGTAAGACCTTCACGGATTTCTGGAGTAACGATCTTACGAATCTTTCCAACGATCCACCGCTCGAGCATTTCCCGGTGCGCGACCGATTTTTAGATACGATGGAACGCGTTGCCCAGGCTGCTTCCACCTGCGACCGCGTGTTAGGTATCGAAATATTCAACGAACCGCATCCGGCGCAATTGAATAACCGGGTGTTCGAATCGGAAATTCTCCCTAAGTTTTATGCCGATGCGATTCGCAGGATTCGAAAGCATTCCAAAAGCCTGTTCGCCTTTATTGCGCCGCAAAGCGATTGGAATGTGAATCTTCGCAGCAGCAAAGCGTATGATTCGTTCCTTCCGCCAGCGATCTGTGACGACCGGGTGGTGTTCGCATTCCATTATTACGATTCTCTGCTCACGGCGCTGGGCGGGCGGTGGTTTCATGACTCCAAACGCGAAGAGTATCGCGATGCCCAGCGGCACGGCGCGCGGCTGGCGCGAGAGAAGCGAATGGTTCCGTTCCTGACCGAGTTCGGTACGCGGCAGAATTGGGCGCGAACCGTCGTGAGGCATCACATGGATTGGCAATTCGAAGCCGTCGAGCAAGCGCTGCTCAACGCGACCTATTGGAATGTAAATCTTTACAATACGCTGGAGCGCAACGATGGCTTCATGCGCGAAGATTTTTCGCTGATCGGCATTATTCCAGAACCATCGGGAACGGACGTCGCAGACGACGCCGGCGGAAAAGAATTGCGAAATTTGGATGTGGCTACCCGGCCGTATGTGATCGCTGCGAGCGCGGAGCCGGTACATCAGCAATTTAATCTGCGCTCGAAGGAATTCGAGCTTGTCCTGCGCGGCAAGCCAATGAATGCGCCGACGGTTATTTATGTTCCGGTTACCCGGCAGCACCCTTGGCAGCCCGTGCATTATGGGGAAGGCTTTGAAGCGCGATACAATGGAAGAGTACTCGAATCTGCTGCATTGGCTGAAAATAGGCTTTTTGTGCAACTCGATCCCGATGCTGCACTGCATACGATCGGTATTCGGCTGCGGGAGAGATTCGGCGATAAATAGATAGCGATGCGCGCGAGACTAAACTTTCTCCCTGTTTTTTTCATTCTGTACATGCCGGGAAGTGCTATTTTTCCCCTTACCCGGTTTTTTGGATGAGCCAAGAAAGAAATCTTTCGGTTGTTATCATCGATGACGATCCCGCAATGTGCGAGATGGTTCGGGATACGGTCGAGAAAAATATACCGGGTGCAAGCGTGACCGTATTCAATACGGGCGAGGATGCACTGGCCGGGATCGTCGATGAACCCGATATTGCGGTGCTCGATTATCAATTGGATACCATTAAGCCCGACGCGATGAACGGCATTCAGGTGCTTTCCAAATTGAAAGCGCGTTTTTCCGATCTCCCGGTCATTTTTTTAACAGGGCAGGATCGTATTGAAGTGGCATCGAACACGATAAAATACGGCGCGTACGATTATATCGTAAAGAATGAAACGGCTTTTCATAAGTTGGAACTTGCCTTCACGCAACTCAAAAATCTTCGCACGCTCAAGAAATCGAATGGATTTCAAAAGGGCTTGAACCTGGTTTTTTGGGTGCTTGCGCTGGGGCTTATTGTCTATTTGATTTATTTACGGCTGCATTAATCATCCGATGTCGATACGTTGGTGTCAGAACATGAGTGAGAAGCGTTACATCGCGGCTATTATGCTTGCGGTTTTGGCAGCATTGCTGTTTTCGGTGGCATTGCCGCATCGTCTCTTTGCGCAGGATCAGCATTATTACGACAGCCTTCATGCTGCTTATGCCTTTGCTACGCAGGATACGGAGCGGAGCGACATTCTCCTCAAGCTTGCCACCGCACTTGAAGATGCTGACACCGCGACTGCAATGAGCTATGCCATTCAGGCGTATGATTATGCAGAAAAAGCAGAAGATAACCGTCGCATTGCAGCGATCGAGTTGTTCGAAGCCCACCAATTTTCGAATAATGGCCTCTATGACAGCGCGCGCTCAAAACTTCTGCACATCGTAAGCATGGCAGAAAAGCTACAGGATTCCAGCATTCTTGCGCGAGCGTATAGCCAATTGGGATGGAACGATCTCGAAATTGCGAGTTACGATGAGGCGCTTGAATATTTTCAAAATGGTCTCGATATAGTACTTCGTAAGCAGGACACTTCGGGAATTGGGAACGCCTACGATAATCTTGGTAACCTTTATCTCGATCAGCACGAACCGGAGAATGCCTTAAAATATCTCCGGCTTGCGTTAAGTTTCTCGGAACATACCCGCGACGTGAGGATCGTCGCTGCGATCTATAACAATATCGGCCTGAGCTTCAATAGCCCGTTGCATAGCATTTCCTTCGATGCCCGGCTCGATAGCGCGCTCTATTATTTTCGCCACAGCGCGAAACTCTACGAGAGCGTGGATGAGCGTAACCAGTTAGCGGGCGTGCTTGGAAACATTGGCAGCGTGTTCGAACAAAAGGGTGTGCTCGATAGCACGCTGTATTATTACCGTCATTCGGTGTATATGCACCAGGCCGTGGGTCTGAATTCCACGTATGCTGCTGTCGCCTACGCGCAACTTGGCAATTTATTTTTGCTTTTGCATCACACGGACAGCGCCTTTCACTATTTAAACCTGGCACAGAGCATTGACGAGGGTATCGGCGCAAAACGAGGACTCGTCGATCTGTATCTCAGTCTTGCGAAGGCGTATGCTTCGACCGGCAATTTCAAATCGGCGTATGACTTTCTCGAAAAGGGCACCGCGCTGCACGATTCGATCTATAGTGTAGATAAGAGCCGCATTCTCGCGGATATGGAAGCGAAATACCAGATGAGCAAGAACGAGCGAAAAATTGCATCGCAAAATCAGCAGATCGCGCAGGATCGGCTCGTTAATTACTCGATCATCGGTATCGTTGTATTGCTATGTTTCGTAGCGTTAATTTTTTATCGCAACGATCGCAAGCTTCAGCGTATCAACAAGGAATTAGCCGCCGCCAAAGAGCGCGCAGAAGCGAGCGAACACTTGGAACACCAGTTCCTTGCGAACATGAGCCATGAAATCCGCACACCCATGAACGCGGTGCTCGGAATGACTACGCTCTTGCTCGATACCTCGCTCAACCAAAAACAGCGTGATTATCTCGAAGCTATTCAGTCATCGGCTGATAATTTGCTGGTTGTCATCAATGATATTCTCGATCTTTCGAAACTTCAGGCCGGTAAGATGGAATTCGAGCGCATTCCGTTCCGACTACGCGATGTAACTGGCCACGCATTAGACATCATGCGGTTGAAAGCAGAAGGGAAGGGTCTTGTGCTCTCGGAGGATATTAATGAGTCCACGCCGCATGTGGTTATTGGCGATCCGGCGCGCCTTTCGCAAGTCCTGATGAACTTGCTTAGCAATGCCGTAAAATTTACGGAGCATGGTTCGGTACAACTGATCGTTAGCGCGGTTGCAGCGGGCGAACACAAGATGAATGTCCGGCTTGCGGTACGCGATACCGGTATTGGGATTCCGCGCGAGAAGCTCAAATCGGTCTTCGACTCTTTCTCGCAGGCCGATGCGGAAACCTCACGCAAGTATGGCGGTACGGGGCTTGGCCTCACGATTTCCCGTAATTTTGTCGAATTGCAGGGAGGCCATATCGGCGTGACGAGCGAACCTGGAAAGGGTTCGGAATTCTCTATTACGATTCCCTACGAAGTAGCGAGTGAAAGCGTGATTGTCGAACCGGAAGAAACAGCTTCGCTGGACGCAGCATCGTTGCGGGGAATGAATGTGCTATTAGTCGAAGATAACGAGTACAATCAAATAGTCCTCGGCGATACGCTCCATAACATGATTCCCGAAGTCTCGGTGCAAATTGCCTCGAATGGGCGCGAGGCGATCACGCTCCTGCAAAACTTCTCGTTCGATCTCGTTCTTATGGATGTGCAAATGCCAGAGATGGATGGCATCGAGGCCACAAAATATATTCGTGCCCATTTACCGCGAGGCAAGCGGGAGGTGCCGATCATTGCGCTGACGGCCAGTGTCATTAAATCGGAACTCGATCGTGCCTTCTCTGCTGGAATGAATGATTATGTGCCGAAGCCGTTTAAGCAGGATGAACTATTTAGGGTGATTGCAAAATATTATAAAGGCAAATCGAAACAAACCTCTCCTCCGATCCAAACAGAAAGCAAACCCCCTATGAATTACGAATCGAATGGTATCGCCGACCATACCCCCCGGCAAAGCCAGCCAGCGACTAACAGTAGTGGAACCGCTTCACCACTCCCTTCGGTGACCGATCTCTCGTCGTTGCGCGAGATTACAGGCGGCAATGATGAACAGCTAAAGAAATACATCCGCATGTTCTTAGAAGGCGTGCCGGGCCAGTTGGAATCCGTTGGAAACGCTATCGCCCAAAATGATTTCGATAACGCTCGCCGAAGAGTGCATGCCATGAAGCCACACCTGAAATTTATGGGAATGAAAACGGCTGCGGGATTTGCCGAAACCATTGAGCAGCTCTGCGCTGACAAAAACGACCCCGCGCAAGTACATGAAAAATTTGCCCTCGTTCGTTCCCACTGCGAGCAGGCCATTGTAGAACTACGAGAGAAATTATAACACATTGCAGCGCAAACCTTAGCTTGCGACCCTCTTCGCGCTTTTTTCATTCTTAATACCGTCATCGTTCATCTATGCTCACACTTCAATTTCTCGGCGCAGCAGGCCAAGTGACCGGTTCGAAATATTTTTTGCGAACTGCTACGCACCGCGGGCTTCTGGTCGATTGCGGCCTGTTTCAAGGCGGGCACGAACTGAGCCAGATGAACTGGAACCCACCGCCGATCCAAATTTCTGACATTGCGAATATCGTGCTTACGCATGCGCATCTCGACCATACGGGTTATTTGCCGCGTTTGGTAAAGGCTGGTTTTGGTGGGCAGGTTTGGTGTACGCCGGCCACGCTCGATGTCACGCAATATATTTTGCGGGACAGCGCGCATATTCAGGAAGAAGATGCGCTGATGGCGAACCGCCATCATTATTCGCGGCACAAACCTGCGCTTCCGCTCTATTCTCCGGAAGACGCGGAGAAAACACTCGGACTTTTTCATGTGCAGGATCGTCACAATAAGAAAGTTCTGCCCGATGACATTAGCTTCGAGTACTCGAATGCCGGTCACATTCTCGGCTCCTGTTCGGTTCGCCTCGAAAAAAGGATAGACGATAAAGGGCCGATCTCCATTCTGTTCTCCGGCGATCTGGGCCGCGAAAAGCCCATCTATCTCAATCCACGAGAGGCGCCATCACAGGCGGATTTTGTTGTGTGCGAATCGACGTATGGCGATAAGCAGCATAATGCAATCGACCCAACCGAAGAGCTTTACGCGATCGTAAAAGACATGCTCGCATCGAATGCTGTGTTGCTTATTCCGGCGTTTGCGGTAGATCGCGCGCAGGAAATAATTTATTGCCTGAATACTCTGATGCGTGCAGGCAGAATTCCCGCTATTCCAACGTTTGTCGATAGCCCGATGGCTACGTCCGTCACTGTGTTGTATGAAAAATACTGTGAGGAGCACACCATGTCCGCGGAAGACCTTCAATCTCAGAATAAAAATCCACTTTCATTCCCATCGCTGAAATTTACGCAGACCGTCGATGATTCGAAACGACTGAACGATCTCAAAGGCCCGGCGATCATCATCAGCGCGAGCGGTATGGCAACGGGTGGACGCATCATGCACCATCTTTCGAATCGTCTTTCAAGACCGGACACCATCGTTCTGTTTACCGGCTATCAGGCCGAGGCTACGTTGGGACGCGATCTCATGAGCGGCGCAAAGACGGCAACCATATTTGGCCAGAAAATACCGGTCGCTGCAAAAATTCTCACACTCACGAATTTCAGCGCACATTCCGACCAGCGCGAGATCATCGACTGGCTGAAACAAATTCCCAAACCTCCAAAACGCATTTTCCTAACGCATGGCGAAGATGGTCCGCGTACCGTTCTGAAAGGTGTCATCGAAAAAGAGCTGGGTTGGAATGTGGTGCTGCCAAAACTGAACGACACTGTGGATCTGACAACGCTATGATGATAAGAGTATGAGAAAACTTACAGCCGTTGCGCTATTCTTCATACTTCAAACTTCATACTTCATACTTTCCCCGCACGCCCAGCTTCTCGGCATCACGGGAGCGAACCACCCTGAATTGCTGTGGCAGGAGATCGAGACGGATCATTTCATCCTCATCTATCATCAGGGACTCGATTCCGTCGTTCGAACGGCGGCGCCGATCGCGGAGGAAGTGTATCGTGTGGTGACGACGAACCTGCAAACCCCGCTCCCGAATAAGATCCGCATTTATTTTTCCGATAACGATGAGGAGCGCAACGCCTTCACCTTCGGCGACGATTATATTTTCATCTGGATGCGAGGGATTCTCGACGATAATCTTTTTTCGCTTCGCGCGAGCGGTACATCGAAATGGCTGCGTTCGGTCATTACGCATGAATTCACGCATATCGTCATTGCGCGAGCCACGTACTCCTGGGTGGATCTATTTGTTCCCGCTATCGGCGGCAATGTGCCGCGCTGGTTCAACGAAGGAATGGCCCGTTATATGGAACCCGATGGCTGGACGAACGACCTCGATATTGTGCTTCGGGTCGCAGCAGTATCGAGCAAACTCAATCTTGGAATGGATGATTTTTTGAGTGGGACCCTCATGTATGAGGGGGGGCAATCGCTCGTGCGATATATCGCAGCAACGTATGGCGATAGCGCGCTTGTCAGGATCATAAAATACAGAGGGAAGTCGGAATTATTCTATAATTTCGAGAAGGCCGTGCAAGCCGTTACCAAACATTCTCTTACCGAAATTTATGACGAGTGGCATAAAGTTCTCAACGTGTATTATAATACACAATTCGGGCAAAAAGAGGACATCGAAGATATTGCGAGAAAAATTCCAACACATCTCGCTATCGTTGGCGCGGCCCGGCTTGCGCCCGACGGTCAGCGCATCGCCGTGCTCGGCAAGCGAACTGTCGATGCGTCAGCTAAACTTTATTTGGTTTCGAATACACCGGAAGTCATACAAAACGACGATGGCGAAATGGTAAACGATACCGGCAAAGAAGCGGCACTTCTGACGGATGAATCGGGAATCGAGCCGTATCTCAGTTGGTCGCCCGATAGCAAGTATTTGCTCTTTTCAAAGATTCGTTTTGGCGAACATGGCGATCTCGTCTATGATCTTTATAGATGTAATGCTGAATCCGGCGACTTAGATCGTATCTCTTCCAACGAACGCCTCGAATATCCGGATTGGTCGCCGGATGGCAGGCAGATCGTTGCCGCACAATTTCAGCGATCCGGCTCGGATTTAGTCCTGATGAATGCGGATGGAAGTAACCTGCAAAAGCTTACGAATTTCGACGATGATAATGTGGAGGTGTATTCGCCAAGATGGTCGCCGGATGGTAAGCAGGTTGCGTTCAGCATTTTTCGAAAGAATGGAATGCGGGACATAGCTGCGATCGATATAGATGCAAAAGAAATCCATTACGTGACGAACGACTCTATCAACGACCGCTATCCGATCTGGTCGCCAAAAGGAGATTCCATCATTTTTCTTTCGTTCCAGAATGGGATTCCCAATCTTTATGCCATGCCCGCGACTGGCAGCACCGCTCGCTCACAACTGCGGGAACTAACAGATGTTGCTTCCAACGTTCTCGCATGGGACTGGTCGAAAAGCAAAGATTCTCTTCTCGTTACTTCCTTTACGTCCAGGAATTCTGTCGAGCTTTTTTGGTTGAGCGCAGATCGTTCGGTTCCGTCAGCGCCGAGCGTGCCGATGTCAAAGAAATATACTGCCTGGCGCAGTGTACGCTGGCCGCTCGTTACGCGGCCGTCAGACTCACTTGCTCAAACAAACGTAACCGGGCCGTATGCGTATAACTCGCTTTCTTATATCGACCCCCTTTTGGTCTTTCCAATCATCGGAACGGACGTTTCATCCACAGGTTCCGGCGGCGCACAATTTGGAGCATTTACCATTCTCACGGACGCGATGCAAAAACACGTCTTCGAACCATACGCGTGGTATGGAGACGCTTCGAATAAACTTTCGTATGGCTTCGGTTACCAGAATAACCAGTTGCTACCCACTATTTCTATCGGCGCTCAGAATGTCGTGGAATTTCAGGATGTCATTCAGGATATTCCATACTATCAGCATGATATAGATTACGATTTGGGAATTGATTTCACATTCCACGCCCCAAATTCACTTATCGATTTTCATAATATTTTCTTTGGCGGCCAATGGGAGGATTTCCAGCCGTGGAATGGAGCCCAGTTCAGCGCCGTCGATTCCAATAAACGACCCATTGCAGCGAAAATGCTCGAGCTTGGCGCAAGTTATGAGTATCTCACCCCATTGTTTCAAATTGGCGCCACGGGCGAACATGCGGATAAAGAACTTGGCAGCGACTTGACGCGAACCCGCCTGCGTGCGTTTCTGCACAAACAATTTGCGCTTGACGATCAGGACCGCAATCAGCTTGCGTTCGTTCTGCGCGGTGCGGCGGATTATGGCGATGAATTGCCGCAGGATTTCCTCGGCTTCTATAAATACGATGCGTTCCAGGAGGGATTTAATCTTGCCACGATTCACGAGCGCGACCGTCTGCGAGGCATCCGGCAATATTATTATGGCAACAGGCTCGTGAGCGGGACGCTCGAGCTTCGAGAGGCGGATGAGCTTTTCAGTTCGCTCCTGCCTCTGCTCAAACCATTTCAACCCCAGCTCGTAGAATTTATGGATATGGGATCGACTTGGTACGCAAACGCGCCAACCAATAATCCCACGGTGACGGTCACGCCGCTCTCGCAAACACAGTGGTTGAAAACAGCCGGCGTGGAATTACGCTCCGAAGTGGGCTTCGACGCTGCTATCGAAGGCGGCGCGGGATGGGAACTGGTGAAGAACTCTTCTGCCGATTTTTTCATTCGTATTACCAGCCTCTTTTAGTGCCAACTTGACAAACTCCATAAAATAGTGTATTTTCGCACGTAGCTCCGTTTTATTATGGCTCGAACACCTATTAAAAAGCGGCTGAAACGCATCCTGCGATCGCCGCGATTACTGCTCATTACGGGGATTCTGACGGTCCTCACCTCCAGCTTGCTTTTTGCGAACAAAGGATTATGGCGACATCTTGAAATTCGCCATCAAATTTCGGAACGTCGCGCCGAGCTTGCTAAACTTCAGGCGGACGAAGCGAGCATATCCCGCGCCGTCTCGTTGCTCCAACTCGAGGATGCCTCCACCATCGAACGCATCGCTCGGGAACGCTATGGGATGAAGCGTCCCGGAGAAACGATCTATACAATGACGAATTGAGAATTAAGAGTTGAGAATATGGGTATCGCTTTATGTGTTCCTAACTATTAATTCTTAATTCTTACTTATTAATTGAGCTTTGCTCCTCGGAATTGATATTGGCGGCACAACGGTAAAGCTCGGCGTCGTCGATGCTGCGAGTGGCAGCATTATGGCCGAGTCTGCGTTTTCAACGCCTCAAACCGGATCATGGAATGTAGCAAAAGCAATTGCTGCACAAGTACAAGAAATAAGATCCGCATTTCCTGAGATTAAACGAATGGGTGTTGGTGTGCCTGGTTCGATGAATCGCGATCGTTCCCTCGTTCGGTATCCTCCGAATTTGTTGGGATGGAAAGAAGAGCCACTTCAAGCATCTCTCCAAGAATTGCTACCGGAATTTGAGCGAATCGAAGTCGATAACGACGCTAACGTCGCGGCATTAGCTGAAGCACAACATGGCGCAGGGCGCGGCTTGTCGCGCTTTCTTCTCGTAACCCTCGGTACGGGAATTGGAGGAGCGATCTACGCGAGCGAAGGGACGTTCGAGGGCATCTATCGGGGCGCGTCCGGCGGAGCCGGGGAATTTGGGCATACAACGATCGATCTCGATGGCCCGCAGTGTAATTGCGGCTCGCGAGGGTGCATCGAGGCATATCTCGGCCAGCATTATCTTTCGGAACGAACGCGAAAGAAATTGATGGATGATCCGTCCATTCAATCGGCGCTTCGCTCGGAGGAGAATGAACTTACTCCGAAGCTGATTGCTGGTGCCATGAACGCCGGCGATGTATTTGCTCGATCCGTTTTTGAAGATGCAGGAAAGCTGCTTGGCGTTGCGCTTGCAAGCGTTGCGAACCTTCTCAATATGCACGTATGTATTCTTGGCGGCGGCGTAGCGGAAGCTGGGAGCGTATTGTTCGATGCCGCACTTGTTACGCTTCGCTCGCGCGTGCTATCGAATCTTCGTCCGGTGGTAGAAATCCGCAAAGCACATCTCGGTAACCGAGCAGGAATGATCGGCGCTGCGATGCTGGTGGCGGAGTAGGTCACAAATAAATACCCGCGAAACTTCCAATTTGGAATGGCCGTCATTAGTGGAATGGCCGTCATTAGATTGAAAAAAGAATGAAGATACTTGGCTTCTTGCTCATTTTCCTGCTTGAATGCGGAGTTGTTTCCGCGCAAGAGGTACAAGTTCCGTTCGACTCGTCCGGGACGATTCAGGTGATCAATCAGGACATCGAAAAAAAGCTGGATCTGTTTCCGGCGCATCCTCGTTTTTTTGAAGCTCGTCTATATCGGGAACCGGATAGTTCTTACATGCTCGAAGTTACTTCGTTCGGGAAGAGCAGGCTTGTCAAAGACCGCCTTCCGTTGAGTGCAGCCCAGGTGCAATTGCTTCGAGAAGATTTCGATGCGCGGATCGGTTCCCAAGCGCCGGCCTTGACGCTCTATCAAAATTCACGGTCTAAATTTGTTCTTGGCGAGACGCTTCTTTCGATCTTTCTGTATGGACCGGCGATCCTCACCGCGTTCAATTCAGATAATGCCGGAGTGGACGTTGGCCTCGAATTGATCATTGGCGGCTCAGGATATTTTCTTTCTTCCGCACTGACCCGAAATGGGCCGATGACAGACGCCGAAGGTTCCCTTTCGCTTGGGGGAGCATTCCTGGGAGCGGTGCATGGTGGTTTAATGTATGAGTTGTTTTCCAGTGGTAATCCCGGCCTCGGAATCGGGCCTGTCATAGCGGCGGCCAGCCTTGCCGAAACGGGAACAGGTTACGCCATCGCATCGAACAATACTATGACCGAAGGCACTGCCGATATGATCCGTTATGGTGGCTTATTCGGAATGATAGATGGCTTTGGACTCGCGTTCGCCGTCAATAATCATGCGCCACATGCACTCTGGTCCGGGTTGAGTTTAGCAGGATCGGCGGCTGGCTTCGCTGCCGGGACAATGATGGCAAACAGCCAGTTCTATAACCGGGGGGGCGGGTTGGTCGTTTTAACCATCGGAACGTATAGCGCATACATTCCAGCCATTATTTATGCCTCTGCGATCAACTATAATTTCGCGCACTCGCCGCCGTCCGGCCTGCCGCTGGTTGGAATTGCGGGCAATATCGGAGGTGTAATGCTTGCCAATTCTTTCCTCGAAAATCGGGATTTCTCGACCGCAGAGGGTAGCACTGTTATCCTTGGCACAACGGCAGGATGTCTTATCGGAGGCGGTTTGGGAGCCATCTTAATTTCTGCAAATTCCAATGCTTCGCTGTGGGCATTATCGATTCCCTCCATTATCGGTACGGTTGCGGGTTTCGGCATTAGCCTTGCGTCGATTGGCAACGGCGCAAGCGATAGATCATCTTCCGGCTGGAATTTCGATGCAAATCCCAGCGTGCTTATGGGTGCATTGATGCTGAGACATGAGAATAGCGCGCCAGTCTCTATACCGGTTTTTTCTGCAACCTGTAAGTTTTAACCCTCTTGTATCGTATCTTTGCATAAAAAGATATGACGACATTCCTCGAAAAAATAAAATCGGCTCAAGAAAAGAGCCATTCCTACCTTTGCGTCGGACTGGATACTGACTGGAAAACCATCCCCGATATTTTGAAGAACGAGCCGAATCCCTTGGCGGCCTTCAACCGAGCTATCATCGACGCAACGAGTGATCTTGCCTGCTGCTATAAATTGCAGATGGCATATTATGAAGCGTATGGCACGAAGGGAATCGAAGCAGTCGAGCAAACGCTCGCGCATATTCCAAAGCACATTCTCACCATCGGCGATGTAAAACGCGGTGACATCGGCGCGACAAGCGAAAAATATGCTTATGCTTATCAGGAATTGTTTCCGTTCGATTCGATCACTATAAATCCTTTGATGGGGTTCGATGGCGTCGAGCCTTTTTTGCGGCGAGAAGACCGGGGCGTGTTTTTTCTCGGATTAACCTCAAATCCCGGTGCGAGAGATTTTGAATATCTCGATCTCACGAACGGGAAAAAGTTTTATGAAGAAATAACGGACAAAGTCCGTGAATGGAACGCGCCGAAGAAAAACGCCGGACTCGTTGTCGGCGCAACAAAGCCAACGGAACTCAAAGCGCTGCGCCAGCGTGCGCCGGAACTTCCATTCCTTATTCCCGGAGTAGGCACGCAAGGCGGAACGATGGAAGAAGTTTTGGAAGCAAACGGGGATGGCATCGCGCTGATCAATGTGAGCCGTGGTATTGCGGGCGCTTCGAAAGGAGCGGATTTTGCCGAAGCGGCACGAAAAGCGGCCCAGCATTATCTTTAATTCTGGGTTCCCGCTTTCGCGGGAATGACAAGTATGTTCTTATCTTGGTGCTTCGCGCAAAAAAATCTTTATCTGTCATTCCCGCGAAAGCGGGAATCCATTCCCAAAATCCTGTTTAATCCCTAAAAATCCTATAAACCCGAGTTATGTTATCCGAATCCTTCCTTCGCGAAATATGGAAAGCTCACGAAAGCTTTCTCGTTTTTCCTATCTTACTTTCGGATGGTTCACCCGTTCAGATCATTGACTGTGGTGTGGATAATAATCATCGCGGAGGGCCGGATTTTCTGGGTGCGCGCATTGTGATGGATGGCATGCAGATCATCGGCGATGTGGAGTTACATATCACGCCCGAAGGCTGGCATGAGCATGAACATGCGGGGGATGCGCGTTACTCGAATGTAGTGTTGCATGTTGTCCTCGAAGGTTCGGAAGAACAAGCGGGACCTCCGGTTCCCGAGCTTATTTTGCGTGACAATCTTATCTTTGGCCGCAACGACTTATGGGATGAACTGTTTCGCAGACTGTATGATCGTTCACCGGAACTGCCATGCTTTCCGCACAATATCCTGGTTCCGATGCGTTTCAAACGCAAGGTGCTCGAACAATTTGGCGAGGCTCGTCTTGAAGAATTGATCGACAGGGTTACCATCTCCGAACGAGAAATTCCTTCAGAATCGGAACTCATAGAACGCGTCTATCAGCTAACAATGGATGCGCTTGGCTATTCGCAGAATCGCGTTCCATTTCGAGAGCTATCTGCGCTCTTGCCGATCTCGCGTTTGCGATTTGCTCGCGATGCGTTTAGTGAAAACAGAAGTATCTCTTTGGAGGCAGTCTTTTTTGGCGTCGCTGGACTTTTACAAAAACCATCCCTCGAATTCGATAATGAAACGAATGAATATCTCATCGATCTCAACGCTCGATGGAACGCGATTCAACAATCGTTAAGATTTCCGGAAGTGCTTGCAGAACATGATTGGGCGTTCTTTCGGATTCGTCCGGCGAACAGTCCGCATCGCCGAATCGCTCTTGCGGCGGCGTTGGCAGAAAAAAATTTTAGCCGCCTGGATTGGAATTTTCGACAGAATTTCTTTGATCGAGGCCCGAAAGTGAATTTAGGAGACAGTCCTTATTGGGAATCGCACACCTCATTCGGATCAAAACTGCCTGCCCCACAATCCCTTTTGGGCGAGGAGCGTGCTTCGGCAATATGGCTGAATGTCATTCTTCCGGCCCGAATTGCAAAACTTCGCACGGAGTCGGAAAGCTCTTCGCGCCGGCAGGCCGAACGGGCGCTCATCGAAGAATGGGGCAGCGCGCGGACGCAATCGAGCGCAAAATACCTTTCTGTGATACAACAGGAACTTCTGGAAGGCGAAAACGTTAACTCCGTCCGCTCGGAACAAGGTGCGCTTTTGCTCCAGCGAAACTTCTGTCAGAAGCTTCGCTGTTCTGAATGTCCCATTGGTCACCGCCTTATCGAAAAGGGCTGGTCTTTGGGGAAAGGAATGTAGCGCAAACTTCAGTTTGCAACCTGGCGAAGGGATCACAAACTGAAGTTTATGCTACAACATCGCGGGAGTAACTCAGTTGGTAGAGTGCGACCTTGCCAAGGTCGATGTCGCGGGTTCAAGTCCCGTCTCCCGCTCTACGGGAAATGATGAAATATGAATGATGAATGAGGTGTTGGTGTGATTTGTTAGATTTTATTGCCGTAATTCTAAGACCGATTTCTTCCTGTGCCCACCCCTCAAGACTTAGCCGCCGAATTATCTCAAGAGCGATTTGCATTAGCATCGCTGCTTGAATTCGCGCGCACACTTACGCCTGATCTCGGGCCGCGCGGGATCATTCGGAGCGTCCTTAGATCTGTCATGGGAAAATCGCTCATCAAAGAGGCGTTTGCGTATCTCGCCGATGGCGAGCGGTACGAATTAGTTGCACGCGCAGGATTCGCTCATCTGGAACTTTCGGAAACGATTGATCGCGAAGGATTCGACCGGTTGATCGCAAATCTTACAGATCCATTTATTGCCGTTCCACTCGTGGCTGCGGATGGCGCTGGTTATCTCGGATTGCTCGGACTTGGGCCATCCATCAATCCAAAATTGAGCGAGGATTCGGAAGCGACGTACCTCGCTTCGCTTGCCGCACTCACCTCTATTGCGCTGACGAATGCCTGGCTGTTCGAACGCGAAAAAGAACGTGAGCGATTGGAATCGGAGCTGCGGCTTGCGAGGGAAATCCAAGAGTCACTGTTACCCCAACGGTTGCCGCAAATTACGGGAGTCGAGTTCGCGGCAATTTCGCGTCCGTCCGAGTGGGTCGGTGGTGATTATTACGATGTCATCCAATTGGATGATAACCGTGTGTTATTTGCCATTGCGGACGTTGTTGGCAAAGGCGTCACAGCGGCGCTGACGATGTCTAATTTGCAGGCTGCTTTACGTGCCTTGGTGATGCTGCTTCGAGAAGGACATTTAACGCTTCTCAATGTCGTCAAGGAGTTAAACAGACTGATGTGTGAAAGCACTGCACCGGAACGATTTATCACAGCCGCCTTCGGGATGCTCCATATTCATCGTCACACGCTCGAAACCGTGGTGTGCGGGCATCCCAATCCGATTATTATTTCGCTTAAGGATGGCCATACCTTTGCCGAGACCACCGGCATTCCGCTTGGAATTGTTCCAACATTTCCGTATGAATCTGGCACGTATCGTCTTCAGCCCGACCGGCGTCGCTCAACTGGTCCGCAACATGAGAACCGAGAAACCCTGAGCCGCCGATCACACACGCTCTCTTCACGACAGTCCTATACGGCGCGGCGCTGAGCGTGATTATCTCACTTTCCGGCACCGGACTTTGCAGCGTTTGCCCGGTCAGAAACCGCACCGCCTCCTCCGTGGCCTCAAGTTCCATGCGTGCCCGGCAGTCACCGACTCGAGCCAATGTGCGGCGTTAACAGGCACCGCTCGATACCGACTAATTCTCCTGATAGGGCTCGTTATCGAATACGTCAATGGCGACACCGCCGAGGTGACCCGCACGCAGCACCTCCGCCAGATCTACCTCGTTTACGATTCCTCCGCGGGACGTGTTTATCAGAGCGCATCGGGCTTCATCGCAACAAGTTGCTCACGGCGGATCATGTTTGCGGTCTGCAGTGTTAGCGGAACGTGATGCTGATCGTCACATCGGCCCAGCGATATATTTCGTTCTTGCCGACCCATTCGAGCTTCAGTTCCGGAATCAACTTTGGATCGGGGTTGAGGTCGTTGGCAAGGACTCTCGGGGTACCGAAGGAGGCGATCCTGCGCAACACACGCGCCCCGACCCGGCCTGTGCCGATGATTCCGAGCGTCACCTTTGCGATGCGACGACCCAGAATGCCGGTGCCAGACACCGCGGTGCAGCTCCAGATTGGCGACATGCCCCGAGCCAACAACGACAGCATCAGCCCGATCGTCAGCTCGGCCACCGCAGGCGCTGGCGCATCCGGAGTGTAAGGACCCTGATGCCGCGCTTGGCGGCTGCCAGCAGGTCGACGCTATCGAGTCCAATCCCAACACGCGAAATGAGTTTTCAACCGGCTGCCGCAGGCCGTAGCGCGCTCGGTAATCGGCTCGGTACCGGCAATCGGGCTTCGAAGTCGCCGATCATCTCCGCCATCTCGTCTTCCTTCATCTTGCGGCCAAGCGGATTGATTGTGTACTCGATCCCGGCCGCATCAGCATCTCGATGGGCAGCCGGTTCTTGTCCGCGAATGGAACTGTCGTGATTAGCACCTTCGCCATGATAGTTTCCCGAAGGGCGCTCGCCGCCCCTACACGGCCAGCGCCTCATCGAGTTCCAGCTCTGGTCGTTCGACTGCGCGCGCCGGTGAGCTCATCAAAGCTGCCCGCGCCCGCGGCAAGCTGTCGTCGACGTTGACTTTCGCCCACAACACGAAGCTCACCGAGCGCGAACATCCGCATTGCGCCGTCCTTGCCGCCATATAGCGCATCGTCGCAAACGCGACCCGCCAGGTCCGCGGATAGCAGCCCGCCGACCAGGTCCCGGTTGTCCACAATAAATGCCTTCGCGCGCTTGCCGTATGCGTCAGAACGAAACCACAGATCGAGCGGCATTGTGGGACCGCTCTTGCCGCTTCAGTTATATAGGTAGGTAAAAACCTGGCCAGCATGGATTGAAACAGCGACTTCGGGCCGCCGGCGTTCTTCATTCGATCCGGAACCGACATCAAATACTTCGACCACTTCGTAGTCGAGGAGCGGGCTGCGATTCTCTACCGAATTTCTCATATTCGCCATGTCACTGGTAGTTGCCGTTGCCTATTACCGTGACATGTTCGCGTAATTCACCTGGTTATAAGGATCGACCGTCAATCGCATCCACCGAGATACGGAAGTAACGTTCGCTGAACTCCTGTATGCGCTCAGACACGGCCCGATCGGTGTCGCGCATATATGACCGAGAAGCCCTGAGAGGGACTCGCGTCCTATCCGAAACTCGCGGACAATCCGTATGCCCGCGCCAACCTCGCCGCCATTGCCCGGGCCCAGCGGCAGTTAGGAGCTGATGGATGCCTTCGCGGCCTCTGACGAACGCCTGCGAAAGGACCGCGACAAATGACCGAGCGGAAGTAATCGCATTCGCGCCTGCCACGGATAGCCGCCGAACACTTCGTCACCGCCTGCTCCGCTTAGCAACACCTTCACGCTCTGCCGCCGTGCCGCCGCCGATATCGCGTAGAAGACCAGCGTTCCGGAGTTAAGAAAGATTTCGTCGTAGTTGCGCCCGATATCTATGATATTCCGATTCCAATAATCGGCATCGACGGTGGTGCAAACCTGATGTATTTGCAGGTCGCGGCACAGTCGCGCTGGGTTATCCGTATCGGTCGTGCCCTCCCAGTGCTCTTTTCCGACAATGTTCGCGGTAAATGCAGTGAGTTTCTCCGCCGTGATGCTGCGCGCGAGATAGGCGATCGAGGAAGAATCCAGTCCTCCGCTCAGACAGATTCCCACCGGGACGTCACTGCGCAACCTCAACTCTATCGACTGCCTATACAACGCCAGGAACCGGTCGTAAACCTCGTCCCACGATTGCTCGCGGCTGACTACGTGCGGTCGATACCACTGCTGCTCCCGCGTCACCGAGCCGTCAAACTGGAGGTAGTGACCGGGCGTGACGTTGAAAACGCTATGATAGGTCGTCAGTGGTTGGATCAGCATCCAGCACGTCATGTTCAGCGCTAGGTTCGTCCTGTCTGGCTGCAGCTTGGTGAGATGCCTCAGCGCTTTGAGCTCAGACGCAAAGTAAACGCAGTTACCCTCCGTGCGGTAGAAAAGCGGCTTCTTGCCGAAGCGATCGCGGATCAGGAAGTACCGACCTGCGGTCACGTCAATGACCACCATCGCGAACATACCGTTGAGCCGCTGCAGAAATCCCATGCCGTATTTCCTATAAAGGAACGGCAATATCTCGACGTCGCTTCCCGAACGGCAGCTGTACTCATGCCGGTGCTCGTTTTTTAACTCGCGGTAGTTATATATCTCGCCGTTCATAACTACCGTTACGCCGTCAAATGTGAACGGCTGCATGCCGTTCCTGCTGGTATCGATGATCGAGAGCCTGTTGAATGCAATCTTCCAGCCTGGCCCGGAGGTAATGCTCTGCATGTCGGGACCGCGATGCAATACAGCCCCGGCTGCCGACCTCAGGTCGATATCCTTGGGACCAAAATAACCAACAATTCCACACATCTCAGCTATCCCTAATGCAATTCAGTGACCGACCGAGTGACACGAAACCTCACCCCGACCCGCAAGAGTTAACTGACAGGTTTCAGCTTTAAGCAGTCGTCGCCCGGCGGCCAGGTCGCCGGCCAGGTCTTGCTACGCAACCAGCTCTCGGCAAAGGATCTCTCGGCTCAACGTGTTTTCTGACTGACGCGACGTCAAGAAATCGTACTTGTAGCGCTCATAGTGGTGCAGATTGACCTGCTTCACTCTAACCTCGCGCACGTCCACCAAATCTACGTTATAGATAGGGGCATCCAGATAGTCAGCAAAGACTCGCATTTCACGGATCATCCAACGCTCATAAGCCGCTACCATGCTACTGGTGTAGATGAAGATGAGCGGTTTGGCGTTGAGGATGGCGAAACTTATCGCAGTGCTCGCGTGCGCCAGTACGAATTCGGCGTCTTTTACCAGCTCGGCCGTCACCAGACGACAACTGTGCCGACCTTCGTAGGTCGCACTGTTGTAGTCGGATCTCGGGTGGGCGGCAATAACGACGCTGATTTCGTATTGCTGCTCCAATAGGCGGAAAAACCGGTTGAGAGATCCATAATAGCTGTCGGGATCGAGCCGTGAATCACCGGATAATCCGAGATCGGAGTGGTACGGAAGATTGCTGTCGAGGAACACCGCGTACCGTCCGCCAACGAGCCTGCGGCTGTTGGCTGCCCGGGTCTTTAAATACTCGTCGTAATCGAAATAATTTATCGGCACGATCCGAGCGGCAAAATTATTCCTGGCCATGGCCACGCCGCCCGCGGCGAAAACGCTTTCGAACGGCTGGACGAGTTTCAGTCTTCGCAAGCCGCTCGCCTTCGCCCTGTTGAAGAGCTCCAGCGCGAGCCGGGAGGGGGTGCGGAGCCAGGCGGCTATTTTGCGCCACTTGTAAGCGCTATCGCGCGGCAGAGTCCCCCAGACAAAAGTTGACATCCGGCAATTGTGTTTGGAGAGCAGCCGAAATATGCGCACGAATCGCCCAGTGTACGTGATTAGCATCACGTAGTGCGCGTCGCGATTCTCGGGCTGGCGGATCAGGCTCTTTACTTCGCCGAACGTGCGCAGGACGCGCAGGTAGGTCGGAGTCGTTGCATGCCGCTCGGAATGTTCCTCCCGCAGCAGGGATACGACATCCCAATACTCGACCGTCACGCCTTTCCCGATCACGTGATCGATATGACAGTCTCGCACCATCTTGTCGGTGAGTCGGCCCACGGAGACGTAGATCACTTTCCGCGTCACGTCGGCTGATGCTCCGGCGCCAGTATCCACGGCGGTATCATGGCAATGTGGTCTCGGGAAGCTGCGGCTGCGGTTTGGCCAGCAGACACTCTGCAAATTTGAAATCGAGCAGCGTGTCGATGTCGACCGCGCGCTCCGGAGGAACGTGCACCGCGCGCGTGCGCCCCTCGAACAGGCCGCCGTGGCTCATCACATAGCGTGCACTCGTCACATAGGCGACCGGCGTGATGTCGTACATGACCGGCGCGTCCTGGCGACGAAACACGACGCCAGCGGGCGGGATGACCAGGCCTACGGTGCCGTCGGTGTTGCGCTTCACCATGTTGAAATACGGGTTGCGATGCGCATCGGTGACCGTGATGATCACGTCGGCCGAGCCCTTGGCGAATTCGTCGAGGCATGCTTCCAGATCCGCGGAGGAGCGCAGCGGCGCGGTCGCGGGCACGCAGATCAGCGCATCGGGGTACGCCCCGTCGGCGAGCCGCAGGTGCTCGAGCGCATGACGCCAGCTAAGCCACTCCGGGCTGTCGTCGCGGGCGAGCTCCCGGGCGCATGAACGGCACCTCGGCGCCGGCAGCGCGCGCTACCGTGGCGATCTGCTCCGAGTCGGTGGACACGATGACGCGCGTGATGCGCGGCACGGCACGCGCCTGCGCGATCGCCCAGGCAATCAGCGGCCGCCCCGCGAGCGGCCGGATATTCTTTCCGGGCAGCCCCTTGGACCCGCCGCGGGCGCAGATGAGCGCGACGACCGACACGCCCATCAGCCCGTCGGGACTTGCAGCAACCGCATGGTCTGCAGTTTGCCCTTGCTAGAATTGTCTCCTGCTTGAGAGCACGGCGATGCCGATCTCGCGCTCACTCGCGGCGGCCGCGAAAGCCGCGGGGAAGTCATCGGGGAAGCGCAGCGCGAGGATGTCGGGTAAAGGCCGCCGGGCGCGAATGCTGCTCGATCATGCCGGGCGGCTCGCGTTCGGCCCGCTGGATGC
>CAVZOL010000001.1:0-547257 GCA_963776895.1 Ignavibacteriota bacterium | reverse complement strand
AGGTGATCTGCACTATAGGCTCCGAGTTCCACTGCAGTTCGTGCGCCGTCCGTTTCGGCGAGTTCATCGGCGTGAAGTTTTATTTTCATTCCCAATTCTTTTGCGGTATTGCAGATTTTGATAGTCTCTTCGCGCGTGAAATATCCTTCGTCCATAAATACATCGCAGAATTCTGCCATCGAATGCAGGGCTGGAAGCTGTTCGGTGAGGATAGATCGGACATAATCCGATCTTGAACTATTTTTTGCACCGCATGAGCGCCTAGATACGTACCGACTATTTCCATCGGCGTCTCCACGGCAAGTTGTTTGGCGGCCATGAGGAGTTTTCCTTCTTCTTCGGTGGAAAGTCCGTAGCCGGATTTTATTTCCATCAATGTTGTGCCAAAACTCAGCGCGCGTTCAAGGAATGGCTTGGAATATCGCACAATTTCTTCAAGCGAAGCGTGCTTCACGTGTTCGACCGAACTTAAAATTCCTCCGCCCATTGCTGCGATCTTCTGATAGGATTTTCCTTCGGCCCGCATGGTAAATTCCAGGCTGCGTTCGCCGGCAAATACACAATGTGTGTGGGAATCGACAAATCCCGGCAGTGCCACGAGGCCGTGGCAATCGATGCGCTCGATCTCGATTTTTTCACCCGTACTGTAGGAAGGACCGAATGCTCGATCCGCTTGAAATGACCCGGCATCTATAATGCGGCCATCGTCGCCGACGAAAATAACCGCATCGTCGATCTCCTCAATTTTTCCCATAGCGTTGCCTCGCACTGCTGTAAAACCGTGCGGAGTGTAGAGCTTTCGGATATTGTGATACAACTTCACAGTGCAAAAATACGACCTTTATCTCCGTAACCTGAAGGTTACGGTTACAAAAATCGTATTTTTGTAGCGTGATCATATTAGATGGCAATTCCCTGACGATCGAGGACGTCGCCCGCGTGGCGCGGCGCGAGGAAACGGGCATGACCGATCATGCCCGCATGACCGATCATGCGCTGGATATTCAAATTTCAGAGGAAGCGAAGGTGAGGATTGCTCGCTCACGAGCGCTCGTGGATGAATGGGTCGAGCGCGGAGAAATTATTTACGGCGTAACAACGGGCTTCGGTGAGTTCGCGAATGTTACTATTCCACGAGAGGAGCTTCGCCAGCTTCAGCAGAATTTATTGCGATCGCATAGTGCCGGCGTTGGCGAACCGCTTCCACCGGAAGTAGTTCGGGCAATGCTTTTGCTTCGCGCGAATGCGTTGGCGAAAGGCTGTTCTGGTATTCGGCTTGCTGCTATCGAGCAATTACTAAAATTTCTGGCTGCGGATATACTTCCCGTGATTCCCTCGCGCGGAAGCGTGGGTTCTTCCGGCGATCTTGCGCCGCTTGCGCATTTGGCGCTCGCGTTGACGGGGGAGGGATTTGTAACCATTCCTGAAAAAGCGCATTCGTCACATGGGACACATGCATCCCATAGGATGAATGTGCCTGCATTGGAAGCTCTGACTAATGCGAATATTCAGCCTCTGGTATTGCAAGCAAAAGAGGGACTCGCGCTTATCAATGGGACGCAGATGATGGCTGCCATAGGATGCCTTGCACTACACCGCATAAAGCAGCTTGCCGATATTGCCGATATTGCGGGCGCAATGTCTTTCGAAGCATTGCGCGCGACCGATACCGCATTCGATCCGCGCATTCATGAGGCGCGTCCGCATAAAGGACAGCAATTCGTAGCAGAACGAATGCTTCGCCTGATTGCTGGAAGTGAAATTCGCCAATCGCACCGCACGAACGATTCGCGCGTGCAGGATGCGTATTCCATTCGCTGCATTCCGCAAGTCCACGGCGCGGTGCGGGATACGATAGAATTCGTGGAACGAACTTTGACCATAGAAATAAATTCAGCGACGGATAATCCATTGATATTTCCCGATGTAGCGCAAAATGTAGCGCAAACTTCAGTTTGCGATCCCATGAGTGAGTCGCAAACTGAAGTTTGCGCTACACACGCTCATCTTGAAGGTGGGAATTTTCATGGCGAACCGCTTGCGCTTGCGCTCGATTATCTCGCCATCGCGCTTTCGGAACTTGCCAGTATTTCCGAGCGAAGAACGGAACGCCTCGTAAACGGCGCGCTCTCGAATGGATTGCCACGCTCGCTAACCGAGCATGGCGGACTGAACTCCGGCTACATGATTGCTCAATACACCGCTGCCGCGCTTGTAAGCGAGAATAAAGTTCTCGCGCATCCCGCAAGCGTCGATTCGATCCCGACAAGCGGGAATATGGAAGACCATAATTCCATGGGATCAATAGCGGCACTTAAACTGCAACATGTGGTGAAGAATGTCGAGACCGTGCTTGCTATTGAGCTTCTCTGCGCCGCGCAAGGGATCGATTTCCTCGCGCCGCTCAAACCCGGCAAGGGAACTGGCAGCGCGCACCAGCTTATTCGCCAGCGCGTCCCGCATTTGGATGAGGATAGGAATGTATCGGAGGATATTGCGAAAGTGATTGAATTAACGCAGGCCGACGGATTTATAAACGCGTTGCAAGTATGACATGTCATTCCCGCGAAAGCGGGAATCCATTCCTCGAAGAAACGAAATTTTCAATGACATTCAAAAACTGGATTCCCGCGTTCGCGGGAATGACAATGAATAGCATTTATAAAATAGGGTAAAAATTCGTCCCTGCTGCATTATTTGTTGGGATTCTTGTTGTGTCGTTCGTGAGAATCCCAAAAGTTCTTAGTCTCATGCTCCTGCTGCTTATTGCGGCAACACTTCCCTCGTGCAAATCGCCAACGACGACGACGCAGTCTTCCGAATTCACGCTGATATTGCCGGATTCAACCATTGCATGGGGTGATTCTGCGATGATGAGGGTCGTACCAACGAAGCCGCTGAGTTCATCGTCAGTTTTTATATGGACGTTTGGAGATAGTTCGTCTCTCGTTTCACAGAGCGATACCATCATCCATTATTATCCGGATGCGGGTGTGTTTTCCGTGAAGGTTGTTTTGAATGACACTTCGAATAATTCCCATCTTGGTGTGGAGTCTGGAACTGTGGATGTTGCAGCTCGGCATTTTAATTTGGCGTTGTTGCAATCGATGCCGTATGTAGATTTTACATTTCAGTGTCACATAGATACATCTGCTACGCCATGTTGGGGGGAGGGTGTCTGTGGCTCTGCACCCGTAATAATTCCCTTAACGTGGAACGGCCCTAACTTTACAATGGGCTCAGGTTACAACACCTCACATCAGGATACTCTCGCGCCAGGCTATAGCGAATGGGACGCCGAAAGTGGAGATGATTCATTGAGTGGACTCCTCGACCTAAATTCATCTCAGATAATCACATTCTCGCAGGGTGTCAATTTTACAATGCAAGCGCAAGATCTTGAGAATGGGAATGTTGCCTCGGGATGCTGGTCATTTACAACTACTATGTATAGCGCAGAAAATGTGCCATTCATACATGAATCAGATACTGATGTTGTATTTGAAGCAAAAGAAGACCTTGTTAAAAATGCTTCATACGAAAATAGTATTTCGGATAAGGTGCGGTTTTGCAGTGATGGTACAGGCGAAGAATCTTTTCGAGCAACAGCAAATTTTGCCGATTCAACCGTTAATCGTTACGTCATCATCCGCTTCCACAAATAATCGCGAATACTTGCATTATCCGCGTAAACCGGTGTCGCGTAGGTCGGTGCTTCCAGCCCGACTCTCGTAGCCGTGACCTTTAGGTCACGGTGTGATTAAATGCCGAGTTATTATTTACACCGTAACCTGAAGGTTACGTCTACAAAATTCGCGACTCTCGTAGCCGTGACCTTTAGGTCACGGTGTGATTAAATGCCGAGTTATTATTTACACCGTAACCTGAATGTTACGGCTACAAAATTCGCGACTCTGTAGCCGTGACCTTTAGGTCACGGTGTATTTTAACGATGCTATCGTCGTTACACCGTGAGCTGAAGCTCACGGCTACAAGTTTCCGGCTACAAATTCGCGTTATAAAATTCCGCCCGTCCATGTTACGAGATCGAACACGGTCGAACCCTTAAATGGATAATCATTCCATCGTTCACAGATTCCAGCGCGCACAGGATTATTTAAAATGTAGGTAATAAGCTTGGCAAGATCATCTTCCTGGCGCAGAATATGATCGTAAAAATCTTCCTGCCAGTGAACATCGCGTTGATTTCTTCCGAACCAAAACCCGGAGTATTGCTTGAACACTCGCATCGCTCCGTAAATATCGGCATCGGGATCAAGCCCGGCAATGATAACGTGCAAATGGTCAGGCATGAAGAGATACACTTCCGACGCACAGTGATGTTGTGATAATGCACGCAATAAATGTCCTTCGTGAATTTTGAATGCTTCTTCTGAGAGAAAATAATTGTTTCGCTTTTCGATACATGCAGTGAACGAGGCTCGGACAAATCCTCGATAGGCTTCGCGTGGGAGACGGTGTTTCTTTTCTTGAATCATCAACATTTCAACAATACACCGTGACCTAAAGGTCACGGCTACGAATTTCGGCCAGTTCGCGCAGCCGTGACCTTTAGGTCACGGTGTATTTTAACGATGCTATCGTCGTTACACCGTGAGCTGAAGCTCACGGCTACAAGGTTACGGCGCGTTTTTAACTGAACGCCGATGCTACGAATGTGCGTTTCTATACGCACTCCATGATTCGCAGGCTTTACAAGGAATACCGCATCCAGATAATAATCGCGTTTGCGCTGGTTATTCTGGAGAATTTCGCGTATGTTGCGGAGCCGTATGTCTTCGGGAAAGCGATCGATGGCCTGCGCGAAGCGCACCGCGTGGAGGAGGAGGTCGATACGGCGCTTTCTACATTTCAGCGCAGGGAAATAGCGGATTCTATTCGCGCGCGCGTGGTCGATTCCATGAAAATGATCGATTCCCTGCAACGGTTGGATTCTCTCTCTTCAAGTGAATCCGATGATGGTACCCGAACGAATGACGAGCATACAGCTCCTGCCATCTGGCATTCCTATGTTCATCTCGCGGCATTTTTTACCGGCCACAATAGCAAAACTGCCGCGCTCGATTCGGAAATGGTACCCTTGCCGCAGGAAGGCACGCCCGAACGCGCAAGAATCGACAGTATTCGACGCAGGCTCGCGCGGTTCGATTCCATTCGAAGCCGGCAGCGGCGCAAAAAGCATCCTCAGATGACGCGTGAGGCTGTCCGTGATTCCATACTTAAAGCTCATGCGGCGGGAAAACCCTCTCCCGGCCCCGGAAAACCCGCCGGCACGACGACCCAGCCATCGCCGCAGCCGTTGGCATTTTATATCACGCGCGAAGTCGGGCCGTTCCTTCCGCCGCTCATTCCGTGGGTGCTGCTGTTCCTTATCAATTCGAGCGTCGGCGCGTTCCGGCGTGTCTATGACACGCGCACGTACACGAAGATGTTCGCCAATCTATCGAGCGACGTCGTTTCGCGGCAGCTTGCGCAAGGCGAGGATCTTTCCAAAGTTGCGGCACGCAGCGCGATGGCCTGGCACAATATCGAGTTCTTCCAATACAATGTGCCGGAATTTTTGGAGCAGCTCATTGCTGTGGGTGGCGCAGTCATTGCGCTGGGGCTGTTCGATTGGCGGCTTACGGTGGTTGGCTCCGTGCTCATCGTATTCGTTGCGGTGGGAAGTAAGTATTATATGAATTCGCTCTCGGGAATCCAATCGACGTTGCACGATCAATACGAAGATGAATTCAATGTGTTCGGCACACGGGAGCCTGCCAAGATCCGCTCCTATTATTCGAATATTGCGGATCTGGAGATCAAATACTCTGTTCGCTCGACGCTGAGTTACGGCGTGGTTCGCTTTTTTCTGCTCATCATGTTCCTTTCGACGCTGTATATTCTCGATCGATCTCGACCGGTTCACCATTGGCGCGCTGTATTCGATCGTGGCGTATGTCTGGAGTTTCGTGACGGCGACAGAATATATTCCCTATCTCTCCGAGAAGTGGGTGGAACTGAAGGATGCGTCGCGGAGGATTACGGAGCCATTGGAGGCCTGACGCATTTTCTAAGTACCTCCGAAACAAATCATGCACGCTATTCGTTATATTGATACCAATATAATTGGTATCAATATAATATGCCGGTCCGTTCACTGACAGAAATACTCGACGCCTTTCGTACCCTGGTGCATGCGCTCCAGGTCGGTTCGCGCAGTTCGGAGGAACGGGTCGGGCTTACCGGAGCGCAGCTTTTTGTGCTGGAAAAGCTTCGGAATGCGCATGGCATGACCGTCAACGAGCTTGCCACTGCCACGCATACGCACCAGAGTACTGTTTCTGTCGTAGTTTCGAGATTAGTTGAGAAAGAATTGGTGTCGAGAGTTCGTTCACCGAAGGATGCGCGGGTGCAGCAGCTTTCCATCACGAAAAAAGGAGCGTTGAAGCTCGAACGCGCGCCCACTACGGTGCAGGAGCAGCTTGTAAGTGCGCTTAAAAAACTCTCTGCCTCCGAACGGACACAGCTTGCAACGGTACTGAAACGTGTATTAACGGATGCCGGCATTTCCGAGGTAAAGCCTGAACTCTTCCTCGAAGCAAAACGGAAAGACCGTGAGCACTGAGATGGAAAGAACACATGCCCATTTCATATCACCGCCCATAAACAACGCTAATGATAAGCGGTTGCTGTTCATCACCGGGCTAGCGGCCATCATCGGAATATGCGCCGGGTTCATCTCGCAGATCGTGACGACGATGATCGGCTTCGTTACGAACCTTTCGTTCTATGGCGAGCTTTCGGGACGATTTTCCTCGCCTGCGGATAATCGTCTCGGGCTGTTGGTTATCGGAATTCCTGTGGTGGGAGGGATTATTGTGGGATTTATGGCTCGCTATGGTTCCAAAGCCATTCGTGGGCATGGTATTCCGGAAACGATGGAACAGGTGTTGCTCAATCAAAGCCGCATCCCACCGCGCATTACTATTTTAAAGCCGCTTTCGGCTGCTGTTTCGATCGGCACCGGAGGTCCATTTGGCGCGGAGGGTCCGATCATAGCAACGGGCGGAGCAGTTGGCTCTCTCTTTGGGCAATTTATCAAAACAACTGCGGACGAACGCAAGGCGCTGCTTGCAGCCGGTGCTGCGGCGGGAATGGCTGCGATTTTCGGATCACCTGTTTCCGCTGTTCTGCTCGCAATTGAATTACTGCTCTTTGAATTCCGGAGCCGTTCGTTTATACCGGTTGCCATTGCCGCCGTTGCAGCGACCGCAATTCGCATTCTCTTCGAGGGATTGAAACCCGTCTTTGCAATGCCAATTCTACCCACGCCAACCGAAGGAGCGATCGCAATGTATGTGCTGATCGGCGCGGTGATCGGGCTGGTTTCCGTGTGGCTCACACGAGCGGTGTATTGGATCGAAGATAGGTTCGAGAAATTAGAGCACTCGCGTCTTAACATTCACTGGATGTGGTGGCCGGCGATAGGGGGTGTTGTTGTTGGCGTAATCGGGTATTTTGTTCCCCGAACAATGGGCGTAGGATACGATAATATTTCCGGGTTCCTGAATGGCTCGTTCACCACGGAGGCGCTTTTGTTACTTTGCGTTTTCAAATTTTTAAGCTGGTCGATCGCGCTGGGAAGCGGTACTTCCGGCGGAACACTTGCGCCGCTCTTCACCATCGGCGGCGCGCTCGGTGCGGCGATGGCAGTTGGAGTGCATCTGCTGTTTCCGGACATTTCTATTGATCCGCGCATGGCCGGCCTTATCGGAATGGCCGCAATGTTCGCGGGTGCCTCGCGTGCGTTGCTTGCGTCTGTGGTGTTCGCGTTTGAAACGACGCAGCAATCCTCAGGATTGCTACCGTTACTCGGCGGATGCTCGGCGGCGTATCTCATTTCGGATCACGCTGATGAAACATACCATCATGACCGAAAAAATCGCGCGGCGCGGATTACGGGTTCCATCGGATTACGGCGCCGATCATCTTGCACGGACACTCGTCCGCGATGGACTTTCGCGGCAGGTAGTTACGCTGCGTGCCGAGCAGACGGTCGCGGATGTTCGTGCATGGTGCCGTGCGCACGAGCCGGGTTCGCAGCACGGCGCGTATCCCGTGCTCGACGAGCAGGGAGAACTTGCAGGTGTGGTTTCGCGAAAAGATATTTTCTCGGAAGACCGGCAACAGGAGCAAACGATCGGCTCGATCATTCATCGCGCGCCTGCCGTTGTCTTCGAGGACAACACGCTCCGCGAAGCTGCGGATCTGATGGTCATGGAAAAAGTCGGCCGATTGCCTGTTGTTTTGCGTGAAGACCCGCTGCAGATCATTGGCATTCTCACTCGCAGTGACCTGCTTCACGCTCACGAATCCCGCTTAGAAGAAGCGCATCAGGCCGATCTGACGATCCCGGTGGCATCGCTATGGGAAAAGGTGAAAGCATAGCTAATCCGAGAAATACGCGGCGCCCTCACAATTATCGTATTTTTGTACCGATAATTATCTTATAACCCCCATGACACAACGAAAAAACCTTCTAACACTCCCTTTATTCCTCATTTTCGCACTCGTTTTTGGTAGCTGCAACAAGTCCGGTGGGCCGGCAAACGGGCTATCGACGGAAAATAAGGTGGTATGGCATATACTCAGTGACATTGAGCGGATGAACCCGTATCTCTCCACAGATGAAGATGCTCTTTATGTCCAAAATGAAATTTGGGAAACCCTGAACGGCCAAAATCCTCGGACTTTTGAATACATTCCATTATTGGCAGGTCTTTCCGAGCAAAGCCCCGATCATTTGACCTGGACGTTTCCCATTAATCAGGGAGCACGGTGGTCGGACGGTCAGCCGGTAACTTCCGCAGACGTGATCTTCTCATTTAAGACGATCCTCAATCCACAGATCATCAATGCTTCGTCTCTTCGGGTGATCTTTTCCACACTCGATAGCGTATGGAACCCCAATGGCGATGTCAATAAAGTGTCCTTGCATTTCTCGAAGTTCCGATACAATATGCTGGACATTATTATCGGCGCCAAGATTCTGCCGAAGCATATCTTCGATCCTAAAGCGCTGATGGACAAGGTATCTTGGGCCGATCTGCACGCGGTGAATTCCAAGAATCCCGCCATGGCGGAATTCGCTACATGGTTCCAAGACGAAAAGAACGGACGCGATTCGAAATTCTTGATCGGATCCGGTCCATACATTTTCAAAGAATGGATAACCAATGATCGGATCACGCTTCAGCGAGATACCAATTATTGGGGAAAAGCTCGTCCATGGCAGGAAGCCTATCCGGACCAACTGATCTTCAAGACCATCAAGGATCAGAATGCCATGCTTACCTCGCTCAAAGCGAAAGATATCGACGTGTGTGAAGGGATCACGCCTAACCAATATCTTACGGATTTGGATACGACGAAGGATAAATTCCTAAAGAAGGATACGGTGTATATGAACCTCTATACGTTCATATCATGGAATAATTCCCGTCCTCTGTTTAAGTCGAAGAATGTGCGAAAAGCACTTACCATGCTGATTAATAGAGATGAAATTCTGCATAGTGTTATTCACGATCTTGGCAAAAAGATCGGAGGACCCGTGATGCCGACACAGCCGAATTACGATCCCACCGCGCAGGAGCCTGATTACAATGTCGATGCTGCCAAAAAGATGCTTGCCGACGATGGCTGGGCTCCCGGACCCGACGGCATTTTGCAGAAGAATATCGACGGCAAAATGACGCCATTCCGATTTACGTTCCAGGTTAACAGTGGTAATGAAGTACGCAAGCAAATTCTTCTTGTTATTTCGGAAGAGTTAAAGAAGGCGGGGATCGAAGCGGGGGTTTCTGCGATTGAATGGTCCGTCTATCTGGAAAATACGAAATCGCATAATTACGATGCCTGTTATAGTGGTTGGGTCGGGAATGCCGGCGTCGAGGACGATATTAGCCAGCTTTGGAACTCCGCGCAGATACCCAATAAGGGATCGAATTTTTATTGCTATAGCGATCCCGCTGCCGATGCATTATTGAATGGCATCGAGACAGAACCCGACAAAGCAAAGAGAATCGAAATGAGCCATCAACTACAGCACATTATTGTCGATGACCAGCCAGTGACATTCTTGTTTTCTAACCCGCTCTTTATTGGCTGGGTCGATCGCTTCGATAATGTCGAATTCTTCCGTGCGCGTCCGCCGTATTCTCCGCAATATTGGATCGTCCGCGGTTCTGGTGTCAAGCGAATTCCGCATGACGCGGTCATGAGCCTGAACCCAGCGGAACGCACAGAGCCAACACCATAATCATGGTGCCTTCACCATCGCAGGCTTGCGCGCATTTTTCGTGGTATCGCCTAAAATATCGGCAGGACCATTGAATTTGAGCGCATGCTTTCCTTCTAATTGATGGAATGTTTTTTCGGTGGAGGCGGAATCCGCCAGGTGCGGCGGAGGTGGTTGCTTCGTGCAGCCGAAAATCAGGATTGCTGATATAATGAGGGTGGGTTTTAACATCTAAATAGTTGGATTGTCATTCCCGCGAAAGCGGGAATCCAGAACTTATCGAAGTAGTAATTTGAGATATGGATTCCCGCTTTCGCGGGAATGACAATCTTAAAAAATCCGTGTAATCGATCCAATCCGCGTAATCCAGGTTCATGATTCTCTATCTTGTCCGCCACGGCGATGCCGATACCCCCGCTCCGAGCGACGATGCGCGTGTGCTCTCGAAAAAAGGCATTCGTATCACCACGGCGATGGCGCTGCTGCTGAAAGATGCGGATTTCGAGCCCCCGGAAATTATCGTTACCAGTCCCTTGCCACGCGCCGAACAAACAGCACGCATCATGCTGGAAGAGTTCGCGCCCCGAGCAACATTCGAAATTAACGAAGGACTTCGCACGGGCAGCAATTTAGAAACGGCGATGTCCATCATCGCATCGAAAAAAGATGTGTGCGATGTTCTGATGCTTGCGGGTCACGATCCGCTATTTTCCATGCTTGCAAGCGTGCTTATCAGCGGAACGGAATATGGGATCGAAATGAAAAAGAGTGCGGTAGCTGTTTTTGAGCTAACGCGATTCGAAGCGCCGAGGATGCGGGGAATTTTGCGAGCGTATTTGCCGCTGAAGTTGGGTTAAGCATTCCGCTTCCATTCCGCAATTTTATTCATCGCATCGATGGGTGTGAGCGCGTTCAGATCGAAATTTCGCAGTTCATTCGCAATCGTTTCGGCTCGTTCATCGCCGAAGGCTTGCTGTAGTTTTTCGGCGCGTTCTTCGCGGGTCATGCGCTCTAAGAAGGGGATGGCGCGCTGGATGTTGGCTTCGGCAATTTCGAGTTCCGTTGCTTCGAGCGAGCTGAGTATCTCTCTTGCTCGGTCGATCACTTCCGGCGGGATCCCCGCCATTGCTGCGACTTCAATGCCATACGAATGATCTGCAAATCCGGGAGCTATTTTATGAAGAAAATGCACTTTGCCTTCTGCTTCGCGTACTTCCACTTTTAAATTATGAATGCGCGGGTTCCTGTCGGCAAGCGCGTTTAATTCGTGATAATGCGTTGCAAATAATGTTCGTGCGCCGGGAAGATTATCGTGAATATATTCTGCAATAGCCCATGCAATGGAAATACCATCGAAGGTGGATGTGCCGCGTCCAAGCTCATCGAAAAGCAGGAGGGAATTCTTTGTAGCATTGCTCAAGATATTTGCGGCTTCGTTCATTTCGACAAGGAATGTCGATTCACCGCTCGCCACATTATCGCTTGCTCCGACGCGAGTGAAAATGCGGTCGAGGATCGGAAAATTCGCTTTCGCAGCCGGAACAAAAGAACCGGCATGGGCGAGATAGGCCAGAATTCCCGTCTGCCGCAGATACACCGATTTGCCGGACATGTTCGGCCCGGTTATAATATAAAATTCGAACTCTCCGGGCGAGAACATGACGCTGTTCGGCGTAAATCGCTCGCCAACGGGCATCAGTTTTTCTACGACAGGATGGCGGCCTTGCTCGATGGAGAAATCTCCAGTGTCATTAAATTGTGGGCGCGTCCAGTTGTTCTTCGTCGCGAGCGTGGAGAAGGTGGCAAGGACATCCAGCACGGCGATCAGCTCTGCGTTGCGTTGAAGCGGTTGGGTATCTTCCAAAATTCGCGCGCGGAGCTGTTCGATCATTTCGCGCTCGATGGTCTGCATGCGTTCTTCCGCGCCTAAGATCTTTGCTTCGTACTCTTTCAGTTCCTGCGTGATGTAGCGTTCGGCGTTCGTCATGGTTTGCCGGCGCTCATAATCTTCTGGAACTTTGGCTGCGTTCGCTTTCGACACTTCGATATAATATCCGAAGACATTATTGTAATCGACTTTCAGCGAAGAAATTCCCGTTCGCTCACGCTCGCGCGCTTGAATATTTGCGAGCCGTTCGCGGCTGTTGCGGGTAAGCGAGCGGAGTTCATCCAATTCTGCGTTGGCGCCATCACGGATAATTCCTAAATGCGCGATGGTAACAGGCGGCTCCGGCGCAATGATCTTATCGATCTCCTCGGCCAGCGCGCCCAGCGGCTCAAGCTGTGAGTGAACCGTGGTTAAAATTTGTTTTTGGGTCGCTTCCGTACTTTCTGTCATTTGCCCAACAAGCTGTTTTATCTCAGGAATATGCCAGAGCGAAAATTTCAGCATGAGAAAATCGCGTGGCGAAAGAATGCGCGCGCTGGCAAAGCGCCCGACGAGGCGTTCGATGTCTCCAAGCTCGCGAAACTCCATGCGGAGCTTGTCACGAAGTTCTCTTTGCGATGAAAGTAGTTCGATCGCATCGAGCCGGTGATTAATGCGCTCCTTACTTCGGAGCGGCCGTGCAAGCCATGCGCGCAGCAAACGCGCGCCCATCGGCGTTACGGTTTCATCGAGTACGGCAAGCAGGGAAGCATCGTTCGCCTCCCCCATAATGGGGGCAAAAATTTCCAGATTACGTCGGGTTGTGTTATCGAGCGTGAGATATTCTCCGGCATCGTAGCGTGCAATATGCGTGACATGTGAAAGGCTCGACTGAGAGCGCGTTTCTCGTAAGTAATCGAGCACAGCGCCGGCAGCGATCATGCCGGAAGTGAGGTCGTCAATGCCGAAGCCCTTGAGCGTGGTGGTCTTGAAATGCTGGAGCAGTAGTTCCCGCGCTGTCTCTTCGTGAAAGATCCAATCCTCGCGCCGCGTAATGGAAGGTTTATGCGATAGCGCAATAAAATAGGGAGCAAGCTCGACCTTGCTCACGTCTTTTCGCGCCACAAGAAGTTCCGCCAAACCAAGTGTTTCCAGATGTTCCGCAAGCTGCGCTTCCGAAATTTCACCGGCGATGAATGCTCCGGTTGAAACATCCGCATAGGCGATCCCTGCTATTCCGCCATGCACGACGATCGCGCCAACATAGGTATTCTTTCCAGTTTCAAGCAGCTTTTCGCTTGTCTGCACGCCAGGCGTGACGACTTCGACCACATCACGCTTCACTATCCCTTTGGCGAGTTTGGGATCTTCAAGCTGCTCGCAGACTGCCACGCGGTATCCTGCGCGGATCATCTTTGGGAGATACGCATCGAGTTGGTGATGCGGGAACCCCGCCAATTCGATCTCGCTGGCAGAACCATTACCACGCTTCGTAAGCACGATTCCGGTAACTTTTGCAGTCGTGATCGCGTCCGGCCCGAAGGTCTCGAAAAAATCGCCCATGCGAAAAAAGAGGATCGTCTCCGGGTATTTTGCCTTGATGGAGTTGTATTGCTTCATTAGGGGCGTGAGTTTTTCGCCGGGCGTTGTATTCGGGGTTTTTGTACCGGGAGTGGGCATGGAATTTTATGTATCCGTAGTAGAGGCTTAGACTGGAAATGCAATTATTCGAGAAATCGCCTCGGCAATTGCCCTTGCGATGATTGGATTCAAAGCACCTATGCGTTCGACAATGATACTCTCATGCGCAGTAAAGAGCTTTTCTGGCCGCGCAAAACTTTTCACATGCAGTCCTGATTGAGGATTTTCATTTTCGTTGATCGCAATTACAACGCGAGTCAAATAAGGACGGCTTGTGATCTGGCACAAAATATAGTCATCACCCGAAACCGAAGCGAGAACCAACGCCGGTCGTAGCTTGGATTGACTAAGATCGCTGAAAGGATAAGGGACTAAGACGACTTCGCCTTTTGTAAATAGGCCCATGCTTCTTCCTCTTCAGGTCTGTTCCAATCTCCCAATGCTCCCTCACTTAAGAAAGCTGTATCGTTTGGAATATCGGATGTTGGTAAGAATGTAATGATTGCATGCGTTCCTTCAGGCACTCGCACCTCTTCAAGAGGGCGAATATGGCCTTCACGATCGATAATTGCTTCAATGGATTTTAGCATGGTATTTACTTGAACACCCAAAGGATGACTTAGGCTTCCCTGTCTTTCTGACGATTTAACATCTCGCCTGCTTTTTCTTTTTTCCAATGCGGCCCATCTTTTCCATCTTCACTATGTAATCGAGCGCTGATGGAACTTTGCAGTCCGTGCCGTCCATCACGACGGTTACGGTTCCAATGGATTGCGCGATCTTTTTGCTCTTGTTCGTCAGGGGTGCGACGTAGGCGCCAAGAGAAATGATGAACCAATTCATAGCATAGCGAACGCGGTTCTGGGAGGCGTGGATGTTCTTTTCAATGCGATCGAGCAGTTTACCGAGCGCGGGAATATCCAGCTTTTCGTCGGGAAGGATAGCAACGAGATTTCCAAGGCTCGCCCATCCCGCCGCCGCAATATGCTCTTTTGGAGAGTCGATCCATTTCATGGACAATTCCCAACCGTGGGCGCTTTCCGCAGCAATCCAGGGAACCGTGTACTCTGCAATTCCGGCGTATGCCTTCGCAACCCACGACTCCAGATCTTTTTTGGTTATCTTCTTCTCGTCGGCGATAAGGCCGGCGAAATACATAGCATCGTAATTGCCAGTCGCATACAGCGCGAGCGAAAGCTCGTGATCTTTCTTCACTTTTTTCACGATCGTTTTCATATCGCCGACCTTCACGCCAAAGAATGGCTCTCTCGCGCCGTGGTTAGCGAGTATTTTCTTGGTCGATGGTGAACCCATCTTCTCTAATTGGCTTAAAAGTTCATCTTTTGTCATGGTGCCCATCACTTTGCATGTAATATATGAAGAATTTCGGGAGCTTGTCTCAAATCCCTATAAGTTAGCCGAACGGAATCGAAAAAATTTCAGGTAAACCAAGGATCCTTCGACTACGCAAAACGTCGCTGTCGCTCCGTTTTGCTCCGCTCAGGATGACATGATAAAAAATAGCTGTGAATTGCAAAAATAATTGTTTCTGAGGATTGTCATCTATTTACCAAATTTTTGCCTGCTACTTGTTGTTTAGCGGGGTTCGCAAGATCAATTATTATAGAATGGCCAAAAATCGCCCAGAAAAAAGCCCGGAAATAGCAGAAAAATCGCCACGCCGGCGGACAGCGCCCGTAATGCAAGCTCCAGAGGAACGTATCCTCCCCTCGGAGTCGAACGAGGTCGTCCGCGAAATTCCGGAATGGATTCCGGTGCTCGCATTACGAGACGTTGTGATCTTTCCGTATATGATCTTTCCGGTGCTTGTTGGCCGCGAATCCTCGCTTGGTTCGGTCACTTCTGCCATCGGGCGCGAGCGGTATCTTTTTCTCGTTGCCCAGCGGGATGCCACGCAGGAAGAACCGAAGTCGGACGAGTTGTTTCGTTTTGGTACGCTTGCAAAAGTAGTACGGATCATTCGGTTGCCGAATGGACTGATGAAAGTTCTCGTCGATGGCCTCGAACAAGCGATGGCCGTTGAATATGGTTTTGCCGACGGCCACATCGAGGCGAAACTCACTGTGTTGCATCCGGAAGATATTCCGATGCCGGAACTCGAAGCGCTCACGCGCCATGCGGGAGATCTGTTCCGGCAATACGTGAAGCAATCGAGACAGGTTCCGCAGGAAGTGGTGATGGCTTTCGATAACATTCCCGACCCGCGCCGGAAGCTGTTCTATATTGCTGCTCATCTCACAAAGGATCTGGAAAGCAAGCAGCATATTCTCGAAATTACCGATCTGCGGGAGCAATATCTGCATCTGACGGCCCTGCTCGTTACGGAACTCGATATTCTCCGCATCGAGCAGGAGATCGATGAGAAAGTGCAACAGACGATCCAGAAATCGCAGCGAAAATATTTTTTGAGCGAGCAAATTCGTGTGCTGCAACGCGAACTTGGCGAGGATATTGACGAGCAGCATCCGGAGTTCGGTAAATTGGTCGAGCAATTGAACACAGCGCATCTTCCAAAACAAGCGCGCGAGTGTGCCGACGAAGAGCTTGACCGGTTGAAAAAGCAGCCGCCGATGTCGCCGGAGGGTTCGGTCATTCGCACGTATCTCGAATGGCTGGCGCAGGTTCCTTGGAAAAAACGCACGAACGATCATTTGAATATCGAGCACGTCCGCGACGTGCTCGATCGTGATCACTACGGTCTTGAAAAACCAAAGGAACGAATTTTAGAGCATATCGCGGTGCTGAATTTGGTCGAGAAAATGAAAGGCCAAATTCTCTGCTTAGTCGGTCCGCCGGGGGTGGGGAAGACATCGCTTGCGCGCTCGATCGCGAGCGCATTGGGACGTGAATTCGTTCGAATTTCACTTGGCGGTGTGCGGGATGAAGCGGAAATTCGCGGGCATCGGCGCACGTATATCGGCTCGCTGCCGGGAAAGATCATTCAATCCATGAAGCGCGCGGGCGTGACGAATCCGCTCATGCTTTTGGATGAAGTCGATAAGATGTCGATGGATTTCCGTGGCGATCCGAGTTCCGCGCTGCTCGAAGTGCTTGATCCCGAGCAGAACAGTACGTTCACCGATCATTATCTGGAAGTGGATTATGATCTCAGCGGTGTCTTTTTTGTAACGACCGCGAATGTTCGCTATAACATTCCCCTCCCGCTTGCGGATAGGATGGAGATCATCGAACTGCCGGGTTATTTGGAACACGACAAATTAGAGATCGCGAAGCGCCATATCATTCCGGGCCAGCTTCGCGCGCATGGGCTGCCCGAAGCGAGCGTAACGTTTGAGGATGCGGCGCTCCTGCGTATCATTCGCCAATACACGCAGGAAGCAGGCGTGCGAAGTCTGGTTCGCCAGATCGCGCGCATTTGCCGCAAAGTGGCGAAGACAATCGTAACTAATGCTTACATTACTTCAACTGCCGAGAATACGACGGAGCAAACGAATGGGCTTCCTAGGCCGGCGCCAAATGGCCAAGCAACAGAAGGCCACTGGAACGTTTCCGTCAGCCAGAACGGGATTCTCAAGATCGACGAGGATGGCGAAGAGAGCGCCGCAGGCGATGGGAAGGAATTAGAAACGGAAGAGATCGCGCGAACGCCGCTTCCGGTTCCGGAAGGATTTCATGTAACGATCACCGCCGATGCGCTTGGCGAATATCTCGGAGTTCCTAAATATCTTATCTCAAAAAGCGAGCTTGGCCCGAAGATCGGCGCGGTTATGGGTTTGGCATGGACAAGCACCGGCGGCGATGTGCTGCCCGTCGAAGCCGTGCTTGTCGATGGCACCGAGCGTTTAACGCTAACGGGACAGCTTGGCGACGTAATGAAAGAATCCGCGCAGGCCGCGCTAACATTTATTCGCGCGCGCCACAAAGCATTAAAGATCCCAAAAGATTTTACGAAGCACAAGGAAATTCACGTCCACTTGCCCGAAGGCGCAATACCGAAAGACGGGCCATCCGCCGGTATCACGCTCATCATGGCCATCATTTCCGCCGCGACCGGCAAACCCGCGCGCGGCGATCTTGCCATGACGGGCGAAATAACACTACGCGGCAATGTGCTCGCCATCGGCGGATTGCAGGAGAAATTGCTCTCGGCAAAACGAGCGGGAATTAAAGCCGTTATCATTCCCGAAGATAACCGACCATCGCTTGCTGAAATCCCGGATCGCATTCGGGAGGGATTGAATATCATCTCGGTAAAAACCGTCGATCAGGCCATCCCGCTGGTGTTCGATCTTACGACACCTGCCGCCCAGTTGAAACGGAAGGAAATTGTGGAAGGAAAAGATGTTGGAAAAGCTGTGAGAAAGAAGCGCAAGGCGAAACCGAAGAAAAAAAGCCGAGTGTAGCGGAAAACCTTTAGGTTTGTTGGAGGTCACGCCGAATCTAAAGGTTCGGCGCTACACAACTCAAACTTAGGTATTAATTTTTGCACTGCCGGAGAGGCAAGGATTTCTTGCATACGGCTGTAGAAGTTTCGTAAGTTTGCAGCACTTCTCGAATGCGTTTTTATAACTTCCATATCTTGTCAATTCTGGTCATGCTGGCATGGGTCGTGCCGGCTCACGCGCAGGTCATCGATCTCTATTCACGAATGACGGATCCTCGCGGCATTGCACGGCTAAATACACCCGACACGGCAGCGACAAAAGCCGAATGCTTCATGGGCAGTTCTGGATTGCCTATCACTAATATCGACGGCATTCCCGATGTGGCCCGGGATACCGGCAGCGGCGTTATTACTCATATCTGGAGCACGGCGAGTATCGTCGATACGCAGGCTACCTTGTGGCTGTATCTCAACGATACCCTTTATATCACCGGACACTACAACGAGTTTTTCACGACACTGCGCGGCCTGTTTCGCCCGCCACTTGACACCTCAGCGCATAGTGCGAACATTTGGGATGTGCAGATCCCATATCACAACGGTTTTCGGCTTGCGATGCGCACGTCCAACGGCAACATGTATTTTGCCGTCATGTGGCATTGGGTTCCGGATTCTGTTTTACCGTGGATAAATCTTCAATCTCCCGTTATCTCCCCATCGCAAATAGCTGCGGAAGCGGCGTTCTTCGATTCGATCTCGCCGTGGCACGATACGAACGCGGTCGTGCTCTCGCGATCGGATAACATTCCGGCGCAAACGTCCGTAACGCTGGCGGAGATCGCGGGGCCGGGGATGCTGGAATCGCTGCATTTCGTTCCATCCTCCTACGACTCGACGGTCCTCGATAGTACGTGGCTGAACATTTATTGGGATAAATCTCCGTATCCTGCGGTGCATGTTCCACTGATGGATTTTTTTCTATCGCCCGTGGAAGTAACGCGCGTGCGTGCGTTGCAACTGGATGCGGACCAAGATTCCGGATTCTTTTCCTATTTTCCCATGCCATTTGCCGTTCAGGCGCGAGTGGAACTCGAGCGAACCGGCTCGACGCCACTTACGATTGCCTCGAAGTTTCAATATCACAGCGAACCCGTCGATAAAAATGCTTATGGATATTTTCATGCGGATTTCAGCGAATCGAATCCGACGAGATACCATGTGTGGCATCCTGTCATTCACACGGTTGGGCGCGGCCGATATATCGGATTTGGGTGGGGCGTCATGGGGCATCCGTTCCAGGAATTTTTGGAAGGAAATCCACGCTTCCAGATCGATTCCGATGCCGCGCATTTCATCGAGTTCACGGGCGCGGAAGATTATTTCGATGCCGCCTGGTGGTTCAACACAGGAATGTTTACCGTCGCGTTCGCCGGGTTTACGGACTTTATCGATGCATTCTACCGCTTCCATTATATGGATTGCTATGAGTTTACGAAGTCGTTCGATTTCGATATGCAGCCGGGCAATGCCTGCGATATTTACGATCATTTCCGTACCGTAGGATATTATTACTTGCACTGGACTCCGTTTTGGACGGATCGCGACACGCTGGTTCCCGGCGAAACATGGACGATCGGAGGAAGCGGGTACGGCGCGAACGTTACTCTGCCGATCACGCTCGGTCCGGAATCGTTTAGCGTTACGACCAATGATTCCGGCGATTTTAGTCTCTCGTTTACGATTCCTTCGTTCTGGGTTCCCGGAGTGTATTCGCTTTCCGTGGCCGGAGAAACAGCGCCACGGAAATATTCTGTGCTTGCCGGACCTGCTATTCGCCCCGTCGTAGATACGCTGCCGATCACGGTAAGAGCCGGGGATTCGCTGTGGGTCACGGGAACCGGATTTCATCCCGGCGAGACCGTCAGCTTTTATTTAGACAGCATTCCGCTCGATCAATCCGTGCTGGCGAATTCGGATAATGGGTTCCTTACCTTGCTCCGCATTCCGTACATTTCAGCGCATTCTTACTTGCTTGTGGCCCGTGGCGCAATATCCGGCAATGCTACTTCGCAGGACTTAGTCACGGTCACGCGCACGGTCGATCTGGAGTTCGAAGATATGATGCCGCCCACGTACCAGACTCCCGGATCATGCTACGCTCAGGATGTGAGTTACTTCTGGGAGGCAACCTGGAGCAAGCAAATGTTCGTATATTTTCAGCCGGACACCGTGCTCATCGGCGCGGCCGTGGAATTTCAGTTTTCGCTCATACATGCCGATACCTTTCAGATCACGTATCATGCCAGCATTTCACCCGATCAGGGAAGATACACTATCCAGATCGACGGCGATAGCGTTGCCATGATCGATGGATATGCCAATACCGGCGTTTGGAATCCGCTGCCGCTTCCAACCGGCCCCCTGCCGATCGGGTCGCATTATCTGGCATCCGGGCCGCACCGTATTCGGTTCACCTGTGTCGGCAAGCACGACAGCGCCACCAATTACTGGGTTCAGCCGGATAATCTTGTGCTGGTTCCCGTGACGTATATGGCGCCGACTCCGGGAACGATCCTTGCGGTGTTGCCTATCCCGCCGCAGGCGCCCAGCAGCACAACGCTCGCAATTTATCCTGACCCGATCGAGGAAGGCACGGCGAATATTTCGCTCACACTGGCTTCCACGGACGCGGCATTCTTCGGCGCGCATGTGAGCATGCACGTCTATGATGTCCTCGGGCGCGAAACAGGCGCGAAGCTCGAAGGTGAACTTGCCGATAATACGCTTGCGGGAACCCTGCTGCTGCCCAATGCGCTCGCCGGAACGTACTTCGTTGCGCTTACGCTCGTTGCGGCTGACGGCAGTATTATGGAACTTCCCGTACAGCCCGTGGTGGTTCAGTGAACCGGGATTTGGGGCATTTCAGAGATTAAGAAGATGTGGAACAAATCATCTCCGAAATCTCTGAAATGCCCTACACCATGGTTGCGGGCACTTTTGGCTTCTGTTCGGCTTTTCATTATCATGTTCCCGAAACGGCTTCTCGCGCTCACCCTCTTCGCTGCGCTCGCGGTGATGCCGCCATGTGTGTTGCGCGCGCAGAGGGTGCAGACGAATGGGCAAAAACAGGTCACGTATAGTAGATAGAACTATTTATTTGAACTTGGGATAAAATTCGGGCTTTTTTTGATAGCTTCATCAAAAAGTAGTACCCCGGGATGAACGCCTAAAGCGTCAGCAATTTGCGATATGCTTGAGACAGTAAGATTACGCGAACCCCGCTCTACGTCACCTATGTAACTCCTTTGCAACCCTGAAGCCTGAGCGAGATTACCCTGTGTAAAGCCATGTGCTTCACGCAGCAATTTGACATTTTTGCCGATTATTTTGAGCAAGTCCATCCACTGATAATGCGTGGACTTGCAGTATCTTCATTTTTCAGTAACGTTTAAGTGACCAAATTTCAAGCAACCCCGCTTTTTTTGTTGTATATTTGTACATCGTCTTTTGGAATGCAATGCTTTCTGTAAGCATAATATCGTTTTTGAGCCTAATAATGGCTTTTTTAACGCCACAGCCGGTTGCGCGCGTTGACCGTCTTTATTGGGACCATGTAGAAGGATTTTGCCTCGCGGATTCCGTGGGCAGGGAAATTTATGCTGGAAGCCGAAACCGCCTTTATTATTCCTCGGATTTTGGGCAAAGCTGGACGCATCTTGGCGATCTCCCCAAAGTTACGCTCATCCGTCAAATCATTCCCGACGGAAGAGGAACTATCTTTATTATTGGTGCGAACACTTGGCATGGGGAGTGTTACGTAAGCCTCGACTCGGGGCGCACATTTTGCGAGCGTCTCGACTCTACCGGTGCAAATAACTGCGCATATTACGATTCGCAAATGCATAGACTGTTTGTTGTTTCCGAGGTTCCATTTCAGTTATTGTATTCTGACGATAGTGGATCGACTTGGTTTCCAGAAGGGGATACGATTGACGATATAAGAAATCCTCATGCATGTTCACTTCTTGTTAGGGATGAGCCTCTTGGAAAGGCCTTCTACATTTCGACATCTGTTCCCGCAACAATTTATTGCATGACAGAAACTGAAAATACTTGGCGAAAATGTTTCCGTGACCGTCAAAATCTAAAACGCGAGCTGCCCCTTGTGACCATGTGGGGCAAAAAACTTGTCGCGTGTATCGCCACCGGTCTATTCATTTCCCACCAGGAAATTTATGTATCCGACGACAAAGGTGTGACATGGCGAACAATAAATTGTCCATTCGATATTTGGGGAGCTGGGTTCAATGCTTCCGACACGAATGTCATTTGGGTCGGGAACTATGAATCTATTCTGAAGTCCGACGAAAATATTTCCTTGCAGTTCTCGCAAGATCAGGGAAATACATGGCATCCAATTTTAAATTGTGAGGGGAAGCTTTTTTGGCAGCTTCAAGTGCTCGATGATGGCTCTCTTTACGCTGCAACAGATTTTGGCTTGATGCGCGTCAAACGGAATTGATGCAAATCGGGCAATGAAAAACGAGGCCGAGAGTGGTTACGGCTCCGGTCTCGTTCCTTAGAAAGAAAAGACGATTTGAGGCACGTAACCGGCCAAATAATCATTATTAAAAAGGACCACCCACCATGAAAACAATCATTTCTCTTCGAACTAAGGTGCTTATAGCTTCCGCATTCATTGTGTGCATTATTGGATCTGCTGGCAAAAGCTTTGCGCAACCCCCATGTCCACCTCCGCCATGCGATTCATGCGAATGCACACTTAATTGCTTTTGCGACACATGCGTTCAGGTTACCAAGGACACAAATCCTTGCCTATGTGAATGTTGCAATAACCCGGGGTGTATCACTTGGGCATTGATTAATCACTGCAGCTCATGCCTCGATACCATCGTTATCTCTGGCATTAAGGAACAGCCATTTGCTACATGTTGTGTCGTGGTTCAAGACCCAACTCGCGAGACATGGAACCAGACTCAGATCAATCCCTCCGAAGTGATGTACACAGCGCCAACAAATTCATGTTTACCTACGTTAGACACGTCAGGTGGTATTGTTGGGATTCTCCAGGTCACAACATGCGGCCTTATCGCAGGCGACCAAATAACAGTGCAATGGAGGCCTTTAGACCCTCCATGTAACGACACGTCCTGCGACACCCCGCCTGGGCCTTATTCTTACGGGTACAATTACCCGATCGAAGTAGCAACCATTCCATAGCAATTCAAAACAAATATGGATGCAATTCGCAACGTTCGAATATTTTTTTGGGCCACTGCAATTCTAGCGATGGCCCATGTTTGCCGTGCTCAAACGGGTGAATGGGTGCATACAAACGGCCCATATTACACCTATTATCCTTCCGGTACCGAGATCACTGCTTTTGCGGCGATCGGGAACTATGTATTTGCGGGCACACGCTCCAATGGGCTGCTTCTTTCCATCGACAGTGGTCAAAGTTGGAACCCCGAATCAAATTTTCCGGCAGGGGGTGTCGGCGCGATTTGGGTTAAAGGGAACAGCCTTTTTGCTTCGGGGTACGAGGGTAGCAACATTTTTGTTACATCAGATTCGGGTTCTACATGGGATACATTGGTCTTGCCTTTCCATGCTACCAGTTTTGAATATATCACTTCCTTTGCTGTTATTGGCGACACGTTCCTCGTAGCTACGGGGTCATTCCAGGTGGGTTCCGTATTATATGCTTCAACCGATAATGGCAATACCTGGATCGATACCATCTATGACGGTATTCAATACCTGGCTGTAGCTGGTTCCGATATTTATGGCGGCCTCGGTTTGGGTGGCGTAGTAGTTTCCTCCGATAATGGGTTCCATTGGACAAAGGTTCAAAGCGGCAGTTACCGTCTTTATAATATTGTTGCGTTACAAGGAACTATATACGTAATGACCAGTATCGGGACATTTTCTTCCACCGATAATGGAGCAATATGGGTGCTGGACACGTCCGTTTTTCCTCGTGGAATAGGTAGTATAATCTCGGATGGCAAGAACCTTTACGCATCGGGAAGTGGTGTTTTTGTTTCTTCGAACAGTGGCATAAGCTGGAGTGCTTGCGGAGATACAGGCTTGACGAGTGGTGGAGGCTTGCTCTTTGCAAACGATGGAATTCTTTATGCAGGAAGCGAGGGAATCTATTCTTCTTCGGATAATGGCGCGATATGGAAAGGTCCTCTTCCTCCGCCACCCACTCCTTATTTATTACCCATACCTATGGATGACCTCGATACTGTAGGTGATAACCTTTTTGCCTGTACGCAAGGGGGTCTGTTCGCAACAACCGATAGTGGCGCGAGCTGGACCCTTGACAGTGCCGGCATGTCAAATATTGCTGTTACTGCGGTTCTTAGCATGGGCGATACTCTTTTTGCAGGCACAAGCAGCAATGGCCTCTTTTTTTCCACCAATAACGGCGCAAGCTGGGTTGCAGATACTGCTTCGAGGGCTGGTAGCAGAATCAATGTGCTCGTTCAAAATAATGGTGTTCTTTATACCTCGTCGAGTCAAGCCTTCGCGGTTATCGGTACATATCAAATTGAGGGAGGTACGAATGGTATCTATGCTTCGACTGATAGCGGTTCCGATTGGATACAGGTACAGGATGTGCCAACATTTTCTACCGTACCGATCTATTCGCTCGCTGTCCTCGGACAGAACATTTATGCGGGAACCAGCGGATACGGCGTGTGGCTTTCGAACGATAGCGGCATAGATTGGATACAAGCCAATGACAGCGGCTTAAGGGATCAAAATATTACCGCGCTCCTGGTAAACGGGGGGAAACTTTATGCTGGCACCATGCTCGGTTTTGTCTATGTTTCGTCCGATAGCGGCGCAACCTGGCTTGGGATCGATAGTGGGCTTTGGGTTGGTTCGGAGGTGATTTCCATTGCAATTCAAGATAGCAATCTCTACGCAGGAACTCCCGACTCGGGAATTTGGCGATATTCACTTTCGAAAGCTCCTCCTCCAAACTTCGTAGTTCCATCATCTTTGAATGAAGAATCTATCTCAATCTACCCCAACCCCTTTTCTCAATCCACCCAGATCTCCTTCACCTCGCAAGCTGCCGGATATGCGGAGGTATCCATCGTGAATATGCTTGGCGTGGAGGTTGCGCGGCTGTTTTCGGGGGAGTTAGGTGCGGGGGAGCATAACTTCTCATGGGATGCAACGCAGGCGGGGTCGCCTGTACCACGCGGGACTTATGAATGTGTCGTCCGCATGAATGGGCAGGTGGATGATCGCTCATCCACCTTGCAGGCGCTGCTGATGCTGTTGATGCGGTGATCGAGAATCGGCAAATTGTTGAGATTCATTATTTTATCTGAAATAAAATGCAAAATATACATTTTTATTGAACTAATTATAGCGATTTCGGTGTTATATTATATGGAAAATGGTATCTGCGTATATTGATATGTTTCTTTTTGAAAGCGTAGGGGTTGTTCATGAAAAATTAAGAAGAGTTCATGAATACGCAACCAACACACACTATAAAATCTGTTGCAACAAATGACGAAATTGGTTTAGAATCGAAGGTGGCAGGGAACTCAGCAAGAAAGAAGAACAGCACTCATTTTTATAGAAACAATGGATGAAATGGAGAACGGTTAGAAATGCTGACAGTAAATTTCATGGGGTTTTTGAACTCACTCTCCTGCCTTGCTGTTCACGGGCCGGAATTGCCAAATTTAACATATAAAGGTCATCAACATGGATTTCAAAGAAGGTAAATATAAAGTTCGCGATCTCAAACTTGCCGATGCCGGCCGCCGGCAGATAGAATGGGCCGAAAGCCGCATGCCCGTGCTTATGAAACTGCGGGAAACGTACTCCAAAACGAAGCCGCTTGCCGGTTATCGCATCGCAGGTTGCTTGCATGTTACAAAGGAGACCGCCGTGCTCATTGAGACGCTCCGTGCAGCAGGCGCGCAGGTCACATGGTCGGGTTGCAATCCGCTTTCGACGAACGATGAAGTGGCCGCCGCGCTTGCCAAAGAAGGCGTTGAAATTTATGCGTGGTACGGCATGAACGTCGAAGAATTTTACTGGTGCATTGAGCGCTCGCTCGATTTCCATCCGAACCTCACGCTCGACGATGGCGCCGATCTTATTTTTACCGTTCACAATAAATTTCCGCAGCTCGTAGATGAGATCATCGGCGGAACGGAAGAGACGACGACGGGCGTGCATCGTCTTCGCTCGATGGCTGCGGATGGAAAGCTTCGCTATCCTGTCATCGCCGTCAACGACGCCGAGACGAAATGGGATTTCGATAACGTGTATGGCACCGGACAATCGACGCTCGATGGTGTCATCCGCGCAACATCCGTTCTGCTTGCGGGAAAGAATGTCGTTGTTGCCGGATACGGACATTGCGGCAAAGGCGTTGCCATGCGCGCCAAGGGCATGGGAGCCAATGTTATCATCACCGAAGTAAAGCCGACCGCCGCTCTGAAAGCTACGCTCGAAGGTATGCGCGTGATGCCGATGGATGAAGCAGCGAAGATCGGTGACATCTTCATTACCGCGACTGGCGTAAAGGACGTGATCGTCGGGCGGCATTTTGATAGTCTGAAAGATGGCGCGATCATTTGTAACACGGGCCACTACGATTGCGAAATTAACATTCCCGAACTCGAAGAGCGCATGGCTACCAAGCGCACTATTCGTGCAAATTGCGAAGAGTATTTGCTCTCTGGGAACCGCCGAGTCTATCTTCTCGCACAAGGCCGCTTGGTAAATCTCGCCGCAGCCGAAGGACATCCCTCCGAAGTAATGGATATGAGCTTTGCAAATCAGTTCCTAAGCCAGCTTCGCCTCGTTCGCGTAGATAAAGGCGAAGAAACGATGGATCGCGGTTCTGTTTATGACATTCCGGTCGAGCAGGATCAGGAGATCGCCGCACTCAAGCTCGAAACCATCGGCGCTTCGATCGATGCGCTCACCGAAGAGCAGCTTGCCTATTCGCTGGATTACGCAGCGGGAACATAAGTCTTTTAAATCAGGGTACTTATTTTTGACCCGTCCTTGCTTGCAAGGACGGGCTTTTTTTTGTGCTTTTATGGTGTTCTGCTAGTAAATCATTTCAGAATCTCCATGAGACAGAAACTCGTTTTGTTCGCTTCGGTACTTTCGCTCACACTCAGCGTAGCACGGGAGGGATTTGGGCAGTGGGTTGAGACTAATGGTCAAGGTGGCAATGATGTTTTTTGTTTCGCCCAAAATGCAGTAGGCATTTTTGCCGGAACCACTAATGGCGTTGTTATTTCCACCGACAGTGGTACCTCATGGAAAGCCACAGGTTTAACTCAAGAGACTGTACAATTCCTTGTAATTTTGGGAACAAATATATTCGCTTCAACCTACGACGGTATATTCTTATCTACTGACAACGGCGCAAGTTGGTTGCCTACTAATGGCAAATCATCACAAGGCTCTACCATCGACAGTGGCCCGCTCGCTGTATGTGGTGGAAATATTTTTGTCGGAACCGGAAGTGGGATTTTTCGCTCATCGGACTCTGGTGCAAACTGGAACCCTGTCCGATTTGCTAGCCTTTATATTAGCGCCTTAGCAGCCAATGACTCGAATATCTTCGCTGCAATTTCTGACAGCATTTTTCTTTCAACCGATAATGGCGTAAACTGGACTGAGGTTGATTCCGGTTTGATAAGTTCCTCAATAACGGCCCTCGCAGTAATAGATACGATTATTCTTGCCGGAACTCTTGAAGGTACTATCTACTTCTCTACAAACAATGGCACAAGCTGGACGAATGCCGGTTCCGCTGGCAGTGATGTTCATTCCGTTGCATTAATCGGAACAACAATACTCGCTGGTACCACAGGCGGCATTTTTCGCTCTATTCCTGTAGATTCAACATGGATCGGATTTTATTCGAGTTTCCAAGACGCTGTCATTGATGCACTTTGTATTGTTGGAAATAATATTCTTGCTGCGAATGAAGGTTACGCGGAATTTTCGGGCGGTATCTTTCGCTCAAATGACAGTGGTATAACCTGGACTTCCATTAATGCAAGCATTCCTCCCTATGATGTTGATGTCCTTGCAGTAATCGGCACAAAACTTTTTGTTTCAACGATTTATGATGGTGTTTTTCTCTCAACCAATAACGGGACAAGCTGGAAAACGATGGGAAACATGCCAATCAATTCCCTTACTATTGAAGGACCAAATATTCTCGCGCTTGATGGAGGCGTGTTTCGCTCTACCGATGGTGGTGATAATTGGAAAGAAATCGGCTTGGACAGCATTAATACCACTACATTGATAATCGACGGCACGAATATTTTTGTAGGGTCATATGGAAAAGGTATTTTCCTTTCAACCAATAACGGCACGAGTTGGCAATCACTCGATAGTGGTTTGCAAGCTCTTAACGGTGGCTTGGAAAATCTTGAGGTCTATTCATTCGCATTGAATGACACAATACTTTTTGCAGGAACGAATCAGGGGATTTTTCGTCTCGAAAGTGACAACTCCTGGACTGCGATCAACAACGGCCCGACTGCTACGCTTGTTAACACTCTTGCAGCGTTGGGCACAAATCTTTTTGCCGGAACCGGGAATTATTATTCTGGCGTGGATACTGGGGGTGCCATTTTCCGGTCGACGGATGATGGTAAAAACTGGGAAGAGACAAGTTTTAATAGGGCTGTCGTATTCACATTTGTTGTCAGTGGGTCTCGCATTTTCGCAGGAACGGCTGACGGAGTTTATGTTTCTCTTGATAGCGGGACAACATGGTTTGTTGATAGTTCCGGTTTGTCGGAGAGTTCCATCAGCTCTCTCGCTGTGGTAGACACAAATCTATTTGCAGGGATACTCTCCTCTGGCATCTGGCGCCGTTCAATATCGAAATTGACAGGGTTGATCCCTGTTCCGGAAGCGGCAGCAGATACACTTCCAGTGCTTTTGAGTTTCGGTGGTTCGATTACCGACACCATCAGCGGCGACTCGGCGGGGTATAATGCCCATCGCATTGATTTCCTGAATAACACAATTTCCACGATCGACATCAACAGCGCCGCGCTGACAACTACAAATAATCACTTCCAGATTAATCAGTTGCTGCCTGGAACTCCCGACTCCGAGCAGCATGGTGGATTCTTTTCTACAATTATCCTCTTCACTGGCGATACTTTAGGTACAGTCTATCTCGATACCATCATACTGACGCTTAACGATTCTTCTTACTATTATGTATATCTTATTGGGAATTCTTTTTCCCAGGCCACATTTGGTGTGTTACAAAACTCTGCGACTTCCTTAAGCTCCTTTGATTTTCTATCCTTTCCCAATCCCTTTCCCGCTAAAACCACAATAACCATCTCACCAACAGAACGCTGCGCTGGAACGATAACTATTGTAAATCTTCTCGGCCAGCAAGTTGCAAATCTTTTCGATGGAGAGCTTACCGCCGGCGAGCATTCCTTCATCTGGGATGCAAGCAACGCAGCTCCGGGATGCTACTGGTGCATTGCCCATTTAGGCGATCAGACGGAACGAGCCGCTCTTTCGGTTTAACGATAAAAAAACGCTCTAAAACTCAAAAGCCAGGAACCCACCATGACGGGTTCCCGGCCTTGTGAGAACTTCTGCTTCGAGAGAAACTTTATCCCTTACTCACCAGATCGAGCGCAATGCGGCGGAGCGCATCGTCATCTTTATCGGCCATGACGGACATGATCTTCTTATCCATCTGTTCGCGGACCATACGCTCGTAATCGCCGCGCGTAAGCTGGAGCGCCGGCTCGGGTTCCGGTTCGATCTGTGCATGTTTTTTCCCGCCCTTAACGGCATCGACCATCTGCTTCAAAATGCGGTCGGTACGCTCTTCTTCGACGGTGAAGATCATTGTCGTTGCGAGCAGCACGAGCATCGTAAACTCGACGCCAAGCGCGAAAAGCACGAATGACGGCCGATTCGCAGAAATGAATTTCAGACCACGAATACCTACGACGAAAATAAGAAAGGCCGCCCCGCCATACGCCATACCGGTCACGGTGTTCGAATATTCCTCTGTGAAGTGGAAGCGCATGTAGGTTGCCATACCGCTAAGCCATGAACCTTTGCCCGTCAAGTAGGCCTGTGCAGAATTGATCGCTCCGATTTCCGATTGGACGCTATCCAAATTGATGTCCTCGCGGCGAGCAAGCAAGCGCGCATTGTTCTCCGGATCGTTGCGTAGGATCGATTCAACTTCCTCTGCGGATGCTGAGAGTTGAAGCTGCAAACGCTTTTTAAGATCGATCACCGTGTGATACACGCGATCCCGGAAAAACGGGAGGCGAATCACAAAGCCAACCACGACGGCAAATGCAAATCCAAAAAGAATATCAAATGCAAAGAAGCTCAGGATCGGATTGATGATAAACTGAGCATCGCCAAATTGCACATCGGCCATGAGGCCAAACGGATGCCATTCGATCTTATCGCCTAAGTTTTGCAACGCAAGGCAGAATAAGAGATGAACGATGATCGCTCCGACGATCATAAATAAGAGAACCGGCGCGGCGCTCGGCTTTTTGGTTTTGCGTGTAACGCTGGGTTTGGGAGCCGCTTTCGGGCTATCGCTCATGCGCGCCGGCCGAACGGGAACTGCTTCTGGTGTTGCCATGGTGTGTTGCTTTCCTTGTCGCATGAGAAACATCGCATAGGACGTTCATCATGTGCTATGTTTGTGTATGATGTCGTGATCTTCTTTACAGAACTCCCAGGCAAGAAAATTGCTCCTCCTGCCAGAGTTTTTCCAATTCGTTTTCAAAAGTCTTTCATTTTTTCAGGGATTCCTGACACTCGTTCTGCGCTGCATCTGTTCGTGGCCGCATGACCGATTCTTTACCAAACACGGCGTATGATCGTTCATCGCCAATAGCATCATTAAACGAGTTTATTCAGATCGTCAGCCGATTGCGGAAAGAATGCCCGTGGGATCGCGAGCAAACCCACGCTTCACTCCGGCCTATGCTCATCGAAGAAGCCTACGAAACCGTAGAAGCCATCGACCATGCCATAGCTACAGGAGACTATACTGAACTAAAAAAAGAACTCGGTGATCTACTACTGCACATCCTATTCCATTCCGATCTGGCCTCAGAAGAGGGCTATTTTACGCTCGATGACGTCATACAGGCTGAATGCGAAAAGCTTATTTATCGCCATCCGCATGTATTTTCCAATGTCAAAGTCGATGATGCCGAGCATGTCAGCCGCAACTGGGAACAGCTAAAACGCCGCGAAAAGGGCAGAAATAGCATTTTAGATGGCGTTCCGGCATCGCTTCCAGCTCTCCAGCGATCGGCACGCTTGCAGGAAAAAGCTTCCAAAGTCGGCTTCGACTGGCCAAACTCCGAAGGTGTCTGGAAAAAGATACGCGAAGAGATTGCCGAGTTCGAAGCTGAACTCCAAAACGAGTCTCGCGTAGGTCGGAGCTTCCAGCCCGACCACTCACCCAAGGAAGAAGAATTCGGCGATCTCCTATTCTCCCTCGTCAATCTTTCCCGCCATGAAGGCATCGATGCCGAAGGGGCGCTTCGAGCTCGCAGCCCAGAAATTCTCCAACCGGTTTCGTAAAGTCGAAGCCGAAGTCGATGCTTCCGGACGCCCGTTTTCCGATTTCTCCCTCGAAGAACTCGACGCCATTTGGGACCAGATCAAGCATCTGCCTTGATTATCTTCGAACACCCTCGATTCTAAACCAATTTCGTCATTTGTTGCAACAGACTTTATAGTGTGTGTTGGTTGCGTATTCATGAACTCTCCTTAATTTTTCATGAACAACTCCTGCGCTTTTCAAAAAGAAACATATAGATGTGCCCCAATACCATCTTCCATACAATAGAACACAGATACAGCTATAATTAGTTCAATAAAAATGTATTTTTTGCATTTTATTACAGCTTGAATAATGAATCACTACAATTTAGCCGATTCTCGATCACCGCGCAAGCACCACCGGCAGCGTCTCCACCCTCCCATTCATCCGCACAAGGCACTCATACATTCCATTGCAAATGTTGGGATCGTTCCAGGTGAAGTTATGCTCTCCGGCGGAAACCTCACCCGAATAGAGATTTGCAACTTCCGCGCTGAGTGCATTCACAATGGAAACTTCGGCATACCAGCAGTTTGTGACGTGAAGGTGATTTGGGTGGAGTAAGAAGGCTTAGTGAAGGCTTGCCGGGTCTATGTTGCCAGTTGCAATGAAATATGCGCAAGCGTGGGCGTTTTCATTAGCCTCATCGTCGTTATGGCTTAATGCATTTCCTTGATAGGGTGTGCAGGAAACGGTTATTTGTACATTATCTTTCATCGGTGTCTTTGTGATCGAATAACCATAATCGGTGCTTGTGACTGGATTATACGTTTCAAGTAGCATATCAGTTGCCATTTGAAGTTTCATGGTGGAGTATTTTGCGAGGAAAAGATTTGCACGACCCCATGTGTCCTCTATGTCGGTTTTAGGAACCTTGAATTCTAATGGTTAATTCATTGCCGCCATTTGAGTGGGGCTTTTCAAATCTCCCTCTGAAATAAATCCCGTATCTTTTCCAGCCACAGAATATAGAAAACCGCCTTCGTATCCTATTACGGTTACGGAGTCTCCCGTTTGAAGGGTCTTAATTGCATTACCCCATGTCGCGTTTTTATGAAGAGGAATGTCTTTCCCCATTACGATCATAGGGCGAGCGGGAGTTCTTTGAACAGAAAATGTCCCAGCGCAACCAACGATAACTGTCAGTAGCATCGTTAATCCGATTGTTCTTTTTGTCATGTTTTACGGTAAATGAATGATTGAGAAACGCGCTTTTACGCACGAATTATATTGCGACTCGAAATATATTTCGAATCCGTGAGTACAAAAATAAGTAATTCTATGGGTGACCCACCGAAAAACGCTTGGAGCGAACCTAAGAGCCTTCCGGGATGCCAAAGGATTGACTCAGGAACAACTCGCCCGAAAGAGTAAAGTCACGTCAGATTATATCAGTATGCTCGAACACGGGAGAGCTAATGTTGGATTAGATAACCTCGTCAAAATTTCAAGGGCGTTAAAGATTTCGATTTGTGAATTGATCAAGGACTGCGAATAACAAAGGCCCAGACGGGTCTTCTAGCGAACGAGCCTCGAATCTCAGGCGTTCTGTGGGTATGACACCGAAAGAATACAACGATCAAGTTCTTCTGCCAATTTTAGAGCGCATTAGAGATGACTATTATAGTCAAAATTCTTCTTTGCCGCCGGAAGAAATTAGAGAGAATGGCAGTCAACTTCATCTCAAACTTCGCGGAAAAGACGGCCCCGTTGAGTGGAAATACGAAATCGTCACCGCTTACCACGAACACCCGGATGGCGATCAGCTGTCAATTCTGGGGTTCGGAGAGGCAATCGCTTCGAATGTGATTCGAGTAAAACTACCAAAGATCACGGATCGTATTGAAAATGTTGACTACAATTACATTGAGCGCGTCGTAGATATAGCCACCTCCCAAATTGATGAGGCAAAGCGAGAAGTCCTAAGTTATTACAACCGGATACACCGAAAGCAAAAACCGACACCATAACAAAATAAAGTCTAACGCCCTAACTGAAATCATGGCGCTACCGAGCATTTCTCGCAGCGGGCGCTTCGACGGAGAGTTTCAATCCGAACGAGTGTGGTATACGCAAGAAGCCGTTTCGGGAACATATTCATAACGCTCCCTATTTTTTTCGGCGGTAAATAATTTTTTCCACTAACGACACTTTGCCCGGTTCGGCCCCCCGAGTTCTAAGCGTGCTTTTTTGACAATACCGCCGCCTTTCGTGCCATCCGTTCGGATGATCGGGCACCGAGTGCATTCACAATGGAGGGCACTAAGATTTAGGAATACCCGTTTTATTTTGTATGGATAGGACATTCAATGAAATCCGCGAAGAGGTATTGCACCTCGATCAAGACAGTCAGCGTCGCTTGGCGGAGGAGATCGAGGGAAATATTTCCGAATCCGAATGGGATCAACCGTCGAGAGAAGAACTTAAGCGACGGCTTGAAAAGCATCGCCGTGGTGAGGGAACCTATATTACTGCCGAGGAATCGCTCTCCAAAGGACGGGCAATGATCGAGGAATATAAACGAAAGCATCCATGACAATCCGGCTTAGTTCAGAAGCGGATATTGATTATGCCGAGACAGTGTTGTTCTATCTGACAGAGGAATCGCCTCAATCCGCAGATCGCTTCACGAAGGAATTAGAAGATACCTACAGAGCAATGATTGAGGCTCCTTACCGCAACCGCGGTATTGAATTCGGGCTTCGAGAAAAACGGGTGAAGGGCTTTCCATTTTCTGTAATTTATTCCATCGAAGCCGAGGAAATTTACGTTCACGCGATTTATCATGACGATCGGAAGCGATCGGCATTGCGACATCGGTTGTAATTCTTTTACCGCGCGAGCACCACCGGCAGCGACGCCACCCTCCCATTCATCCGGACAAGACATTCATACATCCCATTGCAAATGTTGGGATCGCTCCAGGTGAAGTCCGCCGCGGCGGACTCTCCGGCGGCAAGCTCGCCGGAATAGAGATGTGCAACTTCCGCACCGAGTGCATTCACAATGGAAACTTCGGCATAGCCGCTCGATTCCGAAGTGAAGGAGATCGTTGTGGAACCCGAGAACGGATTGGGATAGGCTTGAATCTCGGAACTTGCCGGAATCGGATGTTGCGCGACGGAACTAATTCCGAAATCGGAAAGGGGGCGACGCCAAACACCTGAGTCATGAGTACCTGCGAAGAGATTTGTTCCACAGAAGATAAGTGTCCAAATATCCAAGTCAGTTAACCCAGCGTTTTCCTTGGTCCAACTATCACCGTTATTGGAGGAGAAAAATATTCCCTCCGACTGAGTTGCAGCAAAGAGATTGTTTCCGTTGACAGCAAGCCCATCAACCTTACTGTCTGTTAATCCATAACTGGCAAGTGCCCAGCTCTTACCGCTATCAGTGGATCGAAAAACTCCGCCCCCTAAAGTACCCGCATAGACGTTTTCCCCGCTTACAGCGAGTGCCCACACATTCAAATTTGTCAATCCAAAACTTGATTGTGTCCAGCTATCGCCGTTATCAGTAGACCGAAATACACCTTTACTCTCGGAGCCAGCGAAGAGGTAATACCCACAATGAATGAATGTAAGAATGAGACCTAGATTCGTATCTACTCCATTCACTGGAACCCAGGATGCAGCGTTATCAGTAGATTTGTATAAAACTTCACCGGGACACGCCAAGACATTTGGCCCACTTACGGTAATTGCATACACGTCAGTGCGGAGGAGCCCTTGACTCGCAACCGTCCAATTCGCTCCATAATTTGTGGTTTTATAAACATTTTCATTCGCGCCCGCATAAAGAATCGTATCGCTCGAAGCAAAGCAATAAACATTAGGGTCAGCAATCCCATCGTTGGTAAAAGTCCATGTTGTCCCGCTATCATGGGAGCGATATACTCCGTTCTCCGTTGCAGCAAAGAGGTATCCACCGATGGAAGCAAACGCAAAAACGTCAACACTGTCCGTGCCATCCATCTGCACCCATTGCGCGCGTAATTCACCCGCATTCGCTACCGCGAACGCAGAGAAGATCATGAAAGTCAAAAGCCGTTTCGGGAACATCATGGTATTCTCAAAACGGCTTCGGGCGGCAATAGTGCCCGGCGGGAAGGGCAATTCGGAGTGGATAACCCTTCCTATTTTTTCGGCGGTAAATAGTTTTTTCCGGTAACGACACTTTGCCCGGTTCGGCCTTCGAGTTCTAAGCGTGCTTTCTTTGCCCGCCGCGGCGGGCCACCTCCTTTTTTGCCGGCTTCTTTGTTCGGTTCCAGACCTCGTGCCTGCATGGATTCGGCCCGCCGCGGCGGGGCGGGTGCTGAGTTCGGCAAGGGCGGTGAAAATAAGTTCCGCCTCGCTCATGTGGTCGCGGAGATTTTCCGATTTCAGTCCTTTCACCACCTTATGTTCGCCCGGCGTAATGCCGGACCACTCCCTGTGGATGATCGCGGTGAGCAGACCGTATTCCTTGTCTCTCACCTCGTGATCTTTCCAATAATCGGTCAGCTTATTGCGCGTTTCCTGACCCATCATGCGCTGCTGAATCCATTTTTCGGAGCGTCCAAGTTTCTGCCAGTTTTCGCGCGCGCGGGTCACGGAACGCTCCGGATCGGCGATCTCCTGCAATCGCTCGTAGCCTACTTTCGCCAGCCACAGCTTTATCGGCTCCGCCTTCGGGCTGGGCACCGATTGGATGAGCCGCAGGAGGGTTTCGGGGTTTGCTGCGTCGGTTTCGCGCATTTTGCCATCCGGCGCGCGCATTTTCAACTGGTGACATTTTGTCACCACTTCACTTCCTTCCTTCGCGAGCCGTTCTTTCAGCTTGTTCCAATACTTTCGCGCGGTCTGGAAATCGGGCTGCTGGGTGAGGATCTGAATAATATCGACGACGGAAAAATACCAGGTATCGGTCGCCTCGTCATAGACGCGGCGGACGCGGTGCTCTTCGAATGGAATAATGGATTCGTTCATGGTGCCTATCAAGTGAGTATCAAATATACGACATTGGGTAGGCGCCACTCATGTATTCACAAAAATAAAGGATTCTCATCGTTCCCCCCCCGCTTGCGGGAGGGGTTAGGGGAGGGTGTTACATTTCAACGCATTTGGAATCACCACATCTTTTCAAGCGGCGTGCCTGTTTCGAGCAAGCTCTTGAGGCTCGAAGCGACGAAGGTCCAGCCGGGATTGACGTTGGCTTCTGCTTTTTCCGAAAGCTCTTCGTGAAGGATGGTGAGCATCATCGAATTGCCTGCGGGAGCACAGGTGAAGGTCACTTTCGAAACGGGTTCCCCGGGAAATCGCGGATCGACCGAAAGATCGAACGAGTAGGAGAGTGTTGTGGTGGGATCGAACGCAAGAACCGTTCCTTGCCACTTTACGTCGCCCTTGTCGCTGATGAGCGAAACCGGCGCGCCGAGCTTCCAGTCGGAACGAAGTTCATAACCGCTCCAGTATTGGCGGTTGAAGTCGGCGTTCGTAAGAGCGTCCCAAAGTTTCTCTGCGGTCGTTTTGATGTAGATCTTATATGTGAATGTTTTCATAATGTGTGAATTGTTGAAATTATGGAAAGTCTGGTTATACACGAGTCTGGATTCCCGCCTTCGCTGGGATGACAGGGACGTGTCGTTCTTGGCGCTTCGCGCCACGACTCTTTACCTTGTCATCCCCGCGAAGGCGGGGATCCAGAGTGTTTTTCCAGTGCTTGTTTTAGATTAGAAATGGCGGCTACACGCGTGTGCTCATACTTCGATACCCAGCGCTCGTGGATCTCCTGGATCGGCACTGGATTGAGGTAATGGAGTTTTTCGCGACCCTTCCACTGGACGACGATAAGATTCGCCTCTTCCAGAATAACAAGGTGCTTCGTGACAGCCTGCCGCGTCATGGAAAGATATTCGCACAACTCGCCGAGCGTCTGCCCGTCTTTCGCAAAAAGCCGATCGAGCAATTCACGGCGGGTATTATCGGCGAGTGCTTTAAATATCTTGTCCATTTGAGCCAGTCAACCGAACATGCAACTAAATGGTTGCATGTTATTCTAAATTATTTTATGATAGTAAAAAATTTGTTTAGAATTGTGTTCTTATGGTCGGGTTAGGTCGTCCCCCATGATTTCCCGATAGTCCTCGGCGGAGAGCGTTTCTGCGGAACCGGCTCGTCAGACGCTCGAAATTATCTCTGTCCCGACCTTGCTGACGATCGTTCGGACTGCACCGGTGAGTGCTTGGGGAGCAAGATCAATGAGTCAATGTTCCAACAGTCCTGAGCCTGCCGAAAGATCAAGATACTGAAAGCATCGATCGCAATGCACCAACTAATTTCGTTACCGCGTCTTCCCACGGTTCGCTGAGATAAATAACTCGGCTGCCTTTTTTCTTGCTGGTTTCCACCCATCGTGAGAGAATACGCATTTCATCGATCTCCGGCCTGCCGGCAGTGGGAGGAATTGCGGAAGTTGCGCCATAATACAGGCGAAGCTGGCGTTCGAACCATTGTTCTGCATTCGGGAGTATTCCGGTTCCAAGAACCATTTGCTTCATCAGTTGTCCGAAGCGGACGAAATATACTTCACACTCTGATGCACCACCCGCATGATCGCTCATGCTTCCTGCCTCCTCCTTGAAAAGGAGGGGGTTCAATAAGACAAAATCATTCGAACTGAGGCTTGCCGACGGCCTGTCTCCGGTTCCCAGCACGCGGCGAAGTTCGAATAAGCGTTCTTTGAAGAATTGCGCTTCTTCGAAATCTAACTCATCGGCAGCGTTACGCATTAGCTGCTCGACGTGCGCCAGGATCCCATCGTCGCCGGCGGCGAGGAATTCCTGCAATCGTTTTACTTCTTCTCGATAGGATTCTTTCGTTTGCATCAGCGCGCACGGAGCCGCGCACCGATGGATCTCGTAATACAAACACGGCCGCACATCCAGTCCGACCTTGAATTTATCGCCGCATTCCCGTAATTTGAATGCATGGTTCAGGATTTCCATGAGCGCTTCTGCGGCTTCACGCGACCGGAATGGGCCGAAATACTCCGCGCCATCGGGAGCAGGTTCCCGACTAAAGCTAAGTTCCGGAAAATCGTTTTGCACATCGAGCCGTAAAAAACTTTGCGGTTTGTAGCGGCGATCGAGCGAATTAAAACGCGGGTACAACTCCTTTATTTTTCTACTCTCTAAAAGAAGGGCGGAAAGCTCGCTTCCCGTTTCTTCATACGTGATATCCTGCACGGCACGCATCATGCGCGTGAGTTTTGTTCCCTCCGTGCTCGACTGCGTAAAATAGGTTGCAACCCGATCGTGCAGGCTCTTTGCTTTGCCAACATACAGGATTTCACCGCTCCGGCTCGTCATCGTATAAACGCCGGGACGGTCTGGGAACTGCCGGACTTTCTCGCGCAGCGAAAGCTCCTTTTTTGTCTTACGCCGAATTTCTGGCGGCTTAGAGAATTGCAGTCTGAGAAAATCTTCGAGGGTTTCGATCTCCAACAGGCGCGCCTGCTCGATAAAATGTGCGAGGATCTTTGCCGTTGCCTCCGCGTCAGCCATGGCACGATGCTGCCGCGGGTTCCTTATTCCAAAATGATCCTGCACGCTTTTGAGCGATTTGCTTCGAAGCTGCGGAAGCAATCTGCGCGCTAATCGGCAGGTGCAGAGCGGGCCATGCGCCTGAAAGTGTTCTCCCGCCCGTCCGAAGGAAGCCAGAAGAAATCCGTGGTCGAATTTCACATTATGCCCAACCAGCACCGGCGCTTCGGATTTTGCAAAAAAGTTCTTGATCTCCGGGACGATCTCGTGAAAGCGCGGTTTATCATAGACCATCGCATTTGTAATGCCCGTGTGCTGGGTAATGAACGGAGAAATAAATTGCTCCGGATTAACAAGCGTCTGGAATGATTCCACCACCCTCCAACCCCCTCCTTCTTTAGGAGGGGGAGCTAATCGTACCAGAGCGATCTCTGTGATGCGGTGTTGGGTGGCGCTCAGACCCGTCGTTTCCACATCGACAACAACGAACGAGGTATCACGGAGCAGCATGACTCGCGCTCCTTCTTCGAAGAATGAACTTCAAACTGGCGGGATCGGTGGAGAGATAGGAGAATCCTTTGGGAACCTCTATTTGTGGCGTGACCGACTGCGCTGTATCAAGGGACATTGGGCTATACATCACATGCGCATGGATCTCTAAAGGCTGAAGCTTCGCAAGTTCCTCCACGCCGCCCCTGACCGTGACCGTGATCGTTCCCGGTATCAGCAGCAAGTCGAATTGCGGAGGCAGGGCATCGATCGTTACGGGTACGCCGGTAATTCTTTTCTCGCCGATGGCTTGCACTTTAACATGCACGGTTATTTTCGGGAGGCTCGGCATGACAACAAAATTATTCAGCGAATCGCTAAGCGGCAGCACGCGATCGACATCTTCTTTCGCGCCAAACACGCTGTCGTATTGCGTAGGAATGGCGGTAAGGGAATCGAGTACGTTTACCGCACCGACCACCGTAAGGGATCGCGGCGTCACGACCGGATCGCCAACGATGGTATATCCTTTCGCAGCCTGCACCTCTAAGCGCGGCGCAATGGCAACTCTTTTTTCAATCGCTTTGCCGAACTGTAGTTCCAAAGAATCGGGCTCGACCTTCAGAATGCGCAGCTCGCTGGGCAGAACCGCTGCGTTTGTAATTTCATCGGAATGAAGCGTAACCATTTCTTCCGGCGGAAGCGCGCGTTCGGAAAGATCAAATTGGAAATCCGCATTCTTCGTAAAATTCATCAGCAAAATTTGCCATCCAGCGCCGCGCACGCGTGTATGCAAACGCTCGGGCAACCCGGAGGAGAGCGCATAACCTTTCGGAGCTGTAAGCTTGATAGGAAGATCGACATCCGCCTCGTATGCAGCCGAAAGCCGGACATACGCCCACAAGAGCGCTGAAAATAGCAGCGCACCGAGGAAGATAAGAATACCGCGAGCGAGCGTCATTGAGGAAGGATAAAGGATGAAGGATGAGGGATGAAGGAGGGAGAAGAAGTTTTAGTCTTCATCATCCTTTTGGTCACCGCTGATTTGTTTGTACACTTCATGGATTACTTCAAACGAGAACCCGCGTCCGGCGAGAAAAGTGTACAGCTTCTGTTTTTGTTTTCGAGGGTCACTTTCGGATTTCAGGATTCTGGGCCAGCGTTTTTCTGCGGCTCGCATGGCACGGCTTTCATCAGTTTCATCGGCATTCAGGTTCGAGATCGTTTCTTCGATCACTTCTTTCGAGACACCTTTTTGCTTTAAGCCAAATGCTAATTGCTTTGAAGAAACCGGCTTTCGCATCAGCCTATCGTTTACAAAGGATTTCGACCACGCCTCATCATCGACCATGTTGTACTCTTTGAGAAATTCGATAGTTCGCCGGATAATAGATTCAGGAATATCCTCCTTTTGCAGTCGTTCCCGAATTTCTTTCTCGCTGCGGGCACGATAATTCAGATAGGCAAGCGCGATGCGTTTGGCTTCCACGAAAAAATCGAAATCGGCGATCTTTTCAAACAACTCTCGGTCGATGTAATCGCCTTTTCTGAGACGGAACTGTTCCACCGTCTGATCGCAGACTCCGAAGGCGAATTCCTCATCGAGAAAGATGGAGGCGCGAGCGGTATCGATCTTTTGCCGGACGATCGAGGTGATGCGGCCTTCCATGCCTCAATCTCCGCGTTCGATGCTCGGCGCCATCACGCCCAGCAGCGTTTTGGTATCGTAGGCGTTCGAGTTTCTTTTTGGGCTTTCACCCATGAACATACGGATGGTCTTTGTGGTCGATGGTTCGTGGCGATGGCCCAGGAGATACGTGGAATTCTTTGTGTGGGTCACGACAAAGTAATCGTAGCCGCGCTGAGCGGTTAGTTCGGCGCAACGGTAGAGCGCATATTGCTCTACGGTTTGCGATGGCGTTTGATAATTGGCGGCAAAGGTGACCTCGAACCGCGTGGAATCTACCTGCACCTCGCTGTAGCCATAATGCCCGAGCGCGGGATCGGGATTCGGCGCGTATTTTGTGGGTGAGGAGCACGCGGAAAACAGCAATCCGCAAGAAAATGTCAGAAAAAAGCTTAATCTTTTCATAAAGAGATAGGATCGCGATCTTATGGCCGCTGAATGCTCGGCGCCATCATCGCAACCATCGCCTTGGCTTCGTATGCATTGGGGTTATCGGCGGGGCGCTGGCCCATGAACATCCGAATCGTATTGGTAACGGTGTGCGCGGCTTGCGTATTGACCGTGGACGTGCTGTTCGTATTCGTAACAGCGACGGGAACTACTCGGCCCGTTTGCGGATCGACAGTATGCTCGATGTGCGTCTGCTGCTGTGAGTTACGGTTAACGGTCTTCGTGATCGCCGCGACATCGTTATCGTTAAGAATAACGAAATAATCGAACCCACGCTGATCGGTAAGTTCTGCCGAGCGATAGAGCGCGTAACGATTCACAATATCGTCCGATGTGTTGTTATTTCCGCAGAACGTAACCTGCCAAGTGGTGCTATCGAGCGCGATCTCGGAATAGCCGGTATGGCCGTCCCAGAACGAGCCGGTGGCGGGCGCGTACTTCGTCGCGCAGGAAGCAAGAAACAGTAATCCAATGCCTAAGAAGGCGATCGCACGATTTTTATTTTTCATGTTGATGAAGAGACTATGGTTAAAGAAATTCAACTACGCAATGCAACTTGGAGAACAAAAGCCTCTACTTATTCGCTCCATCTTCTGCGCGCTGAATGAAAGGAGCCATGTCTTTGACAACTTCCCGCGCATCGAACGATGCAAAATCGCTGTCGGGAGGTGGGCCTTTGAACATACGGACAGTATTCCATGCATTCGTCCACTTATCGTCCAGGCCGTTTTGCAGGACGATGAAATAATCGAATCCTTTTTCCAACGTTAGCTCGGCGGCCCGATACAACGAATACCGGTCGGCAAGTTCCAGGGTGATGGTTCCGCCATAGTAGATAACCCGGTAGGTCGAGGAATCGACCTGCACCGCATCGTACCCTCGTACAACGAAAATTCCCTCGTGTTTTGGAGCATATAGATACGTGTTATTTGCCCCACAGGCGGAAAGTGTGAGCGCCAATGAAATAAGCAGCAATATTCGAAGCATTGTCTATTCTACATCCTGAAAGTTTACTTATTGATGGTTGGCCCCATAACAGCAAGCATGGACTTTGCGTTGTAGGCGTTTGAATCGTTCGTTGAACAGGGTCCATGAAACATCCGCATGACCATCCCGGCAGAATGGGTTCCATGATAAATTTCGTCGGGAGGAAGTTTAATGGCCGGTTCCGGGCCGTTCATTCGAGAATAAAATGGAAGACCACTGATGGATCCTCCCGACGAATCCTTCGAAGAATCCAGCACTCGAAAATAATCGAAACCATGCCCGGTTGTTAGTTCAGCAGAGCGGTAGAGGACATAGCGGTTCACACGCTCCATTTCAGTAGCATTATTTGCGATGAATCGCACTTCCCATTCGGCGCTATCGATCTGCTGTTGCCAATATCCCGTTCCAGTGTGGGTGCTCATGGGGGAAATATTTCGTCGCTGAAATATTTCGTCCCGCACGCAGAAAGCGTGAATGCAAAAGGAATAAGCAGAAATGCTCGAAGCGATCTCATACTCATCCCAAACATTCCATTCATCCCATAAATCCCGGTTCAGACAGTTTCGGCGTTTGCAGGCTCCAAATGATACCGCAACAACGTCGGGCATACATCGTAACCATTCGGCCATTCCAAACCTCCTGCCGTAATATGAAATTGGCGGAAAAAGTCAATTTCGCGGAGTGCTCTGCTCATTTTTCCTTGCATCAGTGGCTCGAAGTCGAACTCCTCAACGAATCCGTCGAGAAATGTGAGGCGAAGGATATGATCGTGAAGGTATTCAGCTTCTACAATTTTAGGTACTGTTTTCATGTGAGTGGTTCTATTTTGCGGAGCGGCTCTTCTTCGGTACAAAGCTGCCAATCCTCCAAAAGTTCCTTGTGATGCGCGCTCGCCCATTCCATGACTAATCGATGAGCTGTTCGAGGCAAGTCACCCCGCAGTAATTCCAGCGTGTGAATATTATATTCCGCTTCGAATTCTTGATAATAGGCATGAAAATGCGGAGGATTGTGGTCAGCCCAATACATCCGAATGACGATACCGAAGAAGCGGCTAATCTCTGGCATAACTCATTCTATTGTTATGGATATCACTTCCGCTTCTTCTCCTCAATAACTCCACCTGCCGCGACAGCCCCATTCGTTATTGGGCCGGCAACAATGCCTTCGATCTCGATACCCAATTTCTTCCTTACAGCCTTTTCTACTTTAGCGAAGGAATCAGCATTTTCTTTCAGGAATGCCTTAACGGATTCGCGGCCCTGGCCGATGCGCTCGCCTTCGAAGGAGAACCACGAGCCTGATTTCTGAATGATGTCGTTCTCGATGCCAACATCTATCATATCGCCCATTTTCGAGATGCCTTCGTTGTAGAGCACATCGAACTCCACCTCGCGGAACGGCGGCGCGAGTTTGTTCTTCACTACTTTCACACGGACGCGATTTCCGATAATCTCTGTGCCTTCTTTAATCACATCGCGGCGGCGAATATCCAGGCGCACCGAGGCGTAAAATTTCAGCGCATTGCCGCCCGTCGTTGTTTCGGGATTGCCATACATCACACCGATCTTCGAGCGCAATTGATTGGTGAAGATAACAGTCGTACCGGATTTGCCTATAACAGCGGTAATCTTCCGCATGGCCTGCGACATAAGCCGTGCGTGGGAACCCATTTGTGCGTCACCCATTTCGCCTTCGATCTCGGCGCGCGGCGTAAGCGCAGCAACGGAATCGACAACGATAACATCAAGCGCTGCCGAGCGCACAAGCTGCTCCAGAATATCTAACGCCTGTTCGCCAAATTCGGGCTGGGAAAGAATAAGCTCGTCAACATTTACGCCGAGGCGCTTCGAGTAATTCACGTCGAGTGCGTGCTCCGCATCGATGAAAGCTGCATTTCCGCCGCGCTTTTGCGCTTCGGCGATGATATGCAGGCACAGCGTGGTTTTGCCGGAGGATTCCGGCCCAAAGATCTCGATCACGCGCCCGCGCGGCACACCGCCAATGCCGATCGCAGCATCGATCGAAAGCGAGCCGGTGGGTATCACATCCACTTTCACATGCGGCTGATCGCCCAATCGCATGACCGATCCCTTGCCGTGATTCTTCTCGATCGCGTCCATCGCGATCGTGAGTGCCTTCTTACGCGCGTCTCTCGTTGCTGTATCTTGCATAATAAATGTGCTTTCTTTTGAAAAGGTTATAATACCCCCTCCTTTTTAAGTGCCTGCCCTCAGCTTGACTGGGGGAGGGGGAAGGGGGTGGTCAGGGTGGAACACCCGTTTCCGTAAATAAGTCCGAAATAGATGAACATCACACTGATTTAGAATGGTGCCGTAAATGGCACTGGAAAAATTCAGTATTTCGGGAAAACTACTCCATATACTTCGAACTTAGCACACTTTTTTTCGTTTTAGGAAACATGATACAAGACCGGCTAAAATTTCCCGATGGTTTTTTAGAGGGATTCTGCAGGAGGAACAACATCCGGAAGCTTTCTCTGATCGGATCGGTTTTGCGCGCAGATTTTCGACCGGATAGCGACGTGGATATTATCGTAGAATTCGAGCAGGGCAAAACACCGAGCTTGCTTCGAATGGCAGGGCTTGAGATTGAGCTTTCCAAAATCCTCGGGCGAAAAGTAGATCTTCGGACCCCAGAGGACTTGGGACGCCACATGCGGCAGAGGATCATGGCGGAATCCCAAATGTTGCGGCATGTCTAACGATGAAATTCTCGCCCGAATCGCACAATGCGATGGATTCATTTGGGACAGCGGTAACTTATTCAAAGCGTGGACAACTCACAAGGTTCTGCCTGACGAATGCCACGAAGCATTCACGAACTGGCCGCGCCTCACGGGCGTGGACGAACGGCACTCAGGTACAGAACCACGATTCTTCTTTTATGGCAGAACGAATCGCGGAAGGCACTTAATGATCGTTTTTACGTTTCGAGGGAACAAAATACGGGTCATTTCACCTCGTGATATGAGCAGAAGAGAAAGGATCAGATACAATGAAGCGCATTAAAGACATACCGGAATTTAAGAACGAAGACGAGGAAGCCGATTTTTGGGCTACGCACGACACTGCGGACTATTTCGATCTTTCGACTTTGAAAGAAGTCTCATTTCCGAATTTGAAGCAAGCCGGAGGGCTAATTCCCGTGGTGCTCGATGAAGAGACTGCCCAGGAGCTTCGTGAACTTGCCGAAGATCGTTTGATCGATCTTCCTGAGCTTGCCGCGCAATACGTGCGCGAAGGTATTAAGCGCGATGCGCATTATTCCAGCCATTAAATAATTTGATTCGGCTTGCAACCGCCGGTTGCAAAGATTTTGCTCCTACGGAGCAAGCGGATAAGTGACACTGGAAAAAATGGAGGATTATCTAACCGAGTAAAAGAGTATGTTATTGAGGAGCTTCAGGAGATTTGTGGTCCAGAATCGTTGGCTCGGGAGGTTTATACTGCCATTTGTAAGACTCGAAGTACAAAAAAGAATCCGGATCGGACAACTCAGACCGTGCAATAACTTCCCGCATTATTTCGCCGTGGAGGACAAATTGCATTTCATCGGACATTGCGCGTAAATCCGATATCGCTTTCCCAAGAATTTCCCTTGTAAACCAAAAGTAAGGAATACCCTCTCTAGGATGGGGCATTTTTGAATTGAAATCGAATGAGGCAACCGCCGCTGTCGTAACAAAGCCTGAACGATGCACAAGGGTGTCGCGGGTTTTTGCAATTACTAAAAACTGGTCAAGGATTCGAGTTATCCTGAATTTTTGCTCGTCGTCAACTATGCTGGGAATCGAAACAAGTCCCCTGAGCCTTGCGATGAGATCAGAGTTTCGCATTCCGGCGCAAATGACCCTCGCCGCCGCATCTGACATGCCAGTTAGTTTCCTAAGCAACTCTTGTAAATTAGATTCAACGTTCGCGAAGGAGTTAATAAATTGCCCAAAAGCAGCAAAGTTTTGTAGTCGGTCTATTTCGTCGGGCATATTGAAGATAAACTTTATCGTGATTGGACGAATTCCCACTCTCGGAACAAAGCCCGCCAATTCTCTCTTATCACGCCGAATAACAATGCGCCCCAAAGGAATAATCATAGCGATCGACGGCCCGACGGCCTCCGGAAAGAGCACGACTGCCAGGCAAGTCGCGGCTCGGCTGGGGTATCTTCATATCAATACGGGCGCAATGTACCGCGCGTTTGCGCTGATGGTGCGCCGGCGCGATCATCATGGGCACGATCCCGCGCGGGTTCATGCGTTGCTTGGTGAGACAGAAATCGGATTCGATGCCAACGGAAATGTCCTGCTAAATGGCATCGATGTTTCGCACGAGATCCTGGAGCCGGATATTGCTCTGCTTGCCAGCGAACTCTCCACCCTTGCCGATGTACGAGCAAAAATGGTGGAAAAACAGCGGGAACTTGGCGCGGATGGCGGCGTGGTGCTTGAAGGCCGCGATATTGGAACCGTCGTTTTTCCGGATGCAGAGCTAAAGATTTTTTTGGTTGCGGATGCCGGTATTCGCGCTGAACGCCGCGATCTTGAATTTGAACGGATGGGTACGAATATTCCGCTCGAAGAACTACGCCAGCAGATCGAAGAACGTGATAAACGCGATAGGGAACGTACCATTTCGCCGCTTCGAAAAGCAGCGGATGCCGTTGAACTCGATACGACGAATCTCACTATTGAGGAACAAGTGGAGCGGGTTTATGAATTAGCACAAAAACGGCTGCAATAGCACTTTTTTCAGCTTAGAATTTGTTTAGGCGGCACCAAAACTACATTTTTCACTGACCATTCACAACATTTTACACAAAACATGAATATGATCTCTTTACGAACATTATCCATTCTTGCGATTCTCGTGACCTTTAGTTTCGGACTTGCATCGTGCAGTAAGAAAGACGAGCAGCTTGGAACCGATTATTCGACGAAGAAAGCCTCGGCGCAAACCCTCATCGATCAGATCAATCAGAGCATGACCACCATGCACGCCGATCACGATCAATGGTCGGCAACGCTGACGACTGCCGCAGCAAAGCCCGGCGCGGATACCGCAATGATCGCTATGATCAAAGCCGATTTTACAAAGCACGAGGCAGACATGACCGCTCTCAGCGCGCTGCTTGACAGCACAAAAATGTATATGAGTGCCTCGCCGGAGCAAGAGGATAGCCTGAAGAATGCCGACGATCGTTTGGGAACGAGTTTTACCGATCTCAGCGACAAGTGGAAAAGCTTCCAGGATGCCCACGCAAGCCTACAGCAGCGAGTTCAGCAACTTGCGGTAGCAAGCGCTGCGGCTCCCGCCGATACAACGAAGGCTGCTGCTGCACCGGCGATGAAAGCAGCGCCTGCTCATCAGGAACACCACGGCGCAATGAGAAAGTCAGCACAATAAACGAAGCGAGGACAGTTCTGGAGGGATACGCCTCTTTGCATATCCCTTATTTTTTCTCGATAGATATTCGCGCCAATAACGCGCCGAATGTTTTCAGCTTGAACGCACCGCCCACGATGCAGGTAGATTTTTTTCTATCTCAATTCCTTCGAACGGTTTTGATTTTCTGGGCCCATTTGCTCGCACCCATTCGGCCATACGGCGAAGGCCCTCGGAAAGTGGCGTCTCGGGCTGTTTGCCGAACACACGCTGGACTTTCGTGTGATCGCTCCAGGCATCCACAACTTCATTACGGGCTGGTAAATGACGAATTTCTGTGCGGGTTCCCATTGCGTTCATCACTGCACCAGCTAGTTGATTCACGGTATAAACGGAATCTGCGCCTACGTTAAAAATTTCATTGCGCGCGCCTTCGAGCGTTGCGCTTTCAGCAAGGATCGGGGCAACGTCACCGATGTAGGAAAAAGCACGCTTTTGCTTGCCATCCCCGAAAATAGTGTAGGGTTCCCCGGCAAGCGTTTGATTCATAAAAATACCGATAACGTTCCGGTATTTATCGCCGGTATTCTGACGCTCGCCATAGACATTATGTGGTCGAAAGATCACGTAATCCAAACCGAACATTTCGTGGGAAGCTTTTAGGTCAAGCTCAACTGCATATTTTGCGATGCCATAAGAGTCTTCCGGAGCGGGCGTGAGGTCTTCGCGCATGGGCAGTTGGTTTTTGCCATACACCGCAATGGAACTTGTGAAAATAAAACGTTTCACATTGTGATTCACCGATTCATTGATGAGATTCATCGAGCCGATCACATTATTCGTGTAATTGAACCGCTTGATGAAATGCGAAAGTCCCTCCGCTGCATACGCTGCGAGGTGAAACACGTAATCGAATGCATGTTCGTTGAATAACCGCGCGAGTCGTTCATGATCCACGCAGCTTGCCTGAACGAATTTCGCACGCGCATTTACGTTGTCGGCAAATCCGCCGGAAAGATCATCCAGCGCGACAACCTCATGGCCGCGCTCGATCAGGGCATCGACGAGATGGGAACCAATAAATCCGGCCGCGCCGGTCACAAGTGATGTGGGCATGTAGTGTTAAGCTTTAATAAATCCGCGTTCTACTAAACCTTGCTTACCGCGGTAGCCGCGAAAATAATCGCGGATACCCCAAAAGATCGCTTTCGCTGCTTTCGGGTTTTTCGCACGAATATCGAAGAAAAAGCGATATAACATATAGATCGGGTAAAGCGTCCAAAAGCGAAATGCCTCGAAACCGTGATAATGTTTTTTCGCATAGATAAAACAATTCCGGTATTGCATGTACATGTGGAACGGCGTCTCGTATCCGAGTGCTGCGCTTGTGAAATTGTGATAGATCACGCTCTTAGGCTCATACATGCAGATATACCCCGCGTCGCGCGCACGGTGGCACCAATCGGCTTCTTCCCAGTAGATAAAATATTCGGATGAGAGCGTTCCGATCTCACGGATGACGTTGCCGCGCAGCAGCATGAGGCAACCGGAAGCATAAGGAATTTCGCGCGGTGTCTCGAATTGCCCTGTATCTTTTTCTTCCACGCCATAATGATGATATCCCATGTGCCACTTGCGGTAGCAGCCTGCGTACCATATTATTTTGTCCTCACCGCCGCGTGTTTGCGGAGCGTAATAGATTTTACCGCTCACTGCGGCGATCTTAGGATTCGATCCCAATCGCTCCACGAGCGGCTCCAAAAATCCTGGAAGCACGATGGTGTCGTTATTGAGGAGCAACACATGATCGCATCCGGTTTCGAGCGCATGATCGATCCCAAGATTATTGCCGCCTGTAAAGCCGGTGTTTTCTTTCGATAGAATATAAGTGACGTTGGGGAATTCCGTGCGAAGTCTTGCAGCTGAATCATCTTTCGAGCCATTATCGACAACGATGATCTCTATGTTCGGATAGGTGATCTTCGCCAGCGACCGCAGACACGTAGAAGTATCCCCGTAACTATTCCAGTTTACAAGTACGATCCCAATTCGTGGAAGAGCGTTTTGCATCACCTATGAAATCTTCTCCAATATATCGACGGCCATTTCGTACTTTTTGAATGGCGGCATGAGATACACGCCATCGACCATCGCTTTTGCGTCTTTCAAAAATTCCACACAAATAGCAACACCTTCCGCGCTTTGTGCTTCAACGGTCGATCGTTTGCTGATACGTTCATGTATCCAATTCGGGATGGACATTCCGGGAACTTCATAATGCAGAAATTCTGCGTGGCGCTTGCTGCGTAAAGGTAGGATACCAAGCATGATCCTGGCGCTGCCTTGAAATGGCTTAATGATCTGAAGGAATTTTTCGAGCGCATTCATTTCGAAGAGCGGCTGCGTAAAGATCACCTCGCAGCCTTCTTCGATCTTACGTTCGAGGCGCGATGCTTCGCGGTCCATATCGTCGGCAATAGGATTGCAGCCACACGCGATAAGGAAATGCGTGCAATTAATTCCTCCGCCGGAAATAGGATTGCCCGCCAGATCGCACCCATTGTTCATGGATTTCACTGCGCGGATAAGTCCGATGGAATCGATGTCATAGACGCTCGTCGCGTATGGATAATCCCCTATCTGCGCGGGGTCGCCGGTCACGCACAGGATATTGCGCACTCCGAGTGCATCCGCTCCCAGCAATTCGGATTGCAGGCCAACCATATTACGATCCCGACACGCAAGATGCGTCATGGCTTCGATGCCACATTTCGATTGTACGAGATGTCCGAGTGTGATCGGGCTCATCCGCAAACGCGCGCGGGCGCCATCCGTGATATTTACCGCATCGATGCCAGCGCTTGCGAGATACGAGGCGCCTTCCAGTACGCTTGACATATCAAGCCCGCGCGGAACATCCAATTCGACGGTAGAAAGGAATTTTCTGCCAAGATTACGCTTGAATTGCGAAAACTTTTGTTCGTCCGCTGTTCCATTGTGTACTTCGGACTTGACCGCGATCTTCTGGAATTTGATCTCTCCCACAGATATGCCATTAATGGCATCGCGAATGGCGCGGATATGCTCCGGGAGCGCGCCGCCGGATGCGCCTATGATGGAGACTCCGGCCTCCACGAGCTGTTTAGCTCCCAATCCCAGATATTCCGGCGTTGCGTGATAGATCGGGCGGCCATCGACGAGCGTGGGAATGCCAATATCCGGCTGCGCGCTGATCGGAATGCCTGGAATGGCAAATGCCTGAATGATACTGAGCATTCTATTCGGCCCAACCGTCCCATTCGTTCCGATCACCGTTACGCCATACGCGTGCAGCCGCTCCGCGATCTTTCGCGCGAAATCCGTTGCGAGCAGCGCGCCATCTTCTGGGAAGGTTTTCTGTGCGAGGATCGGAAGACCGGGAGCAACGGAGAGAGCCTCTTCGATCGCAATTTCAAGTTCCCTAAGTTCGATAAAACTTTTGAGGATGATCGCGTCTGGCTCGCCATCCACAAGCGCAAGGATCTGTTCACGAAAAGCGCGGCGAACGTCCTCATGTTTAAGAGAGCCGATCGGCGTTAGGAATTTCCCGATCGGTCCAACGGCAGCCGCAACCAGTACTCCGTGATCGTTCGCTACTGCGCGAGCCAGCCAAACGCCTTTGCGGTTGATCTCAAACGTTTTGTCAGCAATAAGATACTTTGCCAGCGTGAGCGGGTTCGCGTGCTCGGTGTTCGTCATGAGTAGCTCCGCGCCGGCTTCGGCAAAGCGGCGGTGCGCGTGCTCGACAGCGACCGGCTGCGTGAGATTATAATGCTCGATGAGCGAATTGGTCAGGCCCGCTGCGTGGAGGGTTGCCGCCATCGACCCATCCGTTAAAATCGGGCGAGCCTGCGCCGTTCGAAGGCGCGCGGCGAAGCGGTTTTCGTTTGTTGGTGTGTCGGTAGAATGGAAGATGGCAGGCACTATTGGTTTTGTGGCTTCAACATTCAATAATCGTCAGGGTTCCTTTTGGCTCATTTTCATAGCCAAACGCCCGAGGGTTCCGCTATTGCTTTGCCAGAACTTCATTCGTTTCGAGAGCTTTAACGGGTGCTCCGATGCGGCGCGCCACGTAAGCGCAATGCCAACCGCGAGCAAAATAAGATTCCCGCCCCACATACCCCAGAACGGCGTGATGACCGCGCGGTCGGCCAGCTTTTCGCCGCCGATGAGGAACACCCAGTAGAGCACGAAAAAGCCGATGGATAGTCCGGTTCCCGCACCGACGCCGCTGCGCTTGGCTAATGCTCCGAGCGGAACTCCGATCAGCGCGAAGATAATGCACGAAGCCGGTATTGCGTATTTTTTGTGCGTTTCGACGAGATAGTTATCCATATCTTCCTGCGTTTCGCGGAGATTGGAAAAATCGTTTTGCATGGTAAGCTGATGCGGCGAGAAGAGATCGCGCATCTTCGTTGTGAGCGTTGGCATCGAGTGCTCCGGCGGCGGTTTCGGAGGAAGCGGCGAGGTCATCGCATTCGCAAACGCGAGCAAATGGTTTTTCCAATTCCCCATCTCTCGCGCCTGCAATCCCTCGTCGGAATGGACTTTCTTCATGAGATCGGTTGCCGATAGTTCCCGCCCGCTGCGTTCCGATTCGCCTTCGTGCATGAAATCGTAGCCGCTGGTCGGAACTTTAACGATATACGTCCCGAAATGGCCGCGCCGGTATTCCGTGGGCTGCGAGGCGAACACTTCGTGCATTTCGCCATCGTAAAGCGTGAGCACGATATTCCGGAAATCCGGCGTGAACGAGAGATGCCCCGTCCTGGCCGTCAATACGCGGGATTCGGCAGGGTCAGCGTGATCGTAGATCGTAACATCCGCGAGGTCGTTCGTTTTGGGATCGACCTTGCGCGAGAGAATAGAATAGCCGGGAATTTCATCGCCCGTAGTAAACGTTCCCGCCTGCACGATGAGGGATGGTTTTTTGCGGTTAATATCCGTCATCAGATCTTTGGCACGGTGATTGGCGTCGGGAAGGATAATGTTGTTGAACTGCAGATCGAACACCGCGACGAGCGTAGCAAGCACCAGCACCGGGAACATCATACGGCCGAGGCTGACTCCGGCGGCTTTCATCGCGGTAAGTTCGTTGGCCGCAGCCATCGAGCCAAAGGCCATCACGCCTGCGACAAGCACGGCCATCGGAACCGCAAGCACGACCATCCATGCAAGATTGAATACAATCAGTTGGATGATCGTCCACAAGCTAAGCCCGCGCCCCACGATGCGGTCGATAAAACGCATCAGAAATTGCAGCAGGAACACGAACATGATAACCGAAAGCGCCATGATGAACGGCACCACCGCCTCATGGACGATATAGTCCCACAGATGCACAGAAGTCTTCCACCACCGGTGGTGCGCGTTCGGGTTTGGGTTGCTCGGTTGGTTCATTGGGGTAGTACACAATAGATTCGGAAGAAACGCTCTTTTGTTTCGCGCAGGTCGGACGCATCGCCCACGATGCTTCTTCCATCGTAGGCGATGGAGCCAGCCCGACCGCCCCAACTAAAGCAATTGTCGCGAATGCAATACATTGACGATCTCAACGCGGTCATCCGATATGCGATAAAGAATCCGATACGGTTTTGAGAGAATTTCTCGTACTTCAACCAACTCGTATTCGGGGACTATTCTTCCAGAGTTGGGAAACATTCGTAACTGCTCTACAGCATCAAAAATTTGTTTAATGACACTGGCAGCACCGGAAATAGATTCTTCGGCAATAAAATCGTGAATGGCGCGGAGCCGATCGATGGAGCGGTCAGACCAAACGATCTTCATGTACGGACGGCGAAGAGTTGCTTCACGTCTTCATGGGATTTATATCGCCCGGCATTGAGGTCGGCAACGCCGGCTTCAATTTCTCGCCGCACATAGATCTCGTACATCAGATCGCTCCAGGTGGAGTTCTCCGGCAGCGCATCGATCAACCGTTTTGCCTCTTGCTTAATGGAAGTTGCTTGCATGCTATTTCATAACCATTTCATGGCTATTTTGTTCCGACCCGGTGGTGCGCGTTTGGGTTTGGGTTGCTCGGTTGGTTCATTGGGGTAGTACACAATAGATTCGGAAGAAACGCTCCTTTGTTTCGGGGAATGAGACGAACTTTTCCCCGGATTGCCGTTTTTGCAATGGTGAAAACACCATGCGTCCGCTTCTTTTTCGTGTGCTTCGATTTTCCGCCGTAATTGCGGCTTTCGCTGTTGTTGTTTTCAATTCTCCGAGAGTTTTTGCCCAGCATTGGCAGCAGGTTACGGTTCCTCCCGGAGTGCATATTGTGACCCCATACTTTCTAAATCGTGATTATGGTTTTATTTATACGCCGGGTTTAACAAGTGCAGGTGGGCCAGTTGCGCAATACATCAACAGGCAAAAGGGCGTTCAATTTGATGGACAAGTAGATCCTGCTGGAGTATATCGGACACTCGATGGGGGAATCACTTGGAGCCCGGTGAACATTGGAGAGATAGCCAATCAAAGCTATGCTGTCCTGCTTCAAATGCGATTCGTTTCTCCATCGCATGGATATTTAGTGGGCTATGTTGCAGATAGTACATCGGGCTACGAAGGAGGTCTTTATGAAACAACCGATAGTGGTATGGATTGGAATCGAATATCGCCAATCGGAATGTCATTTCAATCGTTATGCATTTCCGATTCCTTTGTGTTCTTGGTAAACATTGGCAAACCGGGGACAATAAGTGACAGCATTGTGATCTTTAACGTCAATTCTCGGACTTTTCGGGAACTTCCTGGAGTTAACGGAGGAGTATCAATTACGTCCAACGGAAGTACTATTGTTTATTCTCACCATGTGGATTTGACTATGAGAAGTAGCAATGAAGGCAAAACATGGACAAATGCCGAAACTGGTGACACCACTTTTGAAAGCTGGTCACTTTATGCCGTAAAAGGTACCGACATCGTAGTACGAGCAGCAGAATGGACTACAATTTCAACATTTCCCACAAATTACCCAGCACTGAGTAATATCCAACTATCTACAGACGGCGGCGCATCGTGGTCAGCGCCTTATATTTTTCAATCAGAATTACCAGCAATAGGCGATGTCGATGGTGAGGGCTGTACAATATATGTCGAGCAGACACAGGCTGCACCTGATTCAGGTCTTCTTCGCTCGACGGATATGGGCGAAACTTGGCAAAATGTTGGTGGGCCGATACACACCTGTGACAGTCGGACGCTATCGGTTTCAGAATCCGGCGCGGTAGTTTACGCCGCAGAGAACGATGGGTCTCTATATGGGTTTCCAGATACTTCGGTGTTGGAAACGATTTGGAAAACCACTGATGGCGGAGACGGCTTTTTCAATAGAATTGATACGCCGACAATTACCGTTGGAACGATTCCCATAGTTTCAGCCTGTGAGGAATCGAAGACTTCGGTGACGCTTGCGTATAACTCCTGCTTTGTGAATCTTTCTATTGATAGTATTGAAGGAGACACCACGATTTTTTCACTCGATTCATTGCCGTCATTTCCCGTGATCCTTACCGGGCAGTCCAGCAGTTCATTTAATATTGGATTCAAACCCAATCTGCATCCCGGCACATTTATTGATTCCGTTCGCATCCATGCGAGTGTGCCCGGGCAGACTGCTACATTAGATACCATTATCACAGTTACAGCAACTGCCACGCCTGTTCCACCCAACCTAATACCTTTGAAATCATCCCTTGCCTTCCGGACGGTCACGCTCTGCGAAGGCATTGAGGCAGTAGATACATCCATCACCTTCACCAACCCGGGCTGCGCGCCGGATACGATTACGAGCCTAACGCTTACAGGTTCCGGCTTTACTGGCCCGAACGATACGCTGCCCATCATCGTAGCTCCCGGCGATTCGGTGACGCTGGAATATCATTTCGTTCCTCCTGATTCGGGTGCGTTTACGGGACAGGTTAGTTTGAATGTCGTTTCCATGGGATTGACGGAAAATCCTGCTGTTAGTTTGTCCGGTCAGGGTGTCCAGGGGCTTGGTCTGCTCTCGCTTGCCAGCACGGCGCTACAAGCTGGGAGCTTTTCCTTCTGCGCGGGCGATACGACAATAACCGATACCATCTCGAACACGGGTTGCGATACGCTGGTGATCTCGAACATCAATTTTACGGGAGATACGACATTCTCGCTTGTTTCTCCCTCAGGCGATTCGCTTTTACTTCCCGGAGGGTCTCGCGTTTTTCAATTTGCGTTCGCACCACGCGTGAAAGGCGCGCAATCGGCTGCGCTGACATTTCATTCCCGCAATATCCAAAACGATCCGGGCCACGATACTACCATCACGCTTGCGGGACTTGGTTTACCGGGCACCAGCATTCTTTCTGCCGATAGCACACCGCGCGATTTCGGCGCATTGTATGCATGCCAGTCGCGGGACACGACCATTGTGCTACGCAACACGGGCTGCGATACATTAACGGTTGATAGCAGCAATGTGACGAATGGGTCGTATGCAACGGATGCCAATTATCCTATAATACTTCCACCGGATTCTTCTGCGACCGTGCAAGTTTCGCTTGCAGCAGATTCGGCGGGCATGACAGGCACATTGGAATTTTTCAGCAATGCGAATCAGGGTAACAGTACGGTAACGATTCCACTCACAGCGAGCATAATCCCACCCGCGCGATTAGTGCTCGATCTTTCGCCATCGGATACGGCAACGGCTGGCTCGGTTGTTAGATGCTATGTCATTCTGGAAGGCACAGTTCCATCCGGCGCGATCTCCGGCCTCAACTTCGATATTACCCATAACGACGATCTGTTGAGTTATGTAAGTGCGAATGGCGTCACGATGACGGGAACCAGTGGCACACCGGAGTTGCAAACGTTACAGTTTTCAGCAGGAAGTCAGGCGGGAAGCCTGACCTACGCGGATACCATCGGGAGTATTTCGTTCCAAGCGTATCTCACGGATTCATCTTCCACGGCGCTCTCGCTCTCGAATGTGACGTTCACGAACGCGCTCTCGCTTGAGGATAATTGTATCGCGAGCATTGTGGATTCGGGAGCATCGTTTACCTATCTGTATAGCTGTGGGGAACCGCTGATTCAGGATGGGATGCTGGGGACGCTGCCGTTTGTGATTACGGGAATTCAGCCGAATCCGGCGCAGAATGAGATAACCATCTGCGTGGATGCTGCCGCCCCCGGCAGCATTGGTGGGGGAGATGATGCTGCCGGGGTCGGCAGCATCCACGCGGTTCATTGTGAGATGTATGATGCGCTGGGGCGGATTGTGCTTGTGCCGCCGACCACCCCCCAGCCCCCTCCTATTCCGCTCCGCTCCATAGGAGGGGGAGTAGTTATCAATGTAACAAACGTGCCATCGGGGATATATTTAATTCGGGTGTCGGCAGGTGGGTATGTGCAGTCGCGGAGCGTGGTGGTGGAGCATTGAACCAGAATTCACAGGATTATCAGGATTAAGATAGGATGGGATCATTTGAACTTGAAATTATCGTGCTCGTGAGTCACCTGGAGTATACTCCAGGTGACTACACGAGCAATTATTTTCGATTATTTTCAGGAATCGCTTGCATTTGGGTTTTGAATGTGTTATCTTTGGAAGTACACTAATGAGCACCTATTCTTGGTGAAAGATGAATCCGCCTCTTCGGAGATGGATGAAGGATGAAAGGGAGCCGAGGGATAGCTTTCATTATGAACGAGTTCTTTAGGAAGTGGCATTATGAATACTTGTTGGAACAAATGTGCGAAATTAGCTTGGAATTGAGGGTGGGAAGAGAGCAATCGGGAACTCACAAGAAAGAAAAACGGCACCTATTTCTTGGAGAAAATAGACGTAGCGAAACTATCCTTCCATGTCAGGGTTTTAGGGGTCTGCCCTTTTCATTATTATTTGCCATTATGAAAAATCTTCGCATGCTTTCTATCTTCTTTGTTTTTTCCATGTTCGCCGGTTCGTGGGGTTGTTCGAGCAACTCGACTTCCGTGAACATTCCGCCTCCAACCGTTCCGCCGGATGGAAGCACGTTCACAACGTCCGATAATAATTCGAACACGACGTTCGATACCGTTGTCGCGATCTCGAGCGGGTTCGCCGATACGGCGCACCACGGTTCTACATCGGTAGAAATATCGGTAACACTGAGTTCGAATTCGGGAAACAACGTGTATTACGAATCTTTCCTGACCGATGGCGATGTTGCGCTTGAAGGGTCATCGTGGGGAGCATCTGGTATCTATGAAGTGCTGCCGTTTACCACGCACGCTGACGGTCATCGATACGTTTAATCAAGACGATGCCGGCACCATTTTCCGCGATTCGGTGGTGACGATGTATAATGGCGCGGGCAAGCCATTCGTGCTGAATAATCAGACGTATCAGACCGACAGCGTGACGGTTAATGTTTTCTATTTGGGCCTGGGCGTGGGAGTGAGCAGCCTCCAATATGGTTATAGCTTTATTCCGGCGCTCGGCATTATGGCGTATTACAATAACGGCACAACGATCCAGTGGACCACATCGTACATACCCAAATGATTCCTGAACGAGGCTGGCACGATTTCTCTGGAAACGCTGTACTCATGATGTCTATTGCGGGGTCGATTTTCTAAAAATTGAGGTTCACTACTCTAATAGTCGTATTTTTGTGCTGCCTCTATGAAGCAATTACTGATTTCTGCTGGTATTTTAGCTTTTTTTGTAGCGCTCGGTTTCGATTTCGCCGGGGGAATAGATTCATTCACCGCTCAGCCGGGCACGGATGGCATCACCCTTAGCTGGCAATCGGAGATCGAGACGGGTATCAGCCGCTATACCGTCCAGCGCGCACCCATAGCGAGCACAACCGATTTTCAGGATGTGGGGACCGTTCAGCCCACGGGTAATTATTCTTACTATAAGTTCCTCGACTCCCATGTAAGCTCTGCGCCGCTAGCCGGACAAAATGGCAACGCCCAGACGCTTTCGAGTGCGTACAAATACCGGTTAGAGATCGATCTGGCGAACGGGGACCTCAGTTATTCGCAGACGGTGAGCGTTACAACGCCATCCAGCGGTGTCCGCCGCACCTGGGGGATGATCAAAGAGATGTTCCATTGAGCCTCCAGCGTGGAACGGGTAGATTCTCCTTGAAGTTTATATTATGGGAGAATTAGCCTCGTTATTCGCGCCATGAAATTCATTTTTGCTGCCGTACTTTTTATCTTCGCCGTGCAGGCGGGCAGCCTTCGTGCGAATGGACCGAGAGTCGAGCACAAATTAGGTGGAGATTCGACGGTTTTCACCATGACGCTCGACCCGAATCAGCATCCCAAAGTGGGCAAGACGTTTCAGGTTACGATCCATGTATCGCCCGGACGGGACTGGCATGTGTATAGCTCAAAAATGTCCACTGACGGCGGGTTGGTGCCACTGACGCTGACCGTGCCACCGGAACTCGCAGATTATTTCGATATTGAAAAATTAGAAGAGACCGGAGACATCAAAACAGCATACGATTCCAATTTCGATGCTGTAACCATGGCGCATTTCACGCCTTACGATGTGATCGCTACCATCAAAGTGAAGAAAAAACCGAATCCGGATTCGGCGTTCTATCTCCTGCTGCATTTCCAGACCTGCAACGAAACGATGTGCATGCCGCCACGCACCTTCGAAGTACCTATGACTTTCCTCGGCCAGCCGCCAATCAAACTGCACATCGCCGGTGTTATGAAACGGACTAATCTCGAATTAGCAAGCCTCTACAAACCAGAATGACCATCCGCACCAGACATATCGTGTTATGCGTGATGCTGCTTTTCGGAGCAGTGGTGGTGGGCTATGCAAAGGATCCGCGGTTAGAAAAGAAAATAAGTCGTGATTCGACAATCTTCAAGCTCAGCCTGGAGCCGAACCAAGTTCCCACTGCCGGCAAAGAATTTAAAGTTAGGATGCACGTTCAGTTTCCTAACTATTGGCATGTTTATAGTTCGCAATTATCACCTGAAGGTGGGTTAACGCCTCTCACAATACAATTCCCAGATTCTTTATCCGAGTATTTCCAAGTAGTAAATTTGAGTGAGACGGGAAAACTAAAGACCTGGTATGACTCAAGTTTTATGTCTGTCGTGAAGGCGCACTTCTCGCCGTTCGACGTTATTGCCACGATTAAAGTAAAGAAAAACTCGTCAAAGCTCATCCCTTTTCACTTCTACGTTCAGTTCCAAACTTGCGATACAAATAGCTGTCAACCTCCGCGCTGGTTCGAGGTTCCTATGACGGTTCTCGATGAAAAACCCCTACAGCTAAAAATCGCATACGGCACTCCGGATACCACCAGCACACCGTCCGCGCTTGGCGATTCCATGGGTGGATTAGCGCTAAAGAAAGATTCAACTGCCAGTATGCGCATGACGGCGGGCGGCGCGCAAAGCCAGCCGCCATCGGGCGTGACAGCGCCGGCGGCCGTTGCAAGCGGGGATGTCGCCAAGATCGCGGAAAGTTCGCTTTGGCAATTTATGCTCGCCGCAGCAGGCTTCGGGCTTTTGGCGCTGCTTACTCCGTGCGTATTCCCGATGGTTCCCATCACGGTCAGTTTCTTTACGAAGCGCAATGCCGGCTCGAAAAAAGAAGCTGCGAAAGATGCGTTTCTTTATGCAGGCGGGATCGTCGTAACGTTCGTGCTGCTTGGCTTCATGCTTTCGCTCATTGCGGGGCCGGCGGGCATCAATCAATTCGCTGCGAACCCGTGGGCCAATCTTGTGATCGCCGCGATCTTTATTGCATTCGCCCTGAATTTGTTCGGTTTGTTCGAGATCGGAGTTCCCTCTTCCGTGCTTTCGAAGCTCAACATGACGGCGCAGAAATCGAAGAACCGGACGTTCTCGGTGGTGCTGATGGGCTTTGTTTTTTCGCTCACAAGTTTCACCTGCACCGTGCCGTTCGTGGGAACGCTGATGGTGGCGTTTTCGCGTGGATCCTGGTTCGTGCCGCTGCTGGGCATGGTCGTGTTTGCCAGTATTTTCGCGGCTCCGTTCTTTTTGCTGGCGCTCTTTCCGAATGCGATGAAATCATTGCCGCGCTCCGGAACCTGGATGAATAATGTCAAGGTGGTAATGGGCTTTTTGGAAATTGCGGCTGCGCTGAAATTTTTCTCGAATGTCGATCTGATCTGGTCGTGGCATTTTTTCTCGCGCGATCTGGTACTTGCCATGTGGGTTGCCATTGCAATCATTACAACGGTCTATCTGCTCGGACGCTTCCAGCTTTCGCACGATACACCGGTCGAGCAGATCGGCGCGATTCGCGTGCTGATCGCCGTGCTCTTTCTGTCTGGCGGGATCTATTTATACACAGGATTCAATGGGCACCCATTAGGCCAGATTGATGGGTTTCTTCCACCCATGGAAAGCGGAGATGCAGGGCAATCAGCTTCGGTTGCACCGACCATAAACTTTACGCCATCACCGCCAGCTCCTCAACAATGGATACCCTCGTATTCTGCCGCTCTTGCCGAAGCGAAGCGAACAGGTAAAAATATCTTCATTGATTTTACCGGATATACTTGCACGAATTGCCGTGCGATGGAAGCAACGGTGTTTAAACGGGCCGATGTAAATCAGATCTTGCAGAAATTCGTCCTCGCGCGGCTTTATACCGACAACGGCACGCCTCTGAACGATACGAATCGCGATATAGAAGAGAACCGGTTCAATACGATCGCCCTGCCCTATTATGTGATCGTCTCTCCAGACGATAAGCCGCTGGCAACCTTCCCCGGCTTTACGCGCGATGCAGAGGATTTCAAGAGTTTCCTCATGCTCCGCAGGCAACCCTCCGGCAGCGCTTCAGTTGCGATGGTGGGACAGTGAGAGATGGCTTCAGCCCGCTGATAATAAAGCAAGTAATCTGCGGGCTAAAGCTTGCGGTACACCGCTTATTTACACCCGCTCTCCAACAGGTAGCCACGCCTGATCCACCGGGCCGGTGTATTCGGCCATGGGGCGGATGATGCGGTTGTGCGCGTATTGCTCTAAGATATGCGCCACCCATCCGGATACGCGGCTGATCGCGAAGATCGGCGTGTAGAGATCGAGCGGAATCCCCATGAGGTAATATGTGCTTGCCGAATAAAAATCGACGTTGGAATAAATTTTTCGTTCCTGAAGCATGAAGGCTTCGATGACCTTCGACATCTGGAACCATTGCATTTCTCCGGTTTTCGTGCCCATCGCTTCGGAGAATTTACGCAGATGCGTGGCACGCGGATCTTCGGTGCGATAGACACGGTGACCGAATCCCATGATCTTATCTTTGCGGGCAAGCGCGTCCGTGATCCACTCTTTGGTCTTGGCAGGGTCTCCGATCTTGAGCAGCATCTTCATGACCTGCTCGTTGGCGCCGCCGTGCAGCGGTCCTTTAAGCGCGCCAATCCCGCCGGTTACCGCTGAATACATATCGGAGAGCGTAGCCGCAATACATCGCGCGGTGAAGGTGGATGCATTAAATTCGTGATCGGCGTGAAGCGTAAGCGCGGAGTCGAACATTTTTACGATGTCGGCATCTTGCTCTTTACCGAGCAGCATATAGAGATAATTCGCGGCATGTCCGAGCGAAGCTTTTGGTTCCACGAAGGCGCGTCCGTTGCGTGCCGCATCGAAATATGCAACGAGGAGCGGCATCATCCCGATCAAACGAATGCCTTTTTCGAGATTTGCTTCCTTCGACATATCTTCGGCCTGTGCATCGTAAAGCCCAGCTTCGCTGACGAGCGTACGGAGCGCAGCCATCGGGTGAATACTGCGAGGGAATTCCGATAAGCGTTGCTTGACCTGCGCCGGTACATTACGGCTGGCAACGAGTTTGCCGCTGAACTCCGCAAGTTCCGAAGCGTTCGGCAGTTTGCCATAAAGAAGTAGATACGCCGTTTCTTCGAACGTGCCTTTTACAAGATCGTGGATGTCGTAACCGCGATACGCGAGAATGCCACGCTTGCCATCGAGAAAGCAAATATCGCTGGTTCCTGCGACGACGTCTTCGAGTCCTGCTTTAGCAGGCGCTGCTTTGGTGCTTCCGTTGGAAGCGGTGGATGATGCAGATGTGACGGGGTTAAGTACTTCCTGTGCCATTTTCTTTAAGAGAGGAAAAATTTACATGCGGCCCCCTAAACACGTAAATTCGGAAAAATAATTCGTTCTATCTCTTACTTTTCGTTATATCTCTTGCTTATCGGAGTTAAAGTCTCTGAGGGGATGTCGCGGGTTAGCGATTGCCTTTCAAAATCAGAGAGAATTAACTTTTATGGGATTAAACCCAAAGTCAAGCATCTCATCCAATGTTCTTTAAAATAGCAAGTATAAACATAGAATCCCTTGGTCCAGGAATATCGTTTTTGGGAATAAGGAACAATCGAAAAAATTAGATAATACGGCATTATGAAAATCACGCTTCGACTTTTAATAGTCATGCTTCTCTTTTCGGTCAGGCCTTCGGTCAGCCTGGCCCAGCCCGGCGGCGGTCCGGACTCGAATTTTCATCGCGGCGACACGGCCCTCCTACATCGGCTCGACAGCATTATCGCTGCTCGCCGAGCGCAGGATACCGGCATCCATACACCGGACACCAATATTCATCCGCCCCCGCCAGATACAGGCAACGGCGGCGGACCAAATGGCGGCGGTCCGGGCGGCGGTGGCCCAGGCCTCGATTCTGCTATTCGTGCGCGCCTCGATAGCATCATCAATGCGCGTCGTGGTCAGGATACCGGTATTCGTCCACCGGATACGGTTGCCGGCGGCGGTCCAAATGGTGGTGGCCCCGGCGGCGGCGGACCCGGTTTAGACTCACTTATTCGTGCTCGGCTCGACAGCATTATCAACGCGCGTCGCGGTCAGGATACAGGCATTCGTCCACCGGATACGGTTGGCGGCGGCGGTCCAAATGGTGGTGGCCCCGGCGGCGGCGGACCCGGTTTAGACTCACTTATTCGCGCACGTCTCGATAGCATTATCAACGCGCGTCGCGGTCAGGATACAGGAATTCGTCCACCGGATACGGTTGGCGGTGGCCCCGGCGGTGGTGGCCCTGGCCTTGACTCGATATTCCGTCATAGGCTCGATAGCATTATCAACGCGCGTCGCGGTCAGGATACAGGCATTCGTCCACCGGACACAACTGGAGGCGGCCCTGGCGGTGGTGGCCCTGGCGGCGGCGGTCCAGGCTTAGACTCGCTTATTCGCGCACGCCTCGATAGCATCATAAATGCGCGTCGCGGTCAGGATACAGGCATTCGTCCACCGGACACGACCGGCGGTCGCCCCGGCGGTGGCCCAAGCCTTGACTCGATATTCCTTCATAGGCTCGATAGCATTATCAATGCCCATCGCGGTCAGGATACAGGGATTCGTCCACCGGACACGACTGGTGGCGGCGGTCCATCAGGCGGCGGGCCAGACACGACCATCAAGACTGGTGGCGGGAATGGGCCGGATACGACGATCACAACGGGTGGCGGAGGTAAGGATACGACCATTACAACGGGTGGTGGAGGTAAAGATACTACTATCACAACCGGCGGCGGCAATGGACCCGATACGACCATCACTACGGGTGGCGGAGGCACGCCTGACACGACCATTACGCAGGGAGGTGGTAAGGATACGACGGGCGGTGGAGGTGGAATACTAACTCCTAACCCGCTTCCTGGTGGACAAATCCTTTTGGGGCCAAACCCTGTTGGCGGTGGCGGACTTGGGCCGATCGATTCGCTGAAACCGGGTAAACAAGGTATCACGGACCCATCCGGCGGTAATAATTTATCCATCGAACCGATTGTGCCGAATCCACTTATCTCCGGATCGAGTGTAACCGTTAACCTGTCGCTCCAAACAGATGCGAACGTAACGGTCGGAATATACGATCAAACGGGATCGCTCGTCGAAACGGTTACGAACGCCATGATGACCGCCGGTGGGCATAGTATCGCCATTACGGGTTCTCGACTTTCGCAGGGTATCTATATCGTGCGGGTGCAGGCTGGCAACGAAGTACAATCGACGAACCTCATCGTCGAATGAGCGGAACAACATCGCATTGAAATCATAAGAATGGGGGACGCGTAATGGCGTCCTCCATTTCTGCTTAATCATCTTCTGCTTGATCATCTTCTCCTTAATCATCGAATGAATATGAAATTTACGTTACCAATTGTCTTTCTTTTTTCAGCTGTTATGCTATTAAGCGAGCGGTCGCTCGCTCAGACAAGCTCACCGATTTATTATTTTGATCTGAACACTACGGAAGATTCCTATTATTACCTTCCCGAGTTCGTTTCAGCCGATAATGATACGATCAATGCCTATGCGGAGCGGTTTTCATGTCCGTTGAATTCAACCCTCGATAGTGTGAGCATCGATTTAATGATCGATAGCCTCGGGACGAATCCGTTGAACACCTATTTGGATGTCGTGGCGCTTCCCGATACCGTCATCGGCGACCATTTGTTCGCCGGCGATTCCACGATCTATGCCGACAATTTTATTACCTCTACCGATGCAGATTTCATAAAAGGCGAAACGGAATCTTATACTCGTTCTATGGGCGGTACCATTTCCGACACGGACTTTTTTCTTACTATTCTCGCGCCGGATCCCGCCCGTACGCGCGCGGTGGTCTGGGCCGATTCGGTCACATCCACAGATTCGCTGCCCATCGATGAAAATCGGGATCGATCTCGTTTTGTTTTCACGTCGCCCTATAAGGGGTTTAGTCAATATTATCTGTCTGGAATCCATTATGACTCCAGTGCGCTCTTCTGGTATCCGAATTTCGTAATGGTTGCCTTCATTACCACCCCCACCGGAGGCGTGGCCGAGATATACCCCGCCGATCAGGATCCGCTCACGTTCTATGTGGAGCAGACCGTTACCGGAGCGACGAATTTGCATTTTACCACGCTCGATGCCGGCAGTGCCGAGCTTGATCTTTACGACGCCTCTGGGATGCTCATTTCCACGCTCTTCGATGGCGGATATGCACCCGGCCAGTACGATGTGCCGCTTGTTACCAATGGCCTTGCAAGCGGAATGTATTTTGCACGGCTTACGGCGGGAAATTCCTCCGAGGTGCGGCGTGTTATTGTGACGCATTGATCTTCCAGTTTCTGTTCATTTATTTTTTACAATGTGAATTATGCAGATACACCGTCATACGTTCTTCGCTTCTCTCTTCACCCTTCTTTTTATCGTAACAAGCGCGACAGAGGCGCAAAACACTGCTACGGCGCGCGCTTCGGCTGGTGGCACTGTTGTTAACTCTACTGCCACGTCCGGAACCACTGGCACAGCGGTCAATACTGGTTCAGTATCGGCCGGCGGTGCGGAGGGCAGTCAGGATTGGTCCTCGATGGACATTGAGTCCAGCCAGTTCATGCAGAATCATCCACGGATCGCCAAAGCAATGAAGTTCCTGAACAATGACACCTATCGCTCTGGCATCGAAGCTAACCTGAGCATGAGCAGCGAGGACAAGCAAGCCATTGAAGCCGCAGTGACCGACGCGAAGAGTAATGTTGAAACGCTGAAGGCTTTGCGTCCGCAATACAAAGCTGCTCGTGCCGCACACGATTCGCTTACGCTCTATCAGCTCGAAAAAACTTCCCGCCCGAATTTCGATCAATTAGTCACTGATCGCAGAACGATCATCGACATCATCGCAAAATACAAATTTGCGTCACCGGCTGCTACAACCGGCTCGCTGCTCGACCCGGTCTATCCGAATCCGGTACATCTTGGAGGATCGTCAGCCACAATATCGTATCACACACAGCAATCCGGCCCGGTGAAGATCGTAGTTACGGATGCGTCCGGGAATATTGTGCAGGATCTTTCGAAAGATTCAGAGACGCCGGGCGATCATACCGTCACGCTTGGTTCTAAATTGCCTGGAACCGGCACCTATTACATAACAGTCGAATCCAATGGCGTAAAGAGCACTCAGAAGGTCGAGGCGGTGCAGTAAATAGAAATATTTTCACCTATGTCATTGCGAGGAGCGTTCGACGACCGGAGGGAGTCGAACGCGACGAAGCAATCTCCGGAATTTAGGTGAACTGCATGAGATTGCTTCGTCGTCGTTTCATCGCTCCGCTCTGAAACGACTCCTCGCAATGACGTGAAAATTTATTCTTCCGCGCGCGCCTCAGCAAGACGGCGCGCGCGGCTTCTGAAAAACTCGATCGCTGGTGGCAGTATCGAAAGAACGATCACCATACCGATGATCGCGTAAAGATAATCGCCGATATTTGCCACCGATCTCCCGAGCACAAGCCCCAAGAGCAGAACGCCGCACGTCCAGAGCAACCCCCCAATCACATTGAAGAGCATAAATTTCTTCAGGCTCATTCGAGCAGCGCCAGCTACAACAGGGACGAATGTTCGTATAATAGGAATGAACCGCGCGAGCACAATGGTTTTTCCGCCGTGCTTTTCATAGAATTTGTGCGTTCGAGCAAGATGTGCTTGCTTAAATAGACGGGAATCGGGCCGCTTGTATAAAGTATCGCCAGCTTTCTTGCCGATGTAATATCCAACACCCTCACCTACAACCGCTGAAACCCATAGCACAAGCGCCAGCGGGATAAAATCAATATCTACTCGATGCCCACCGATGAGGATTCCGGCTGTGATGAGCAGCGAATCGCCTGGCAGAAAAAACCCGACGAGCAGGCCGTTTTCCGCAAAAATTATGAGAGCAAGCGCGATCATTCCGCCGCTGCTCACTAATTGCTGCAATCCCTCGGTGCTGCTAAAAGTATGAAAAAAATCGGTGATGGCGTGCATAGCGCGTGAGAGGTAAAGGAGGGGTGGTTATGTTCCCGCCAGGTAGGGAATTTAGGCCAATTTGATTCAAACGTCCTTTTTGTCTGTCGTTCCGAACGGACCATTTATTCGCTGAGCGGATGAATGCGGAGTGGAGGAATCTCATGCAGTTTACCGGTCCGCTGAACAAACGGAGATCCTTCTACTCCGTAATTTTCCCAGTATCTTCGGCAATGCGTGGGAAAATTACTCCACTCAGAATTACTCCGCTCAGGATCACATGCAATGCAATTGCGGAAATGAGGCCGCTACTTATAAAATTTGCGATTAAACCATTTTGCGCTTTTAAGCGTCTTAGAAATACTGCTTTTTTCAGAACGACATCTTTTATGGAACGAAGAACATTTTAAAGAGCACCGGCGCAAGTGTATTAGGCGGCACGTTAGGCGCGGGGAGCTTATTTGGGGCCCTTGATCCGTCTATTTCTAAAGCCGCGATGCGGTATGCGCTCGCGAATAAAGCTAATAATTCCGGTTCGAGAAAACTCATCTCGCCGCTCTCGACCGATCTCACACCGTACACCGGCACCTGGGGCGATGCGCAACTGCGGCATCTCTTGCGCCGCACGATGTTCGGCTTGTCGGAAGCACAATTTCAGTATGCGCAACAAGCGCTGATTTCGATGGACGCCGTTGTCACGCAGTTGCTTGCCTGCCAGGATTTGACAACCGTTCCGCTGCCGGTTCTTTCCGTTTCGCCGCCCGCACTCGCACCCTGGCTTCAAACGATTCCTGTCAGCGAACCGAATCTCCTGGCGATGGAAATTCTGGAGATCGAAAATTGGTGGTTCGATCTTATGATGCAGGAAAATCTTTCCATCCGCCAGAAAATGACGTTCATGTGGACAAACCACTTTGTGACCGGTTCTGCAATGGTTCTGATTCCCGGGTATGTCTATCAGTACCTCATCACCTGCATGACGAACGCGCTCGGGAACTTCAAGACCTTTGCGCAAGCCATTACTATCGATCCGGCAATGCTCCTGTATCTCAATGGCAACACGAATACTTGGACGGCAAAAAATGACAACGTCAACGAAAATTATGCGCGCGAGGTGATGGAGCTGTTCACGCTCGGAATAAACTTTCCGGGCACTTCCACGCCTAATTATACGCAGGACGATGTCGAGGCCAACGCGCAGGCACTCACCGGATGGACGCCAACGCTGACGTACCCCTTTCAAGGAACGTTCAATGTAAACCACTTCGATCCAAATTCGAAAACGTTCCTCGGGCAGACGGGCAATTTTGGTTTGACAGCGAATGATCCTTCTACGAATGTGATCGATATTATTTTCCAGCAGCCGACCAGTTCACCGGCTTACCCGCCGGGAGCGCCATCGGGATTTCCCGAAGGTTATACCGCGGCGTATTGGGCCTGCCAAACGATCTATAAACAATTCGTCTATTACAATCCGGACGTCACCGACCCGCCTCCGACGGATGGCTCCTGCCCGCAAGGCCCCGTTCGCGATGCTATGGCGCGGCTGATGCTGAATCCGCCAAGCCCCTATAATCCATTCGATATTGCGCCGGTGATGCAGGCACTGCTGACGAGCGCGCATTTCTACGATCCATCGGTCATTGGCGCGCAGATTAAGAGTCCGGCGGAATACATGGGAAGCCTCGTGCGCGAGTTCGGGCTTACATACACGCCCTTCGATCCAACCGATCCGCCGGCAACTGGCAAGACAGATGGAAACGGAAACATGACCTACACCGATACCAACCCGGATATTTCATACATGACGAATAAAATCATGAACGTATCGCAGGGCCAGCAATTGCTGAACCCTCCGAATGTGGCCGGATGGCCCGGCGGTGAGAATTGGCTTTCAGCCGGATCGTTTCAGGGACGGCAGAATGACAGCCTGTTGATTCTCGCTAACAGCATGAACACCTCTGCGCCGGAATTCAACTTCGTAATTTATGCCGATCAAATTCCCGATTCAGTCAATTTATCCGAGGGTCAAATGGCCCAGGCTTTGGAAGACTTGTCGCTGGCCTTCACGCTCGAGAACGGCGGGATCGAATCGACGGCCCTTGCTCCAGATCCGAGTTTGACGCTGAATTTCATCGATGTCATGGATGAGTATGGTTTTGCCAATATCTTAACGACACTTCCGGAATTTCAATTATTTTAGGGTGATGCAATCTCATGCTGTCATTGTGAGGAGAGAGCATCGTCGGCGATGCGCGAAGGAGCGGTTGCGAGGAACGGGTCAAAGCAATCTCTTGCGGAGGAACATCCGTTTTCTCAGCAACGGATTGCTTCGTCAAAATTGCTCTCGCATGATCGATCATGCGGCTTCGCATCGCAATTTCTCCTTGCAATGACGTAAATAAAAATAATAGTGGAGTAGCATTATGAAACGTCGTGATTTCTTAAAAACAGGACTGAAGATCGGTGTGGCGGCGAACACGCTGCCCATGTTGCTTGGCGGAATGCCAATACGCGCGCTTGGGCGCTCGCCGCTTAGGAGCGGGATGGAAACGCTCGGAACGGTGAACAACAATGTGCTCGTCATCATCCAGCTTCAGGGCGGGAACGATGGGCTGAACTGCGTGGTGCCAACAAGTTCCAGCCCGCAGTATAGCAACTATTCTACGCTTCGTCCGACCCTCGGGCTTCTATCTGCATCGGATCTGACACCCGCGCTGCCCGGCCATACCTCGCTGGCATTTCATAATGCGATGGGAACCAGTTTGAATAGCGGCACCGGAGTCTATACCAGCGGAATGTGGCAGCTCTTCAATGAGAGCAAAATAGCGCTGCTCCAGAACGTCGGTTACCCGAATCCGATCCTCTCGCATTTTCGTGGTAGCGATATTTGGAATACGGCCACCGATAGCGGCATCTATGCTACCACCGGATGGGTGGGAAGGTTTCTTGCCAATCAATACGGCGCACCTGCAACGGCGCCAGGCAGTTGGCCGCTTGCCATCGAGTTTGGCAATGCGCTCAGCGATATTTTCTTAGCCGCGAATGGAGGAATGGGAATAGCGATGAATTCCATGCCATCCAAAGCTGCGCCGGGCGGACAGACCTACGATCCGATCCCAGCCAATCCGACCACGCAATACGATGAGCTTGCGTTTGTGCGACTCATTCAGCAGGAGTCTGAAGTGTATTCTTCGACCATTGTCAACCGGGGTGTAACAACCAACAAAGTGACCTATCCCTCAAGCACGCTTGCCGCGCAGCTTTCCGGTATTGCGCAGATGATCGCAAGCCAGCTACAGACGGGTGCAAGTGCAAACCAAAATTTATCTTGTCACGCAAAGCAGCTACGATACACATGGCGACCAGATCTCGCGGCAAGCCAGTTTGCTCACCGATCTTTCCGCAGCCGTGCTTGCATTCCAGCAGGACATTCGAGGCCGATGGGGATCGACGAGAATGTTGCGATGATGACGTATTCCGAATTTGGGCGCCGCGTGGTGGAGAATGGTTCCGGCACCGATCATGGCACGTCCGCGCCGCATTTCGTGATTGGCACGCAGGTGATCGGGCAAGTCTATGGCACCGATCCCGATCTTTCCACATCGTCCTCCGATCCGAATGAAATTAACAATAATAATGAAGGTGTGCCTGGGAACCTGGCTTACGATCCCACGCATGATTTCCGCAACGTCTATGCCACGATGATCAGCGATTGGCTGCTGGTTGGCGCCGATCCAGCATCGATCAGCGCTGTTGTTCAGGACGTACTCACACAGGATAGTTCGATGACCTATTCCACAGAAGCGCCCTGGGTTCCGCTCAACATTTTTAAGACTACTTCGGGAGTGTATCCGGCTTCGGCTCCCGGCGCAGTGGGTTTGATGCTGTTGCAGAATTATCCAAATCCTGCCATTACCACAACGACAATTCCTTATATGATAGACGTCGCCGGGCCTGTTCAGATTAGTGTTTTTTCGAGCGACGGAGTGGAGGTTGCGCGGCCGGTCGAAGGATGGCAATCTGCCGGGCAGCAATCGGTGAGCTTCGATGTCAGCAAGCTTGCAGCGGGTGCGTATTTTTATCAGTTGAAGACATCGACGCAAACCGTTACGCAGCCGATGGTGGTTGCGCATTAGAATTCTGTTTATGTAGCACCCGGAATATATTCCGGTGCGCTAACACGAACCACTTTCGGTTGTAGGCTTCAGCTCTTCTGACTCTAATCACAAATCCCGCGTCGTCCGGTGTGTGAACGCCACTTTGCCATTGATGAGAATAACGGGAATTTTATCCCAATATCGCTCCCACAACTCATCGCCCGGACGGATTTTTACGATTTCGAGATCGAACTCCACATAATCCATGGCGGATTCGAGTTCCTCGAACGCATCATCGCAGAGCGAGCAGCCTTCTTCTTTCGTGATAAATTGTACGCGCGGTTTTTCCGTCATTAGATGCCAATTTTCTCCGTCATTGCGTGCTGATACGATAGGGCAGCGGATTGGAAGGGATTTGATGGCATGAAGAATACCGTCGTTGGCGTTTGGTTATCGACCGGGATGTTTATCGTGGTCGAGGCGCTGCCGCCGGAAAGTTGAATAGAATAATTTCCTACGGCCGTGTCGGCAAACATCACGCTGCGCTGTTTCATGGTAAAGCTTTTTCCCGCAAAGGTGAATGTTGCGGTATAATCCGGGAAGTATTTACAAACCGCACGCGGCCATTCGCGGTATTGGTTGGATTGCAAACGGTATCGGCGAGTATCATCGAATCGACGCCCGGAGTTCCGGTATTATGCGGGATGGTATCGATCGCAATGAAGGTTTTTCGCTGATTGGCAAAATTGGTGTCAGCGAAAAAGAAAATCGTGTCAGAAGAATTGTTAGATTTCGAAAACCAATAGTCTGCATTCTGGTCGTAGGTCGGGCTTAGGGGGATGTAATCTCCAACGGAATCCGTGCCGATGTTGAGCACACCCTGACCTGCGCCTAAGGGAACCCCGGCGCGCGGCCCTTGATCGCCAGGTCCCTTGATAAGCAAACTAAGATTCGTTTCACGGCAGGCATTGACCAACCGCACTCCAAAACTTTGAAGCTCGGCTGTGAAAGTTCCAAGCGAATTCTGCCCATCTTCCAGTAGCACCGTGGAGGTAATGGGATCGTTGCAGGTAGGTTCTGTTTCGCCGCGAATGACTACCGTGAACAGCAGTCCCGACGTCCCGAATTTGTATTGCACATTGAGGACGGCGTCGTCCACGTTCGTGTCGTTAATGGGAAGAATAAGCAGGCCGGGAACCGTCGTTGGGAATTCAATATAATCGCTGGAATTGAGGCCGGTGCCCTCATCGGAGCCATTATTGTGTGAAATGCTGTCAAACCGCATGCGAAGGTCTGGTTTTGCTATTCCGGCGACTGTTCTTGCTGTGCTATCAAAATAGACGTCTAATCCTCCTGCGCTTTCGCCGCCAATATCGGGCACGCCATCGACAAATCGGGCAAACGAGCGCGATTCCGGATTTCGGGTGATGTCATCCAAAAACCTTGCTCTCCGTTCCGGATTGAGCTTGTCTTCTGGTATTTGCAAGGCAGAGCCATTCATTTTTCCCGGGAAAATCAAGCTCTGCTTGTAGGTATATAGGATTCCATCCCATGTTGAGACGGTGTCCCGGGACGTGGCATCCATCGCTGCTATGTGGTGATAGCCAGACCGCAGCTCAGACCCATCGGAGATGTATGTTGTTCGATAGCCGAAGACGTGCTTTGGATTCCAGTTATAATACTTATTCTCAATATCGTACCAGCAGCTATCGAACAGCTTACCATCCACATAAACGAGGAGTAAATTCGAATTGCTGACGGCATTCAAAACACGAACGCTGGCAAGCCCTTCAGTAGGGATGCTTTCGCAAGAAGGCCGGCAACCGACGAGCACCGTAAGCGATAATAGGGTGGCTAAGCCGGCACTAACGGCGAGTGTGGTTATAGGTTTTCGGGTCATTATTAAGGATATTTCCAATATCTCTCCATAAAAACACCCGCCGCGCCCGATTGTTACACCAAAAGAAGAATAATTTCTAATAGGACGGATGAGCGGTCATCGGTGTTAGCTATTTGATGGCGCGTAGCGGTCACCTTCAGTCACGGTGTATTACGCTCCGCAACCGTGACCTAAAGGTCACGGCTACGAAATAAAAGATATATGCCAAGCTACTATTTTATCAGCGATGTTCATTTGGGTTATGGCCCTCCTGCGGAGGACCGCGAGCGGGAGCACCGGCTCGTGCGGTTGCTCGATGAGATCCTGACGAAAGCCCGAAATGGCGAGGCAGGCGGGGTTTTCATCGTGGGCGATCTGTTCGATTCATGGTTCGAATTTTCTTCCGTTATTCCACGCCGCCATGTCCGAACGATCTCCGGGCTTGCGCGTATTGCCGAGCTTGTTCCGGTGGAATACCTCATGGGCAACCACGATTTCGGGCATAAAAATTATTTCGAAAAAGAGCTTTCGATTCCGGTGCATCGCGGGGACATCGAGCGCACATTGCTTGGAAAGAAATTTTATATAGCGCATGGCGATGGCAAAGCAGCGAACGACACCGGCTATCTGATTTTACGGCGCATTCTAAGAAATCCTTTTTTGCAATCGGCCTACCGGCTCGTGCATCCCGATCTCGGCATCCGTTTCGCAGAATGGATCTCCGGGCGCTCGCGTGCGTACACCGATCAGCGCGATGCCTTGCATAAAACGGATGGACTTCACGCCTTTGCAGAAAAACTCATTCATAAAGGTGGCACCGATTACGTGGTGATGGGACACCGTCACGCGCCGCAAATGGCCACCTTCGAGAAAGGAACCTATATTAATCTCGGCGACTGGATTCACAGCTACACCTATGGCGTATTCGATGAGCATGGATTTCGCATCGAGACGGCGCACCTGTAAAGACGCGCCACCGGCGCGTCTCAATCCCATCGCACCATTTAACGCCGGGAGAAAGAGACGCGCCGGTGGCGCGTCTTTACGATAACAATAACATTCCAACACATGCCTAAACACTGGTGGCTCGAACATGGAGACAATGTCGTCGAGGAGGATCAATCCTCCGGCGAAAGCCACTTTGTTCTCTATACGGAAAAACCAAGCCGGTGGCATCGCATCAAGCTTTGGCAGAAGCTCACCGGTGCAGGGCTGCTTCTGGCGGCGGGAATGTTTATTTGGCTGTGGTTTGCCATTGCGCGCGGGATGCCCACGCTCGATCAGCTCGAAAATCCGCATCCCGAACTTGCCACACAGCTTATCAGCTCCGACGGCGAACGGCTCGACCAATATTATATCAAGAACCGCACCACCGCGAGCTTGAAAGACGTTCCGCCGGATGTTATTGCCGCGCTTATCTCCACGGAAGACCGCGATTTCTACACGCATTGGGGAATTAATCTCTGGGGCAACATTCGCGCCGCATGGATGGATCTTATCACGCTTTCGCCGAAGCAAGGCGCGAGCACCATCACCCAGCAGCTTGCCCGGAATCTTTATCTGACCCAAAAGAAAAGCGCCATTCGTAAACTGCGAGAGATGGCTTCCGCTGTGCAGATCGAGCGCAGCCATACAAAAGACGAAATTCTCGAAATGTATCTCAACGTCGCGTATTTCGGGCGTGGCGCGTACGGGATCGAAGCGGCGAGCCAGGTGTATTTTGACAAAGACGTGAATAAGCTCACGACTGCCGAGGGCGCGTATCTCATTGGCATTTTAAAAGGCCCGGAAAATTACGATCCTGACAATAACTACGATCGCGCGATGGCTCGGCGCAATACCGTGCTCCAAAATATGGTGGAGACGAAATATCTTTCGGAGGATCGGGCCAATGCCTGCAAAGTAGAACCGATAAAAGTTCAACCGATGAAAGGGTATGTGGGTATTGCGCCGCATTTCGTCGAGATGATCCGTCAGGAACTTTCGCGTAAGCCGGAACTCGCCGGATACGATCTCTATCGCGATGGCCTCATCGTTTATACCACGCTGAATGCCACCATGCAGCGCGCGGCGAACCGCGCCGTTGAGGAGCATATTGCAGACTATCAGAAGAATGAAGTGGATAAACGCTGGAATTGGGATGCACACAAAGGCTTGCTCGATTCGCTTATTACAAAAGCAATTCATTCCAGTTTGGAATATCGAATCGCACAGTCGAGTGATCGCAAACAAGTGGAAGCGCATTTGCGAGATAGCAAGGAGTTTACTGACAGCGTAAAACATGCCGCGATCCGAATGCAATGCGGTTTCGTGTGCATCGATCAAGCGACGGGACAAATCTTAGCGATGGTCGGAAGTTCCAATTTCAAAGAGGCGCGATATGGCCTGAACCACGTAACGCAAATACAGCGTCAACCTGGCTCGGCATTCAAGCCTATCATTTATGCATCGTGTTTCGAGCGTGGTGCAAACCCGGAGAGCGCGGTCTCCAACGAGCCGATCTCTATTCCCGATGGGAATCATATTTGGACGCCCGGAAATTTTGAAGGCGAAGTGCCGGGCGGAATGCGCACGATCAGAACCGCGCTGCAATATTCGATCAATCTCTGCGCCGTGCATGCCATTTTAGAGATCACTAACCCGCAGGATGTCGTGAAAATGGCAAAGCGGTTGGGAATTAAGTCCAACGTTCCGCCGTATCCTTCGATCGCGCTGGGAACGGCAGAAGTAAGCCCAATGGAGATCACAAGCGCCTATAGCACCTTTGCCAACGAAGGCGTTCGGGCGACGCCTTATGCCATCCTGCGTGTGGAAGACCGCAACGGAAAAGTGATCTACCGCGCGCACCCGGAGTTCGATAACGTGCTTCAGCCGCGTATCTGCCATGAAATGACCTCCGCGCTCAGCGATGTGGTGAACGCCGGAACGGGTTCCCGCATTCGTTCCGTAGGATTTCATTTTCCAGCCGCCGGTAAAACCGGCACGACGCAAAACTATGCCGACGCATGGTTTGTCGGCTACACGCCGCAATATACCGCCGGCGTGTGGGTTGGCTTCGACGATAAACGCATCACCTTCACCGGCGCCGACGGACAAGGTGGCCGCGCCGCCGCGCCCATCTGGGGATTGTTCATGAAATATACCTACGATGCGCTTCGCCCGAAAATGCAGTATTTCACGACCAGCTATGAGAACGTTGCTTCGCCCGATTTTCCCGGAATTGACCACACCACCGATTCCAACGCCAACGATAACCCTCCTCCTGAGATCGAGTTGAAACCGCAGCCTGATCCTGCCGGACATCTACCGGGCGCGCCGCTACCCAGCAGGCGCCATCCATCTCCGAGCGGGCCGGTGGGAGAAATGGAAGAGAGGGATGCGAATGAGGTGGGAGGAATTGACTGAGAAGAACTACGCTACAAAAAATTGTCATCAAAATAAGAACATTCATGGAAACCGAGCAGCGTGTTGCGTGTTCTTGGGTTATCAAAAAGCCAATTATTTCTATTCGCACGGTTATTTTTTCTGGTTTCATTGCATGCGGTGTGCTTACTGCATGCATCCGGACGGTTTGCGCGCAACAGCCGATGCGAACGGACCGGTATTCCAGCACCACGCCGCAGCTTCATTACGACTTCCCATTTCAAACGATGTGGGATGATGCTGTGCTGACTGCGGTGCATTCGGGCAAGCCCGCGCTTGCCTTCGATCTCGATCTTGTCGATTCGAACAGCATTCGTCTTGCGCACACCGTGATGGAAAGCGCGTCGCTTCAGAACTTCATCAAGTCTCATTTCGAGCCGGCGATGAATGATTTTGCTACCGATCCTCCGCCTGCGGTCGGGATGGATAGCCTCAGAAATCTCGGCTGGCGGTTGAGCGGGCTTGAAAAGGACTATATCATTGCTGTCCGCCCAGCAATAATAGTTATTGGCCCTGACAAAAAGGAAATGGATCGCATTATCTTCCCGCAGGAATTGACTGCTTCGGAGATCGAGCAGCGCCTTACAGATATTCTCGAAGGCCGGAATACCTTGAAGAGCGTTCAGGCGGCGTTTTGGCAAGATACGACCTCCATCGTGATGCGCCAAAAATTGATCGATATGTTCGAGCAGCGTTCGCGGTACGATAGTGTGCTTTATCATCTCGATGGCCTCTCTCACGCTAAGGAATTTCCGGATATTGCTCGTGCAGCGGAATTGCGCTATGCGTATCTTCGCCTTCAGATCGAAGGCAATACCGTGCCTATGGAGAAGTTTATGGCATCCTTAGGCACAGGCGAGGCTGACAGCCTTTTGCATTACGATCTTCTCAGCCGCTTGCTCGATCATTTCGAGAAAAAGAAGATGCACGACAGCGCTTCGGTGCTCTATGAACGCATCATGGCATTTACCAACACGAGAGATCCCGATATTCTGAACAATTACGCATGGAACCTCGCCAGTTATGGGAAGGACTACGACCATGCCCTCGCCATGATCAACGAGGCCATTGCGAAGAAGAGTAAGGATCCCAATTTTTACGATACCCGCGCGCTCGTCCATGGCAGGTTAAAACGGTGGGACGATGCTATCCACGATGAAGAAACGGCTGTTACCTACGCTCCGAAAGATGACACTACTTATTTTACGCAGCAATTAAAATATTACCATACGCTCAAAATCGATGCCGAAAAGGCCGCTGCTATAAAGGCAGCTCATCCCGATGATTCGGCTTTGAAAGATTCGGAGAAAAAGTAAATAAATGATACATGGGAGCGTATGACCCGTTGCGGATAGATAATTGTCATTCCCGCGAAAGCAGGAATCCATCTCTCAGAGTGCCACATGGTCGTGCTCTGGTTTCCCGCTTTCGCGGGAATGACAGTTTAAGATTATTATCCCGATTCAAATTGAGCCAGTACAAATAACCCTATGAAATTCGATGCTGCGTTTGTTTCCAGCTTTTCCAAGTTCGAGTCGTTGCCGGTGGATGGCAAGCCGGAGGTTGCGTTGATCGGCCGGTCGAACGTGGGGAAATCTTCGCTTATTAATGCGATCGCCGATAGGAAACAGCTTGCAAAAACAAGCTCCTCGCCTGGAAAAACCCGCACGCTGAATTACTATCTTGTTAATGGCAGGTTTTACCTCGTGGATATGCCGGGTTTTGGCTATGCGAAATTAGCAAAATCGGAGCGGGCGGACTGGGCAGTGCTTACAGAACAGTATTTTACCCAGAGAAAATCACTAACGGTCATCGGACTTCTCATTGACTCTCGCCATCCTGAACTCGAAAGTGACATAATGGCACTTCGCTGGTTTCGCGATCACGAGCTCCCATTTTTTGTCGTGCTCACAAAATGCGATAAAGCCAAACAGCAGGATATTGCCCGGCACATCCGTGTGATAGGGAAGTCTCACGCCGTCCCGGAAATTTTTCCCACTTCCAGCGCGACCGGCAAAGGAATTACAGCGTTGCGAGCATTTATCGTAGAACGAGCAATAGAGCGTGCAACACCCAATTCGCCGCGCCAGAGCAACGCATGAGCGTCTCGCGTGTTCCAGCAACCAAGACGATCATGAACGCTGAAATTATGAATTTCGCGCGGCCGGACAAAAAAAGAGTTATTTTTGCAGTTCTTAGTGCAGCCCATAATCGGGCTTCACGTTAGATTTCATCGTCTAAGCATTATTTATATCACGTTCGGAAACATTCTGTATTACTTTCGGGGAAACACTATGAAGAATAATTCGCTACTTCTTGCAATTCTTACGATTGCTTTATCTTCTTCAATTTCATTACATGCTCAAAGCCTTTCGATCCGTCATGTTGCCGCTAATTCATCTGCGCGAGCACTCATGAACGGAGATGGTTCGGCCCATTATTCTAAACCCGGAAAAGAATACAGCGGCGAACCGATGCAGGTATTATCGAACGGAGTATCAATTGTGGGAGCCGATTCCCTGCCAATATGGGGACATTTTCAGCAGCAACAGAGCGATGGCCGTGCGCTTCACAACATTCAGGTCGATCCAAGCAATCCGCTGAATGTTCATGCAGTAGTAATGGAGGAAACGAGCACGAACCCGAGCGATACCTTCTTTTCTTATCGAAGGCTGCTATACTCTTTCAGTTCCGATGGCGGACACACATGGAAAACCCCCGATACGCTCGGAACAGCGAGAACGGGTTTTGCATCCATGGTGCTCTATAAGCACAACGGAAATTATGTTCCCATAATCGCGGGCCACATGTACCAATCGAATTCCAATTCTAGTTTGATCGAGTCGGCGATATGGGTCGAACAGGGCAATCCGGGTGATGGCAACTTTGCTATGACTCCGTGCCCCACCACAGACTCGAATGGCACGGCAGATCTTCTATGGCCATACGTAGGCGTTTCCCCGTCGGGTAACACTATTTACATCGTAAGTTGCTATGATGATCCCAATAGCACATCGGCTGTAGGCTTTCTGCAATTTGGGACGTTCACTATTGACGAATCGGGAAAAGCTACGTTTAACCACTGGTCTTCCATCGGCGCATACGATACCATTGATAATTATGCAGGTTATGATCAGGAGGGAGATGTCGTGCTGCGAGTTTCGCCACAAGGAAAGATTGGTCTTCTTTGGAGGGAAACTGATTATTTCAATGGCCCTAACACAAGCCTTAACTTTATCGAATCTACAGATGGGGGCAATACCTGGCCATCAAGTTTTAATCCACTTGAAGCGATAGTAGATCAAGAGTTTCAGGATCCCAGCGGCAATGATGTTTATAGTGGCCCATGGACCGGGTTGGATTTCTTCTATAGTGGTGAAAACGCAAAAATTGTATGGTCGGCCGATAACGAGTCGTTTGACCCTACTGGGAATACGTATTATCCGATCGAGGTAAGCCTTCATTGCTATGACGTTGCTACTGGCGTTAACAAAGAATTTGTGAGCAACAGGGATTCGGGTGCCGACATATCGCCCGATTCATCCCAATATAGCCTATTAGGTATGCTTCCTTCTTTCAACAATACGATAGATAGTGAGTCCGACCCTTACATTGCATACCCTACGATCGCTCAAAGCTTCGATCCCAATACCTTTGCCGTGTTTTATCAGACGTTTCCTTTAGCCGATACTGTAGTAGTTAGTGCGTCGGGCGGAGTGAAGCTCTATGGGAGTATTTATTATCAATTGACCCAAGATGGCGGCTTTACCTGGACTGCGCCTACTCCATTCCGCACCAATGATGGGCCGGCTGGTTCGTTCGGAAAAATCGATTTCCGGTGGCCAAGTGTTTCAGATTGGAATGGTGCTTCATTAGGAGCGTTTTCGCCGACTGCGATGTACGGTGCGGATACTGCTGCAGGAACAACTGCTAAGAATGGCGACCCTGACTGGGATGTCGTGACCTTTTTTCGAGATTCGATCGCCCTCGGTGCATCTTTGAGCGTTTCAAATAATCCCACTGCTACAGGAGTTACTCTGGAAAGCTATCCCAATCCCTTTACGGCTTTGGCCACGATCAATTTTACGCTTACGAGCGATTCTAAGGTGCTGCTAACCGTTACTGACATGCTCGGGCGGTCCGTGGCTACGTTAGTGAACGGATCGCTTGGAGCCGGTGCGCATTCGGCAGTGTTCAATGCCCAAAATCTTGCAGACGGAGTCTATCGGTACACGCTTCAGGCGAATGGGGTGAGTACCACCGGCAGCATGTCGCTTATTCGCTAACACCGCCCATTTCAAGCCCTTGCGCTGCTGCAAGGGCTTGAAAGAAGTGCTAATGTGCTATCGCAATTAAATTTTTTTTGAGAATCCCGCTACTTAAAATCCCTTCCCGTGTTCTTGTAACCGCATGATCGATCGTGCGTGAGCGAACCGTTCGTAAGAACGAGAGGACAAGATGCGCGGGGAATACGTTTTTTCGAATGAGAATAATGACACGAAATCGGTTTGGTGAGCGTCCTTCGTTCCGGCTTTTTTGCGCTGGGCTGTCTAAATGGCGCCGCGCAAGGTATCAAGCGTGCTGCGCTGGGCTGCATCGAGGGCACTCGGGCAATGTGCCACTATTGAGGGGCAGCGTACTCGTGCTTGCGGCCATGACAATGGTTGTGTGCAGCGGCATCTTACATGACGCACACGCGCAGCTTGGAAAAATTTCCGCGAAGGTTCTGGACGCCAAATCGGGTGAGCCGCTCACGCATGCCGTCGTTCAGATCGTTCAAAACCGGTTAGGCGCGCTTTCGAAGGATAATGGTATCGCCACGATCATCAATGTGCCGCCGGATGAGGATTACACCGTTGTAGCCAAATATGCAGGGTATCTTCCGGATACCATTTATCATGTGAAGGTGCAATCCGATATTACCACATCGCTGAGTTATAAACTCGGCACAAAACAGACGGTCGTTACCGTAACAGCTCAGGCACCGATGGTCGAAAAGACAAAGACGGACATCTCGACGAAGTTCGACCAGACGGAGCTTCAGACGATGCCAGGCCGTCAGCGATTAGATGAAGTCATCATGCTGACCCCCGGTGTGGTGTCGGATCTCTCGAACGGCGGCATCAGCTTTCACGGAGGGCGTGGAACCGATAATAATTTTCAACTGAATGGCTCCAATGTGACCGATCCACTGTCAGGTCAGGCCACTTCGATTCAATATGCGTTATCGCGTTTGGCCATTTCCGAAGTCGATATTGTTACGGGTTCTGCCGATGCTTCCAAAGGTGGGTTTACGGGTGGCGAGGTCAATACGCAGACTCGTTCAGGCGGCACTGATCTCAATTTTACGGCGCATTACCGGACGGAAATTCCTTCGCTCTTCGGAGATGGCGCAAACGGTATCAAGCTAATGCCATCGGGTGACGATATTTATGAAGCTGCTCTCGGTGGGCCGCTCTTTACGCAGGACGTAAAGTTTTATTTGACAGGAAGGCTCAATACGTTCCAGCACTACAACACTTTCGATGCTCCAGCCGGCGTCTCCAATGGTTTCACAAATCTCAACCAGGGTCTCGGCGTTATTGACCCGGATGGAAATAATCTCGGCGAAATACCGCTTACAGAACGTTACCGCCGCGCCGCGACCGGCAAGCTTTCTTTCGATGCGTTCGGATTTTCCGTGAGCGCCAATGCTGCGCTTAGTTCGGAAAGCGATCTGCTTAATGGTTGGGGAACACTTTATGAACCTACGTATTACGTTCCGGCCGCAGAATATACTAACAACATTTATTCGCTCAATGCGCGAGGCCAGATCGGGGACGGTGTGCTCACGTTAAATGGCTCGTATAGCATTAACGATTATCAGGAAGGGCTATACGATCAATCCCAGCCCGTCGATGGGTTTCACGACCCCCAATTTTTGTCAACCGCCGACAATTACACCTATAATCAGATCGACAATACGATCACGCCAGGCCCCGATGGTATCATCGATATTTATACGCCCGTTAAAAAGCAGATTCCGAATCCTGCAAACCCCACGCAGCCCTATCCATCGGAGGTTCCCGGCCTGAACCCGTTTACGGGTCACATCGAGGGTCCGGGCATTACACAGTCGAGCGCAAATGCCTATGGCATCGTGGGACTCTTTAACGTTGTTGGAAATACGGGCGGGTTCACGACAGAAAACACAACGCAATCCCAATTCTCCGGCGATTATACGATCCAGCTCGGTTCGCATCTTCTGAAGGCCGGAGTAGATGGGAACCTCATGTCGATCTATAAATACGAGGACGATCTTCCCTGGGACGCCAATCCGTTCAAGGACTCGTTTATGGTACATCCTTATACCGGCGATGTTTATATCGAGGATAAGATGGAGTTCAGCGACATCACGTTCCATCCCGGTCTGCGTTTCGATGTGTATCAGCCGAATTCGAAAGCGATCCCGGATCTTTATAATCCGCTGGGCAATGCTCTCGTACCGACAGCGCTCCAGACGCAGCTATCCCCTCGACTCGCGATCACCTATGCCGTTACCGATCAAACGGTCTTTAACTTCGGCTACAATTGGTATTTCAAGCAGCCAAGTCTTGCGGATGTGCTTACGAGTACCGGCGGTGGAAATCTTGACGCATTATCGCTTGCTTTAGCTCGTGGGAACGAGATTCTCGGTCAGGCAAACTTACAGGCGGATCAGCGTAAAGAAGTAGATGTTGGTTTCAGCACGCAGCTCTCGGACATTTTTGCCTTTAGCGTGAATGGTATTTATGCCGATATTCGAAATCAGGATGGAATTGAACTTATTTCCAGCCCCATTCTTCCTATCGGTTACACGATCTTTTCCAGCAATGAGTATGGCAGCGACCGCTCGATAGAGATCGTCGCGGAAAAACGCATGGCAGACAATTTTTCCATGAAATTGAATTACACGTACAGCCAGGGGCTGGGCACGTCCTCTTCGGCTACGGAAAATTATTCTGCGCTGATCAATCAGGACCCGTCTGCGCCAACCGTCGTGCTGCCACTTACGCCTTATCCATTCAACTACGATCGTACCAATGTCTTGAATTTCCTTTTCGACATTTCGTACGCGAAGGGCGAAGGTCCGACGATCTTCGGTCAAAAATTGCTGGAATGGTTCTCGCTCCAGACGACAACCGTCTATCAGACCGGTACGCCATACACTGCTACAAATACGAAGGGCGCCCAGATCGGCCCGACGAACGGCGATCGGGAACCGGATTATTTTCAGACCGATCTCTCGCTCACACGTACCATCCCGTTCGAAGATATCTTCGGTCCGGGCATGAGCAAGATCTTCCTGGATCTTCAGCTTGAGGTGACCAATATCTTTAACCGCACGACTCCGCTTTCGGTCTATGCTGCGACGGGCGAGGGTAATAATGACGGTAATCCGAATACGTTTAGCACCTCGACCGAATATTACAACGATCCGACCAACAGCCGTGGCGGTCAGATCGATGCGCTCGGCAATCTGTTCTACGACCCGCGACTTGACTTGAATCACAGCGGCGTCGTGACCGTGGCGGAGCAGGAGATTTCCTACGCGCAGTATCGAAGCGACGAGTTCGCGCAGGAAGTGAACTACCAAACCCCGCGCCGGGTCTGGATGAATTTTACGATCCGGTTCTAATGGTCGGACGTTACGAAGATAATTTTTAGTGGAAAGAAAAGATATGATAGCATTAATTTCGTCAGGGTCGCTCCGGTTTATTCGGAATTCCCGTCCGGTTCGAATTTTTTCGGGCCGCTCACGCTCGTTCGTCAATCGCACGCTGGACTCGGCTGCGCTGGTCATGGTCATGATGTTGCTGGTGTTGCCGGCATTGCAGGACGCTCATGGGCGTCCGGTATCAAAGGGTAAATCGAAGTCTGGCGGCATGCAGACGCAGACCTTTCTGCGGCAGCTAAATGTCTATAGCAATATCGAGTTCTATTATACGAACCGTGGTGTGGATTTCAACGCCGGTAACGGTGAGGACGAAGGCTGTTTTTGGCCGCGTGGGTCGGGCCAAAGTTACATTTTTGGCGGCGGCCTATGGTTCGCTTGCAAAAAAGAGATCGAAGGAAAACGCCACCAGCTTTGCGAGCTTGGCTATAATCCGAACTCCGGCGCGGGTTGGTATATCGAAGGTCAGGCAGACCAGGCAGAAAGTGACGTCAGCCAGTCCAAAGTAGATCCTACCGATGGAGCAACCGTAGCGAATAAAGACATCTCCTACGTTGGCCCGCGATACGATGCCGTTCAGGGAACCTACATTCCGGGTTCGACCACAGTTCTGACCGCCCCCTATTACAATTGGCCGTTGTGGGACACCAGCACGACAAAAACCATCAACCATAATTATTATTTCGGAGATTTTATTTCCAACATCAATAATCGTAACGTTACGAGCCTTGAAGCGGCAAATCCTCAGCTTGCCGCCATTGGAAAAAAACCCAAACCCGTCATTACTTCCGAGGAAGACATTCTCAATTTTTATACGGATGACCCCACGACAGATAATCCGGAATACATTCCGAACACCGGTTATCCCTTTGGCGTCGATATTCAGGAAGAAATTTATTCCTGGAGCTTCGGACGTTACCGCGATATGATCTTCGAGCGATTCAAATTGAAGAATTCTTCTGGAGATTCGCTCCTCGATTGCTGGATGGCTCCGGCATGGGATCCCGATCTTGACGCATCCGCGTCCGGTGCGGCTGCCGAAGATGCCAATAGCTATGTGGATAGCGCTTTGGTTTACAAAACAGTCCCTGCGGCCCAGTCGTACACGACGCAGCTTCGCGAGCCATATAAAACGCACCCGGAAAAATTCAATATGGGCGTTCAATGGCGTAATTATACCCAGCCGCCTGCTACGGGCCAATATGGATGGATCGGCTTCAGCTTCCTCGAAAGTCCTGTGATCGGCGCAAACGGCAATATTATTGCGAATGACGATAGCGAGGATTTAGGAGGGTATGGCCCGAATAGCCTGTTCCAAAAGAACCAGCTTGGCCTTGTTACTTTTCAGGATTGGATCATTCTCAATGACCCATCGACCGCCGACTTACGATACGATTTCGTATCCGCAGGTTCAAAAGCCCTGTGGAACGGTGTCTATCAGGATCAGCGTCTCCTCATGGCCACCGGACCGCTTACACTCCCGCCGGATTCTTCGGTGGAAACCACCGTGGCCATTTGTATCGCCCAAGCGAATACCACGAGCTATGAAGATAATTTCGGCGCGGTTCTGCTCCTGACGGATTTTGCGCATCAGGTCTTCGGCGAAGTGGATTCGACGCCGCTCACTATTGTCGATACCGGATCGCCAGCGAAACCAGATACCACCTATTCCTATTACGTGAACCATTTTGTCTCGCCGAACCCTCCGAACATTCCGAATATACAGACAACGGCGCTGGATCAGGCCGTGCTGGTTACCTGGGATACGAACGCAGAAGTAACCAAGCATAATATTCTGCCAACGGCGGCACAAATCAAAGATACCACGCTTGCTTTTTTGGGCTATCAACTTTGGAGATCGTCGCGCAGCGATCATGACAGCACCATTCAGCCAGGTGGAGTGAATCCGGACGTGATGCTCGGCTCGTGGCAGCTCTATAATTTTACGACGGATTCCGTCTTCGACGCGCAGGGCCATTTCAACCATTTCCATTATACGCGCACGAATACGATCCCGAACCCTATTCCTCATTCGTATCTCGATGTCGGTGACGACAACCATAGCGGCATATTGCCCCAAAGCGGAAGTGGGAATCTGTATGACAATGTGCCATATTATTATTATCTCATTGCCTTTAATGAGTACGATTCCTTGAACAATGTAGGCCCGCTGTACACGGCTGTCGTTCCGCCAAAGAATTTCGTGTCGGGTACCCCGAATAAGCCGGTGTTCTTGGTTCCTTTCGCAGGCGATTCGACGGTGGGCCTTGACTGTCAGGCCGGCAGTGGTATCATAAGCAGTTCCGCAGGCGGGGTGCAGAATATTTCGCTCAGCATTGTCGATACAGGAATTTTTGCCAGCCTCTTTACGAACGATACGGTCAACGTCAGCTTCCAGCCGCGGTGGACGGAGTTCCCGGATGTTCCGGAGCTGGATCAAAGCTTCTTAAGCTTCGAAGTCAGTGTGACCGATAATAAGAATAAGGTCCAGAACACGTATAGTAATCTCACGAATGCCACTACGGGCACAACGGGATATTACTTCCCACTTTCGGTGGTGGGAGGTGGAACGCTGGTGTATCATGTGGATGGCACGCTCCAGGCGGACTCCGTTTTTAATTACCAATTTACGACGAACGATCAAACGTTTGCACCGAATCAAACCATCGATCAGGCGTTCTATGTCCTTGCCAGTGTCAATCTCGAGCAACTGAAAGCGCCATACCGGCTGGATTCTGTATCCGTGATACCGGGATCGAATAACCCCAATCTCAATCCTAATATTCTTCGGCTTTCTCGCCGCACGAATAATGCCAGTGCTGCCATTCCGGCGCAGAACATCTACGATCTGCATTATACCGACTCTATTACCAATTATACCGATTCCGTGCAGGGGATTCCGAATATAGAGGGTGGGGCGACGCGGCCGTCATTCCTTGGCGCCCTGGGACAAACAACCTACGAGGTAACCTTTGGAAATCTCGCGTCTCCAGGACCGGTTCCGATTACCCTTCAGGATGGAGACACCATCAATCCGGATGTTATGCCTGTTACCATTAATATTGCTGGGTGTCCGGCTTCGGTTCTACAGCCAGTTCCGCCAAATGCAGACACTGCGGATAGCATCGCCGACATGAGCCCGGAGTTTGACTACCATTTTTATAGTTCCACCACTACGAATAGCGGTATCACAGTCCCCACCGGCACCGATCCCGACATTATGTGGGTTCCGATCCCCGGATGGTACGAGCTGTCGGCATTTCATTATACCGATGCAGCAAATTTTGCTTCGCAACACACGTCTCCGACGTTCAATGGTCAGGGAGTTACGGCGGGCGCTACCGTGGGTAACTATTACTTCCCGATGGGAACGCCGAGCAATTCCCATGGAAACATTGACCCCGGCGCTGCAGCCGCAGGAGCAAATCCATACCATTTGGTTGTGCATGAATTGCGTATCGGCGGCGCGGAGATCATCTTTAATGCTCCGGAAGTTTCGGATCAGGCAGATATTGGAGACACCATAGCTCAGCTTCCGGGCCACACCATCCCGCATCTAAACGATTTTCAGACGGGCGACAAGGTGTTGCTTTCGTTTACAGGGATGATGAAAAATCTGCCCTTCCCCGGTGCAAATTTTCAAATCAAGACGCAGTCCGGACCTGCTGTGAGCTTTGCGGATTCCAATAATTATGTCGATTCCATTCTTGCGCAGGTGCAAGTCGTGCCGAATCCGTATGTTGTGACGCAGCTCGGTCAGAGCGATGCAGGTTCGGTACTTTACTTTACGCGCCTCCCACCGCGTTGTACGATCCAGATCTATGCACTCAATGGTACGCTCATAAATACCATCGAGCACATTGGCTATCAATCGACGACCACACAGCAGCAGAATGATCCGGCCCAGACCACGACAACCTATAATTACAATGTGCTGGCCAATCAGTCGTCGGTCGAGACGTGGAATCTCCAAACGAGCGGACAGCAATTGGTGGGCAGCCAGGTGTTGTTTGCCCGCGTTATTGCAAAAGATCCATATTCAGGGGCTGAAGTCGGCGAAATTACGACCAAATTCGCTGTCATCATTGGTCTCACCAAGTAACCCGAAGTAACGATTATTAATAACAGAGTGAAATCGATCATAGAAACGATGCATGAGTACCGCAGCCGGAACCACGGAAGTACGCGCGGGAAGTTGAAAGTTCACGGGCGAGTCCTATCCCGGGAACGGCGAGTCCTTGTCGTGTATGTTGCGCTGGTGTTTGCCGGCCTGGGAAGCATTGCCGGCGGCGCCGGCATTGCTCTTGCGCAAACAGGCGGTGTAACCCAAAGCACTACGACCCCGAATTTTACGAATGTGGGTTCCGCAGGCTCGATCTTCACGAAGTTGTGGGTTGGGGCCCGTGCATCTGGCATGGCCGGAGCCTATAGCGCCATGACAGATGATGTTACATCGCTCTATTGGAATCCGGCCGGGATCGCCAATCTTCCCGGAGTCAATGTTGCAGCTTCTACCATGCTGTGGTTCGGCGATGTAACCGAGAATTTCGTAGGGGTAACGCTTCCTGTGAGCGACAAATACCGAGCGGGATTCGCGCTCACGCTGGTCGATTATGGCAGCCTGTCGGAGGCTACGATTGCCCAACCAGCGAATGCCGGTACGTTCAATGCCACAGATCTCTCGTTTGCTGCGACCATTGCCGGTGCCCTCACCGATCGGTTCTCCTTCGGCGCCACTGCGAAGTATTTGCAAAATAACATTCTCGATCTGAGCGCAGGTGGATTTGCATTCGATGCGGGATCGGAATACCTGACGGACTTCTATCACATGAGAATTTCGATGGACCTTGCGAACTTAGGCCCGAATCAGAGTTTTTCCGGCAACAGTCTCGACTTTATCGCTAATAATCCGAATATCAATGCTGTGCGCGATTCCGTCTCAGGCTCCTTGCTGACCCAGCCGTTCTCACTTCCTCTTATCTTTCGTCTCGGACTTGCAACGGATGTGCTTCAGGGTACGGTCGAAAACCAAAAGCTTAATATGGATTTCGATTTTTCCACCCATTCCGACGGACCGGAACAATATAACCTCGGCGCGGAATATGTGTGGAACGACATGGCTTCGCTCCGCGCAGGATATGCGTTCAATCAGGATGAACTCGGTTTCGGTATCGGGGCGGGATTTCATTATAAAAGCGAGGACTTCTCCGGCGTGATCGACTATTCGTTCAATACCACGAAGAATCTTGGCGGTATCCATCAGATCACGATCAGCGCGGCGTTCCCATGACCGATGGGCGCTCAAGGATCTTGTTTCAAAAGAGCGTTCCCACACGAGGGGGACGCTCTTGTCATTTAGGAAGTTTCCTGTCTCAACGCTGGATGCATACTGAAACCTACGTGTGGGGACTCGTACATAACAGCAGGATATGAACAACCGAACTATTCTTTTTCAAGCTGCGGGTATGATGGCAGCCATATTCCTTCTGGCGGTCTCGCCGGTTGCCTCCTGGTCGCAAAGTCCGATCGAGGCCGATGCATTGGCGCTTCGATACGATAGTACCCATGCTGAGGTCGAGCTGGATTATGGCGTGTTGCAACGTGCGCTTGCCTTCAAGGGAAGCGGCACTATCTGGACTGCCGTCACGTCATCGAAAGTGGAAATATGGCAGAAAGGAACCGTGGCTCAAAGCAAGGACATTCACGACACGGTCCATTTCACAGGCACCCACGCCCAACTCGATTCCGCCGGCGCAAATAAGCTGCTTGGCGCTATGGGATTTGCGGTTCCATATTCTTCTCCCATCGCGGCGGTATTCATTTGGCAGCGCGGCGAAAAAACCGGGAAAGGCGGATACGATACGATCGTGGTTCCCGTCACGCTGCCCGATCCGGACACCGCAAAGTTCTCGTTTGGTGGGATTGAACTGGCTTCCGCCGTTGTCAGTTCGAATGGTACCTCTGGCCCATTTGAAAAAGCCGGATATAACGTAACGCCGAATCCATCGGCCATCTTTGGCGAGAATTACAGCAAGCTCTTTTATTATACCGAGCTTTACGTGCCATACGCCTCGGTGGCACCCGGGCAGCATGCGGATATTATCACCGAGGTCATCGATGCTTCGGGAAAAGCAGTGCTGTCGAGCGATGAAAAAGTTGCGCTCGTCGGAGAAACTGTTCCCATCATTCTCGGACTCGATATCGATGGCCTACCCAGCGATTCCTACCGCCTTCGCGTACGCGCGAAAGTGGATGACGCCGTTCAGGCCGAAGCGGAAAAGCAATTTTTTTATTCCTCCGGAATGCAGCTTTCTGAAGCGCCGCCCGATCAGACGCTTTCAACCGCCGGCAACGATTCGTTATTGTTTGCCGGCTCGGATTTTGTCAGGATGTCCAATGCGGAGCTTGATGAGGTCATCGAGCAGTCGATGTATTGGGGAACCGAACTCGATCAGAAGGCGGCAAAAAAGCTAACATCGCTGTCGGAAAAACAGAGTTTTTTGTTCACCTTCTGGCGAACCCAGGATCAGATCCATCACTCGGCTCAACCGCTCGATGCGTATCATACGTTCAAGAAACGAGTCGAGGATGCCGATAAAAAGTATTCTCACATGAAGACTCCCGGTTGGAAGTCTGCCGAGGGAAGGGTTTATATTACTTATGGTCCGCCGCCGTCGAAGGGCATCCAAGACAGGAGTTTCGAAGTGGGCTATAGGCCCTATATTATCTGGCAGTACGATCCAGATCCGGCTATTCACTTGACGACGGGATCGTTCGCGGAATTCGATTTCGTTGACCGGCAGGGCGGTGGGAGTTATTCACTGGTGAGTTCCAATGTGGTTGGCGAGGGCTACGATCCCAATTGGATGACGAATGAGGCGTTACGCCTTTCGCACTAATGCTTTTTATTCGATGATGCTGTGGCTTCTCCGATGGGTAGGCGGCACGCTGGGCCATCTTGCTTTTTGGTGCGGCATCCGTTCGCGTGTCACGATGGATAATCTCGCACGGGCGTATCCGGACTGGGCTCCCGCTAAACGCCGCTTTGTAGCCGTGAAAAGTTACATCTCGCTTGGCAAGGTCTTCTTTGAATTTCTTTTTCTCCGGTATGCAAGTAAAGATGCCATTGAGCGAGGGCTTGAAATAACGAACCTCGCGGAGATCAAGTCTTATCTTTCCGGTCCGAGCGGAGCCATTCTGCTTTCCGGACACATTGGGAACTGGGAGTGGCTTGCGCTCGGATGTGGATTGCGTCTTGGCGTGCCGCTCAATGTCATTATCAAGAATCAGCGCTCGCGCTTTGCCGAGCGATTTCTTGTACGCATGCGATCCCGACTTGGGAACCGGATGCTGGATGCGGGAAATGTGCTTGCGATATTCCGGGCGCTCAGGAACCGGGAATTACTTGCAATACTCGGCGATCAGGCTGCACCCGTCGAAGATGTTCGCGTTCCGTTCTTCGGCAGGGAAGTCCCAACGCTCGAAGGAACGGCGCGGCTTGCGCTTGCCACGCGGGCGCCGATTCTTTTTCTTCAACCCTTCGAACGCACTGCCTGTGGATACCGCTGCCGGTTTCATAGCGTGCCCTTTAACGATCTTGCAGATGCAAGTCCTGATAATGTTCGCGAACTTACCGCGCGGCATACTGCCATGCTGGAACGAGCTATTCGCGAATGCCCGGAGTTCTGGCTGTGGCAGCACAAACGCTGGAAACATGCGGACGGTCAACCCTCTGTCAAGCGCTAATCAATGAATGCCCTTATTATTGAAACGGCCTTCCTGGGCGATGCGATCGTTTCGCTCGGGCTTGCGCGCGAGATAAAACGATTAGATCCGTCATCGCAGATCATCTACCTTGTGCGTCTCGGTATTGAAGAAGTCATAGCCAGTTCGCCCGATGTCGATCGAGTGATAACATTCGATAAGCATGGAGTGGAGCGCGGAATGTCTGGCGTCGAAACAAAAGCTAAAGAACTCAATGGTTGTGGATTCGACACGCTTTTTCTGCTTCATTCGTCTCGCCGTTCCCAGGCGCTCGCCGCGCGCGTTCAGTGCGATGTGAAGATCGGATTTGAGGCAATGACCCACGCCGGACTTACTCATTTCGTTCTCGATACGGGATGGACAAACCGGTATGAGCGAGCCATACTATTGCTTCGAGCGATAATGCCGGAGGCAGATATTACCTCGCTTCCACGCATTGCACCACCGCCGGTTCCGCTGCTCGTCCCATTTCAACAACGATGGAAAAAAACCGTTGCGATCGCTCCGGGCAGCGCATGGGAAACAAAAAAATGGGGCGATCATAAATTCTTCGAGCTTGCGAAAGCATTAACGAGTCGGGGACTTGGCGTTATCGTCATCGGCGGAGCAGACGAGCGGATGATTGCTCGAAGTATTCGAGATGCCTGTGCGGAAAAAACCGTACTCGATCTTGCGGGTCGCTCCAGTTTTCTCGTTTCCATGGCCGCGATCGAATGTGCCGCGCTGCTTGTGGCAAACGATAGCGCGCCGACTCACGCTGCCGTCGCTGTGGGTACGCACGTCCTTACCATTTTCGGTCCGACGGTTCCCACATTTGGTTTTGCGACTCCACCTGCTTCGGGTGGGGTGATCGAATTATCACAATTGTGGTGCCGGCCATGCACGCCGCATGGAAGTCATGTGTGCCCCATTTATACGCACGAATGTATGAATGGGATCAGCGTGAGCGATGTGCTGCATAGGATCGAACGCGCGCTCTGACGGGAAGCAGCTATTTATTGATGATGACGGTTGCATGCGCTTCTCCTTCTGGCGAGACAATGCGCAATAAGTAAAGTCCGCTCTCGAATGGGAGTGTAAGGGACGCCGGAATGTTCTTTAGTAAGGTTACCGGAAATTGTGCTCGTTCCGAGCCGAGTATATCATAGATCTTAACCGAAGCACCTCCCAGATCCATTGAAGCATTTAATTCTATCGCACCACTCGTCGGATTCGGAAGAATGCGGAATGTCGGAACTTGCCCGAAGTGGAGCCACTTGGATAGCATTTGAACGCCGCATCCCTCTAAAGGTATGATCGTGTCTGAAATAGCTGGAGGACTGGAATATTCACATGGCGCAATGGCTGTAATGACATTGAGCGAATCGAATGTTACGACAGGATCGTAATCGGTGTCACTGAATACATTGAAACGAGCATACGCCGCAACTTGACCCAGCTCTGCATTCATGATGTTGAGAAGCGACCTTCCCGGCCACTGTTCGCCCGGAACATCTACTTGCGTTCCCGAAGGATCGACCGAACCGATATATACCAGATCGGGCAGCGTATAATGCAGTACCATCGTGACATTCTCGGCGTGTGCAAGACCATCGATCGTGATGGGAACCCAGGCCGTCCCGCCGATCGTATCGATTTTTTCATTCACCGGTGATGTGACCAGCGAAAGTTTATGCTCCGCAAGCCCAGTGCCCGAAAGAGGGATCGTTATTACGGCGCCATTATTGAGCGTAAGCCGGTACATGGCCTGTCGAAGCCCGGAACCCTTTGGTTGAAACAAGATCAGCACGCTGTCGGAACCGGCCATTGGAGATGCAGCAGGAGTGGAAATGACATAATCCGCTGAATCTGCGCCAACGATCTGCTCGGATGTAATACTTGGCCAGAGACACGCGGTGTCGTAGATCCAAATTTGTGCCGGTACAACGGAATCGCATGCAACCAAAAGGGTATCCGTGCCAAAAAGACTCTGTGGCTCATAAGAATAAGTGAACGGCGTTGAAGTGCTAAACCCTCCGAGCGCGACACTATCGAATGCTCCGTTACTTAATTGAGCGATGAGCCACGCATTTTGCGCGCCGGGTTGCTGAGAATTCCAGATCACCGAAATAGAATCGCTCGTGCTGTCGATGATACGATAGCTGCCAGCATCCGGCCCACTGATGAAAATTTGACTCAATGATGGCGGGCGGCATCCCCTTGAAGCCAGTTGAACACTCGATGTAATCGAATCGCAATGAAGCGTGTCGTTGGTAAAAAGTGAGCTTGGAGTGATGGAGAATGTTCCCGCATAGGGCGTTACGAAGCCGGAAAGGAACACCGTATCGGTCGTTCCATTATTGAGCTGCCCCAGCAGCCACGCATTTTGTGCTCCTGCCTTTTGTGGGAAGAGTGTAAGGGTGATCGAATCCTTTGCGATAGTATCGATCCGATAGTTTACAGAATCCGGCCCGCCAAGCACTACAGCGATAAGGTATGGGGCAGAGGGACATCCTCGAATAATCTGAATCGATTGCACGATAGAATCGCAGCGCAGCGTATCGGCGCTGAAAAGCACCGTTGGCGAAAGCGTGAGCGTGCCCGGAGGTTCGCTTTGCACGGAATCGCCGCCGCCATTGGTCGTCAGCCAGATAGTGCCGGAAGTATCGGCGGCGAGTATCATGTTATCGGTAATGGCCACGACATTCCGCGTATCCGATGCAAGCACAGGCCCTCCGATGGCGTTCCAGGTCATACCCCGATCCATCGAGCGATGGATGCCGCTTCCATCGCGAGTGCCAAGAAAAATTCCATCCGTCGTGGTGTACATGGAACCGGAAGATACGGCTTCGCGTGCGAATCCGTGATCTGCCAACTCCGGCCGCCATCGGTGCTGAGATAAAAATTCGATGTAAGGCTGTCTTCTGCTTGCAATTCCTCGTTGGCAACATAAAGCCGTTGAGTATTGCAGGAATCTGCCGAGATGGACCAGGAGTCGCCGGCATAGATGCCGGCAGTGGGGTTCCACGATTGGCCGAGATCGCTTGAAACCATAATTATTCCGGCATAATTTTGATTGGAAGCATCGACATATATCGTTCCGTCTTCCGCACGAGCGAAGGAATTTGAAATGCCATTGCCGATGGGAGCGGAATTGTCCCATGTTGTCCATCCATCGGTGCTGTAGTAAAAAAGCCCATCGACGGTAAGCGCAAGAACGATTGAATCCGCCCCATCGTAACTTACTTTTACAAAATTATTTGCCGGAAATTTCTGAAACCAAACATTTCCGCCGTCCACGGTATAAAAAATTCCTTTATCTAACGTAGCGACCATGCCATGAAGCCTGTCATAAAAGGCGATATCCGAAATATGAGCTGTGGGGAAGGCCTTACATTGCTTCCACGTCTTTCCAGAATCGAGTGACGACCAAAGAGCTATACTGCCAGCCCAGACAATTCCATCCCGGAATTGCATTGCGCCTACGGTATCGGTTTTTTGCAGTAGATTGGGCGCAACATTCGTCCACTGGGCCCGGGTAATCCCGGTTGAAAGCAGGAGCGGGGTCATTCCAAGCAGCAACCAACGAAGCGTGATTCGCATAATGTTAGTTCTATTTTTCTATCAGCACTTGAAGGTTCGCCTGACCCTCCGATGATCCCACGCGCAATAAGTAAAGCCCGCTCTCGAAAGGGAGCGTAAGAGTGGTTGGAACGTTCTTTTCCAACGATACGGAAAATTGTTCCCGCTCCGTTCCAAGCATATCATAGACATTCACCCATACATTGCCAAGTGTTGCCGTGGGGGTAAGCTGGATCACGCCGCTCGTCGGATTTGGGATAATGCTAAACAACGGCTCTACTCCCAAGTGGAACCATTGCGAAAGCATTTGAATGCCACAGCCTTCCACCGGATCGATCGTCGTCGAAACGGCGGGTGGCGGCGCATACTCGCAGCTTGAAGTTGCCGTGGTGATGTTCACCGAGTCGAAGGTAACGATGGGGTTGTAATCGGTATCGCTGAACACATTGAAGCGCGCATTGGCCGCAACCTGGCCCGGCTCCACATTCATGATACGGAGCAGCGAACGGCCCGGCCATTGCTGGCCGGGAACATCGACTTGTGTTCCCGATGGATCGAATGAGCCAACATATTGCAGATCGGGCAATGGGTAATTCAGCACCATCTCGACATTTTCCGCATGCGCCAGGCCGTTGATGGTGATGGGTACGCTTACCTCCCCGCCGATGGTATCCAACACTCGAATCGACGACGTTGCGGTGAACGTCAGAGGATGCGCAGCAATGCCAACGCCAGAAAGGAAGACCGTATCGTTCGTTCCATTATCGAGCTGGCCAATGAACCACGCGCTCTGCGAGCCGACGCGTTGTGGCGTCAGCGTGAGCGTGATAGAATCATTCCCAACGGTATCGATGCGATAGCTGGCAGAGTCCGGTCCGGCAATATAGGCCGAATCGAGGGATGGCGCCGCGCATCCTCGAATAATTTGAATGGATCGCGTAACGGAACTGCATTCGAGCGTATCGGTGGTAAAAAGCTGGATTGGCGAGAGCACGAGTCCACCCGTTGCTGCGCTTTGCACCGAATCACCGCCGCCATTGGTGGTGCGCCAGATGCTGCCATGATCGTCGGTTGCCAGAAGGATATTATCGTTTATCACAGCAATGTTTCGCGTATCCTGGTCGATAATTGGACCACCGATAGCCTTCCACGTTAGTCCACGATCCATCGAGCGATGCACTCCGGTTCCATCTTCCGTACCAAGAAAAATTCCGTCTGCGGTGGTGCTCAGCGTGCCGGAAAAGTAAGGTTTGGCTTTTGTGTCTGTAATTTGCCAGCTTTGACCTCCATCAGTGCTCAGGTAAAAGTTCGAGGTACTGTCTGGAACTTCATTATCCTCATTGGCAAGATAGAGCAACGTTGTATTGCAGGAATCGACCGCCAGCGTCCAGCTATCGCCATTGAAAGTCCCGGAGGTCACACTCCAGGTATTTCCGAAATCGTTGGATACCAGCACAGAACCGGGGCTGGAATTTGTGGAATCGCCTTCGACATAGATCGTGCCGTCCTGCGCAATGGCGAAGGAATGGAATGTGCCATTATAGAGCGGCGAGCCGCTCCAAGTGTTTCCGCCGTCCGTGCTGAAATGGATCGGCCCATCAATGTCCAGTGCAATGAGGTTTGAACTCGATCCGTTATATCCCACTTTTACAAGATTCCCAACGCTCAGTTCCTGTATCCAGGTGTTGCCGCCGTCGATGGTAATAAAAAGTCCTTGATCTTCTGTGGCTACAAGCCCGTGGAGTTTATCGTAGAATGCAATATCCGCAATTTTTGCAGCAGGAAGGTTGGTGGATTGCTTCCACGATGTACCAGAATCTGGAGAATACAAAAGAGAATTCGCTCCGGCCCAAACAATGCCATCCTTGAATTGCATGGCGCCAATGAACGGTGCTCCCTTCACCAAATTCGGGGCAACGTTCGTCCATTGTGCGCGCGATACACCCGCCGACAGAAAAAGCGGTATCAGACCAAGCAGCGACCAACGAGAGACGGTACGCATTTGTGTAAAAATACGAAAAAAATTGGGTGCGACCGCGAAATTTAGGAAGTGAGGCCGCCCGATCGCAAAAAATTGTAGTGGCCGGGTTTCCCGGCCTGGTCTCACGGTTTGATCTCGTGCCGTTCGAGCCCAGTGCCGCTCTCTTTATCGAACATAACCGGCCCCTGATTCTTCGCGTAATAAATGATCCAGTAGGGGACGCTGTTAACTTCCGGTTTCTCGCCTGGATGCTCGAATGCGTAGCGCACTTCGAGCACGTCAGGATATGTATTTTTTACTCCATTTGCTTCGACATACAGCGTATTGAGATGTGCGATCACGCGCGCTGTTATCGGCTGCGAAGCGGTGTCATTTGTAACGATCGTCCCGGCGCGCCAGGAAGAATCGTTGGCGAACAGGTTCTCCCGCATCAGCACAAGGCCCCCGGTATCCGCAGGCCAATAGCCCCTCGAAAATCCAGGAAATACTTTGTATTGACCCGATGTGGTGTTCTCGGTATCAAAATCACGGGAAGTGAGTACCCACGGTGTTGAAGAGATCCATCCAACTTGCTGTGGAGTGTAGTTGGGGGTGCGAAGGTTACTCGATGTGGCTCCGCTGAGCGTGGTGGTCTCAATGTAACCATTGGAAAGAACGATGAGATTATCGCCGTCCAGATCGAGGGAGGTTACTCCCTTGAATGTGAGATTCGAAAGCTGATTCCACGCATTTCCGCTTGGGCCGGTCCACTCATAGATTCCATCATCCGTTCCGGCCACTGCCACGCTTGATGTGCTGCCAAAGCAATGGATGGTTCCCGCAGTGAGAGGAACCGGCGAAGGATCTCCGACCAAATTGTTCAGCGAATGGGCGCCGATCTCTCCATCGCTGGTTGCGGCAAGGAGATACGGTGTGTTGGACACCTGAACTTTTCCGAGCACGCTCACATGCTCTGTCGAAAACATTGAGAGAGGAGACCATACCGAGCCATTCCATAGATAGATTCCAGGTTTGCCTGCGACGGTTGCCGCAAGGCTGTCGGACCCGAGCCAGAGCAGTTGGCCAATGGAACCGGTTACTGGCAGTGTTCCGGAATACTGAGCCCAACTCGAGCTCTGGGTAAGTGGCAGATTGGCCATGAGGATCGTTCCTGCGGCCGTACCGGCGTAGAGGTAAGTGGAATTCCCTGTCAACGAGGTAATACTGCTAACGGAAGTGCCCGAAGGTTGGAACACGCCACTGTAATTGAGAAAATACACTCCGGAATCGGTTCCAACCGCTACCTGGCGAGGGTTGCCATCGGTAATGATACTTTCGTGAGTGGGCAGGGTATTGAGTACTTCGGTATCGAGCGAACTGAAATAGGAACCATTATTCTGCCCCATGACGGAGTCGAGGGTGAAGCCGAGCGCAACAATACTGTCTTCATTCACAATGCACTGCATTTGTGGAAGCGTGCCATCGTTCACTCCGAGCAACCCGGAAGCATTGTTTGCGAACGAGAGCGTGCCAAAGATTGCACAGGGTTTCATGGTGATGGAATCGAGAAACGGCATGGGCGTTTCGCCATTCCACCAAAAGTAGCTCGTGATGTTGCTCACGGGTTCCTGCGAAATGGGCGCAGTGACATTCTGCGAGCAGCTTGCAAGCGCCGCAGCAATGACTATGCAACCGATGACGATAAGGCTTCGCATGTTCTATGGGTGCAATGAAATGCCGAGGTTCAGCCCAAACGCATTCGAGGTAAGCGCGCCACCCGGCGATGCAATAATAATTCCAGTCGTTGAACTCGGTACAGCATTCGTGCTGCCGGAGGATTCTTTTACCTGCTCCATATCGTAGGAAACCCCTCCGCGAAGCATGAGCGTTGGCGTAAGATCGTACGATATGCTTGCTTCGACCATGCCCATCCATGCCACCGGAGCTGTGAACGCAGGACCACCTGCAATCGAAAGCGCATATCGCGTTTGGTCTTGTGGATTGAGCGTTTCCGTTACCGCCAGCGCACACCAAACGGCAGGATTTGCCTGCACCTCTACGTCGTAGTATTGGCTGTTTAGTATTGGCGAGGTGCCAGGGTAAGTGATGGAACGATATTGCGCAAAGTTCATCAAGCCTGCGCGCACGCCTGCGGAAGTCCGCGGCGTAAATTCATATTCCGCGCCAGCTTCATAAGATGGTTCGATCATATTACCTGTGCGGCCTATAGTATTATCGGTTACATATTGGCTCAGATTTGGATCGCGCATGATTACGCGCGATCCTCCTGAAGCATAGATATACCAAGGCGTGTAACCGGAGGTATTATCTTGATCGAGATGAATGATGGACGGTGTATATTGATTCTGAATGCTCGCGGGTTGCGCCGCAACAGCGTTAACCGAATGAAGCGGCAGCGGCGGGAGGTTTCCAGCGTTATCCGGTGTAGTGGGGTTCCCATTCGACGAAGTAATTGTCGCCGATGGGGAATTCACTGTTTCATGCACATTCGCTTGCATGGTTGTTGCAGAACTATTATTCTGCGTCCCTTCGGTCGTTGAAGTCCCTTTAGAATGTAGCAAACGATTTATATTGTTGTTGGCTGAAACATTTCGGGAACCAGTAGATCGCAAGGAAACAAGGTTGCCCACATGGCTCGAAGAACTATTATTTGTCGCAAACGACCCAGCTGTTCCATGCGGGTTGCTTTGCACCCTATTCGCATTCAATGGAGCAGTATTCTGCGGAGCATCTGCCGGAGCAACGCTTGACGCGACAGCTACTGACCGTTCGGCAGTCGTAGTGGTAATGCTAGGAGCAGACCCTCGATGGGAATTTGTATTGACGGCATACCAAACTCCGCCCACCAGCAGTGCTGCGGCGAAAAGCAGGATCATAGTGACCCACGAGGAACGAACGGAACTGAGCCATCCCGTCGCAAAACGGTTGCGGCGCTGGCTGGGGGCGGCGAGATACGGGAGCTTTAGCGCAAGCACGGGAACCTGCGAAGCGAGTTCCCGCTGAAGCGCAAGCGGTGCGCTTACCGGTTTTCGGACCACCGAGTACAGATCCTGCAAGCGCAGGTGCGCATCGAACAGCGCGCGTTCGGAGCCATCCTTGCTCGAAATTTTGTCGAGCACTTCCTCGCGGTCCGCTTCCGAAAGCGATCCATCGAGGTAGGCTAATATTTTTTCTTCAAAGTGTGCCATACAGTTTTACAGGTACGAATGATAAAAGTGCTGCGTCTTTATTCATCCTTCATAATTTCCGTTTCGTCGTGAACCAAGTCCCACAGCATCTCGCGCATTGCAAGCTTTGCGCGGTAGATTCGCTGCCGTACCGCGCCGAGCGTGATATTGAGCTGTACTGAAATTTCCTGATACGAAAGCCCATCGAATTCTCGCAGCACGAACGGCTCGCGTATTTCAAGTGGCAGGCTTAGGATCGCGCCCTCGACGCGCTCGCGAAGCGTCGATTGTTCCTCGCGGAATTCCGGTTCCAGCGTCCGGTCGGTCGAAGGTAGTTCATTTGCAATATCGTCCAGTCCGACCAAAGTGCGGCGCCGCTTGTGGTTCAGATACGTCGTGCGGACGATGGTAAAAAGCCAGCCAAGCACATTGGTGCCGGTCTGCCCATCGTTCGTAACGACCGCCCGAAATGTATGCGCTTTGCGATAGACTTTAATAAAAGTTTCCTGAAAGAGATCGCTCGCAAGATCGCGGTCGCCGCCGGCAAGTCGAAGGGCGAAGGTAAATACTTCCGCCTGACGCCGCAGGTAAAGCTCGACATAGCCATCCTCATCGCCCTGCTGAAATCGTTCGAGGAGTTCATCGTCCGTTACCTCTTTGGGGGGACGAACCATGTTAATTTTTTGCGCGCCCGGAACACGAAGAGGTTTTGGTTCAGCCAAACTTGGTTCCATGCGCGGTTCCATGGGCGGGTTCGCGCTTTTTCTTGCAGGAATAGCAGGTGCTGCGGGCACCATTGTTTCAGGCAACCCAGAAGATGCCGGAAACCCATTTTGAGCCACGCGACCGCTAACGGCCATTGCAGGGAATGTCCCTGCTGACCGCCCTACGGTTGACCGCCCTGCGGCAGTCCGTGCCCGTCTCAGGCTCAGCGATGCGATCGACATCACTACCTAAACACGGCAGGTGCGGAAGAGTCACAGGAAAAACAACCGTTTTTCTCTGAGACAAATAGGAATTACGAATTACGAATGGGGGAGCAGAATATCACACTTCATTCCTGAAATAATTTATTCTTAGGAATAATAAACAGTTATATTTGCAAACCCGCAAAAAAAACACCCGCCGGAGCGGGTGTTTTAGGGACTGTTAGTGTGTTCGTCTTTTATAGGGGAGAAAAATTATTCTGTCGGCGTTATGGCGTCTTTGGCGGGGAGCGCGTCTGCGGCATCTCTCAGGAACTTGAATTCAACGCGGCGGTTCAAAGCGCGGCCTTCTTCGGTATCGTTGGTGGCAATGGGCCTTGCATCGGAATACCCCATGGGAACGAGCGTAGTAGTGTCGCATCCCTTAGAAATCAGATAGGCGACGACGGCTTCTGCTCGGCGTCTGGAAAGATCGAGATTATGCTGATGCGTGCCGGTGTTATCGGTGTAGGCGGCGATCTCGATTCGTGTGCCGGGAGCTTGCTTCAGAATATCCATCAGCCGTTGCAGTTCCGGATAGGATTCCGTTCTCAAATTAGCCTGATCCCGATCGAAAAAGATATTATTCAGGTTGACCGCAACCTGGCTTTTCTGCATAGATTTTATGGAAACGAGCACGATGTTCTCGGTTCGGTGCGTTGCGGTGTCCTGATCGCGAAGATCGACATGATTCGAAACGGGGAAATATCCGACTTTCGAGGCATGGTAACCATAATTTTTATGCAGCGGGAGCGTAATGAAATAGTCGCCCGCTGTGGGGTCGCTGGAAAGCTCGCCAACGACCTTCCCGGTCTCCAGATCTTCCCACTGGATCGAAGCGGAAAGCGGTTTGCCATTCTCGTCGGTAACGAAACCCATCACAGTGGCAACTTCTGCCGGCTTTGCAGCCTGGGGAAGACTCATCGAGTAAACGGAGCCTGATACTTTTCCGTTTTTCTTTCGAGGCATTGACATATAGGCTGTTTTGCCGTCGGTCGAGGTTACATAGCCCCAATCGTCCTCCGCAGTATTTACTTCCCGTCCTAAATTGATCGGTTCGCTCCATTGGGTCCAGGAGTCTTCACTGAGGCGCGTAGATTTATAAATATCGAGGTATCCAAGTCCGGCGTGTCCTTCGGAACTAAAATAAAGCGTCTTGCCATCGGGATGAAGGAACGGACTGCGCTCCGCATAGGGCGTGTTGATCGTCGGGCCGAGGTTAATGGCAGGTCCCCAACTGCCATCCGCTTGTTTGACGGAAACGTAAATGTCGGTATTGCCCCAGTTGCTGCCATGATACGTGGTCGCATCGGGATCGTTGAGAGAAACCTTCGGATGATACTCGCCGATGCCGCCGGGACGGTCGGAGACGAAGAGGATCGCTTTACCATCGCTCGTCATCTTGCCATCGCCATCGAAATAATCGCTGTTGATAGGAGCAGGGAACGGTTTTACCGCGCTCCAGGATCCATCCGAGTCCTTATCCGAGTAATAAATGTTCCCACGCAGCGGGCCACCGGGATAGTTACCGAAGAGCAGCAGCTTGTTTCCATCCGGCGAAATGCCCGTGACGCTTTCGCTATTGACCGTCATGATCGGCGGTGGAAGCATGATCGCTTGGGACCATGTACCCTTGACGAGTGACGTGGCCATCACGTCCTCGCCGGTATAAGGATGCAGGGTCGTGAAGTAGAGGGTATTGCCATCTGGAATGATAACGGGAAGAATGGTCGGTTCGTAGGCATCGGTGGTATCGTGCGACGTAATGCTATCGCCAAGATCGGAGACCGTGAGCGGCTCTCCGGGCGTGTTCAGGATATGGATAATGACATCGAACCTGGCCCGCATGCCAGGGAACTTCGGTTCGTATTGCCGAAAAATTTCGGTGGCTTCCGCCCAATTCTTTTGCTGGATCGCGTTATACGCGAGCCGTTGCACTGCCACGAAGGCGTCCTCGGACGGCGCATTCTGATCGATATACGCTTCGTATTGCGCTCGATTCTCAGAAGTCGGAGCTTGCGTGAGATCGAGCATCTGCGTCCCGCAGGCCGTAAGGCCCAGGCAGCAAAAAAGGACGATAAAATGTAATGATCGCATAGGTGTCAGAAGGGAGACCGGTTCACGATCTCTATCGAATCCTGATGGTTCTCAAAATAGATCGAGAAGCCATCCAGGAATGTTTTCGCAACTAATGGTAACCGAGGGGTTTCGCAGGCCCCTTTATTGATAAAATCGCAGCTCACGGAGGGTAAAAAACCGAGAGCACCTTAGCAAAGCCCTCTTTCGCAGGAGGGTAACGGCACATCTTATACATAAAGTCATGCCAAACGGATAATTGCCGTTTGGGTGCAATTTTGATGGATTTCCGAAAGAAACTGCCTCATTACGGGAATTATAGGCCAAAAATTTCCCAAAATCGTACACACTCTCCAAATTCATACGATACAATACCACACTGTTTTTGGGCTATAGGAGCCGCTTCGATAGTTCGCTTTCCAGCATTCCATCGGGGTCGAAGCGGGCTTTTAAGGCTCTAAATTTCGAGAGCGTTTCTGTGCCGAGATATTGGCGGAATGCTTCCGGAGTAAGCGTGGCATCTTTCGCCATGTAGAATCTTCCGCCGGCGGCAAGAACTATTTCGTTCAGCTTTTCTGTCAGCTTCCAGAGCTGCGAACGATTTGTTGCTGGTAACTTTGAAATCGAGCGCAAGCGAAAAGCCATCGACCGCATGGGTCAGCAGGAATGTATCTGCGCGATGCTGCTTGAAAACGGCCAGGAATGGCACGATACCTTCGCGCTGGCAGAGTTCGATCTGCTTGCGGAATGCTTCCTCTGCCGACTCCTTTGGGATAAAAGATTGAAATTGAATGAGTCCGCCTTTGCCATAGGACTTCTTCCAGTTGGGAACGTAATCGAGAAGGAATGCAAACGCCGCGTGTGCCTGACGGAATTGTTTTTTCGGACTGATCTTCGAAGAAATGAAATTTTGCCCAATTGACGAAGCGCACTCCGACATTATTCGTAAAGGGCCGCATGAAGATCCATACGATGGATTTGGGGATGAGTCCGAGAATGGTATCCGGCAAATTTTGGTGGCTCAAGCGCAAGCGATTGCGCGGGAGCAGGGTCGGTTCCCGGCGCAAGATAATTTGCCTGATGGACGATTGCGCGTCCCAGCGATTTACCAGTTGCGAATGCGTCAATCCAGCCAACAAGATAATCCGATTCGGGATTTTATGCTCGTAAATTTGGAATAGCTCATGTAAATTATTAGCGATGATGCACTTTCACATCGAAATCGCCGGAATAGACTTTTTTCAGCTTGCAGTGTAATGGAAGTAAAGCATCCGAGCATTCCAAAACTGCCGATGATGGAATTAAAAAGCTCGGAGTCGGTTTCGCGGTCAACATGCAATTCTTCGCCGGAAGCAGCCAGGAAATCGAACGCCAGCACATGTTCGCCGATGGTGCCGGCCTTAAAATTATTCTTGCCGTGGATATTCATCGCAAGCACGCCGCCCAGCGTGGGAAACATCGTTCCCGGCACGACAGGCGGCCACCAGCCGTCCTCGATGGTGTATTCCCAAAGCTGCTTGATCGTTACGCCGGGCTCGCATCGTAATAATTCCGCTCGACCGGATCCCACGCAAGGATGCGGTTCATGCGTGTGAGATCGATCACGACATTTTCTCGTGCCAAGCGCGGCATCGCCATAGCTGCGGCCTGCGCCGCGAAGCGTGATTTTTTGTCCGGCAGCTTTGGCGCTGGCAAACGCTTCCTTTAATTGTGGACTGTCGAAGGGCGAAAGACATACGCCGCGCTATGAACCGCGCCGCCCCATGCCAGCAAGGCTTCCAGACGATCAGTCGGCAATGATGAATGAGGAATGATGAATGATGAATCCGTCAGTGAAGCGCGAATTACCATTCATATTTCCCTGTCTTATTTCATCATTCATCATTCGACATTCATCATTTATTAGATGGGCAATCGGCGGAAAACGAAGGATGGAATACTTTTGAGATACGAACGTTACATAGCGCCAGCGCGAGGGAAGTAAACGGTGCCGCGCCGTGCCTGGCGGCATCGCAGCATTGGCTTTGCGGCAGATTCGGCGGAGAACAACCCAGAATATTCCCGGCTTTGCCTCGCGTCATTTCGGTATCGATGAATCCAGGTTTGATCGTTACCACCTTTACGCCATATCGCGAAAGCCGGTTTCGGAGCGATTCCAGTAGGTCGTCAGCGCGGCTTTCGAAGTACAATATGCTGGGTTCCCGCGACGCCCGCGTTCTCCGGCGACGGAGGAAATTCCGATAATAGTTCTTCGCTGGGACGAATCACCTTTTAATTGTTCGAACCGTTTTGCGGCTTCGCCAAGCCACGCGAATGCGCCGAGCACATTGACTTCGATGATCTCGCGGTCTTTTTCGAAATTATATTCGTGCTCGTCCATCGTGGGCATTACGCCGGAGGAATAAATGATGAGGTCGAGTCCCCCCAAGTCATGCGTAATCTGCTGAAAGAGTGCGGGAATTTCTGCATAGTTGGTTACATCGTGCGCATAGACGTGCGCTTTGCCGGGATGGGATGTATTCATCGTCGACGATGAAGCCAGAGCCTGCATCGGCTCAATACGGCGCGCGACCATCGCTACCGACGAGCCTTACTTCAATAATTGCTCGGCCAGCGAGCGCCCGATACCCGACGAAGCGCCGATAATGAGCACACGTTCAAAATTTCGCATTTCGTTCTATTTTTGGCAAATGGAGTGGATAAATAATAAAGAAGGGGGAATAACGAATGGGGAGTGGGGAGTCGTTCGCTTGCGGGCAGCCGCAGCAAGGCGGGCGCAACAAATTCAGCAACTTTTGGGAGGATTAAGCGTTTAGTTTAGATGATAGGATTTGTGAAACGCTTTTTCGCATTAGCTTTTCTATTGCTTGCAGGGTGCAGCACGACGAACGATCCTTATGCACCTGGAGGCGAATATTACGTTGCAACCGGTACGTTTAAAGGAACATGGGTCATAACTGCTTTTACACCAAACGTTCCTAGCGGGATGATATCTGATACTAACCCATGCACAGCCCTTATCACCGAGTGTGACGCTAACCTTAAAGGCACGATCGTTAATGATTCAACAAAAGAAGAGCTACATCTTTCAGGGTTTCATTCAAACTATGACAATGCAACACATTATTACGGTGTTTTTAATGACACTAACAATCAGGGGGACATATACTTTTCATCCGACTTCTATTTTTCCTCGGACGGCAATTCTTTCGAATATTACGGTCAACTTGAAATTAACCCCGATTCAAGCGTTGAGTTTGCTATGTTATGTTATAGGGAATGAATAAAACCCCCTAAGTTGACCATAGGGGAGATACAAGAGGCATGATGTTCAGCAGGTTATTTGGATCAGTTCCTCCACACGCAATGTAAGCCTTCCTAAAATAAGTTACCATAGCAACGCCCCGCTCGATGTATCGGGATATGCAACCCCAACCCCCTCCTTGAAAGAGAGAAGGTTTTTTCAGTGGACTTTAGATTTATGCAAGCGTTTGTCCGAAATAAATGTTGCACGGCAGACCAATTATGAAAACGCATGACAGGTAATTCCGAATTAGCTCTCGTGACCGGAGCAGGCCGTGGTATTGGCCGGGCCATTGCGCTCCGGCTGGCTTTGCCGACGAGTGCGGGTGCATCGTCGGCGATGAGGGCCGGCATTCCGGTGGTGCTTGTTGCGCGGTCGAGCGAGGGAATTTCCGAGCTTCGCAATGAGATCGTGGAACTCGGCGGCAAGGCGTATGCTACTCCGTGCGATGTGAGCATTGCTTCGGAAGTCGAAGCGCTCGCGAAGGATGTTTTGGAAGATCTTGGGCCGGTGACGATCCTCGTCAATAATGCCGGCGTAGCGCCGTCCTCGAAATTCGAGGAGATAACGGACGAAATGTGGCGGGAAACATTTGCGGTGAATGTCGATGGCGCGTTTTATATGACACGGGCATTTCTTCCTGCGATGATGCTACAAGGAGGTCATGTAATATCGATTGCCTCGACTGCTGCGCTCGAAGGATTTAAATATACCGCTGCTTATACCGCATCTAAACATGCGCTGCTGGGAATGATGCGGGCGTTAGCGGCGGAATATAAATCATCGAATGTAAAATTCAGCACGATCTGCCCAGGATTTACGCGCACACAAATTTTGCACGAAGCGGTTCAGGCATCGATGGCGCGAGGCAGATCGCAGGAAAAGGCAGAAGCGATGTATGCCATGATGAACCGGGAAGGCCGGATTGTCGAGCCGGAAGAAATTGCGGAGACGGTTTATCAGATCATTACCAGGGAAAATATCGAATCTGGATTGGCGTATCATTCTGATGGAACGATCATCGGAACGTAACTTGACATAATGATTTCATTACGTCAAATTATCATTATGAATTTATTTGAACGAACTGTTTTGTGGCCGTTATGGATTCTTAATAGTGACTTATCATAGTTAATCAGTTATTTACCAAAACTCTGCGAAATCCAAGTTCAGACAAATTTTTCGAAACCCATAAAGCTCGCGAACGTGCGGCCATTGTAACGCTTATTCGTTCGAGCGACGAGGAGACGCGTCAGGCGGCACTGGAGCACTTGAACGAGCTTGCATTGCTTGCCGATACCGCCGGCGCGGATGTGCTTTACCGGATGACGCAGGAGCGTACCACTCCAGATGGAGCGCTGTATCTCGGCAAGGGAAAAGTGGAGGAATTGAAGCGGCATGTCGAGGCGCTCGAAATCCAAATTGTGATATTCGACGATGAGCTAACTCCCGTTCAGCTTCGAAATCTGGAGAAAGAGTTGAATATCAAAGTTCTTGATCGCTCAAGCCTTATACTCGATATTTTCGCCAGCCGTGCTCGAACTCGCGAAGCGAAAACTCAGATCGAGCTTGCACAATTGGAATATTTGCTGCCACGCCTGACGCGAGCCTGGACGCATCTTTCTAAGCAAACCGGTGGCATCGGCACGAAGGGTCCTGGCGAAACGCAGATCGAAACCGATCGCAGGCTTGTCAAAACACGAATTTCTCTCCTGAAAGAAAAGCTTGTTGCCATAGAACAACAGCACGCCACTCGGCGCGCAGGGCGAAGTGATGAACTTGCCAGAATTTCGCTCGTCGGATATACGAATGCGGGGAAATCGTCTCTGATTAACGTTCTGACTGCGGGGGATTCGAATGTGTTTGTCGAGAACCGGCTTTTTGCCACGCTCGATGCAACGACCCGCGCCGTCGAATTTGCGCATGGCCGCAGGGCGCTTGTTACTGATACGGTCGGTTTCATTCGAAAACTCCCTCCGAAGCTCATCGCTTCGTTTCGAACAACGCTTTCCGAAGTTCAGGAAGCGGATATTCTACTTCATGTTGTAGATCTTGCAAACCCTCAATTCGAGGAGCAGATCGAAGTGGTCAATGGTACGCTCCAGGAGCTTGGCGCGCATCTAAAGCCGACGATTATGGTATTTAACAAGCTGGATGCGTTGGATGAGGATCGCAAGTTCCTCCTGGCGGAATTACGCGGGCGCTATCCCCATGCAGTTTTTATCTCAGCCCAGCGTGGCATCGGGATCGAGCGATTGAAGAGCGAGATCGAGAAAGTGATAACCGAATCGTCCTTCGAGCTTACCGTCGAGATCCCAATGGCCCACTATGATATTGCTACCCATCTTTATGAATTAGGCGAAGTAAGCGAGCGCGTTTTTTCCGATACGCATGTTCGGCTTCGCTTGCGGGTGCATGTTCGCAATAAAGAGCGTGTCGAACGGTTGCTGGCCACAGCCGCTTGAAGTTTCAGTATGAAAGTGTCAGTTCGTGAGTTAATTGATGCCGGATTGCCATAATAATCCCAAATAATCCAAATTATTTTGTCTATAAAATGTGTCCTATTATGAAACAAATCCAGAGCCAATATTCTCATAAAAAAACAATTCCTATATGAAACATATCGAAATTAGCCCTAAATCGGAATTTTTAATTGGCATGGATATTGGCCAGCAGGGTTAAGAAACTTTGGACAGTTCATATTGCGACTGAAATCCTTAATTAAATAGTTTTCTTTCATATTTTTGGAAACTTATCTTTTGTGGATTTTGTAGTGCGCCCGATTCTTGAAAGGTTTTGCGGGTATGCGAATTCGTTTATGCCGTTCAAGAGCACTTGAGGTGCCGATGCCCTTGCTTCTAACGAGCAACAATAGGTTTTTGCGATCCTATTTTTGCTTCCTGATTTAATTGCGATTCAGTCCTCCGACGGGTTGAAGCAGGTTTCCATTTTTAGTTCCTCACGCAGGAAGTGGTTTGACCGGTGCGATTTTCGCGCAAGTATTTTTTGTAAAAATTAATGACTGGTTGCTCTATAATGAAGACTAACAAGCTCTCCAGACGTATTCTGGCATCACTGTTCATTTTCGCTTTCGCTGCGAGTATGACGGTTAATTCCGTTAATGCTCAAGTGCGTGGCATCGGAGCAGGGGCGCTCATTCTTGACGATTATAACGGCCACACGGTCGCAATTCAGGCGCCGATCTTTGGAAGCCCCGAAGCGAATGCCTGGTCTGCAAACGGCTACGCGCCGTACATTTGGAGCATACCGATCCCTCCCGCGAATAATGCACAAAGCGGGTTTCTTTATAATGGCCCCTTAACGCCCACGGGCTCCCCTTATCCGGCTGTCGTGTCATTGCCATATTGGCTTTATCCAAACCAGACCAGCTTAAGCGGCGACGGCCATACCGGCGGTGTTGCCGGTGCATGGGATTATGCCACGGTAACCCAGCTCGGAATTCTCGCCACCGGAGCACCGCTTGGGGACAATGAAGCCGTCATTACCAACGGCAGCGGTCTCGTCGTTACGATCCCGAATGGTGGGAATAATACCGTGCTTCATGGTACGACACCACCGGCATGGTCTGCGGTGTCTCTAACCTCGGATGTGACGGGCACACTCCCAGTTGGAAGCGGCGGTACGGGCCAGACCTCGCTTCCCACGAATGACGTGCTCGTAGGCAATGGGACGAGCGGCATAACCTCACTCCCAACGGCCGACAATGGCATTCTCATTACAAGCGCCGGCGGCGTGCCTTCGATCTCTTCGACATTGCCGTCTGCCGTGCAAAGCAATATTACGTCGGTTGGTACGATCGGATCGGGCATCTGGCAAGGGACTGTGATCGCGCCGCAGTATGGAGGCACGGGCGTGAGCAACAATAATGCGAATACGATTACGCTCGCCGGCCCGTTCGCAACTTCGGGCGCTAACGCTTTGACGTTCACGACAACAGGCGCTACGAACATCACCTTGCCGACCTCTGGCACACTGGTAACGACGACGACGCTGGACAACAACACGTTACCGGCCTCGGTGACGTCACTGACGACCAGCGGGGTCAATACGCTTGGCGCACTGACGACGAACGGCGTAGTTCAGACATCGGGCGGCACAGGTACTTTGACAGTGGCAGCAGTCACGAATGCCGAGCTATCGAATGACCTTATCGACTTCACGAGTTCAGGCGGTACGCTGACGGCTTCGGGCAATGTGGTGCTTGGCGGGATAGCGAACTACGATCTTGCGCTCGGCCATGCCAACACCTGGACGGCGACGCAGACGCTTCCAGCGACGTCAGGCCAGGGCAATGCACTTATCACGTCGGTCAATGCGGGCAATACTGCAATTGACGTTACAAGCGGTGGCACAGGCGCAACTTCTTATACCGATGGCCAATTGCTGATCGGTAATAGCACGGGCAATACCCTTTCGGTGGCATCGCTGACTCCGGGTACAGGTATCTCTATCACCCCCGGTCATGGTTCGATCACGATCACGAATACGGGCCTCACCAACCCGATGACGACGACCGGGGATATGATCTACTCGAATCCTGGCTCTACTCCGGTCAGGCTTGCTATCGGGACGACGGGGCAGTTTCTTCAAGTATCTGGTGGCTTGCCAACTTGGCAAACGACCCTCGGCGTAGCGAATGGCGGTACGGGACAAACGACACTGGCGCAGCATGGCGTAGTGATCGGCAATGCGGCCGGCGGCGTGAACGTAACAGCGGTGGGCGCGACGGGAACCGTATTGCATGGCAATACGGGCGCAGACCCGACGTACAGCGCGATAGGCGTAGGCGACATCACGCCCGGTGGTAATAATACATTTTTGAACACGAGCAACACAGGTGTTGTAGGCTGGAATGCACTGAATGTAGGGACAAGCTTAACGGGCAACGGGTCGAGCGGGGGTACGGCCTTAGCGATCAATCTAGCCAATGCGAACACCTGGACAGCGACGCAGACGCTCCCCACAACGGCGGGTCAGGGTAATGCGCTTGTCACGTCGGTCAATGCGGGCAACACGGCGATCGACGTCGGTAGCGGCGGTACGGGACAGACGACACTGACGCAGCATGGCGTAGTGATCGGCAATGCGGCCGGCGGCGTGAACGTAACGGCGGTCGGCGCGACGGGAACGGTATTGCACGGCAATACCGGCGCAGACCCGACGTACAGCGCGATAGGCGTAGGCGACATCACGCCCGGTGGTAATAATACATTTTTGAACACGAGCAACACAGGTGTTGTAGGCTGGAATGCTCTGAATGTAGGCGCGAGCTTAACGGGCAACGGGTCGAGTGGGGGTACGGCCTTAGCGATCAATCTAGCCAATGCGAACACCTGGACAGCGACGCAGACGCTCCCCACAACGGCGGGTCAGGGTAATGCGCTTGTCACGTCGGTCAATGCGGGCAACACGGCGATCGACGTCGGTAGCGGCGGTACGGGACAGACGACACTGACGCAGCATGGCGTAGTGATCGGCAATGCGGCCGGCGGCGTGAACGTAACGGCGGTCGGCGCGACGGGAACGGTATTGCATGGTAATACGGGCGCAGACCCGACATACAGTCAGATCGCGGTAGGCACGGACATCGCGCACGGAGCCGCGAACACATTTTTGACGACGGCCGCGAACGGTACGACGGTCGCGTTCACAGGGTTGAGCATCGGAGCAGGGCTGACAGGCAACGGGATCGGGACAGCACTGGACGCGAATATCCAACATGACGGCTCATTGAGCGGCACCGGGGGAACGGCTTCCAACCTTGTGCTGAATGTTGCCAATGCGAACACCTGGACAGCGACGCAAACGCTTCCGACGACGGCGGGTCAGGGTAATGCGCTTGTCACGTCCGTCAATGCGGGCAACACGGCGATCGACGTCGGCAGCGGCGGTACGGGCCGGACGACGTTTACGGCGCATGGTGTCATTTTGGGCAACGCCGCCGCCGGATTGGATGTCACAGCCGTTGGCGCGACGGGAACGGTATTGCACGGCAATACGGGCGCAGACCCGACATACAGCGCGATCGGGGTAGGCGATATCACGCCCGGTGGTAATAATACATTTTTGAACACGAGCAACACAGGTGTTGTAGGCTGGAATGCACTGAATGTAGGCGACGAGCTTAACGGGCAACGGCTCGAGCGGGGGTACGGCCTTAGCGATCAATCTAGCCAATGCGAACACCTGGACAGCAACACAGACGCTTCCGACGACGGCGGGTCAGGGTAATGCGCTTGTCGCGTCGGTCAATGCGGGCAGCACGGCGATCGATGTCGGTAGCGGCGGCACGGGACTTACGACACTTGCTGCTCACAGTGTGCTTCTTGGAGAAGGAACAAGTAACGTAGCTGTAGCTACACCCTCAACCTCGGGTTATGTGCTTACGAGCAACGGTGCAAACTCCGATCCGACTTGGCAGCCCTCTGCCGGTGCGGTTACCAGCGTATCAAACTCGGATGGTACCCTCACGATCTCTCCAACCACGGGCGCAGTGGTCGCATCGCTTGATCTTGCCAATGCGAACACCTGGACAGCGACGCAGACGCTCCCTACGACGGCGGGTCAGGGTAATGCGCTTGTCGCGTCGGTCAATGCGGGCAACACGGCGATCGATGTCGGTAGCGGCGGTACGGGACTTACGACACTTGCTGCTCACAGTGTGCTTCTTGGAGAAGGAACAAGTAGCGTAGCTGTAGCTACACCCTCAACCTCGGGTTATGTGCTTACGAGTAACGGTGCAAACTCCGATCCAACTTGGCAGCCCTCTTCCGGAGCGGTTACCAGCGTATCCAACACAGACGGTACGCTGACGATCTCGCCAACGACCGGCGCGGTCGTTGCTTCGCTGGATCTTGGCAATGCGAATACTTGGACTGCGACGCAAACATTCCCAGCCGGTTCCATTACGAATAATGAACTTTTCAACGATAATATCACGGTCACCAGTACGGGCAGCACAATGGATGTGCCGGGAAGCCCGATCATTCTTGGCGGGTCGGGTAATATTGACATCAATCTCGGTCATTTGAATACGTGGACGAACGAGGTGATCGTTGCTCCGGCGGCTCCGGCGAGCACCACGGTGCCAAGCTTGGTTGTCGAGGCCGATTCTGCGCCGGCAAGCTATATTTTTGCGGTTACGCAAAATGGCTTTGGCGGAAGCAACGGTAAATATCTGTCTGTCAATAAGACGGGTCAGGTCAATGTTGGTGATGGCGGGGTTTCCGGTTCCATTGCTTTCCATAACACGGTTTCCGAAGGTGGACACAGTGGCATCATGACGATCCTTACAAGTAATGAGACGACCACCACCGATAATATTGGGTTCCCGGATGTATCGGGTATTATCACGACTGCGGGAGAAATTAATAACGACACGCTTCCGGCGTCATTTACCACTTTGAAATCGAGCGGAGCGAATACGTTCGGCGCACTCTCGACCAATGGAGTGGTTCATGCGACGGGCGGCACGGGCCTTTTGGCTTCGAGCCTGATTGTCAATAGCGACATTACGAGCGGGACGATCACGAGTGCAAGCCTTGCGAACACAGCCGTAGCGCCGGGCGGAAGCTTCGGCGATGCCACCGATGTTGCGAAATTTACCGTTAATAGCGAAGGCCAGCTTACAGCGGCGAGCACAGTGGCGATCACCGGCCTTGCTACGGGAACCGTTGACTTGACAACGAACGCCCTCATGGTTGGTTTAGGTGGCGTAGGTTCGGCGCTCGCAGTGAATGCTTCGGCGACCAATGAATTCCTAACACAATCCAGCAGCGGTGTGCCGACGTGGAATACCCTTCAGTCAACCGATCTTCCATCGGGTTCCGGCTATTACATTCAGAATCAGAATGCCAGTGCGCAAGCGTCATCGAATTTTGACATCAGCGGGACGGGCACAGCCGCTACCGGCTTTGTAGCGCCACTCTATCAGGGTGCGGACGTTGCGGGTGGCACTGCTACAACCGTTCGCGCGGGCAACAACATCACGTCGGCTGGTACGGGTGGTGCGTTGACCATTGCGGGTGGTCAGGGCGGCGCGACCTCCGGCAAGGGAGGAGCCGTTGCCATTAGCGGCGGAGCAGGACAAGGAACCGGAGTTACAGGTAATGTGACGATAACAGGTGGCGGGATCGATCTCTACCCAGCGACGGGAGCGGGATCTACCAATGCGAACGTGAATGTGGAGCAGGGTAATCTTAGTGTGCAGACCGGTAATATCGGTGTTGCCGCAGGTACGATCGGCGTCGGCGGCTTGACTCGTATCGATAATGCGGGTAATATGCCGAATATCGGTACAATGATCTCGACCGGCGATGCAGCCATTGCGACCGCTGCCACTGCAACCGCCAATAGCTTCGGTACAGCCTCGAATGCCGCGAACGTATCGAACACGATCGGTTCGACGGGCACGGGAAGCACGACAACGATCAATGGCACTACGACGGTCTCTGCACTCTCGACCAATGGGGTGGTTCATGCAACGGGCGGTACGGGCCTTCTGGCTTCCAGCCTGATTGTCAATAGCGACATTTCGAGCGGGGCGATCACCAGTGCAAGCCTTGCGAACACAGCCGTAGCGCCGGGCGGAAGCTTTGGCGATGCCACCGATGTTGCGACCTTCACCGTTAATAGCGAAGGCCAGCTTACAGCGGCGGGCACTGCGGCGATCACCGGCCTTGCTACGGGAACCGTACCCGCTTGACAACGAACGCCCTCATGGTTGGTTTAGGTGGCGTAGGTTCGGCGCTCACGTCTGCGGGCAATGGCTATGTGCTGGAAACGAACGGGAGTGGTGTACCGACTTGGACCACGACGCTTCCGGCAGTGGCAGCGGAGCAAATCTTACGGGTACAGCCTCTGGCCTCACGGCTGGCAATGTCACGACGGACGCAGACCTTACAGGTCCGGTAATTTCCTCCGGTAATGCGACGAGCATATCAACAGGTGCTGTTGCGTCTTCGAATATCCAGAACGAGGCAGCAAGTACGTTGCTTGGCAATCCAACCGGAGCTGACGCCGCACCGAGCGAGATCACGCTTGGCTCTGGCCTCACTTTCAACGGTTCGGTACTTAATACGGTAAGCGGCGGTGCGGGTGTGCTCTCGATATTTTGCCTGCCAATGCACAGGTTACCGGGTCATCTGGGAATGAGCTTTTCGATGTAGAATATCCTTCTGCGGGTGTTGCAAGCGCGCCGGGAGCCATCATCAACTCTATCAATAGTGGGGCTGGATTTGCAAGAGGATCTCTCCATTATGGCAACCGGGGGAACTGCTGACACGGCACTCGCTGCAGTCTTCGCATCGGGCGCAAGTTCGGTCGGTGTTGCGATAAATGGTACGACGGCTGGTGCGGTCGGTTCGGTTCGACTTCTCGTTGGGACGATTCATTCACCGGATGTAGCCGCCAAACTCCAGGGCGTTTCGGACGATCTGGTCACTGCGGGTGGCCTCACCAGCACAAGCACCGCATCGACCTACTCCATCAAAATGATTGGAACGGCGAGCGACCTCAACAGCCCCAACAGTTATTCCGGTGCGGCGATCGGCGTTACTGGCAACTACCCAAACGGATTCCTTGCAAATAGTACGGTTAGCGGCGTGTATGGCAAAACGAGTGCGGCATCGGTTATCACGGTCCATAATTCGAACTTTGGTACCTTCACCGGCTCCTTTGGAGTCAAGGGTGAGGCAACCGGGGTACCCTCCACCTCTCCAGCCAGACTTCTGGGTGTATGGGGTATTGCAAGCGGACATAATGCTGCGAACACCAGCAGTATTGGGGTGCTCGCGCAGGGTGGGAACGGTTACTTCGGGCAATATGGCTCGCCGGCAAACAATACGAACGTTGCTTTGGAGGTCAGCCTCGGTGATCTTACAATGGGTATGACGTCGGATCCCGCTGAGCAAGATGACGCCAATACTACGAATGTTAACAATGCCATTTCTGAAGGTCCTTCGGGGATGGTGACGCTTACACCTGGTGGTTCCGGATTTACACCCACTGCGGGGCCAGCCATTCAGGAAATCTATTTTACGGTAGGAAACGAATATGCCAGACCGAATAGTATGATCCTTGCGACCGTACAAAACGATGCTGATCCGGGCAATTCGACATACACGGTACAAGTGGTTCCTTCGAGTACTCCGGGTCAATTTACACTAATTTTGACTCAGAACACGGTGACTGGGGAAACCGGATTACAGTATCCATCGGTGAATGTAGGTTATATCATTGTTAATCCAAGCCGGTAGGTCCGGTTTTGTTCCCAGTCCGCGCCGCAAAGCTCGAGCTGCAGCGCGGGTTGGGAAAGGGTTATCGGTTTGAATGCTCGAGAAATTTTTGGTTATGCGAAACATGCGAAATATGAAAAATCTGGCCTTTGCGTGCCTCTTCCTTTTTGGAAGCGTAGGCGTTGTATCCGCGCAGAATCAAGTCATTAATGGAACCCTGACCGTGCAGCAGGATGCGTACTTCAATACGTCGTCAGGTAACACGACCATTAATGGCAACACGACGCTCGGTGGTTCGAACACGAACACGATCACGTTCAATGGCGTCGCGGCTACAAATCTCGATATGGGTAATAAGCTGTTGCTCAATTTGCAGAGCCTCAGTGTTGGTGCTCCTGCCGGGGGCCAATACACGCCCGTCACGGGAGCGATCACGCTCTATAACAGCGCCAACACAGGAACCTCCACTATCATAGCCGCAAATAACACCAGCAGCAACTATACGTATGTCATCCCCAATACTGGCGCGAACGGAACGTTCGTAATGACTTCCGGCGCGCAGACGCTTACGGGGCAGAAGACCTTCACCAACAGCCCCCTCGCCAACACCGCGCCGCTTGTTGTAAACAACACGCACGCATCGGGTTCCGGCAACAATGCGCTTGGCGCGACGATCACTTCGACGGGCACAAGCACCGGCGGCACTAACACTGCGCTCACCCTGACGGCTTCGAACGGTACCACGAACACCGCGCTTGCCGTTACTTCCGGGAATGTGAATATTGCGGGCCTAACGGCATCGAAGCCCGTCTTTACGGATGCCAACAAGAATTTAACGAACACCGGAACGATTCCCACCGGAGACCTTCCGATCGCGACATCGACTTCCGTTGGCGTGGTTTCCGTCGATAATACGACCATCACGATCACCGCAGGGGGCCAAATTACCGCCATCGGAGCGGCCCCGTCCGGAACTGCAGGCGGCGATCTTGCAAATATGTATCCCAATCCTACGATCGCGGCGAACCAATCGGCCAGCACGGACATCGCGGCTTCGCTGAATGCAAATGCTCCGGCATCACCGGTCAACGCTACTGCCGGCGGGACGGGCGTCAACACTTACAGCAAAGGCGATATTATTTATGCTGCTTCTGCCAATCCAACGGCGTTAACGAATCTTGCGGTTGGCACGTCCTCTCAGGTGCTCGGGGTTACGGCCAGCGGCGTGCCGGGATGGGTCACCAACGGAGCCACGATCACGAATACGACCAGCACCTCCACTGTATCTACCGATCAGACGCCGTTCGTGCCTGCTTCGACGAATGCGACCTACATTCGGATTTCAAATACGAACGGCAGCGGCAATATCAATGTGGATGGCATCAACATAACCAGCGTAGCCGATGGGAGAATGGTAACCATTGCGAATGTCAGCACGAGCCAAACCCAGACCGTGACGATTCAAAGCCAGAATAGCGGCGGCGGTTCGGTTCCCGCCAGCCAGCAATTTCTACTCCCGGGCGGGCAACCGATCATTCTTGGACAGCAGGGCGCTGCTACGTTCATCTACGATGTCACTGCGAACAGCAATACTGGGGCCTGGGAGCTTGTCTCGACGAATTAAAAATAGTTTTTTGCGATACATCATCATCTTTTTGCGATACTGCGATACATCATCATCTTTTTGCGATACATCATCATTTTTTTGCGATAAATCATCATCATCATCTATTCCATTCACTCAAACAAACACATGAAACTAACTAAAATAGCGATTCCGCTTGGTTTGCTCGCCTTGGTTGCGACGGGCGCGAAATCGCAAACCTTCAAATCCGACTACGCTACGCAAGTGGTACTTGCTGGTGCGGGCGGTACCAATCCCATCAATACCTTGACGCTGATAACGAATGCCTCACAGGCCTCAGCGCTTAAGTTCACGTTCCCAGCGACAGCCGGCACGACGAATTACGTGCTTGCCACCGATGGGTCCGGTAACTTGTCGTGGGTCAATCCAGGTACGCCATCGCTGGTATTGAATCAAAATAATATGTTCGTTGGCAATGGCTCAAACATTGCGGCACCTCTTGCGCCCACAGCGAACTCTGTCCTCATCACAGACAACAACAACAGTGGTACGCCGCAATGGGCGACGACGCTTCCGAGTGGGTTGACGATCCCGAGTCCTTCAATCTCGAATCCGGACTTGACGGGTACGATCACGCTTCCTGCTGGTTCGGTAAGCAATGCGGACCTTGCGAATTCGACGATCGGAACCAAGAGTTCAGACAACTCGATCACGGTTCCTGGCACGATGACGCTCGGCGATGTAGGCGACAATTTCGTATTGAATCTTACGAACGCGAACATCTGGACGGGCGAGCAGACGTTCAGCGCGGCGGGCACGGGTCTCGATGTGACAACGAACGCTTCGGTTGGCGGAAACCTCGGCGTCACTGGTTCGACCTCGACCGATGGCCTTACGAGCACGGGCGGCATTTCGACCTCGGGCGGCACGAACAATCTGGGTACGACGGATGCCAGCAATACGAATATCGGAACCGGTTCTTTCACGAACACGATCGATGTGGGTAATGGCAATGGCTCGACAGATACATACAGTACGACGAACCTTGCCGGTTTGGTAAACTTGACGGGTACAGTGAGCTTTTCGAATGCTCCGACCTTTCCGGCGGGATCGATTCCGAACTCGGAACTTTAGAACTCGACGATCGGCTTGACCTCATCGAGCAGCACGTTGACGGTGACGGGTAGTCCGATCGCGCTTGGCAGTTCGGGCGATGTGGAGCTTAATCTTACGAACGCGAATATCTGGACGGGCGAGCAGACGTTCAGCGCGGCGGGCACGGGTCTCGATGTGACAACGAACGCTTCGGTTGGCGGAAACCTCGGCGTCACTGGTTCGACCTCGACCGATGGTTTGACGAGCACGGGTGGCCTCACCTCTGGTGGCGCTTCTTCTAACTTGAACAATGCTGATGCCGATGCGGTAAACATTGGAAACGGAACGAACGAAGCAAATGCAATTGGCATCGGTAACGGGACAGGCAATTCCGACACCTATAGCACGACCACGCTTGCGGGTTTGATCGACATTACAGGAACCACTGATTTTACCGGTCCGGTGAACATTCCTGCCGGAGATCTGAACCTCGGCCTTGCTGCCAACAATATCTATATTGGCAATGGAGCATCGCCGAGCGTGGCGACGGGCGCTCCGGTAACGGGCGACGTATCGGCTACTTATAGCAGCCCTAATGCCGTTTTGGATGTCAATTCCGTGCAGACGGCTGCCGGAAGTTCGATCGTGACAGCAATCAACACCAGCGGTGGCGCGGGCGGAATCAACGGTACGCAGGTCAATCCGAATTTCGGTGCGCAGAATGTTTCGACAAGCGGAACCCTCGGCGCTGGCGCAATTACAGGCACGAGCCTGACGTCAGACCCATCGGGAACCACAGCCGGGTTGACGTTCAACAACAGCGGTACGGGCAATGATGTAACTGGCACGGGCAATACATGGTCGGTTACGAACACGGGTGTGGCGACCTTCAATGGTGGCGTGACGAGCACTGGCGGCTTGTCAACCTCCGGCGGCACGGCGAACATCAACAGTAGTTCGACCGGTTCGCCACAGAATACGAACATCGATGCCTCGCCTGCCTCGGGCGGTACGAACGTGATCGGTAACACGACGAGCACGACGGATATTTATGGTGCTCTGACCTTGGAACCCGGCACGACGCTGACCTTACCGGCAGGCTCGGTAACGAATGCGGACCTTGCGCACGATGCGATAACGTTCACGAGCTCGGGTAATACGTTGTCCGAAACGGGAACCGGGGTTCTGGGAACTACCGTGAACTATGACATCAATCTGGCGCAGGCGAACGCCTGGACGGGCGAACAGACGCTCAGCGCCACGGGAACCGCGCTTAGCGTTACGACTGGCGCAAGCTTTAGCGGGCAAACAACGCTCGGAAGCACTGCGCTTTCGGCAGTGACACTGGCCGCACCCAGCGGAGCAGTGCTCGCGCTTGGTTCGGCGAGTTCGAACTACCTTCTTACCGATGGTGGCGCACCGCAATCCTATACCTCGATCTCGGGTGCAAATGCGTCCGCGGGACAGGTTATCGTTATTGTAAATGGCAGTACGACGCCTGGCGATTACATTACGCTTACCAATGGTTCCGGGATGCCGCTTAACGGAGCGCCTGTCATCATTGGAGACGGCGGAACGGTCACACTCATGTACGATGCGACGGTTCCCGGCTGGCGTTTGATCTCCGCGCAATAAACATCTACGTGAAATAACGAACGAATGGAATAGATTTACGGGATACACGGGTCGCAGCGCAATACGGGACGCTGCGGCCCTCTTCCCGAGAAAGATTCCTCAACCGGTCTTTTAACTCAGCTTCTTTTGTTGCGATTTTTTTCTTAAACGGGATATTTGTTGCGAGAACATCTCCCACCTGCGATTTTTCCTTATTGGTAATGAAAAACAAGATCACTTTTTTGACGGTCTCGATACTGCTTGCCACCCTGGCTTGCCTGAGCCCTCGCGTTTTTGCCCAGACCTTCGATTTGAACCACGCCAGCGGGCTGGTGCTTGCTGGGAGCGGGACGGATCCCGTACACACCCTGACGATCTCGGTGGCATCTGTGGGCACCTCTACTTCTATCACGTTTCCCGGCGCTAATGCAGCCGGTGTGCTGGTCAACAATGGGTCGGGCACTCTTTCGTGGAGTGCGATCGGAGTCGCCCCCGGATTAGCGAACCAAATTTTAGTTACCAACGGAAGTTCGACGGTTTTGTGGCAGGGGCTGGCTGTCAATACTACCGATTTCAGCGGGAATGGCGTCGGCACGAACCTTGCGATTGCCAGCACGGCGGGCAATGATATTATAACGGCACTGAACACGGGCACGCCAACCTCTCCCATCGACGTGGCGGCAGGCGGCACGGGTTTAACCTCGGCTCCCTCGAATGGCCAACTCCTGATCGGGAACGGAACGAGCTTTACGCTTGGCACTCTTGCGACCTCGGGTTCCGGCATCAGCGTGACCAATGGTTCCGGCACGATCACGCTTGCGAATACCGGCGTGACAAGTCTGGCTTATACGGGCGATGCGCTGTATGGCAGTATTGGTTCCGCAACCGGCGCGGTGACTCTGGCGCCGGCGCTGAATACGCAGAATGCAAACCTGGTCTTTGCAGGACCTGCTTCAGGCCCTGCAGCGGCTCCGACGTTCCGCTCGCTGGTTTCGGCAGATCTTCCCGGCGGCTCTGGTAACTATATTGAGAACCAATATACCGCGCAGACGAGCGCCGGATTTAACATTACGGCAGGTGCGCCGGCAGAAACGTCAGCGTTTGCGGAAGCGACGATCCTCAATAATGCGACGAGCAGCACATTGAGCATTGCGAAAACGGGCCTGGCGTTAAGTTCCACCGGGTCGTGGACGGGAACGAGTGCGACGAATACCGGACTGGCGCTTAACGTCTCCGGCGGCACGACGAACACGGATATTAGCGGCACGAGCGGATCGTGGTCGGTCACCAGCGCGGGCGCTGGAACCTTCACGGGTGTAACAACCCCGCTTACGCATGCCGCCGATGGTACGAGCGGAACTGCGGCGACCTTCCGAGGCGGTAATGGTTCGGCGGGCGCGGGCGGATCGGCTACACTGCAGGGCGGCGCAGCAGGAGCAGGCACCGGGCCATTGAACTCCGGCGGCGCAACGATCGATGCGGGTAATTCCATCGGTGCAGGAACTTCGACGATCACATTCAAGGCAGCGGCTCCTTCGTCCGGCAACACGGTCAATACGTCTTCCACGGTGGCCACACTTTCTTCTTCTGGCCTTACCTTATATTCCCCACTTGCTGTAGGCAGCGGTGGCACGGGTCAGTCGGTTTATACGAACGGCCAGTTGTTGATCGGTAATTCAACGGGAAATACGCTGACGGCGGCAACGCTCTCGGCAGGTTCCGGAATTCAAATCACGAATGGAACAGGTTCCATCACGATCGCGACCACCGGCGCGGCTCCCACGGGACCCGCCAGCGGGGATCTCGCAAACAACTATCCTAACCCAACGATCGCGACGACAGCCGGCAGCGACATCACTGCGGCGCTCAATAGTGCAACGCCAACCAATCCTATCGATGTGGCAGCGGGCGGCACAGGCGCAGCAAGTTTGACGGCAAACGATCTTCTCGTCGGCAATGGTACAAGCGCGATCAAGCAGCTTACGACGCCGAACAACGAAGTGCTAACTTCTAATGGCTCCGGCGTTCCCACATGGTCAACGACATTGGGCGGAGTGACAATTAATGGGGCAAGTTCCATCGGTGGTTCTACGTCGATCAGCACATCGGGTGCGATCTCGACGACGAACACACTCGGCGCGGGTGCGACGACGGTAACCACGCTGACCGCCTCCGGCAACACGAGCCTCGATGCTTCACCCAGCTCTGGCGGAACAGTTACTATTGGAAATACCGGACCAAGCACGACGAGCATTCTTGGCAACGTGAGTTTCCCGGGTACGGTAACTTTTACTACGGCTCCTACCATTCCACTTACCACGAATGACCTATTCGTCGGTGTTTCTGGCGATGCGGCTCCGCTTGCCACTGGTAATGGCGGCGTGCTGAATACGAGCAGCACGGGAGTTCCGTCGATCACGGCAACCCCAACGCTTGGCGTTACGTCCGCTGGCGGATCGCCGGCAACGGGAACGCTTTCATTTGCAAATTCCTCAAGTGCAAGTCTTACGACCATTGAGGCCGGCAACGCTACTGCTGCAGTCACCTACGAACTCCCAACGGCAGCACCCGGAGCGGCAAACGATGTACTTCAAGCTAATACCACAACGAGCCCTGTTCAGCTTTCGTGGGTTGCACCGGCTACCAGTACATCGGGAGATGTTAATTATAATGTTGCCTCTGCTAATCAGCAGGCCTCCGCTGTTGCTCCGAATTATCTTTTTGACATTGCATACACTTCGACGACAGGCAATAATGCTGCCGTTGGGGCACTCATCACCTCTAATACCACAACCGGCAATGGTACTGCAACAGGCTTGACCATCGACGCTGCATCACACAATGGAGCCTCGACAGGACTTGTATTCGATGTTGCCGGCGGTGGCGCGAATATCGATATCACAGGCACGTCCGGCTGGTCGATCACGAGCGCAGGTCAGATCAACGGAACCGTGCATAATGCGACGACGGGATTCGAGCTTAATGGCGGAGCCACAACGGGCACGATCCTGATCGGCAATGGAGTGAACTATGTAGCGTCCACGGCAACGTATCCTGCGACACTTGCGACGGCAAATGAGCTACTTTATACGAGCGCGGCGAACACGGTTTCCGCACTTGCTACCGGGGATAACGGCGTGCTGGTGACGGGCGCAACAGGTATTCCCTCGATCTCGACGACGCTGCCTACGGGTCTAACTCTTGGAGGGGAGACGATCAATGGTGCGACGACGATCAGCATATCGGGTGCGATCTCGACAACGAGCACGCTCGGCGTTACGGGCCTGACGACAGCAACGGGTGGCATCAGTGTGCCGAGCACAGCCGGTATCAATAACTCATCTACTGCCAATACCGTCGTAGCCTCGACGACGAACATCGATGCGACCACGGGTGCCGAGGGCGTGATCAATATCGGTAACGCCGGTGGCACGACGCCGCTTGACAGCAGCACGACGAATATTTATGGTGCAGTGAATATGAGCGGCAATGTTAACTTCACCGGCACAGTAACACTGCCATCCGGTTCGGTTACGTCTTCTTCGATTGCTTTGGCTCACGACGACATTTTCATCGGCGACCACACCGCTGGCACTGCGGATACTGCCTACATGACGCAGGATGTGACTCTTTCGAATACTTCGACGCATGTAGCGCAGGCGACGGTCAACGGTTCCCATGCCACGACGTTCGCAGTTTCGAATGCAATGACAGTGGGCGGCGATGCGACCTTCAACGGCGCGGGCACCGGCCTTACAGTTACCAACGCTTCGACGCTGACGGGTGCGGTGACGGCCACGAACGCGGGCAACAACATTGCGGGCGCGTTTAACGGAACGGTCGGAGGGACCACGCCAAGCACAGGTGCTTTCACCACACTGACCTCGAATACCAGCTTTAACAACACTGGAACGCTGCGCACAACGGGAGGAACGACCGATATTGATGTGACAGGTACTAACCCAATCAACATTGGCGATACCTCCGGTGCCATGAATATAAACATTGGCAATAACAGTGGCCCAAGCGTGACCACGCTTGCCGGCACGGTGGATTTCACGGGAACGGTTTCGCTTCCGGCAGGCTCAGTGTCTGCCAGTTCGATCGGTCTTACACAGAATTACATTTTCGTAGGTAACTCGAGTAACGATGCGGGTGCAGTTGCGCCGACGGCGAACGAAGTGCTGATCACCGGCGGCGGTGGAAGTAATCTCCAACCGCTGTGGTCGAACACGCTTCCGAGCGGATTAACCTATCCGGCTGCACAGATCACAGGCGCTGGCACTATCGGCGGTTCGACGGTGATCAATACGACAGGCAGCATCCAAACAACCGGAACGCTGCGCACTACAGGGACGACAGATATCAGTACGACGGGCACAAATCCCATCAATATTGGCGATACCTCCGGTGCCATGAACATTAACATTGGCAATAACAGCGGCCCGAGCGTGACTACAATTGCTGGGACGGTTAGCTTCACAGGATCGGTGACGCTTCCCTCAGGAACCACGGTATCGGACGTTGGGGTCACCGCCCAGACTACCGGCACGTTTTACCCCACGTTCGTAAATACCTCATCCACGAACGCGACCGTCGCGTTAGGCGTAAGCGGCGGAATGAGCTTTAATGCCGCCACCGACGCACTCACGCTCGGCAAACCCGGAGCCTCTGGAATTACCGGCTCGATTGTTCTCGATAACAGCGCAAACGCCTTTACGACGACTATCGAAGCCAGCACCTCGTCCACGGCTTCGGCCGTCTATGAGCTGCCTGTAGCCGGTGGATCGGCGAACCAAGTTCTTGAAACGACCGGTGCATCCAGCCCTTACCAGTTGCAATGGGTGACGCCGAACGCCGGAACCATAACCGGTACGCTTACGACCAATGGCGCAGTGTATGCCACGGGAGCATCGGCGATTGCGAGCACAGCTCAGATGACCGCAGGACAACTTCTCATTGGTTCCGGCGCAAGCAGCGCGCCACTGATTGGAGCCATCACCACAACCGGTTCCGGAATATCGGCGACGTACACCAGCCCCAATATCGTATTGGCCAATACAGGCGTGGTTTCGGTTGGCAATGCAGCTTCGGACAACACGCTTACGCTTGCAGGAACCGGCTCCGGCCCATATACGGGAGCTGTTACTGCAAAGCTTAATCTTGCGAATGCCAATACTTGGACAGGCACGCAAACCTTCGGTGGCGCGGCACTGACTTCGTCCACCACTACGGCTGCTACCCCCTCGCAATCCGATTGGGGGCTTAGTACATCGAACTCTTATTTCAAGGTTTCGTCGACGGCAGCTACAACGGTTTATGGCATTACCGGTGGCGCGGACGGACGGGTGATCGTCCTCGTAAATGAAGGTAGCTATAACATTACGTTTAGCAGCGATAACACGACCGAGACTACCGCCGCAAACCGAATCCACCTGGCGGGCAACAGCGGCTCTGGCACCTATTCTTTGATCCTCGCGCCGGACGGAATTCTTACGCTGATTTACGATAGCTCTTACACCGGAAACAGCGACAGCGGTGCATGGAGAGTGCTATCGTCCAAGTAAGCCTTTTTAGTTTGGACATTTTGGTTTTTCAATATTAGTTTAGAAGATGAAGATCGTTTATTCCTTGATCGTGATCGGTTTTCTTGCTGCGTCAGGGGCCATGACGGAGCGCGCCAACGCTCAGTCATTCGACAGGACTTATGCCAAAGCCCTGATTCTTGCCGGTAATGGTACGGATAATGTTAACGCCATTACGCTCCTTGCTCCGACACTTTCTCCTCTAAGCCCATACTCGCTCACGCTGCCGGTTGCGAATGCCAGCGGCGTGCTGACTAATAATGGGAGCGGGGGCTTAAGTTGGGGCACTGCCGGGTTAACGAACCCGATGACGACGCTCGGCGATATTATTTATGAGAACTCAACTCCGGCACCCACTCGGCTCGCCGGTAACACAACGGGGACTAAGGAATTTTTGACGCAGACCGGTACGGGTTCGGTTTCGGCAGTTCCGGCCTGGGGTGCGATAGCGGCGAGCGATATTTCCACCATCGGCGTCGAATACGGGCCGAGCGCAGTGCAGAATACGTTGTCAACCGGCACAACGGACTTATTCGATGTGTCCTATGCTGGAACTCCCGGAACCACTGTAAATGGCGCACTGATTAACTCGACGAGTTCCGGCACCAACGTCTCAGCAACTGGCTTGAACATTACCACGGCCGGCGCCACTGCGGGTGGCACGGTAAAAGGCATTGTGCTGTCATCGACAAACGGCTCTTCGGCTGCAACCACGTATGATATTTACGGCACGAGCGGGAATTGGTCGATGACTGCCGGCGGGGTACTCAAGGCTGCGTCTGCTGCTCTTACGGCCACGAGCAATCAGCTCGTGCTTGGCACAACCAACACGCTAACTATCACCGCCTCGCCTGCGGCATCGGAGACCTACACGATCCCCAACACCACCACCGGTGAGGAGTTCGCGATCACTTCGACAACGCCGACATCGAACACGCTTCCGAAGTACAATAGCACGGCCGGACTTATCACGAATTCCACACTTAGCGATAACGGGACAACCGTCTCACTCACGGCATCGGGCGAACAACTATCTTTCCTCGGCACGAGCACGGGAACCAGTACCTTCCAGGCCGGCGCGCAGGGAACGAACACGTATAACTATACGCTTCCGATCACTACGCCGACGGCAAATCAAGTGCTCGCTGCAACGGCGGTCGGCGGCGCTACTCCCTATGCGGTCACGCTCGGATGGGCCAGCGCCATGACGAACCCGATGACGACGACGGGCGACATTATTTATGGTTCCACAACGGCTACGCCTTCCACGCCGCAACGGCTTGGGATAGGCACTACCGGTCAGTTTCTCGGATCGTCTGGAACGATTCCACAGTGGTCGAACACGCTGACGGATAATTCCATCGGCACCGGCATTACGACCTACGGGCTTACGCTTACCAATACGACGGTTGCTACGAGTGGCGCAACAGAGCAATACTCCCCTGCACTGCTCTTGACGGGTTCGGCATACCGATCGGGAACCTCGGCAGGAAGCCAGACCGATAGTTGGAGCATACAGGATCAGCCGGTGACTGCTGCTTCGGCGACAACAACCTCGAACCTTGTGTTCTCGGACATCACGAATGGCGCCACTGCCTCTGCTGACGCGATTCTTTCGAGCACTGGCACGCTAACACTTGGACCGACAACGGGAGAAACGGGAGCGCTTGCGTTTGGGAATGCCATCAACACCACCCTTACGACGATTGAAGCTCCGATAACCGGTACGCCAGTAGCCCTTACCTACGTGCTTCCTGTCACAGCGCCAACCGCAGGGCAGGTGCTATCCTCAACTGCGCCGTCCTCTGGGGTGGCAACGATGAGCTGGGTCAGCTCCCTGACGAACCCGATGACCACGACGGGCGATATTATTTATGGTTCCACAACCGCTACGCCTTCCACGCCGCAACGGCTTTCTATCGGCACTGCCGGACAGTTCCTCGGATCGTCTGGAACGATTCCACAGTGGTCGAACACGCTGACGGATAACTCGATCGGTACCGGCACAACTACGTATGGCCTGGAGCTTGTCAATAGTACGGTGGCCACCAGCGGTGCGACAGAGCAGTATTCTCCGGCGTTGCTTCTTTCCGGCACGGCTTATAAATCCGGTACGGGCGCCGCAAGCCAAACCGATACCTGGTCGATTCAGGATCAGACGGTGACGAGTGCTACATTAACCAGTTCAAATCTTGTATTTAGCGATAATACCAACGGAACCGCCGGTGTGGATGCTACGCTTTCTAATTTGGGGACGCTCACGCTCGGAGCGTCAAGCTCTGAAACGGGTTCCCTTGCGCTTGCAAACGGGACCAACGCAAATCTTACGATCATTCAACCGGCCGTCGGCGTATCGACCATCACATATATTCTCCCGCAATACGCTCCAACCGCCGCGGGCCAGCAGATGGACGCGAAATCTATCTCTGTATCCGGTGGCGATACCACCGTTACGCTCGAGTGGAACACAAACACTACCACCCCGCCGCAATATTATAAGGAATCGGCAGTAATCAGCAGTACGACGGCGATTCCTTATTCTAAATCAGGTGATTGGGCTGGAATATCGAGCACCGGTAGCTTCGGTTTTACACCTGCAGTCACGGGCAGAATGCTTATCACGGTCACGGGAGATATGATTGTGGACAATGGTGGCGGTGGAAGTAACGAGAGCGGGCAAATTCAGATGTATTACGGCGATTCTACCCTACACAATAATGTTCCCAGCAATGGATCGAATACACCTACCCCGGGTACTAATTGTACTGCGTTTGGGCCACCAGAGATATTGAGCGTTTTTGATGCGCAGCATGAAGAGGAGGCGCCGTTCACGGTCTCTGCTTACCTCAGCGGCTTGACACTGGGCGATCAATACTGGATTGACGGGACGGTGTCCATCGGCAATTCTGTGGTTACTTCGGTGCAGATCGTTAACGCTGAGATCACCGTGATCGAACTGCCATAATCTGGGCTTTTTTTCGACACATTAATGCAGGTGTAAGATTTTTTGAAGCATTTCAATTTTACGTCTGCTCACATAATCCTGATGGGGTTAATGGCGGGATGTGCCGTTGCGCCATCGATGCCGAAGCCCATATCGGTTACTTCTGGCGCCGCACAAGGACCGCTTGTTCTTGCTTCTGCTGCCTATTCGCTAACGGATGACAGGGTGCTAAACTCCTACCCTCCGGTTCAGCATTTGCTGAATGCATTACAGGAGACTAACGATACGCCCAGTCGCGTAATTTCGATATTCTTACCACAGGATAGCATTGCACCAGGAACGCTGCTTATATTGATATGCGATAACACACCCCCTCACACGGTGTTCTTCATGCTGCATTTCGACCACGCAGACTTGCAGCATCCGAGGGTCATATCGGGTGAGCAGACGTATATGCTGATTTTTGGCTTCAATCATCAGTGGCAGCAATTTGATTTAGAATAAGACGCCAGGGTTGACGGCCCCAAGTGAGAATGGCACCTTTTGACCCTTAAAAAAGTTACAGTACGGATACAATGCAAAGAAGAAGTCTCTTGGTTGTCCTGCTGGCTCTCGCTTCGGTAGCGGGAGTGACCGGGCGCGCCCACGCGCAGGCATACGATAGAGCGTATGCGAAATCGCTTATTCTTTCCAGCGGCACCGGCACGACGAATACGTACACGATCCTTGCTCCCACGCTGAGTTCTGCTCTTTCATTCACGTTTCCTGCCACGACGACCGCATTCGGAACGCTATTCAACAATGGCACCGGCACGCTTTCCTGGCCAGCGACCGTCGTAGATCCTACGGATCTCGCGCCGGGTGGCAATCTGACCTATCTTGTCACAAACAGCAGCGGCGTGGTGCAATGGAGCGCGATCAATACCGATACGACGCTGAACGGGAATGCAATTCCCACCGCATCCGGGGGCACCGTGCTTGGGATCAATCTTGCGCATAGCGATACCTGGACTGCGGCACAAACCATTAATAAGACTTCCACAGCGGCCAGTCCTGCGGACGCGCTCATGCTTTCGAACACGACTCCGGCAACCTCCACCGTGCCACAGTATCCACCTCGAATACGCTTTAGCGGTCAGGGGTGGGCGAGTACACCATCCGCAAGTCAGGAAGTGGATTGGATTTTGCAGGCTGTACCGGTTTTGGGAACCACCGCGCCGACGTCGTATCCAATTTTGAGAATCAAGTCAATGGCGGCGGCTATAACACCGGCGGCTTCGAGATTTTTTCGAGCGGCGGCGCAACGCTCGGAATTACAACGCCAACCGATCCCGGCTCTGGCGTCTCAATGTGGCAACCGGACTTCAGGTGAATGGCGCGGGAACGGCAGGCGCGCTGCTGATCGCCAATGCGTCGGGTATATTCGTTCCTACATCTGTGACATATCCGCCGAGCGTAGGTACGGCCGGGAATGTGGTACGCGCGAACGCCACGGGCACAGCGTTTATCAGCACAGCACCCAACACGCGGCAATATACCCCAAGCACGTCTTACACCACGAGCAGCGGCAATAGCGGCGAAATGGTGGGGCTGGGGGATACGATCTCTCCGGGATACAGCGGTAAGGTGCTCATTATTGTTACGGGGAATATGTATAACTCCAGCACGGGTTCGGGAACCGTGCAGCTTCATTATGGAACCACCACTCCACCTCCGTCTGCGAGTGCATCCCCGACGGGGACTGCGGTTGGAACGTTGGTTTCAGAAACAAGCCAGAATTACTATAATCATTGGTTTTTTAGCACAAGCGCTCTCGTGGAAGGTTTGACCATTAACCCATCCAATCCTATTTGGATCGATCTGGAAGTTTCGGCAACCTCCGGTACCACGACGACGGTTAACAACATCACCGTTACCGTAGAGGAATTTTAAACAGAGTAACGATGCATAAAACTACTCTTTTTACGATCGCATTCATCTTCGCTTTTTTGGCGGGGCCGATGGATCGCGCGTGTGCGCAAACCGTGGATAAAGCGTATGGTAAATCGCTTATACTTGCCGGAGGCGGGACGAGTACCACGAACACGCTGACGCTTACACCTTCTGCATCGCAGGCCAGTTCCGTTTCGATCACGTTACCGATGAATAACGTGCTTGGCCCCCTGACGAATGACGGAAGCGGAAACCTGAATTGGGGTGGGCCGACGGGCGTGAGTGCGGGAAGCGCCAATCAATTCCTTACCACGAATAACAACGCTTCGAAAGTAGTCGCCTGGCAAACATTTACCACGAACGCGACGCTTCAGGGCAATGCGATAAGTTCTGCGCTGGGTATTGCACTTGGAAATGCGAATACCTGGACCGTTGCACAAACCATGCAGCGGAATTCGATCGGCACGACTTCGACCGATGCGATCGAGCTAACAAATGCTGCGGCAGCGACTTCTACCGTGCAGCAACGTTCCCCTCGATTGAATCTGACGGGGCAGGGATGGAAAACGAACACTACGGCAGGAAGCCAGCCGGTCTCCTGGATTGTTCAGAACATACCGTTGGCCGGTACGACCAATCCGATCTCGCATTTAGATTTTCAGAACAGCATTAACGGGACGTTTTCGACAGCAGGTTTCGATCTCTTTTCCGGTGGTGGCGCAACGCTCGGTGTTGCAAATCCTTCCAACCCGGGAGCTGGCGTCTTTAATGCTGCCACCGGTTTTGAAGTTGGCGGCACGAGTACAATGGGTAAAATGCTGATCGGGAACGGGACGGACTACGTTCCCACGACCTATTCTTATCCGACCACGGTTGGCGGAGCGGGTAACATTCTTTGGTCGAATGGCTCCGGCTTTTTTTCCGACTCCGTGACGACAGCCCAATATTCCACGGCTCAGCTTGGTAACCCGACGGGAACCACCAGTGCCACCGGGGTGATGATGGGGTTAGGCAGTGGCAGCACGCCTGCGACATTTACCCCGCATGGCAGCGGTATTGTTCTGATCCTCATAACCGGCAATATGCAGCTCCCGCAAGGGTATCCTACCGCCGATGGCTATAGTGTGAGCGCGCAAATTCGTTATGCGGATGCATCTTCCATTACCGCCCCGACCAATGGAGCTTCTCCGGTCGGTACAGCAGCAGGCAGCAACAATACAACCGTAATGGCAAACGGAGCTAATCAATGGTTTTTTAGCTTGAATGCCATTGTTGGTGGTGGTGGGTCACCGTTAACGGTAGGCCACACCTACTGGATCGACGTGGATGTTGCCTCGCCAACCGGTGGCGGCACCATTCAAGCAGCCATTAACAATGTAACTATTTCCAGCGTAGAATTAGAGTAATGAAGCATCAGGTCACATTGTTTGCGATGGCTGTTTTGCTCGCGTTTATAGCGGGGCAGAGCCATTGTGCGTATGCTCAGGTATTCGATAGAATGTATGCCAAATCGCTCATCCTCGGCGGAGGGCCGAGTGGCATCGACCTTACGCATACGCTTACTATTTCTGCAGGCACGCTTACCTCGAACGAGCCGCTTACACTCCCTGTCAATAATGCAATGGGAGTGCTCAACAACAATGGGTCGGGCGTCCTTTCGTGGTCTCCGATCACAGTTAGCAGTTTCGATGTTGGCGCGGGCAATAGTTTTCTTATCACGAGTAGTGTGCCATCTGTCAGTTTTCAGGCGTTCACGATCGATGGAACGACGCTCACGGGAAATGGGCTGCCGACGGCAACCAACGGCACACCGCTTGTTATTAATCTTGCGAATGCGAATACCTGGACTGCCGCGCAAAACATGCAGCAGAACTCGATCGGATCGACTTCGACCGATGCGCTCATACTCTCGAATACCACTTCTGCCGTTTCCGGTACCCAAGAGTATTCCCCACGTTTACATTTGATCGGCGAGGGATGGAAGACGAATTCCACTGCCGGGAGCGAGGAAATTGACTGGATCGCGCAGACGGTTCCCGTGCAAGGCACGGCAAATCCTACTTCGTATCTCGATTTTGAAGATGGGATCGCGAATGCCGGTTATGCAAGCGATCTCGATGTTTTTTCCAGTGGCGGCGCGACGATCGGGGTTTCATCGCCTGCCGATCCCACAACGGGAGTGCTCAACTTTGGCACCGGCATCCAGATCAATGGCAAAGCGGTAACAGGGACGATCTTGGAGGGCAATGGGACGGTTTTTACTGCTTCAACGGCGCTCTTTCCGAGCGCCGGCTCCAGCCAAAATATCCTCCGTTCGAATGGGACGAGCTTTGTATCTTCTGCGGTGAACACGGGGCAATTTACGCCATCGAATCCGCATAATACGACGAGCACCTCTGCGGTAATGATGGGATTAGGAACCACGGCTACGATTACTCCCAATGGAAGCGGTTTGTTGCTTATTATCGTATCGGGTGATATACTGAATACGTCCGGCACCGTTCCAAACTCTTCGAACTTACAGATTCGTTATGGAACCGGAACTGCCCCTACGAACACCAACGGCACAACTGCCGCCACCGGTTCAACGTTAGGCAATCAATTGACACAGCAATCGTTTAATACGGTCAACCAAGTAGCTTTTTCGTTGACAGGTATTACTCCCGCTCAAACGGTTGGCACTTCGGTATGGATTGATGTTTCTGTTCAAAATGTATCGGGTACCGGCCCCGTGACGCTTTCGAACATCAGTATTTCGGTAGTGGAATTGTAATGGTTACGTAGCGTAGCCGGGTGTTGTGCCTTTATAACTGAGTAGTTGTATTCATCGTTTTCAAAAATCTTTCGGGAATACGTGACATTGCCTTATTTAGTGCGTATATTAGCATTTGCTTTGATAGGCACCATGGGGAAAGTATGAATTATGAAGTATGAAGTATGAAACGGGAACGCGGGTTTCGATATGATAAGAAGGTGCATAAATTCATGAAAACTTTGCATGTTATTGCATAAGTTCATGAAGCACAGATGTGTTTTTGCGTTTTGAGCACCCTTCGCGAACTCAGGGCAGGCTCTACTGCTGAAAGACAACTGGCAAAAATGGTCTGGAAACGGCACTGTTTTCCTTGGGAAGGGATAAAAGCGGTCGTGAACTGACTTCCGAGCACAAAGTATATAAAAAAATGTGTACACCTGGCGACCATTATGAAATCGACTTAAAAAAGCTACAGTTTATGAATTATGAATTCAAAAAAAAATATTTCAGAGAAGAGAATCTCGAAATTGGCTCCAATTCTGGGGGTGGGCGGGAACTCGGCAAGAAAAGGAATGGCGCCCATTCTAAAAGCTCAGGGCAGGCTCTATTTCTTGTAGGAAACATAGAGTTTGAATTTAAAGCTTGGTTCTACACGCGATAGCTACTTTCTGTTCGTATTTTTGTAGTGAAGGAATTGGTCCTCACTAAAACCTAAGAAAAGAAAATGAAAATTACAGTAATCGGCGCCGGTAACGTCGGCGCAACCACCGCGCAGCGCATCGCGGATAAAGAATTGGCGGAAGTTTGCGTATTGGTCGATATTATGGAAGGCATTCCGCAAGGGAAGGGCCTCGATATGTGGGAATCCGCTCCGGTCAGTGGCTCGGATACCAGGATGATCGGTACGAATGGCTATGAAGAGACTGCAGGGTCGGATATCGTCGTCATTACAGCGGGTTTAGCGCGTAAGCCGGGAATGTCCCGCGATGACCTTCTGGCGAAGAACGCAGAGATCGTCGGTAGCTGCGCGGAAAGCGCGATCAAGCAAAGCCCGAACGCGATCTTTATCGTAGTTTCTAATCCGCTCGATGTCATGACCTACGTGACGATGAAGCGAACGGGTTTGCCGCGTAACCGAGTGCTTGGAATGGCCGGTGTGCTGGACTCAGCGCGTTTCCGCTCGTTCGTGGCAATGGAGCTGAATGTATCGGTCGAAGATGTATCGGCTTTCGTGCTCGGCGGCCACGGGGATTCGATGGTGCCGCTTCCACGCTTCTCGACGGTTGCAGGTATTCCGTTGCCGGAGCTTATTCCGGCTGAGAGACTTGCGCAGATCGTTCAGCGTACCCGAGATGGCGGAATTGAGATCGTGAACTTCCTGAAGACGGGGAGTGCATATTACGCTCCGAGCGCCGGCGCGGTGCAGATGGTGGAATCCATCGTGAAGAACAAGCGCCGCATTTTACAATGCTCCGTTTGGCTCGATGGCGAGTATGGGCTGAAGGATACGGTGGTTGGTGTGCCTGTCAAAGTAGGCAAGAATGGCATGGAGCAGGTTATCGAGATCAAACTTCAGGCTGACGAAGCTGCCGCACTGGCCAAGAGCGCCAATGATGTGAAAGAGAATATCGCGAAAGTGAAGTTCTAAATGTCAGTTACCGGCTCGGTCAACCGAACCGCTGCCGGTAATGCTGGTGTGAACATCCTTCACATCACCTTTGTAACGCACGCTGCCGGAACCGGTGATGGAAGCATCCAACCGGCTCGCAACATTCAGTGCTGCGTCGCCGGAGCCGTTTACTTCGATCTTCGTGGTATCGCTGGTAAGATTACCGGCGGCAAGATCCCCGGAGCCATCGATCACAACGGAGTGGCTGTGGGTATCCCCGGTAAGTTTTATATCTCCGGAACCCTCGATCGAGGATTTCAGGCGCAGGGCATGGACTTCCATGTTGAAACTGCCGGAGCCTTCAAGATCGAGCTGGAGATCGTTCGAGGTGATGGGCGTAGAAGCTTTCACGTCTGAGGAGCCTTCGATATCGATGGCAGTGTAATTCGGGCTTGTGATGGTAACAGCGATATTTTTAGTGGGTCGGAGAATTCCCTCCGAACTAATTGTCAGTTCGCCGTTTTTAATACCGGTCGTAATGTGCTGAAACAGGTTAGAATCGGTTTCAATGCGCACTTCGGACTCAGGCCCCTGCACGATCATTACGTCATACGCCCCTCCGAGATCGACCGAATGAAATTCGCCGGGGTGGAGGGATTCGACTGTGATCTTTCCATTCCCTTCATGGATGGCGAAGATAGCGGACGAGAATTTCCCACAGCTCATGATCGGAAGTGCTGCAAGTACGATGACCGTTCGAAGGGATTTCATAGAGGTTAAAATGTAGTGAATTTGAAAAATACGGTGTGTAAGAATACTGCTTCATTTAACACTCGATGGTTAAATTGTAATTCATACTGTAACTTTTGCTCGTGAGCGGAGTTATTATACATGTGCGTTTACCTATCATTTAACGAATAATATATGAAACGATCGAATTTCGCTGTTTTTGCCATGCTCCTGCTTGTTTTTGCTGTGGGATGCAGCTCCTCTTCGTCTAATCCCCCCCCAACGTATCCACAAGTGAATTATGCGACGGGTGATACAGACATTTATTATTCGCAAACCCTCGATAAAAATACAGGACTACCGACTCCCGGTTCAGGCGACACCATCACTTCCGTCGTTGTAGAGACAGGAATTACCTATAAGGGAATGCCGGGAGTGACCGCGATCCAAAACACTCACACAAATCCCGGATCAGGAATCGCCGCAGTAGATACTTCCTATATCGCACAAAGCAACGGGAATTACTATCATTACAATTATGGGCTGGAATTGCTGAATTCGAATCAGTTGGTGCTTGGCGCCAACGGTGGCAAGCCATTGATCGCCGGCTGGGTGCTCCAGGCAGAACTTTCTGCAACCGAAGGGACGAAATGGGTCGCGGTCGATACTCCCATTTCGTTTTCCGGTCAAACAGGCGCACTAACAGATACTGTGACAGAAGCAAATGACAGCAGCATCACCGTTGGTGCCGTGCAAGTCCCGACAAAGCATTCCGTCCATGCATTAGAAATCGCTTCAGTCCTTGTTACGGCTTATGATACGGCGTACACATACGTCTCTTCGTCGGATGGCCCGGTGCTCAATATTTTCCCTCCCACCACATTAGAACAAATCCCGACGCCTGGCCGGATCACCGTCCTTATAAACGCGAAATAAATTTTACTCTGTTTCGGCTTTCGCTAAGCTCTCAACGGGCGAGCGGCCAAATCGGCGGTCAAGCTCATCGATAGCGAGCTTGATAACGATAGGCCGTCCGTGCGGGCATACATAAGGCATCTGCGTTTCGAATAATTGCTCGATGAGGATATGCATCTCTTCCTGCCCGAGCTTATCGCCGGCTTTGATAGCGGCTTTACAGGAGAAGGTGGCGGCAAGCGCGTCGCGTGAAGGGATCGTGCGGTTTTCGCCATATTCATCGTAGCCTTCGAGCACTTCGCGTAAGATTCCCTCTTCGCGTCCGGCACGAACATCGGCCGGAATGCCATCGATGATAATGCTTGAACCACCGAAGAAGCGAATTTGGAAGCCGATCTTTTCGAGATCTGGAAGCAGTTCCCGTACAAGTGCCATTTCGCGCGGCAACAGATCGAGATGGCGTGGGAATAGAAGTTGCTGCGAGGCAGGATTATTTTCCTCCATTGCACGCAATGCGCGCTCGTAGAGAATGCGTTCGTGGGCTACGTGTTGATCCACGATCATCAGCCCCGATTTTATCTGCGAAAAAATGTACTTATTATGAAGCTGCCATAGCACTGGCCGATCCTTCAATACCTCTGCGGCCAATCCAGTGCGCTCGAAGGTTGGAGGAGCAACGACGGCCGGAGAGGATGTTGGCAACGTTTCGATCGCTTTTCCTCGGAACAGATCCTCATGTTTTGCGCCGAACAGCCGTTCGAGCGTTCCCAAGCTACCGGTATCCGGAACACTTCTTGCGACGGTTGCAGTGGTTCGTCCATTTCCATTCGGGGCGGTAGCGTAATCTGGGAACCGCATTCTCGCAGGATCGGATGAAGTATTGATGGCATCCGGCATGGACATATCGGGAGCAAGCGCGCCTTCGGTTGCGGTCGCCTGCGTAGCGCGGGTGAGTGCTTCCTGCAATGCACGGCGGACTTCTTCCGTTACGCCTCGCTCATCCTCGAACTTCACTTCTAATTTTTGTGGATGAACATTCACATCGATATGCGAAGGGTCGATCGTAAGGAATAAGAATGTTGATGGGAACGCACCCTTTTCTACTAAATGCTCATACGCGCTCGCGACGGCATAAGAAAGACTGCGAGAAGAAATTGGCCTATTGTTAACGAAGAAGAATTGCTCCGTCCGAACGCGCTTGACAAAGCTCGGCGCGCTGATAAAACCATGCACATGAAGTTGTGGCGAGACCCGCTCTACCGGAAGGAGCGCACCACGTAATCGTGAGCCGAAAATCTGCTCGATCCGTTCCGGCAATGGGACAAGCGCGGGCAGATCGAAGATCAGATCGCCATCGGAGACGAAAATGAAATGCACGTCACTGTGTGCAAGCGCGCATTTTGTGACCGTATCGACGACATGCTTGAATTCTGTTGCCTCGGTTTTCATAAACTTACGGCGAGCGGGAATGTTAAAGAAAATATTCCGCACGGAGATGGAAGTTCCTTCATCACAAGCCGTCGATTCGCATGATCGGAGAACGCTTCCCTCAACTTGAACCGAGGTGCCAAGTTCTTCGCGCGAAGGCCGCGTGAGCATCTCGAATTTCGAAACTGAGGCAATGGCAGCGAGCGCCTCGCCACGGAAACCATAGGTGGTCAGGCGTTCAAGGTCATCAATTGTGGCAAGTTTGGAAGTTGCATGACGTTCGATCGAGGTGCGTGCATCTTCGCGTGACATGCCAGCGCCATCATCGACAATTTGAATCAGCGTTTGGCCGGCATCTTTCAGAATGACCGTAATATTCTTCGCACCAGCATCGAGCGCATTCTCTACCAGCTCTTTTACGACAGACTCTGGCCTGGTCACGACCTCGCCGGCCGCGATCTTCTGCGAAATAGAATCTGGTAAACGCTTAACGATAGACATAATTGTCGGAACCGTGATTTATGGGATTAATGAGATGAATGGGATTTTGATTTTTGGTAATTTCGATCAAAAGGTTTTAAGTTGAGTGAATTAAGTTTGCAGATGGTTGCAGTACATTCGAATTTATCTCAAACATCCCATGCATCTCATAAATCCCGGTTCAGACAGCTTCTTCTTCCGTTTGAAACATGGCATCTCCGAACATCGCTTTTGCGAATTCTTCGGAATCGAATGGCTGGAGATCGCCGATCTTTTCTCCAACTCCGATGTATCGCACTGGTACGCGAAGCTCGTTCGTGAGCGCGATGACAATTCCACCTTTCGCAGTGCCATCGAGTTTTGTTAAAACAATTCCCGTGATCGGTGCGACTTTCGTAAACTCTCGCGCTTGTTGAAGCGCATTTTGTCCGGTAGTCGCATCAAGGACGAGCAGAATTTCGTGAGGTACATCAGGTTTGAGCTTTCGCATGACGCGCGTCATTTTTTCAAGCTCGGCCATCAGATTTTGCTTATTATGCAATCGGCCCGCGGTGTCTATGAGTACAACATCAGCATCTTTACCAATTGCCGATTGCAGCGTGTCATACGCAACCGCGGATGGGTCTGCGCCAGGATGTTGCTGCACGATCTCGACTCCCGCGCGCTCGGCCCAAACCTCCAACTGCTGATTTGCTGCAGCGCGAAACGTATCCGCCGCGCCGATGATAACGCGCTTGCCCTCGTTGCGATAATTAAATGCAAGCTTGCCGATTGTCGTTGTTTTTCCTACACCATTGACACCGATCACCATGATGACATGAGGCTTTTCAAATTCCACCTCCTTTTTAAGGAGGGGGTTGGGGGGTGGTTGCTCCTGATAAATGGCTTCTGAAAGCTGCTTCCGAAGCTCATCCCGTAATTGCGATGCTTCAGACCACTTCTTGAACTGCATCTCATCGACGAGATGCGCCATGATGCGCTCGGTGGTGGTCACGCCGACATCTGAAAGTAACAATGTCTCCTCGATCTCCGACATTAATTCATCGTCTATCTTTCGCGATTGATAGAAGATGCGGTTGATCTTTCGCACGAACTCGTCGTGCGATTTTTGCAGCCCCTCGCGGAGCTTGGAAATCTTAAATTTATCGAAAAATCCCATGAGGAAAAGAGCTGAGTGCCAAACTGCCGTTGTTCATTGAACACTCGAAGAGAGAGGAAAGCTTCAATCGAAAACGATTCAGCACGAATTACATGCTTTCGTCGTTCCGAGCGATATATAACTATTGAAAAATGAAAAGGAAAAGACCAATCGATTATGCCTTCGCATTCGTAACTACAATCTTCTTTATTCTATCGATGTACTATTCGAGTACCACGAGCACGATTTTTGCAATTCTATGCACAGCAACACTCGCCATTGAGCATGTCCCATTTCTCCGTCGATTATGGGATCGCGAGAATGCGGCGAAATATGGGTTGATACCTCTATCGCGCGGGTGGGGAAACACATTAGGATTTGCAGCGCAATCTTAAGAATGCTATCGCGAGATATTTGCAGTGTAAGAATAGAATCAAAACTGATTCTCCTCTCTCGCATCAGGTAGGTAACGGCGATTTGATCCTTAATCGACTCGATGAGAGCTTGTAGTTCTTTTGCATTCACCGTGGGTTGGTACAAAGAGAGGGTATTCTGAATTGAATCGTCTCCTATGTATTCTGAATAGCCCACGCTTTTCCACCTCGCATTATTCGATGCAAGGGAATCATCATGAAGGCCGATCCTTGTTATGGTTGTCGCGATCAATCCTGCCATACTACTCATTCTTCGAGGGGATTCTGCATTTCCTCCTGCCGAATATGGTAATGGACGAAGAAAAACGACCCTCATGGACTCATAAACAGTTGCGTTCGCTCCAGGATAGAACGGTGCGAAGACACGGAACGATGTTTGGGATGGACAAAGATAAATGTTGTACGATTTAGAGGAATCGAATACGATCGACGATTGCAATTTCTGTGCTGCGAGCGCTAATTCCGATGTGTCTCTCGCTTCCTTTGTCTGATAATGCAGCACCAAGTTACGATAGTGATACACATTAGGAAACATATTAAGCCATAAAAGAAAAAGGCAAACCGCTATTATCACCACGAACGATGCACCAAGAAAGAATAGCTTTTTCATATTCCAAATTAGATTACCCTATCATTCCCGCGAGCAACAGCTAGCAACCCCGCCAATCGTCTTCCATACACCCACAACGAAAGCGCCATCAGCGCAACACTCAACCATTCCAAGATCACAATTATTTGCTGGAGCACGCTTGTATCTCCTGAAATTCCTGCTCTAATGATAATAAGAAACAGAGTAAGAGCGATCGTAATGACGGCAATTTTTCCAGGATAATTCGAAGGCAATACAACTCCGAGTTTTTTCTTTGCCCAAACTCCGCCTGCAAGTATTACAAGATCTCGTACTAAAATGATGACAATAAACCAGATCGGGATCAGGTCGTAGAATGCCATTGTGATAACAACCAGTCCGATAAAAATTTTATCGGCCAGCGGATCGACAATTTTGCCTAGCTCGGTAACGGAATCGGTGCGGCGAGCGATGATGCCATTGAGCAGATCGGTGATGACAGCGGCGATAAATATGGCCGCTACGAGAAAATAGAGCTGCGCCATAATGCAAAAGATTGCAGGCATCACGAACATCACCCGCATAATGCTGATGAGGTTGGAGGGCGTAAAGAGGTCGTCCTTTGCTCGGTATTTTGCGATGTCGGGACTTTGTGGATTCATTGTTCAATAAACCTCATCATGATCTCCCACGTCGTCGAAAACGGCATCGCCATCGGGAGTAATTTCAAATACGATCCGATATTGAAAATTTATTCGAAAAGCTCGCTTTCCTTTTAACTTGCCACCAAGCTTATGATTATACAAAGAAGGATCTGAAGGCGAATTGCCAAATAGTGTAATTCGCTCTCGTGCAAGACCTTCTAATTCTGGATGTTGCTTCAAAAATTTCCGAAAGGCTCGAAGAAACGACTTCGATAGAATGATTTTCATTCACCGGATTTGATTTGCTTCCACAATTCATCGATGTCCGAAGTTGGTTTTGCAAGCTTTCCGGCATGGTAATCCTGCATTGCCTCATCCGCATTTTTGCGAATTTCTTCTCGACGGTGTTGAATGGCAATCCGTTTGGCGATTTCTGCCAGTTCTCTTAGTTCTTCAGAGGTATGCTCACGCAATTCATCGACTAACTGTTCATACGTCATATTCATATCTCTTCAAACCCAGGCGTTGCGAAATAGTTCTACATTACACTACTTCCACTAACTTCTGCTGCTGCGCGACACTCTTGATGTGCTCGGGAGCATTGCTTCCAGCGGGCCAACTATTGGGATAAATAATGCAGCGAACGGTGTGATCTGGCTCGTTCTCGGCAAGCAGAGGATGGACGGATGAGCATTCTGCGAAGGCTTTCGGACAGCGCGGATGGAAATAGCATCCGCTCGGCACATTCGCGGGCGATGGCACATCGCCCGTAAGTACAATGCGGGAACGTTTCACGCGCGGATTGGCCACCGGTACTGCCGAAAGTAACGCTTCAGTATAAGGCGCCTTAGGATTTGCATAAAGAGACTTATAGTCTGTAAGTTTCAACGATCTTACCCAAATACATTACAGCCACACGGTCAGAAATATGTTTTACGACGGAAAGATCATGTGCGATGAAAAGATAGGTCAGGCCGAGCCGTTGCTGCAGATCCATGAGCAAATTCAGAACTTGCGATTGAATGGAAACATTGAGCGCCGAAACCGGTTCGTCGCAAACGATAAACTTTGGTTCTACCGAGAGTGCGCGCGCAATACCAATGCGCTGCCGCTGACCGCCGGAGAATTCATGTGGATAGCGGCGGGCATGAAGCGGGCTAAGTCCTACGGTTTCGAGCAATTCATTGACACGATCTTTTCGCTCGGCGTCGGTCTTGCGGAGGTTGTGAACTTTTAGGATTTCCGTCAGCATTCCACCGACCGTAATACGAGGATTAAGCGAGCTATACGGATCCTGAAAAATGATCTGCATCTGGCGGCGCATTTCACGCAAGCGGTGCGGAGCCATCGTAGTCACTTCTTCACCTTCGAATTTCACAGAGCCACCCGTTGGCTCGATGAGCCGAAGAATAGCTCGACCAGCGGTCGTCTTGCCGCAACCGGACTCGCCGACAAGGCCGAGCGTTTCGCCCTTGCGGATCGTAAACGAAACATCATCGACCGCCTTGACGTGGCCGACCGTTTTCGAGAAAATACCCCGCTTGATCGGGAAGTATTTTTTAAGATGCGTTACCTCTAACAGGTTTTCAGCCATAGAAAATCGGGATGTTCTTTAGTGGTTGATCAGTATTGCCAGCGCAGCGATCGCCGCCGTTTCTGCACGGAGTCGGCGAGGGCCGAGGGATAGAATTTGCGCCCCGGATTTCGATGCCATTTCGACTTCGAAATCCGAAAAGCCTCCTTCTGGCCCTACAATGATTGCAAGCGAATCGCTTTCCAGCATTGATCTTGAAAGGGTTGAAGCACTATCTGCTGCTTCGTGGAGTAAAAGCACTTTTCGCCCCTTTTTGATCGCGTCTGATAACGCCGTGCTGAATGAAGAGAGTTCGCGCAATTCCGGCATTCGGGCGCGTTTAGTTTGCTTCACGGCAGCCCGTAAAATCCGCTCAGAACGCTCCATGTTAAAGCTTTCGCGTTCGGTTCGCTCTGTTGTAATGGGCTGGATAGAGCGAATTCCTAATTCTGTCGCTTTTTCCAGCAAAAACTCCCACCGGGATGGCTGTGCGATTAGGCCTTGAATGAGCAGAATATCGCGTTTTGGCTCGCCATAATTTGGGATGATTTCTTCAATGGAACAAGTGAGCGTGCGGGGGTCGGCACGCTCCACGCGGCAGAGGTAACACGTACTTGCAAGATCGGTTGCGAGGAGTTGTTCGCCTTGTTTAATTCGTAATGAGCGGGTGGCGTGGTGGGCTTCATCGCCAACCAGAACGAGTGTGCGCCTTTCGAGATCGATATTTCCCTTTTCTACGATGAAGCACTCCATCTCACTTCACCATCATGTGCAAAAGTGCTGTTTCGACTCCTATGCAGTGATCTTCCACGTAAAAGATTCCAGCCTCCTCCGTGAGTTTTTTTGCTTCCTCATTCTTGATTCCTAATTGAAGCCAAATGCATCTCGGTTTCGCGTTCCGTTTCAGCACATCGCGGACCACATCCGGCGTTGTTTCGCTCTTGCGAAAAACATCGACAATATCGATGTTAATAGTATCCGGAATGGAGGAGACATCCGGATACGCTGGAATACCATTCCATTCCTTTAAAATTGGATTGACGGGAATGATCGTAAATCCGCGGCGCAGCAATTGTTTGGGAACCTCGTTAGCCGGACGATCCGGACGGTCGCTGATTCCGACGACGGCAATAGTTTTCGAGGATCGAAGCAGTTCGGCGATGGTCATTCTTTAGTTGATTGTGGGTAACACAAAGCGGAGAGAGGTATTTATTGTGATGTTTTATGCATCATCCGTTCTGCACTATCTGCAATTCGCTTTGGGGGTTCTACTAATAGCGGCCGATTAACAGCATCCGCTACTCGCACCAGCTCGGACATCATCTCTTCAAATAGCTCGAAGGTTAGGCTCTGTGCGCCGTCTGATAGTGCCCGATCGGGATCGGGATGCACTTCGACCATAATACCATCTGCGCCTGCTGCGATCGCCGCTCGTGCCATGCTCGCTACGAATTCTCGCTTGCCGGTCGCATGGGAGGGATCGACAATGATAGGAAGATGCGAAAGCTTTTTTATCATCGGCACCGCGCTGATATCCGGAGTAAACCGCATGGAACTCTCGAATGTGCGAATTCCACGTTCGCATAAAATAACTTTTTCATTACCGCCGGACAGAATGTATTCTGAAGCCATCAGCCATTCTTCGATCGTTGCAGCAGGGCCGCGTTTGAGCATGACGGGCTTCCGGATATTTCCGATCTGTCTCAACAACGGGTAGTTCTGCATGTTACGCGAGCCGACCTGCACAATATCGGTGAACTCAGCGATCGCTGGTACATGAGCAGGTTCCATTACTTCAGAGACGATAAAAAGATCGAACTCCTCGCTTACTTTCTTGAGCAATTCGAGTCCATCGAATCCGAGACCCTGAAAGGAATAGGGGGAAGTCCGGGGCTTGAACGCGCCGCCGCGCATGAACCGAACGCCTGCTTTCCTAATGCACTCGGCAGTTCTGCGAAGTTGATCTTCGGATTCAACAGAACAGGGGCCTGCAATAACGATGCTTGGTGTGTCGCCGCCGATCCGGGTGCCATCTGAAAGTGTAATAACAGTATCCTCAGGATGGCCTGTTCTTGCCGAAAGCCGATAGGGTGAGGAAACACGAACAACATCCTGAACACCCGACATTGCCGACATTGCCGCAATGTCATAACCGCCACTGCCGCCGACAATGCCGATAACAGTTTGGTCGTGACCATCTAACCGTTCGGCGCGGATGCCACGGCTGCTGAGGTGCTTCGTAATTTGCTGGATTTGCGGCTCGGTTGCGCCGCGCTGCATGACTATGATCATTCAAGAGCTAATCTATAGGACGTTAAACAGACAGTGGTGAGGGATTGTGCCGAAAGGAATATCAATCTATTTTCCGGTTAGGACAGCCTTCGCAATATATCCGGCCATCTTCGGATTTTCCTTCAAACGCCTGAGCGAATAGCCGTACCAATCTTCACCGAACGGAACATAAACTCTTAATCGATACCCTTCCCGAATTAAAGTCTCGCGAACATTCTCTCGAACCCCAAGCAGCATCTGAAATTCAAATTCTTCATTCGTTAGTCGATATTTTTTGAGGAGCAGTTTAGCGCCGTTTATCAGAAGATCGTCATGCGTGGCAATCCCGACATAAGCATGTGCCGCAAACAATTTTTCGAGGCATACGAGATAATTATCCTGAATTTCTTTTCTGTCTTGAAAGGAAATCGCTTCAGCCTCAACATAGATACCTTTGCAAAGCCTAACATTTGTGGGAACACCATTCGTGGCGCCATCGGCGAGAAGCGAATCAACATCTTCCAGTGTGCGCCGAAGATAGGCTTGCAGCACCACCCCCACATTCGAAAATTCCTTCCTGAGCTTGCGATAAAGATCGATGGTTGCCGTCGTATAGGGCGAGTTCTCCATATCCATGCGCACGAACTTGTTGCCATTTTCGCGGGCGGTCGCGAGAATTTCTCGAACGTTCGTCTCACAGGCATCGGAATCGATAGCTAAACCAAGCGAGGTTAGTTTTATAGAGAGATTTCCCTGCAATCCATCGCGATGAATGCGACGAATGACTTCGCAGCAATAACGGGTGTTTCGTCGAGCTTCCTCAAGCGTTTTGATAAACTCGCCAAGCACATCGACGGTCGCCATTGCGCCTTTGGCATTTAATTCGCTCAATGTTCGAACTGCATCATCGAGCGTAGAGCCTGCAATGTATCGCTCGCTGACTTTTCGGACGATCGGTTTTGGAATTACTGGGAGGAGCCAGGTAACGGCTTGATTAAAAACATTCATTCGGGGCACAAAACGCAACATCGCCCAACTTTAGTTGGGCAGTGAGGGGCAATTTTTTTCAGCTCAAAAAAAGAGCGCGCTTCGCAAAAAAAAATCAGAACGTCACATCATACACAAGTCGGAAACCTCGAGCAGGCTGTGGAAGGAAAAATCCGATCGCCGATAAATTATCGTAGTACACCTTATTGAACAGATTATCACAATGGATGCTGATATTATGCACGGCTTCTCCGGAATACAAACGAATTCCAAAACCAAGATTTACGATACCATATCCAGCGGTATAAAAATCCCCATCGCCAAGCCGGTTTTGAGCTGCTACTAAGCGCCACTCGATCAATCCGGAATAGGTATTATCGAGATAATTCAGTCGCAGAAGCCCACGCAGCGGCGGCGTTGATGGGAGAGCGGTATCGCGGGTGACATCCTCAGCATTCACATAGTCTCCGCTTGCGGTAAATGAGACATGCTCCATAATTTGCGCAGTAGCGGTGACCTCACCGCCAAATAATCGTGCGGATGGATCCTGCGCAAACTTGCGATAATTATATTCTGGCTGGTCGATGGTATCCGGGATTCCAGTACTGTAACTATAAATGTAATTAGTTATAAAATTGACAAATGGGGAGACTGAAAATGTAAAGTTCGTGAATCTGCCAGTTAGCAACATGTCAATGCCAAGCGAAGTCTCGGGAACAAGATTTGGATCTCCTATGAGGGAGGATTGGCTTGCATCGTCAGGCCCCTTGGAAAATAGTTCTTGCAATGTTGGAGCACGAAATGACCTTCCCATATTCAAGGAGCCAGTGAGTTCCGATGTCAAATTCTGAATAATGCCAAGTGATCCGGTAACAGCGCCAGATGTTCGTCGCTTCATAAAATTTTGAATACAGTGGCTACGTTGAATTCGGTGATGCGAAGGTTGAAATATTATTATAATCGTACCGAATCGCCCCTTGAACTCTCGTGTTATCGCTGGCACGATATTCTTCAAGCGCATATCCCGCAAGGCTGGTTGTAAGCGAGTTCGGACCCAGTGGTTGTAATCCACCCATGGTAAGATTTTCGAGATCAGACCATAACCCAAGCGTTCCCTGCCAATTTCCCATGGGCTGGAGGAGGAATTGAAGCGTGGTGTTGTAATTATTTTGGTGAAAATTATTTTGCTCGAAATTCGACAGGCGCAGTTCCAGAAGAATCGGGAATAGTTGGAAATTCTGAATGAGTATAGTCGCTTGCATTGGAATTAAGTCGGATCTGATTGACGAACGATCCTCCAACGTTAAATTGTGCACGTAATTCTGCTGTGAATTTCTCCTGCACTATGCTCGATATGGTGGGCCAGGATTCAGTATGACGTGCTATCCCACGGATCCCCTGTTATTCCATAATTCGAATAATAATGCTTTACCCCAGCTCCGATCATTCCGAAATCACCCTGATACGAATAGCCGATTCCTTCATCGCTTGTGCGCATGAATGATTGCGGCATGGCATATTGAGATTATGTGGAGACGTTTGCCATTGGTGCCAGTAATTGTGTTATCGGTGTATGTCCCAGATGGGATACTAATATTCTGTGAATGAAGATCGCCGGCTGAAATTCCGAGCGCCGAAGATCCATCGCTCCAAACGGTATTGAAATGAGCAGTGTAAAGATCGTTTACCGTATTGCCGGATGCCGTTGCGTTTCCACTGACGATCTGGCTCGATGCCATTGGGATCGTATTTGTAATAACGTTCACAAGACCGCCAATAGAATTGGAGCCATAAAGAATGCTTGCCGGACCGCGCACAATATCTACTTCCTGCACATCACCCATTTCGATCGGCGTAGCATGCGCGGGATCGAATGTTGAAAGATCGCCGATACGCAGTCCGTTTTCTAAGATCAAATCTTCGTTATCGCCCAGACCTCGCACGATTGGACGTGATGGCGCAGCAGCATTATATCGCATGGCAACGCCAGGAATATCGTCGATCTCTTCAGAGAATGTTGAGCCGGGACTTTCATGTAACTCCTCCGCATCTTTTGTTGCAACCGGCTGATACTGTTCGCTCGTCAGCCCGGTTTGGGGTAGCGGAAACAACCACTTCTTCACCAGGAATTGCGGAAGCCGTCAGCGAAAACGATAGTTCCGACTCGCCCTTTCCGTCACTGTACCATGCTCGTCTTCGAGGCATATCCCAGTGAGCAACGAAAATCCGTGTACGTGCCCGGTCCGGCACATTATCGAACGTGTAGGCACCGTTCGCATCGGTGTGAGTCATCCGATCGAGATCGAGTAGCCGGACGGTAGCACCGGTAATAGGTTTATCGCCACTTTTTACAATGCCGTGAATGCTTCCGGCAGTCGCAAAGGTCGGAAGGACAGGAATAGCAAAAAAATAGAAATGGCGTACAGCAGGGTATTTCGCATCGCAAAAGGCTTCACTCGCAAACTTACGAACCGGAAGATAAGAATACAATTAGAAGAAAGATGAGAATTTTCTTATCTAAGAATAACAGATGGAGGAATTTTGATGGAAACAGTCGTTCCAGTGCCCTCGTCGCTATGCACTTAGAGCTTAAAATCGTAATGATCCGCAATCGACTTCACAATTGCAAGGCCCAATCCTGCCCCACCGTTCTGCTCATGGAAAACTCCTCCCGATTGAGTGAAATCGCTCGAATAGCCTCATCGATACGCTCCGTAGGAATTCCTTTCGCCATGATCTTGGATTTCCACCATGCATCCGTCGTTCTTCATTTCCAGCAGGACTTCCACTCGGTGCGAGACCCCAGAATTTTGAATGGCATTTAACAAAAGATTATAGATGAGACGAGTAATACGCTTTTCTTGTGCTGCGATGATTACATCTTTTTTCGGAATTACGATTTTAATTCCGCGGGCTTCTGTGAGCGAGCGAATATGTCTTCGCCGCATAATCGATCGCAGAGAGCAGTGAGCATTCATTCTGGGCGTCAGTATCTTCGTGTTCCGATTCGATCTCTGCCAATTCGAGGAAATCCTGAACGGTGGAGATCAGGCGTTCGATCTCTTCTAAGTTACTTCGCAATAGTTCCGCTTGGCGCCGTCTGGTCCGTGATGCGTAGCTCGACTTCGATCTCGCCTTTGAGAACGGTCAGCGGCGTACGGAGTTCGTGCGCGGCATCGGCAGCAAAATTACGCTGAAGTTCCATCGCCTGTTCTCGTGCATCGAGTAATTTGTTCATGGATCGGGCAAGACCAGCTACTTCCAGAATGGCTTTCGATACAGGCAGTCGTGCTTGTGATCGTCCTGGGAGATGAACAATAGTTCGGGCTGAGTTCGCCAGTGCTTCATTGGGCCGATTAAATATCTCGAAAGGAATATCCCCCCAGAATTCCTATCAGCAATCCTGCCGCTAGATACCAGGCGAATACCTGCATGATGGAATCTTCTGCTTCTTCGAGGAAAATCGTATTATATGCCGCTCCGATAATGAATCCCTGGCGGTCATACTAACCAAACGCATATCTCCTTCACGGTTGAATAAGTCGCTGGTTCGCCAGGGTGTTGTTCTATTTTTATTGCAATATCATGCGGTATGGTTGCACCGGCTTCAGTAGGGAAACTGTATAGCCTTCATCGCACTTGTTTCAATAACACGAATAATGCAATTGCGATTCGCCGATGGCATCGACGTTCAGAAAACATATGGATGCAAGGAATCTTTAGCAAATGCCAGCTGCTGAGCGAAGAAGCTATGCGATTCTAACTCCGTTCGAACCTCTCCATCGCTTCGAGCAAGAAGTGAGTTTCGGATCGAGAAATAGGTTGTAACAAAAAAAAAGGAAAGAACAACAAAAAACGCCGAAGCGATAACAACTGCAGTCCGCGCTTGAAGACTTCGAGGAAAAAGCGTCATGCGAGTTCAGGCTGCTCGGATAGACGGTATCCAACACCACGCACGGTTTGCAATAACGTGGGAGCATTTGGATTCTCGATCTTTTTGCGCAGATACATCATATACACCTCGATCACATTGGTCTCGCGCTCGAATTGCTCTCGCCATACGGCTTCCCCGATCTTTGCGCGCGTAAGTACCTGTTCGGGGTTGCGAAGGAATAATTCGAAGCAGATTGAATTCCTGAGTTGTTAATTTAATTTCTTTTCCTCCACGCAGCACGCGTCGGGCCGGAAGATCCATTTCCAGATCGGAGTATGATAGTTTGAGATCTTGAATAGAATTCGTTCGCCTTCTGGCCAGCGCACGAATACGAACAACTAATTCATCAAAGGCAAAAGGTTTCGGTAGATAATCGTCCGCGCCGACTCCGAAGCCGAGTAACTTATCTTCCAGGGCACCTTTGGCTGACAAGACCAGAATACCCGATGAGTTCTGCCGTTCGCGAAGTTCCCGGATAACGCTTATTCCATCGATTCCGGGAAGAGACAAATCTACCGTGATCACATCGAAGATCGATCGGATGCAAGTCGTAGCCCCTCGTTGCCAGATTCCGCGATGGTGGTTTCCATCCCTTCGGCAGAGAGTCCTTTCTGAATGAAGCGGGCGACTTTGTGCTCATCCTCGATGATCAGTACTTGTAGCATAGTGTTTTGCTCAGACAGGCTCGATCTCGAACGAAATATCGAGCGCGCGAACAGAGTGCGTAAGCGCGCCAACAGAAATGAAGTTCACGCCTGTTTCAGCGATGGCACGTATTGTTTCAAGCGTAACGCCGCCAGATGCTTCTGTTTCGAATGCGTCATTATTCATTCGTACCGCATCTCGAAGCATTTCGATCTCGAAATTATCGAACATTACGCGATTGACAATGCCCAGGCCAAGGCGAAGAACTTCACCCAACTGTTCGAGCGAGGTTACTTCGATCTCCACCGGCACCCTCACGCGATCCGGCAGCGAAAAGAACTCGATCAATTTTGTAATGACCAGTCCGATGTCGCCATCGTTTGCTGCGATGTGATTGTCTTTGACAAGCACCATGTCACTTAGTGAATATCGATGATTGGAACCTCCTCCGGCGCGCACCCCGTAACGGTCGAAAGGACGAAGTAGCGGGGCCGTCTTACGTGTATCGAGGATGGTTGCGCCCGTGCCATCAACGGCATCTACGAACGCTCGCGTCAGTGTTGCAATGCCAGAGATCCGCTGAAGGAAATTGAGAGCGACGCGTTCCGCAGCAAGCAGTGTTCCCATTTTAGCCCGGACAAATCCGAGCGTTTCTCCGGCTTCGATAGCTTTTCCCTCGTTCGCGTTTCTGGTAAATTCGAATGTTGGTGAAGCAATGCCATGTATCGTTTCATATAGCGACAAGCAATGCCACGCAATATCGAGACCGGCAATAATTCCATTCGCTTTTGCAAGGAATGTTCCTTTTCCTTCGGAACTTTCATCAATAGTAGCGAGCGTCGTTACATCCTCACGGCCTCCATCTTCGATAAGGGCGATGCGGATGCGCTGGCGTTCAATGTCACTAAGAGGTTGCATAAAATTAAACCGTTTATTGTATCAGGAAGTTGGGACTTGGCGTGAGGCGAGGCGCTCAATTGCATCGCGGTATATTTGCGGGGGGCGGGTCGGTTTCCTCGTTACACTCGAGACGAAGACGAGCGTCGTTGCACCTTCGGCAAGGAGTTCGTCTGTTGCATCGAGGTATATTTCGTAAGTAATGTCTAAGCGTGGGCTAATGATCGCCGGCATTCTTGCGATGATACGCAGCAGATCATCATACTTTGCGGCGCGAAAGTAACGTGCGCTCGCTTCGGAAACGGGTAGCCAAAATCCTGCCGTTTCGATCTCTGCATACGGCAAACCGCACGCTCGCAATAACTCGGTACGAGCCACTTCAAAATACTCGAAATATTTTCCATAATAGACCATTCCCATCTGATCGGTGTCGGCATAACGTACGCGGATGTTGCTGATGTGCTCTATGCAGGGTTGATCACGCATTGGCGTTTGCATTCTCATGCTGTATATTTGCAGGACTGAGCCACTGTGAGATTTCATCCTGCAATTGGATTTTGTTGGGTTCCATAATTTTGCGATCGATCAGATCGAATGGCGATACCGTTTGTTTTGCATTCCTAAAATAAATAAACGGTTCGCCATTTTCCCATCGCCATTCGGCATTGCCTGCACGTACAAACACATCCCCCACGTAAGCGCTCATGACAAATGCGTGGTTGTATTCTAGATGTGTTGACGCGTGGGTTCTATCCATTCCACCACCCCATCCACGAGTGATAAGCGTATCTAGCGGAGCGATGCTTTGGGTAGTGTGATCGAGTTCAACTTCGAATGCATCTCGTGCGGCCGCTTCACAAATTTGCGCGCCAATGTTCATTCGTTCCATGTTTCGCGCTTGTTGCCTGCGAATTTCCCGCATACCACTGTTGCGTAGTGCGAGTGGAAGCAACGCCAGTGCGATAAAGAAGAAAAGAAGGCTGGTGAAAATCGGCATATCAGAGAACGTGCGTTGTGTTTTTAGGCACGGGTTATCCTTCAATGGCAGTAATTGTCTCGACTTCGACCAATTGCTGCGGAGTTCCTATGTCTGAAGGCAAAAGTACTTCGTTCCACATTCCCATGCGTGAAAATTTCTCCGTCCGGCGCTCGAGGGCGGATGAAGATTCGATCCCAAAAAGTTCTTGAAGTCCCTGGAGTTCTACCACCAAAATTTCTTTCAGAATTTCAAACATTCCTTCTGGGCTACGGTGCGCACCTCCAAGCGGTTCGGGGATGATGCGGTCGATAATTCCATTGGATAACAGATCGGGCGCGGTAAGTTTCAGTGCTTCAGCGGCCTGTTCCTTAAAATTCCAGCTTCGCCAAAGAATCGAAGAACAGCTTTCGGGAGAAATAACACTGTACCATGCGTTCTCCAACATCAGGATACGATCGCCCAGACCAATTCCCAATGCACCACCCGAAGCACCCTCGCCAATGATGACGACAATGATGGGTACTTTGAGTTTTGCCATTTCAAATAAATTTCGAGCGATAGCTTCCGCTTGTCCACGCTCTTCGGCTTCAATGCCAGGATAGGCGCCGGGGGTATCGAGCAGCGTGACTACCGGCTTACCGAATTTTTCCGCGAGTTTCATCAGGCGCAACGCTTTGCGATAGCCTTCGGGATTAGGCATACCAAAATTGCGAAATACATTTTGCTTGGTATCGCGGCCTTTTTGATGGCCGATCCACATCACGCTGCCGATGGATTCGAGCGTTCCAAAACCCCCGATGATCGCGGGATCATCCCGGACACTGCGGTCGCCATGCAGCTCGGTAAAGTCAGAAGTGAGAGCCTGAATGTAATCGAGAGTATATGGACGATCGGGATGACGCGCGACTTGAACTCGTTGCCATCGCGTCAGATGAGAGAATGTCTCGCGCGTTAGTTCCTCGATCTGAGACCGTAACGAGGTTAGTTCCGCTGTTAGTTCTACAGTTTCAGAGAGCTTCCGCATCTCTTCATACTTTTGTTCGAGTTCGTCGAGCGGTTTTTCAAAATCGAGAATTGTCTTTGCCATTATGCTCTCCTTTCTGAGGTACCGGGCCAGTTTCCGAATGAACGCGTAAAGATCGCCTTGAACAAAATTTCGCAGTCCATGCCGATCGTATGATTGCGTGCATAGTACAGATCGAACTGCTGAATATCCTCTTCACGTCTTCCATGTTTTACCGCGACAGCGGCCAGACTGGTTAAGCCCGGTTTTGGATAGAATGCTTCGCGATCACCAACACCTTCAACGCCAACCAGCGTGCGATGCCCGCGAAAGATTTGAACCCACATGTTTCTTCGTTCACGCCGTTCTGGCGTGGGATCTATAAAATAGGATGCAAGGAACATCGGGAGCGCCACCCCGCTCACTACAATGTCAAGCACCCGTTTTGCAAATCGGTGCGAAAGGCGATCTAAGTTGTAGGCGACGGGTAACAGTGCAAAGGATTCTCCCGCTGCTTCGGTGAGTAATTCAATATTTTGTTTGCCGAGCAGGACGTCGCTGGCTGTTGGAACCATTGAGAAGTTAACTCGCATAGAAGGGTTCTCCTCGGAAGTACGCTGCATGATCGAAAGCACTTCAGTATAAGGTACCGCATCGCCTGCAAAGATCACTTCCGCGACTCCTTTTTCTCGAACGACCTTTGCAATCATGTTTGTATCACCCAGAATTCGCAAACCGGGTTGCACTTCAGAACTCAATCGTTCAAGCGTCCGGTCAATGAGACCAACGACTTCAAAACGCCGTAGGAACTCCATGCGAACCAGCAGTGAGGCTATGCGCAGAGCTTCTTCGTCAGCACCGACGATGAGTGCCCTCCGAAGTTGAGGACTTGCCGATGTTCCCAGCCCGCGAATCAACCGTCGTGCTGTGCCGAGCAAAACACGGTTAAGTAGCAGCAGTGCCCCGGCCACTAAAGTTACTGCAATAACGAACGACCGGCTGGCAGGAAATTCCTTGAAGAAATAGGTGAGGGAAGAAAGGCCAATGAGAATGGCAGGTATGGCAATGACCACCGGCCGAATGCTCATGCGCCGGCTTGGATTATATGCTCTTAATATTGCAAGCAGGAAGACTACAATAAGAGGAGGAACTATATACGCGAGTGGATAATCCCATTGTGGCAGGCCAAACCATACGTCAAAAAGGATCTTGGAGCTAAGTAGCACGCTCAGTCCGATCATCACATAATCGAGCAAGACAAGAGCGAGCGAGCTTCGATGCCGTCTCATGAGGGCGATCGTTCGACGAAGAAAAATGCCAAGCCTAAGCAGCAGATTAAACAGGAAAGAGGCGCGGTAATGTTTTTTGACGAACACATGCATGGCCTCGTAAAATACCTCGAGCTCGTTGATCGCACTTCGGCGTGTTGATTCGCCTTTAAAATGCACCGTCGCAGTGCTATGCACATAATAGACCTTAAATCCTGCCTGCTTTGCGCGGTAGCAAAGGTCAATATCTTCACCATACATGAAGAAATCCTCGTCAAATCCATTCGTTGCGTGCGATGCACTGCGCGAAAGCATCATGAATGCGCCACCGAGCGCATCGACTTCGTAAGTGGCGTCGATAGGGAGGTAAGTAAGATTATAACGGGCGAATAACTTGGAGTGCGGGAAGAGGTTGGCTAATCCGAAGAGCTTCGTAAAACTTGCCCACGGAGTTGGAAACCCACGACGGCAGCTTAGTTGGAAAGTTCCGTCTCCATTCAAGAGCTTGCATCCGGCAAGCCCGGCATCAGGATGTGAACGCATAAAATCGAGCATGGTTGAAAGCGTTTCTTCGCCCAGGATCGTATCCGGATTCAATAGAAGCAGATAATCTCCCTTTGCTTGTTTGAGCGCGAGATTATTGGCTCTGCCGAAACCAATGTTTTCGTTTAACGCATACAACTGAATCTCTGGAAATTCAGATCGCACCATCGCAGCGCTGCCATCGGAGGAATCGTTATCGACGACGATGATCTCACCATCAATATTGCCAGACATAAGCGAACGCCGAACGCTTGCGATCGCTCCGCGAAGGAATTCCTTCACATTGTAGCTGACGATGATGATCGAAAGATCCATTTTTGTTATAGCTCTCCAGAGATCGCGCGTGCCTTTAACTTCCAGACCATGCTTACGGCTTCGCGAACGATAGCCTTGCTCATTTTACTCGTACCGGCGTGGCGATCCGCGAACGTAATTGGAATTTCCTTAATATGAAATCCTTTCCGCCAGGCACGGAAATTCATCTCGATCTGGAATGCATATCCATTGGAACGAATATCATCCAGGTCGATGCTTTCCAGCACCTTACGCCGAAAACATTTGAACCCTCCGGTGGCATCGCGCACAGGAATCCCGGTGATTATGCGTGCATATACATTTGCATTATACGACAGTAGCAGACGTCGCTTGGGCCAGTTAGTTACGTGCGCCCCAGGAATGTACCGTGAGCCAAGTACCACATCGGCATGTTCGATCTCTCGCAGAAAATTTGGAATTTCTTTCGGATCATGCGAAAAGTCTGCATCCATCTCGAAAATATAGTCGAAGCCTTCTCGCACGCCATATTTAAATCCGGTCACGTACGCAGTTCCCAATCCCATTTTGGCTGGGCGTGTAAGTAAATGGATGCGGCTGAACTCCGGATCTTCGCGTGTTTGAAGATCGCGAACAATCCCTGAAGTGCCATCCGGCGAATTATCATCGACGATGAGAAGATTCAATGTGACATCCGGGCAGTTTGGTTGCTGCGCAAATATCTCATGCACGAGCCGGACGATGTTCTCCTGCTCGTTATAGGTTGGAATGATGATCAGTGCTCGTGCCATGGTGAAGAAAAGAATTAAACTCCTAAACCCTCCAAAACATGTCCTACAATATATTCCATTTCCTCGTTTGTAAGCTCAGAATGCATGGGAAGGGAGAGAATATGATCCGCTGCGTATTCTGTGTTCGGGAAATCCCCACGCTTGCCATCGGCATAAGCCTTTTGAAGATGCAAGGGAACGGGATAATAAACGCCATGTGGAATTCCAGCTTCGCGCAGATGCTGTGTTACCTGATCACGTCCTGTTGAAAGAACAATGGAATACTGATGCCAAATGGAGACGGCGCGAGGATCAACCGACGGTGTTTGCACGAGTTCGGAATAATCTTCAAAGAGTTCAGTATAGGTTGCCGCAGCGCGGGCGCGTGTTGTATTCCATTCATCGAGATGGGGAAGTTTTACACCCAAAATTACCGCCTGAATCGCATCGAGCCGGGAATTAACACCAAGCCTATCATGATAATATGCCCGTTCTGAACCATGATTGGCAATCGTTCGAATGGCATGAGCAAGTTTATCGTCATTGGTAGTTACCATGCCTCCATCGCCAAATGCCCCGAGATTTTTCGATGGATAAAAGGAGATCGAGGCCATATCGCCGATGCCGCAAACCATTTTCCCTTCCCATTTCGCACCTACCGCTTGTGCCGCGTCCTCGATGACAATAAGATCGTGCTTTCGAGCGATCTCAGAAATGCGAGTCATATCTGTAGCCTGTCCGAAAAGATGAACGGGGAGTATCGCTCGAGTTCGTGGTGTGATCTTCGATTCGATTTGCTCCACATCGAGATTGAATGTTGCCGGATCTATATCTACATAAACAGGCTTCCCACGCAAGAGCGCGATGGTCTCCGTTGTTGCAGCGAACGTGAACGGCGTGGTAATGACTTCATCGCCCGGTTGAAGATCGATTGCCATCAATGCAAGCTGCAATGCGTCCGTGCCGGAAGCACAGGCAATGGCATGACGAACACCGAGATATTCTGACATAGATCGCTCAAACCGCTGCACATACGGCCCATTAATGTACTTCCCGCTGCGAAGTACTTCTAGTACTGCACTATCGATCTCCTCTTGATAGCGACGGTATTGGCCGATAACATCGACCATTTGTATCGGTTTTGTCGGAACTTCTGCTTCTATTATGCTCATTTATTTTTCCTAATTCGTAATTATTAATTCTTACTTCTTAATGTACTAAGCTTGTCCTTTGCCACGCAGCATCATATACCCGGTTCGAAAGAGAATCTTCACATCGAGCCGAAATGACATAGATTCGATATACATCAGATCGTACTTAACCCGCTGCCGAACATCATCGAGATTCTCGTCATATTTATCGACCATCGCCTGATACAGCCCTGTCACGCCAGGCCGTACTCGATGACGGCGATTGTAATATGGAATTTCTTCGACCAATTGTTTCACAAAAAATTCGCGTTCCGGGCGAGGGCCAACGAGCGACATATCACCCTTCAGCACGTTCCACAGTTGTGGTACTTCATCCAAATGCGATTTTCGCAGAAATCGTCCGAGCGGTGTAACACGCGGATCGTTTTTCGAAGCCCATTGTGGTCCTGCTTTCTCGGCATTTACAAACATCGAACGGAATTTATAAATGCGAAATCGTTTGCCATCTCTCCCGACGCGTTCCTGAGAGTAGATCATCGGCCCTTTGGAAGTGAGTTTGACCGCAAGCGCCGTTGCAAGCACAACAGGGCTGCCAAGAATGATTAGAAGGAGGCTTACTACAACATCAAGCGTTCGTTTTGCAGCTTCTTCCCAGGGTCGTAATAGCACCGGATTCACATCGATGAGTGGGAAGCCATATATTTCTCTTGCTCGTGCCTGACCCGAAACAATATCATAAAGATCAGGCACAATTTTAAGTCCGGCATTCGATTTCGATGCTCGCGCGATCACATCGATCAATTTTTCGTGTTCATCCGAGCCGAGTGCAATCAGAACTTCCTTGATACCATGTTTGTCAATGACGGCCTCGAGATTTTCGGTGGTTCCAAGGTTCGGAATTTCGCGAAACTTTGGTGTATGACCGCGTTTGCCATTGCGCTGCTCGATCGAAAAGGCATGTATGTTTCCTGCTCCATTGGAAGAGGGATGTACGAAGCCAATCACCTCATATCCTAAACGTGGATAATGCGATACACGCGCTGCGAGATCCCGGGCTTTCTCCGGATCCCCAACGACGATAGAGAGTCGTGTACCGACTCCCGACTCGAGTAAACGCCGCTGACCGTACCGAATGAGTGACCGAATGGCAATACAAAAGATGGCGGTGATACTCCAATATGCGATAGCCAGCAAACGCGGATCGTTTGAGGAAAAAGTAACGGTGCCGGTTGGATCCCACCAAATGAAGACGGCTAAAAGAATGGTTCCTATTCCCAGCGTTTTAAGGAGGGTTACAATCTCATCGAACGGAGCACGAACATACCATGGGCGATATAGTCCGAAAAAGATGAAGAGAATCATCCAAAAAAGATAATGAAGGAGGGCCGTTTCCGGCAAAAGTGAGGGCGTAATGTCGCTCGGGCCGCGATGAAATAAAAACCACCCTGAATCCACACGCAGCCAATAGAACGCAAGCCACGCCGCATTCAAGGCGAAAAAATCTCCCACCACGAGGAGCAGAAGTTCCTTGCGTTGCGTCACGAGTGGGAAGCCTCCGAGGACCTAGTTATTGTGGAAGGTGAAACGGACATTCGGGGAGTTTTCTTCCACGCTGGTTTTTGTTTCGCAAAAAGATATTCCAGGATTCCGATGGTAAATGCAAGATTCATTAAAAAGAACCAAAACATTCCGCCAGCTATCGGTAGCGATTGACGTGCGCGCGCCATGAGTGCTCCCAAAAGGATCAGTCCTATCCCAGTGAATTCCACTATCAGGAATGGCAACAGCCATTGGTCACCGATAATATAACTGCTAATAGTGCCTATCATCAATCCTAAAACCAAGAAGCCGGTACTCCATCGAAGGAGTTTGTGGGGCCAGAGCATCCAGGCTGCCGGACTTTGGAAGAGCATTCTGGGAACAATCCGAAACGCAGCCAAACATTCTGGAACCCAGCGCCGTTTTCTTCTAAACTCATCCGCATAGCTGCGGCCATATAATTCAGTTGCGATAGCGCCATCCTCATAGAGCAGTCGCATCCCACTGCCAATGATCGTAAGTACTGCGAAGAAATCATCGGAGACTCGAGCACTTGGGAGTGGTTTCCATAAAGCTCGACGGACGGAGTAATTCCCGCCATACAATCCAACAGTGGAGTAAATTTCTGCCTCTCGCCTTCGAAGATTGCTCTCCATCAAGAGGAACGTGGATTCAGACTTGAATGCTCCATTATTTTTATCCCCCGCAATACGAAGGCACCCCGCCACTCCACCGACCGTAGGATCTGCATAATGCCGAACTTGGCTAAGAATCGCATGTGGGTTTAACGTGACATCGGCATCGACAAAAAGCAAAATATCGTGTCGTGCTTGAGCAACTAAGTCATTAAGTGTAAGCATTTTTCCTCGTTAAACAGGAAAGAAAAATGTCTGAATAAACGAATGTGTTGCTGCCATTTCCCGTAAGATATCATTTGTTCGATCAGTAGAGCCGTCGGAACCACAAAGAATTTCAATTTTTTCAATCGGATAATTCAACCCAACAAGGGATTCCAAACAACTTCTGATCACGCGCTCCTCGTTGAAGCAAGGGAGGATTATTGAGACGGAAGGACGAAAGGTCTCATCTATTATCCACTTCCTTGGCCGAATGGTAGCAAGGAATGATACGAGCAAAGGAAATCCTACATAGGAGTAGAATAACAGCGCAAAACATACCATTGCAAGAAATATCATCGTTTTATCAAGGAATTACCGATTTCCAACGCTTATAATTTGCTCGTAAAATGAAATGAAATCCTCTGCGATCCGATTCCAGCTATACTCTTTAATCACCAATGCTCGAGCATTCGCCTGAAGCGATTGTCGAAATGAATTCGAATCGAGCAACGCTACGGTTGCCTCTGCGAATGATTCGGGATCATTCCGGATCAGCACTTGGATTCCGTCCTCAGCAAGATTACCTTCAGCACCTATGGTTGTGGAAACCACTGCTTTTCCTGAAGCAAAGAATTCGAGTAATTTCAGTCTCATTCCGCCACCGATCCTTAGCGGTACCACCAAAACGGCGGAACGGGCTAAATAGTCACGCACATCCGGCACTTGTCCAAGCAGCCTGACTTTTTCGCCAAATCTCGCTGCAAGTTTCGCAACGCGTTGGGATTCGCCGCCTATAACGTCAAATGTTGCATCAGGCCTTGTTTTGAGAATAAGCGAAAAAATAGAATTAAGAAAAAACCGGACAGCATCGTAATTCGGATCCCAAGCGAGGCTGCCGATCCAAAGAATGCTATCGGGATTTTCTATGTGCTCGGAGGGCTTGAAGTACTCAGTATCGACTCCTGCTGGAATAACTCGGATATTGGCGTGTGGGGCTGCTTGTCGCATGAGCAAAGCGTCTTCGTTCGTTATCGCTGCGATGGCATCGAAATTTTCCAGGAATTGAATCTCTTCCCGTTTCAGCCGCCGCCCATGAATACCTGCTACCAGACGCTTCAACAAATTCGGTTCTGTTCGGGCAAAGCGCTCATAGATCAGGGCCTCAAAATTATGCTCTCGGAGCATGATCGGGAGGCCAAACTCGCTTTTGAGCCATAGCCCATACTTTCCCATGTGTGCATGATCGACATGCACAATGTCAAAATGCTCAAGCTCCACAATACTTTTCAGAAGCGCAAACATCTCGGGCATCATTCGCCGCTCAATGGGATACGCGCCTAGGAAAATTGTTCGGAGTAAGACCTTCCATCTGGGCGGTAGAGGTTTGGATACTATTTCTACCTTCGCAAATTTCGAAAGTTCACTCACAGCTTCACGCGTCGCGGTCGAATTATCTAAAGGGTAGGTTACAAGCGTAATGGAATGCCCTAATTCGGAAAGCGATTTTGTGATATTGTATATTCCGATCGCTCCGCCATCGGTGAGAGGCCAGGGCATGCGGGGGGTAAGCTGTAGAATGCGCATTAGCAGGGCAAAAGTGAACAAAATGCTATTCCGTTCCAAACGAATGTATATTCAGGCGAAACGATTTTGGCGGTATCTAACTTTTTACTTGCCAGACAATAATTTAACCGCCTTTATTTTGAAAAAAGCATTTGAGGTAGCTTCTCGCATCCTCTTCTCCTCCCGGCCAAAGTCATTTCTTTTGTCCGTCACACTGCTGGCGCTGATCATTCGATTAGGAATAATTGTCTTCGCTGCCCACCCTCAACAAATCATCGATGATCCTCATCAGACATTGCTCTACGAGCATGGTGTTATTGCGAATAATCTTTATACAGGGCATGGATTTGCAATGCACTGGCCCTATGATTCATTCGATTCTATCCGAGTAGCAGCAATGAAGCAGCCACCCAAATGGGAGGGAGCATTCATTACTCCGATCAATCCATATTTGCTGTATTTTTCATATCTTGTTTGCGGAGAAACTGCGACAGCTCTCTATGCGATGATGATTTTATATACTTTAGTGACGATTTTCATCCCATTCGTGGTATTTAAGATGGCGTTGCTTCTCGGAAATGAGCGAAGTGCCCGAATAAGTGCCGTTCTGGCAGCCCTCTATGTGCCTGGAGCGTACACAATTGCTACGTTTTCTGGTTCCGCGCTCTTCCAATTCTTGGGTTTAGTTGTTCTTTATTTCGCAGTAAGGTCTGTCGACCAACCCTCTTGGAAGTCCTTCGTTTGGCTGGGAGTTTCGTGTGGCCTATTGACAGGTTTTCGGAGTGAGTTTTTCTTTCTGGGGCCTATTCTTATAGCAGTTTCACTCATGCTCGCTTTGCGGAAGCACACCATCCATCCTGTGCTTCTTCAGGGCCTGACATCCCTTGCTCTTTGCTTTATAATTATTGCTCCCTGGACCATTCGGAATTATGAAATATACCACAAATTAGTTCCGGTCGTCAGTCATCCCTGGCGGGAGGTGTGGCGTGGAAATAATACTGTTACCGAGGGTACGAATTGGCTTGCAAACGGGAAAGCTATATGGGAAAATCCTTCTGATTTTCCCATGCTTATTCGTCGGATGGATTCGATCCCGTACGATAAATACTTCGAGACAAAGGTTGATAAGGTATTTGAGTCAGAGGTTATTGAATTTATCAGAACGCATCCTGCTCAATTTTTATTGTTGGCAGGAAAAAAATTGTTCTATTTTTTTACGGTCGATCCTAATTTCCGATTATCCTCAAGTCCCATTTATTGGGTACCTACCATCATGATTTCGTTACTCATTATCATTGGAATAGTGAAGCTCATTCGGGACAGAACCAAATGGAACGTCGGGATTCCCATTTTCCTGTTTCTTGGCTACTATCTTTTCATGACCGCCATGACCCTGATGCAGCCGCGCTTCCAGATCTATGTGTTTACGAGCATGTTGCCGGTGACGGGGTTGACATTTTTTACTCCCAAACGACCGAACCCCTCGGCTGTGCTTACGAAGCTTTAGCCACCATACCTCATTGGATTTTTAATCCTCATTAGATCTTTAATCATAATTATTGTCCTTGATTTCCGCGTATCCGTTTTACAAACCCGATGGTATCTCGTACAGAGATTAGTTGGGTCGTATGAATCATAACGAAGAAAACGAGGAGAATAATACTTCCCTCGATCCACGCATCCCAGTGAAGCATACTCAGCCCGAGGAATACAATGAGCGCGGTACAGATCGAGAGCAGCACACGCAGAAGGCTGGAAATTGCTTCTTTTGCATCTAAATACTGGGCGTTGCGCTGCATGTATATCAGAACGCAGCAACCGAGAACAATAGCGGTAAGTTTGGAGAACATCGCTCCGGCAGCGCCGTAAGCTGGAATAAGCGCAAAATCTCCGGCAATGACCAGTATCATTATGATGGCGTTATAAATGGTCCAGGGGCGAAAGGCTCCCGCCGCAATATTTATCTCGCACATATACCAGGCAAGGAAAATCGGTAGCAGCATCCAGGATGAAATAGTCAGCAGCGGACTCGCCGACGCGTATTTAGCTCCCAGGATTAGGACGATCATTTCTTGGTGAGCGACCGTGACAAATAATGCAATTGCTCCCGCAATCGTAAGTAAAAGGCGAAGCGCAAGACCCGTGAGTCTGCGTGTTCGCTCTATATCATTACGTATAAGCAGCCGGGTAACTTCTGGAGCCGTCACTGCGGCCAGTACAAGTGGCAGCGGGGCTGCCGCCGCTAACAACCGAATGGTTGCTCCATAACCCGATACTTCAAAAGGCGTGCTAAGTTTATCGAGCAAGAGCTTATCTGCCTCGGTATGGATGATGAGAAAGGCGGTTCCAAAGGCAAGAGGGATGGTGGTTCGCAGCATGGTGCGGCATAACTCGAGGTTTATTCCTATGCGGATATGGTTCCGCTTTATCCATCGGTAGATCGCGCCGGCAGTCAGGAAAAATCCAGGCAGGTTTGAGAGCGTATAAATCCATATAACTTCGGTGAGCGTCAGGGACCTCAATGCACCATACAGTAATATTCCCGCGAAAACGATCGCATTGAGCAGTGCAAAACTGGCAGCAAGATAATATTTCCCCTGACCGCGGAGTGCCGATTCGCCCACCATACGAATAATTTGAAGCCGTGAAGAGATAAGCAATGTCAGCAGCAAGATCATCATGCAATGGATGAGGTCGGGTGTGTATATCTGCGGAGCAAGAAGGATAACGGCAATGGCTACTAATACCGAAGCAACGATTCGAATGGCAAGAGCGCTGCCGAGGAGCGTGCCACGTCGATCTGCATGGCCCGACGCAACCGTTTCTTCCGCTTCGGCGAACATACGTGTGAACATGGAATTCATCCCAAGATCTGCAAACAAGGCCATGATAGCGACGAAGCTGATCGATACCGTGAAGCTGGCATAATCTGTCCGGGACAAAACACGAGGAATAATGATTTGGCCCACGAATAAAAACCCATACCCAAGAATGTTCAGAATAAAACCGCTCAAAGCCCCACGCAGGATGCGAGTGCCATGAGATTGGGGATGTTCTGAAATAACCGGGGGGTTTTCGATCATGTGTTCAGGATGAGAACAGGTACGTAATGTCTAATGGAGGGAAGGTAGTTTCTATTATCATAACATTATTTTTTGGAGTAGATATTGTCCATAAAATTTATTATCTCCGAATGAATATTCTTTGAAACGAACTTTCATTTAGTCTCGTAAACTCGTCACATATGGCGATGAAGACTCCTTACCCACACTATCTGAATGACAAGGGGCTTGGAGTTGTTCTTGGAGTTTCAGCTTTATTTTTTATCCTCGTTCTTATTGAGCCTCTTGGAACCGATAATGCAGTTCTCCACTCGATTGCCCTCGATTTTGTTAACCGATCGCAAGTTCCTTATATCGGCTCCTGGGATAATAATTTTCCAGGAATCATGCTGCTTCATGCACTTAGTATCATGATGCTTGGCCCATCAGGACTTGCATTCCGAATTTTCGATGTCTTCATCCAGTTAGCCTTCGTTGGATTTTTTTATCGATTCCTTTCTCGCTGGTTAACTGCGCGGACGGCAGTGATCGCGGCAATTTTATATTCATTCTATTATGTCGCTGGCAGTACATACCTCTTTGGTCAGCAGGATGGATACGGAATGATGTTCGTGTTAGTTGGAACCGCGTTTGTTCTTGACAAAGGGGAGCGAATGCGATTTCGGTCGCCCTCAATAATTGTTGGGGCGTTGATTACAGGATTGTCAATTCTAATGCGTCCGACTTTTTTGCTCTATCCAGCGATCGTGTCGATATATTTGCTTCTTGATTCTAATGGAGAGATTCAACTGCGGGAAGTTATGAGAGGCGCGACATTTTTAGCGATCTCACTCGTACCGATAGCGATCCTCATACTTTGTTATGCAATGATTCCAAACGGTCTTACTGCCTTTTTCAATTCAACGATACGCTTTAATTTAGATGTTTACACAAAGCTTAGTGGGGGGTCTTTCTGGATTGAAATTGCACGGACAGGATTGCTCGTACCATTTGCGGCCTATGCGGCATTTCAAGTCTATGGTTTAAAAATCAAAGTGCCCATAACTCATTGGGACAAAGGACTCTATTTTGCATTCCTTTTTGCAGGATTATTTACAGTAGTGCTCATGGGGAAATTCTGGCGATATCAGTTTGCCCCATTTTTTATTGTTCTGATTCCACTTTCCGCTATCGGGATCGAGTATGTCACAAGCCGCTTCATAGGTCCGTTACGCAGATACTATGCCACGGTGATCGCTCTACTTCTTTGTTCATTCATCCAGTATAATCCTACAGCCCCACTTGCCTTTTCGCTTGGGTTGCTCACACATCACGATCCATTCGAATCGGCAACATTGGCGAGACGAACCGATAGTTTGACAGGAGCCAAACCTGAACATGCCACCTTGGAATACCTTAATCGACCCGAAAATCGTAATGCAAAGATCGAAATTTGCGGATTCGATCCTTATCTACGGCTGGATCTTAATCGTGCCATCGTGGGGCCGTATGTTACTTTTCACGCGCTTGCCTTCCGAACGGATGCAACGAATTCTGGAATTCCTCACTATACCGATTACCAGCGAGTCTGGCAGAAGAATTATGTCGAACGCCTAACGCAAGCAATGCCGAAGTTCATCGTATTAGGTAGGCATCAATCATTTTGGTATATTCACGACGTCTATAACGATTGCTTGCGATACCTGCCGGGATTCGACAGCCTCCTAATGACAAACTATCGGCTCGACACGGCGTTTGGAGGGTTTCAGGTCTATCGGCATGCTAAGTAATTCCTTTTTTCCTGCGGGAGAAACAGAGTACAACTAACGAGGCTATTAAAGTCGTTGCGCTAATCTTCCATCCGGCTTCGAAGGAGCTACTCTCATACCGCATCACAATTGTATGTTTGCCGGGGTCGAGAGCAACAGCTCTCAATGCTCCGAAAGCACGTAGAATATTCGTGGGCTTTCCATCAATCCAAGCTTTCCATGCAGGGTAATAAAGATCATTTATGAGCAGTATTGATGCCTGTCCATCCCATGCCGTAATTTGGAGTTCATTCTCTGTAAATTCATCAAGATGAATGCTGTCTCTAACCGGTTGAATACCTGAAGACAGGAATGGGGAGTTTTCCACGACCAAGGTCTTCTGAAAATCGAAGAGGCTATCGTTAAGAATCCTCGCTTCGTCTTGCGAGGCTGTTGTCACCACCCAATGATGATAGAGTTTTAAAAAAGGCAGCGGCGCAACGTACTTCACTTCCTTGCCACCCGGCTCGATTACGTCATCAACTCCCATAGTCTCCATGCGTTTTACACTATCCTTAACTTGAGGGAAGGTTCGAATGAGCCTAAAAGGATTATCTACCAACAAATTATTGGAATCATTCGAAAACTCAATTGGCAAACGAAGGAACATTCCAAGGTTCAGTTCCTCACTCCTTTTCCAAGCAGTATCGAGCACAAGGAGTTTGTCGTGCAATATTGGAAATCGATTGGCTAAACTAAGCAATTCCGGCCGCTGGGAATCATATTGCACTAATGATTCTCGGTTAATGGTATTTCGATGCCAAGTGGAATCAACATAATACAAATCGGAAATTACGAGAAAGGCCATACACATGTATATTGTACGATATGAAAGTTCCCAATAACTTACGCATAATACAAAGGCAAGAGCAAGGAAGGCCGCTATGAGAGAATGGAGAGTCAACAGTGGATTGACAATGTATCCACGGGAACTCATAAAATAGTTTAAAATACCGGTAGTTGCAAGAAGATTAAGAACGACAAAGCACAGGGAAATACCGACAAGCATTTTTTTGTAATGGGAGGTATTAGTATTTTTGATTAATTCATCCATTCCGAATGCCGTTGCCAGAACACCCAGAAACCAAATAAATATTAGCATCCTGCTCGGCATTCGAATATGATCGAAAAATGGTACGAATCTCCAAAATAGCCATTGAATTCCCAAATATTTTCCTAGCCCGTACGCGATGGCGAATATCGCATACGCGAGGAAAAAGGGCAGATGCCGAGCCATTGTCGTTCCGGATTTTCGGTTTGTCCATAATCGGACCATTCCAAATATAGCACAGATTTCAGCCAGGACACCCCAGTATAGCGTTCCTTCCCAGTACCACATCCCATTTCCGCTTTTGAACCCTTGTGCAAGCGCAGATCCCGCGTTCTCGCCAAACACCTTTGGAATGAAGAGGCCCAAAACACGTACTGGATTCAGAGAACCCATCGATGCGTCATGAAAATTCAGATGCGTTCTAAGCGTCAAATTGGAATGTTCGAGCATTGGTAGGAGCTGAATCGCGCTCACTCCTGTGACTACAGTCATGGCAAGGGAAAATAAGCAGAGTGGCCTAATCCGATCCCATGCTGTCGCGTGGAGTAGGTTCCGGCGGAAGGTTTCCCAGAGCGTAAAAGATCCAAGAAAAAGCGCAATGAATATGAAAAATTGCTGCTGTCCAGCAAGGAAACTTGCGCCAAAAACCAGGCCAAGAGCTATCGCACTTCGCCAAGATTCCCAACTCTTCATTAATAGTAAGGTTTCCCATGGGAGCAGGGAGAATTGGACTACGAACATTCCATGATTTTGCTCAGCTACCATTCTGGCACCAAATCCGAATGTGAGTCCGGCAAGCAACGAGATTGCATCACTGACTTGAAACTTCCTACGAAGTAAACAAAACATCCCAACTGCTGCGAGTGGCATGTGGGCGATTGTGGTAAGCTCAGGCGCAAGAATAGGAAGATGATAGGAGTCTGGCAGAAAAAGACGAACCAAAACAATTTGAAAAAAATTGGCTGGGTACCAGAAGCCTGCTTCGGCATCCGACAAAAATGTTTCCCAACCCCAGGAGAACGGATTCCAAAACGGAAGAGTATGCTTAAGGCCAAGCATATAATAACTATATTCACGAACAGGGTATTCCCATGCGGAAAAATCTTCCCAAAAAAATCTTTGATGTGCAAGGACAGGCCAATAGACGAAGACGGCGTACACAATGTAAATACATAGCGCAATTCCGATTGGAATGTGAAGATCAAGGAGGCCCGACTGCATTATACGACGCTCCCTGTCGTTCTTCCGAATGATAAGCGTTAGTAAGTTCATGTCAAATATCCGCCTTGAACGATCTGATCGTTCATTTCGCGAGTAATTTTTCATTCTTGTCTTGCTTCTCTATAGCAAGAAAATATCCCCAAACCAGTCCTAGCCACATCATCGAGGTTTTGGTATCGAATACCGCTCCAAGATATGCCTGGAAAAGAACGATTATAAGGAACGCGAAGCTTGCACGGAGGACAACGCGTGACCGCGGCGAGAAGTTTTGATTCCTAACCAGTTTAAACCCTTTGCTCATGAAAACAAAATAAGCTGAGAAGAAAAACAATGCTCCGATAAAGCCTGTTTTGAAAACAATATAGAGATAGCTGCTATGGCTGAAACTCATCCATACATGTGAGTGAAATGCTATGGCAAATGTGCGAAACGGAGTGCCGAAGCCGTGACCGAACAGCGGAGATTGAAGGATTGCATGCCATTCATCTCTCCATTCCCCGTATCGCATCTGTAGTGAAAGGTCGGTTTGATAATGCCCTGCGCTCAAGAGCCGGGTTGCAAATGCTAATAAAATAAGCAGAAGAAGGCGCGATGACAAAATTATTGGAATCGCCATGGCTATACCAACGCACAAAGCATACGTAAGGCGTTTCATTCCCGCACGTCGCTCCGAAACTTTACCTAACCAAAGGACAACGATCATGACCATCGGCGTTGAGATGTAGCTATTCCGAGAGAAGGTTGTGAATAGGCCGGCTATTCCGAGTAAGAGAAGCCCTATAGCGGACAGCGTTTGCCACCACCGGCCTGGGTGCATCAAGCTCGATGTCATAATGAGGATAACAAACATTGTTAGTGATAAGTCATAAGTTGCACGTCCGATTTGGTAAAGATAAATAGAGTGAGCAAGGTGACTTCGCAGTTCCAAAATATTTCCAATCAATATAACAACAGATGAAACGATGACAACGGCGAAGAGCGCAGTTTCAACCTTGGAACCTGGCTCAATAAACCGTTCATAAAGTAATGGCAATATCAATAATGGTGAAAGATTAAGAATCTCGCGAAGTGCAACATTCGGCGAATTGTGCTCATTGTAGAGACCCACGATTGTGACTCCAACGGACCATACTATGAATAATGATAGTAGGAGTTGTCCAACAGAGAGACTCAGTTCTTGTCGTTCCAGGATTCGTAGCCGCAGCACCCAATATCCAATGATGCCAACAAGAAAAATCCCAAGAACAACATCGAGGGTCGATGGCGCACCATTAACGCTATCATCTTTTACTCTTAATGCAATAAATACATTAATGATAATAAACGCAAAGATCGACCACACCGGGTTCCTAATGACAGCATAACCAATTCCCACCGCAAGTAAAGCTCCCAAAGGAATCAGCGAATCTGTCAGCATAAACGACCCGACGAGAAGGAGAACAATTCCCGTTCCAAGCAGGATTTGCTGGCGCTTTGGGAGCGTCAGCAATCGTGCTTGCACGGAGTCAGTCGGATAAAATGCCGCAGTGGACACGATGGCTCCTTATACTCCCAGGCGCTCGCGGTCGAGGCGGAAATGTACTCGTGCGACGCGCCAATTCGTGAGCAGGATCACGTATAACGAAATAATAAAAAAACTTCCGAATAGCGCCCCAAGCAATATTAGCGACCGGTGTGGGCCAGCTTTCTTGATCGGCACTTCGGCATGATCGAGCGTTACAAATCCATACGTTTCTTTCGATTCTTCGAGTTTTGCCTGCTCGTAGCTGGGCAGCAAAAAAGCTTTGAGTTTGCTCTGGATCTCGAATTCTCTCGTAAGGCTTAAATACTCCATCGCAACTTTCGGCAAGACATCCGTCGGTACGAAGGAGCTTGCTTGCGCGTCCTGACCGTTTTTCATCTGCGCAAGTTTCGATTCCAATTCATCGATGGTTCCTTTATAGACGGCTACCTGGCCTGAATTCGTTCCATAAAGCTGCTCGGCATTTTGCATTTGAATTTCGGCTTCCGTTTTTTGCTCTTCCATGCCTCCGAGTGCCGTCATCTCCGCGCGTGCTTGTTCCGTTAGTGAAAAGAGTCCATATTTCTGCTGAAATGCGAGAAACGCATGTTCGACGGAGTCGAGATCCGCCACATTTTCCTGATAGCGAGCTTGAACATACGCAATATTATGGTCAGCCTCGTCTTTGGCTAATCGGCTATTCACATTATTGATCTCCTCGACCACCGCATTGGCCACTTCGGCTGCTCGTCGCGGACTTGTATCTTCGAAAGTGATAATAAAATTTCCTTCCTCACTTAACTCTCCATCCAAATAATCCGAGAATTCCTTGATGGCGTCCTCCAAGGTCTTGCAATCGTATTCTTTCTGGAAATTGAATTGCTTGACGATCTTCTCTTGCAATTCTCGGCTCATCATCAGCGAAAGAGGGGTATAGCTCTCCTCGCCACCCTTCAGCTTTTGAAATGCCAATATCCTTAAGTGTCGAGGAAATTCCGGACGTAATATCGTCAAGCCCACCTCCGGCATGTCGTGCAGGGAGAATGACTGCGCGGGCCTTGTAATAATTCGGCATGAATAGGAATGCATACAAACCGGTAATCACCGTGACGATAATCGTAACGGAAAGTATGAGATACTTATGCCGAAGCAGGATCGAAACGTTTTCTACCCACGCTTTACGAGCAGCAGAGAGTTCCGGAGCTGCCGACCGTGCAGTAGGTGTCGATTCTATAGGAGGTTGATCCATAATATTTTCAAAAAAATGCTTTGATGCCAAAGGCGCCGATGGTGGAAGGAGTTGACTGTGGTGCCAGAGAAACCGGGAGGCCGGTTAGGTTAAATCCTGGCGTTACGTATGGCTCCTTTAAGTAATCGACGAATGACTTTGTTCCGTCAATATAAAAGGTTAAATCTCGCCAGGGTTCGAATTCAATATCAAGAGTGAGGTTGAAAATATCGACTCTCCGTCCGTTCAACATGTAGGTCTGGCTAAAACTTGAAGTTGAATCAGTATAGCTTACCCGATAATCCGCACCGGCGTTATAGAGGAGCTTGCCAGTAGAATCATAAATGTTTTCTCCGCGCTCGATAAATTGTCCCTGCAACGCTATGATCCATTTTGCATTCGGGGCCCAGCGTAATTCTGTCCAATAGCTGATGGAGTTTGGCCCGACTTGAGCTCCGAGTGGTGCTCCTGAAGTCGAGAAAGAGCCTACGGTGTCCCAATGAGAATAGGTGTAGGGTAGGATGCGCGTCCATTCGGCTTCCCAGTCGAGGTCTGGAATTCCGAAGGCACCTGCCCACATGATTCCAAGTTGATCTCCTCCTTTATTCGACCAGTATCCTGTACCGATCTCATTTATGACAAGATCCTGAATGAACGCTTGACCGCGCACTTCGATGCCTGGTACAATATCCCAGCGCGCATGAGTTCCCAGCATACCCAGGTTCTGGTCCTGCGTGCCATCTAAGGCATGCTTAACGGTCTCGAGAAACGAAAAGGGATTCAGATATGCAAGGTCGGGACGCGTGATAACCTCGATTTCGGTAAATCCAAGCTCTCCATTTTGGCCCATCCCTACTGTAAGATCGTGAACAGCAAGATATTTTGTGGGATACGGGTACTGGCCCGTGACGGAATCCGGCACTAACGACGCGAAGATAGATTGGTACCGGACCGGCCCCACATGTGCGCCGAGGCTAAGAAAATCATACGCTGGCACACTGTCAGCTGACGACAGAAGAATATTATCATGATACCCACCGCCGATCGCGACGGCCTCACGGGCAAGTTTACCTGTGAACCAGTCATTGGTGTATGCAAGCTCGGCTGAGGTGAAATCAAAAAAATTTGTATAATGGAGTAAATTGTTATTTCTGCTAAGAACCGGATCTTCAAGCGCAAGCTGTTTGTCGCCAAGTGCTACGCCGTTGGTTGTCTGCATAAAATATCCCACTTGGCCACTCAAAGTTCCGGAAAAGCGGCCACCGAGATTCAGAAGCTTAACGGATTCTGAAGAAGGATCTGTTTGGCGGCGATACTCCACGCTGCCGATCCCATCGACGAACAGATCGGATTTTGTCGAGTCATTGAACCAGCGATAGAGATATTTGTCTTGTTGGGTAAAAATTCCGTCAAAGAAAATTGGCTTGGCGCTATCTGATGCGAACAACGTATTCGCTTCTCGAGGTTCATGCGCATACGTGCGAAGATATTTTAGAACCAGTTCCCGTTCCGCGTTCGATAGCTTTTGAGAATCGGCCTGTTGCAAAAAACCAACTACTTCGAATTCGGAAATCGGAAGCTGGGCTTCGGAAAAACCTGTAATGAGGCCGTGAACGGAAAGGTGGCGCAGAAAGGCATACACATCATCGCCAATCGGCACCTGCTCGACGCCAATATGGGGTTGGGAGGTAAGTACCTGGCTTTTGGCCGGGATAATAGTCCCAGCTATGATCGAAAGAATGAACACGAATGCCAGAACGTATCGCATATCGAACTATTTCTTGTAACAGCTAAGTAGACATCGATAGCACCAAACACTGCGGTGGCAATCGGTGCCCACGTTGTGAGTCTTGCTAATTTATAATCTTCAGAGTAATCAGGCTCTTTGGGAACGAAAATTTCGTCGCCGGGTTCGATCTTGGTGTCGCTGGGATCCATCCACGCTTTCGAGCGTAGTTTTATTACAGCAATTTCTGATTTCTCAGCGCCATCGGCGTACCCGCCGGCCTGAGCGATATAATAGCTCAGCGGAGCATTCTCCTGATAATTCACAAAACCGGCATTACTGACAAACCCATAAACATACACACTGGTGGGCATTTTGGAATGATGATTTCGTCTCCATCATCAAGTTTAACATCTGCGGAGTGATCGCCTTGCACAAAAAGCCGATACATATCAGCAACAACGGTTGGGGGGCGCATCGATGTTTGCCTCTGAAAACTTGCGGTATCAGAAACAGTCAAATCTTCTAAACGGCTTATTTGTGCTATCTCCTCAGGCGAGCCTGCTGTAAGCCGTTCCTCATGGCCATGCCGTTTAATCACACCAGCCGCAGGATAGGCTTTCGAGCTTAAGCCGCCAGCATCCTGAACTATTTGATAGAGTGTAGTGTGGCCATCTTCATCGGATAGACACCTGGCTCGACCACTTCTCCTCGTACTTCAACCACGGATGCCCGATTCTCTTCCGGCAACGACCGAACGATTACGCGATCGTTTGGGGCAAGCGCAATATCCGGTGACGGATGAGCTTCGATCGAAGTAAGATCATAGACTGACGGGTGGGACCAATCGTCGTTGTTTCCAATGCGAGTAAGCTCGACATGATGAAGATCCGCATTTGCAGATGGGCCAAAAGCATATTTGTATGGCCGAGGAAAGCGAATCACCCTGCACAAATTCGAATTCGCCGCCGCGACTGAACCGCGCCATACACTCCAATCGAAGGATGCATCATGTCACGAAATGGAACGACAATCACGTCTCCCTGGCTGAGGGCGGGCACGCTTTTGGGTCGTGCATGGAATTGTATCGTACGAGATCTATGCGGTCTATAGTACCATCCTCATGAGTAACGGTGATATAGCGTTTGCTGGCTGGTTCGGGCTCTCGTTCGCCGAAAAACGACTCCAAGCGTTTTTTACCCATCTGATCGATCTCCATCTGTTTCTGAGTTCCTGGCTCTCGCGAAGGTTGCAGGGAAGGATCGACTTTATTTGCAACATCTACTGCTACATCTGCCCGCGATGAGGCCGAGAGCGCGTAGACGCCAGGCGTTATAACATCGCCTTGTACCGTCACATAGATCTTGCGAGGCTGGTAAAGTGCCAGCGTAACAGGAGGATGATTGGGGTCTTGTTTCCTCGATGCGAAAGATTCCCCTGCTTTCTGCATTACATCCTGCCGGACTTGAGCTAATGTCTCGCCACGCACATCGAACGCACCGAGATTGGGAATCAAAAGTATATTATCCAATGAGACCGAAGGATAGGAAGTCTCGCCGCTTGTCCAGAATCGGCATTCGAACACATCGCCGGGGCCTAAATGATATTCGGCGGGATCGATACTACTTTCGTAGGTCATCCTTCAGGTTGCCGTAGGCGGTGCCGATATTTTTTTGCGAGCCGAGCTGTGTGCATCGGACTTTGCGGCGAAAGCGGAGCGGTGAATTGCGCGATGAGCATTCGTGCGCAATGCCAACGAATGCATAGGCGGTTGTGAAAGAAAAAGAATAGCGAGAAGAGATTCTCAAAGTGATGTTTCCAAAATGTGTGCAATACGATCTGCTGCATGTCCATCCCAAAGCTTGGGAACTGTTGTGTGGTTTCCATATCCCTCCAAAGCGCGTTGTGGAAATTTCGAGGGCTCGTTCATGTCCAGTCCGATCAGTTCGTTCGTGCCTTCTTCGACCGTGATCGGCCGTTCCGTGTTCTCTCGAAGCGTGATGCACGGCACTCCGAGTGCAGTCGTTTCTTCTTGAATTCCGCCAGAATCCGTCAAAACGACTGCTGATTGAGATTGTAATGCCAAAAAATCAAGATACCCAATGGGTTCGATCAGTTTTAAGCGTAGGTTTTCTCGAAGGCGACCATTTATTCCGAATTCTTCTATCCGCGTTTTCGTGTGCGAGGATGAATGGGAAATAAAATTTGCGGGACAAACGCCGACATGCGCTCAAAAAGCTCCACAAAGCGCAAAAGTCCTTCTGCTCATCGACATTGCTCGGACGGTGCAGGGTAACAAGGGCATATTTTTTTGCCTCAATTCCACATTTTACCCCAAGTTCCGCAAATCGTTCGCGGGCTTTGGGTAAATATTTTTGCACTGAATCGATCATGGTATTTCCCACGAAAAATACCCGATCCTTCGATATCCCCTCATGTTCGAGATTTTTCAGTCCACTGGGCTCCGTAACGAAACAAAATTGCGAAAATTCATCGGCAACGATTCGGTTGATCTCTTCTGGCATGGAGCGATCGAATGATCGCAGTCCCGATTCGATGTGACCCAGAGCAATTCCAGCTTTTGCGGCGACAAGCGCAGTGGCCAGCGTTGAATTCACATCGCCAGCGACCATTACGAGGGTCGGGTTGCTCCTCCGCGAGAAGTTTTTCCATCTCGATCATCACTTTCGCTGTCTGCTCAGCATGACTGCCAGAGCCAACCCCCAGAAACCTGTCAGGTTGTGGCATGTCAAGATCGCTGAAGAACACATCCGACATATTTGCATCGTAATGCTGGCCGGTATGGACGAGGATAGAATCGAATCTCCCATTTTGCGCGAACGGCTTCCAGCACCGGCGCGACCTTCATGAAGTTCGGGCGAGCGCCGACAACGAACATTATCTTTTTCTTGTGTCAAAATTTACGACGGTTGTATGCGCGACATTCTCCAGATACCGAGCAGAACGATCTTTTCACGAAGCTCCGGGTTCATGAATATGCTTCGTTGCGTTCCTTGTGTCGATGATGTGCTTTGCATTCTGAGCAAGAAATTCATAATCATACTGCGAATGGTCCGTCGTGATAATTACAACATCCGCAGATCGCAGTGTCTCGGCATCGAATTCCTTTGCAGTAAAATCTCGCCCTTTTACTTTAATTCTATCGACAAATGGATCGGTAAAATCAATATGAGTATGCACCGTCATCAAGCAATAATTCCATAACACGGATAGCGGGGGAGTGCCGTGTGTCATCAACATCGCGCTTGAATGCTACGCCCATCATCAGTATCTTTGCATCACGCAATCGGATCGGAAGTTCCGCAACAGCTTTGAACACTAAGTCCTTCACGTAAAACGGCATCGACTCATTCGTTTCTGCCGCAAGCGTAATGAAATTCGTCTCGAAATCATAAGCCCTTGCCTGCCATGACAGATAAAATGGATCAATGAGAATACAATGCCCCCCAATGCCAGGCCCGGGGTAAAAAGGCATAAATCCAAATGGTTTCGTAGCAGCCGCATCGACAACTTCCCACATATTAATTCCACCCATGCGGTCGCAAAGCTTTGCCAGCTCATTGACAAGCGCAATATTAACTGAGCGAAAATATTTTCGAGCAGCTTTTCCATCTCTGCGACTTTCGGCGACCACTGACCGCGATCACATTCTGAATGATCTGCTCATTCGCGAGCACCGCAAGCCTCGTACAGCCTGAGGTTACGCCGCCAACGACGATGGGTGTATTTGCTGTCGTCCACTTCTGATTTCCCGGATCGATCCGTTCCGGACTGAAACGCGAGGAAAAAATCCTTGCCAACTTTTTTTCCATCTTTTCGAAGAATGGGCTGAACCGCGCCTTCCGTCGTATTTGGGAATGTTGTCGATTTCAGGATGATAAGCTGGCCATCGCGTAACTCTTTGGCGATCGCTTCTGCCGAACTTGTGATATAGCTGATGTCCGGATCTTTATTTGCCGTAAATGGCGTGGGAACGCAAATATAGATGACGTCCAGCGTCACCGCAATTTTCGTAATTGGCTTGTGCGCGAAATGTCCCGTTTCTAACAGCCTCGCTAACCTCAGCATCCGGAATATCCTGAATGTAATTTTTCCCTTTTTGCAGCGATTCGATTTTCCGATTTGTCGAGATCGATGCCCACCGTTTGGAAGCCCTTCTTCGCAAATTCGATCGCCAGCGGCAATCCGACATATCCCGAGGCCCGACGACTCCGATTTTTGCCGTCTTATTTTGAGCTTTGTTTCCAGCGCGGCGGCATGGCCGGTAAGTGTGGCGTTTTGCGATTTTACGGCGGATTTTTCCATGCTTTCGGGCTAAGTACGGCTCTATAATAGGTTCTGTTTCGAAGCGTTCGGTAACGCAACCTGCGCCCGAATGCTTCCCCCATCCGAAATAAGCCGTATTTTTGTCATCATGCCATTGCGCAAAGATCAATTTCGAAACCAGCTCCGGGATACCGATTCCAGCGTCGCTGCATGGAAATCCGGAACCCGGCGAATACCCCTTCACCCGCGGGATTTACCCCGAAATGTACCGCTCCCGGCTCTGGACCATGCGCCAGTATGCCGGTTTCGGCAGCGCCGAGGAATCCAACCGGCGCTACAAATATCTCCTTGCTTCCGGAACCACCGGACTTTCCATCGCCTTCGATTTGCCGACCCAAATCGGCTACGATTCCGATCACCCGATGGCCGCCGGTGAAGTTGGCCGCGTCGGTGTCGCGATCGATTCGCTGGAGGATTTCGATGTCCTTTTCGATGGAATCGAAATGTCGAAAATTTCCACTTCGATGACCATCAATGCCACGGCCTCGATTTTGCTTGCCCTTTACGTCGCGAAAGCAAAAAAGCAGGGCGCCGACCTGAAAAAACTTTCCGGAACCGTCCAGAACGACATCCTGAAAGAGTACGCCGCCCGTGGAACCTATATCTACCCTCCGTCGCAATCCATGCGGATCGTCACCGATATTTTCCGCTGGTGCGCTGCGGAACTTCCTTCCTGGAACACCATTTCCATTTCCGGATACCACATTCGCGAGGCGGGTTCCACGGCCGTCGGAAGAAATCGCCTTTACGCTGGCTAATGGCATCGCGTATGTCGAAGCCGCTCTGAAGGCCGGACTTACCATCGATGCCATTCGCGCCGCGCCTTTCCTTCTTCTTCAATGCGCATTCCAATTTCTTCGAGGAAATCGCAAAGTTCCGCGCGGCACGGACATTATGGGCGGGAATTATGCAAGGACCGGTTCCATACAAAAAACCCCGACTCGATGAAACTCCGGTTCCATTCGCAGACCGCCGGTTCCACGCTGACGGCACAGCAGATCGAGAACAATATCGTCCGCACCACCATCGAGGCGATGGCCGCAGTCCTCGGTGGAACCCAATCCCTGCATACCAACGGCAAGGATGAAGCCCTTGCCCTGCCTACCGAATAGGCCGCCCGTACCGCGCTTCGAACCCAGCAAATCATTGCCTACGAATCCGGTATTGCCGATACCGTCGATCCGATGGCGGGGAGCTATTTCGTCGAATATCTCACCTCGGAACTTATGCGAAGAGCCGAAATACTGATGAGCGAAATAGCCGGCATCGGCGGAGCGGTGAGCGCCATCGAAGCCGGATTTTATCAGGAACGCATTGCGCAAAGTCGGCGTACGAGTTCCAGAAAAAAGTGGAAACGAAAGAGGCGATCGTCGTAGGCGTGAACGAGTTCGTAACGGAGGAACTTATCGCGCCAGAAACGCTCCGCATCGATCCGGAACTCGAAGCGCGCCAGATTGCGCGCGTGCAAAACCTGCGCTCGCAACGCGACGCCAGCCGCACCAACGATGCGCTTGATGCAGTGGAGCGCGCCGCCAGGGAGGGCCAAAATCTCATGCCGCACCTCATTGCAGCCGTGGAAACCTACGCCACCCTCGGCGAAATTTCCGACGCCCTCCGCCGCGTCTTCGGAGAATATGCCTGATATTTTATGCATAGCGACTGCATAAAAAATAAGTTATCCACACCCGAAATCCGATAAATCCAACCAAAATCCCTAAAATCCGAGTCCTTTTGGCATCTAATATTTTTTTTTGCATGAGGAATTCATGAACTTGACCCAACTATTCATGAACTCATGCACCCCGAGTTCCGCAAAATTCAATTATTTTTCTCGATCTACCCATTTCATCTTTCATCTTAAAGCCGATCATTGGGAGCAAGATCGAAAACTATGCCATCTGAAACTTCATCCGCATCATCCGGAGACTCAGTGGGGAATTGAATGTACGCGGCACCGGTTTCTTTATCATAGGTTACCTTCATTTCATCGCAACAGCTTCCCATCCCAAATATCTCATGTATCCATCCCAGTTCAGGCGAATATTTGCAATTAAAACGCTTCCAAGATCGTAAAATATATTTCCTGGGAATCGGTCCCGAAGCCATAATCGACCCGCGCAGTCAAATGCTCTTCGGGAATGACGAGCAAACGCAATCCGAGGCCAACAGAGGGATGAATGCCCGCAATGCTGAAGTTCGAAAGCGTGTGGCCGACTTCCCCCGCACCCGCAAAAACATCGCCGCCAAAACGCCACCAGATGGGGAACCGCCATTCGCTTTGCAGGAGCGTGACATCGTTGTCGCGAAACCGGAGCAAGTAATACCCGCGCAGAAGGGAACTGCCACCAAGGCCGCGAAGCAGATAAAATGGCGCAGTTCCATTCGAAAGGACGCTGTACCATTGGAACGCGAGTGTTTGATCTTCGGAGAGAGGATAAAATTTCCGCAGATCGGCTGTGAATCTGCTAAAGCTGTAATCGCTTCCAAGCGCATGTCCATAAAAAGCTCCATTGAGTGACGCATACTGACCGCTATGTGTGGAGTAGGTATTATCTCGTGTGTCGTAGGTGACGATGGCCCCAAGTCCGTTGGAAGTGCCGCCTCTCGCACCGGGAACCTGACCGGATGCGATCGGTCCGGCAGAATCCGATTGCAGAACGGCATCGTACCGAAATTCTCCTTCGAGTCCGGCATAGACGCTTTCATAATATTTGCTATGAAAAATATTTTTCATAAGATAGAACCCAATGCCGCGATAGAGTGGCGTGTAAGCATCGATGCTGCTGGAAGGCGCGTAATCGCCGATACCATAGTAATCGAGAGGGAACTGTTGATAGCGGAGCCAGCCATAGGAGTGATAGGCGTTGCCGGGCGCATAAAGATCGTAGTCAATACCGAACGTCGATTGATGAAGCTGAGAATAACTCGCGCCTGCCGAAAAATTTGAAGGTCGCGTGAGCCAGTCATTCGTATCCGGGCCGATATGATAATAGTAGATACCGACGATCCCACCGATCCACTCGGTTTCCGGTAAGTACCGGATGTATGGCGCACCAACGAAACCACGCTCGGAATAGGGTCTTCGCTCGATCGTATCCTGAGCGATCGCTTCGCTCGAAATAACGCAGCAAAATACGAAAATGGCGGAGAAAAGATATAGTTGTTTCTGCAAAATGCGACTTGTGATGACGGCCTTATATCTATTGGTGTCACAAGCGCACTTTTAGTTTTAATTATTTCAATGAATGTTTCATCATGGCCTGTTTGATTCGCCGAGCAACATTGCGCTCGTTATGGCTTCAGAATAAGATCGAACGAACCGGAAACGAGCGTTGCAGAAGTTGTTTCCTGCCAATTTACGAGACCCTGAGTATCCGTCGAGTCTTCCGTGATTTGATAGCCAAAATTCGGCATAACGAATTCGATTGCATTGGTGACGGGTAGCATCGCCGGCAGGGGATCTGTACTCTCTGAATACCATTCGGTATCTATTGTGCATGTTGCAGTCTGGGAAAAGGAAGATGGTTCATAACCAACTGACGCAGTCTGATTTATTGTATCCCAATTGATTGCGAGGAACGGAACAGCAAGAGCGTAATCCACTCCAGTTGATGTTGTCACAAGCGGAATTCCGGATACACTTACATCATGCTGTCCCAAATACATGGCTGTTATTTGCCAGGTCGAGTCGATAGTGTTTGTGGGCCCGTTGACATAACCTCGGCGAGTATGTGTTTCCGTTACAGTCACATGATCCCAAATCTCGGAGAGCGTATTCCAGGATGACGGGCGCGTTACCGTGAGCGTTCCCATATTATAAGATCCACCGTTGGCGTAAAGAATTATGGTACCGGAGAAACCATTGGTGACAACATGAGAAACCATTCGATTGGTGAAAACAGAATCGATAGGGTATGGAACCCCGCCAACCGTAAGGCGCAATTGGCCATGGGAATTGTTCATTCCGGTCCCCGGCATGGAGAACGAAGCTCCGGTCGGAAGCGTGTCGTTGATCGGGTGCGGATGGAAGGTATATTCCACAACGACTGGATTTGCAGAAATTGCAGTTCCGTTGATCGTCGTGATGTGAATTAGACCAGTTTGAGCTCCCTCTGGAACCTCTGCGGCAAGCATGGTATCGTTTCCGCCCGTGAATCCTTGTACTTGTGCAGTGTCAATAAAGGCAATCAAATCGAAAGAATACCCGAAATGATTTCCATAGATCGTGAGCGTCCCAAAGGTCCACACGGTGTCCGGCGTAAACCGGGTGATTGTCGGCGCGGTAGAATCGGCGACGTAATTATTGACGATGGTGTTCGTTGTGCATCCAACCCATACGAGCGCAAAAAGTGGAACGGAACGCAGAAGCCATTTCATGGTAAATGGAGCCCTCTCTTTTGTTATGAGGATAATTTTTTGCAACAACAGTCCATCCCAAAAAATCCCATGCAATTGTAGCGCGTGTAGAACAGCCTTTCCAGGCTGTCTGCGGACTTTAGTCCGTGTCATTTCCAGACGGGCTGGAAAGCCCGCCGACAGGCTGAAAGCCTGTTCTACACGTCTTTTTGCTTCAACCGCACAGCAACTTCCCACACGAAGTCGCCGCCGCTGACTTCGATACCGAGTGCCTCGATGGGGTCAAGATCGCCATCATGTACAATACCAAAGGAAACAAAGTCGGCAATAATACTCTCGTCGCTTACCCAATAATCTTCTGGTTCCCAACCGAGGGCGCGAAGAATCTGTTCAACGTAAGGTTGAAAAATATCGCACTTCGTCTCAGGAGGATATTCGAAGCCCTCGTACCCGCGTTCTTCCATTAAACCCATAATCCCACAATCCCGCTGAAATGCTTTCCGTTCCGCCGTGTAACGCCGAACCTTCAGGTTCGGCGAAGGGACTACACCGAACCTGAAGGTTCGGTGCTACACCGCCGCCCGTGTAGAACAGCCTTTCAGGCTGTCTGCGGACTTTTAGTCCGCGCCACCCCCACACGGGCTGGAAAGCCCGTGGACAGGCTGAAAGCCTGTTCTACACGTAGTTCCCACCCACACTGCCTGCAAAGCTCGCCAGTAGCCTAAAAGCATGCGCTGTTCGCGGGGTGCGTTCCGTTCAAACGTTCCCGATGCAGGATAGATGAAGCATTCGAAGCAGGCATTCTTTTATCAAATCCCTTCTTTAATTTCGTTCCAAACCGAATCGCGCACTTCATAGAAAGAGTCCCTTAAATTATTTAAGGACTTTACAAATTCACTCGGATCGTTAGACTCCGAAGCTACATTGGTTGCCTCTAAATTTTCAAGCAATTTCTTTTGCGAAGGCTCGTTCGAATTTAAATACAAATCCAACTGATGTTCGAGAGCAAGCATTTTATTTTTTAGTTCCTCCGATTCGATCGGAAATGGATTTCCACTTCTACCACAGGCAATCCAAAGTGTTGTTGTCAGGTGCATATGACTCGCAACGCTAGACCTTACATCATTAAGCCATTGTTGGCGGCTTTCCGATTTGACTTGGGAGCGAATAATATTCCATGATATTTTAAATTGATTTTTGGCAATATGCCACTGAACCCACGGGGCAACAACTACTGCCGCGAGTGCAACAAGCAATGAAGCAAGTGGTAGCCAAGAATTCGAATCGTTCAAAAGGTTAACATAAACCGTGTCCGGATGCATAATTTTATAAACACGAAAATGAAGTGTTTCGACTGCGCGAATTCTTTTTTAATTGACTACTGGGATTTCTCAGGTTCCTGAGTATGCGTAGCGTCTGGCGCATTCAGCTTCAGCATCTCCCTGCGTGGTGTTAATAGAAACATTTGTTGGCCTGCTGTAAATTGTGGTACCTCTACATAAGAGTTCTTCTCTATCAAAGATTCGACCGAGGCAATCAATTTTGTTTCGAGTCCTTTAGCCACAGAGCTATCGATTGCATACTCTTTTCGAAGCTCCTCTAATTTTTGTGTTACGGCCAATTCTGCGAGGGCCGCATTAGAACGTTGAATTATTCCATTCTCGTCTTCAAATTTAATATAGGCAAAATAGATTGTAAATACTCCGATTAAAAAGGGAGCAACAATTTTAGCGACTTGTAGCCTGACCTTAATGGAACTTCCACTTTCGACGAATAGAATCGTTAGTGGTTCACTGGTTCCGTCGAATATTTGAACGCAATATGTTTGAATATTCTCAATTTCAAGCAAAATTTCATCAAACCGTTTTTTGCTTACGGAGTGGTTCGGATCATCAAGAATCCATAAATCAATCGATCCGTTTTCTGGCTTTATGGTAACATCCTCATGTCCCAAAAAAAGTGCTACTGTTTCCTTCGCCTCCTTAAAGGCTGTAAGCTTCGCCCAAATCCGAAGTACTCGTTGGAAAACACTCGCATTATTTAGGAAAATTGTTGAATCGCCATTCGTTCTGACTATTGTATTTATGTCTGATAAAGTTTCAGGATTAATAGCAGAGTTTAAGTCCCATTTTTGAAGAATTTCCTGCTTGTCTTGCTCAAGGATTAGTTTACTAAAAGCAATCTCAGTTTCAACGATTAGGTTGTTTAGTTCTGTGCGATATTGTGGGGGAAAAGCCTTTACAGGTTGCTGAACGAGTGCAGCAAGTAATGCCGTCCATTTCTCAATGCGTAATTCTGATACGATCTGATCTTGTATTCGAATTAATTCCGATGGTACCATGATTTTAATTAGTTGATGACATCGTTAAAAAACCAAGGGCAGCCCTCGCGGGCTGCCCTCGAATCACATTAATACATATCCCCCATCCCGCCGCCGCCGCCCATGGGTGGCATGGCTGGCTTGTCTTCCTTCTTCTCAAAATGGTTACGCATACATCAGCCTTCCTCTTGGCTCCGGAATCGGGCGTCCGAGTTCCCGCGCGTAGTCGATCCACTCGCGCATGACATCCTGCGCTTGCTTCATGCATTCATCGTACGTTTTTCCATCGGCCATACAGCCGGGAAGTTCCGGTACTTCGGCGATGAAGCGGTCATCCGGCTCGCTCCAATAAATGATGATTTCGTATCGGTTTGTCATACTTTGTTCAAATTGTAATTTTGAAAAATCTTACGCACTTGGCGCACCTGATATGCTTTCGCCATTCCACCTTCGGGCTGCAAGTCAATAAGTTCACGAATACCTTGCTGCGAATAGAGGTGATGACTGCCGCGAATGCGCTCGTGAAAACCCATCGCTTTCAGCATGCCAGTCAATTCTGTGAACCGGATATTGTAATCGGAAGTGCCGCTTAGCAGGTCATCGAGCGTTTTCCTGTGGCTCATAAAGAAAATAAAAGTGAAGGGCCATCTTTCGATGGCCCTTCAATAACATTAATTCCGTCAGAATTAATACATATCCCCCATCCCGCCGCCACCAGCGCATTGGCGGCATGGCTGGCTTGTCTTCCTTCTTCTCGACGATGACTGCTTCGGTCGAGAGGAGCAAGCTGGCAACGGAGGCCGCATTTTGCAGCGCTGTACGCGTTACCTTCGTTGGGTCGATGACGCCGGATGCGAAAAGGTTCTCATACACCTCGGTCGCGGCGTTGAAGCCGTAGTCGTTCTTGCCTTCCTTCAGCTGGTTGACAATAACGGAACCTTCCAGACCGGCATTGTTGACGATCTGACGCAGCGGCTCTTCGAGCGAGCGGCGAATGATCTCGATACCGGTGCGGATGTCGGCATTCGCCTGCTTCGAGGAGAAGCCATTCGAAAGTCCGGCCATCGAGCGGAGCAGCGCAACTCCGCCGCCCGGAACGATTCCCTCTTCGACGGCTGCGCGCGTGGCATGCAGCGCATCTTCGACGCGGGCCTTCTTTTCCTTCATCTCCACTTCGGTCGATGCGCCGATCTTGATGACCGCTACGCCGCCCGAAAGCTTCGCAAGACGCTCCTGGAGCTTCTCGCGGTCGTAATCGCTGGTCGTCTTGTCGATCTGCGATTTGATCTCGTTGATGCGGCGTTTGATGTCATCGCCTTTGCCCGCGCCTTCGACGATCGTGGTGTTATCCTTATCGATCGTGATGCGGCTGGCAGTTCCCAAATATCCGAGCGTTGCGCTCTCGAGCTTAAAGCCTTTCTCTTCCGAGATGACCGTTCCGCCCGTGAGCACCGCAACGTCCTCCAGCATCGCCTTACGGCGGTCGCCGAAGCCCGGAGCCTTCACTGCTGCGATCTTCAAAGTTCCACGCAGCTTATTCACGACGAGCGTAGCCAAAGCTTCGCCTTCCAGATCTTCCGAAATAATGAGCATCTGGCGACCGGCCTGAGCTACCTTTTCGAGAATAGGAAGCAAGTCCTTCATCTGCGAAATTTTCTTATCGTGAATGAGAATGTACGGATTCTCAAGCACGGCTTCCATCGTATCCGGATCGGTCACGAAGTAAGGGGAGAGATAACCGCGGTCGAACTGCATTCCCTCAACGACGGTAAGTTCCGTCTCGATGCCCTTGGCTTCTTCGACGGTGATAACGCCATCCTTGCCGACTTTCTCCATCGCTTCCGCAATGAGATCGCCGATGGTGTGATCGTTATTCGCGCTGATGGAACCAACCTGCGCGATCTCCTTCTTGCCCTCGATCGGGCGCGAAAGCTTCTTAAGTTCCTCGATCACATTCGTGACCGCGAGATCGATACCGCGCTTCAGATCCATCGGATTTGCGCCGGCAGTCACATTGCGAAGTCCCTCGCGGAAGATCGCCTGTGCCAGGACGGTCGCGGTGGTGGTGCCGTCACCGGCTACGTCGGAAGTTTTCGAGGCAACTTCACGCACCATTTGTGCGCCCATGTTTTCGATCGCATCTTCGAGTTCGATCTCCTTGGCGACGGTCACGCCGTCCTTGGTGATCGTCGGAGCGCCGAATTTCTTGTCGATAACGACGTTGCGGCCTTTCGGTCCGAGCGTCACTTTTACTGCATCTGCTAACTGGTCAACGCCGCGCTTTAACTTCGCGCGAGCATCGGTATTAAAAATGATTGTTTTGCTTGCCATAGTGTTTGTTGTTGTTTAATTAAAATTGTGTTGTCTTCTGAATTAAGAATTAGAATTTTGAAGTGTCATCCTGAGCGGAGTTCGGCGCAGCGATAGCGGAGCCGAACGTAGCGAAGGATCTTTTACCCTTTGTTGTCTGGCAATCTTCAAAAGATTCTTCGCTTCGCCGAACTCCGCTCCGCTTCGTTCGGCTACGCTCAGAATGACATGTGAAAGGCAGATATTTGGGGCCATTTCTTACTTCTTAACTCTTACTTCTTACTTGCTTTTCCGTTCTTTTCCACGATCGCGAACACATCGGATTCGCGCATGATAAGGACGTCTTCGTTATCGAGCGATACCTCGGTTCCCGAATATTTCCCATAGAGCACGATGTCACCGACTTTCACGCCCATCGGCGCGAGCTTTCCGGTGTCGTCGAGCTTACCCGGACCGGCGGCGAGTACTTCGCCCTGCACAGGCTTCTCTTTTGCAGAATCTGGAATGATTATGCCCGACTTCGTTACTTCCTCTGCCGCAGCAGGGCGAACGATCAGGCGGTCATGTAGTGGTTTTAATGTCATAGTGTTATGTTTTGATTAGTTGAAAACGATGCGTGTAGCCGTGACCTTCAGGTCACGGTGGCGAAGCCCTTGACGCCGTGACCTAAAGGTCACGGCTACAAAATTCGCCGAATTTGAGTTAATTTCGTTAAAATGGCGCTGTGAATTAGCACTCATCTGGTGTGAGTGCTACGCAAGAACAGGGTGGGAGTTACGGGTGTTCCCTTAGATTTAGGAGGGAGTTTTGAGAGCGAACCAACCCAGCCCATCTTCGTTTTAGATATTATGAACGAACTCATTTTTTTAGTAGAAGAAGCTCCGGAAGGCGGATATACTGCGAGGGCGCTCGGCGTTTCTATATTCACACAAGCCGAAACCGAGGAAGAGTTGAAGGTGAACGTGCGCGAGGCGACAGAATGCTTCTATGGCGATGAGCAAGCTCCACCAATCATTCGCCTTCACTTTGTGCGCGAGGAAGTTTTAGCGGCATGAAGCTGCCGCGCGAAGTATCGGGTAAGGAGTTAGTCCGTGCGCTGGAGCGAATCGGGTATCGGCAAATAAGGCAGAAGGGAAGCCACGTTACACTTGTGGCTCGCACTCCAAACGAGCACCACATCGTGGTGCCATTGCATAATCCTCTCAAGCTCGGAATGTTTGCAGGAATTATTGCAGATGTTGCCCGCAACCGAAAGATTTCGAAAGAAGAGTTAGTTACTGAGTTATTTGGCTGAAGGATTGTGCTTATTCAAATTGTTCTGCGCTCATCCATGTTGAGTCCTCGTGGTAATCAAACGCAGCGGTTCGCAACCTTCCGGCACACCACCAGCCGAGTATTTCACCGGCGCGGTGCGCCTTGACCCACTATTCACAGCGCCCGATCCGGCGCGTGTGGTTGGAGCGAGCGTTACGTTCGAGCCGGGAGCGCGGACAGCGTGGCATACACATCCTTTAGGACAAACTCTTATCGTTACCTCCGGCTGTGGCAGAGCGCAGCGATGGGGTGGGCCGATCGAAGAAATTCGTCCGGGTGATGTTATCTGGTTCCCACCGGGCGAGAAGCACTGGCACGGCGCCGCGCCCACCACCAGCATGACGCACATCGCCATTCAGGAAGCGCTGAACGGCAAGACCGTCGATTGGCTGGAAAAAGTTACTGACGGACAATACCAACGCTGACCAGCAGGATATTGTTAATTTGTGACTAATCGCTACATCATCCTCCACAAACCCTACGGTGTACTCAGCCAGTTCACGGCTGAGGTTCCCAATCAGCGCACGCTATCGGAGTTCAATCTTCCGCCAGACCTCTATGCCGCCGGAAGATTAGATGCCGATTCGGAGGGTCTGCTCCTGCTCACGAACGATGGTCCCTTTATCAAACGAATGCTTGCGCCGGGAACCGGGCATGAACGCACTTACCTCGTACAAGTGGAGGGAATCCCAACCGCAGAAGCTATCTCTAAACTGGAGCGCGGTGTTACAATACAAAATTATCGCACCCTACCTTCACGCGCCCGATTAGTGGATGAGGAACTCACGCTGCCTCCGCGTGATCCACCAATCCGTAAGCGCAAGAACATTCCCACATCCTGGATCGAGCTTACACTCTTAGAAGGAAAGAATCGCCAGGTGCGCCGCATGACGGCGGCGGTTGGCTACCCAACGCTGCGACTTGTTCGGTGGGCGATCGGCACGATCACGTTGAAGGATTTGGAACCGGGTCAATGGCGGGAGCTAACGAAAAGCGAGATCGCAAGTTTGAAGGAATGACGATTGATTTTACTTTCCGAGTAGCTCGATCAGTTCCGACAGCGATCCAATCCTTTCACAGTCGCAATCTTGATACAGTCCTGCTGCATCCAGCAGAATGGGCCGGATACCCGCACTACGCGCGCCCAAGACGTCAATATGATAGAAATCTCCAACATGAACCGTTGTTTCTGCATTGCTGCAGGATATTTTTAGCGCGTGATGGAAATATGCCGGATCGGGTTTTTCGATGCCTTCTTCATGGGAATCGAAGAGAAAATCGACTTTATCGAGCAAACCAAACCGCTTGAATGATTCCCGCAAAGTGCCATTCGAGTTCGAGAGTACGACAAGTTTCATTCCTAAAGCACGAAGCGTCCCAAGCGTAGGAAACACATCCGGTGGAATAGTTTCCCATAAGTTCCACAGGTTATTATATTCGATGAGTTCCTGAACCGCTGGATCGATGTTTTGCGCTTTTGCAACTCCTGCTTGTAAAATAATGCTTCGCAGATATACTGAGAAACGGTCGCCATCGTTGGTCGAACGAATGATCTCCGCAGTATCCATACGCTTTTTGACGATCGGCTCGGTATTCTGAAGCCGGGTTGCATCAACAGCAATGCCATGCCGTGCAAGTGTTTCGCTGACGCGTTCCCAGTTCGGATGTACGAGCACGCCGCCGGCATTGAGAAATATGTTTTCAATGCGCATCGCACAAATGTACGATGCAAGGAGTGGTGGGTTTCTCCAGCGTTTCAAATGCGCGGCACTTTCTTTGAAACAAGCTGCGTTCCGGCTATTTCTAATTTGACAAGCATGAAAAAATCTATACTTGGGTCACTTCTAATATTACTGATTGGCTGTGCAAAAAAAGAAGCTCCGGCCCCGCCTGCGTTCACGCCATCGGAGACCGTTCTGAAGGTCTGCGATGCGCTTTCGCGCCATGATTCCGCCGCGTATGTGAATTTGGTTTCTTCATCCCGACGCCGGTCCTATATCGCAAATCCGAAAATGCTGAACATGACCCTCTCGTTTTGGACGATGCGCAAGCCAACGATCCAGATCATTTCAGAATCCCAGCACGACACCACGGCGACGGTCAGGTACCATTTGACCATTTCAGGCACGCCGCCGGTCGATCTCACGGATTCCACGCAGCTTGTTCTGGAAGATGGTGCGTGGAAATATGCACGGTAAGCATCGCCGACGATGCGCCGGGCAGGCTCCCAAGTGCTGCGTATTGTGTTTAAGAAAACTCTGATCTTTAAAGGAGATAATTATGGGCGACAAAGAAGTTTTTTCGGATTCGGGAAATGGAAATGGTAATACTCGCGAGGGCGCAGAGCGCGAAATGACCGAGCGCGAGCAACGTATTCGCGAAGCCTTCGATTCACTCAAGAAAAATCAGGGCGAAAAGCTAAGCAAGCGCGATGAAGAGCATTTGCATGGCATCCGCGAAGCGGTCGTTGCCGGTGATCACGAACGCGCAGAGGAGCATCTTTCCATAGCGAAGCGCGAATCGAATTGGCTCTACGAAGAGCTGATGAAGCATCCGGGCGTCTCTGCCATCATGCGGGAACTCTCGATCATGGGATTTTGATAAGGAATATGAACTTGAACAACAACGACGCTCCAGATAAATCCTCCCATGAAGATAGGGTTTCCCATGAAGAACGGGTAAAAGGAGTGTTTCACTCCATCGAGCAAAAGTTTGGCAAAAAATTTAACGACGAAGAAAATCGCGTGCTCGAAGCGATCGTGCGCCGCGATCCCGATGGCGTTCAGCGTGTGATCGATGATATTCAAGCCGGAGAGAACTGGTACGAAGAAGAGTTTATCAAACACCCGCAGATCGCTGCGGCGATTAGGGAACTGAGTATTATGGGGTTTTAGGCCGGGTACGGGGAGAGAACCAAACCCGTGGAGCGATTGTCTTTTCCGTCGTGGGAAGCTATCTTCTTTTAACAAGGTAGCTTCTGAATGTTGTTTTAACTTGTTGAAAGGAACCTATGTCGAAAATAAAATATACTTCCATTTTGTGTGTGGCATTACTCAGTGCCTTGTTCTCGAATACATGCTTGGGACAAATGAGGAATGCCGGAGGCGCTTCTGCTACGTTTCAGGAGGGTGGATGGACAAAAGCGGATGACCCCCTGTCGCCTTTCATCTGCCAGTGTAATGGGGGCGGCGATTGCATTTGCGCTCTGATCGCCTACTGCGGGACGTGCAAATCGGGCGGCCAGAATACGTTCACCCTTGCTGTTAGCTCGCAAAGTATCGTTGGGAACTCACTGAGTGTGACCTTTGCAAATGCGGCGGGTTCGACCGGCAGTTCGGGGATTCCAGCGAGTGTCAAACATACGGATTTTACCCAAAAGGAGGAAGTGAAGATGGACGCTGCTGCGGCAGCCGCATTGGGCTATTCTGACGTCACCATCCTTCCGGGCAAGTACTCGTTAAAGAATAATGGTTTGATTCTCTCAGTTCGGAAGGGGAAACCACTGCCGAAAAAGCATTGATTGGGAGCAACATTTCGGATAGAGCGTGGCAAAGTCATTTGCCGGCTCTTTGGAACTTGTTACCAGCAAAGGGAACTGACTCCTGATGCGATTGGGATGAGCGTGATCCGTTCGTTTTTTGAACTCCTACAAAGAATATGAGTCCAAACAGCACCAGCATCCCCACCGTATCGAATGGGATCGCTTTATTGAAGCCCCAAAGGATCATAAGTTGCAGCGCAAGCAATCCGAGCCACATCCAAAGCTTCGCTCCGTTCTTCATCATGTCAGCCAGCAGAAATCCTACCGCAGGCATGAGAATAATAAGATGCGCCGGCTCGCTACGCGATGCCGTTAGCGGCAAAAGCATGAACGCAAGACAGAATCCAGCGAGGGTGCTTCCACGCTTGATAAGAACGAGCGGGAAGGAAAGTAGTGTCAATCCACAGAGGATTCGCATGATGGTCATCGGGTAATCCATTCCGGCTACCTGTGCAAGCACGCTTGCGAGATCGAACGAAGCGTAACCGTGATTTCCCTGTGTGATCTCGCCCGATAGGGTGCTCGTGAACCAATAGTGATAATATTCAAATATGTTTGTGCCCATTATAAGGAACGGCACGACCACGGCAAGAACAAGAACCGAAAGTATCGCAACGATCGAAACACGGATATTTCTCAGCATAATTACTGGCATCAGCACGATCGGCATGAGCTTCGCGCTGATGGCTGCTCCGAATCCGAATCCCGACGCGATGGGATTCTTTTCGAGATAGTCCACTCCGAGTAAGAGCAGGAACAGGACGAACAGGTTCATCTGTCCATACATAAGTTCCGCCTGAATGGTCGAAACGAACAGGAGTGTCAGCGATCCGAAGAATAGCAACCGTTGCCGTTCGTCACGAATATCGAACAATGTTGCAAGCTTCCTAAGAATGGCCACAAGCATCGCAACGGAAAGCAAGAACCATGTGAATGATGCTGCAAATGGCGGCAGCAATGCAAACGGAACCCACAACCATGCTATAAATAATGGATAAATGAAAGGCCGGAACGTATCAGGTGTATTAAAGGGAGGATTATTATACGGCGCAACGGTTCTGGGAATATATGGATTCGTTCCATCTAAAAGTCCCTGTGCACCGGCGAGGTAGGCAGGGAAGTCCGCTTCATGCCGCACGAACGCGATGCGCCACGTCTGATAGGCATCAAGGCCGATCATGATGAGGAATAGAACGAGAAAATATTCCGCAGCGAGGCGGTAGATAGGGGACGGCGGGGGGGAAATGTTCCCAAGTAAAACGTTGCTAAACGGTCAGTGCAGGCGAGACTTCCAGAATGACTTTATGCAAATCTCTTCGGTCGAGGAATTGGGAGGCGTCCAGAATCTCGATGCCTGCAAGTTTTCCGTCCGGACCGTAATCGGCTGTGATTTCCGAACTCAGATCGCGCGCTTCCGCCGTTCCGGGTTGGAGTTCGTGAAGCTCAATGTAGAGCGCATCGACTTTGGCGTCATATTGTACTTTCATGGTTCAATTGTGATAATATACCTTTACAGTAACAAGAACTAATTCGAGTGGTTCATCTACCCAAACGACTTCAACCGTTTTTTGGTCATAATATTTGTGATTTACCGGTGAAATAGAATGATAATCGAAGGTTTTCTTGGCGGAAAGACGCTCATTTTTAGCAGGAATCGGATCGGCAGTTCTGACGGTGGATTCGATCTGCTCAAATGTGGCTCCGCGTACGAGCATTCTTTCGGCTGCGTGATCCGGTATTACAATAGGCTTCATTCTATTCCCCAATAATCTTGATCAAAACACGTTTTCGCCTTCGTCCATCAAACTCGCCATAGAAAATTTGTTCCCACGGCCCGAAATCGAGCTTGCCATTCGTGATGGCAACGACTACTTCTCGGCCCATGATCTGGCGCTTCAGGTGTGCATCGGCATTATCCTCGCCGGTGTTGTTGTGATTGTATTGCGAGATCGGCGCGTGGGGCGCGAGATGTTCCAGCCATCGCTCGAAATCACGGTGCAGGCCGCTCTCGTCATCGTTGATGAACACGCTTGCGGTAATGTGCATCGGATTAACGAGCACAAGTCCCTCCTTCACGCCGCTCTCGTCAATAGCGTCTTGCACATCACGCGAGATATTTACATAACCCCATTCGGTGGGCAAGTGCATCCAGAGTTCTTTCCGGTGAGTTTTCATGTCAATTACGAATTTCAAATTACGAATTTAGAATAGCATTCGTGACCGCCAATGCTTCCCGTGTTTCTTTTACATCGTGTGTGCGGATAATTTTTGCGCCGTGTTCTGCGGCGTAACATGCGGCAGCAATGCTTCCCATGAGGCGCTCTTTTGGTAGAGATCTGTTGCCCATTGCTTTACCGATCGTTGATTTTCGTGAAACGCCAAGGACTAAAGGGACGGCAAGGGACATAAATGCACTGTGATGTTTTAACAGTCGCAGATTATCGCGGTAACCTTTTGCGAAGCCAATTCCTACGTCCGCGAGAATGGTTTTAATTCCGGCGGTGAGTGCGATGCGAATCCGCTCGGCGAGATAATCGTGGACTTCCTTTACTACATTTTCGTAAAAATAATCTTCGATCTTCGGTTTTTGGAAATTCGGGCCGTGGCCATGCATAAGAATAATGGGAGCATCATGTTCGGCGGCGATCTTTAAGATGCGTGGATCGAAGGTTCCGGCACTTACATCGTTGATAATATCAGCGCCTGCATGCAGTGCCGAATCAGCTACTTCCGATTTTTGAGTATCGATGGAGATCAGAACGTGTTCACTTGCTCGGCGAATAGCTTCGATCACGGGAAGAACGCGCGCCGTTTCTTCCTGGATCGAGACAGGTTTGAAACCTGCGCCATAAGATTTCCCAGCCGGACGAGTAGATTCGCCACCAACATCGATTATTTCTGCGCCATCTTCCGCCATCTGAAGCACGTGGGCAACAGCGTGATCCGGAGAGGCATAGTCGCCGCCATCGCTGAACGAGTCTGGCGTGACGTTCAGAATGCCCATGATGATGGGGCCGGGCCGGGCAAGGATATCCGGGAGCATTCGCGCTCAACTCATAACATTACGCTGGGACTGCTTCCGCCTCTACAGCCTTCTTTTTTCTCACCGGCACGGCGCGTCGAGCGTTTTTAGACCCGGCCGTTGCTTCGCGTATTTTGCGTTTTACTCGTTCGACTGAGCGTTTGTGTTTTTTATTGACCTGTTTCTGCTTTTTATTCATGTGTTACTTAAATGTTTTTCTTACATGCCTTTATGGGAAGCGGGTCAACAAAGGAGATGGTAAAAATATCCTTCAAATGGCATTTTTTCGAATATTTATATACCGGAGCAATGGATTTCTATAAGCAACCTAAAATCCGAATCAAAGAGGGCACTTATGAACGGCTGAAAAATTATTTGATATTATTTTGCAAACGATGGGAAGCATTCAGCCTTTCTTAGATGTTCCATTACTGAGAGGTTGGAAATGCGTTGCATGAATGCCAAACCTGATATGCCAAAACAGCCTCAAAAGGAGTTCATTAGACCATTATGAACATATTCGACGATTTCGATGCCTTCGGATTCGAAGGGGAAGAAGAGTTCGGCGGCGATCCTAAGGAGCGGCGCGAACGCCGAAAAAAATATTTCGAGGAAGAGCTAAAGCGTCATCGCGAGGATAAGCGCCGTCGTCTCTCTTCCAGCGAGAGTTCGTTTGGCGACGGCGCAGAGGATCGTGAGGCGCCGGAGCGCCAATTTCTTCATCCCGATATTCTCGAAGAGTTGGTGGATTATTGCATCGAGAACGAAAAATTCGAGGAAGCATTGGATTTTGCCATGCTACTCACCGAACGCGCGCCATTCAATGGCGATGGCTGGCACCGGCGCGGAATGCTCGAAGCCCATCACGCGGAATTTGAAAAAGCAATTATCTCCTATGAACGCGCGCTTGCCCTGAATCCGACCGATAACGAGCTGCTCATAAATTACGGGGTCTCATTAGATGGCGCAGGACGAACGGAAGAAGCGCTCGAAATTTTCAACCGGACCCTCGCAACCAATCCTTCGAACGATGAAGCGCTCTTCAACAAAGGTATTTGTTTTGAAAAGGCCGAACGCTACAACGATGCCATTGCCATTTTCCTCTACCTGAAAGATGTAAAGGATTTTGCGAAGGATTCGTACTATGAGCTTGGCTTCTGTTACGATTCCATTAACGATCTGGAAAAGGCGCTCTCGTCCTACGAGAAAAACCTCGATCTCGATCCCTATAACTTTAGCGCTTGGTACAATCGCGGGATCATCCAGACCCAGATGGGGATGTACAACAAAGCGATCGAAAGTTACGAACTGGCGCTTGCGATCAAGGAAGAATTTCCGGCCGCATGGTACAATCGCGGGAATGCGTATGCGAATCTTGGCAAGCTAACCGATGCCATCGAATCGTTCAAGGAATGTTTAAAATACCATCCGGAAGATGTGAGCGCGTGGCACAATCTCGCCAATGCGTATGAGGAACTCAAACGTTGGCGCGAAGCCGTGCGGTGTTTTTCGCAGGCGCTCAAATTCAACTCCAGACACGCCGAAAGTTTGTTCGGGCGTGGTTCCTGTTACGATGCGCTCGATGAACATGCCAAAGCCCTCGAAGATTATGATGCTGCGTTAGCCATCGACAGCAAGTATTCCGAACTGTGGTATGCAAAGGCGGACGCGCTCTTTAATCTGGGGCGCCATGAGGATGCTGTTATCGCATACCGGATGGTGCTCCAACTCACGCCTAACGATTTCGAAGCATGGTTCGATTATGCTGAGACGCTTTTCGAATTAAAGCGCCTGTCGGAATCCATGCAGGCGTATGAAGCGGCAACCTCCTACGCTCCGGCATGGTCCGAGCCGCATTTCGGGCGCTCGAAAGTGTTATATCTGCTCGACCGGGATTTCGATGCCGCCGTGGAACTGCTCATTTCGATCCGGCTCGATCCCGTGCGGCTGAAGCAGTATGAAATGGAGTTCCCATTGCTGCGCGGCGGCGCCGATTTTGAGTCGTTCGATGTTCAAATTCGCACCAATCTTTCGGCATTGTCAGAGGAAGCGCAGGGTTGAGGCCGCCCGACATTCTTTTAATTCTTCGTTACTACAAACTCCACACGCCGGTTTTCAGCGCGGCCTTCGTTCGTGCCGTTTGGCGCGATGGGCGGCATTGGGCCATAGCCATGCGCGGTGACGCGCTCTACGGAAATGCCATGCTCGATGAGATAATCGCGCACGGCTTTTGCACGCCGGAACGAAAGATCGATGTTGTGCGATAGCGTTCCAATGCTATCCGAATATCCGGCGATCTCCACGTTCAAGCTGGGAACCGATTGCATGAGATCGACGGCTTGATTTAATTCCGGGATCGAAGAATGCTTCAGCTCGGCTTTATCCTTATCGAAGAAAATAAGCATCCGCGTTTTTCCGCCCGCGACCCCGCCGAGCGAAATATTTGAGTGCCGTTCCAAAATACGTCCCTCCGAATCCACTTCGAAATACGCGGTTCCAAAAAGATGACCGGGCGCATTGGCCGTTACCGAATAACTACCGGGACTATGAACGCGCACCGAATAATTTCCGCTCGAATCCGTGTGACTCTTGGAGAACACTTTGTTATTGGCGAGATCGACTGCCGTAAGATCGGCTGAGACCGGCTGGCCTGTGTTTTCATCCGTAACGTGTCCAGAAAGTGTCACGCCGGAATCGTTTGCAACTTTCGCGGATGGAGCAAACAGTGGGCGCGGAGGCGTTGGCCACACTCCGGAGGTTTCGTCATACTTCGGCGGTGGCGGAAGAGATGGTGGAGCATCAGGTGGTGGTGGAAGCGCGTGGAACGGAAAACGAATGCCGATCGTCAACGTGGCATACCACAGATGTGGGTCGGTGATGGAGGGCTGCTTCCAATAAGAAGCGGTTGCATTTTCTGAAGAATCCGCTACCTTGGTGAGCCATGATGTCAGGGGAATGCCAACAAGGAGTTCCGCATCCAAAAGCATATTGCTCGATCCGAGTCTGAACACGGATCCGGCGCCGAACTGCAAATCTCCCCGGAACCCGGTGAACCAATTTGTCAAGGAGGAATCGGTGATCTGTTGCGACGAAACGAGTGTCTGACCTTGATTTGCTAAATTAATATAATAGTTTCCAGAAAGCTGCTGACTGGCTGAGAACGAATTCCCGGTGAGGGTTGAAATGCTGAAACCGCCGATCCCATACCATTGATCGGTTAATCGAAGATGACCGAGGATAGCCAGATCGAGATTCGAGAGCGTAAGGGAATAATTATTGGTCGCTGCGCCCGTCGGGGGGGTCGGTGTGGAGGGGTGATACGTATTGAGAATGATTGCGGAAGAAGTCTCCTGGTTCGATGTATGATTGGTCATGAAACGAACCTTGGCTTCAAGGTCGAACGAAGGGCTTAATGCGAAACCGGCTTTAAGTCCACCCACAAATCCAATTCCGCCTCCAATGCTGTTGTATGGAAGATAGGTGGCAATTTCGGGTACGCCGGTGCCTGACAACCGGCTTGTTACAATGCCAAAAAGAAAATTCTCCGAGCCTATATAATCGCTGCCCGTAATGCCGAGATCGATCCCGAAGTAGCTGTGACCGGTAGCGAGATTATCGGAGGGTGCAAGAGACGCCGAATCCGCCGGTACGCTTTGCGCGAACACCGGCATCGTAGGCAAAAAGATGCTCGATACCACGAGCAGGGAAAATACGATTCGCTTTGGGGTCTGAGTCATTCAGAGAACAAATGAACTGGCAGCACTAATCGAATAATAATACGGAACCGAGCCATCCCGTTCCGTGTAATGAGTGCCGCACAGCGAAAAGATGAATGATGAATTGTGAATGATGAAGGGGTTTTCAATCGATTCCTTCATAATTCATACTTCATAATTCATACTTGCCCATTAGGCGCGTTCATCTAGCGGCTAGGATACCGCCCTCTCAAGGCGGGTACACGGGTTCGATTCCCGTACGCGCTACAAATATACGACATAATTAGGCAATTTGTACGTAAATTGCCATATTTTCTTTTGCGAGCCTGTTACGAGTTTTTCCGGAAGATCTTGAACGGCCCAATGATGGTGTCTAACCGATAATGTGTATTTATCAGGTCAGTCATGCCCGGTATTGCCATGAAACATGCTTCCGGCGTTTCCCTATTTAGCATTTCCATTCCTTGCGGCTCGGTTGCCAGCAAGAGATAGCGCGGCACGATCCGTTTTAGGGAATCTAATAACTCTTGTTGGCAGTCCCGTTCGAATGGGATAAAATTTTGGCCTGGAAGACGGAAACCGTATGCTTGCATTGTTGTGAATCGAGAGACCTCCTGCCGGTCAATGCGCCAGCGAAGCGCGGACATGATGCTCACAACTTCGATCCGGTCGGATCGCGCAGAATTTCGTTCAATGTAATTCGTGACTTCTTCCTCTCTTGCTAATCCGAAATCCGGACTATTCTTTATTTCTACCCAAACCGTGTGGACAGGATGGGGATCTCCTGCTTCGATAGCCTTTCGAAAGTCATGCAGCAGATCGAACGGGTAGAGCAGTCTGAATAGGATGAGGGTTACTACGCCAACTACGATAGCGCGCACCGTTACGATCTTAAAATAGGAGGTAACGTTCTCGATCCCTCGCGCGGCCAGCGGAGCAATAATGACGAAGAACGGATCGAAATGATAGACCAAATACTTACCCATGACCGCAATGTTAACAATTGCGCTCACGAGAAAGAATAAGATCAGCAATCTCAGCACATTAGGAATTTTTCGGTATGCCGAAGTTTTGCGCGCTGGGACGAGCGAGAAGATCGCACAGAATACCAATGGATGCCGAAGCAGTCCAAGCCAATCGTACGACGCGCGTGCCTGACCGTAGATCTTAAGATTCATCTCTATGGTGGATTCATAGAATTGGGTCAGACCACCGGGAATAATCAGATATGGCAGAAGAATAATCACCCACGGAAGCAATGCTCCGGCAAAAAAGAGAAGTATTTCTTTGAATGGTCTTTTCTCGATAAGCTGCACTGCGGCGATGGATAATGCTAACAGAATAAACGTTGGGCGAAAGGAGATCGCAATTCCCATTGCGATTCCTGAAATAAGCACCAATCGAACCGCTCGCGCTGGTTCCCTGAGACTTTTGAGAAAAAGGAGGGCGGCAAGCACAATAAAAAAAGTGGCGAATCCATCTTTTTGCCCCGCGAGCCAGTAGGAGCCACCTACGTAGTACATACTATTTAGCGTCGCACCGAGCATGGCATACAACGGCCTCAAATAACGCACCGCAATGAGGAAGATACACGCTGCTGTTCCAAGATGGACAAGGACATCCAATATCCTGAAACCAATGTAACCTTTTCCGAATAGCAGGATGGCCAGCGCATGAAAATAGACGATGCCCGGAAAATTGTTATCCCACGAGCCGAGGTAAGGAAGATGTCCGCGCGTCAGTTCAAGACCCATCGTGTGATGAAGGTCGAGATCGGAATTAAACGGGATAAGAAACACCACCGCAAGAATGCCTGCATTAATGAGGAGCAGAATGCTCATCATGCGGGCGTTCGGTCGGGAGCTAAGCGGCATATTCATTTAGTATGGCAAAAATACGACATCTGCTCATCGCTCTTGGGAATAGCATCCAAAAGCTCCATTGTTGTAATCGCATTTTTTCCTGTACATTTCTAAACAGTCTGAAAATACCGCTTCAACTTGAGAAAATGTTTCTCGAATACATGCCAGCTAAGAAAAGCAGATAAAATACTGCATCCAAAATAGATAGAGAATAATTCAAGTTGAGCAAGTTTTGCGTGAGAAGTAAGCCACGAAATATCCGAGCGAAACAACAATATCGCGATCGGAAGATGCAGGACATACAGCGCATAGCTATACTTCCCGAACCATCTCAGAACGGGATTCGAGAATAATTGAGAGATGCGGCTCGATGTCTGATAGGTAGCCGCATGAATAAGCCATACAAAAAGGATCGCAAGGAGACTAAACATGATTACCTCTCGCACAAACATAATAAGGGGCGGAGCACTGAATTCTAAATTAATTCCATCGTAATCCGTGAGAAACAGGGCTAATAGGATTATGATGAATGCCGCCAATTTATTGGGGCGTAGTCCCTTGAGCGATCCAGATTTTGAACTTCGTACCGATAATGCCAAATACCCTCCAAGTATCAGCGCATCGCAATGTGTTACGGTATTACGGTAGAGCACTGTAAAATCAACTCCTGAGAAAAAGAGAAAACAACGCAAAACAATAACCGAAACAAATGTCCATAGCAAACCCATGCGAAGCCGATCAATGCTTGACGCAAAAAAGATTACCAGGGGCCACACAAGGTAGAATTGTTCTTCGATCGCAAGTGTCCAGAGGTGCCCAACAATATCGGGGGTTTCCCTGCCATTGAACACGAAAAAAAGATTGCTGGTATAGGTCCAAAAGAAAATCCTCAGGGAGCTTGGGACATTCGCAGCAGTCGTAAAAATTGGAAGAATAAAAAAAACAACGATAAGAAATCCATAGTAAAGTGGAAAGATACGAAGTACTCTGCGTGCATAAAAAGTACGAAAATAATGTTCCTTTGCTCTCGAATCTGCCAAAATCCCTGTAATGAGGAACCCCGAGAGCGCGAAGAAGAGATCGACACCGGTCCATCCAAATCCAGAGGCCTCCGACAGGAACGAAAGCACCGCTCCATGCATAGGCGAGAAAATGAGGAAATGATACCACACGATCATGAGCGCGGCTACTCCCCTCAACCCATTGAGTGCAGGATAATGGCGCTGGGATGGGCTTTGTTCAATGTTGTTCACGGGGCAGTGTCATACCGATTGCTTATATGGAAAATTGTTATCCCAGGAGCCGAGGTAAGGGAGATGTCCGCGCGTTAACTCAAGACCCATCGTATGATGCAGGTCGAGATCGGAATTAAATGGAATGAGAAACACCTTGGCGAGAATGTTCGTATCGATGAGAAGCAGAATGTCCATCATGCGTATATTGGGACGGGAGGTAAGTGGTAGAGTCATTTATGGGGTAGGAAGTGGTATTCATGAATGATTACGGTGCAAAAATACATTAATGCTGGAGCTTGTGTCTGAGAATCATTATTTCTGAGCGAATGGATTCCGATTTTCCCTGATGAATTTTACTATGAGCGAGAGTGTTGTCTTCACAATGCTCTATAGAAGAAAAGTTATACTTGCACTCCTTGAAATAATGGGAGCTGATATTCCGAGGACGGATTTCCAGAAGTATCTTTTTTTGCTGTCAGAACTTCAATCCCAAAAATCGTTTGAATTTGTTCCATACAAATTCGGAAGCTTCTCATTTTCATCTTATGTCGATAAAAGAGCAATGACAGAAGCCAATCTGCTCATTAATTCGGAAAGCTGGAAGAAAGCGGATGGCAAGAATTATTATGATTCCCTTCGAGATGACGACAAGAAGGCACTCCTAACTTTAAAAAAAGAGTTTGGGGCATTACATGGGAATGAATTAATTCGGGTGGTTTATCTTCGATATCCGTATTACGCGATTAACAGTGAAATTGCAGCGAAAATACTCAGTGAATCGGAACAAAAACGGATTGATCTTGCAAGACCCGATGCTTCCGATCCTGCGTTATTTACTATTGGATATGAAGGGCGAAGTCCGGAAGGGTATTTGAATCTGCTCATTCACAATGCTGTGAAGCTATTAGTGGATGTTCGCAGAAATGCTTTAAGTATGAAGTATGGATTTTCTGGACGGACTCTTTCATCTCTTTGTAAAGACGTTGGGATCAAATACATTCATATACCGGAGCTTGGTATTGCGTCGGAATTTCGAAAAGACCTTGTTACACAAGCGGATTATGATACCCTATTTAATAAATATGAAAATGAGTTAAAGGATAAAATCTTGTTTCTCGATCAAATTAAAGACTTAGTAAAAGTCAATCGTCGGGTGGCCATTACATGTTTCGAGCGAGACCCTCGGTCATGTCATCGTCATAAGATTGCCGCGGCTCTTCCATGCACCGAATTCGAGATTTTCAATTTATGAAATGAAGACTCGCGTTCTCATCCTTGTGAAAACGTATCCCGTATTATCTAAGACATATCAAGAATTGGTATGTACAGCAGGAATGCGGGAAGACGAGTCTTGGGTTCGCTTGTATCCAGTTCCATTTCGAAAATTACGGCACGATCAGCAGTACAAAAAATATCAATGGATCGAAATTGACATTGTCAGGAACACTGAGGATGCGCGTCCTGAAACGTTCCGACCGGTAAAATTACCGGTTGATGTAAAGCTCCAAGAAATAATTGAGGCAGATGGTGATTCATGGGAGGTAAGGAGAGAGCTTATTCTTAAGAAAGTATATACGAATCTGTTTGCGCTCATCGCTGAAGCAAAGAACCCAGAAATAGTTACATCTCTCGCCGTTTTTAAACCTCAAAAAATCAAGGAGTTCGTCATTGAAAAAGAAGGGGCAGAATGGGATAGTAATACGCTTGATGCGTTAAAACAAGCAAACATGTTTGAGGCGGATGATGAGGATTTTACGCTGGTTGAAAAGATACCATACAAATTCTCATATCGTTTTATCGACGATGAGAATAAAGAAAGTACGTTGATGATAGAGGACTGGGAGATAGGTGAACTTTATCGTAATTGTTTGAAACGAAACGATGGCGACGAACAAAAAGCTTGTGGAGATGTTAGAAAAAAATATTATGACGACTTTGTTTTAACAAAAGATGTCTATCTCTTCCTCGGCACAACCAAAGCTTTCCATTTCCGAGCTCCGAATCCATTTATAATCATCGGAGTTTTCCATCCGAAATTTAAAACTCAATTCGACCTGTTTTAGTATTCCACCGGCTTCCGCATCGAATCCACTCGTGGAATGGGTAGTACTGTTGAGAGGGAATCATGCTTCGTGGTATCCACGGGTGCAGGCGCGCCGGGATAGCTTGTGTTGAAATATTCGATCTTCGGGCGAAGCGCATCATAAGTGTATTTCATAAACATTCCCCAGATCGGCGCGGCAGCGCGTCCGCCTTGTCCGTTGGAGCTATTGAAGGTAATGCGCTTATCATCGAAGCCCACCCACACGCCGGCGGTGTATTCCGGTGTGTAGCCAATGAACCACGCATCGGCGTAGTTCTGCGTAGTTCCCGTTTTTCCGGCCGCAGGGTAACGAAAGTAATTCAGCACGCGCATCCCGGTTCCATGCTGGACGACATCTTCTAACGACGATGTGATCTCATGGCAGATCTTCGGATCGAGCACATACTCGAATTGCGGTTTTTGCTGATACAAAATTTTTCCATTACGATCCTCAACCCGGATAATTGCGTACGGCGTAGCGAGGACTCCATCGTTGGCAAAGACGGAATATGCGCTCGTAAGATCGAGCGGACTCACTTCCGCAGTTCCCAACGCGATCGAGGGATACGGCGGTATCGTCGAATGAATGCCGAGGCGTTTTGCCATTTTCACGACATCGGGAACGGAGGTCAGATCGATAATAGCATGGACTGCCGCAAGATTCATCGACTGCTCGATTGCTTCCCGGATGCTAACCGTCCCTCCCTCATATTCACCTGCGAAATTATGCGGCGACCATGTCCCGATGTGAATCGGCTCGTTCGATACGCTCGATTCCGGTGTCGCGCCATGCTCGAAGACGGAGGCATACACAATGGGCTTGAACGACGACCCCGGCTGCCTCACGATCTGCGTAACATGGTTCAGCCCATAGCGCACATCCTTGTAATTTGAAGCGCCAACCATCGCAAGAATTTGCCCAGTAGATTGATCGATGCACACGAGTCCGGCCTGCAATAAAAGTTCTTCGTCCTTCACGCTATCAACGAAATCCTTATCGGCATAAAGTTTATGAGCGATCTTTAGTCTTTCATCATTGGATGAAGCGGAACGATATTCGATCGTATTGCGGACGGCTTTCATCAGCGCAGAATCCAGCACGCCTTTATGGTGTGCCCAATTCCATCCTTTATCGACAACGTTCTTTTGATAATCTGCAATGTGCTCCAGCACGGCGCGGTTTGCGGCACGTTGCATCGTGGCGTTCAACGTGGTATAGACTACGAGGCCATCGCGGTAAATATCATAACCTTGCAGTTCCGGCATTTTCTGTAATTGCTGACGTACCATTTCCGCAAAGTGCGGCGCGATACCCTGATAGCCTACGTAAGGCTTTACTTTTAGTGCATCTTTCTTTATTTTTGTGGCTTCTTCTGCACTAATAAATCCCGCGTTCACAGTATTATCAATAACGGTGTTACGGCGGTTAATAGCATTGTCGTAATCGTCGTCGGGATCGTAATTTTCCGGGCCTTTTAGAATGCCAACCAGATACGCACACTGCGCGGGCGTGAGCTTGTTTACATCCTTCCCAAAATATGCCTGGCTCGCTGCCTCGACACCATAGGTCCCACGCCCAAAGTAGGTGACGTTAAGATACATTTCGAGTATCTCATTCTTCGTATGTGTCCGCTCGATCTGCACGGCCGTAACCGCCTCGCGCAACTTGCGGATCACGGTTTTATCCTGATTGAGATAAAGGTTCCGGGCAAGCTGCTGCGTGATCGTGCTGGCGCCTTCTTTGGCGTGAAGACTGAAAACATCCGTCACGATCGCGCGAAGATTGCCCCACAGATCGATGCCCCAATGATGATAAAAAGTGCGATCCTCCGTTGCAATAAGCGCCTTGATAAGGAATGGGGGAACGTTGCGAAGATGAATATTCGTCCGGTTCTTTACAAAGAACTGATCGATCGGTTCGCCATCGGTCGAAATAATGCGCGTGGCGATCTCCGGATGCGGCGTTTCGAGTTCCTCCGTGCTTGGGAGTCCGCGTGAAATGTCCCACCACAGAAAGGCGAGAAGTGCAAGCAGCGCTGTAAGGGCGATGAGGAGATTACGTTTACGCGTTGTCATTCATGTATGGTCACACCGGATAGAATAAGTTTTGTTTTACCCTATCGTTGCAACACAATCTTGCTGACAAAGGATTGCCCATCGCTTGGTTTAATGACAAGAAAATATGTTCCATTCGGCAACGCGGAAAGATCTATCGGCGATGGGTCCGCGAGAATAATTCCTTCTCGGAATACGATGCGCCCATTGGGATCGGAAACTTCAACCGTGGCCGGCCCCGTCATTCTTGAGGATGAAATCTCGATCACCCCTTTTGAAGGATTTGGAGCAATAGCAAATGAGACGCCATTTGTCTGCGCAGGATCGATGCCGGCATTCGGAAGGCCAGTGCCTATCAGGGTAATACTCGTATCGACGGAATTGCCCTCATATTCCGAAATAGTCAGAGAAAAAACTCCGGTGTCACCTCCGATTATGGTTGGTACAAAAGAGAATGTTGCGACGACGGTTCCTTTGGGAGCGAGAACGTAAGAAGTATCCGATGGTTTGAGGGAGATCAAAGTGAAATCCTGATTTGCAAGAGGGAGGCTATCGGCAGTGACAGCGAGCGGGGCATTACCCGTGTTACTGATCGTAACAGCGACCGTCTCTGACTGATTAAGAGCGATTGGTGCGAATCGTACCGGGTTTTGCGACACACGATAAAGCCCGGAGGTGCTGAAGCCATCGAGCGCTACGGACGCCCGCGCAACCGTCGAATCATTGCTATAGATATACAGTACGTCACTGACAGCCCCACCGGTCGTGGGAGTAAAATCGACGGAAACTTCCGAGCTGTCGCCAACGGCAATGGAATCGGACGACGTTGCTACGATATGGAATGAAGTTCCATACTCCATGGCATAGCGATCAATGTCAAGTTCCGAAGTCCCGATACTTTTTACCCAGAAGTGAATCTGGGAAGTATCTCCTCGCAATACGGTATCGCGTATCAGCGAGGGTGCTGAAACGTGCGGTCCGGTTGGAGCTATGACATTTACCACGTACGTTGTGACGTTCGACAGGCCGCCATCGTAATCAACGGCATTTCCCGCAGCATAAATATGGGCTATCCCTGCCGTGTGAGGTGCAGTATAAGTGAACGTCCATACGGCGGAGTCGCCGGTGAAAGTGAGAGGCTCCGTGTGGGTTAGTTCGTTATATCCCGATGGGATCCACAATCCGGAATTAGATCCGTCTAATCCCAGGAGGGCACTATCGTCAACAGAAATATCGCATCCCGCCGCGAATTCCGATGGATTCGAGACGGAAAATTGAAAAACATAAGTTCCTCCTGCGACGATTTCCGTTGCCGCTGTCGAAATGGTTACAACCGTCGTGCTCGATCGCGGACCGTGGCAGCCACTACAGCCGATCTTTGAATAGCCGACAATGCCGCCGGGTTCCCCAGCCGCTTCATGCACCGCATAGGCGCCAAGAAGCAGCAGCGGAAGCACAGCCAACATGCTCTTGCGAAAAACGAGAAAACGAGAGATCGATACCATTATTGTTTCGAAGGAAGATCTGTGGCCTTATCTGAGAATCGAGTTCAGGATGGAGTAAAATTCGACACACGTTCGGTAATATAACTTTTCACAGCGCTCATTGCAACGCGCACTTGCTGCATGGAATCACGTTCCCGAATGGTAACGGTTTGGTCAATCAACGTGTCGGAATCTATCGTTACGCAAAACGGCGTGCCTATTTCATCCATCCGGCGATAACGGCGGCCAACCGCGCCGGATTCATCGTAGAATGATTTCATCGACTTCCGCAGATCGCGTTCCAGTTCCGAAGCGAGTTCCGGCATTCCATCTTTGTTGACAAGTGGGAACACCGCAACTTTTACCGGCGCGAGAAATGGATGCAATCGCAATACTACGCGCTGTTCATCGTTCACAGTTTCTTCCTCATAGCCATTGCAAAGAAACGCCATAAATCCACGCGAGGCCCCTGCGGCGGTTTCAACAACGATACGGCGTGTATTTCTCCTTCGTTTCTTCGTCGTGAACTTGCAGACTCTTACCGGAAAATTCCTGATGACGTGTGAGATCGAAATTCGTGCGGTTGTGAATGCCCTCGATCTCGCCGAAGCCGAATGGGAACTCGAATTCAATATCGCCCGCAGCTTTTGCGTAATGCGCGAGCTTTTCGTGCGGGCGGAAACGTAGTTTGTTTTCCGGCATTCCTAACGATTGCCACCAATTCCAGCGCGTTTCGCGCCACGATTCGAAAAAGGCATCGTCGCTTCCGGATTTGCAGAAGAACTGCATCTCCATTTGCTCGAACTCGCGGGTGCGGAAGAGGAAGTTCTTCGTGTTGATCTCGTTGCGGAATGATTTTCCGATCTGGCAAATCCCAAACGGAATTTTCTGCCGCGAGGACTGCATCACGTTGAGGAAATTGACGAAAATTCCCTGCGCGGTTTCGGGGCGAAGATAGACTACATTCGAATCGTCCTTCACCGGCCCAACATACGTTTCGAACATTAAATTAAAATTTCGCGGAGGTGTAAGTGTTCCGCGACGTCCACAATTGGGGCAAACAATGATTTCTTTTACAGATTCAAAGATTTCAGGATAATTTTGAAAAATTACAGATAGTCTTTCGGCGTATTCAGTCGATGAGTAATGGTAGTATTTATTCGCAGTCAAGAATCCAAATAATTCTTTACTTGCTTCCGATGACCCGGTTCTATTTTCATTTTCTTCAATGATTTCCTTGATGGTCTTCACGCTCAATTTGCTTCGAGCTTCTTCCAGTGCTTGATTTAAGGCATGTTCTTCTTGTCAGAAAATCCTTCGAGGAGATGATCCACTCGATACCGCGATTTGCACTCGCGGCAATCGACCATCGGGTCGGAGAAATTCTGCACATGGCCGGAAGCTTCCCACACTTTCGGGTGCATGAGGATCGAGGCGTCGAGGCCCTCGATGTCGCCGCGCTGGGTCATGGCGCGCCACCAGGCGTCCTTGAGATTGCGCAGCATCTCGACTCCGAGCGGACCGTAATCCCAGCAGCCGTTCAAGCCGCCATAAATTTCGGACGATTGAAAAATAAACCCCCGCCGCTTTGCCAGCGATACGATCTTCTCTAATAATTGCTGTGATGGTGTTGATTGAGCCACTTTTTAAGTAATGAGTAATGAGTAATGAGTACCGAGTAACGAGTGGGGGATGGAATGTCATTCCCGACATTCGGTGCATTCCTTCGTAGGGGAGTGCCGCGCACCCGCAATCAACCGTAGGGACGTGCTGCGCACGTCCTTTTCTCCCGAAGCTGAATGATTTCGTTATAGGGAAGCTTTTTGAGGAGGCTGAACGTTCCTCATCATGCAAAAGTACTTCCCATGCAACGGACGGAGGGAGCCATGTTGAGCTTACGAAAGTGAGGCAATGGTTTCTTCGATGTATTATGCTGAAGTGAAAATGAGATATGCTCCCCAGGCAATCCATAGAAACAAGAATAGCATTATCATCACAATGAGAGAGGTGCGACGCCGTGCACGGATTGCACGCATTCTCCATCGCAAAGGCTTCGGGCCGATACTTGTCAGCATCCCGATAACGGCAAATGAGAATGCAACTATGATTCCTACGATAACGAAGATGTGCATGCTACTTTTCCAGAATAGTCACGAGTACCAGTACCGAGTAACGAGTGGGGGATGGAATGTCATTCCCGGAATATCTGAACCTGGATGACGCGGATAGTTCGGAAAAATGAATGCCCTACGTAACCTTTCTCATATTTTTGGGTTTGCAATGTCGCTATGCTTCGCTTCAAAGCATTTTCGTTAATTCGATTCCTTGTTTTAGGAAGCGTATTCCTGTTTCTGCCGCTTCATGCGCAGGATTTACAGCAGTGGAAGCCGAATGTGGGGGATCGGTTTGAGTGCCTCGTGATAGACAATACTAATTGCGGCGATTGGATGTGCTCTGGGTTCGATACCGTCCTGTTCGAAATCATTGATACTTCTTTTAATGCCGACAACCAACACCCGAATTCCGTATTCGCAGCTACAAGCGCTATTGGCCTGCATATCAGATATTATGCATGGGGACCTAATGGATGGGACTCCGGAGTGGAAGTACGGCACTATTACAGTGATACCACATTGCTGGCATCGACGGGTCAGAATGTAATCGCCACGACCTTTGGTGGCTATAATGTGGGTTATAATATCTGGACTCAAGTCCCATTCGTTCAGGATACGTCTGAAATTTTTCAAGGCATCAGTTATCCAGCATCTGTGGCAACATCACCCGCCGCAACTTTTTTACCAACGCTCGGATGGTTTCTTTCTCTTTCAGGATGGGAAGCAAACGGCGCATGTGCATACCCCTGTCTTCAGGACTTTTGGAGGTTGTCGCTCATCGCTGCAAGCACAGCACACTCAAGCGTTCAATCCGAGACCAATTCAAATTCGTTCTTACTATCGAACGGTTCAATACTGCAACTTGTGAACGTTGAAGCCGATAAAATAACGTTAATGGATTTGGTTAGCCGAATTGCCAATGTTTGGTCGTTCCCAGCATCCGGCACGCGCGACATTACCCTAAATATCGCCGATGTCCCAAGCGGCGTATATTTCCTGCAAATCTCCGCGCGGGGTGTGGACGAGATGCGGAAAGTGGTGATCGTGCATTAAAACGGGATTATATTGTGTAGAACAGGCTTTCAGCCTGTCTTCGGACTTTTAGTCCGTGTGTTTTTGTACCGACTCGTGCTTGGAAGCACGAAGACAGACTAAAAGTCTGTTCTACACGGTGTCATGCCAAAACTCACTTACGCAGAAATCCAGCAGCATCGCCTTACCGAAGAGGCGGCAGCCGCGAGCACGAATCGCCTGCCCGTTATCGCGATTCTCGAAGATATTCGCAGCCTCTATAATGTCGGATCGATCTTTCGGACTGCGGATGGCGCGCATTTGGAAGCGATCTATACCGTCGGCTACACGCCGCATCCGCCACGCAAGGAGATAGATAAAACTGCGCTTGGCGCTACGCGAACGGTGCCGTATAAACATTTCGAGACGATAGAAGAAGCTATCGTAGAGACGCGCCACCGGCGCGTCTCTATGTCAACGGAGAATATGGCAGGGGATGAGACGCGCCGGTGGCGCGTCTCTACGAAAATTGCGGCGCTTGAAATCACATCCGACAGCCGCTCTATTTTTGAGTTGACGAAAGAAGATTTCCCTCTTGCGATCATCATTGGGAATGAAATTAGTGGCGTGAGCGATGCCGCGATCGCGCTTTCGGACTTTACATTGGAGATCCCCATGCTGGGAGCGAAACACTCGCTGAATGTCGCTGTGGCTTTTGGCGTGGCGACGTTCGAGTGTGTGCGGGTTATGACATAGATTTTATCGGGAGCGCGGGATTTTTTCGTATTTTTGAGGTCGTCAATTCCTAATGCTTGTTCACAATGAAAAACAAATGCTTTGTAATCGCGCTTTTTCTTATTATTTCTAATATTGCTGTGGCGCAATGGCCCGATGAGGGTGCGCTGGGCGGCTCGTCCGGAAACGGCGGGTTGGAGCACCGGCCCATGCCGAATGTGCCAAGAACGAATTTGCAACCACCATTCCTCAAAGGCGATCAAACGCTGGCGGAGACGTGGGATGCTTCCATTGCTGGCTACGGCAATAACCCGGATGGCATGACCATCAATTGCTTTGCCGAGGATAGCGATAATCTCTATGTCGGTGGCGATTTCCTTAAATTCGATACGGTTCATACACAATTCATTGCCGGTTATAATCGAAAAACAGGGCTGTGGTATGCACTCGATGCGGGCCTCGATAATGACGTTCTTGCAATGGTCATGCACAATGGGAATCTGTATGTTGGCGGATCGTTCGAGCATGCGGGTAGCGGAGATAGCGTTGTCAATTACATCGCCATGTGGGATGGAAGTTCATGGCATAGCATCGCCGGAGGAATGAACGCTCAGGTCAACGCTTTGGCTTTTATTGGCGACACGCTTTATGCAGGAGGGGATTTTGTGAATGCAGGAGGAATTGATGCCGAGCATCTGGCATATTGGGATGGGCAAAATTGGTATCAAGCCGGTGGTGGTGTTTCGGCACCCGTAGAATGTTTGTTTGCAACACACGATAGCCTTTTTGTCGGTGGCGGTTTTCGTTCTGTTCAATCACGCACAACCGCAATAGTTGCCAATGGCACCGCCATGTTGCAAAACGGAACGTGGACTACGTTTGGACCAGGCTATAATAATTCCGCGCTTGCATTTTTTAATGGCAAGCTATGGGCCGGAGGACAATACTTTTCACTTGCGGATAACAGCCTTACTGTAAATGGGATTGCCTATTGGGATGGATCGAACTGGAACGCCGTCACTTCCGATACGATGGTTGGAATTGAAGGAAGCGAAGTCAATCAACTCTATGTACTCGGAGATAGCCTTATAGCGCTCGGCGAATTTAGTATGATCGACGGCGTTCCTGCGATGAATGCAGCGGTCTTGCATAATGGAACATGGTCCGAGCTTGGCGGTGGATTGTATGGGTTTTGCAACGCTGCCATTTCCTTTAACGGGAGTCTCTACGTTGGCGGAGAATTCACAAAAGCCGGAACGGTAAGCGCAATGGCAATAGCATCGTATGCCAATGGCAGTTGGACTCCTTCTATCCCAGCAGATTTATTTTACAACGAAGTCGGATGGCAATCGGCAGAAGTTCGGGCAATCGCTACGACAGATCGATATGTATTTATCGGCGGGAATTTCGTTTCGATCGCTCATCAGCCATGCAATCATGTTGCTGCCTACGATAAACAACTCGGTGAATGGATCCCGCTTGGAGCCGGAGTAGATGGCAATGTTAGAACCCTTGCTGTTTCGGGGAATACCCTGATCGTGGGTGGAGAATTCACGCATTCAGGAACAATTCCAACGCGCCATATTGCAGAGTGCAATATTACTTCGAAAATATGGTCGGCGATGGGTGCAGGTGCCTACCGGAGTGTAAATGCCTTAGCCGTCGATTCCAAAGGAATGGTCTATACTCCGATTTTTAATCCTTTTGTCAATAATGTTTATTACGATGATCTTGGTGTATGGGATGGGACGAGCTGGTCGCAATTTGGCAATGGACTAAACTCCGGTTTTATCGATGCGATCACATGGGTGCAGGACACCTTATATGCGGTAGGTTCTTTTGTCCAAACCGACGATGGAACGATCGTAAACGGAGTTGCCCAACTTCAGGATGGAACCTGGGGTGCACTCAATGATGGCCTTAATGCGGAAGCATATACGCTTGCGGCTTCCGGCGATAGTCTCTATGTTGGCGGCGAATTTTCCGAAGTTGACGGCCAAGTGGACACTGCACTTGCCGTATGGAATAATGCGACACAACAGTGGAATCCCATAGCGGTATCGGGATTCGATGGAATTGTGGATGCACTCGCTGCCGATGGCAATGGTGGCGTTTATGTAGGTGGTGAGTTTGATGTTGCCGGACTATACAGTGGGCCTATTTATTATTATGGGCTTGTGCATTGGAATGGCTCGGCATTTGTATCTGCCGGATCGGGTGTAGATAATGAGGTCGAAGCATTAGCGACAGATGAAACTGCCCTGTATGCCGGCGGATGGTTCGAGGCCGTGGATAACGGAACGATCACCAGCCTCCATTTTGCTGCCCTCGATGGCGCTGGTGCAAGCGTGAGCATTTCTCCATTGCCGGATGTGTCTTCGCTTTCTATTTATCCGAATCCAACATCAAATTCCTCTACTATTTCGGTTGTTCTTGCCAAAGCGGGGAATATTTCGCATCGAGATCTTCAATGCACTCGGCACGCGCGTTGCCCTTCTGGCGGATGGCAATTATCAATCAGGTCAGCAGGAATTCACACTTGATGCTGCAAAGCTTTTATCCGGTATCTATTTTCTGAGGCTAACGAATGATGGAGTCAGTAGTATGGAAAATTTTGTGGTGCAGTAGCATTGAGGGAAAGTATGAAATATGAGTTATGAATAAGGGGATTCGAGAAAAATAATTAGATTTTGTGGAACTGGGTGTGAGTTCATGAACAAAACGAGGCGAGTTCATGAACTCCTGATGCAAAAAAAAATATTTTGGTAGCAAAACAGGCGAAATTGGCTTGAAAATGAGGGTGTAGAAAGCCAACGCATGTAAATACGCTGTCTTCACGAATTTTATCTTCGAGCAAGAGGTAAGTTTATGCAATCTTATCCGTTAGAATTCGGTTATTTAAAAAGCGAGCGTAAAAAGTTCGTATATTTGCATTCGGATGTTCAGTCATCCGGCGATGATTTTCGAAAATCCTCACGAAAACGGCTAAATTTAGCCATTTCTTGAAGAATTTCGAAAGTCTTCATAATCCAGGGTTGAAGCAAAGCTTAAAGCTGTGCTTTGCTTACAGCCAGTTAATTCACAATTAATCCCGCATCGTTGTGATGCGAAAACACCGCATGATCCAAAAGACCATACGGCGTGTCGGACTTGTGTTTCCGATCGTGGTATTTGCCATGCTATTAATAGCAGCCACATCGAACGAGTCCGCAGCCCGTAAACATAAAACGGGGCACAGGGGGATGATCGGTCATTCCCGGGGAACGCATGGGAAAATCGCGCAAAACGCTCGCCGTCATCACGGCAAACACTTTGCGAGGCTGTCCCGCCATCATCGCACTCCCCAGCGCCCATTAACGAATCAAGAAAAAGAGGACATTGTCCAGAAGATCCGCACACTCGCCAAAAGCAGTGCCGGAACGGATGAGCCAATTGCCGGCGGTCTATCGAAAACGAGCTGTAGCGTTTCGTCGAAAGATGATAGCGTGATTGCTGCCGAAGCGAGTTCGCCGGACGTGCAGGCGCAGATCGCCGAAGCCGCCAAAGAAGAACGCGCCGAGGATAATGTCGATGTTTCACTCGACAATTATTTCAAGGCCCGCCCCGATGCTTCGGCAACCGCCACGGATGCGCAATCTTCTGCAATGGCAGATGCGCTCAATCCGGCTGCGGAAGTTGAGCGCCAGCAGGATTTCACCCTCTCTGATGAGAACGACCCGAACCGTGCCGCGCAGCGCTCGGACGTAATGGCCGAGATCATCAACTGGATCGGGACGCGCTATGAATTCGGCGGGCAAGATCGTGCAGGAATTGATTGCTCCTCATTCACCAAGCAGGTATTCGAGAAGGCGTTTGGCCTCTGTCTTCCACGCACCGCTTACGAGCAATCGCAGCTTGGCGATCCCGTCACGAAAGATGCATTGCAGTTTGGCGATCTCGTCTTTTTCAAAACAGCTCGTTATGCGCCGATCACGCATGTAGGTATCTACATTGGCGAGGGACTTTTCGCGAATGCCGCCTGCTCGCGCGGCGTGACGGTCGCTTCGCTTGAAAGCGACTACTGGTCGGCTCATTACGTAGGAGCGCGGCGGTTGTTAGCTAATAGCGGAACGGCCTCCGTTATTGCACACCCTGATAAATCCATGGCCGATCGAGTGGATGGCAGTTCGAACTAAAGTAATTCAAGATTCTTTTTTTCAAAGCCCCGGCAAGTTTTTAACTTCCGGGGCTTTTCCTTTTGGAAATTACCATGGTTTGCACGATAATGCGGACATTTATGAACATTGTGGCGTTACCTGACTTCTATGCCGGAACGGAAAGAGATCGAGCGCAAGCCGAAGTCGCAATTAGTCAAGCCTATCGCGGAGAATCGCAAGGCTCGGCATGAGTATTTGATCCTTGAGGATATTGAGGTTGGCGTGTCGCTTGTGGGTACGGAGGTGAAATCGCTGCGGCTGGGAAATGTGCAACTATCCGATGGCTATGCTCATATTGCAGGTGGAGAGCTGTGGCTCGATAATGTTCATATCGGTCCATATTCGCACGGTAACCAATTTAATATGGGAGAGAAACGCCGCAGGAAACTGCTCGCGCACCGTCGAGAGATCGATAAATTGATAATAAAGCTACGCGATGCCGGGGTTACGCTTGTTCCACTCAAAATGTATTTCAAGGGAAGCAAAGTAAAATTGCTGATCGGTCTTGCGCGAGGTAAAAAATCCTACGATAAACGTCAGGCCATCAAAGAGCGCGATGCAAAACGCGAAGTCCGCGAAAAAGTCCGGTAAAGGGAGTTTGAATAGATCCGATAGCTCCTCATGGAATGACTCGGTACTCTTTACACGTTACTCGGTACTCTATGACTTTCCCACCCCTGAACGAACAGATGGACGCCATTCGGCGCGGCGCTGTCGATCTCATTAGCGAGGAAGAACTCGCAAAGAAGATCGAGCGGGCGCGCGCCCAGTCTAAGTCGCTCATCGTAAAACTTGGCGCCGATCCTTCCACGCCCGATCTGCATATCGGTCATGGCGTGGTGCTCAGAAAGCTTCGCACGTTTCAGGATTTGGGACATCAGGCCACACTTATCGTTGGCGATTTTACAGCCATGATCGGCGATCCGTCGGGACGCCAGAAAACGCGACCTATACTTTCGATGGAGGAAGTTACGAAGAACGGCCAAACGTATGTAGAACAGGTGAGCAGCATTCTCGATCGTGAAAAGCTAACGGTTCTCTTTAATTCTGCGTGGCTCAATCCGATGACGTTTGCCGATGTCATCAAACTTGCGGCCAGCTACACCGTGAGCCAAATGCTCGAAAGGAACGATTTTCACGAGCGATTCAATGCGGAGCAGCCAATCTCGCTGCACGAATTTCTCTACCCGCTTGCGCAAGGGATGGATTCCGTTGCTATCCATGCGGATATAGAGCTTGGCGGCACCGACCAGAAATTTAATCTGCTCGTGGGGCGTGAGTTACAGCGTCATTATGGCGCAGAGCCTCAATGTATTCTCACAATGCCGCTCCTCGAAGGCACCGATGGCGAGCGTAAGATGTCGAAAAGCTATGGGAACTCGATAAATTTTAGCGATTCGCCCGATGAGATGTTCGGAAAAACGATGTCCATTCCGGACACAATGATCTATCGCTATTTCGAGCTTGCGACGAGCGTACCCGATCTCGCTCTGATCAAAAAGCAATTAGTCGATCCATCCACCAACCCGCGCGATCTGAAAGTGCGATTAGGACAAGAGATCGTCCGCACCTTTTATGGTGACGATGCCGCGCGTGAAGCTTTCGAGCGATTTACCGCGATGTTTGTGAAGAAGGAAGTTCCGGATGACATAGATGTGGCAATAAAATATTCACCCGATGAAAGGTCACTTGTAACAATATTAGTTGGAAGACAATTAGCTTCATCAAATTCCGACGCTCGCCGTATGATTCAAGCTGGAAGTGTAAGTATTGATGGACAAAAAGTTTCCGATACCCATTACAAAATTATTCCATCGTTGAATGGAAACGTTATTAAGGTAGGAAAGCGAAAATTAATTAGATATTTGCATTCGGACATTCGACTAATTTCTGTATCCAATGGTGGAGAAATTTTACTCGGAATTGTTGCTGCTGTTCGGAATAAGGAAGGAGATTTTAGATTAGAGTTTTTTCTCCTAGACTTAATGAATACGGTGCGACCCAGGTGGAATGATTCATTGATCATTTCACACTACCCTTCAAACGATTTTAACATGGAACAAGCCGAGAATCTCTTGATCGATAAGATTCATTCGGTTCTCCCTCTTCCTCAGCTTCAATTGGAACGATTCCCGTCTCGACGATTGCGCGAAATAATGAGTGATCTATCTAGTAGAAATAGCCTTCGACTTATTTCTGAGAATACCGAATCGTTGCTATTAAGAGAGCATATCAAATTTTATGATGCATTTGGAAAAAGTCAAGGATGGTGGTCGTAATAATTGTTGACCACAAGGCAACGAGCAATGTTTATTCAACTCTTAGAGAACATTCTTGCTATTGCAGGTTCGCTAGCGATCTCGTTCCTAATAGCGGTTCTTTTCTGGTTTCATCGGAAAGGAAAATTCTCCGTGTGGTGGGAAGCCGAGGGAATTGTAATCTTTATAATTGGGTGGTTTATAGTTTCAGTAATACTGATTGAGCGCGGTTGCTTTCACAACCTCTAAAATTACCATAGATGGTTCATTCGGCTGCTTGATTCCTTACTCTTCCTCGCCCAGATCTGCGCGAGCGGGCAGATCGATAAAAAAGGTAGTTCCGTGTCCCGGCGTGCTTTCGACGCGGATGGTTCCGGACATATCAGTGATCGTCTTTTTCACAATGGCTAGACCAAGTCCCATGCCGCTCGTTTTGGTGGAGAAATTGGGATCGAAAACACGCTTCAATGTTTCTTCGGACATGCCGAACCCAGTATCGCGTACGCGAATGTTGACCATCCCTTGATCGGTTCGCGCATGAATAACGATCACGCCCCATCCTTCGATTGCTTGTGCAGCATTGCGAAGCAGATTCACAAACGCGCGGCGAAGTTCCTCTTCATCCGAATGTACGCGCGGCAGATCTTTAGGAACGTCAATGATGAACCGGATGCGGCTTCGCTCCGCATCGAAGAGCGCAACGGCGCTGTCGGCAACTTTGCGAATATCCACCGCGCCCCATCGGCGGCGTGGCATCGCACCAAAATGAGCGAACTCCGTTGCAATGCGCGTAAGCACATCGATCTGCTCCCGCAAGGTCCGGATCACACGCCGGAAGATAGGATTGAAATTCGGATCCTTGGCATCGTGTGCATGCTCTAAGTGCTGCACCGAGAGCTTCATCGGCGTAAGCGGATTCTTGATCTCGTGCGCGACCTGACGCGCCATTTCTTTCCACGCAAGCTCGCGTTCCGTTTGCGCAACGATCTCGCGGCTTCGTTCCAGCTCGTGTGTCATCGTATTGAAGGCTTGCATCAGGTCGCCGATCTCATCTTCGCGTGTCACCGGAACTCGTGTAGTGAGCTTGCCTTGCGCAATGCGCTGGGTAGCTCGTATTAATTCCATAATGGGCGAGGCTACCCGCGCTGCAAAGAGTGCTCCAATACCCAGTAAGATAAGACCGAGCGCGGCAAAGGTGCCATAGATGAAGGTTGTCGTTCTTGCAATTTCCGCTTCGATGCGGGGCTCTTCATCCATGGTGGCAAGTGAGAGAACCGCCAGAAGTTTGGAGCCATCAGCACTCGTAACAGGTTGGTATCCCGCAGTATAGATCTGGGAACCGATCGAAACCGGGCCGGTAAAAAAGGAACGCTGGCCATAGACGACTTCTCGCACTGCCCTTGAATTGAGGGTCGAGGAAAGCAGGGAGGATTCATAAAGTTCCGGGCGGCTGCTCGCCTTCAATCTGCCTGTGGCATCGTAAAGACTAAAGTCGCGGCCAATGACATCCGACAAATAATTGACTTCTGCTTGTATATTCGTTGTGTTGAGAGATGACCCCGCTTGTTCGATCGTTTTTGTCATACGGTCTCGGATCACCGTGGCATCACGCGCAAGCCGATCTTGCTCTTCGACGTGTGCTCGTTCTGCAAGGAGATTTCTTGTGACGTTCGTCACGACTACAAGCGGCACCAGCGCGATCACCAACACGATGAGAAAAATGCGGTCACGGAAATGCAGCGTAAATCGCATGCGGCGCACAGAAACCTGTCTCGCAACAAGCAAAATGATGACGATAAGCACTCCATAAAGCAGCCCTATCGCATTCAGGCGCAGGGCGAACTCCAACGTGCGCGAGAAGGTTGGCTCTGGAATGCTAACGGCAACGACGGTTGGCGATTCGCCGCGCGATGGCTTTGCTGTTGCGCGGTAATAGAGGGTTCGATACTGGTCGTCATGTATCGCCGTGGCAGCCCAAACATTTTTCGATTGAAGAAGTTGTCGTTGTATGGCCGGTGGAATGGTTATCGGCACATCAAGTGCTGGGCTGTTCGTGAGCCGCCGCATGTTAGGCCGGTACTGTGCGACGATGAACCCACCGTTCTCCGCTGGATTTAAAGTTGGAGAAGAGACATCGTTCGTTGATGGGTTGGTGCCGGGGAGAATAGAAATGCGAGGGCGTGTGCTTGCGAAGGCGGGAAGTTCACTCCACAAAGAAATTGTGACGAAAAGCATTCCATTCGAAGCGGCCGGTTTCACGGCCTGAATGCTATCGGTACATCGGATTCCTCCAACGATCGCAGGTGCGCCGGATATACTAAAGGATGGAAGCATGCGAATCAGGGGAAGCGTAGAATCGGTTCGTCGAAGACTGATCAATTCCGAATCGAGGAGGGGCCGAATAAGACCGATCTCATTCGAAGCGCCTAAGGTTGCAAAATGCGATTCCAACGCCCCATTAGCGTCATACACATCGATGCTTGCATTCCACAGTGGATGTTCTCTTAAACCCTTGAACCAGATGAGGAAGGCTTTTTCGTGTAATGCCACAGTATCGTGCCCGTTTGCTTGCCATTCGGAAAGATTTTCGCGAGCATTGTCAAGCAGGTGTTCTGCTACTTTCTGAAGTTCCGGCGTGGAAACTTCGGCGTTTTCGACTACGATGTGTTCGGCGGCTTTCTCATCGCTTAACAATTGTTTGTCCGCTACAAGCGGGCTCATGATCATAGCGCTTACCGCAAGAATGAAGAGGATCGATCGGCTCGATCGGGGTAATTTGTAAAGGAAGGATGGATCTTCATCCGTTGGCCTTCGGATCACGCTATCGATCACAATGATCGATACGCTAACCAAAAAAGTAAGCACGGCAAACGAGGTTCGAATAAGCATGCTCGTATCCGAAAGCGCAAGATTATCGAAGAGCTCCACCGATGCCCCAAGCAGTAGCATCGACAAGAAGGAGCCAAACACGATTCGCATCCGAAGTGAAAGATGGCTGGATGTTAGAAGTACCGCAGAGCGAAGCCCGAACGTAAGCACTAATACCGAGACAAAAAGGTAGGTAACGCCTATTCCCAAAAAAGAAAGCATCATCATCAGCATGCTTTGAGAGGGAAGGACCTGCTGCACTTCTAAATATCGTAGAGAACCATCGGCAATAATAGATTCGACGGTCTGACTAAGCCCATCGGCCAGTAACTGCCAGATGAGAACCGAAGCGACGGCAAGCAACAGAAGAACGAAAGGGTTATCTTTTTGCCGCTTTTCGAGATGACGTTCGAGCGATTCATTGCGGACGAGACGGTTACGCGGCATCCAGATAATCCAAAGCATGATCGCAGAGGCGGTCGCGAAAACACTCGTGATGAACAGCTCAAGCGGATTTGCCGCGATCCCAAAGCTCCATTGCGAGGCAAAGTACAGAGTATTCTGATATTGTGGATCGAACAGGTTTGCAAAAGTCCCGGTCATGGCAACAACTACCCGCGTGAGGAAAAGTGCTGCCATCGCCATCAGGGAGTACACCATCCGTGCCCTGACCGGTTTTAGCTCCTGTGGAACTTCTGCTATCGCGATCAGGAACCATAGCAATGCGGAAAGTAGCGCGAGTGTGAACGTTATGATCCAGATCTCATGAATGACCTCATATTCTATTGAAGACTCGGCTTGTTGTGCGCGCCCGATCGAAAGGGTTCCAATATAACTCGTAGGATCGGAAGGATCGGCAAGGAGATCCATCCGGACCCAATTTGTATCGGAGCGGGCTGTTCCGGTACGTCCCCCGAACGTCACATGAACCTGACGTCCGGCTCGCGCCGCGAGATCCGCCAAAAAATTGACAGCAGGGTCGCTCCCGATCGGCTCTTTCGTTGCTAATTGCTGCTTTGCCGCGATATAGGATTCAGTACGCCCATCCTCCGAAACTGTTTTACGAATGGATAGAATATAGACATAAATCGGCCCGTTTTCAAGCATCACTGCACGGTCGCGAGTTGGGAGTAGCATTGCTCCGCTGAGCACTGTGTCGAGCCCGAATGTGGCAGCAAGCGGAGAATTCCAAGCAAGCAATCTACCTTCACCGGAGTAAACGGCGTATCCCCGGTTGGCAGCCTGCGGCCCTTCTATCGTGTTAAAGTAAAGCGTGCTGTCAGGAAGCTGGGAAGCAAACTCGCGCTCGCGATCATGGAGGATCGAGAAAAGCTTTCCTGTATTATTGCTTGCGAAGGCCGTATGGATCGCCGGATCGCGTGCGAGCCGCTCGCGAGCGGTATCGAGTGTTGTGGCAATGGCTTTCAAGCGGTTCCCAGCCTGTGTGGCTACCTCGGAAACGCTCCAGGCACTTTCGCTTCGATCGAGGCCGAAATTTACGAAGAGCCAATCTGCTCCTCCGGTGACAATGGAAAGGATGGCAAAGGCAATAATAAAGCTTCGAAAACGCCGCGGTGGGTTAGGGATCCATCGGTCCTTTGCTGTACGGATAGAGACCCACGCGCGAGTTATCGCTCGCGACAGACTTGCGCGTGCGCGTTCGAATGGCTTCATTTCGTTTTGTGCCGAACTCACCGTTTATATGAATCCTGCCGGAGCACGCTCCGTTCCATACGAAATCCGTATCCTTGCAATTGATCTTCTTAAGGCGCGCTGGCTGGGACGGCGGCCATGATAATATTGACCGCAAAAAGGCTTGGGAAAAGATCAATCAGCCAGCGGGGCATCGAATAGCCAGAGTAGCTTTCCAGGGTGATTCTGTAGCCCGCTTGTCGCACCAGTTCGCGAGCGGATTTGATAGTAAAAAACCGCAAGTGTGTGCGGTCGAGTATTCCGGAATCTGCATAATCGAATTTCCCTCGGAGCAGACCGAACCGAATACGAAGATTTGCGATATTCGGAAGACTTACGATGATCTGCCCCTTCGGAGCCAGCAGGGGTTGTGCTTCTTCGAGAATGCTGAGTGGGTCGCGCGTATGCTCGATCACGTCTCCAAATAAAAGAAGATCAAAACCGGTTTTGCGAGCTTGAACGAGTTTGTTTGCCCATCCCGGTTCTTCAAGATCGAGTTGCAGAACGTCATTCAATCGCGTTTTGGCCGCTTCGAGCGCATCCGCATCATTATCGATTCCGGTCACGATGCAATGTTTCCGAATACACAATGCTTCCCCGAGAATACCGGTATGGCACCCGAAATCGAGCACACGCGTGCCTTCTGGAATCATTCGGAATTGCAGCGCGTGTGTGCTGACGGGGTCGTCCAGCCGCAAATCGAAATCGTAAGCGTGCTTTTCGGTCATGCGTGCTCGGATTCCAATCCTGCCAATTGCAGCATCCAGTTATTGATATGCGCAATAGCATTTAACGACATTTTATGCGGGCCTTTGTACCCATAATATTCCGCGTGAACTCCGATAGATTCCAGAAAAGCTTTTGTTCGCAGTGAAGTTTCCGGCGGCAGCACTTCATCATTGGAGCCATGCGAAAGGATAACATGAATATTAGAATTCCAAAGGTTCCATTTTCTGATGGGGCTTGGAAGAAAGCCGGACATGGGAACAATCCCCGTAACATTCAGTGTGCCACGCAATCCAAGAATGAGCGACATGGCTGCTCCCTGACTGAATCCCCAAAGGAATAAGGGCGATTTCTTAGCGTTCAGCCGTTCGATGTGGAGATTGATGTCATGGGTCAAGATCTTTTCGGAATCATCGAATCGTTCCGCATCGTCGATCTCCTCATCCCCAGCATTTTCTTTTGGGTGAAACCATTCATATCCTCCGATGGACGATGGATAGGGCGCGGTAATCGCCAGTACTTGAAACCTTGGGTCGAGTAAGCCCTGAATAGAAAAGATCGTTTTTGCCTCGGCGCCCCGGCCATGCAGCAGGACGACAAGCGGCGCAGGCTTTTCAGCCGAGGGCTCTTTCGGGTTTCGCTCCAGAAATGGCAATGAAGGAGGTGTCATAGAAGGGTTTGGAACTACGCTGCTTTGCAATTACGTTCAGCGCCTCCAACACTTGAAGGAGGATTAGGGTTTGGGTACCAGCCCTATGCGGTTTCATAATTCATACTTCATCTTTTCCCTGTGGATGACCGATCATCCACGTTGGCGGGGTAGCTCAGTCGGTTAGAGCGTCGGAATCATAATCCGCAGGTCGTGGGTTCGAATCCCTCCCCCGCTACAAAGCGCCGAATTCTTTACGGGATTCGGCGCTTGTGTTTTTGAATTCATCTACTCTTTATTCATCAGCACCTCGACCGCCTTCTCTAACTGAAGATCGCGTCCTTGTGCCAGGGAACCCGGATCGTTGCTGACGACATAATCCGGCACCAATTGCTGGCCTTCGAGATATTTTCCTTTCATATCCAGCACGCCCACTTCGGGAATGCCGAAGTAGAGGGAATTATCCTGCAAGGTTTCCCACCAGACCGCCGTTGCGGTGCCAGGCACCGGCATACCGACGATCTTTCCGATACCCAGCGCGCGGTACGCATAAGGAAAGAAGGATGCATCGCTATAATTACTTTCTCCGACGAGGATCACCGAGGGTTTCGTCCACTTATTCGCCGGCTCGATCCCTAATTCCTGATGGCGCGGAACGAACTTCACATATTCCTTCCCGCTCAGCATGGTGGCAAGCTCATCGTGCAGCCAGCCGCCGCCATTGAACCGAGTATCGACGATCACTGCTTTTTTCGCATATTCGCGTCCGAACAATTCGGAGAATGCATGACGGTAACTGTCATCGCCCATGCTGCGGACATCCACATACCCGATCGTTCCATGCGAAAGACTATCGACTTCCAATCTTCGAGACTTTATCCATCGCTCATAAAGCAGTTCGTTCTGCTCTTCCTGCGTAATTGGAGTGACCGTTTCCTCCCAATTAGAGCCGTCCGCTGGATTGTAAAGCGAAAGAAGGGTCGGTTTGCCAGCCTGACGGTTTAGATACACATTGTAATCGGTGGCAGGTGTGATCTCGTTGCCGTCGATCTTCAGGATAACAGTTCCTGCTTTGATCTTGGACTTCGAAACGTCGAGCGGTCCCTTTTCGATCACTTCCTCGACACGAATACCTTTGCCGGTATAATTATTATCGAAGAACGCTCCGAGCGAAGCCGTAGCATTCTGTTCCGGATTCGGCGGGCGGTACCCGGAGCCTGTGTGAGACGCATTGAGTTCTCCCAGCATCTCGCTCAACATTTCGGCGAAATCGTAATTATTGTTAATGTAAGGAAGGAATTGTTCGTAATTCTTCTTGTAAAATTTCCAATCGACTCCGTTCATGTTCTCGACATAGAATTTTTCCAGTGCTTGCCGCCAGACATGCTCGAACATATACGCGCGTTCTTCCGGGCTGTTGATCTCCATTCCGGCTTTGTATCCGATATGTTTTTCATTGCCATTGCTCGTGTCAATTCGGGTGATGTTACCGTTATCGAGCACATACAGGTTTTTGCCGCTCTCGTCCATGACAAGATCGCCGCCTGGCGCATTGAGCTTGGTCAGCATTTTCGTTACGCCATCCCGAAAAATATGCACCCACAACGCGCTGCCTTTCGGGTAGCTTGTGAGATAATAAAGGCGATCACCGTCATGGGAAAGCACGGCATCGGACATACGCGAGGAGTTAATTGTGAGCCGTGCGGTGCGGTCTTCGATATTTTTCAAGTCAACGGTGATCGGAGGGATCGGCATTTTGACTCCGCCAGAATCTTTGGACTCTTTTCTCTCCTCATTCTTCTTTTTTGTGGTATCTTTTTCTTCTTCTTCCTGCTTGGCAAGCGCGTATTGTTCAGGCGTCATCTGGAACCGGTCGTATGCGGCCTGCGTGAGAAACATGCCATACACATCGGCCTCACCGTAATTGTTCGCTTCATTGTGCAAGCCCTCACGGTCTGTGAACCAATAGATCATTTTTCCATCTGCCGACCACATGGGGTGTGAATTATCATAACCACTATTTGTCAGGTTGACGATCGGTTCTGTTCCTTCGGCATCGATCAGTCCCACTTCATTGGACCAACGGCCGTGATCTAGGAACTGCACTAAAAACCATTTGCCATCCGGCGACCATTGATACCACTGGTCGCCATCGGTGTACGAATAGTTGTGCGTGGAATCCATGATGGTTCGGATCTCTCGCGTCTTTAAATTGAGAACCTTAAGATTTGTTCGGTCTTCGAGATATGCAACTTCCTTCCCATCGGGAGAATAATGCGGTTGGTATGTTTCGTTGTCAGTGGCAACAATTGGCTCTTCCTTCAGGGTGGTCGAGGCATAGAAATACGGTTCGTCTTTGTGTTCGATGGTCGTCTGATAGATTTTCCAGCTTTCGTGATTTCCTACGCTATCGCCACGCTCGCTGGCATAGATCAAGGAGCGACCGTCCGGGCTGAAGCTTACGCTGCGTTCCTGCTCCGGCGTGTTCGTGATACGTTTGGTGACATCGTAATCCATCGAAGCCACAAAAATATCGCCACGCACAATAAACGCAAATTCTTTTCCATTGGGCGAAACAGCGAACTCGGTCGCGCCGGAGGTCAGCGTGGCAAAACGGTCCGGATTCGATTTTTCGGTCGGAACGATCTGAATGGAGACTTTTCCCGGAGTGGTTGCACCTGCAGGAATAATATAGATTTCCCCATTAAAGCTGAATGCCATCGTACCCGTTTGCGCGATGCTCAAGAATCGCACCGGATTCTTTTCAAATGCAGTAACTTGCGTAGCTTGCTCCGGATGCGCGATTGGGAACTTCCAGATATTGAACGACCCGCTCTGCTCCGATAAAAAATAGATATCCGATTCATCCGGCGACCATACCGGATTTCGATCCTCGCCGACGAAGGTTGTCAATTTAGTGTGCAAGTTCGTTTTCCTGTCATAGACCCAGACATCGCGCGCGATCGAAGCCTGCTCGTGTTTGCGCCATTGGTTTTCATAGCCCTTGAGATCTTCATACAGAATGCGCGTTCCGCTTTTATCCAGTTGAGCATGGATTGCCGGGGTGGTCAGAAGCTGCCTCGGCAACCCTCCATTCACCGATACTTCGTAAAGCTGTGGCAGTACACCGACTGGGAACTGCGCGTCAAGCGCATCGTTCATACGCGCCGAAGAAAAAAGCACCGAATCTCCATTAGGAGAGAAACACGTCGGGATCTCATTCGCCGTGTGAAAGGTAAGCTGTTTCGAGAATCCGCCGGTCGATGGAACAATAAAGACATCGAAATTACCGTTGCGGTCGCTGGCGTACGCGATCCATTTGCCATCCGGCGACCAGACAGGATTGAAATCATAAGCGATATGCGACACGATCGCCGTTGCGCGGCCCCCAGAACTCGGCACCGTGTAAATATCGCCTTGATATTCGAAGGCGATAGTATTTCCATCCGGCGAAATGGCAGGATAGCGCATCCAGAGCGGATGATCGCTCATCTCGGATGTTTGAGCAAGAAGGTGAGAAGCTGATACGAATAAACAGAAAAGAACAAGGTAGAAACGATGCATCCGAAATGTATGAATAATAAATAATAGATTCCACCCGCTGACCGGAAAGAATTTGAAGAGTTCATAACGTGAGAATCCTCATAGGAGTTACCGTAGTGCGAAATTTAGGTGGCGATTCCCTGTCCAATGGTGAAACTAAAGTGATGCAATGGGGTTATGGCCCAGGCAATGGTCAAACTTGGGAATCTAACACTCGGAGAAAAGCTGCTTCTGCTCGCGCCTATGGAGGACGTGACGGATGTATCGTTCCGGCTGCTGATGCGTCAGCTCGGAGCCAGCGCTGTTTATACCGAGTTCATTTCGAGCGAGGCGCTCATTCGGCAGGCCGCAAAATCGGTGAAAAAGCTTGTTACGATGCCAGAGGAGCGGCCGGTGGCGATACAGATCTATGGCGGGGATCCGGACGTAATGCGCGAAGCTGCCATCATTTCGGAAGAAGCTGCGCCTGATTTTATCGATATCAATTGTGGATGCTGGGTGAAAAATGTGGTCGGACACGGTGCCGGTGCAGGGCTGCTAAAAGACCCTCCGCGCATGGAGCGGATGGTCCGGGCCGTCGTCGAGGCAGTGAAACTTCCCGTTACTGTGAAGACGCGGCTTGGTTGGGATCACAATTCCATTAGTATTCTCGAGATCGCGCCGATGCTCGAGCAAGCTGGTGCGCAAGCGCTGACCATCCATTGCCGTACCCGCGCGCAAGGGCATAATGGCGAGGCGGATTGGTCGTGGATTCCCAAGATCAAGCAAGTAGTCTCGATCCCTGTTTTCCTCAATGGCGATGTCAAGACTCCCGAAGACGCCGAACGCGCCTTCCGCGAAACCGGCTGCGATGGGGTCATGATCGCGCGCGGAGCCATCACAAATCCATTTATCTTTAAGCAGATCTTGGAGCTTCGCGCTACGGGAACGTATTCGCAGCCAACGCTCGCCGAGCGCGTCGAACTTTGCGTTCGGCATTTACGTCATTCCTGCGAAGTGCGTGGCGAGCAGCGCGGCGTGTTCGCCTTTCGGAAGCACTATGCCGGCTATTTGCGCGAGTTACATGGCGGCGCAAAAGTGCGGTCGGAACTAATGCAGATCACCGAGATGGAACGATGTGTCGAGCGACTTCAGCGATTTCAGTCAGACGTTTTCTGAACTTGGATTAAACGTTCAAGAACGCTTGCTTTCCATTCTATAAAAGTCCCATCCACTATGTTCTCCCTTGCTTCGCGGACAAGTTGTTCATAGAATGCAACATTATGCATCGTAGCCAGCGTCAGTCCTAATATTTCGTTCGCATTGAATAGATGGGCCAGATACGCTTTCGAAAAACTCTGTGATGCATAGGAATTCGTTTCGGGATCGATCATACTGAAATCATTTTTCCATTTTGCGTTACGCATGTTAACTTTTCCCCCTCGCGTGAATAGCTGGCCATTGCGGGCATTGCGGGTTGGCAGCACGCAATCGAACATATCAATACCGCGCGCTATAGATTCAAGAATGTCTGCTGGAGTTCCTACTCCCATCAAATATCGTGGTTTTTCTGGCGGGAGAATATCCGTTGTCCAATCGGTCACTTCATACATCACCTCATTCGGCTCGCCAACAGCAAGGCCGCCGATGGCATAGCCTTCCGCGTTCATGGCAACCAATGCTTCTGTGCAGGATTCGCGAAGATCGCGGTGCGTGCCGCCTTGCACAATAAGGAAAAGTGATTGTTCATATCCATGCAGAGCATTGGTTCCAGATAATCGGTTCAGGCAACGCCCAGCCCATGCGACCGTTCGTTTCACCGCTTGCTCAACGATCTCCCGCTCTGCATTTGAGGGCGGGCACTCATCGAAGGCCATCATTATATCCGGCCCAATGGCACGTTCGATGTCAATCACTTTTTCTGGAGTGAAAAAATGAGCCGATCCATCCAGATGGCTTTTAAAGTGGACTCCATCATCCGTGGTTTTACGCAGATCGGCCAGCGAATACACTTGATAGCCACCAGAATCTGTCAGAACACTTCCATCCCAATTTGCAAATTGGTGAATGCCACCTGCGTCTGCAATTACTTCCGTTCCCGGACGCAGATAAAGATGATAGGCATTCGCCAGAACCATCCTTGCGCCAGTTTCCCATACATCTCGTGCTGAGAGCGCTTTCACCGTTGCGTTCGTGCCGACGGGCATAAACGCTGGTGTTTCGATTGTGCCATGCGCAGTTCGGATCACGCCAGCACGCGCTTTCGATATAACGTCGGTCTTCTCCAGCGTGAATTTCACGAAATCTCAGGTCGGTTCGATACGAATTTCACGGTGGGCAATAGCGCGTTCCCGTTCGTCGTTCGTGGCAATAAAAACGATAGCTCCATTTGCGGCCGCTTGGGTCGCTTTCGATAGCATCGTTGCCGTTCCTGCATCATCTAAATTAGAGGTCGGTTCGTCCAGAAGAAGTACAGAAGGGGAGCAGGCAAACGCCATAGCAGATCGGACACGCTGCTTCATGCCGGAACTATAGGCGCGAAGCCTCCGCTCGCTTTTCGCAATAGTTGGATCGAGGCCGAATGCTTCGAGTAATTCCAGAGCTGCATTCGCTGTCAGTGATATTCCTTTCATAGCCGCAACGAATTCCACATGTTCCACAGCCGTCAACTCATCATAGAGTTCCAAATACGGTGCTGAAAAACCCATTCTAATGCGGATTCCATCGTGGTCGAGTTTCCCGTTACCATTCTGCCAAACTTGCGAGCCTTTCGTCGGCGAAAGCACATTCGCGATGATCTTCAACAAAGTACTTTTACCTGCGCCATTCGGCCCTGTGATCGCAATAATTTCAGATGCCTTTGCTACGAACGACACTCGCGTAAAAACCGGACGCTGCGAGAACCGCTTTTCGATGCCATCCGCAATGATCGTGAGCGATTCCATGCGTCACCGCTTTTCTAATTTGGCGCTTTCTTCACGCATTTTCAAACGGTGTTCGCGCCGCGCCTGGGCTTCTTCAAATCGCTGTTGTTCTTCCGGGGTTTCTGGATGAAGTTCTGGAACTTTGGCTGCGTGACCGAATTCATCGAGCGCCACGAACGTGAGATAGGCCGAACTGACATGCCTAATATCTCCGGTGCGAAAATCTTCCACATCCGCATGTACGCCTACTTCCATCGAGGTATGGAATGCTCAATTCACACTGGCCCGCAACCTCACGACCTGCCCAAGTTTTACCGGAAGCAGAAAACTCATTTCATCCACGCTGGCGGTCACGGAAATGCGGTTCGAGTGTCGCTGTGCCGCCAGAGCCGCTGCAATATCCACCCAATGCATCAGGCGACCGCCGAGCAGGTTCCCAAGCTGATTGGTGTCGTTCGGCAGCACGAGTTCCGTCAGCTCCACTGCGGAAGCCGAGGGCGTTTTAAGTGGGCGTGCTGAGTTTTGCGTTGCCATCGTTAGGGGTTTTGGTCGAGCTTTGTATGTAGTGTTAACGCGCGCTGGCGTTCCTCGGTGGTTGCGGATTGCAAATATTTAGTATCGAAAGCATCCAGCGCTTTTCGGGCGTCATCCAGTTTGTTGCGATTGGTACTTATTTCTGCGACCCGCAGTTCCGATTCCACGGCTGGCGGAGTGTCATAATAATTATCGAGTACGCGTTGATAATACACCGCTGCCGATTTGAAATCTTCCAGTTTATCGTAAAGTTGAGCAGATAAAAAATATTTCGTTGCCAGTTTCTTACGGATTTCCAGTATCCTGGCTTGAGCGGTATCGGCAAGCGAGGAAGTGGGGGCTGCCGGAGCAGTAGTGCCCGAAGCGGGCGATGGGGGATTGGCCGTTCCTGGAAAATCATGCAGAAAATTTTGAAATTCCGTCAACGCGAGCAGCGTGTAAGTTTGGTCGAGTTCCGGGCGGGGCGATAGCTGATAGTAGCTTTCGCCGACCATAAACTGCGCCCGCGCCGCATACGGCGAATTCGGGTAGTTCCTTCGCACCGACCGAAAATCAACAGCCGAGCCGGCATACAGATCCTCGTTATACCTCGACATCGCTTCCATATACGTTGCTTCCGCAGCGATCGGCGAGGCCGGAGCTTGCAGCCGCACTGCCTCAAACAGCCGAATCGCTTCGGGATAATCTTCTTTCAAATACGCCGCTTTGGCGTCGGCGAATTGCTGATCTGCCGAGGTACGCGGCGGGGTTTTCGTCAGTTCATCGCTGCTCGACCCGCAACTGCTGGCTAAAACCGAGAGTGCAAGAACCGAGAGCGCGGCTAAGAGATAATGGAGGCGTTGTGTCACGAATAGATAAATAGGTGGAAACCCTTTAACTACCGCCGCATGGAAAGAGTGCGACGATGCCCAAAACGACTCCATTTCAAATTTGTCATTCATTATCCTACACGCAAGAGCCTTATTACCATTCTTCAAGAAATAGGTGCTTTTTTTCTTTCTTTCAGAGTTCCCGATGCCACTCGATTCTGAGCCAGTTTCGCCATTTGTTGAAAAAGTTATCCACAAAATGCTTTCACGCAGAACTCGTTCATATCGAAAACTACAGCCGTCCCGATTTTCAATGAACATTTGCACCCTCCCCGTTTCATCTTTCATACTTCCAGCATCGTCGGCGATGCGGCTTTCATCTTTTCCCCGGACAGGTGCCCATCAAAGCAACCGCAAGATACAACATAAAAAAGTGGAAAGCAAGCGTTTCGTGAAAATAAATGAAAAATATTTAGTCCTACACAAGGCGTGCCTACGGCAAAAATGGAAACGATCTAATCACATTGTGTGATGTAAATCAGAACGGGCACTATTCTTTCCCATGATTCATTCTCTTATTCGCATGACCACTATCCTTAGAAGGATCACTATTGACCCCGAACAATGCGGCGGACGTCCATGCGTGCGCGGAATGCGAATTCGTGTCAGCGATGTCCTCGATCTCTTTGCCGCCGGACTATCGTCCCAGCAGATACTCGCAGAAATGCCCGATCTCGACTTCGAAGACCTTCAGGCCTGTTTGACCTTCGCGAGTAATCGCATCGATCACCCGATGCTGACTGCCTGAGCAGCTATGACCATCTGGATCGACGCGCAACTCTCGCCAGATATTGCGAAATTCCTCGAATCCGAACTTGGCATAAATGCAATTGCTCTGCGCAGCCTCGGACTTCGAGATGCAAAGGACGAGCAAATATTCATCGAAGCGCGGGAGGCCAATGCCGTCGTGATGACGAAAGATCAGGATTTTTGCAATCTCCTCGAACGCTTCGGTCCACCGCCGCGCATTCTATGGATCACATGTGGCAACACTTCGAACGAACATCTCTGCAGTTTGCTCCGGAGCGCTATGCCTGCTGCACAAAGGATGCTCGATGATGGAGAATCAATGGTTGAGATTTTCTGAGTCGCAATTCCAAAACCGAATGCAAGCGTTTCCTGAAAAAAAGTGAAAATTTACAACCAAAGTGCCGTGTGCATGGAAGCGCTGCTTCCATGCCAGTTTCCGGGAAGCAGCGCTTCCCGGCACACGGCAAAAGGTGCTTCCATGACACCGCCCCCGTAAAATGTCGTAACTTTGATCTCTTGAGAGAAACAAAACCTTTTTACCAGCAAAATCTGCCTCACTTTCTTCCGAATGACCGTCCCTATTTTCTGACCTTTCGGCTTGCCGGTTCGATTCCGGTGGATGAGCAGCAGCTTGGGATGCTTCTTCTCAAGCGGAAGTTCATGGAGTATGACCGCATTCTCAATACCGTCAAATCCGGCCCGCATTGGTTACGAGAGGAAAGAATTGCCGCGATCGTCAAGGAAGCGATCCAGCATCGCGATGGATCCCAGTACGATCTTCACGCTTACACGATCATGTCTAACCATGTTCACATGGTCGTCACGCTGACGGGAGATGTGCCATTAGATCGCGTGCTTCAGCAGATGAAATCGTTCACGGCGGTCGCTTGCAATAAAGTTCTCGAGCGTCACGGCGATTTCTGGCTGCATGAGGGTTACGATCACGTCGTTCGCGAGGGACGGTTCGGCCATGTGATCTGGTATGTGCTGATGAATCCGGTGAAAGCGGGTTTGTGCAAACAGTGGCGAGATTATCCGCACACCTATCTTAGTCCCGATCTCCAGGGTTTCGAATAGGGGAGGGGTGAGGGAAGCAGCGCTTCCCTCCACACAAATCATTGTGCCGTGTGCATGGAAGCGCTGCTTTCATGCCAGTTTCCGGGAAGCAGCGCTTCCCGGCAGGCCACAATCTTAGCTGCACGGTGATCTGGTTATTACGCCTGCGTAGTCAGGTGCAAGATTCAAGACCGGGTTGAAACCAAGCATATACGAGAATGTGGAACCACCTTCATTCGCAAAACGTTCTAATTTTTCAGATTATCTTAGTTTAGATTTTGTCAATGGGTTCGAGTATTTTATGAAAGTGGTGATTCAATGATAAAAATTTCGTCTGCTTTACTCATAGCTCTTTTCTTGCTCGTCGGTTATCGTGCCAACGCGCAATCGGGCGATACATCCATGTCGCATTGCGATAGCCTTTTTACAATCGGCTATGATGATCTGCAAGACGGACAAATGGAGCAGAGCTATGATACTCTTCGCCTTTTTATGGAGCAATGTCCTTTTTATGTTGGAAATAAGTATAATAGCGGAGTTATATCATGGCAAGGGTTTGCTGAAGTAAATGCTGCATTTTCGGGCTGGACTCAAGGGGGAATTGGCCGCTATCCGGACTTCATGTCATGGTTGAAGAAAGTCCTCTATTACAACCCCGACACAAATTGGTATTGTAACGATGTGAACGATATGCTTTCCGCGGCACCAGACAATCAAACCCTCGAGGTAATTTGTCAATACATTTTACAAAGTGGGAAATGTCCCGTACTTGCGTCATATTTTCAGGAGACGCTCAATGCGGCAATCCAAAATAGGCATACAATTTGGCTGGATTCGCTGAAGTATGCATTCGAAGTGCATGAAGACTCGCTCGGCCAAAGTGGCGTTTATCTCTGGCCCGATTCCATAGGGGAAGATACGCTTGCGCATCCATTTACCGATACAGCGGTTCCTACACTATTTCAAGATAGCCTTGAAATTCTTCTTGGGCCTCAATATGCCTCTTCGGTTGGGGCAAGTTCGCCAATCACTTCGCAAGCTCTGCTCTCCGCGCAGCTTATCGAAAATCCCGTGAACAATAACGAGATAGACATTTCCTACCAAATGGGCCGCGAGGCGCTGGTTACGATGGAACTAAGGGACGTATTAGGAAGAACGGTTCCCATCGCTAACGCGAAATACCAATTAGAACAACCCGGCGATCACAATGCCACCATCCCCGCGCCCAATTTACCAGCGGGAACGTATTATCTCCGCATTACAACGGATGTGGGGGATGCGATAACGTTGAAAGTGGTTAAGGAATAAGTAATGAAGCACGTCCGCGTTACAGTTGGAAGCTACTCATCCACGTTAGGTTATACCGTGTATTAATCACTAATTTCCCGGAACGGCTTTGTAGTCGTTTCGGGAATTTAATTCTGGAGAAGTCGATGCAAAAATTACTATTTATTCTCCTCATTGCTCTTTCAAGCAGTCCATGTCCTGCACAATGGAGGCACATCCATGATTTTATAGACTCTAGTTCCGGGCTTAGCGAGGGTATTACTAATATTACATTTCTCGATCATCCCGGGCCACCAAGAGTCGGTTTTGTAGGGACGGAACCGGAGCTTTGGAAAACAACAGACGGTGGAAATAGTTGGACTAAATGCTGGGCCTATGATGCACCTGATTATGCTGGTGCTGATGTGCAAGACATTGTGTTTAAAGACAGTATGACAGGATGGTTTTTATATTCTAATTGCACCGTTTATAAAACAACGAATGGTGGCGATAGCTGGAATGAAGTGTCTCCACTTCCAATACCCCCGGAATATGGTGCGAACGACATTCATTACTGTGCAGCAAGCAACAGGCTTCTGGTAAGTGGACTCTTTACAGACTCCATGGCTGTCTCCACTGACTTAGGAAACACATGGGCAACTACTAACGTCGGCCAGTATGGTTTTTTTGCGTTTTCGAACGATTCGGTAGGCGTCCTTTCCGTTATTAGTTATCCTGATACTACCACAAAGAAGGAGGATACCATTAGCGGGATTCTCCGCACAACGGATGCTGGGATAACCTGGTCGTTAGCTAATACGCCCTTTAGTTGCTGGCTGCCTCTTGCAATACCAGGAACTCCGACATGTTTTGCCAACGGTTCCGTCGGACTTTATCAAACTAATGTCTATAGAAGCGATGATTATGGTAAAACGTGGCGGGAATTATACTCGTTCCCATTCAGCTATGATACTTCAACATTTACTGAAATAGCACCATTTGAGACAGGATCAATGTATGGCGATCTTTCTCGTCTCTATATTCCTTCCGATTCTGGAATTTTCGTTTCGACCGATGAAGGCATAACATGGAATTTAAGTAATGTTCGCCAGCCAGATGGGCCTGTTTGTTTATTTCATGGTAAAGCTTTTTCGGGCATGACTTCCTATGCCACTGGCATACGCGCATCTGGTGGCCTTTGGGAAGAAGATACTGGAGTGGCAGCGGGCGTGCCGGAACCGGAACCTTTCCCCGCCACTCTCAGCGTATTCCCCAATCCCGCATCGAGCATTCTACAAATCATCGGCGAACAAGCCGGAGAAGTTCATCTCTTCGATCTCATGGGCCGGGAGCGGATGAGTGCCCTTACGGATGGTGCAACCACCACACTGGATGTCTCGAGCCTCGAACCGGGAATGTATTTTCTGCGAGAGGGGAATGAGTCGGCAAAAGTGGAAATCAATCGGTAAATAATAGCCGAAGGAATTTGACTCGCCCAATGCCGAACTCCTTTCCATTTCGGACAGTTTTGAAGCTATGACTGCACCATCACGTTATATTGTTTCCGATTCGGGTACGCTCGGCGGTACTCCGGTATTTGCCGGTTCGCGCGTTCCGTTCGGGTATTTAATGCAATACCTCGAACGTGGCTCGACGATCGAGCAGTTTGCCCGCGATTATCCTTCGGTCACCAAAGATTTGGCGATGAAGGCGCTCGAAGAAGCAGCAATGATGATTGAAGAATCCGTTCATGCGCATTCTGCTTGACGAATGTGTGCATGCCACAGTAGGTGAGCATTTGCCAGGTCACGTCGTGCAAACCGTTCCACGTGCCGGATTAGGTGGCCTAAGGAATGGAGAACTCCTTGGTCGCGCTGGAAGTACTTACGATGTGTTTGTTACCTCCGACAAAAATATCGAGTATCAACATAATCCACCGCGATTGCCTCTGCCAGTCGTGATTCTAAATACCCGAGGAAATATGTGGGAAGATATAGAACCTGCTCTGCCACAACTTCAGGAACTCCTTTCGAAACCGTTACATAACGAGTTTTATAAAATCGAATGTTGATTTTGTGGTGTTCTACCCTTCCATCATCTCTCCCACGATCTTCACCGGCGGGGAGCCGTGGGAGAGCAATTGGTTGTGGAACTCGAAGAGGGAGAAATCTTCGCCTTCGGCGCGCTGCTGTTTGGCGCGGAGTTCCTTGATCTGCATTTTGCCGAGCAGATAGAATAAATATCCGGGGTCGAACACGCCGCGTTCGGCTTCGCGCTTGGCAGCGTGCGGACGCAGGAGCGCTTTTTCTTCGAACATGTGCTGCGCTTCAGCAAGCGTCATCGTGCGGGAGTGAAGTTCTATCGCTGCAATATACCGCGCAACGCGGATCAACGCCTCCTGAATATAGGCCATGCGAATACGCGCGTCGCCGGAACCCCATCCCTGTTCCAGCATCATTTCTTCGGTGTAATGCGCCCAGCCTTCGATGAAGGCATACGACATAAAACTTTTTCCGATCTTGCTCTGCGATTTTTGAATGTGAAGAAAATGCACGTAATGTCCGGGGTACGCTTCGTGGATCGAAATAATTTCGAGAATGGAGCGGTTCAGTCCGTGCAAAAATTCCTTGCGTTTCGTTTCGTCCCACGATGCTTCAGGCAGCGTGACGTAATAAAAAGCTTCGGTCGCAACTTTCTCGAATGCGCCGGGACTATCCATTGCTGCGAAGGCCCATCGCATGTGCGCCGGCGTTTCGCGCACGGTACACCGAATTTCCGATGGTATCGCAACGATATTATTCTGAATAATGAACGTCCGAATGCGTTCGAGCATACTTTCGGTTTGCGAAAGAATCGTCTGCTCGCTGAAATGCTCGCTTTCGATGTAGGTGTGAAACGCCTCGCGCGGCGTGAGTTTGGAATCGAGTTCCTCACTGGCGCGGTAGAGTTCCAGCGTCAGCCGGTCCATTTCGCGGCGGCCTTTATCTAAAAGGGTTTCGAGAGTATCATCCACCAGTTCGGAAGAGTGAACGAAGCGCTCGAACAAGTCTTTGCCGAGCCGGAACGAATCGTACATCGCATGTGGCAGTACGACCGTGCGGACTGCTTCGAGGAAGCTCGAAACCGCAAGCCGCGCGCTTGCAACGGCATCGTTCAGATCCAGCGCAAGCGCGGGGTCTTCTATTTTGCCTTCATATTTCGCGGGCAATTGATCGAGATATTGCAGAATTCCTTCCAAGGATTCGATCCCCGTCTCGACAATAGTTCGATCCAATTTAGAGCCAAGGTTTTGCCGCGCTACAGCCAGTATGCGTGGGAACGCTCTGAGCCGCGCCAGTACGGAACGCATCCGTTCGGTCAGCGGGGCAAAATCCCGTTCGATCAGATGGGTAAGTTCCAACTGGCCGCTATAGGACATCGGGTTCCACTCGTATTCTTTCAGTTCGGTCAGCCGGAAAATTTCATCGCGCAATTTCCATTCGATCATGCGGCATTCGAAGCGGGTGAGATCGTCCGAGGGCACATGCGCGGCGGACGCTCCGAAAAAATCGCGTTCCAGAATGGTGAGGGCACAGCGAATATCGTAGAGATATTCTTCCCGGCGCGGCGCGCTGTAATCTTCCACGAGGCTGTCATACTCATGCAGCCCCAGCACCGAAGCGGTGGTTGGGTAATATCCGAGATACAGCGAAAGCACATGCTCGCGGAATTCGGCGAAATCGAAAAACTTACGTGGAGTGGTCATGATGAGAAAAAATGATCGATTGTTATGCTAACCAAGTTTCACCTCGGAAGAATCTCCGACATTGATCTGACGCATACTGCCATGCACCCGTGCATTATTTCCGACAATGCTGCCATGGAGTATGATATTCTCGACATGTGCCTCATCGCCGATGATACTATCGTGAATGATCGCATTTCTCACGCGCGTTCCCGCTCCGATCGTGGCGTATGGGCCCAGGATCGCATTCTCCACATCGGCAGTTTCTGCAATAAAAACAGGTTCCCGAACGACGGTATGCGAAAGCACGCGGCTTTGCGATTTTTTATCGAGTAACGCGCGGTTCGTGCTGAGAAGCGTTTCGGGTTTGCCGCAATCGTACCAGCCTTCGAGTGGGAATGTTGCGAATTTCTCCCCGCGCTCGATCATCATTTGGAGTGCATCCGTTAATTGATATTCATTTTTCGTGCGCTTATTTTTGGCAACGAGTTCTTCCAGACACTGGCGCAGCAGCGGCGGATTCTGGAAATAATAAAGCCCCGCGATCATCCAATTGCTTTTCGGATGCTCCGGTTTTTCCACGAGGCGTGTGGCAATGCCATTTTCTGACTCGACCACGCCAAACCGGCGCGGATCGTCAACGTGAAATACACCAAGCGCGCTTTGCTTTTTCGAAAAAACGGATTTCAGATCAACATCGAAAATGGTATCGCCAAGCACGATGAAAAGCGGTGCGCCATCGGAGGGAATATCCTCGCGGGCCATCCAAATTGCGTGACCGAGGCCGAGCAATTCCGTTTGTTCGATAAAATGCGCCGGCAACTTTGGGTACCGCTTGTGCATGAATTCCCGCACGGCATCGCCAAGATAGCCAACGATGATCGTTGTGCTGGTGACGCCATCGGCGATAATTTGGTCGAGGATGTGTGCGAGAATAGGCTTGCCGGCCACATTCAGCAGCACTTTAGGAAGGCTGTATGTATGCGGCCGGAGCCGTGTGCCGAAACCTGCTACCGGAATAATTGCGTGCATAAAAGGAGTACCATAAAAGAATTACGCAATACCATTAAAGAATTACAAAGATACGAAAAACATTCGAATGGTGGGCGTCAACTCGGCATTTCATGTGTTATTCAGGAAATGCTAAATCCTCCATACAGGTCATTGCTTCTTTTCGCGGGCGTAGCTGCCCCTCTTATTGTGGGCGTAGCTGCGCTCGGGATATTCTTATCCGGATGCACCACTTCCGCGACCACGACGATATCGCAGGAGGTGGATAATGTGATGTGGCTACCGAATGAATCGTCCGGCATGGTTGCATTCATCGATCAGCTAACAGAAGATGACTACGGCAATACAGCCGAGAGCCAAAATCTTTTTCAAGTGAGCAGCAACGGCTCGATCGGCACAGCAATGAATCCATCCGGCACCGCTCCATACAATGTGTCTAACGGGGGGACGTATTGGAACGCGCCGGTCGTGTATGTTTCCTCGGATGGAAGCACAGCGATCACGCAATTCGGTACGGATATTTACAGCCTTCCTATCGCGGGCGGGAATATAACGGATCTTATTCAATCCACCGCGCTCTTCGGTGTTTCTCCCGACGGAAAATATGCGCTATCGACCCCAACCCCGGCAGGTTATGGATACATTATTCTTTATACGTATGGGCTTACAACTTCTACGCCCACTGCCCAACCGCAACTGACTCGCCTCAATGTGATAAGCAATCGTGCGTTGTGGCTCAATAACGACGAGTACGCGCTCACCATTCTCGATTCGATCGGAGTCATCGACAGTATCGTTTACGACCATGCGAATATCTACGATGCCCAGGGAGATTCCTTGTGGTCTATTCCAAACGCCGATGTTACATTTTCCGTGAGTGCATTTGCACCCGGTTCAGGCGATATTTTTGTTCGAACGCCTGCCTCGGGTATTGACCGCATCAATATGAATACCCGTGTTCGCACTTCTATTGTCACGAACGATACCGTCTATAGCATGGATGTTTCTGCCGATGGCTCGGTGCTGGTCTATAGCTCGGCTGCCGCAAGCACGAATGGTACGCTTCCAGCGTATGCCGTCAATACCGCGAATGGAGATAAGAAAATGTTCGCTTCTAACGTTATCATTCCAAGAATTTCGCCGAAGCACGATATGGTGGCATGTATTAACTACCAGAGTACAGGAAATTCGAATATCAACGTCTATCCGCTTAGCACCCCGCCTTAAATGTGTATCGGGTCGCATGCAATCGTATCATTCAAGCACCTGGAGATTCCTTGATTTATGAGAAACTCTCAATTCCATCATTAATGAGAAACTCTCTCTTTTATCCGTCATTTCTTTTTTTATCGTGTGCAGCAGCGCTCTCGATAGCGTTCGGGGGATGCTCCTCGCCCACGAGCACCACCACGCTTTCGAATCAGGTATGGAATATCGCATGGCTGCCGAATGAATCCGGCATGATCGCGATCATGGATCAGGTCACAGATAATTCGACCACCAGTACGTATGACACAGCCGACAACGTGTATCGCGTCAATACGAGCGGCTCGATAGGTAATGCGCTGAACCCCTCCGATGCCGACCCCGATGCCAATTACTGGAACGCGCCGATCCTCTATGTTTCCTCGGATGGTAGCACGGCGATCGCGCAATTCGGAACCGATATTTATAGCATTGCTCTTGGCAGCGGTACGCTCACGGACATTATTACGGGCACCTCCCTCTTCGGCGTTTCGTCCGACGGGAAATACGCCGTCACAACAACGAGTTCCCCAGGAAGTCCAAACAAATTTCTCGTTACGTATGATCTGACGGCGAATCCCCCGGCTCAATTGGGGTCAACGGACGTTCCCGGTCTCTTAAGCAACCGGGTCTTATGGCTCAATAACGATGAGTACGCCATCACCATTCAGGACTCCGTGGGAGCAAACGGCGTTTTCAGCCATGTGGCGATCTATAATGCCGGCGGTGGGGTTCCCACCATGGTTATTCCCAATGCCTCCGTTGAATTTTCCGCCTCTGCCTTTTCGCCCGGTTCTAACGATCTCTTCGTGCAAAACTTTGAAACCGGCATCGACCGTATTAACCTGACAAGCGGAAAACGGACTTCCATCGTTGCCGATAGTATCTCCAGCATGGACGTATTGAGCGATGGAACAGTGCTCGTCTATACTTCGAACGTATCGTTGTTGCCGTATGGAACGATGTATGCGGTCAACCTGGCGAATTTGCACACGGCATTAGTTCCTTTGGCTCCGTCCGGCATTGTGAAACCTATCATTTCGCCGAAGCACGACTTCGTCGCATGCGTACAGTTAGTCAGTAGCGGCAGCACCAGTTCGAATATCGCAGTCTATCCATTGACTATTCCGCAATAATAACAGCAGTGTATCATTACTGTAACACGAAAATAAAATAATAATCATACTCATATAATGAAATTAGCAATGATCGGCTTAGGCCGCATGGGCGCCAATATGGCCGAGCGGCTCGTGCGTGGCGGGCACGAAGTCATCGGATTCGATTTCAGCGAAGAGGCGAGAAATCGTGCAGAACAAACGGGCGTTTCGACCTTTCCGTCCCTTGCGTCCCTTGCACAGGCGCTGCCATCGCCGAAGATCTTCTGGATGATGGTTCCCTCCGGCAAACCGGTGGACGATACCATCGCCGCACTCACGCCATTATTGACGAATGGCGATATTCTTATTGACGGCGGCAATTCTTTTTACAAAGATACCATGCGCCGCGCGGATGCCCTAAGAAAAAACGGCATCGCCTACGTCGATTGCGGGACGAGCGGTGGCATTTGGGGACTCAAGGAAGGCTATGGCATGATGGTCGGTGGAGATAACGACGTGGTGGATTCCATTCGCACGATATTTGAAACACTTGCGCCAGCGAACGACAAGGGATGGGCGCGTGTCGGGCCGTGCGGCGCGGGGCATTTCGTGAAAATGGTTCACAATGGTATTGAGTACGGACTCATGCAGGCGTATGCCGAGGGATTCTCGATCCTCAAACATAAAAAAGATTTTAATATCGATACCCATCAGGTAGCAGAGATCTGGCGATATGGGACGGTTATTCGTTCCTGGCTCCTCGACCTGGCCGCCGACGCACTAAAAAAGAACCCCAATCTCGATGGCATTGCGCCCGTTGTTGCCGATACCGGCGAGGGCCGCTGGACTGTATTCGAGGCCATCGACAACGATGTGCCAGCGCCCGTCATCACGCTTTCACTGTTAGAACGCATGCGTTCGCGCGAAGTAGATTCGTTCGGCGATAAACTGCTTTCCGCGCTCCGCAATGAATTTGGCGGCCACGCAATTACAAAAGAATAATTGGACGTTAGAAAATCGAAATTCGTCCCGAAGGGACAAAAGGAATTAGCGGGGGGGACGTAAGTCCCCGGTGCAGAAAGCCGTATTTTTGTTAGTCCCGAAGGGACGAAAGGAAAAAACTTTTTGAAATAGATTTTGAATCATGCCAACTAAACTCGATCCTTGCCTTTTGTGCATTTTTGGTGGAACCGGCGATCTCGCGCACCGGAAGATACTTCCTGCACTTTTTGAAATGTCGCAAGCCGGCGAATTGCCCCCTCAAACCATCATTCTCGGCATCGGGCGCAATAAGAATAAAACAGACGCTGCCTTTCGTAAAGAGGTCCATCTTTCGATCCAAAAGGCGGTTGGGAAGGATTTCGAGGAGATCGAGGAATGGTGCGGTGCGCGTATCTTTTATCATCCGATCGGTAAAGGAACTCGCGAGGAATTCTCGAAACTTCGGTCGAGGATCGCCAGCTTGGAACGGAAACATAAGCTGACCGGACACCGGATCTTTCATCTCGCGATCCCGCCGCAGTTCTTCGGACCGACGATCAAATCGTTAGGCATTTCTAAATTGAACGAATCCACCGGGTGGACGCGATTGGTCATCGAAAAACCCTTCGGGCGCGATTACAAAACGGCAGTAGCGTTGAACACGCTCATTTACAATTATTTTAAAGAGGATCAGATCTATCGCATTGACCATTACCTCGGTAAAGAGACCGTTCAAAATGTATTGGCCTTCCGGTTTGGGAATTCTATTTTTGAATCGCTCTGGAACCGCGAAAAGATCGAGAAGGTCGAGATCGTCGTCGCCGAAGAGCTTGGTATCGAGTCGCGTGCGGATTATTATGAAAAAAGCGGTGCATTGCGCGATATGGTGCAAAACCACCTTACGCAGCTTCTTACGATTGCTGCGATGGAGATCCCGCTGGCGTTCAAAGCGGAAGACTTACGTTTCGAGAAGGTAAAAGTTTTGCGCTCCATCGCACCCATCCGCGCGGAGGACGTGGTGTTAGGCCAATATACCGAGGGGGAACTTGGCGGCAACGGCGTGCGAGGATACCGCCAGGAAGACGGCGTCCGCAGCGATTCGAAAACGCCGACGTTCGTGGCCCTAAAAATGCGCGTGGAAAATTGGCGCTGGCATGGCGTACCGTTTTACCTCACGACGGGCAAGCGTTTGAAAGAGCGAAAATCCGAGATCATAGTCACATTCCGAGTTCCGCCGGTCGCGTTGTTCAAATCCACCGATGGCCGTGAGGCGCATTCGAACGTGCTTGTCATTGCCATTCAGCCGAACGAAGGATTTCGTATTTCTTTCCAAGTCAAAAAACCGGGTTCCGAAATTGCCGTGCAATCCGAATGGATGCACTTTTGTACGATGAAGCGTTCGGCCCCATCCCGGATGCGTATTACACGCTCTTACGCGACGTCATGATCGGCGATCAATCCCTCTTCGTTTCCGCCGAAGAAACGCTCGCATCCTGGAAACTTTACACGCCGATTTTGAATGCCCACCGCTCGCTGCATAACTATCCCGCCGGTTCCTGGGGACCGAAAGAAGCAGAAGAATTGATGAAAGGTTAGAGTCGAATAATTAGGGAAATTCCGATTAAACACAGTGTCATTCTGAGCGCAGTTCATCCGACCGGAGGGAGGATGAACGTAGCGAAGAATCTTTTTACTGCGCAGCAGATTCTTCACTTCGCAACTCTTCGCTCCACGAAGCGTTGCTACGTTCTATTAGACTCATCCCATGTTATATTTGTACCACACCGAAAAGAGGCTGAGCAAGTCTATCTGCGTTCAGAGGCTGCGCACCATGGGTGCGCGTCAAGCCTATATTCTGATAACGAGACCCAGCCTCTTCGGGTGGACTAAGACTAAATAGGAATAACGCAGAGATGCGCTTAATAGAGTAAGTCCGTCCACCACGGTTCGGTGCGATACCTAACCTATAACACAAATGCTACCACTTAAATCTACTCCCCGCTTCTGCGTCGGCATCGATCTGGCCGACCGTTCGTTTTCCGTTACGCTGCTCGATAGCACGACCCGTGCGACGCAGCAGATGCCGCCGTTCGAGCAATCTCCGGACGGCTTTCATGCCTTTCTCCGATGGCTACGTCAGCACCGTGCCTCGCGCCGTTCGACCGTGATCGCCATGGAAACCACCGGCGTCTTCGGTGAACGCTTGTGTATGCATCTGCGCACGCAGGGCTATCGCGTGACCGTGATCGATGCGGCCCGGATCGCGGGCGAACGACGACGTTCCCAGCCCAAAAGCGACCGCCACGATAGTTACTACATTGCCGATTATCTTTCACGTCATTGGGATGAAGTATCGCTGTGGGAACCGCGAGAGGCGGTCTTTGCGGAGCTCGATGCGATGCTCGGCACCCGCGAGCAGTTCGTCAAAGCGCGGACCCAGTTCCAAAATCGTTTGGGTGCCATGAAGAAGGGCGCGACCCCGCAGGAAGGCATGATGGCCCTGCTCCAAGAGCAGATCGCGCACTTGAAGCACGCCGTGCATGAGATCGAACAGCAGCTGCGTCAGAAACTCCAGGACCATGCGCCGCTCGAACGCGCCAAAGAACTGCTCGACTCGATTCCGGGCGTCAGTCTGCTCCTGGCCGCCAACACGCTCGTCATCACCGAAGGCGAACACCGACCGATGAATCCGAGGGCACTCGCCAATTATCTGGGCATTTGTCCCCACGAGCGGTCCAGTGGAACCTCGCTCCGTAAGCGGCCGCGATCCTCGCGGCTCGGACCGCCGCGCATGCGTAAGCTGCTCCATCTGGCTGCCCGGTCGCTCGTCCAGCATGACCTTGCGTTTAAACAATATTACCTGCAAAAGCTAAAAGATGGAAAACCAAAAATGCTTGTGCTGAACAACGTGGAAAATCGACTCCTCAAAATCATGTGCGCCGTACTCCGTACGGAGACGCCCTATAAGAAGAATCATCGATCCGTAAACCCAGCATGGTCATAGGAATCAGAATGACACTTTGAAATAATTGGAGTTTACTCGGAGAGGATTCATACTTTGCCCACTTATGCTTCTCGATTCTTCAATCATTTTTCTTCCCTTCGCCATCATCTCCTCTCGGCTCACGGTTGTGCCTACTCCGCGCCGGTGTTCTTCTAACCGCCGCTTGGCTTCTTCGAGCCACAGTTTCATGTTCTCGTCTTTCGAGAGATGTTCCGTGATCTCCTCGGCGAGCAATGCCTGCTCGTGAGGTTCGAGTTCGAATACTTCCTCTCGTAGTTGCTCGCGGTGTCTGTCCATAAAATTAGCAACCCATTACAGTGGGCCTAAGTGCCCGTAGCGCCGCAAGGACGGATTGCATTTTACAATTTAATATAGCTTTTCGAACCCCGCGCCTCGTTTTGCCGTTTGGCACTTGCTCACAAACTAATCCTCTATTCACACGATGAAAAAGCAAGAATTATTTTCCAAGACGGTCGAGCATATCGACATAAAAAAGATGAATGCCGTGCCGATGGTCGAGGCCATGGGGCACATGGCCTTTCAGGCACGCAACCTGAACCGCGCGGCTGAAATTTACAATATGATGATCGAAGATGAAGGCTGTTCGATCATTATGTGCCTTGCCGGCTCGCTGATCAGCGCGGGTTTGAAACAGGTCATTATCGATCTCATTGAAAATCGGATGATCGATGCCATTGTCTCGACGGGCGCTAATATCGTCGATCAGGATTTTTTCGAGGCGCTTGGGTTCCGCCATTATCAGGGGTCACAATATTTCGACGATAACACATTGCGCGATCTTGCCATCGACCGCATTTACGATACGCTGATCGATGAAGACGAACTCCGCGTCTGCGATCACACCATCGGCGAAATTGCGGATTCGCTCGAACGCCGTCCGTATTCCTCTCGTGAATTTATTTACGAGATGGGCCGCTTTTTGGATGAGCGCCATCCCGAAGCCAATTCCATCGTGCTCTCGGCATTTAGGAACGATGTTCCGATCTTCGTTCCTGCTTTCAGCGATTGCAGCGCGGGTTTCGGCCTCGTCATGCACCAAACCGCGCATCCCGAAGAGCACGTCTCGCTCGATTCCGCAAAAGATTTTCTGGAACTCACACGACTGAAACTTGCCAGCAAAGAAACCGGACTTCTCATGATCGGCGGGGGAGTGCCGAAGAATTTCGCGCAGGATATTGTCGTCGCAGCAGAATTACTCGGCGAAGAAGCGCCGATGCACAAGTATGCCATCCAAGTCACTGTGGCCGATGAGCGCGATGGCGCGCTTTCTGGTTCAACCTTGCGCGAGGCATCCTCATGGGGGAAGGTTTCTACATCTTACGAGCAGATGGTCTATTGCGAAGCAACGGTTGCCTTGCCTCTTATTCTGGCAAGCTATGCGCTACCACAAAGGCGGAGCTGGAAACAGCGCGAGGCGCGAAGAGTTGGCGTTGAATTTGATTCTCTGCGTGAAGTTCTCGCATAGGATATATGATCATTCTCACCGGCGGAGCCGGATTTATCGGCAGTGTAATACTCGGCAAGCTCAATGAGGCCGGGCATAGGGATGTGCTCGTGGTCGATACAGCAGCGATGGAAAATTCCCAGAACTTGCAAGGGAAACATGATACGTTTCTGAGAGCGGGATTCGTTGTTTGATTCCCTAAAATCCCTGAAGTCCTCGGATGTCGAAGCCGTTCTTCATATTGGCGCGATCACATCTACAACGGAAACGGATAAAGCGCTCCTCGACAAATATAATTTTGAATACAGCAAACAGCTTGCCCAGTGGGCGTTCGAGCATGGCACAAGGTTCATCTACGCCTCCAGCGCCGCAACGTATGGCGATGGCACGCTGGGCTTTTCAGATGCCAATGAGATGACAGCGAAGATAAAACCGCTCAATCTTTATGGTGAATCCAAACGAGAGTTCGATGCGTGGCTCATTCAGAATGGGAATGATATACATGCGTGCGGATTCAAATTCTTCAATGTCTTCGGCCCGAACGAATATCACAAAGGTGATATGGCAAGTCTGGTATTCAAAGCGTATAATCAAATTTTGGAATCGGGAGCCATTCGTTTGTTCAAATCCGCCGATCCGCGTTATAAAGATGGGGAGTTCAAGCGGGATTTTATTTATGTGATGGATGCGGTCGATGTTGTACTGTGGGCGCTCGACCATCCTAATGTGAATGGTATTTTCAATCTCGGAACAGGTCATGCGCGTTCGTGGAATGATCTTGCAAATGCATTATTTACTGCGATGGATAAGCCTGCGAATATCGTCTATATCGATATGCCGGAAAATGTGAAGAAGCAATATCAATATTTCACGGAAGCGGAAATGTCGAAGCTACGCAATGCTGGATACACCAAGCCCTTTCAATCGCTGGAGGATTCCGTCCTCGATTATGCTCGGAATTATCTCATGCAACCCAACCCTTATTACTAAAGACTATGACCCTTCAGTCCTTTTCATCCATTGCGTCCCTTAATGCTTCAGCAGCAAGTGCTATTGCAGAACTGTCTGCTACAGCCATAGCCGAACGTGGGCGATTTACTCTTGCACTTTCCGGCGGGAATACGCCGCGTTCGTTGTATGAATTGCTGGCTAAAGAATATTGCAGCGTCATCGATTGGAACCGTGTCCATCTCTTTTGGAGTGATGAACGGAACGTACCGCATAACGATATAGAAAGCAATTTTCGGATGGTGAAAGAATCGCTGCTGGATCGTATCGCCATCCCGCTGGAAAATGTTCATGCAGTTCCGATCCTTATGGATGATACCGCCGCAGCGGTTGCAACACGCTATGCGACGGTCTTACAGGAAAATTTCACACAACAGATACCGGAATTCGATCTCATTCTGCTTGGGCTTGGTAAGGATGGTCACACGGCATCGCTTGTTCCCGGGAATGACCGGAAGAAATGAATAATGGAATTGTGATAGCGACGCGCTCACCGGTTGCGCCATTCGAACGGGTTTCGCTTACGCTGTTTGTGATCAACAATGCCCGAAATGTATTTTTCCTTGTTACGGGAGCAGAGAAAAAGCAAATTTTGAAATCGGTTCTGGATGATGAAGGAAATGCTAATTCGAATTATCCCGCAGCACACGTCCAGCCGAGCGGTGAGCTTGTGTGGTTTACCGATGAAGCGTGTAGCCGTGACCTTCAGGTCACAGTGTAATCCTTTTTACCTCGCGCTCCGCGACCGTGACCTGAAGGTCACGGCTACGATTCAAAAATATTTTACGAATTAAGAATTAAGAGTTGGTCTTTTGTGGTTCTTAAATTGCCATTCGTAATTTAGATTCATGCCAGAATTCATCCATCTCCACAACCACACCTACTACTCGCTGTTAGACGGCGCGTGCAGTATCGAGGATCTCGTTGGCGCGGCGAAAAAGAACGGGATGAAATCTGTGGCGCTGACGGATCACGGTGTGCTCTTCGGCGCGTTCGAGTTTTACAAGACCGCAAAAGCAAATGGCATCAAGCCGATCATCGGTTGTGAAGTGTATTATGTGAACGATGGCCTCGCAACCGACCGTGAGCGTTTTCAGGATGCCGAAGGCAAGAACAAAGCGTATAATCATCTGATCTTGCTCGCCAAGAACGAGACGGGCTATCAAAATTTGATGAAGCTTGTCACGCGCGGGCATACGGAAGGCTTTTACTACAAGCCGCGCATCGATTTTTCGATGCTCGAAGAAAATCACGACGGCCTCATTGCCATGACAGCTTGTGCTGGCGGCATTATCAGCCCGCATTTTATATCCGGCGATTACGATAAGGCCAAACGTATTGCCACGAAATTCAAAGATCTGTTCGGAAATGATTTTTATATCGAAATTCAGGATCACGGGCTTGCTCCGGAAGTAAAAGTGCGCGAAGCCGCGCCGAGGCTGGCGCGGGAACTTGGAATAAAGCTCGTTGCTACGAACGATTGCCATTATATCGAGCAGCGTCATGCCGTCGCGCATAATGTTCTTCTGCATATTCGCGATGCCGGTGGTAAAGACGCGCCGGATGTCAATAAATTAAAGTACGGCACAGACCAAAATTATTTCCGCAGTGCAAAGGAGATGCACAAGCTCTTCGCCGAGTGGCCGGAAGCGATCGAAACGACGCTGGAGATCGAGGAGAAATGTAACGTTTCGTTCTCGAAAGACCTGAAAATGCCGGCGTTCCCAATTCCAGCCGAGCTGGGTGTTACAACTCCGGATGAGTATTTGCAGCATCTCACTCGCAAAGGATTGGATCGCCGCTTTACCCAAATGACTGCCGAGATCGAAGAACGCGCGAACTTTGAGCTTTCCGTCATTAATAAAATGGGGTATGCCGGATATTTCCTCATTGTGCAGGATTTTATTGCTGCCGCGCGCGAGCGTGGGGTGCGCGTGGGGCCGGGGCGTGGCTCTGCGGCAGGTTCGATCGTCGCGTATGCGCTGGGCATTACGAATGTCGATCCGATCAAATATAATCTGCTTTTCGAGCGATTCCTGAACCCCGAGCGCGTTTCGATGCCCGATATAGACATTGATTTCTCGGACGACAAGCGCGAGAAGGTCATCGAATATGTGCGCGATAAATACGGGCGCAATTCGGTCGCGCAGATCATTACATTCTCGACGCTTTCCGCGCGAGCTGTGCTGAAAGACGTGGGCCGCGTGCTCGGCGTACCGCTCGGAACGATAAACGAGCTGACGAAGAACATTCCCGTCATCATGGGACGTGTGACGCCGCTTGAGGAAGCCATTGAATTGCCGGAAGTGAAGGCGATTCTCTCAAAGGGTGATCCACTCGTTGCAAAGCTGATCGAGTACTCTTTGATCTTAGAAGGTTTCGCACGTTCCGCATCGAAACATGCGGCGGGAGTAGTGATCGCGCCGAGCGATATTTCGAATTACGTTCCGCTCTACAAAACGCCATCGCTGGATGACGCCGTCACGCAGTTCAACATGAAGGATGTTGAGGAAGCCGGACTCCTCAAGATGGACTTCCTCGGTCTTCGTACGCTTTCGATCATCGATACCGCGCTTGCGCTCATCGAGCAAAATCATGGCGTCAAGATCGACATCGATGAAATTCCGCTGGACGATATAAAGACGTATGAGCTATTCGGTCGCGGCGATACCATCGGCGTATTCCAGTTCGATTCTCCGCCCATGCAGAATTACATGCGCGCACTAAAGCCAGAGAATATGGAAGATCTTTCTTCCATGAACGCGCTCTACCGTCCCGGCCCGATGGAATACATTCCCGAATTTATCGAGCGCAAGCACGGGCGGAAAAAAGTAGAATATCTGCATCCGAAGTTGGAGCCGATCCTTGCGGAGACGTATGGTGTGGTCGTTGTGCAGGAGCAAGTGATGCGTATCGCAAGCGATCTTGCCGGCTTCTCACTCGCAAAAGCGGATGAAATGCGCCGTGCCATGGGCAAAAAAGACATTGCCAAAATGGAGGCGATGAAAGAAGCGTTCATCAAAGGGTGCGTGAATAATGAGATCTCAGACAAGATCGCGAAAGAATTATTCGACCGGCTTGCCAAATTCGCTTCTTACGGGTTCAATAAATCGCATAGCCTTGCATATTCGCTCATTAGTTACCAGACGGCGTGGCTGAAAGCGAATTACACCGCCGAATTCCTTGCTGCGAACATGACGCACGAAATGAACGACGCGGACTACGTCGTTCAGCTCATCGATGAAGCAAAGAAATACAACATTCGCACGCTGCCGCCGGATGTGAATCTCAGTTACTCTTATTTTACTGCCACGAAAGAAGGCATTCGTTTCTGTCTTGCGGGAATTAAGAGCGTGGGCGAAAAAGCCGTGGATGAGATCGTTCAGGACCGCGCAAAGAACGGGCCATTCAGTTCGATCTTTGATTTTACTTCCCGTCTCGATACGCGTTTAGTAAATAAGCGCGCCATCGAAGCATTAGTGGAATCCGGCGCGTTCGATTCCTGCAACGAGGACAAGCGCGTTATACATGCGTTTCGCTCCGATCTGTTCGAGAATGTCGAGCGCGCGCTGCAATATGGGCAGAAAGTGCGCGATGAAGCAAAATCTCCGCAGGATTCGCTTTTCGGTGGTGACGATACGCCACAGGTTATCACTCCACCTCCCATCACGGACGCAGTACACCGGTGGACAGAGCTTGAAATGCTCTCGCACGAGAAAAAGGCCGTCGGATATTACGTGAGCGGGCATCCACTGGAACCATATCGCACGGATGTTTCAAGCTTTGTTACACACAAAGCGATCGATATTACAAATACAAAGCAAAACGATGCCGTACTCGTAGGCGGCGTGATCGTGGGATTGAACCGGAAGCTTGACCGAAACGGAAATGCCTTCGCCATCATAAAGCTCGAAGATTTTACTGGTAAAATAGAATGCGTGTTCTGGAGCGAGGCATTTCGGCAATTTCAGCAGTTGGTGGTGGATGAAAAGCCGCTTTTTATTCGCGGGAAGATCCGAAAGAACGGCCCGGACGAAGCGCCGACCGTGATCGTCGAGGAAGCCTACGAGATCCCCGCCATGCGCAAACGCATGACGCGCGGAGTGCTCGTGCGCATGTTCGAAGGTGAGGACGCAAAACAGTCCCTCCAGCGGATCGAGCAGATCTGCGCGAAGTTTAAGGGCACCTGCACCACATTTATATCTGTTGAAACAGCGGCTGGGGTTAGCCGTAAATATAAGCTGCCGGAAAAGTATAAGATCGAGCCAAACGATGACCTTGTAAAGGAATTTGGCGAGATATTCGGCACAAACCGATTGTTATTTACGAGATAGAGATAGGAGAAATTACAATGACTGCAACTATGACGGGACCACTTCACTTAACGGACGCTACGTTCGACAAAGATGTTTTAAAGAACGATAAACCGGTGCTCGTCGATTTTACCGCGACCTGGTGCGGCCCGTGCCGCATGATCGCGCCGATCATCGAAGAGCTTGCTTCGGAATACGAAGGCAAAGCCACGATCGGCAAGTTAGATGTTGACGAGAACCCGGAGACTTCGATGAATTTCGGAATCCGCTCGGTGCCGACCCTGCTTATTTTCAAGGGCGGCCAAGTCGTCGATCAAATTATCGGCGCAACGGGCAAAGAGAAGATCCTGGCGAAATTGCGCCCCCACATGGCGTAAGGGCTTCAGTACCTGGATTACGCGGATAGAAATTAAGAGGGCGTTCGCTATTGCGAACGCCCTCTTTTGTTTCTACAACTTCTTCCGCGTGGCGGCTGGCGCCCCCGCCAGCCGATGAGAATATAAAGCGAGTGCCGGGGTCGGCACTCGCCACGCGGTTAGTGTTCGATAACCAATTTCTTCGTCAGTGTTGCTCCGCTGGCTACGATGCGGAGGTAGTACGTTCCCGGCGGGAGCTGGCTTACGTCAAGCGTGTAATCGTGATCGCCGGCACCGATCGTGCCGTCGAGAACTGTCTTTGCAGTGCGGCCCAGCACATCCATCAATGTCATCTGCACATGGTCGAACGTACCGGTTGTCAGCATAATATCTGCTTCATCGTTCATCGGATTTGGTACGACGGAAGCAGCAAGCGATTGCGGCACACTCGAATGGCGAAACGCCATTCAAGGGACACTCTAAAGTCGCGGTGTTCGGACATTCCACCCCATTCGAAGATGATGTTACCTGCACGGTAAAGGGATTGTCATCCGGATTGGTGTACCAAACGTGAAACGCCTGTGATAATCCCGGCGTGATAGCGTGGGAACTGGTGGTGAAATGAACACTTCCATCGGATTCAATAGCAGCTTGCCAGAAGAGAGGAGTATCGGCGGAATCGATATTCCATCCAGGTGATGGAGCAACAATGACAGTATCGACCTCAGCGCCGCCTTGACGCAAATTAAGAACGACGATTGTATCCGAGCAATCGTTGGGATTCAAGATATGACGAATGGAGTCGCACACTAAGGGTGGGCTGCAACCCGGCACAGTAATGGTATTAGTAAACAACTGATTATTGCCCGATGAATCGTATGTGATCCAGGTAAGAACCCAGGAAGAATCCGAATGTGTAGGATCGATACAGAAGTGAATAGTATCGATGCTTCCGGATTTTAGAAAACCGCTTGCGCCGGAAGTATTCGAAAACCGGGCAGACGACCCGGGCACGTCTATCTCCCATTTATTGCTCGTCGAGAAGCAACTCGGAGTAAACGAGCCTGCCGATCCTGGAATGGTCATTGCGAACGCACCAAGACTTGAGGTGGGATGAGTATGCGAGTTCCAGACGAAAAGCGTATAATCGCAACCGGAGGCAGGTACCACCCACGCAGTATCGGCAAGTCCATTGCTACAGCCAGTGGTATCCGTCCCGCTTGATTCGAAGATTGAAGCGTTCGAATCGGACCACTGAACGAAAATATTTTGGATGTTATCAGGATTGTCCAACGAACCGCCCGGAGTCCAGATCGTCCCGCCAGATTGGCCATACAGGAAATATTTTGATAGCTCATGAAAATTCAGGGTGTTCGTTCCGACCCCAGAATATTGCCAGGTTCCGGGTATGGCTTGTGGTGGAAGTCTCGCCGCAGACCATGTCACTCCAGGATTTGTGATCGTCAGCGTGTAGCTTGTGAGTGGGGAGACGGTGTCCGCATCGTTGTGGTAATTCTTCACATTGAATTGGAAATTGCATTCTCCCTGGTTTATAATATTCATGCTATCGGTTACGTTGGTGGTTTCGGAGCACGGGGGAGGGGTAGCAGAAACAGACACGGTGTCTGCGTCGATGAGGGAGCCGCAACTCGAAGCGGTCCAATTCCAACTGAATTGGGTCGCAGTGGAAATCGCCCGAACAGGAACGATAAACCCACTGAGATTCGATTTATAATTGATCTGGTCGGAACTACCACACGAAGTGCTGAAATAGGCAATGTACTGCGATGCCGAATCGTACGACCAGCCGGGCGGCGCTTGCACGCAACAAGGCTCAATCGATGCGGAACCGAGACCCACAATCTGGAACTGAATTTGGTTTATTCCTGCTTGTGGGCCGTTATGATTGAACACATGAAAATCAAAATCTACGTCGCAGCCGCCCGTGGTGGCCGAGGCGCTCACGCTGTCAAAAGTACATTGGCCCTGATAACTGGTGGGTATGAAAGTTTTCAAACCCGAACTTACAAGCTGACCACCCTGACCGCTGACGAGCGATTCCCACTGGATCGTTACCTCTTTATTGAATCAGACTATAGGGGAATAAGGAACCACCGGGTCCACCCAAAATAAAAAGGTGCGAAGAGTCATCAGATCCCGTCCCGTCGCCTCCTCCATTTTGGGCATAATAAACGGCGGTATCACCAGTGGCCGTGACACTGTCACCCCATATTGACTGATCAGCGGGAGTGTTCTCAGAGGTATTGTTGAAGGAGAAGCCTGCATCAACAGACGCTGGAGTGATGATAAGGAGAAATTTATTTACATACTCCGGATGCCGATTGTAAAAGCCCCAATCGAATCCCGGATCGCTGCCGCAATCGTTAGTGAACCAGATCGAATCGTTAGTCTGTGCGCCGGCGAGGCGTGGTGTAATGATGGCAGCGAGTGCAAGAAGAAGCAGGGGGAAAATACGTGCAGGTTTCATGGTTCGTTGAGGAATAAGTTCGAAAACGGATAACATCTAAAAATTTCATGACAAAGGGCGTTACATATGAGGATGATGCCCTCTATAAACAATCCGAAGCAATAAGGATTGTTACACCTTTATCAAAAAAAATGCGATTCTTACGAGACGATTAACGAATCGGCAATAATGTTAACTACATTCGGGGCATTTCCAATCCCGGTTTTCCCCACCAGCTAAAATCGATCTTTGGGAATGGCATGTCTTTGCTTTTCACTTCCGTGAGAAAATCGAAATCATGGGCGGTAAGCCCGTTATTAGCATCGAACTGTTCGGCAAGATCGAGCAGGCGGGTTAGATACCCGGCATGTTCCGCAAAACGGGTTTTCGAATACTCTATTGCGCCTTGCGTGGAGATGACAAACTGCCAATCGCTGGCTTCGAGTAGCAGTAGTTCGCGGGCCGCTTGTTCCAGGATGTCCTGAAGCTTGCTGTTGACCACCCCTAAATCCCCTCCTTCTTTAGGATGGGGCTTCTTTGCATGAAGCACCTTCAAAAACCGGTCTTCGAGTGGATAGATCGTGTCCCACATCCATGCCACCTCTTTGTTGGTCCATACAAAATGATGCCCGCCCTCGCCCCAGGAGCCTTCCGGCAGCGAAATAGCGGTGTGTGGCGCAGTATAATTATCGAGAGCTTCGGCGCAATCGGTTAGCTTAATTTCTTTGGAAGAGGTTATGCGGCGCATGACTTTTTCGAGAAATCGCGGCCCCTCGAACCACCAATGCCCGAATAATTCCGTATCGAACGGCGCGGCAAGAATTCCCGGAGAGCCATGTGCTTTCGAGTGCTCGGCAAGCTCAGTTCGGACAAGCGATAGGAAATCGTCCGCATCGAGGTCCAACTGCCATTCAGTCTGGTCGGCGAGGTAGGGTTGTTTATACGCGAGATCTGCGTTTACGCCGGTGATCTTCCAATAGCGCAGACCGGAATTGTGATGTTTTTTATGGAAATCGAGATACACGCCGGCTCCCGGATAGCCCATATCGGCTGCCCAAACGCGCGAAGCGCTTTTCGGGTCTCTCGAAAATACTGCAGGAGCCATTCTGAGTGGTAACCTCAATGATCTGGAGGAATCGACCCAATAAATATCGGTAAGCGACCGGTTCGGATCGTTTTTGAACACCTGCTCGCCGTTCGGGCCAACCTCGGAGAGATATTTCTCGTGCAATACTTTGGCGAGCGGCTGGTACGCAGGGATCGTATTTCCACCTTTAGTCAGCGCCCCATCGACGACGAAATATTCCAATCCTGCTTCTGCTACTAATTCTTCGATCCCTGCGCGTTCTTCATGCTGCTGCCGATATACCTCCGGCCCGACCGTTGGCGACCAGTTATAGCGCGGACGATAGCCGCATTCCGGCAGCCATATTCCGCGCGGACGCTTGCCGAAATGCCGTTCGTGCGTTTCCACCGCGCAGTTGATCTGCCCGCGAATGTTATCGTCGCGCAAGAGCAAAGGGAAATAGCCGTGGGTAGCGCCGCAGGTCATGGCATCGAGCACGCCGGCATCCGATAATGCCCGGAACCCGGATACGATATTGCAGCGGTATTTTTCCATAAAGACCGCCTTGGTGTGAGAATAAAATTCCCGCCAATACTCTGCGAGCGGTTGAAGGTGTTGCTCGCCCTGCTGAGCAAAATAGACGTAGTCGGTTTCCGCCGCTGCGATCTTTTCATTGCAATACGCGATAAAGATGGGCGCAAAATCCGGGTCGGAAACCTGTTCGAGGTTGATAGGCGAAAAATCCATCGAGATCTTCGGCGCGAATGAGGGTTCATGCGCGGAACCCTCCGACTGAAGCCGTTCCAAAACGCCTAAGATCGGAATATAGCACTCCGCCACGGCCTCCGAAAGCCAATCGGACCCATGCGGCCACTTGCCGTGATGTAGCACATACGGAAGGTGAGTATGAAGAATGAATGTGAATGAACCGAGCATGAGGAATAAGAACCCAGATTTAAGCCACGATTTACAGGATGGAAAGGATTAACCAGGATGGATTTCGAGGATTATGAGAGTGATTTGAAATTCATTTGTGATCGTGAGAGATGAGCATGGCAATCGAAGGTAAGAATATCAAAATAAGCATGGACAGATACATGCTTACTTCATTAACAATCATTGTGCCACTATGAATCTCAAAGAATCAATCTTCGTACATGAATTTAATGTTAACAATTACCGTAAAATCTATCCTGCTTATTCCTTAAAATCCTGTATATCGTGGTTAACAAGACGGAACAAGAATGGAAACGAGAACTTACTCCTGAACAATATCGCGTGATGCGCGAAAAGGGGACAGAGCGCCCGTTTACAGGCGAGTATGAAGCCTTTTGGGATAGCGGGGTCTATAAATGCGGAGCCTGCGGAGCGCCGCTTTTCGATAGTGATACCAAATTCGATGCCGGATGCGGATGGCCCAGTTTCTACGCACCAAAAGCGAACGCCCAGATCGAAGAACACGAAGACCGCTCCGGCTGGATGACACGCACCGAGGTAACCTGCGCCAACTGTGGCGCGCACTTAGGCCACGTCTTCGACGATGGCCCCGCGCCAACAGGATTGCGCTATTGCATCAATTCCGTTTCGCTGGGGTTTGAGAAGAAGTGATTACTTCAGAGAATAACCGATGACCTGACTTTGGAACGAGGTGTTGAGCGGCGCTCCGGCATAATCTCGAACGCCGGGCTGGCTCGAACTGACGACAAATCCAAGCGCCGGCGCGAACGAAACATAGACGAGATTGTCAATCGTAAAAACGGAGCCGTTCGATCGTGTGGTATCGGTCTCCAGGACCGTGAGCTTTGCATTCTCCGTCTGGAAGGTTTGTCCCAGAATAGTTGTGCTCCCACTTCCGTTGCCGGACAAGGTCGCTGTAATGTTGGATTCCGTAGATGGATTGAAGCTGCTGTCGAGCGTGAACCACGTCGAAGTGCCTTGCGATGCAAAGGGGTACGTGATCCATCCTGCGGGATTGACGGAACCATTACCCGATCGTTCATAGGCGCCGACATCTCCATTATCATCGAAATAGTTATAGCCGGTATCGGTGGACCAGCCGCCTGCTTCGCTGTCGAGATCCACGAGCACGCCCGTTTTGCCGTAGATCGTTGCGTTGGAACTTAGTATGACGGACTTCACCGTATCCGCCTGAAGCACCCGGCCGGTCGAGTCCGTGTAGGTCAGTGCAATAATGAAATAGGAGCCGGGATTCGGTATGCTGATCGCAGGCGGTCCGTTAGGCGAAGTCGAAGAACTACAGCCGGCAAGGAGAACGGCGAGTAATAGGAGCGAATACGAAAGAGTGTACATCATCATACTTTGAGAGTTAAGGAAATTCTGATGGAGTAGCGTCATCCTTGCGTGGTGGGCGCCGACCCCGTCGCCTACTCTGTTCGCATGAGCGCCGGGCTCGGCGCTCGCCACGCAGGTATCTTTAATCAGGGTTTCCTTAAATGCTAAGAATAAACTCATCCTCAATTCAGCGTGTAACCAATAGCGTAATAGTGCTCCGAATTTCCCATTTTTCCTGTAGTGGCATTGCGCGTGCCGGGAACCGACGTTTCCACTGTTTCACCAAGTGCAGGCGCGAAGGAGATCGTGCCGAGGCTCTGCGTCCCGGTAACTGTAGTAACCTTCCCTTTGACGAGAGACGTTGAAATACCCGCAATGCTTCCTGTAACTCTCTCTTCGGAAAACGTTTGCCCCATGATCGTGATGCTGCCGCTCCCCGCACCCTGGAAGGTGAGCGTACTTTGTAACGTGTCCCCATTCTCAATAGTATCGCCGGTGATCGAAACCGTTTGCTGGGATGCGAATGGGAACAGCCACCATCCGTTGAGAGCGCCGAAGTAACCGCCGGGGCTGAGATAAGACACGTCCCCATCGGATTCGTAATGAAGGTACGACGTGCCCGTGAGATTGCCATCCTGGTTATCGACCAATTGATCGACATTTGTTTCGCCATTCAGGGTGAATCCCACGCCCGCGAAGGTTTCGACCGTGGTGTCGATTGGGGGCACCACTTTTCCAGCGGAATCCGTGATGACCGTGACAAACGTGAACGTCGAGCCTTCGTTCGGATGAACGACCGCCGTCGAGCCATTCGGGGATGACGAAGAAGAACAGCCGGCGAGCGCAATGGTGCATATAGCAAGCATCGGAAGAATATATTGACGCATAAGTCTCTAAGAGGATTGAAAATAACGCTACAAAAATACGAAAATTCTGGGATAGATCCCAATTTATTCATCCGCCGTTATCAACGCCAGCACATCGTCATTCGCCAGTGCAATCCGGCCATGCAGGAACGATAGCTCGATCAAGAACGCAAATCCCTCGACCGTTCCGCCGAGCCGGTTGACGAGCCGCTTGGCTGCTGCGGCAGTGCCTCCGGTTGCCAGCAGATCATCTACGATAATTACGCGGTTCCCCGGCGCGATGGCATCCGAGTGCATCTCGACGGTATTCGTTCCGTATTCCAGCGCGTATTCTTCGTGAATACAACGGTAGGGAAGTTTTCCGAGCTTGCGCACAGGCACGAACGGCAAATTCATTTCGAGCGCCAGCGGCATTCCAAAAACGAACCCGCGCGATTCGATACCGACGATAATATCCGGCTTTTTCGGAATTGCGAATTCGATGAACAGATCGATCACCTGCCGCATGGCTTTGGGATTGGCGAGCACGGGGGTGATGTCCTTAAACATAATTCCCGGCTGTGGGAAATCGGGGACGTCACGGATTAGTCGGGCGGCTAAAAGTGTTTGTTTTGTCAGTGTTTCTTGCATTCGTTGTAATTTTGTAGCACAAAAATACGACGTAACCCGTAGCCGTGACCTTTAGGTCACGGTCGCGGAGCGCGATCACACACCGTGGCCTGAAGGCCACGGCTACGAGGCCACGTAAGAGGATAAATTATGCCAGACAAAAAATTAAAACTATTGCGCAGCGAAGAAATTGCATCCGGTACGCGTGCTTTTCATTTATCGCGACCGGAAGGCTTCAACTATGAATCCGGGCAGACGATCGATCTTTATCTCATCGATCCGCCGGAAATGGATGCGGAAGGCCCGGTGCGAACATTTTCGTTAGTCAGCGCGCCGCACGATCCGGAACTGATGATCGCCACGCGCATCCGCGACACGGCATTCAAACGCGCTTTGCAACACGCCGAACCGGGAACGGAATTCGCGTGGGATGGGCCGTATGGCTCGTTCATCATGCACAAAAACCCGGAGAAACCGGCAGTATTTCTTGCCGGTGGCATTGGCATCACGCCGTTCATGAGCATGATAAAAACGGCCGAGCACAACAAGCTTCCACACGAAATCTATCTTTTCCATTCCAATCATACGCCGGAAGATGCTCCATTCCAGAACGAGCTTTCCAAGCACGCAAAGAAAAATCCCAAATTTCGTTTTATCCCAACAATGACGGATTTAGAACCCCCCTTCCTAAAGAAGGAGGGGGTAGGGGGTGGTTGGAATGGCGAGCGCGGCATTGTCGATCAAAACATGATCGAACGGCATGTGAGCGATCTCTATACGCCGATCTATTACATGGCTGGCCCTGCGGGATTCGTTACTGCGATGCGAAAAATGCTTGTCGAAGCGAAGGTGGATGAGGACAATATCCGCTTCGAAGAATTTCCGGGGTACTGAGTTTTGGATTCCCGCTTTCGCGGGAATGACAATAATGTGGCTTTTTCGCGCTTCGCGCTATGATTTCTAACATTGTCATCCCCGCGAAAGCGGGGATCCAGGGACTTAACGAAAGCTTCCTTTTGTGTTACCTGTGAATTATCTTGCACAAATAGCGTTATCTGTACTTATCAATTCATCTAATCTGTTCCATCAGAAATCAGCAATACATGTCCTCCAGCAACATCCAATCGAAAAACATCAGAGACCTCGTCATTATCCGCGATAAGAGCGTGGATTCGCAATATAAGAATGGCGAAAAGAAAGCCATTACCGATTTCATTGAGGATTACATGAATGGCCGCGTGGACATCGCCTGCGATCTCCAGGAGCTGATCCGCAACCGAACGCTTTTCTTCAAATACGCCTGGGTCGGCCATCATCTGAAGTTTTTGTTCTCGCGATTTATTCCGGAAGTGACCATCCACTCTGCTAAGCAGGATGAGCGTGTTATTCGCAGTCATTACGATCGGGGTAACGATTTTTTTGGGGGATTTTTGGGTGATCGAATGATCTACACGTCCGCGTTCTTCAAAACAGGACTGGAAGATCTGGAAACGGCGCAGGATCAGAAACTCGATCTCGTATGCCAGAAGCTTCAGCTTAAACCCGGCGAGAAAATGCTCGACATTGGCTGCGGATGGGGAACGCTTGCGGCGCATTCCGCAAAATACTACGGAACCGATACTACCGGCATCACTATTGCGCAAAAGGGCGCCGATTACGGTAACGATCAGATCAAACGCTGGGGCGTGGCCGACCACGCGCGCATTCTCCGCATGGATTATCGTTCCATTCCGGCCGCGAAGTACGACAAGATCTCCTGCCTCGAAATGGCCGAGCACGTCGGCGTGAAATACTTCCAGCGATTCATGAAGCAGATCGCAGGGCTGCTGAAAGATGACGGACTGTTCTATCTTCAAATTGCCGGACTTCGCGCCGGCTATCATAAAGAATCGCTCATCTGGGGTGGTTTCATGGCCGAATATATTTTCCCCGGCGCGGACGCAAGCATGCCGCTCAGTTTTGTCGTGAAGCGACTGGAGGGCGCGGGCTTTGAAATTCACAGCGTCGAGAACGTGGGAATTCATTATTCGCGGACCATTCAGTTGTGGTACAACAACTGGCAGTCGAACAAAGAAGTTATTTACAAAGCCTATAACGAGTGGTGGTTCCGCTGCTGGGAAGTTTTTCTCGCATGGTCGGTGGATATTGCGAAGCAGGGGAATTCGACGTGCTTCCAGATCGTCTGCAATAAGAACCTCGATACCTTCAACCGCACGCGCTATTTCGGCGGCATCAATCTCGGCGAGCGCGACCTGCAAGCCCAGCCCCGCGTTGCTATGGCGCGAGGCGCGTTGGTGTAAGAAAACCGAATCGCACACTCCGTCCCGTTAGGGACGGCATAGTGGTGGCTTCTGATGTGAGTCCGGGATAGATAGATATTGTGGCGCGATAGCATTTAAAGTATGCAACCTCTTTCTCAAAGCAATTGGTGCCTTTTGCAAAAACACATTTGCGGCGGCGGATGCTTCATGAATCCGCCGCGGCGGACGTTTCCAAGCTGTTTTCGCCGGTTAGACTTCTCTCAATATTTTTTTTTGCATTAGGAATTCATAAACTGTAGAGTTTTTAAGTCACTTTCTGCCAATTTTCAATGAACTCCGCACCAAGCATCGCCGACGATGCGCCCCATTTCATACTTCATAATTTTCCCAAGGTGCCCATCACAACACATGCTAATATACGCACTAAAACTGGTGAAGTCAAGTAAAAGCGAAATTATTTTGGTATTAACTTTCGGTTGGTGTCTTTATCAAATCCAATCGCAATTCAGATTTGCCATATACTCCCTGGATTCCAGCCTCGTAATAACACAGGCCCTCGATTTTCTCTCTTCGAAAGTGGAACCAAGGTCGTTGATCGCAGAACATGCCACTTGTTTTTCGATTCTCATGAGTGCAAGATGTATAATACGGACATCGTTCAGACACTCCATCTAAATGAGCGGCTGCATAGTGTTGCTGGCAGTTCAGGACTGTAAGTGATAATGCTGGTGGCTGAATTTTTGGATCATTATCAAAAGGAGAATCATCAAAATGAGCAAGTATGTCACGTCCCAATTGATCATCTGGCCCATTGAACTCCTGAATGATAGGGCAAGGAGCTACTTTTTTCTGAAATTCGATTAAAGCCTCTGTATCAACTTTTTCACCCTTGAAGGGTTCAAGGTCAAAAAATGGGTTTATCATCCTCCTCTTGAGAAGGGAAACACTCTCATCTCGTAAATACCTAATGGCGTTTTCGGCTGACCCACGTCCTGTATATCTCACAACATTACTGTCAAGAGATGAAATCAAATCGTCGAGATCGGCTTCTTGAAAAAATTTTCCCCGGTTAATCCATAATGTTGCCAAAGACTCTTCTGTGGACATTTGGCTCTGTTTAATAATGTGATAATCATTCAAAATATTAATGAGGCTGATGCCTGAATCTGTCGAGAGGAGGCTCAGTGTGGCTAGTGAGATGGACTCATACCGAGAGAGCCCATTGGGGAAAATATGTTTTACAAGTGCTCGAAGAATAAGGTAAGGAAACTGCGGGGCATTATCCTCCGGTGAGTCAATGTCCACAAAACGATCAACTTCGTAGGCGATGCTTTCTTCGATGACATAATTTCCAAGAATAAAGCTTATTGGAATGACGATTCCTCCATGTGTTTCGCATTCTGCCTTAACCATTGCTTGCGGTACATGCTTTACAGGAGTTATTAACGGCCCGTGAGAAAAGATGCCTCCATCAAGCGGGAGTTCTATGTATTGAATATTGTATCCTGTGACCTCAATAGTTTTTATTTTTTCTGGATCAATCTCCAGCGAATAGTCATCATCACCTTGAAATGCCTTCCTCATTCTTTCAAGGGAATTCAATTTCATTTTATTGCGCTCGTCAAGTGCCGTTTTTGGAAGACACTCCCCACTTCCATCCCTTTTCAAAAGAGTGGAGAAAACAACTTGCCTCTCATGTGACAAAAGATAGTCTCGAAGCCGAGACACAGTTGACATGTTTAATAGATAATGCCAATACTCATGAGTAAAAACGCTATAATTCTGAGATGGTTGAGATCTGAGTATGGGGTGTTCTATATTCTCAAATAATGGTGTTTCGTTCGAAAGTACTACGCGGAACCGTTCAGGCTCATACCACGCAGCAACAGAGTGTCTTATGTCACGTTGAAATTCCATATCTAATCAATCAGCGATCTTTGAGAAAGTAACTCCTTCTTAATTCTTATTCCTCCACCCCTCCACCATCTCCGCATATTCTTTCGCAAGCGCATCGGCTTCTGGCTGCGTAGCGGCATCGGTGAGGACGGAGCAATAGGGCCGCTCTTTTTCGGGAAGGATAAGCACCCACGCCTCGCTGTTTTTCCTCGGGTAAAACTTGATGCCGTCGATGAGAACTTTTTTCATCTTGTGCGAATAGTCCATCGCGTGACGCATGACGCGGCCAAGTTCCTCGGTCGGGCAGAATACTTGCCTTCGCGACTGCGCGCGTTTCGGCATATCGCTCGCAACTTCACCCAAGTTCTTACCCAGCGTAGCAAGCATTTCCAGCGTTTTCGCCACCGTAAACATACCATCTACGGCAAAGAAATAACTCGGGAAAATAGCTCCGCCAAGCGTTCCGCCAACAAAGCTGTACGCCGTCCTCGCTTGCAGCGCGCATCATATCTGCGTGGGTGTTTTTGGTATAGACAAGCTCGATCGTTATGCTGGCGCGCCAGCTCTTCCACTTCGCTGGTAGCGGAAACGGGAACTGCGATTCCGGTCCACCTTGCGTCCACGTTTGTGCTCGCTTTCGATGAAGAGTTTCGTCAGCAGTGTAAGCAATCTATTGTTGAGATAGATATTCCCCGTTTCATCCGCAATACCGACGCGCTCGCCGCCGGCATCCAGAATAAATCCGATCTGATATTTCAGCGATTTCACCACATTGGCAAGATGCCGCGTGGAGCGGTCGAACTCCTCGCGTCCGCGCGTAAGCCTGGAAGGTTCCAGATACGCATTGATCGAAACCACCTCGCCGCCGAAGGCGCCCAGGATATTCGGAAAGATCGTCGAGGCAATGCCATTGGCGTAATCAATAGCGATCTTGAACTGGGAGCGCGTGATAAGCTCTACGTCCAGCGCATGAGTAAACCGCTTCGTGTAAGTTTCGCCGGTATGCGCTGGGAACTCGATGGTGCCGACTTTATCGAAGGGCGCGCGGGGAAAATCCTCGCCAAAAAAATACCGCTCGATAGATTTACCCTTGCTCGAAGGCAAGATCGTATCCGCCGGAATCGAAAAAGATCATATCCGAACGATGCCTGTCCATCGGATTTTTTCGTCACATGCACCCCCGCCGATTGCCGCGCATCGCGCAGATGATGGCGAGTGAGCGGAATAGGCGTCTGCTGCATATCGACTACGTATGACGCCAGCGCTCATGAGTGCCGTGCCAAGCGCGCGAGAAAGCAGGCGCGAACCGGGATCGCTGTCCCGGCTGATGACCACGCGCTGTCCCATGCCGACCTGTGCGCCAAGCGCCGCGCCAACTTTCGCAGAAAATTCCGGAATGAGTTCGATGTTAGAAGTTCCTGAAATGCGCGAGTTCATAAATAGCTCGCGGTTCCAGCGGTCTTCCCACACGAGACTTGTTTGCAGCGTAGCCCCAGCCTCGACTCGTTTTCCGGGCCACAGTTTTACGTTCGGCAAAATATGCGCGGTTTCCGCGATCTGGGAACCTTCCCCGATGAACACATTTTCGTCGATGGTCGCCCGGTCGCCAATAAGCACATTGAAACACGCTACGACATGGCTGAGGCTTGCATTTCGTCCGGTACGGGTGCCATCCCAAAGAATGGAATTTTCCACGATGGCCCCGGCTTCGATATGGCAGCCAGCTCCAACAATGGAATTCGTGACGATCGCGCCTTCTTCAATTTTCGTTCCTCGCGCAATCGCATTCTGTCCTCGAAAACGCGCGCCATCCACGTCGCAACCTTGTTCGACGATGGCGCCACTGCGCCGCTCGCCCGCGATCTCCAAATGGACGAGGCCATGCAGCGCGTCCATGTGTGCTTCGTGATATTCCGAAAGATTCCCGACATCGCGCCAATAGCCATCGGCAATATATCCGGCAAGCGCGCCCGGTTTTTTCAACAAGGCAGGGAAAAGATCCTTGCTGAAATCGAATTCACGCTTGTAGGGGATTTCTGCGTATGCTTCGGGTTCGAGAATGTAAATTCCCGTATTGATCGTGTCTGAAAACACTTCGCCCCAGGATGGCTTTTCGAGAAACCGCGTGATCTCCGAATCGGGGTTCGTCATCACGATCCCAAACTGGAGCGGGTTCTTGGCATGTGTCAGCACGATAGTTCCAAGCGCCTTTTTCTTTTTGTGAAATTGAATGGCGGCGGATAGATCGAAATCCGTGAGCACGTCGCCCGAAATCACCAGCACCGGTTCTGTTATTTCAAGCTGTTCCGTAGCATTACGGACGCTTCCTGCGGTTCCAAAATCCGCCTCGGCTCGGATGTAATTCATGCTGCATCCAAAGGCCGAGCCATCGCCAAAATGGGAAGTGATCGCTTCGGGATGAAAATAAAGCAGGGAAGTAATATCCTTCATGCCGTGCCGTGTGAGGAGCCGGACTATATGCTCCATCATTGGCCGGTTCATCATCGGGACCATCGGTTTGGGCATGTTCATGGTCAGCGGCCTCAGCCGCGTCCCGAATCCGCCTGCCATGATGATAGCTTTCATAAGATTTTGTAGGCGTGACCTTCAGGTCACGCAGTATTATTAACACCGTGACCCTTCGGCAAGCTCAGGGCAGGCTCTGAAGGTCACGGCTACGGTTTCTGATATGGGTTGCCTTGCAGCAAAAATACGAATGCAAATGTAAGGCTATAGAAAGTTTCTACACCGGCACAGCGAGAACTCGTATGGCTGCACAAGGGTTAACCATAATTGCTATAAAATCAGTGCTAATTCAGACCTAAAATGAAACGCTTTTTCCAAAATACTCTCGCAATCCTTTCCTTCGCCCTCGCCGGATTGATCTTTTCATCGAACGCACAGGCGCAGTTTTCGCGCCCGGTTGTCGTATTGAAGGGCTGTGTGCTCACTGCCGATCAAAAACCCGCGACCGTCCGGCTTTCCGTCCATGAGACCGGCGAATCAGCCGCTGACGAGGATACTTCCAACGACATTACGACTTGTGCCATTCAGGAAATGACCGCCGGTCGCGCTAATTCGGAATCCGGACGCTATCTTCTGGTGCTCAAACCCGGCAAGAAATATTGGGTGCATATCGAGGGGACGTTCGTTCAGTCCATCGATACGCTTGTGCAAATGCCGAAGACGGATAAGGGAATTACGATCGAAAAGAATTTTACCGTCAACTGGCGGCAAACACAAGATTCGCCATCCACACCCGACCCTGCGACGACAACAAACCCGGTGAAAAAAGATTAGGTATTTCCCTATACCGCTGTTCCAACTAACGATCCGATTCCGGCTGTTACTGCCAGCGCCAGCGCGCCCCAGAAGGTTACGCGAAGTGCCCCCTTTAGCATACCCGCACCGCCGGTTTTAGCGGCTACCGCGCCGAGCGTTGCAAGGAAAAGGAGCGAAGCAATAGAAACTGCGGGAATTATTATATCCAGCGGCATAAGGAGCACTACCAGTAATGGCAACGCCGCTCCTGTAAAAAAAGATGCTGCCGAAGCCATTGCTGCCTGAACCGGACGCGGTTTTATTGCGTCTGTGATTCCCAGCTCATCACGCGCGTGTGCGCCGAGCGCATCGTGCGCCATGAGTTCATCGGCTACTTGTTTTGCAAGATGAGGTGTGAGTCCGCGGCCTTCATATATTTTGGCTAATTCCTTATGTTCAAATGCAGGATTGGTAGCGAGTTCTTTTCGCTCTACTTTTAGGTCAGCTTCTTCGGTATCCGCTTGGGAACTGACGGATACGTACTCTCCGGCCGCCATTGACATGGCGCCGGCGACAAGCCCCGCTACTCCGGCAATTAAAATACTATCGCGAACCGCATGAGCTGCGGCTACGCCCACGATCAGGCTTGCGGTTGAAAGAATGCCATCGTTCGCGCCTAAGACCGCTGCGCGCAGCCACCCGGTGCGATTCGTATTATGCCGTTTAGGAACGTAGTGAGAAGCACTCATAATGATTTATTTGTCAGAAGCTCGTTTTGCAATAGTGCGATTGGCACGGATTGTGTTGATAATAGAGTATAAGTTTTCACCACTGAATTTCAAACAAAACACTTAACATTATGAAACACCTAATAGTCAAACTAATCGTGTTCTGCGCATTGATGTTTGGAGCCGGATCGTTCGCACCGCCCGGAGTGGCAAGCGCGACTCCCACTCCTGCTCAGGTATCGATAGGCGTTGGTATAAACGTGCCGGTACATGCGCATTGGCATCATCATCGCCGGTGGCATCATCGACGTCGTCATCGGTGATAAGGATCGTATTTCGAAACCATGAGGGCGCGGATAAAAAACATCCGCGCCCTTTTGTCCTATGAAATACTTTTTATTCGAACCTCAGCGCGTCGATCGGGTTCATGTTCGCAGCTTTGAGTGCCGGGTAGAGCCCGAAAACAATTCCTACAAACGCACAAACACCAAGCCCGACGAAAACCCAGAGCACGGGCACGTACACGCTCGCATGAATGAGAACCGCGAGGATATTTCCGATACCGATTCCGATCGCAATGCCGATCAGGCCACCGATTAAGCAGAGCACCACCGCTTCGGTGAGGAATTGACCTGCAATATCGCCTTTTGTTGCGCCTAATGCTTTGCGTATGCCGATCTCTTTCGTGCGCTCGGTCACGGAGACGAGCATGATATTCATAATGCCGATCGAAGCCGCTAATAGCGCGATCGCGCTGATGCCGAACCCCGCATAGGAAAGATATTTCGAGAACGAATCGAATTGCGTGGTGAGCGACGTGTTGTTCTCCACTTCGAAATCATTATCGGTGCCAGGCTTATCTCCGCGTACTGAGCGCATGGCGCCGATGACCTCATCCTGCGTTTCGTCGAATAACGCTTTGGAGCGCGCGCGAACCGTCATCTGGAGTGAGGTAAAAGCGGGCTGAATAAAATACTTGATCTCGTTAGTCACGGGAATCAGCGCGAACCCATCCTGACTTTGGCCCATGCCTCCGCCTTTTCGTTCCAACACTCCGACAACCAAGTAATTGTGATCGTTCATGCGAACAGTCTGATTGATCGGGTCTTCCCCATGTTTAAACACGCGATCGACGATGTCCCGCCCAAGCACCGTCACATCGCGGGCGTATTGCACATCGGCTGCGGTAAGCATTCTCCCTTTGGCAATGTCGCGGTTGTGATTGATACCATAATTTTCGTCCGATCCCCAGAGCTGGAACTGCGGGTCGCTTTTTTCATTCCCGAACGCGACCGTGAGCGGAGCATACATGTTTTCTGCGCTGATGGCAAGCGGCAATGTGGTGTTTTGACGCACAAATTTGATCTGCTCGTAGGTGATCTGCTTGCGTCTCAGGTATTTTTTCCAATCGTTGCCACCGAGCTGAATGGATGGCCATTTTTTTACCGTAAATGTTTCCGCGCCAAGCTGCGAGAGTGAGGTATCGACGCTGTTCGTGAGCGCCCCAAGCGCCGTCATTACGCCAATGATCGAAAACACGCCGACGACGATCCCGAGCAACGTGAGCGCGCTCCGCAGCTTATTGCTGCGCAGCGATTCGAATGCCTGGCGAATATTTTCTAACATTCGTTCTCTGATGATAGTGTAGTGTCACACGATTTTTTTACGTGTCATTCCCGCGAAAGCGGGAATGACAAATAAAGGAGATCGTAAATCCGAGTATTACTCATAGCGTAACGCATCTACCGGATCCAATTTGCTGGCGCGCCAGGCGGGAAGGATTCCGCTGGCTACCCCGATCGCCATCGAAAGGCCGAGTCCCATGAAGATCAAGGCAATGGAAAAATGCAGATGAACCGACGAATCGCTTGAAAGTACATACGTATTGATGATAATGGATGCAACGTAGGCTAAAAATAAACCAAGCGAACCGGCAATGAGACAAAGCATCGATGCCTCCGATAGAAATTGCGTTAAGATCATGCGGCGGCGCGCGCCGATGGCTTTGCGAATCCCGATCTCTCGCGTGCGCTCCTTCACGGTGACGAACATGATATTCATAATTCCGATCCCGCCGACGAGCAGGGAAAGCCCGGTGATCGTAAGGCCAACTGTTTGGAGAACGGCGGTTAGCGCATCGAACATCTGGTTGAATTGGTCCTCGCTGTTAATGCCGAAGTTGTCGGGATCGGCAGGTTTTAGTTTTCGGATAATTCTCATTTGATACTCCGCTTCGGCCTTGGTGTCCTCTTTGGCCAGTACATCTTTAGCTTTCACTTCCAGCGTGAGCGAGCGGTCAGGGCTTCCATACGCATTGAACAACGTTTTGAGCGGCATCACCACCTGATGGTCGATCGTAAAGGCTCCGAACATGCCACCGACCTGTTTTGCTACGCCGATCACTTCGAGTGAATATCCGTTGGCCCGAATTTGCTTCCCGATCGGATCCGATTTGTGGAAAAGCTCGTCCCAAATACCATAGCCGATAATGCAGACGGGCCGTGCGCTTTCTAATTCTTCCGTAGCAAAAAAGCGCCCTTGACCCATTTCGACCGAGTTTGTGATCTCGTAACCGGCATCTGCGCCGATCGCTGTAATGTCTTCGAGTTCGTTCGTGTGGTATGTAAGATTTACATCTTCGGTGGATGAAATACTGATCGCTTTGGCGGTCGTCATTTTTTGACGAAGCTGCCGGGCGTCTTCGGCGGTTATTTTAGGGCGGTTTTGCTGGGTCAGCCAGTTCCCGCCCGACCAACTGTATTTATCGATGTAATAAACATCCGTTCCCATGAAGCTGGTCGTTTCATGGAACATATCGGTGAGCCCGGTGAGAAATGAACTCATCAGCGTGACCGTCACGATGCCGATGATAATGCCGAGCATCGTCAACGCGGAACGCAGGGGATTGGCGCGGAGCGCGGAGCGCGCCATCGCAATTCCTTCGAACGTATCCTGAATAATGCGTGGCACAGGGAGTAGGCTGAGAGTGGGTCAATCTAAAATACGTTCGCTCTCTGGAACGAAATTGTCGTGCTCGACGAGTCCGTCCTTAATGCGAACGATCCGTTCGGCATGGCGGGCAATATCTTCTTCGTGCGTCACGACGATGAGCGTATTGCCCTGATCGCGCAGTTCCCGGAATAAGCGCATGATGTCTTCGCCGGTTTTGGAATCGAGATTACCGGTTGGTTCGTCCGCAAGGATGATAGAAGGCCGCGTAACGAGCGCGCGCGCAACGGCTACACGCTGGCGCTGGCCGCCGGAGAGTTCGTTCGGCTTGTGGCCTGCGCGGTCGGCAAGGCCAACTTGTTCGAGTGCCTGAAGGGCTCGCTCACGGCGCTCATCCTTTCCGACGCCGGCGTAAATAAGCGGGAGTTCCACATTGCGAAGCGAATCGCTCCTGGGTAAAAGATTAAATGTTTGGAACACAAAGCCGATCTCACGATTGCGAATTTCAGCGAGATCGTCATCGTCGAGTCCGGCGACATTAAGGCCATTGAAAAAATAATTGCCGGTCGTCGGAGAATCGAGGCAGCCAATGAGGTTCATCAGCGTCGATTTCCCGGAACCCGATGGCCCCATGATCGCAACGTATTCATTTTTCTTGACCCCGACGGTCAAGCCGCGCAGGGCATAGATAAACTCTTCGCCCATTTTGTAGATCTTTTGGACTTGCTCCATAAAGATCACAGAGTTCTCGGCGGTATGCCCCTCTTCGGCGATAAAATTATTTGTTTCCATACGTTAATCTTTTGCTGTTGCAGTCGTTCCGGAGTTATCGACTTTTACGAGTTTGCCATCTTCCAGTTCCTTCGATACCGCGCGGAAATTTCCTTTTATGACCTCTTCGCCGCCTTTGAGTCCGCTTAAGATCTCGACATAATTATTGTCCGAGATCCCGGTTTTAACGGCGACACTTTTTGCAGTATCCTTTTTGACGATAAAAACGATCGCATCGGATTCATCGTCTTCATGGAATGTGCCTTTGTTAGCTTCGCGCACTTTTTTGATCGAGTCCGCTGCCTGCATATCTTCATTCTCGCGGCGTGTCACAGCCATAAGAGGAACGGCAAGCACATCGGGTTTCGTCTCTGTCTGAATGCGAGCGGTGCAGCTCATACCGGGCCGAAGATCCTGCGCGCCGAAATCGTCCAAACGCACTTTAACGGTGAAGTTGGTCGATTGATCCTGCGTTCCGGTTCCCGAAAGCTTCGCGCTGTTCGCGATCTCGATCACTTTTCCTGTGAATGTTCGGTCAGGGAACGCATCGATTGAGATCTTTACGGAGTCCCCGATCTTAACGTTGACTACATCATTCTCATCGACATCGACCATGGCATTCATGATCGAGAGGTCGCTGATGTCCATAATTTCCGTACCTGCAAAGCTCGCGGTTCCCACAACGGTTTCGCCGAGCTGTGAAAGCAAGGATGTAATGACGCCATCCATTGGCGAGAGCACGCTCGTCCAATTCAGCGATTCCTGTAATTGCTTCATCGAGCCTTCCGCCGCTTTGGCAGTAAAATCCGCCGCATTGACCGCAGCGACCGCCGAGGCATAGGCAGCTTTTGCAGCGTCATAGTCCTGATCGGACATAAGGTGCTCTTCGTTCAGTTTTTTCCCGCGCTTCAAATTGGCTTCAGCCTGGATCAGCGTGGCCCGCTGCTGCTCGACCGCAGCTTTTGCAGAATTATAGCTGGCTTGCGCTGCATCGAATTGCTCCTGAAACACAAGGGGTTTGATCTTCGCGATAAGATCGCCCTTTTTCACGCGGTCTCCTTCTTTGAACGGCAGCTCGATGATCTCCCCAGGTACTTCTGGCGAAACTTTGACCATCACTTGTGGTTGGATCTTTCCCGTGGCTTGTACTTCTTCTGTAACGGTATGGCGTCCCACTTTTTCCGTTTGTACCATGATCGCATCCTTCTTGCCGCCGGCAAGTATGGCAATAAGAACGACGATCACAACGAAGCTGCCAAGCACGATCAGGAGGGTTCGCAACCTTTTCTTTCGCTTTTTTTGCGAGAGTTTAAGATTCAACCCTACCGTGCTTCCTGGGTTTGCATCACTCTTGTTTTTTGTTTCTACCGGCATGATAGGGGTGTGAAGAAGAAAGAAGATTCGAAAGGAAAAGAAAGGTCAGCCATCGGACGGCAAGATCAATAATTCCACTTGCCGAGATCGTAGGCCACCTGTTTTTGCGCGAGCACCCAATTATATTTAGCGTTTACGCGGTTCGTGCGTGCGGTTTCAAGCGCGGCTTCGGCAATAACCACGTCCACTTCGGTTCCCGCGCCCACGCGCAGTTGTTCATCGGCAAGCCGGAAACTTTCTAATGCTGCTCGGAAAGCGGACTCCGACGCATCCAGCGATTTTTCCGTCGCCTTCAAATTATTGACATCCATTGCCACGCTGTTTCGAACCTGCTGTACATCCTCTTCAAGGGTAATCCGGGCATTCTCTACGTCCACTTCTTGCTCATCAACGGTTAGAGTAGTTTGGAATTTGTCAAAAATTGGGATCGAAAGTTGAAGCCCAGCATTAATCCCATTAGCAAGCTGAATGCTTGTCAGGTTTGGCCCGCTTCCGGAGCCGCCGATACCGAGCGATGCATTAAGGGTAGGATAGAATCCGCCTCGAGTTACATCGACGGCATCCTCAGAAGCTTTGATGCTTTCTTCCTGAGCGAGAATGTCGGGGCGGCTGTCGATCGCGGCATTGATCGCTTCGGGCTGAATGGAGGTATCGACAGCCGCTCGGGCTGCGGGGGTTGTAGCTGTATCGATGCCATCGTTATTGAAAGAATAATTATTAAATTGGTCGGGCGGAACATTCAGCAAAAACAAAAGCGAAACTTTCGCATTCTGAAAGTTAACATCTGCTTGAATGAGGGCCAGCGAATCCGCCGCAACAACCGATTGCTGGGTGTACACCTGAGCAATAGCAACGACTCCGGCCTGATACTGTCCCTGCACGAGCGAAAACTGAGCTTGAGCTTCGGCCAGCGTGGAATCGGCTGCATAGACGAGTTCTTGAGTCAGGAGAATACCCAAATACGCTTTTACGACATTGTCAGCGATAACTTGCCGCGTCCATGTCGAGGTGTTTTGTGCAGACCCGAGCGTTGCCTCCGTCTCGTGAATACTGGAGATGTCCGCGAAACCATTGAACAAATTGATGCTTGCTCCGACGTTGTAATTAAGCTCTTGCGTCCCATTCTGAGCCGTCACCGTGGTATAAGTAGGGTTCGGGTTCGGTGCATAGCCGGTGGTATCGCCATTGGCGTTTCTGATTGGGATGAATGGATTTTCCTCTACTTCTTCGGCTACGGGATTGAACGAGTAATCGTAATTCCAGTTGCCTGTGGCCGCCACGCTCGGAAGCCACATGTTATCTCTGGCGGCGCGAACAGAGAACTCATCTCTTCGAATCTGGTTCGAGGCCATGCGCGTGGTGTAATTCCTTGCGATCGCCGTTTTGATCGCCTCATCGAGCGTGATGGTCTGAGGAATGTTCGATGCGCTTGGCGTCGATTGGCTCGCGGGCGCCTGAGCGAAAATGCGGTTCATGCCCGCAAGCGAAATAATGGAAAAACAGACGAATGTGTAGAATAAACGAAATCTCATAGAAATGATCGATTCAGGGGAAAAACAGACTTAGAAAACGTAAGAGAAATTCACTTAATATAGAACGGAATAACCAAATGAAACATTAGACGGAAAAGAACCATTTTGTTACGTTTCAAATAGCTTGCCGATGAGCCTAACGCATATTGCGCTTTATTCTTCTCTTACTTTATTATCATACGCGGCGCATGAGGGTTCATGCGCCGCGGATGTAGGTCATGCGCCGCGGATGTAGGTCATGCGCCGCGGATGTAGGTCATGCGCCGCGGATGTAGGTCATGCGCCGCGGATGTAGGTCATGCGCCGCGGATGTGGGTCATGCGCCGCGGATGTGGGTCATGCGCGGATGCAGCATGCCTCTTTTGAATGACGAAATTGGCCGAACATTCGAATTTTGCCGGCCTGTTCACGCTCCGAGGCGGTGTGTAAAAACGCTTTTCGGAGGTTTCATTCCACTTTTTGGAGGTTTCATTTCACCTTTTGGAGGTTTCATTCCTAAGAAAAATGATCCTCATCATGCTTTTTAAAGCTTATTTCATGCTCATTCTGGTTCTATTAGTAAATTTTCTGGTTCTATTAGTAAATTATGAAGTATTTTTGTAGATTGTGAATACGAAAACGACCATTAATAAACAAAAAAACGGAGGAAGCATCGTCGGCGGTGCCGGCAATGCGGGGTTTACGCCGGAGCCGATGAATTCAGAGAATACCGTTTTAACAGGTGCTGATAAACCAGGATCTCAATCGGACGGCCGCTCGGACGGCCAGATCACCTACACCAGTGAGCTAATTCGAAAGAGCATTCACTTAGCATCGCTCTCGATCCCGATCGTTTATTACTACGTTCACCGCGAAACTGCGCTCTTGTTCCTGGTGCCGATGGCGCTTCTTTCGATCGGCATCGACGTGGGACGCTACCATGTTCCGGCTATTAAAAAAATGGTAGATCGGATGTTCGATAAGATCCTTCGCCCGCACGAACGCCGGGGAGGTTTCCTTAGCGGGGCGACATATGTGCTCATCAGTGCGCTTCTATGCGTGGCGATTTTTCCCAAACTCATTACCCTGGCAGCCTTCTCGATTCTGATCGTTTCCGATAGTTCAAGCGCGATATTCGGGCGTGCGTTCGGCAAACACCGATTTTTAGACAAGAGCCTTGAAGGAACGCTGGCTTTCATAGCCTCTGCCTGGCTTGTTATCCTTATCGTTCCAAAGGCAGGACCCATGCCCATCGAATATTTCATTGGCGCGTTCGCGGCCATTGTCGGAGGCGTGGCTGAGGCGGCAAGCGTTACTCTCCATCTGGATGACAACTTTTCCATTCCGGTTTCTATTGGATTTACCATGTGGGGACTCTATTGGCTGATGAGTCTGCTCGATCCCAGCAGCTATGGCGCGCTTTATCAGAAATTGCTTCATATTTCCTGACGTTTCGTTTGTTGATGACCTCAACTTTGTATCTCGCACATTGAATTTATTGCGTCGAAAATTTTGTCCTGCGGGACTGGCGCTCGGCATAACCATGCTCGTTGTATTGGTTACCAACTCCGCGCGCGCTCAACTTACCGGTTCGGTTTCGCTGGGAGCGCAAGCTACGAATAACGTCCAGCAACTCAATACGGTCGCTCCCGATCAGATACTGATGCCGGCCATTCAGCTTAATTATGACGTCCATCCCTCCGGCGTGACCACTATTTCGTTGATAGGCTCCTATACGCCAAATTTTTACAATCTAAATCCGGGATTGAGTTTTCAGGAAACATCCATCGGCGCAACGGGTCTGTTTTATCTTTCTAATCAGGATGCGATCTCTGCCGAGTCTCTCGAAAACGAGGATGAATCGAAGCCTTCCCATTCTTCGCATCTGCAACGTATGGAAAATTCCTACATGAAGCAGTTTGGATCGCCGATGTTTAGCACCTTCCCTATATCGCCACCAAAACATACATCATCGAGCCAGCAGTCGAAAAGCGATTCGTTGGTCGATCTTTCTGTCTCGGCGTTGTATGTGCTGAGTGGGGAGCTTGATTCGACCGAGATCTCTCCGAAAGGAATTTCAAAAGACCGCGTCTCGGAACTCGAAGATCTTCGCGACTCCATTTCTGACGTGATTTCCACCATCGCCGATCTACTCGATTCGGCTGGCTATAGCGAAAGCACGGCGGAGGTGATCGTAAGTGAATTGCAGGGTGTGCGAGCGCCATTGCTCGCGCTCATGCCACAAACTAAACCATTTCACACCGATCCCGGATTGCTCGATTCAGCGATACGGTTCCTTCAGCAAGCTAAGCCCGAAACGGATTTTCTTCCCACCGCGCCGATGCCCAGCGCGCCGCCTGGTGCGAGCATGGAGACCAAGCAGCTTGTGCGTTCCCTTACAGTCATTGAAACTACTATTCCCGGTGCAGAAGCCGTAACGGCATCGGCTCCTAATCTTACGCTCCTGACATCGAGCACTCGGCTGAGAATGTTCGGATACAATGACGCCGCCATTCACGAGGATGTGGACGATTCCGGCGCGACCACGATGGCGGCGGCACTTACAGTTCCCATTGCTTATACCGATCACGCAGGGGTGCATTACTCTCCTGCCGATTCGCTTCTCTTTGGCGGCAATTACGGCGGCAATCCCAATGACAATAAAATGCTAACCTTTGGAGCCGCCGTCGAAGGTTTGACCAGCACGGCGTTCAGCCTTCGTGGCGCATACGACTTTACTCACGAGGAGTTCCCATTCGACTCTGTTTATTCGAGCACTGAAAATCGTATTACGCTGACTCCACGGCTGGCCCTGGGGAAATCGACCATGCTTATCGGTGAGGGGGCCATAGGATTCAAAAAGTATATTAATCCTCTTGTCGTTATTGATACCGATGTTCTTAAAGGCGATACTATTGGCTACGATACGGTGAGAGGCCTTAAAGGGCGCATCATTAGCATTAAGCCGATTTTAGGAAAGACGTTAACTGCACAATCTGCATTCAATCAATTTTCGTATGGGATTGGAATGGCGCAGTTGCTTGGCGAGCGATGGATTCTTGGAGGACTCATCGATTTCAATTACAACCCGAATCTTCGTGCGTATGTGACGAGCGCGCAGCTTGCTACGAAAAAAGTTCGAGCCGCCGCACAGGTTGCGGATGATGAATACACCTATAATCTTGGCCGCTATACGCTTTTTTCGAACGCCCGCATTTTTGCGGATCTCGATTTCGGACTCGATCTATCGTATGAGCATCGGCTCTATGGGGCAGAAGTCGGGCCAAAAGGCGCGGTGCTTTTTGGCGACAGCAGCCGCACGGAGAATGGAGAGTTCCTCGATGCCTCGCTTTCGAAGCTCATTCCGTTTGAGGACCGGTGGATCGGCGTATTTAGTGGCCTGTTATTGGAAACCAAGTTAGAATGGCAGAACGTCGTTTCCACCGAGCCGATCTATAGTTACCAGCTCACCGATATCACCCTCACGGCCACGCTTACTTTTTAAACGAATAGCATGAGAATTTCCTGTGTGCAATTTGCTCCTGCGTATTGCGATGTCCAGAATAATCTGGATAGGATGCGCGGCTTCGTTCAGCAGTCGGATGCGGACATCGTTATTTTTCCCGAACTTGCGCAGACCGGATATTTTTTTACATCGAACGAAGAAATTGCATCGCTCGCCGAACCGGTGGATGGTCCGATCGCACGCGCGCTAAGCGCCTTTGCGCTGGAGGCAGACAAAGCGATCGTTTCAGGATTTTTGGAAGCGGCGGACGGTACATTCTACAACTCCGCGCTTGCATTCGATGCCAATGGCAACCTCGCCGGACATTACCGCAAGGTGCATCTTTTTTATTATGAAACGCAAATCTTTGCTCGCGGCGATCTCGGGTTCCCAGTTTTTCCACTGGAAACTCGTTCCGGTGTTGCCAAAGTTGGAATGTTAATCTGCTATGATTGGCGGTTCCCGGAAGCGGCTCGCATGCTTGCCCTTAATGGAGCGGAGCTTATCGCAATGCCTTCCAACATCGTCACAACTACTGGAATGCTGCATACCACGCTGTGCACGCGCGCGTTCGAGAACAAAGTCGCGCTTGCGTTTGCAGACCGGATCGGCTCGGAAACAAATAATGGCGAAACGCTTCACTTCCGTGGTGAGAGTACCATCATTGGAATGAATGGCGAGATACTAATGGCAGCTTCCGGTAATAATGAGGAGATCGTCACTGCCGAAGTGGATCTCTCGAAGACGCACAACAAGCGCATCAATTCCTTCAACGATATTTTCCTGGATCGGCCTCAAGCGGGCTATGGATTGTAAATGCATCTTCAACGATAGATGCTTATTTTTCGAATGCGATCCACAACCCAAGCCCTCCGAAAATAAGTGGGTAGAAAAAGCCATAGAACCGCACGAGTTCCATCAGATAACTTGTCGGGATAAAGCCCACCGCGATCATGAGCGACGATACTGCAAATATGCTTGCGACGACGAACGCGACACTCCGCGCATAGCCCCGGAACGCAACAAATCCCAGATAGACCATCGAAAGCGCCACAATAATTTCCGCGATTTCCAGATCTTTCGCAATTGGGATCTGTAGATGCGCCACGTTTGTCACACCTATATAAACACCGATAAAAAAGACGGAAGCTCCGCCGAGGAGCCAGAGCGGATCTCGCTTTCGAAAGGCTCCGATGCCATGCCATACAAGCACCATTCCAACCAGCGACATCGCCGCTCCCTGAAATAAGGACTCGTTAAAGAAAAAGATGCGATAGGCGTTTAGCAGGTGAATACCTGCGAGCAGAATAAATAGCATCGCAAGACTTATTCGGAACGATCGCTTCGGTGCTACATGTAGGATCGATAAATCTTCTGTTTCAGAAATAACGACGATGTTATCGCTTTTCCGGTGCAGATACCATACGAGAAGATATACTGCGCCCGCAATTCCTATGGTAAAAATGTTGACAACGATCAGCAGCACGCGAAGGTATGCCGGATCTACTTCCAGAATCTGTGACAGGCCGGCTACAATGCCCCCTATAACTTTTTCAGGGCCGCGGTTGACGGAGAATCTATATTGATTAGGTATAATGAAAGCAGGGGTGGGAGCAGGATGTTCTTTTTGAAATAAGAACAGGAGTGCCATACTGATACAGAACAATGACGTTCCCCAAAGGGAAACCCCATTCACGAATGATGCCAGCATGGGATGTGAGACTGCGGGAGCGATACTTTCTATGCGTGGGAACTCCAGAATCGCGGCAAAAACGAGGAGCCAGATCGGAAGAGTGTGTGCAGGCACCCACTGCGATGTTCTTGTTTCCAGAAGCCGATTGGAAAGCACATTTGATGTTCGTTCGAACCGTTCGCGCGGCGAAAGCGCCAGATCCAACGGGAGCAGCCGAAGTTTGCCGGCAACGTTCACCTCGGATGGGATCGAAAACGCTAAAAGCAGATACAGGAATGCGGTGACTGGCGCGGCAATGAATGCGGTAACAAAAACCGCACGGACGAGTGGCGCACGTACACCGTAACGTTCGGCAAGCCCGATCGCAACGCCTGAGATCATGCGGCCGGAATGAGGTCGGAGTAATATCTGCACGGTCAGCGAACGTGGATGATTTCTAATTCTGTCACGATGGTGTCGAGCGCCTCGTCATGCGGAAAGGCAGGGATGCGATTCATTTCCTGAGTGCTAAAGGCAAGGCCGATGCGCTCGACAGTTCGCGGAAGTTCACGCAGGAATGTATCGTAAAATCCCTTGCCGTATCCAAGCCGCGTGCCCTGCCTATCGAACGCTACGAGTGGCACGATCACTGCCTGAAGCACATCGAGCGAAGCGCGGTTGCGTTCGAGAGGCTCTTTAATTCCGAAGCGGCCACTAACAAGGCTGGCAAGATCTTTGATCTCCGAATGGGTAAGAACCTCTCCATTATCGATGCGTTCGACAACGGGAACCGTTACGCGCATCCCATCCTGCAATGCTCGCTCAATAAAATCGTGCGTTTCCACTTCCGATCTAAAACTGATATAACAATGAATGGATCGGCAATGCTTTTCTTGTAAGTAACGGATTAATCGTTCGATGATGTTCCTGCTGGACGAGTGACGCAGCTCCGGTGAGAGTGCATCCCGTTCTTTCATGGATCGCTCCCTAATCTCCCGCCGGACTTCGTGAATGCCCCGTTGTTCCGTCTCTTCAAGCGGAGTGTTCGACGCATGACCGGTCATGCGTGGATGTTGAGGCGAGAGCATCAATCGATCTTTACGAATCGTAATGTTGTGATGATTCCGGTCTCCGGGATCAGGCGGATGGAATACACGCCGGCAGGTATTCCGGACGTTGAAAGCTCACAATCATTCACTCCCGGAACAAAATGCAGATTACCTGAAGATAGCATTTCGCCAAGCGCGTTCCTGAGTTCGTAGCGGGCATCGCTCATTTCGCTGGCGTTAACGGTGAGTTCAGCATTCTGTCCCGCGATGGGATTTGCGCGAAGGGTGGCAATCATGCTCAAGGGAGTTCCCAAAAGAAAATTCTGTAGTTCACCGCTGCCACATACTTCAAGGCCGTTGATGGAAACAGTATCGGCACTCCAGTTCAGGCAACCGGTAAGTGCCCGAGTTTCGAATGTCGCTGTAATACCGGTCGAATTGACGTTCGAAACAAACCGGTTAAGCTCCATCTCGATAAGCGGATTCCCAGCCGAAACTATAATGGGAGAGGTCGAGGTAACCGTCACGGCATATCCGCCAGGTTCTGCTTGAATGGAGGCAATGGATGCATTGGCGAGACCAGGCGCGAGCGCGATCGAGGAGGGGTCGATGGTTGCGACATTCGAATCCTGAATCGCAATATGGATGATGATCGAATCGAGATGGAACTCCGTCAACCCATTGGCAGCACTCACCTCAATCTGCTGTTCTGCAGTTCCCACTGCAGCCGCAGTTGCGATGGACGTCGCAGCGTTCGTCACAACAGGTTGAAGTGCGAGCGTATCGGAAAGCATCACTTGCATCCCTCCCATCATTGCCACGATGAGCGTGTCAAGCATCGCCGACGATGCTGCAACGGTTGAGTTTGGAGTGAAATGAACGATCACCGGCTGTGTAATACCCGCAGAAATAGTATCTGGGAACGAGACATCCGAAAGAAGGGCAATGCTCGAATCGCTGGATGCAATACTTGTGACGACTACGGACTCCGGTCCGGCATTGGAAATAGGAATGGTATCGGAAATTATTGACGCAATAGCACAATAATAGGATAATGCTTGAATTAAAGGAGCGGAGATTGGTGGCAGGATAACCGAGGCGGCAAGCGTGTCCACTTGGTAGTGATCGTCTTCCTGCGCTTGCGAAGAGACAATTTGCAAGTAGCCGCGATGATACGTTTCCGCTCCGGGATTGGCCTGGATCGGAATGGGCAGCGTGTCGCCGGCGCCCAGCGTGTACGGGAATTGCGCCGGGTTCAAGAGCGTAAAATCTTCGCCCGAAATGGAAACATCCGGGCCATCGAAGAACAAACTCACATCGCCGGTATTGATGAGTTCGATCGTCGTATTGAGGATCTGTCCGGCATACATAACGCCAAAGTCGATGAGTGGGGAAGGCACCGTTGTAAATGAGCCAAATTCGTCATCGCCGGTAAGGTTACAGTTGGGATCGTTCGATTGGTTTCCAAAGGTCGTCATCGAGGCATCTCTCATGCCCGGAAGTGAAAGGCCGCGAAATGCAACATCCACTGCTACAGAATCTCCGGGAGCAAGCACGACTGGCGGCGCGATATTATTGGCAAATTGCGCTGCGAAAGACGTGTCCGATGAAGCAACCACGATATCGTCAATGAATGCGGTGTCCGTGCCGGTAGCATACAATTCGATCGTGGTATCGAGTTCGCTGCCCGGCGCGATCGTTCCAAAATCGATCTCCGGGACAGCCCAGGAAAGTATCGCGCCGCCGGAACCAAAACCGGTAAGCGTGATGGTAACGGTTCCGGAGTCCGTTTCAATTACGAGTTGTCCCGACCGCGCGCCATACGTCTGTGGGCTGAATCTCAGGATGATCTGTTGGGTATCGACGGTACCCGGATTGAGAACGAGCGGATATTGTGTAGGAGAGACAATGCTAAAATCGCCGGGGTTTAGACCATCAACGGAAATTTGGTCAATTTCGACAGGTACCGCCTGAGTATCCCAGACCTCAAGCGCAAGTTCTCGAACTCCCAAAAGCGGTACATTTCCGAAATCTATACTCGTCGAATCGAAGGCAAGGCGTACGTTTCCGAGCGCCGGAACGCTCAGCGCCGTCAGTAATCCAAGCAGGGTTATCCTACTAAACCAGTGTCGAGATTTGCCCATCAACTATAAGACACGGAAAACAGGCAGAAAGTCACACCAAAATCTTATCTTGGACGGAAAAATCTTTTCGCGTGAAAAGTGTTATGATACCCATGAAAATTAATCAAGCATCGTGGACGATCCTACTCTGGCCGCTTGTTTTTGGGGTTATTTTTATCGCATCCATAAATTCCTGCACGAAGACCAATACGGTTACGCAGATAAAGGATTCTACCATTGTCGATACCGTCCGCGATACAATCGGGCGCGGATTTATTCGTTTTGTTTCCATGCTCCCTCCCAGCGCGGGGACGGATATCACGATCTACAATGCGGATTCCGTCACACCATTCACAACGGTTTCCAGTAACATCCTGGGGTCATATTTCCCGGTGAGGCCGGATACCTCGTTGACGTTGTTTGCCTACATCCCATCGCTTGGGTTACAATCCATGCCGCTGCCGGCTCCCGGACAGACGATGAATACCTATGCCCTGTTTATGGTAGGTAATACATTCCACGTTATACGCAGCTTAGACTCGGAAAAATTCACACCTCCGCCTGCGGATTCTTGTTATTTTCGACTGATTAATGGGGATCCGACCTCTCTTCCATTTTTTGTCGATATCGATATGGAAGGCCACTCTATTTTTTATGCTAATTCGCAGGCACAATCCATATCATTTACGAATTTTAGCTACTACGCTCGCATCCCGGCTGGAGAACATACGTTTTATTTACGAGTGGACGATCCTTCTAACCCACAGACAGTGATCTCTTCTCAAAGGCCGTTTTCTTGTGTAGGCGGCCAGTACTATACTGCGGAAGCTGATACCAGTGGCAACCTTACCATACAGCCCGAGCGGTAACTTTATATTGCATTTTTTCGAGACGTATCCGATACCCGCGTTACATAGCTGCCCGCTATCTTCTTTCTCGCCGTGGCGAACGTGAGAGGGATGATGGTGCATCCAAACGGAAATGGGTTTCGGGAATTGTTTTCATCTCCGCAGGCGGGATTATGCTCGGCACGGCCGCGCTCGTTGTGACGCTCTCCATCTTGAGCGGGTTTGAGAAAACCCTGACCAACAATGTGCTCGGCTTCACATCCAACGTGGAAATTTCTTCCTACGGTAACCGTCCACTACCGGATTATGTGGGAACATCGAGATTTCTTAGAAATAAAGTTCATGGCATCGCCCAGCTCAGTCCCTTCGTAGAGCATGAAGCCATTCTTCGCTCGCCCCGCGGCGTTGTGGGTGTCGTACTTCGCGGAGTGCTGCCATCGGATACATCCGTGCTTGCAATGAAACGTATGGTGACGGGACATGATCTAGCTCAAACGATTCCCGATTCTATCGATCCGATCATCATCAGCACGGGGCTTGCGCATCAACTTTCGACCGGAGTCGGCAAGAATATCGCAGCCATTCGTTTCAATGAACGGCTTCGCACGCGCGAAGATATTCTTGCGAACCTGCACCGGTTCCGCATCGTGGGAACGTATGCGACCGGCATGTCGCAATACGATGACATGCTCGCTTATACCACACTTCATGCTGCGCAGGCGTTCAATGGCTTCAGCTCTACGCAGGTGAGCGGCTATGATATTCGAACGCCTACGCTCGAATCATCGCAGCCGGTAGCCGATTCGCTGAATCATGTGCTGTTCTACCCTTACATCGCGCGCAGTGTGTTCGAGGTCTATCCGACGATCTTTGCCTGGATCGACCTGCAAAAAAAACCAACGCCCATTATTTTAGGTCTTATTATTCTGGTCGCTGCTTTTAATATGGTATCGACACTACTTTTGATCGTGATCGAAAAGACGCGATCGATCGGCATTCTAAAATCCTTAGGTGCGAGCACTCCTGGAATCTCGCAAATCTTTATCACGCAGGGCATGACGATCGCTCTGGTCGGTACGCTGCTTGGCGATCTGCTCGGATTCATTCTTTGCTCCGCCGAAGCGTACTTCCATTTTTTCAAACTGCGTTCGGAGATCTATTTCATGTCCTCAGTGCCGGTCTCGATCGAGTGGCAGCATTATGCAGTGGTCTCGGTTATTTCGCTGGTTCTGGCCCTTTCCGCGACGCTCATTCCCGCACGCATTGCAGCGAAAATGCTACCGCTTGAAGCATTGAGATTCGCATGAGCCACGCGATAGTGAGGGTCGTGGTCGGGCTGTTGCTGCGAAATGGTTCTGTCCTTATGGGTGAGCGAAGGCCAGACAAAGCCTATCCGTTACATTGGGAATTTCCGGGCGGTAAAATAGAAGCCGGAGAATCCGCGCAGGATGCGCTTCGCCGCGAATTACACGAAGAGCTTGGGATCGAAATTGTGGACGCAGTATTGTGGGATTCGGAGATCGCAACATACTCCAATGGAATGACCTACGGGATTTCCTATTTCCTCGTTCGATCGTGGAGTGGAGAAATTACGAACATGGAATTTAACCGCATCGAGTGGAAATCGAATGAAGTGCTTCCCACGTTGTTGCATCTTTCTGGAAACAAGGTAATTTTGGAGCGGTTAATGCGCGAAGGAATCCCAGCCTAATGGTTCATTCTGCAACACGCGCACGATTGCATCAAGCAGTGCCAGCATTATTGAAGTGGCATCGCAAAAATAAGCGCAGTTTTATTTGGCGCGGACTCCGGCGTTCGCCGTATGTGGTGTTGGTCAGCGAGTTCATGCTGCAACAAACAGGGACGAAACAAGTCGAGAAAAAACTTCCGGAGTTCCTTAGAACATTTCCATCGGTGAGAACGCTTGTGTCGGCACCGCAAGCGGAAGTGCTCCGTGCCTGGCAAGGACTTGGTTATAACCGCAGGGCGCTGAACCTTCACCGGGCAGCAAAAGCTATTGCAGCAATGCGAACATTTCCGAAAACACTCGATGAACTACGATCTTTACCGGGCGTAGGGCTTTACACCGCAAGCGCAGTTCTGGCTTTTGTTCATAATGCAGATATTCCGGTTGTCGATGTGAACATCGAGCGTGTGCTCTCGCGCTGGTGGAAACCGATGCGGAATTCCAGTCAAAAACTTCCTGTCAAAGATATTTACGCGTTGGATGCGGCGATCCTTCCCAAAGGAAATTCCTCCGCATGGCATGAAGCATTGATGGATCTGGGTTCAACGATCTGCACGAAGAATGTGCCAAAATGTTCGGTATGTCCCGTTCAAACATGGTGCAAAAGTGCGGGGCAGATTGCATCGCAGGCTACGGATAGGACTGCATCCAATGAAAAGCGATTCTTTGGTGAACCGCGCCGCATCTGGCGCGGAAGGGTTCTTCAGCTTATTTCTAAAAATGAATCCATCACAAAACGCAAACTCTTATCACAACTGAGAGAAAGCTATAAAATAGCTGAGCCGGCATTTGCTCCATTCGTCACATCCATCGTATCGGTACTAACGGAAGAAGGCTTCATCGCCCAATCTAAGAAAGGAGCTATTTCCCTTGCCCATAAATAAGCTCCCAGAGCCATGGTTGTCTATATATGAAGAGAGAAGAGACGCTATCCGAATACGTCTCGAAGATTTTGCGCGGGTTCCAGTTTCCGCAATATTTTTACGAACTGGCATTCTGCATTCTTACGCCGCAATCGAGCGCAGTAAATGCTGAAAGAACGATCGTGGCGCTAAAGGCTAACGATTTTATCAACAAGGGATTCGATCCAACATCCTATTTAAGGGATCCGGATCATTATATTCGCTTTCACAATGTCAAAGCAAAACGGCTGCTGGCAATTCGGGAGTCGTACCCAGAACTTGTATCACATCTAACAAACGGAACTCTTTCCGCAGAGCAAAAGCGCGATATTGTTCTGGATTCGGTGAAGGGACTTGGTATGAAGGAGACGGCACATTTCCTTCGCAATATCGGTGTACGAGATCTTGCCATTTTGGATCGGCATATTCTAAAGCATTTGCATCGATTGCATGTCATCAAGAAAATTCCGGCAAGTCTTACCCGGAAGCGCTATCTGGAAATTGAAAAGCAGTGGAAACGCTTTGCGAAACGTTTTGATATTTCTATTGACGAGCTTGATCTCCTTTTTTGGAGTATGGAAACTGGAGAAATCCGGAAGTAGCCGTAACCTTTAGGTTACGGCGTATTTCACACCGTAACCTAAAGGTTACGGCTACAAGGAGAACGGTGTTACTCTGTTAGAAAAATCAGGTCGGTAATAATCCTGGCTTTCGAATTCCTGCGCCCAACCATTCTCGAATCCGAACTCATCTAACATATCAAGCACTTTGTCGTATTCCCGTTCTCGGATTCGGCGATTGAGGAGTTGCAGCGATTCAAATTTGTCTGCATTCTCTGTCGTAACTTTATTTGTTGGATAATATTGGGACATTACAGAGAGCGTCACGCGATTCGAAAGATGCTCCGAAATAAATCCCAGCGTATCCCGGCTTCCTGCAAGATCATTAGGAAGAACGAGATGCCGAATAATAAGTCCACGCTTCACAAGTCCATCTTCACCGATAACAAGTTCATCACCCATTTGCCGGTACATCTCGGCAAGCGATGCGCGAGAATGCCGTACGTATTCTTTTACTCCGGAATAACGATAACCCATTTCATCCTCTGCATATTTTATATCCGGCAAATAAATATCGACTATTCCATCGAGCAATTTCAAGACTTCTACCGAGTCGTACGCATTCGTATTGTAAATGATCGGGACATGCAAGCCAAGTTTGCAGGCTTCCAGAATTCCTTCGACCATCTGCGGCACAAAATGAGTGGGGGATACGAAGCCAATGGCATGACATCCGTGAACGTCCTGAAGTTCGATCATCATTGCAGCTAATCGCTCGATGGAAATTTCGTTCTTGCGCTCCTCTTTCCACCGCTGGCTGATCTCATAGTTCTGGCAGTAACTGCATTTCAGATTGCAGTTCCCGAAAAAGATATTTCCCACGCCATACGTACCGACAAGCGCAGGTTCTTCGCCAAAATGGGGGCAATAGGATGAGACGATAGGCAACCGTGCCGAATAACAGCGCGAAATTTCACCTGCCAGCCGATTCACTTTGCAATCCAAGGGGCAAATATCGCACGATGCAAGCATCGCGGTAAGCTGCTCGGCGCGGCGAGCAAGTTCGCCAGATGCAAAAAGCGTTCGGTATGGAGGAATGTACATTTCATTACGATAGGCATTCGCGGCAAGGAATGTTCCTGAAAATATCTCGTTTCTCAATTGTTCACTCGGCACTCGTTACTCATTTCTCGGCACTCAACATGCAATACTGGCTTCTAAAAACTGACGCTGAATCGTACTCCATCGATGACCTGAAACGCGATGGCACCACCGCATGGACCGGCGTTCGCAACTATCAGGTACGAAATTACATGCGCGATCAGATGAAGGTCGGCGATAAAGGTTTTTTCTATCACTCAAGCACCGCTGAGCCTGCTATCGTCGGCATCTGCGAAGTTGCCAGCGGACCGATTGCCGGACGAAACAGCGCTCGATCCCAAGGACAGCCACTACGATCCCAAATCTACTCCGGTAAATCCGATCTGGATGTGCGTGGAAGTAAAATACGTCAAGCACCTGAAACGCTCCGATCACGCTTGCAGAACTTCGGAAGACAAAAGGCCTGGAGAAAATGGGAATTCTCCAAAAAGGCTCCCGATTTTCTATCACTCCGGTGACGGAAAAAGAGTGGAAGATCGTGACAGGATTAGCCTAATCTTTGGTTATTTTCTTCATCTCCTCGATCACCCTCTCCATATCCTCCGGCAGCGGCACGGACCATTCCATAAGCTCATAAGTGGTGGGATGATGAATCCGCAACGTTCGTGCATGAAGTGCCTGACGAGGAAGCATCTCTAAAAGATGTTCAGCCTTTGATTTCCATTGTGGAATATCCTGACGCATTACGTTCATCGCACGACCGCCATACACTTCATCGCCAAAAACGGGATGCCCAATATGCTGCATGTGAACGCGGATCTGATGCGTACGTCCGGTCTGCAATTGTAATTGCACCAGCGAAAACCCGAGAAAGTTTTCGAGAACGACATAATCGGTAATTGCTATTTTACCACCGCCGCCCTCTTTTTCTTTGATATAGAGTGGCGGCTCATTGATAACGGCAAATCGTTTGCGGTCGCGCGGATGGCGGCCGATCAGAGTCTCAATGTGCCCCGATGGCTCTTTGAAATTCCCCCATACAATTGCATTATAAATGCGCTGAGCCGTATGATGAAAAAATTGTTTGGCAAGATTGCGGTGCGCTTCTTCATTCTTTGCCACGACGAGAAGACCAGATGTATCTTTATCGAGTCGATGAACAATTCCCGGCCGTTCAGGATCGCTGCCTGGAAGGTCGTTGCGAAATTCGCGAATATGATGGAGCAACGCGTTAACCAACGTGCCGCTCCGCGAGCCATGTGCAGGATGAACGACCATCCCCGCCGGCTTATTAATAATAATGAGCGCGTCGTCCTCAAAAACAATGTTGAGCGGAATGTTCTCAGCTTCGGCGTGGATGGGTGCAGGTCGTGGGAATTGTAATGTGGAAGAGATCACCGCCGCGGACTTTGTAGGATACTCGTTCCAACGTCTCACCATTCAGCAAAACCGCTCCGGCTGCAATAGCATTTTGAACTTTCGAGCGTGAGCTATGCGCGATCACTCGCGAGAGATAAAGATCGACTCGTTCCGGGTGCTCGCCTTTGGGAACCGCGATCTCCAGAACGTGCTGCCGAGCTTCCTCGCCAGAATGCTCCGTGGGGATCATACTACTGTGGATTCTTCCGCTTCGCGCGAAAAATTCTCATTATGAGGTTCTTGCAGTTGCTCATCGGATGGTACGGCATCCGGAGGGGCTGGCTGCGTTTGTTTCTGACGCATCATCATGAGGACAAGCACCGTTACCCCAATGGTAACACAGGAATCCGCGACGTTAAAAACCGGGAACATATTTCGGTGAACCCCAAAGTCGATGAAATCGACGACGCGGCCATAAAAAAGTGGCTGCTCGTGAAACATCACGCCGTAAAACACGCGGTCGATCAGGTTCCCGACCGCGCCTCCTAAGATAAGCGCAAGCGCAATGCGTTCGCCAACGCGAAGACGGTGAAGATTGCGTTTGAGATAAATGACGATCACCAAGGAAGCCACAATCGAAAAAACAGCGAAGAATACTTTGAAGCCCGGAATATTAATTCCAAACGCGATGCCGGGATTTTCGATGTACGTGATCCGGACGATATCGTCGATGAATGGAACCGAGTGGCCATACGGCATGCCTTGGAGCGGGAGCCAATGCCACGGCGACCCTTTGATCATCAGCTTGGTAGCCTGATCGAGCAAAACGACAAAAACACTGATCCAGAGAACAGCCATAAGTTCGCTTTAAAGGTAGGGCGGAATAACTAAAGTTTGCGCGCGTTATTCTACGTGCGGCGGTGGTTCTTCATCGCGAAATCCGCTGTTGCCGCTTCCGGGTTTGCGGGGCTGCGTCTGGTTCTTGCAATCCACATGTTTTTGAGTGATGGGTACAGCTTGAAGGCGTTCTTTTTCTATCAGCCCGCCGCAGATAACGCAAATACCATACGTTCCCCGATCGATGCGTTCGATCGCTTCATCGAGCTTTTTGATATAATCGCTGGTGCGCTGCGCGTGGAGGAACGTTTTCTCGCGTTCGATCGCGTCGGTTCCCTGCTCGGCCGTATGGAGCGAATACGTTTGGTTATCGGCCTCGAACTCGCCGGACGTGTCGAGGATATTCTGGCTCAGGATTTCAAACTCTTCGCGCGCTTCCTGTACCTGTTCGATGATGAGCTTTCGAAAGGCTTCCAGATCCTTGCGTCCGTAGCGTTCCTTTGCGCTGGCAAGAATTTCGGCGTCGTCGGCGCGCAACCGCATTTCGGGCACGGTTCGGGTCGCCGGCTGGACAATTCCTCCGCCGGGTGCTACTTCTTTTTTGATCGTTTTCGTATTTGTTGACATTGTTGAATTTCGTTGTACAGGCCGTGTGGCAACGGCTGGCGCTTTCGCCATCGGCGCCGATATTTTTTTGGCTATTGCTTTTGGTAATGCAATTTTCGAACCAGAGGCTGAGCGAGGCTTTGACGCGACTGTTCTCTTGGCAGTAGCAGCCACTTTCTTTGTTGCGATACGGGCAGGTTTTACGCTCGAAGCTTTTTTCCGTGCCGGTTCCTTACGAGAGCTCACCGCTGCTTTGCGTGGCGGCGATTTCTTCGCTAGGGTTTTGGCCCGCTTGGCCGGGGTTGCCGGCTGTTTGGCCGATTTAGATTTCTTCCCTGCTGGTTTCGATTTCTTCGCTTTTGCCATGGTTACTTTGACTTACTAAGCTAAATCCCTACTTTCATCAACCCTTTAGAAGGTCTGCAAGAAGGAATTTTTAAAAGATGAGTCAAAACAACCCTCTTGGCGAAAGAATCCACGTAAAGGCCGTTATTCAAAGATTTATGTTAATCCTCAAAAAAACGTCCAAATCCAGCCATTTTAGCGTGTCCTGGCCAAGCCAACGGTCACCGAAAATCCGAGAATATCAAACTCTGTCGATGTTCCTTCGCTGGATAGATCGTTGGTAGAAATCGTGGTCGCGAGCGTTTCCTGCTGAATAAAATCGGAAAAACTCGCGAGGGCATTCAGTATCTCGCTTGAATCCGAGGCTACATAGATCGTTATCCGGTCTGTTACATCGAATCCCGAATCCTTGCGAAGATTTTGCACGCGGTTCACGAATTCCCGTGCCATGCCTTCGCTTAGGAGTTCCGGAGTCATCGCTGTATCGAGCGCGACTGTTACAGCGCCCTCGCTCGAAACAAGCCAACCTTCGACATCCTCCGCAATGATCTCAATGTCACCGTGTTCGAGTATAACATTAGTACCATCGATCTCAAATGCTAAACTGCCGACCGTTTGATACGCGCGAAGTTCATCCTGCGATAACTTCTGTACTCGCGCAGCTACAGCTTTCATCATAGCACCAAGTTTCGCGCCAAGCGATTTGAAATTTGCTTTCGCTTTTAGTTTTATGACATCGCTGTCACCGGCTTCGACGTATTCTACTTTCTTCACATTGATTTCATCGCGGATCACGTCTTCCACTTTTCGCAATTCATCAATTTCTGCACGTCGTGCAACAGGAATAAGAATTTTTGATAAGGGCTGACGAACGCGAATTTTCGCGCGCTCCCGCATTTGGCGCACAAGCGATGAAACGACCTGAGCCGATTCCATTCTTTTTTCGAGTGGAGCGTCAATTCGCCTTATCGTTTACTTCTGGATACAGAGCGAGATGCACCGAATCGCCGGAACCGGATAGTGCCTGATACATCCAGTCCGAAAAGAAGGGCGCGAGCGGAGCCATGAGCTTCGAAATAGTTAACAGACATTCATACAGCGTATCGTACGCGGCTTGTTTATCCTCGCCTTGCTCGCCTTTCCAGAAACGGCGGCGGTTGCGGCGAATATACCAATTCGAAAGCTGCTCCATCACGAACTCCTGAATAGCGCGAGCAGGGCGCGTGAGATCGTAGGCATCCAATTCTTCCCGGCATTCTTTGACAAGTGAATTCAGCTTGCTCAAAATCCAACGGTCAACTTCTGCGCGATTCTTGATCGGAATTATTTTTTTCGCATCGTAAGAATAGTTGTCGATATTCGCATAGAGCGCAAAGAATCCATACGTATTCGAGAGCGTGCCGAATAGCTTGCGTTCCAGCTCGCCGAGATCGTCCTCATTGAAGGCGCGCGGCTTCCACGGCACTGCGGCTGATAGCAGATACCAGCGCGTGGCATCTGCGCCGTATTTCGTCATTACCGAAAAAGGATCGACGATATTTCCCTTCGATTTCGACATTTTCTGCCCTTTTTTATCGAGCAGCATGTCATTGACGATCACATTCTTATACGCGCGCTCGCCAAACAGGAACGTGTTGATCGCGTGCATGGTGTAAAACCATCCGCGTGTTTGGTCGATACCTTCCGAGATATAATCCGCCGGATAATTTATGGGCTTCGCTGTCTCTCCCATAAAATGATGCTGCGCGAATGGCATGGAACCGGAATCGAACCACACATCGATCACTTCGGGCGTACGTTTCATCGTTCCGCCGCATGAGCAGGCGAATGTGACCTCATCGACATAAGGCTTGTGTGGGTCAAAATTTTCCTTTACGTCACTGACGTCCTTTAAGTCCTTAAAGGAACCAACGCACTTCTGTGCATTACATTTTTCGCATTCCCAGATCGGGAGCGGAGTTCCCCAAAACCGTTCGCGCGAGATGCCCCAGTCTTTTAATTCTTCCAGCCAATTTCCAAACCGGCCATCTCGAATTTCCGGCGGTTGCCAGTTGATGGTTTGGTTTTGCTCTATCAGATTCTTCTTATACTCCGTTACTCGGATATACCACGAATCGCGCGCATAATAGAGCAGCGGAGTGTCACACCGCCAGCAGAAGGGATATGTGTGCTCGATCGTTTCTCTGCGATAGAGCAAGCCCTTTTGCTTTAGCTCATTCATAATATCAGGATCGGCATCCTTAAAGAATTTGCCTTTGTATGGTGAGTCCAAATTTATCTCGCCATTACCGGAAACAGTGATTGCAAGCGGCAGACCTTCTCGTTGCGACACCCGATAATCATCTTCGCCAAAAGCCGGAGCCTGGTGAACGATTCCGGTTCCATCTTCTGTAGAAACGTAGGTATCGACAACGATCTTGTAAGCATGTTCCAGTTTTTTCCTGTCAAAAACGGGTGTAGCAGATTTGGAAAGATAATCAAAGAGTGGTTCGTATTGCTGTCCTTCCAAATCCTTCCCAAGAGTCCGCCCAACAATTTCCGTCTCTCCTTCAAGCTTGCCGGTCAAGGCTTCTGCAAGCACTAATCGCTCGGTCTTGTCTTTCCGTTTATTTATTACAGTAACATATTCTACATCGGGATGAACAGCTAAAGCAACGTTTGCAAGCAGTGTCCACGGTGTAGTAGTCCATGCAAGAAAATATTCTTCGGTATCCTCTGGACCACCCCCCAGCCCCCTCCTATTCCGCTCCGCTTCATAGGAGGGGGAGTTCTTTCTTCTAAATTTCACATAAACACTTGGGTCTTTCGCCGTATCGTAACCTAAAGATACTTCATGCGATGAAAGCGCCGTTTCGCAGCGCGGGCAGTATGGCTGAATTTTGAAGCCTTTGTAGATCAGTCCCGCATCGTGGAACTTCTTTATTGCCCACCAGACCGATTCGATGTATTCATTCGTGCAGGTGATGTAGGGGTCATCCATATTGACCCAATACCCCATGCGCTCGGTCAGCACGCGCCAGCCGGCATCGCGGCTGATGTTGCTATAGACCAGCTCTTTGCATTTCTCGTTAAACTTCCCGATGCCATACTCGACGATCTCGTTCTTGTGCCGAAACCCAAGCTCTTTTTCGATGGCGATCTCGACGGGAAGGCCATGCGTATCCCACCCAGCTTTGCGCTCTACGCGAAAGCCCGACATCGTCTTGTAACGGCAGATGGCATCCTTAATCGTCCGCGAAAAGACGTGATGAATGCCCGGTGTACCGTTTACCGTCGGCGGACCTTCGTAAAACGAAAAGACACGCTCCGCATCGCGCTCATTGGATGATCGCTCATCCACAGAGCGGCGAAAAATATTTTTTTCCTTCCACGATTCGAGCACAAGATGCTCGCGCTCGTCAGGAGAAACGGATGTTCTTAGTTCTGGATACAATTTATTAGTTTTGAGTTATGAGTGAAGAGTTAAGAGTAAGAGACAAGAGCCAATTACTCTTAACTCGTAATTCTTAACTTTTAACTGATCGTTCTGCTTCTACAAGCGCAATAAACGCCCTCACCGTCGCTGGCCTAACTTTGATTTTCTTTCGGCGTTCGGAGAAGAACGCCGGGACGCCCTGCAAAAATCCAGAGAGACAAGCACTTATCGTATTTGTTCGCCATGCGCGTTTCGTCATCCAGAGGCTGAGATGAATGACATATTTCCCCCATCCATAGGGAAATGGCAGGATAAGTCCGGCAAATTGTCCAACGCTTTTTGCATTGAGATTCACCCGGTGAGCGGTTGGGGTATCTATTGTTGCAGAACCATAATGGCGAATGGCAACGGCAGGGGAGTACCAGCATTCCCATCCCGTTTCGAGCAAGCGCCACGCGATTGGGAATTCATCCCAGCTATAAAAGAACGAGTTTACGAAATATTCTCCCGGCTCAAATTTTGCAGCTTCCATCGCCTCGCGCCGGAAACATACAGCGCAGCTTGCAAATTGTGCGGAACGAAATTCTTTATTTCTTGCAATTTCCGGTTTGGCTTGATACATCCATAAATTCAGCGTCTTCGGATCGTTCGCATTTACCACGGTAAATCCTATCGCTCCCGCTTTCGGATGTTTTTCGAATTCCAGGGCAGCATTGTGCAGATCGTCTTTGAATTGGAACGTTGCATCGTCATCGATGATGAACCAGAGTTCGCCTTTTGCTCGCTGAAGCAATAAATTTCTGCCTAAACACGAACCGAGATTTTTGCCATTAAATGTTGCTGTTACTCTGGCATCTGATCGAGAAAGTTCTTGAAGATATTCTATCGTTCCATCCGTCGAGCCATTATCGCCGATAAGAATTTCAAGATCGGGATGATCCTGCATCAGAATCGAATCGACGCATTCCTTTAGGTAGGATGCGCGATTCCGAGTGATGATGATGACGCTAATGCGAGTGGGCGTCACAGTTCTTATCGTCTCGCCGCATCATTGGCGGCGGCGACACTCGGCAATGCTTCCTGTTCGAGTGCTTGCATGAACGATTCGAATCCCACGATGGTCGAGCGCATTCGTGCGACGGTGGCCAGGAACTCGCTTCGCGCGCGCGCAATGTCGGCTTGAAGGCGCTCCAATTCTAAGCGCGCTTCGTTGACGTTCCGGTCTCGTTCGGTGCGTGCTTCACGAAGGATGAGTTCGGCTTCTTTTCGGGACTGATCCTCCATTTTAACGACGGTTTGCTGGGCGGCGGCGAGCGTTTTTTCGATCGTTTCTTCGATAGAAATATAATGATCGAGCCGTTCGCTGGCGTTGGCGAGCTGATCTTCGGCATCCCGCTTTTCAATGGTGAGCTGTTCCAGTTCCGCTGCGGCGCGATCGAGGAAGGCACGTACTTCGTTCGCGTCGTCCCCGCGCCAGACGCGGGGAAATTCTTTTTTCTTGAGATCGAGAGCGCTTAATCGGTCAGGCATAATCGTATTTGTGAGTAACAGTATAATGAATAGAACAAATCCAGTGCCGATTGCGATTCTCAAGGTTTTTCTGGCAAGATTTGGCGTGCTGGCATAGAATTCCGCTCCCAAAACACGCCATCGGAAAAGCCCTGGATGCGCTTATCCTCGCTTGCAAGTTCCAGCCGTTTCTCCGTCAGGCAACCATATAGCTCATCCATTTCCACTCCCACATAATGCCGTCCAAGTTTTTTTGCCACGACAGCAGTTGTGCCAGAACCACAAGAGGGATCAAATACAATTGTCCCCGGAGCAGAACTTGCCAGAATCAACTTTGCAAGAAGTTTTTCCGGCTTTTGGGTTGGGTGGTCAGTGTTTTCCGGCATCGACCAAAAGGGAACGGTAATATCGTCCCAAAAATTGCTCGGATGTGTGATGCGGTGGTTTCCAGCGGAGGTTTCTGTCCAGTCTTTCGGTTGCCCGTTCGTTTTATAGGGTGCAATAACTTTCCGTCGAACTTTTACGGCATCGACATCAAAATAATATTTATCTGACATCGTGCAAAACCAAATATCCTCCATGCTATTTTTCCAATTGACGTTTGCGCCGCGGCCTTTTTCACGGCCCCAGGTGATACGGTTGCGAACAATAGAAAATTTTTCAAGTACGAAATGAATTGCTGTTGAAGTTTGCCAATCGGCGCAAACATAGATGGAACCATTCGCCTTCATTAACGGGAGCAGCGCGATAAACCATGCTTCAAACCATTGGCTGTAATCGCTAATAGACTTTTGAGAAAATGAATTGGAATGAAACGATCTTGCTTAGATTATACGGAGGGTCGAGAATCAGAAGATCGACGAATGACGTAGGAAGGTATTTCGCGATCTCAAGAATATTACCATGGATCGTTCGATCCATAATTGCATCGATGTTTGATGCTGTATCAAGATGAAGCAACTTTGATTTGTAATGGTCTTGCTCCGATTTCATTGAGAGAAAGCGTACGATTTCTGGGAGCGCGTATTTTTGCCATGGTTCATCGTGGGCCAAATAATGCGCTGCCGATGCGAATAATGGTTGCGCCTTCTTCGATGGCAATTTCAAAATCGTTTGACATACCCATAGATAAGCTCTGTAAAGCCTGTTAGCTCGGGATGACGTTCCCAAATTTTATTCCGCAGTTCACGCAGGAGGCGGAATTGCGGGCGGGTTCGTTCGATGTCTTCTTCGAAGGATGCCATGCCCATCAGTCCGGAAGGGACGAGATGGGACGAATATTAGAACATCGATTCTATGCAAGGGCAATGTGTTCTTTGGAGCAACGCCATTTTTTTGTGTCTTCGCCGCTGATGTTGACTTCGACCAACGCTTTAATCATTCGGCCATGCTGTTCTTCGCGGCGAGATAGTTCCTGCGCGATCTCAATAGAATCAATAGAATGTATCCATTCTATAAACGATGCTATGTATTTCGCCTTATTCGATTGCAGATGGCCGATGAAATGCCAGCGAATATCGGAGGGCAATGCGTCGCGCTTTTTCAGAAGTTCCTGCACGCGGCTTTCGCCGAAATCACGGATGCCAAACTCGTAAATCGCTTGGATCGCTTCCGTACCGATTGCGTTTTCGAAACGGGAAGAAGCAAAACCGAATCACGAGATCGACCAGCACGCTGGCAAGCCAATGCGATATGCTGCTCTAATATCTCAAGATTTGAATGAATCCAAAAATCGATCCGCGTAATCCATATTAATCCGCGTAATCCAGGTTCTGTTTCCTATCCCTTTGCCAGCGCTTCCGCACCGCCGACGATCTCCAAAATTTCTTTTGTGATCGCTGCCTGGCGCGCTTTGTTGAAGGAAAGCTGCAATGCAGCAGCAAGATCCTTTGCATTGCGCGTAGCGGAGTCCATCGCGGTCATGCGCGCGCCTTGTTCGGCTGCGTTGGATTCGAGCATCGAGCGCCACAGCATCGTTTCGAGATGGCGTGGAACAAGTACGTTCAGAATGGAAATGGGATCGGGCTCGTAAATATAATCTCGCTCGGTCTTGTGGCCTTCCACGAAACCGGAGGGATCGAGGACGGGCAATAAATCGTTCCGCGACCGGCTTCTGCGAAACAACGGAGCGAAATTCGTTGAAGATAATTTCCACACGGTCTGCTTCGCCACGATTGTAAAGGCTTGTAACGAACAGCGTAATGGTACGTGCCGTATCAAATTCGAGTTTCGAAAAAATTCCGGGATATTTTCCCGCGACATTGTAGCCGCGCTTGGTGAAATATTCGGTGGCTTTGCGGCCGATGGGAACCACGGATAGCCGTCCCGTAGCCTTATGATGCGAAAACTGATCCCGAATTCTTGCTTCAGTAAATTTCAGTAGATTAGAATTGAACGCGCCCGCAAGGCCACGGTCGCTCGTAACGACGACGAGCACCACGCGCTCCTTTTCATCCTGCGGACGACCAATGAGGAGTGGCGATTGCGCAGATTCAAGCGAAGCGGACTGCAAAAGATCCTGCAAAAGCGACTGAAGCGCTCGCGCGTAGGGACGCGCGGCGTTGATGGAATCCTGCGCGCGCCGGAGCTTTGCGGCGGCGACCATTTTCATCGCCTGCGTAATTTTTGCCGTTGAACGAACGCCGGCGATGCGGCGCTTTATTTCTCTTAATGTAGCCATTTATAATTTCTTATCTAAATCCGTCAATATAATTCTTCATGGATGATGGAAGATCAACAGGAAGTCCATCGGTAGGGTCTGGATTCTCCACGTCCAAAGGTTCACCTGCAACGTTCGAAAAAATTTCTCTATAATCTCCATGTGCGGCATATATTCCTAATGCGGTAGCTTTCGTCGATGTGACAAAAAGGAAAAGAGCAACGTGGTAACCCTTGATCCTATTCTCTTCGACCCATAATTCGTATTTACGGTCTGAACCATAGATTGTGGAATTTCCCGGTTCCACGCGATCCGGTTGGCCATACAGGAGCAATACGCGGCCTTGGTCCGTGGAGACGCCCATTCGGCTCGGTGTTCCATACTTTTGGTTTGCGACCTGGACCCGGTGCATATATTCGATGCGTGCATCGTTTTGGACAGAGCCGGTCACGTTACGCGCCTGCCAGAACCGTTCGAGCCACGTATCGATCTCTGCGCTCGATGTTGTTTTCTCCAGTTGCTCCAATTCGTCCGACGTTGCGATATACCGGAGTTCCTCGCGAAGCGAATCTTTAGGCGTGGGCGCCGTAACTTCTTCGCGGATAAGATTCATCACTACGCCAAGTTCTATTCCGCCCCATGCTTGGAATTGGTTACCATCGAACGGGAATTGCCGTATCTCGCCGGCGAGGCGGAATTCGAGTATTCCGGTTCTGGCTGCGAGCGCCGCGCGTATTCCGGTCGAAAACGGGTCGGAATTCGGGCCATTGTTTGTCGTGCCATTGTCGATAACGAGCAACGCGGCATCCAGATAAAATCCGGAAGGTACTTCGTAAGTCTCGCTTATCGGAAATCGAAGGCCAAGCGAAAGCGATTTGGTGGACGGATCTGGGAATTCCGGGGAAGGCTCGGGAAATCCCCAATGAAATCCCAGCGTAAAATCGAGATCGCTCGTGCGGGCAAAAAAATCGGCATTAGCGGTTGGTTGAAAAACGGCTTGCGAACCTTCGCGATAGCTCCCCCCACCGCCGGTGATCGCGAGATCGATCGTCCGTTGAGGTCGCGGCAGATATACACCGGTGCTCGTTGTGGGAAAGATGATCCGGTGAAGAGAATCAACCTGTCCGCCTGAGTGCATAGCGGTACTATCTGCCTGTTGTGCCTGAACGGGAGGCATGTTTACGAAAATGCAAACAAGGATCATCTGCCAAAGAACGAACGCTCTTTTCCCTGGCGCATGGTGGAGAAATCGGCAATTTGAAGTATGCAATTACCTTATCGTTAACACTTGAACGGTTCAAAAGAAGCGCAAAGCGGTTCAAAAGAAGCGCAAAGCGGTTCAAAAGAAGCGCAAAGGAAATGCGAAACAAGCCGAGACTCATTCCGCATCGCTCTTATTTAAAATTCGTGGCGTAATCGCCGATCGCTTTTTTGAGTTGCTCGACGATTTCCGGCGTCAATTCCTTTTTGTCGGCAATCGCGGCCAGGAGATCGGCGTTGCGCAATCGCATGGCTTCGAGCAGTCCAATTTCGAAGCGGCGCACGTTCTCGACCGGAATGGCATCGATATAGCCATTGGTACCTGCATATACTACCACGACCTGTTCTTCGACCGGCATCGGCTGATATTGCCCTTGCTTCAAAAGCTCAACAAGCCGTTGCCCTCGCCGAAGCATCTGCTGTGTAGCCTTATCGAGATCGCTTCCAAACTTTGCGAATGCTTCCAGTTCCCGGTATTGCGCGAGATCGAGCCGAAGCGTTCCGGCAACTTTTTTCATTGCCTTGATCTGCGCGTTACCGCCCACGCGAGAAACAGAAATTCCCACGTTGATCGCAGGACGAACGCCGGCATTAAAAAGATTGGGTTCCAAATAAATTTGGCCATCCGTGATCGAAATGACGTTCGTCGGAATGTATGCCGATACGTCACCCGCCTGCGTTTCAATGATCGGAAGCGCCGTGAGTGAACCGCCGCCTAATTCCGCTGAAAGCTTGGATGCGCGTTCGAGAAGTCGTGAATGGAGATAAAATACATCGCCGGGATAGGCTTCGCGTCCCGGTGGGCGGCGCAGCAAGAGCGAAACCTCGCGGTAGGCAGCGGCTTGCTTCGAAAGATCATCATAGACGACAAGTGCATGACGTCCGGAATCGCGAAAATGCTCGCCGAGCGTTGCGCCGGAATATGGAGCGATAAATTGAAGTGGGGCGGGATCGGATGCCGTTGCTGCAATGATGGTCGTGAAACCCAATGCACCTTGCTCTTCAAGCTTTGTACGGACCGCCGCAACGGTCGATGCCTTCTGTCCGATGGCAACATAAATGCAATACACAGGCTGAACGCCTCGCGCAGCCGCTTCCGGCGTGTGCGTATAACGCTGATTGATGATGGTATCGATGGCAACGGCTGTTTTTCCGGTCTGGCGATCGCCAATGATAAGTTCGCGCTGGCCGCGCCCGATCGGGATCATGCCATCGATGGCTTTGATGCCTGTTTGCAGCGGCTCTTTCACAGGCTGGCGCTGCATCACGCCAAGCGCTTTGCGCTCGATTGGAAGGAATTTATCGCTCTTAATTTCCGGACCGCCATCGATCGGGATGCCAAGGGGATTGATGACGCGTCCGAGCATGTCATCAGTCACTGGCATGGATGCAATGCGGCCTGTGCGGCGCACAGTGTCGCCTTCTTTGACGAGCGTTTCATCGCCAAAAAGTACGGCACCGACGTTATCCTCTTCGAGGTTAAGCGCCATGCCAACAACGCCATTCGGGAATTCAAGCAGTTCGCTTGCCATGACCTTCGTAAGGCCATAGACGCGCGCAACGCCATCGCCAACCATGAGGACGGTGCCTACTTCATAAATATCGACTTCTTTTTCGAAGCCCGATAGCTGCTGGCGCAGGATCGCGCTTACTTCATCCGGACGTACTGATGACATAGGAGAAATGATGAATGATGAATGATGAAAAGAATACTCTGATTAAGTATAGTGTCATTCTGAACGTAGCAACGCTTCGCGGAGCGAAGAGTTGCGAAGTGAAGAATCTGTGTCTCCGTTAAAAAGATTCTTCGCTACGTTCATGCTCCCTTCGGGAGCATGAACTTCGCTCAGAATGACAGGTTATTCGTAAAATTGTGTGAACTAATTCTTCTTCGATCTTTTCTTCGAAACTTTCTTTTTAGGCTGTGCAGGAAACCGGTATTTAATACTTCGTTTCGGATTTCCACGGTCGAGCGATACAAGTTCCGACGTGACGACATACGTCTCGTTTTCCTGAGGAGGAATTCCTCGGAAAATAACTTTCACAATTCCCACGCCCTTCACAAAATACTTTGACATCGCTCCGTATTGGCCCGGAGATTGTACTACCAACGCTTTCGGGAAATCGCCGAGCGGCGTCGAGACCGGCTCTGACGTAGCGATCACGCTTGTTCGAATCGTGTCATCTGAAACATCTTTCCACGACGCGCCCATACGAAGCGGGTTCATGAGTAACGTTTGATTCAAACCATTCGTGATCGAATGGTTAAACACCGTCATAACCACGGAATCATCGACATAATATTCCACGATCTGCGTTTTTGCGGTGTCTTCGCCGCCCGAATGATACGGCAGAGACGATTCGCATCGTAAAACCGGAAATCCCTGGAGTGTGTGATTGGAGTCTGAGATAACGCGCTCGAAACTGAACGTGGTATCGCACTTTAATACTTTGTTACGGAGATCCAGCACCTGTGAAATGGTTCTGAGCGTCCACTTCGCGCCGAGATTAGCCGGAAAAAAATAAATGCCAACAGAATTGGAATTGAGATTACAGGTTGGACGAAAACCACCCGGCGGAGCAGTGCTAAGATGAAGGTGCCGAGAGTTCGGATTGGGAGCCGATGGCTGTGCCCAGAGTACACTGGGAACGATAAGCATGGCTATTATCCCAATGACCGTTCGTTTCATCCTCAGGTTTTCAATGAACAAGATGTTCTTAATTCAGAACGGGCGATCCGCCCCGCGAAAACTGCTCGCGCAAAAGTTCAAGCTGGTGTTTTAAACTTGCATCGACCATGTTATCGCCCATGCGCGCGACAAATCCGCCGCGAAGTTTGGGATCGAGCGTAAATTCAGAGCGCACATGCTTTCCGGTCATGCGTTCGAGCTTTGCAATTAGCTGCCGTTCTTCTTCTTCTGATAGCTTTACCGCGCTCTGGATACGTGCGTGGACAATATTGTTCTTGGCGTCGAGCATCTGAAGAAATTCCTGTGCCGTTCCGATCAGATATTCCGAGCGGCCCTTGCGGACTAATAGGGCAATGAATTTCATCGTCATTTCGCTGCATCGCTTGCCGAAGATCTCGGTTAGTATCTTCAATTTTTGTCCCGGGTTGATGACCGGGCTTAACAGCAGAAGTTCAAGCTCGCGGGAATCGCGCACGGTGTGCTCGATGTCGCGGAGATCCTCAGCGATCTGATCCAGAACTTTCAGTTCCTCGCCCAGATCCATAAGTGCAATTGCATAACGGGCTGCGACTCTTCTATTCATAGTAATACCTTATGCTTCTGTGGCCGTTGTTAGCTCGGCGATCATCTTATTCACGACATTGCGATTCCGCTCATCGTTCATGTTCTCATCGAGCAGTTTTGAAGTTGCCATAACAGCAAGATCGGCTACTTCTTCGCGAAGCTGGCGAAGTGCGCGCTGGGTATCGCGCTCGATCTCGGCGCGAGCCTGCGTAAGCATTCGCTGTGCTTCCTCTTTCGCTTTCTCGACCAGATCGCGCCGCATTTGTTCTGCATACAAGCGGCCTTCCTTCAACGCTTTCTGGACTTCTTCCTCTGCCTTTGCGCGCTCCTGCTTATTTTCAGCGATAAGCCGTTCGGCATCTGCGCGAGCTTGTTCAGCGCGCGAAAGCGAGTCCGCTATCGCATTCTCTCTGGTTTTAAGAGACGCGATCAAAGGTTTCCATGCTACTTTCGCTAAAATAACGAGAAGTAACAGGAAGATGATGAACGTCCAGATCATCAAACCGGGATTGATTGAAAGCATACTGATTCATTTGTAGTGCCTCTGTAGCGCTATGTAGCGCAAACTTTAGTTTGCGACCCCCCATCGGGATCACAAACTAAAGTTTGTGCTACAAATGTGCTACATTACGCGTTACTTAGTGGCTAAAATAATGCAGATAACGAGCGCGAAAAGGGCAATACCCTCGATGAGCGCGGCACCGATGATCATCGTTGTGCGGAGTCCGCCGGCCATTTCCGGCTGACGCGCCTGCGACTCGATCGCCGATGCTACGAGTTTGCCGATGCCTTGTCCTGCGCCGAGTACTGCAATGCCTGCGCCGATTCCTGCTCCCAAAAATGCTAATCCTGCTGGAACATGTCTTAGTTTTTCTTTCTGATTGTGTAATGAACTGCGTGATTAAAAAAATTATCCGTGCGCTGTTGCAACGAGATGGTCGCCATTCGGAGGATGCGGAAGATCGCGATCCTGCACATGTTCCTCGTGCGCGGTATGTGCCATCATGCCGATAAACAGCGCAGAAAGTATCGTAAAAATATAGGCTTGCAAGGTTGCAACAAAAATTTCGAGTAAATAAACGAAGATCGCAAATGGAACGGTCACGAACACGCCAACGATGATCGAATGGAATAACAAGGCAAGACAAATGAGCGAAATGATAATGATATGACCCGCCGACATATTCGCAAACAAACGAATGCACAATGCGAACGGTTTGGTGAAGATGCCCATGAATTCGATGGGAACCATAATGAGGAGCAGGAGCGCCTTCATTACGATCGAAAGCTCCATTTCGTGAAGGCCGGCCGTCAGATGGAGTAGGAATGTTTTAATTCCCATCGTCCAGATGCCAACGAACTGTGTGATGACGAACGTGCAAAGCGCCAGTGCGGCGGTTACCTCAATGGAACTGGTCGGCGTGTGTGCCCAGGGCAAAAGCCCCGTAAGATTTGCAAATAAGATAAAGAAAAAGATCGTCAAAAAATAGGGCAGGAGCGCCGAGCTATATGGCTCTGCTACGTTCGGCGTGATAATATCATCGCGCACGAACACGATCAGCACTTCGACCAGATTTCTGATCCCGCTCGGCACTAAGGATTTCTTTGCCTTCGAAGCCGCTATGCGAAGCACAATGAAAAGCATTACAGCGGCAAAGCCTAAGAAAAAGAGATTCGATGTGATGGAAAGATCGAGTCCGATCGGCTTACCGTCGAGCCGGAGTGCGGCACCTTTTTCGGCGAGTGGAGACGTTTCGATCAAATGCTGCGGATCGAATTTCGGATCGACATTCGTGGTGTAAACGCCGCTTTCTTTCAACGACTCTGCGCTCGCATAGACATGAAGCGAACCTTGATCGAAGAAAATGTAGGGCAGAGGAAGCTCGCCGAACGGCATGAAATTTACCGTATGGTGATTACCAAGCTCACGGAATCCCTCGCTGAAAAAGTTCGGCTTTGCCGCTTCTTGAGGAGCGGTAGCTGCGGAAGTCTGGGCCAGTGTGGTGTCTGCTGCCATTACTGTCCGAGAATTTTTCCTTTATTGTGCATGTACGCGATCTCGATGGTGAGATAGGAAAAATAAGTTACGAGCAACCCAATTATTATGCCCGCCGGATTCATTTTGAGAATAATAAACCCCACACAAAACGCAAGGAGCAAATTGAACATTCGGAGGATCATGCTCATGATGGCAACCATCATAAACATCATCGTCGGCTGCTCGAACGCCCATTCCGTGACAAGAAAACTAACGAAGCTGGTGATGATCGGAAGAGACATTCCGAAGTAGCAGGCCTTCATAAAAGCGGGGCTTGCAAAGAAATACATGAGAATAGAGCCAACGAAGAGCAGTCCGCCCGTCATCAAGAAATATCGCTGAATAAAATAACGGCTTGCTTCCTGGCTAAGAAGAAGATCGGCAGCATTTCTTGGGGATGGAATTGCAACCGCGCTAATAGCGCGATCGGTTGTAGATGTCTTATGAAGGCTCAATTCGTAAAGTTTTTACGTGATTTGGTTATGGCTGGTGTCCCAGTAAGCAATTACCGTGCCTAATACGGAAAAATCCCTTATTTGTTACTATTTATGCAGAAAAACGCGTTGGATGGTTATTCATGGCGTTAATCTCACTGGCGCGCGCACCAAATGCTTTTTATTTCGATTTCGTTTCAAAAATAGATTATTGATTCATCCATTTTTTTTACGTTTTAGATCATCGTGTTTTTGAAGACGGATGACAGTGACAATAAAATAGGTCAAACTTGCAAAAGAGCCAAAACCGGCGAAGATAGCCGTCCAAAGCGAGCCGGTCTTAAAATGATGGTCCAGCCAATACCCAATACCGAAAAAGGCAAGGATCGTGAGGACAAGCTGAATACCGAGCGTCATATACGGCCCGGTCTCTTGCAGGGCTTTTTGCTGCTCGGCCATTTCGTGCTGTGCGCGGGTTTTTAAGTCTTCAGGCATGGAATTAGAGTTTCTGCCATTCTTCGCGTGAAATCCGTGCCTGATGTAAGACCTTTTTTCAGAAGATGGATCGAAATATCGCCACGGTGAGGGTTTGGCAGCTTAACATAGATGTCATCTTTTACCATCAATTGATGGTCGGAACCTCGACGCGGACCATCGAATCCTGCGCTTCGTAATGCAACAATCAGGTCCTTCCGGCTAATGGGCCCAATATGTGGCATTAGACAAGCTCATGAAGATTGATGTCAATGCCATCGATCACGGGGATTTCAGCGCCATCATGAATCCGCAAGAGAATCCAGTCTTCCAGTGTCCCTCGAAGGTCATTCCGTGTTTCTTCCAGGGTCATTTCATTCGCCCAGACTCCATTGCATTCCGGGATTTCTCCGTAGTAGGAATTATCGTCGGGAAGTATCTCGTATTTCGCATGCCGCATCCCGGCTTCGATATATTCGGTAAGCATGATTTTTTAACCGGAGAATGACGAAGGAAGTTCGGTGCCTACCCCGTCATCACATAATTGAGAAAATCCAGATTAGCCGGTTCATGGTTAAACCTCCGGATGCTCGCGATGATCTGCGCCCGTGTGTGCGTACCATGATTGGCCTCGTGCATCAGCAGTTTCCAGAATGGATGTGCCTCCTGTTTGCCGCTCATGCGGGTAAAGCTTCTGATTTCATTTATGGAAGCGTCCGTCAGGCTATTGATGAATTGGTTTGTTTCTTCATTCACGCTTGTCCAGCGTGTACGGGCCTCATCGAGCGTTGCGAACGGTGCCGAATCCATGATCTTCACTGCTGACGCAAATCCATTTTTCCTTGGAACCATGCAAGCCAGCCTTGCTGCACAAGGATGAGATGCGAGAGCGTTCCGCCCACTGAGCCATTGCCGCTGCAACCGGGAGCGTTGTATTCTTCAAGCGAGAGCTGCTCGCACGAGGCAAGCGTGCGATCCGTTGCCCAGGAATTATATGCGTAGTAGGTTTTGATGAGTTCGAGCATAATCTATAAACAAAACGGGCGGACCTTATGTCCGCCCGATAAAAATAAAGTTCACAACTGGATTCCCGCGAAAGCGGGAATCCAGTTTCGAGACTTAATCGGAATTTTCTCAATGCAGCACCTGCATCATTTTTGCCGTTGAATGATCGCCGCAGGTGAGCCGGTAGGTATAAACTCCCACCGCCAACCGCGAGCAATCGAGCGTTGCAAGATGATTCCCAGCCGATTGCACTTCCTGCACAGGAGTTTCTACAACTCTTCCGTTAATATCGTAAACGGTGAGCGTAGTATAGCCCGGCTCATCGAGCGAATACTGGATGGATGTTGAAATTGCGTTCGTTAATGGATTCGGATAATTTTGCTGAAGATTGAACGACGACGCTTCTGAGGGAGCGACTGCATTACCACCACCACCGACTATTTGATTGGAAAAAGCAAGGTCATCCACATACATGGTAGTACCAACGTTCGGGGTGCCTGTCACAGCTGCACCCAAAATAGCGATAGAGACGTATGCACTATCAGGAGCCTCATTAGGGCTCCAGTAGACCGGCACTGAAAACAATGTGTATGAGGTCGCACTTACATGGGTAAAGAAAGCTCCACCACCGATACCAATACCATTTTTACTAAATGTGCATATTATCGCGATTGAATCACCTCCCACCGGATTGAACATATACCATCCGGTGAAGGAGTTTGGCTGATCCGCATATGGGAACCCATGTATAGTATCTGTTCCTGAGAGCACACCTGTATTCGCAATGGGCGGAAGTTGCCCGAATCCCTCTAAGCTAACAACGGAGCCTTCTAATGCGCTTGAGCCACTGTAAGCGTCCGATGTCTGTGTAACCGGGGTAGAAGAACCTTCATTATCGACGATCCACCCGACCGGCGCGCCGCCAGACCACTGCTCGAAATCCCCATTCGGGATGGGTGCTTGCGCGTGAAGCGAATGGAATGAAAGCGATAAGATGGTTAAGAATACAAAAGAAGACAGGATCAATGATTTCATAAGCGTTAAAAAATGATGTGTAATACTGGATAATGAAAATTTTGAGCGTGTTATTGCGCAGTAAGCGTCCAGGTGATATGATCGAGGAGGGCTCCTCCGTGTTGATCGTCCAACCAAGTATTGGTGCTGGATAAATTTGTAAATTGTAGCTCTCCATTAAAAGCTCGTCCGGGACTGAGCGCAACAACCATTGGCGGTATGCCGGACCCATTGTAATTGACGGTGTAGCCCGGTAGGTCGCAGCTTTGCTCACTGCAAAGCAGGTAAATTCCGTTTGTGCTCGGGAGATAAAATCCACTGTTTACGCTGCTCAGACTCATACCATTTCCTGTACTGAAAGTATAATTAGCGACTAAGTTCGTAGAATAGGGACAGACACTCTGATTCACCACATTAGTCCCGCTTGGAAACCATCCGAAGGCGGTTGCTCCGTTACCGCCGGGACTAATTTGAACGTCACAATAGCCGCCACTAACCACGGTATATGTGAGAAGACCAGTACCGTCAACTCCGCAGGAATAGACTATGGAGTCCACGCCGGTGAGCGTCCAATTTTGTGCGATGACGTTTATGAAAGCTGGAACTACGAATTTCTGGCCGTTAGTGGTTATCGTCGCGGTTATTGTGACTTGATTCGGCGAAGGCATTGTTGCAGGAGCCATGTAGTCAGTACTCAGACCTACGCCGGCGCTAAGTGAGCCGCTTCCACCATTCAGTTTCCATATCGCTCCCGCGACCGCAAACGGATTCGTTAGCGCGACCTGCGTTCCCGCAGGGCTGTTTGCAGGAGGGCCGACTTGATATACACCAAATGGTGTGGAGGATCCTGTAAACACGACATCGGTCGATGGTGCAATTTCAAACCCAAGATAACCTGTCTCACGGGAGAAATGCGTGATGGGTACGGTTACTGTGTGGTGGATCGTATCTACCGATCCTCCGGTCCAGCCGTACCATCCTCCGGTATCTTCCTGAGAGGCAACGCCGATGAATTCCGCATTCGCTCCTCTAATAGTTGTGTCATAGCTCAGGGTGAATTGTGCCGGAGTGCTAAAGGTCAGCCCGTTCGGCGTGAGGTTATAACCCGATCCGATCGCCTGTGGACAAGTGTTCGAATCGGTCTTAGGCGTGATCGCGATGGTTTGTGTCGAACTGAGTGCTCCAGGCGGGATAACCAACGAAACCTTCCCATCGGTGGAAGTAACGGTTCCACCGTTCGGACCAATACCTGAGCCGCCTGAAGTGGTGGTGGTCGAGGCGGGTGCTGTGGTGCTGCTCTTGCAACCCGCAACGAGTACCACAAAAAAGGCTGCGATCAGGATCTGTTTCATATTTTTCATAGCCAAGAATAGGATTTAGGCGAAATTCTGGTAACCACGGGAAAGCGGTATGAAGCTACCCTATCTCACCGATACAAAAATACGCATAAAAAGCTTGAGGTATTAGAAAAGTAGGAGTAGGCAACTTTCTTGACCCTCTCAGGTATTCATATAGAACCCAGGATTCTGAATTTTCCCATCTTCGCCCATGACTGAGACAAAGTCGAAAAGTTTTTCATCGAGCGCGTCACCAAACGGAACGTTGCGCAGCGGAAGCGCGCGCGATACTTCCGCGATCATCGCGGGCATTAATGACGCGATCGAATTCGTGCAGGAACGCGTCGTCAATCGCGAGGAAGTGGTCGAGCAAATTTTTCTTGCCATGCTCACAGGCGAACACATCCTGCTCGAAAGCCGGACGGGTGTCGGCAAGACGCTGCTTGCGGAGCAAATTTTCCGGATGTTCGAAGGCGCGCGTATCTTCAAAGTGCAAGCCAGTAAAGAGCAGCAGCCGGATACGTATTTCGGCGGTCTGCTTTTAGATGAACTGAAACAAGGCCGTCTCATTCATAATACGGATGGTTCCCTCGTCGAAAGCGAGTTCGGATTTATCGACGAAATTTTCGATGCCAACGACTATACGCTTCGCGCATTGCTTTCGCTTTTGAACGAGCGAGAACTTATTCGCGGGGTGCAGCGCGTGCATTCGAATGTTCATACCGTTATCGCTGCCACGAATTATCTGCGGCTTTCTGAGATCACCGAAGCTTTGCTCGACCGATTTCTCTTCAAAGCGCTTATCCATCCTGATAAGGATGCATTCTATCAATACAAGATTTCGCAGCAATATCTGAAAAATCTTGGTAATGCGATAGAGCCGCCAAAGAAAATTCGTTATGACGATCTTGCCTACGCAGAGCATATCGTGCGCGGCGAAGTGCCGGAATATCACATTCAGGTGACGCCGGATCTTGTGTATTTTATGAATCTCGTCGTTCGGCATTACGAAATTCAGCGGAATAGGCTTTTGCACGAGCGCCCGCACGAGGCACATTTGCGGACGAAAGATTTTTATATCTCTCCGCGCACGCAGGCTAAGGCCCTCGACGTGTTGCGCGCGATCGCGTTTCTGCATGGAAGATTGTATGCGGAAAAGGCCGATATTCCAAAGCTGCATTTACTCCTTTGCACGGCTGGCATTGCGGAGGAAAAAACATTATTTCAAAGATCGTACGAAACGTTGCTTCAGCTTTATCAGGTCTCCGGAGCATTCGATCAGTTAGCGGCCTTGCTTACCCTCGACGATGTGCTTGCCCGTCTGCGGCACGATCCTTCGCTCATGTCCAAGCCGCTCACCGAACTGGAGGGAGTTCCCACGAAGCGATCCATCGTTGCATGGGCGAAAGAAACGCTTGGTGTCACCGATCCCTCTGCCGCGCATAAACGCCGCCTTGCCGAAGGGTTCCTGCAAAGCATTCATCCTTCGACCGAGGATCTGAAAACTTTGAAAGTGCATTTGGAGCAGCAGATCAAATCCGTGTTTGCCGACCACGTTGAGCACTTCTAAAATGGCTCCCAGTCCCGCCAGGGACGATAGCGTTTCAGCCCAGCACGTTAGTGCTGGGAAAAAGAAACAATTAATCTAAGAGAGTCCCGTCAGGGACGACAGTGTCCCAGCCCAGCACGTTAGTGCTGGGATAAAGAAACAATAAATCTAAGAGAGTCCCGTCAGGGACGATAGAAAATGGCGCATTCCTACGTTCGCAATTACATCCACATCATTTTCAGCACAAAAAATCGTGTTCGATGCTTAACTCCAGAAGTTCGCGCTCGGTTATGGGATTACATTGCTGGCATTATCCGTAATGCGAAGGCAGAGCCGATTGCGATTGGTGGGCATGAAGATCATTGTCATATTTTAGCGGAGATACCTTCGACGGTCTCACTTTCGAAGATCGTTCAGCTCATAAAAACAAATTCTTCCAAATGGCTTTCAGAGACTTTCCCACTCCTGAGTTTATTCGAGTGGCAAGAGGGATACAGCGCGTTCAGCGTGAGTACTTCGCAAGTGGGAAGAGTTACGGCATATATCGAAGGACAGGAAGAGCATCACCGGAAAAAAGGTTTTCAGGAAGAGTATATCGCGTTTTTAAAAGCTAATAATATTGAATACGACGAGAGATACACTCTTGGATAGCTCTGTCGTCCCTGACGGGACTTTGCTGGTTGCTCACCTTTTTATCCCAGCACTGACGTGCTGGGCTGGAACACTTTCGTCCCTGACGGGACTATATTTACTTTTTATCTGATGGCTTCACCCAACAATACGATTCTTGAAACTCGTGAGCGCCAGCATCAGCGTCGCCGATCCTTTCTCTCCTTCTTTTCGATCGCGCTCGGGATCTATGCACTGATCAATGTATATATTTTTTCGCGCTTGAGTCACGCGGTTCCCGACGGCTGCTGGTTTCATCCCGTTTTGCTTCCGCTTTTTATTTTTATTGCCTTGAGTTATATTGCTGGTCAATTTCTCGAACATCAGTCAAGTTCAATGGTCAGCAAACTGCTCACCTGGATTGGCTCTTTCTGGCTTGGTGCGATGACGTGGTTCTTTGCGGCGTTCCTTATTCTCGATATTGTGAAATTTCTGGTCGGTTTTATTACACCCGGCTTTCTGCAAGGAGCCGAAGCAACTCATTGGATCACGGGTATTCTATCTCTGGTTGTTTTTGTCTCGATGTTCCTGGGATTCTTAAACGCGCGAAATATTCGTGTCAAGCCACTTAGAATGGCCATTGATAAACCAACCCAGCCACTTCGCATTGCTGCTATTTCCGATATGCACATGGGTTCGCTCATAGGAAAAAAGATGGTGCAGCAAATGGTACGAAAAATCAATGCTATCAAGCCGGATATTGTACTCATGATCGGCGACCAGGTCGATGGGAACCCGCACCCCGTGATGCAGCTCGATCTGGGCAGTGAGTTGAAAAAGATAGAGAGCACGTATGGCGTTTTTGCCATTACAGGCAACCACGAATACATCGGCAATGCCGAAATAAGCTGCGCGTATTTGGAAGCGCATGGCATTAAAATGATTCGCGATGCTGTCGTTGAAGTGGCTGGAATTTATATCGTTGGACGCGAAGATCGTGCCGCAAAACAATTCGCGCACATGGAGCGAAAATCGCTGGAAGAACTTGTTGCTCCACTGGATAAAACGAAGCCGATCACTTTAATGGATCATACCCCGTTCCATCTTGAAGAAGCCGAGCAGAACGGGATCGATCTCCAGCTTTCCGGCCACACGCACCATGCGCAGATATGGCCATGGAGCTATATTACGAAACGCGTGTATGAAGTTAGCTGGGGATATAAACGGAAAGGCAAAACGCATGTTTATGTCTCGTGTGGTGCCGGAACCTGGGGACCTCCGATACGCATTGGGAATACTCCGGAGATTATGGAAATTACAATCGAATTTGTTGCGCCACTATGAAGTTCGGATGTCTTTGGGTTTAGTGCATCAACGATAGAGCCTTCACGAAAGGTAGCAGAGGGGCAGCTATTTTGCCCACGTCTTCTACGAATTCACCCAAATCATGCGCGAATTGTCGTACCTTGCTCAAAAATGTAGGATCGTTCTTCTCGGCCAGTAGTGTCTTTGCTTGATTGGCTATTGCTTCGCTTTTCTCATCGTGAAGCGAAAGTTTCTCCATTTCACTTAGGATATTTTCAATGTTCTGTCGTATATTGATTTCCAATTTTTGGACGATCTCTGCATTCTGTTCCATGACTGAAATCATCTCTTGGTTGTTGTTAACAGTTAGACCGATTGTGCGAGCAGAATCTATCATTGAGTGAAATTGATCTTCAAGTTCCTTTATTTTGCTTATTAATTTCTGGTCATCCTTACAACGGCGAATGTACGCCCCTGGAAGATCAGCCGCCTGATTGAGCAGATAGACCTGCATGGCCATCCCATCTGGAAGCCCAGATTCCATGTATGCCGCAGCACCGCGCTTCCATGCATTCGCAATTTGGTAATACTTCCCAAGCGCCTCATCCCATTTATGTTGCTCACGTAAATGCTCTCCTTCGGCCAACAGCCCGAAGCCCAGAAAATAGTAAAGTTCGCCTTGATGATGAAGTTTTATTGGCTCAGAAAATACCATATCTCCTTTATTGATGATTTCGCGAGATCGAGTAGCAACCTTCGCAAATGATTCTGATGCTGCCCGGAAGTTTCCCGAAGTAAATTGATCCTTAGCTTCTGCTATAGAGAAAAGGTAGTCACAGACACCAATATCAGTGGGGAGTGCCTTTTTAAAGGCCTCTAATACAGTATTTTGCTCGTCACTTTGATCCAGATCTGCGGATAATTGTGTCAAATGAATTTCAGCTCTCTGAAACAGTATCTTTGCCGAGCTATTATCACCAAGCGTCATACTCTCGGTTCCTTGGGAAATCTTTTCCATTATTGCGGAATAATGAGATAGGAACAAATAAATAAACAGAGGTTCTTCGTTGTGTATGGTTTCGAAAAGAGTGCAAGCGTTCCTAAAATATCTGCAGGCAACTCCAGGATTTCGACTAAATCTTTCATGCTGACCGGTAGCAAAGAGAGCCATTGCATGAGCTATATCGGCAAGCAATTGAGCCTGTCGGCAGAGGTGCATTATAGTATCAATGAAATCGGCGCCGATGCTGGGATTTTTCTTTAGCTCTTCAAGAACAGCCCAGTAAACGTTACTAATTTCCTGTTTTATCGCCCGTGCTTTTTGGTAACCAGCTTCAGCATCGAGAAATCTACCATTCCTCATTGATAGACTTGCCTCCTCCATGAGGCTCTCTGCAAGCTGATTCTGTGCATTGAGGGCGTTTATTCCTTCCATGCCCGTGTGATCAGTGCTATCCGTGCCTTCGCCAAAGGGTTGAAGACTAGCGGGTTCGCTATTAGGGGACACAGTCAATGCAGTGTTTTTGGGCGTTGCTTCTAAGCTATGTGAGTCTGAATTATCCATCGCCGTTTCCAAAAATATATTTCTATTAAACATAACACAAAACACATTGTGTTCACGCTCAATCTAACTAATTTATTAACATAAGGGAGGACGAAAGTTAGCCGTCTCTTGTTACTTCACCAATTCAAAATGGTTGACGGAAACATTTTCACTCATGAATTAATGTAATTAATCTTGTCCACAGAGCGCGCATTTTTTCCGGTCATGGAGGAGTTCGGCTTCTTCTCGCATATTTACGAGAAGCTGCCGCAGGATTTCACAGCCGTCTTCGAAATTGCGCGTATCCTTGAAGACGATACAAGTCTGCTTTCGCAAAAACTTTCCGGCATTATGAAGATGCCGGCGATGGCGGGGGAGAATCCTCCTTCGTCCGAACCGGAGGATCAGCATCGCTATCTTCCCGCAGGCGATCGCTACGCTGCCGATCTCATAAAAAGTTACCACGATGTTTCGCGTGTCTATCCGAACCAGTTTTTGCTGCCGGACGAGATCTTTCTTCAGCGACTCGTCCTGCGCGAGCTATGGATGCCGGTGCTCAGAAGCGCGGTGATCTTACCGGTTGACGATACCGGGCAGAGTTTTTCCTTCGACACGCGCAAGCAAAAAGTGTATGTGCTCTTCGATACCTCGCGCTCGATGCAGGCACATCACCGGATTCATCTTGCAAAAGCGATCCTCTATATTTTTTCTGAAGCGCAACAAAGTAGAGCTTGGGCATGTCAGCCTTCGCACGTTCGACGATCATGTGGGCGAGCTGCATACTGCGGTCGATCAGGCAAGTTATGAGGCGCTCATGCGGTTCGTCCTGCGCATCACGCATTTGGGTGAGGGAACGGTGTTGCAGAAAGCGCTCCTTCAGGCGCTCACGGATATTCAGGAGATGGAACATCTTTCCGGCGCGGAAATACTGATTATTACCGATGGCGCTGTGCAGTTGGATGAAAACCTCATTCGTTCAAAAATGGATGAGCATGTTCTGATCCATTCTGTGAAGATCGGGCATGTCGAAGTGTTTGCAAGTGAAGCACAAATAGCCGATATGGTTTCGCGTGGGCAGATCACCGATAGAACGCTGCTCGATCTGCAGCTTCAAAAAGCAGAGATCGAGCACCAATTGCGCGTGACCGAGGGCGCGGCGCGCCGGCAGTCGCTCGAACACATGCTTTCCGGTGTTCGCGCGCAGATCGGTCAGCGCAAAGTTCCCTTCGGCCATGAACTGGAACAGCTTTCGTCGGTCTATGTCAACATCGACGATCTGAGTGAGATCGAAGGCTTTCGTGCCGACCCCGAAACGATCACCGATCTGGAAGCGCTGGCTCACGCGCTCGAAGAAGAAGCGAAAGAATTTCTCACGCCGGAGTTAACGAAAAAGATCGCGGTCTTGCATGACCACATTCAGTTCCTCGACCGGTTCGAAACCGATGAATCGCTTCGTGCGCGATTAAAAGCCATCGATGAACATTTACGCGGCTTGCTCGGTCAGCTTCTTGGTACTCCTGAATCCGACGCATCTGAGGGCACACCCGCTGCCACACACGTTACGCAACTTCCGATGTCCGAAGAAGATGCGCGCGATCTGAAATTTTTGCTTGAATCCAATTTTTCTATTTCGCAAGGATGGGCATTCCTTATTCGGTGGATGTGGCAGCAAATGAAAGCGGTCGGTAGAAAAATTCGCCGGCAGTAATTTTTGTTTTTTTAACTTCTCATTTCGGGAATTCCACTTTGATTTTGCTGTTCTGTTGTTTGCTTACAACATGGATGAGCGATCATGTAAGTATTTATACGGCACATCCTTTCTAATTTCTGTTCGATCCTACCCAAATGAAATTCATTGCTCAGATCAAGCCCCTGCAAGACACGCTGGCGAAAGTTATCGCCGTTATCCCCACGAAATCCACGCTGCCGCAGCTCGAAACGGTGCTCGTCGAGCTAAAAGGCGATGCGCTTACCTTTACCGGCACGGATCTGGAGATCACCGTGAACGCCTCGATGGAAGTAAGCGGCGTCAAGGATGGCACCGCCAACATCCCTGCAAAGCTTTTTTATGAGATCATTCGCGCATTGGCTGAGGGCGAGCTGACGTTCACGCTCGATAAGACCACGCGCCGCGCTACGCTCCAGACCGCACAGGGCAATTACCAGATCGCGGTCGATGAAACGGCTCAGCTTCCGAATGCCGCTGCGGATTTCAAGCCGGAGGGTTCGATCCAGATCGAGGCCGGTACGCTGAAACGGCTCATCTCGAAAACGCTTTTCGCGGTTTCCACCGACGATCTGCGCCCAAGTATGATGGGCGTGCTCTTCCAATTTTCTCCTGATGGCACACGCGCCGTTGCCACCGATGGTCACCGGCTCGTGCGTTTCACGAATGCAGCGCTCAAGACCGAAACCGAACTTGATATTATCGTGCCATCGAAAGCGCTGGGTTTGGTTGCGAAATCGTTCGAAGACTCTGATTCGATCACGCTCCGGTTTAGCGCAACGCATGTAGAATTTCAATCCGGTACAACGACGATCCTTTCGCGCCTCATCGACGAGCGTTATCCCAATTACGAGGCCGTTATTCCGCGCGAAAACGATAAGACACTTACCATTTCAAAAGATGCGATGCTGCGATCTGTTAAGCGCGTTTCTATTTTTGCCAATGCGAACACACGACAGCTTAGGATTCAGCTTGCGAAGGATCAGATGTCGGTGCTTGCGGAGAACTACGACGCCGGCAACGAAGCCCGGGAGCAAATTCCCTGCGATTATTCCGATGATGAACTGACGATCGGTTTCAATGGGCGTTTTATCGAAGATGCGCTTACGCATCTCGATACAGAGGACATCACGCTGAAATTCTCGACGCCTACCAGAGCCGCGATTGTCGAGCCGGTGAGCACCAACGAAGAGGATCTGCTGATGCTCGTGATGCCGGTGCGATTGAATGGCTGATTATTTGTGATTTGTGATCGAGCTTTGTCATTCCCGCGAAAGCGGGAATCCATCTTTCGCATTACTGCTAACTTAAAGTTTGGATTCCCGCTTTCGCGGGAATGACATAGCCACTTTTAAGAATCAGAATAATAGCGTGCGCGCCGAATCCATTCATCTTCGCAATTTCCGCAATCATGCGGATACGGTTGTACGCGATCTTGCGCCGAAAATTAATGTCTTCGTCGGCCCGAACGGAGTGGGTAAAACTTCCATTCTCGAAGCGATCTCGCTTGCCACGCTGACGAAGAGTTTTACTACTGCGTCGGACGCAGTGCTGATCCGGCAGGGTGAAACACTGCTTGAGGTCGATGCACATTTCATGAGCGATCTGGAAGTGGCCTATCATGTCTCGGTGCAGATCGATGGCAGTGCGAGACTAAAGAAAACGATCGTTGCGAACAGCGAGCGTATTCGTTCCTCTGCCAATCTTGTTGGGCGCGCACCGGTTGTGGTGCTGACACCGGATGAGAAGATCATTACCGGAGGGCCACCTTCGGAGCGAAGAAGGTTCCTGAACATGGTCCTTTCGCAAGCGAGCCGCGCGTATTTGGAAGACGAACTGGAATATCGCCGTGCACTAAAGCAGCGGAATGCCATTCTTTCGGACGCACGGCAAAAACGGCAATCCCTTTCCTTTGTGCAGCCGATGCTTGCACCGTGGACTGAACTCGTCATAAAACATGGCACGCGTATTATGCAAAAGCGGGCAAAGTTTACCGAGGAATTTCGTCCGCGATTGTTGCAGGCGGTATCGAGTGCTGTCCCAAAGCCGCGAAGAACCGTCGCTCGCGTATTTACCGATGGGATTGGATGTTGTGAACGGGAATCTTGATGAACTTCTGGCAGAACAGGCTACCTCGTGCGAGATCGAAGAACTACGCCGCGGCTCAACGCTGTTCGGGCCGCACCGGGATGAGCTGCGGTGCTTCATTAATCCCGGTCAGGAGGCAAGGCTGTATGCTTCTCAGGGTCAGCATAAAACGCTGCTCGTTGCGATGAAGCTTGCTGAATTCGAATATCTGAAGGATGCCGCCGGTGAGACCCCGATGCTTCTGCTCGACGACGTATTCAGCGAACTCGATCACGACCGCGCGCGAACGATGTTGGAGCTTGCAATGTCCGGGGAACTTGGGCAGACCTTTATCTCCTCGACCGAACGCGAGCGATTTGAATCGCTGCTCGGGCAACGTTCCAGTCATCACCGGATCATTTCTATCGAACGTGGTCTTGTTTCCGAACGCGGTATCGTTCTCTGACGTTTTGCGGAATACACGCCATGCCCCAACCCTTATCGCTTCAACATGTTATTTCCGATGTCCTGAAAGAATTCGGACTGGATAAAAAAGCGCGCGTGTATGCAGTGCTTACGGATTGGCCGCGCATCGTCGGAGAAAAAATAGCGAGCGCAACGGTTGCCGAAAAGCTCAATAAAGGGGTGCTGACCGTCCGCGCGAAAAACGCCGTGTGGCGTCATGAACTTTCGATGCAGAAAGCTTCGATCATCGAAAAGATCGCGAAGGAATATGGGACTGGGTTAGTTCGCGATATTCTGTGGAGAATATGAGACAACGTCTATAATTTAAAACGTCATTGCGAGGAGAGATCGAGAAGCGATAGCTTCTCGATCTCGACGAAGCTATCTCGCGCGGATAACCACGCCGTCTATTACATACACCGGAGATTGCTTCGTCGGAATTGCTCCGCTGTCGCTACGCAATTCCTTCTCGCAATGACGTTTTAATAAGGATATTTCATGTAGGGGCGAATGCCATTCGCCCCTACATTCTATTAGCGAATAAACACCACCGCGCGCGAAGCTTGGCGCTCGCCTAAGAACGCGGTTACGTAATACACGCCGCCGGGAAGTCCGAGCGCATTGGCATCGAACTCGAACGACTCAGTTTGGCCCGCGCCGGTTTCGCGAAGCTCGGAAGTATAAACCGTACGCCCGAGCGCATCATGCACCACAATTCCGAGCGCACCCGCATCCGGCGAGGTAAGCTGAATGAACGAGCTGGAGGAGAATGGATTCGGCTCGATCGTCATCCCGGCTGCAAGCACGGCGTCCTGATTGACGCTGTTTGGTGGAGGAATAACCTCAGTACCGCTTAGCGATTGTGTCAGGGTGTATTGGATCGGGCCTTCAGCATTTTGTCCCTCGAAATAAACCGATAGCGTTGCGTTCTCAGCGCCGCCGGTCGGGGCTGTGGGTGTAAACTCGACGGAAACGGAACCAGCTATTCCTGGCTGCAACGTGCTCGAGCCTTTTCCAATGACGATCAAGAAATCAGAAGCATTTGCTCCCGTGATATTAGCGGAATCGATCGTGACAGCTTTTTCCTTAGAGGTATCGATAAAGCCGAATGCAAATGGGGGAGAAGAAGTATGTCCTGAGTCCACAGATCCGAAATCGTAGTTGGGGATCGATGTTTGCCACTCGATACCCGGATAATACACAGGCGCCTGGGTAGGAGTATATGGCGTTACGACCCACACGGGCTGCAAAGGCTGTTGCCCTCCTGGGTCATTGTAAACGAGAGTCGCGGAAGCGGCGCCGGAGGTATAATCGTACCAATAGATACTCGCCTCCTTATCGCGAAGCGGACAATCTTCCGGAGACTCGTGTGCAATGAAGAGTACGGAATCTCCGCCGATCGCATTGCAGGACACATCTCCGCCGTTACCCATCTGGCCGCGCTCCGGTGACCAGTAGATCTCTGTGTCCAAGCTGCACACCTGTCCCGAGAAAAAATCCTGGTTACTGGGAAGGATCGATCTCTCCATCGAGTACATCGGAGTTGACATGTTGAAACTCGAAGGGAACAGCGCATTTTCGTAGAGATTGATGGAATTGTCCCTGTTACCATCCGTACACAAACCGGTCAGAGCAGTACCATTGTTTAAGGGAATGACCGTAAGGCCGAACATGCTATCGATGTAAGCGGGGCCTTGAGGATTCCCATTTTGCGGAGGGAAAATTGGAGGATAGATGACATCCGCAATCCCTTGGTACGTCGAGGAGTAATCTGTCCCAGAGACTTCCGGGGAAGTATTAGAACCGGCATCCCAGGACATGAAAAGGAGCCGGAGGTTGGTCTGCGGTTGAGCATCTAACACGCGATCGACGGTGGTGCAGAACATGGTGTTCGTCTGGTTATCAACAGCAAGGTTCGACATCTGAACCCCTTCTTCAAAAAGAGAGGGATAGGTACTGGAATCGATGCCGCCGGAACCATCGGTATGGCCGTGATAGAACTTCAACGAATCGTCGGCTGGCGAATTGCTGGAAAGAACGGCCCACCATTGCGTTCCATCTTTGGACATCACCCCCAACGGCCGGAAGGGAGAGGTGCCGACGACATTGCCGGGAAAGGGAAGTATAAAATTGACGGTGTCTTTCAATAAGCGAGCTTGGGTTAACGGCCACGGTATTGTCATCAAGCCCTGATAGGTTACAGTCACATTGCTTGAAGGGCTTAAGTATTTAAGGGTGCCTCCGATAAGAATGCGGTCGCCATTCGGCGTCATACCAATGACGGCAAGCTGGTGGATGGAGTCCCAGGTTTGCTCGCCACCAGTTAAATTGGTGATAATGGTGGGTAAGTAATAGGCTTGCACGGGCGAGTCATTGTTCTCGCTCAACGGCTGGATGAAGAGCGTATCGCGGGTTGTTTTCACAAACGCCACGGCTGGGCCTGGATTCGCTATCTGGGCGTGAACGGGTTCAAAAGAAGCCAAAAAGAACGCAATTACAAGAATAGAAGCAGAGAGTGTTTTCATAGTGTGTCTCTTAGAAAGATTAGTATGACCTAAGTACCCCAAAAATACGAAAGAATTTGGATGGGTTCGCAAAAAGCGGATTTAAGTGACTGAATAATACCTCATTCTTGAAAGGAGCCTTATGTCATTCTGAGCGAAGTTCATGCTCCCGGAGGGAGCATGAACGTAGCGAAGAATCTTTATGACAGAGTCGCAGATTCTTCGCTTCGCACCTCTTCGCTCCGCGGAAGAGGTGCTTCCTTCAGAATGACACTTATACGTAGTCAGAGTTCCATAACTCTTCATTTCTCACTCTCCTACAGGCTGCGCCGGTATCAGAGATAAACGACGTCATCTTTGGACCGGTAGCCAATAAGTTCAGCGAATCGGCCCCAGTCGATAACAGTATCCAGTAATTGCGCAGGCTCCTCATAAGGCATGCGCGTGGCGAAATCTTCGATAAGGACTTCGTAGGGAACCTCTCCCTCATTCTGCTGCAACGTATCGATCAGCAGTTGGAAAGTGCGGAGGCCGCGAAGCTGCTTGTTGAGCAGGATCTTCTGCTCATTTACGTCGGCCTCGACGATCTCTTTTCCAAGCGGCGTGATAACCACATCCTGTCCCGGCGATTCGACTAATGAAAGTAACTCAGCCGCTTTGACGATCTGTAGCGTTTCATCGAAGCGCCGGCTTGCCGCTTCTGCAAGATCGCCTGCGCCAAGCCTTCCGCCTTCACCGGCAAGGATGCCAAGCAATCCCAGGATTTCTTCGATATTCGCAGCGGGAAGTATCTCCGTTTTCGAGACAGCCTTTTGCTCTTCCGTGAACGGCAATATCGCATTCGTGATGAGTGAATGAATGCGGCTCGAAAGATCGATATACTCCTGCGAGCGCGGATTGCGCGGGTACGGCATCGGATTTGCGAATTCCGCCTTGATGCGCCCCGGATGCGCATCGAGTACAATGATACGCGATGCCATTTCAACGGCTTCATCGATCGAGTGCGTTACCATCACGACGGAACTGATGGCGGCCGTGGGATCGTCCGGCGAGCCGGCATCGGCATGGAACAGATCGAGCACTTCCGAGCGCAGATTTTCGGCCGTAAGCGCATCGAGCGCGCTGAACGGCTCATCCATGCAGAGAATACGCGGCTCGACGACGAGCGCCCTCGCAATGCCCACACGCTGTTTCATGCCTCCGGATAGTTCCTTCGGATAAGCTTCTTCGAATCCTTCCAAGCCGACCTGATCGATCGCATGCTTTGCTTTTGCTTTGATCTGTTCGTGCGGTGCATGCAACGCATCGAGTCCAAGCCCGATATTTTCCTCGACCGTCAGCCACGGCAGCAATGCAAACGATTGAAACACGATCGCGGTATAGGGGTTATCGCCGCGCAACGGTTTGCCATCGACGGACACCGTGCCGATCGTTGGCTTGAGCAGGCCGGTCATGATGCGAAGAATGGTCGATTTTCCGGAACCGGATGCGCCTAAGATACAGAGAAATTCGTTCTCTGCAACATTCATATTAATGTGCTCGAGCACCGGCAGCGGCTTACCGCTCGGCGTGGTGAACGTCATGCCAATATCGCGCAATTCGATCAGATCCTTTCCCGGCGGCGGAGGAACGACTTGCGGAGCGGGAATACGCGGCGCGCGCGTTGCGATGGGTGCGATGGCCATGGCGTTTAATGAAGAATTAAGAATTAAGAATTAAGAAAACTCTGATTCAGTAGAGTGTCATTCTGAGCGGAGTACGTTTTCGCGGAGCGAAAATGTACGAAGCGAAGAATCTGGTATGGTATCAACAAGATTCTTCGCTACGTTCGTCCTCCCGTTGGTCGGACGAACTCCGCTCAGAATGACAGTCGCATAGAATCAGAGTTTAATGAAGCCAGATATTTCTTAGGATTTACGTAAAAGTTTACTTTCGGCCACAGAGAACACCGCAATGATAAAAAACAGCACATACGCTATGGCGCAGGCGTAGCCCATCGTATCTGCCGATTCGAACGCATTCGCATACACCTGATAGACGAGTGTCGTCGTGTGGCCAAGCGGGCCGCCGCGCGTCATTACATAGATCTCGGTAAAGACCTGAAAACTTTTGATCGTATTCAGCACTAATGCAAAGAGCAGTGTAGGCTTAATAATGGGAAGCGTTACCGTAAAGAACTGCTTCCATTTCGAAGTTCCCTCCAGTTCGGCGACCTCATAATAATCGTTCGAGACAGACTGCATCGCCGCCAGAAACAGCACGGCGTAATAACCGATGGAGATCCAAATATCCATCGCCATGATGGCCGGCAGCGCAAGCCCCGGCTCCAACAGCCATCCACGCGTCGGCGCTCCCGCCGGCGCTCCGAAACCCGACATCCTTAACAGAGAATTAATATACCCGCCGGAGGCATAGAGATTCGTAAAAATAAGCGCGATCACAACAAGCGAGGTAACGCTCGGCAAAAATAGCGCCGAGCGGTAAAAATGCTGGAATCGCTCGACACGCACTAGCAGCGCCGCAAAAAAAAGCGCGAATATCATCGTGAACGGGATCGTGCCAATGACAAAAATTGCAGTGTTCAGCAACGCTTGCCAGAACACGGGATCGTGAATGAGTTTGGCGTAGTTCCCAAAACCGATCCACACCGTCCGGTTCGTCAGTGTGTAATATTTTGTGAAGGAAAGATACAGCGCATAGACGAGCGGGTAGCCCCAAAACAGCACGAGCGTGATAAGCCAGGGAGAAAGCAATAGCCACGTCTCAGCGGCGAATGGCGAGTGGCGAGTGGCGAATGAGCGGCACGTTTGGTCATCCTGCATCTCATTCACAATTCTCCGTTCGCCATTCGCCATTATTCCCATAGTGTTGGTGCGAAAGATTTCAGCGCCACATACAAACTGCATAGCGGTAAGCCCACCACATTATAATAATCGCCATCGATGCGCTTGACGAACACCGCGCCGAAATCCTCCTGAATTCCGTAGGCACCGGCTTTATCCATCGGCGAGCCGGTTGCAATATACTCGCGGATTTCTTCGATGGCGAGCGTGCGGAAGGTTACGTCCGTTGCTTCTACGAACGAGCGTTCTCGCTTCGTTTCGATATCGTATAGTGCAACGCCGGTATAGACGGTATGGGTCGCGCCGCTTAACTGAAGCAGCATTCGCTCTGCGTCATTCGCGTCAATCGGTTTTTCGAGCATTTTACCACCGATCCAAACCGTGGTATCCGCACCGAGAACTATGCCTTCATAATTCCCCTCCCGCTTGCGGGAGGGGTGAGGGGAGGGTGCATTATCCAACTCTCGAGCAACTTTTCGTGCTTTATGCTGTGCCAGCCGCTCCACATTTTCTGCGGGAGTTAGCGCGGAGTCCATCACCTCATGCAAATTCGCGGGATGAATGCTAATTTGCTTCACCCCAAGCAGCTTCACGAGCGAAGCCCGCCGTGGCGATTCCGATGCAAGAAAAAGTGTACGTACCATTACACTGCAAAAATACGCCACTTATTGACGAGTGTGGCCCGAAATGGTATTTCGGCCTCGTTAGCGAAATATCATTTCGCGCCACACATTATGGCAATGCGCTGAACATTCCCGTTCACGCTAACAACACACTCATACATCCCCGGCACGGCGACGCTCGCATCCCAGGTGAAGGAATGCTCACCAGCGCTCAACTCACCCTCGAAAATCCGTGCTACCTCTGAGCCCAGCAAATTAACGATGGAAACTTCTGCCACGCCAGCCTCCGCGCAGGAAAAAGTGATTATCGATGAGCTAGTACAGGGGTTGGGGTACGCGGAGATAGATTGTTGTGCCGATGGAGTGGGTGCGACGGCAGCGGTGCTTATCATATCCGAAAGTGGACGGCGCCAAACAGCACCACTATCGTAAATATTACCTATTGTTGTTCCAGCGAATAGCACCGAATCACACACTGTTAGAGGTTCTATCGCGACATAGTTTCCAACGTTTTCTAAGCCAACGCTTGTCCAACTTTCGCCGTTATTCGTTGTGAGATAGACCCCGCTATCAGTCCCGACAAATACATTCGTTCCGTCAGACGCAAAGGCGCCGACATAAAAGTTATCCGTGCCAATTGGCAGTCCAGTATTTTCCGATGTCCAATTTGCACCACTATCAGTCGAGAGAAAAACACCGCCGTATAGTCCTGATTCACCAACGAATAGATTCGTACCCGATGAACCGATGGCTGTGATCACTCCCTGCGCTCCACCAAAAAGACCAGAACTTTCCGACGTCCAACTCACGCCGTTGTTGGTTGAACGATACACACCACCGCTTACAGCAAAAAGAGTCGAGCCGATTGTTGCAAAGGCTGATACTGGTGTTGAGTTTGTCAAACCGCTATCCGCCGCCGGAGTCCAATTTGTGCCATTATTGGTGGAAAGGAATACCCCTTTTATTGTGCTGACAAAAAGGTTTGTATCAATCGCTGCAAGCGAAATGATAGCGGTTCCTGGTAAGCCCGTACTCATTGAGACCCAGCTTAATCCTTGGTTCGTTGAACGAAATACACCGCCGATTTCCGAATTATCGCTCTGCGTACCGGCAAAAATATTTGTTCCAATTATGACAAGAGCTTGAACGTCAAGGTCAAGAGCTATCAAACCATTGTTGTCAGGCTCCCAACTTGTTCCATTGTCAGACGTGATAGAAACGCCACCCCAATAAGTTCCGGCAAAAATGGTCAGAGAACCATTAGCAAAACACGTAACGGGACATCCAGAAGGTACACTTGTCTGCACCCATTGAGAGCGCACATTCGATGTAGCAACGAAAATAAGCACAAGAATTGGAAAGAAAAGAATAAATTTGTGTTCCATGTCAATTATCTGGGTAATCCCGGCAGTGAGCACAAGACCCACTATAGTTAAAACGCACAGGGTCGCTTGGGTTACAAAAAAATCTTTGGATTTCTTCAGAATTATTGACTCACCCTCGAAATTGGCTCAAAATCGGCAATTAAGCCAGCACGGATCTGACCTCAGAACCGGAGCGGCTCATCATCCTCTTCTTCTTCGCCATCATCGTTTGGCAGCGAAAAAATGCTTCCGACCATATCTCGATAGGTGATTTCGGGAATGCCGAATGCTTCCTCTTTCGCGAGTTTGGAGTGCTGATGCAATCCATCGAGCACGAATTCCATTGCGCTGGCGAGTTCGAGAATCGGTTCGCTTCCTGGATTTTTAGATGACGCGTGGTTAATTCTCTCAGGCGCGGCACGCGGGAAAGTTCTTTGTAATAATCATTGAACTTCATTGTGTCTGTGATCGAGATGATATTACCTTGTGCAAACCAATTGAGCACGGCGATCGTATTCTCCTTCTTTTTGCGGCCTCGCCGGAGCGGGCTGTTTGGCATAGCGTTCTTCATAGCGATTGAGCGCATTCTTCGCACGCTCGCGCAGCATCGGGTCAGGGAAATATTTTTTAAATATCTCTTTCACCGCTTTGCCAATAAGTGCACGAGCAACTTTCGCCATTCCTTCCTGCTCGCCTTCGAACACCAGTTCCACTTTACCCGTCACGCCACTGGTGACGAACGAAAGATCGGTTACGCGCGGCAATATAATTTCATCGCCATTCATGATGGAGCGGCGTTCGGCATTCGAAATAAGTGCTTCCATTGCGGCATGTCGTAAGTCGCGCCGATACGCCAGATTTCTGGTCGATAAATTCCGATTTGCGAGCTTCGAACGCAATTTGCTCGATGATCTCCTTAAAATATCTCGGAACGACAATGCCTTCTTCACCAAAACGTGCAGTCCATGCTTCCTGCTCGGTGATCGCAATGGCGTTTTCCATCGAGATTGGATAATGGGTCAGTATTTGCGAAGCGATGCGATCTTTTAGCGGCGTGACGATGTTGCCGCGATTGGTATAATCTTCCGGATTCGCGGTAAAGACCATCATCATATCGAGCGGAATACGAATGTTGAATCCGCGAATCTGAATATCGCGCTCTTCGAGCAGATTAAACAAGTCCGACCTGAATGCGCGGCTGAAGATCGGGAAGCTCGTTGATGGTAAAGATTCCACGATTCGTGCGCGGAATGATTCCGAAATGGATCGCACCCTGATGCGAATAATGCAATCGCTGGTGGGCGGCTTTGAGTGGGTCGATGTCGCCGATGATGTCCGCAATAGTTACATCCGGCGTAGCGAGTTTTTCGCCATAGCGTTCGGAGCGGTGCAACCACGCGATGGGGGTAGCATCGCCCATTTCACGTACCATTTGCGTGGCATGAAATGAGATCGGATGAAACGGATCGTCGTTGATCTCGCTGCCTTCGACGATCGGCACCCATTCGTCGAGCAATTCCGTAAGCAGACGTGCAATGCGCGTTTTTGCTTGGCCGCGAAGGCCGAGCAGGATCACATCATGCTTGGAAAGGATGGCATTGACAAGTTGCGGAACGACCGTGTCCTCATAGCCAATAATTCCAGGAAATAGCGGTTCGCGCCGGCGTAACTTCTGGATAAGATTGCGGCGCATTTCTTCTTTGACAGGCAGCACTTCGTAACCGGCGAGGCGAAGTGCTCCGAGCGTAGTAGGTTTATTCATTGTTTAAATTCAACAGTGTAGCACGCCGAACGAATTCCGTGAATTTAAACAGCGCTCAATACGGCCTCAACTACCGCGAGGGCATCTTCTATCGTAATATCGGACATAGGACGAAGTTTGCCATTTTCGTACTTTGAAACAATGCGGCTTCCGGGACTTCGCGGGCCGTAGGCCGATGGGTTCCCAGAGCCGAAGAGTACCACGCTCGGCAGCGCAACGGCTGTTGCAATATGCATGGGGCCGGTATCGCATCCAAGATAAATTCTGGAACGGCGGTACAGTTCTGCAAGATCGAGCACGGAACGGCTTTCGAACGCAAGAATGGCATGCCCTTCACTTTTTTGAACGACGCTTTCTGCAAGTCCGCGCTCGCCGGGACCCCAGGTAACGACCGTTCGTATTCCATACGCTTTGCCAATGCTTTGTGCCAGCGTTCCAAATCGTTCAGGTTCCCACAACCGGTTGGGATCGAATCCGCTGGAGCTTGGGTGCATTGCGATGAACGATGTCAGCTCGTTCTGCGCGAGGAATGCCTCAACCCGAGTGCGGCTTTCCGGTGCATCGGGCAATCGGTAGCGAGCGGCCTCCGGTTTTCCTCCAATGGCAGCGGCAAGGGCGAGAAATTTATCCACCCAATGCTCGGCGGGCGCTGGATCGATATTGATCTGATGGAAATAATGATTGAATTCCTGCGCGGTTGGGGAAGTAAATCCAACACGCATGCGCGCGCCGCTCATAAAGGAGTGAATGCCACCTTTGAGATTGCGCTGAAAATCAAGCGCAACATCGTATTTTTCTTTCTGAAGTTCCAGACGATATTTTTGAATATCGCCAATTACTTCAGACCATTGGAATGGATTCTTTGCTTCCTGAACTAACCGGCGTCGTTGGAAAAGATGTACACGATCAAGCGCTGGATGACCATTCACGAGCGGGAAAGCGGGTTCCTCGACCGCATAGCTAATGAATGCATCAGGAATACCGGCGCGTATCGCTTCCAGGGCAGGTAAGGTACAGACCACATCTCCGATGCCGCCGAGCCGGACGATAAGAATGCGTTTCGGCTGTGGGTCTATCAATTACGATGGATCCCTGCCGGGAATTTAAGGACGTTGATCGGTGCGAGTTCCGGATGCCCGGCGTTTGCGAGCGGGATGATAAAGGTATCGACAAACGCGAACTGCCCTTCGATACACGCATGGCTTACGCCATCGGTAAAGACCATCCATGCGCTGAATGGCTTGAAATGAAATTCCTGATGGCCTTCTTTCGCGCTCTGAAAATCCGGCGTATCTTTCATATAATTATGAAAGCGCCGCATGAGCCGATCGTAAGGCGAAGTATCGATGAGTCGGGCGCGAGAAAATCCCGCTTTCTCTGCCGCGGTCAGCGCGCCGGAATAGATCTTGTTGAACGGACTTTTGGAAAGAGAACGTTGGGAATTAGTTGAAATACCAGCGGCCTCACCATAGCGGCGATAGAGTTCTGAAAAATCCCCTTTGGTGACCCATACGCGGTCTTTGGTGGGATTGATGTTGATAAAAAAACGCAGGATACGATCACCCTGCGTTGCTCCGTACGCACCCGCATCCACATGCACGAGTTCGTTCGAAGCATGCGCATCCAAGTTGCGGCCTTGTTCTTCAAGCGGACGAAAGCTGGACGTTCCTACAATCCAATGCTCAGTAAGTTCCGGCATGGTACGACGTAAAAAGTTCTGCACGTGTATGCTATGTTCCTGTAGAATTCTGGTTACGTGTTCCGTCGTTTCAGAGGTTCCATTCAGACCTGCGATCTTTCCGGCTTCCGGATGATAACTAACATTCTTGAGCTTGATAGACCGGGGCATTTCTTCGCGGAGGAACTTCATATCCGCTTCGCTGGGAAGCGGAACGGGAGTTTCCGGAAATTCAACGATATTTCCCTTTTCCAGCTCGTCGGAAAGCGTTCGCGGACCGATCGTTCGTAATGCTTCAAGGGTAACTGTTGAAACCATCATGCCGGGAGTTTAACTTTTAAGATAGGTTTCTAAGAAGGAAAGTGTAAGCGACCACGCGTGCTTTGCCGCAATGGCATTGTAAGATGGCCGTGCATCGCAGAAGAACGCATGATTCGCGTCCGAAATTTCTACATTGATATAGGGTTTCCCCGCTTTTGTCATCGCTTCGGCAACGGCGCTGCGATGCTCAGCAGTAATATGCTGGTCGAGTCCGCCCCAGAAGAATAGGATCGGAGCGTTCTCATCTTTTGCAAGATCGAGCAAAGCCGGTACCATGCCACCGCCATAGAAGGATACGGCAGCCTGAAGCGGAAGTTTTGCATTTGCGATGAAGGAGCACCGCCCACCCATGCAAAATCCGATCGAACCTATATGCGAGTTATCGACTTGGGAATCTTTCAGAAGCCAGTCAAATACTGCGCGAGCGTCGCTTGCGATACCATCGGTCGTAATGGCCTGAAAATGCTCTGCCAGTGCTGCGAAATCCCCGTATGCACCGGTAAAACCCGGCGGCGCTGTGCGGTGAAATAATTCCGGCGCCGCAGCCACGTAGCCTTGCTCGGCAAACCGGCGTGTGACATCCTTAATATGATCGTTCACTCCATAAGCTTCCTGAAATACGATAAGTCCCGGAGCTTTTTTAGCTTCTGGGCGTGCGATATACACGCCCATGTCGCTTCCATCGGATTTTAAGATTATTGATTCGGTAGTTATTTTCATTTTATGATTTCTTCGTAAATGCTTCTTTCAATAAATCGTGAATTCCGCCGAAGCTTCCGTTGCTCATAACGATCGCAACATCTCCAGGTTTTGCAACCTGCGCCACTCGTTCCGCAATAGATGCAGCATCGGCTAAATAGTATGCTTCAATGCCCATTTTTCTTATATCCTCCATCACGCGTTCCGGGTCGAGCCGCTCTTCTGGCGTAAGCAAATTCAAACGTGCGATCTGGGAAATAAATACAACGTTCGCATCGCTGAAGCACGCAGCCAGTTCCTTCTGGAAAATGTTCCGGCGCGTGGTGTTGGAGCGCGGCTCGAAGATCGCGATCACACGCTCGTTCGGATATTTCTGACGGAGCGCATGAAGCGTTTCACGGATGGCTGTTGGATGATGCGCGAAATCGTCATAGATTTTCACGCCCCCGAATTCACCTTTGAATTCCATCCGCCGCTTGATACTCTGAAACGTTGAAAAGGCGGCCTGAATTTCCTCGAAGGAAAGGCTGTGATGCCGCGCTGCAACAGTTACCGCCAACGCATTACGAACATTGAACTCACCAAGCAGTGGAATTTCCAGGCGAATTAACGATCCTCCATTGGAAGTGATGGAAAATATCGAGGAACGGCCGGTGTATTCAATATTTTCAGCTCGCCAGTTTGCATTAGCCGAGGTGCCGAACGTAACGACCGGCGCGAATGAATTCTTTACAACCTCCATTACATTGGCATCTTCGGCATTTACGATAATAATTCCATTTCGCGGCACGAGGAGGGTTAGGCGTTTGAAGGCGAGCTTGATCTCATCGATCGAAGAAAAAATATCTGCGTGATCGTACTCGATATTATTAATGATGAGCGTGGTTGGAAGATAATGCAGGAACTTCGAGCGTTTATCGAAGAAAGCAGTATCGTATTCATCGCCTTCGAGCACAACGAATTCACTATTGGGGCGCGCCTGATAGCCTTGTCCAAAATTTTCGGGAACGCCACCGATCAGGAACGATGGTTCACGTCCGCTCGATTGCAACACCCAGGACATGAGCGAGGATGTCGTCGATTTTCCGTGCGTTCCCGAAATTACGATGGAGGTTTTACCCTGAATGATTTCATGTTCTAACAATTCTGCCATTGAAACAAATGGGATCCGTCTTTCAAGTACGGTTTCCACTTCTTCGTTCCCGCGGGACATAGCATTGCCGATCACAACCGTACCCTTAAATCCATCCAAATTCTTTGCGGAATAACCGGGTAAGATATTAATTCCCTTTTTTTGAAGCAGGAGGGACATCGGCGGATAGATATTATCATCCGAGCCGGAAACATCGTGTCCCAGGTCGCGCATGAGCAGGGCCGCATTCCCCATGGCTGAGCCGCACATTCCTATGAAATAAAAGCGCATGGCGGGAATTATCAGAGAGAATTTCTTACACTTACAGAAGAATCGGCAAGCAATTCGGTTGCAACATCGAAGCTTGTTTTTTGATGACGGATGATGTGATCGATCTCCGATTCGAGCAGTTCGCGGCGCTTGTCGCTCCAAAAGTCAAAGCGAAGCATCGCCTCTACCAATTCACGAACGCGCTCGCGTTCGCGAGACTTTCGGCGTGTGATGATCTGTCCTGTCGATTCAAGAAACGCGCGATGCTTTTCGATCTCGCGCAGCATGTCCTCGATACCGATATTTTTGCTCGCCGTTGTTTTTATGACAGGCGGTATCCATTCCTCTTCAGCATGCGTGACGCGAAAACTGAGGATCGCTTTCAGCGCGGCGACTGCCTGCTCGGAGCCTTCGCGGTCGCTTTTGTTGACGACGAAGAAATCTGCGATTTCCATCAGCCCGGATTTCATGGCCTGCACAGCATCGCCGGATTCTGGAACCAGCACCACAACGGTGGTATCGGCTGCTTTCGCAATATCGAGTTCCGATTGGCCTACGCCAACTGTTTCAAAGATCACAAAATCGAAACCTGCGGCATTGAGGACATCGGCGGCATCTTTGGCTTTTGCAGAAAGTCCGCCGAGGGAACCGCGCGTGGCCATCGAGCGCACAAAAACGCCATCGTTCATCGCTATTTCCTGCATCCGAATGCGGTCTCCGAGCAACGCACCGCCGGTGAATGGCGAAGTGGGATCGACCGCAATAATTCCCACCGTTTTATCTTGCGATCGGAGCAGCTTTGCGAGTTCTGCCGTGAGCGTCGATTTTCCAGCGCCGGGAGGGCCGGTAATACCTATGCGATAGGCATGGCCCATCTTCGGCGCAAGCGCGCGTAGCAGGCTGGCCATTTCGGGTGCATCGTTTTCCACGATAGAGATCGCGCGGGCAATGGCGCGACGGTCGCGCGCGCTGACGTCAGCGGCAAGTTTGGGGATGTTCATGCAGTGGACGCAAACATGATTGAGGTGAGATTATGTTCAAATGTAGCCGTACTCTGAAATGGACGCCTACGAACGCGCGGAAGTGATAAAATTTTCCGTCCAGACAGACTGCGTTTTGTTGGACTCTATCCTTCGAACAGTATTTGCACCGGCTCGAACGAATTTCCACGCGATCGACCGGAGTGTGCCTTTCAAGCCTGAAGAAACCGGCGCGCACTCGGAATATTGCATATCGTGAAATCCCGTGATGGCAAGAAGCTGGCTCATCGATCCGGGTGAGAGAATGGTGGAATGCGTAATGTCACCATAAATAATTTGACGTGGAAATAAGCCTTCGCCATTGACCGTTTGCAGCAAGAGCGTACCATTGGGCTTCATCGCTTTATGTATAAGTTCGAATAGCCGCATAAGCTCTTCTTTCGTGAAATGCTCGACGAAGTCGATAGCGATCACGCAATCGACACTTGCCGGAGATTGCTTTTCAAGATATTCGAACACATCGGCGCGTTCGGCATCGAGTCCATCTTTTCGCGCTAGCAAAATTTGTTCTTCGGAAACATCGATCCCTTTTACCTTTGTAAATCCTTTTTGCCGAAGATAATTTAAGATGCGCCCGTGTCCGCAGCCTAATTCGAGAATAGTGGAAGATTTTTCAAGTTTGGTGATAAGAGGGAAATACCGTGCATCGCACCATTCGTAATAATGCGCAAGCTCTGTAGCCGAAAGCAAAGCGTTCTCATGCTTGAATGCGCTTACGTAACGGTCGTAAAATTGGGAACGTACATCAACCACGATTTACAGGATTTTGCGGATTAGCAGGATGGAATTTGGGGAATTGACGAAAAAAGATAATTTGATTGTATCATGCGAACTACAATCAAAAAATCCTATAAATCAATCCTTTCTTAATCTTGAAAATCATGTTAATTGAGGTTCTTTTTGAATACCCGGTACGTTTTGTACTTGACACCGTTCATCATTTGCGCGGCGCGATTCATGGGGATGTTGGTTTCCTGCACCCAGGATGCTTCGCCGTATTGGTAGCCCTTGCGCTTTGCCACATTCATTGTTTCCGTGTAAAGCAGCGCATCGACGCCACGGTTGCGATATTCTTTCAAAACGCCCAACACGATAATGCGAATAGTGTCGATAGCTTTCTTTTTTGTGAGTAATTTCCAAATTCCGACAGGCAGATTAAGCATGCCTTTCGGGATCGGCATTCCGGCATGGAACGATTGATTGACATCCGGCAGCGACAGCCCAAAACCGACCGTCTTTCCATCCACTTCGGCGAAGAGAACAAGTTCCGGATCGTAAATTTGTTTCAGGTCTGCGGCAAGGAAATCCATTTCGGCGTCGGTGAAGGGAACGAAGCCTTCATTCTCCCACGCGTTGTTGTAAATTTGCTTTATGCGCTCGACTTCCTCCTTGAACTGCTTCGTATTCATTGCGCGAACGGTGATCTTATTCCGCTCGGCCATTGCTTTGGAAACGCGAACAAGTTTATCGGAACGCGCCGTATCCTGCGATAGCAGATACGCGAAAAGATCTTGTTCTTTCGTATATCCATTCTGCTCGATCAGTTTGGCATAATAGGGAGGGTTATACGTCATGAGCAGAACGGGCGGGCGGTCGAAGCCCTCGATGAGAAGGCCGTATTCATCGTTCGAAGATGGATTTGCCGGGCCATACGCCACATTCATCTTGCGCTCTTTAAGCCACGATTCAGCGGTTTGGAACAGGGATTTTGCAACATCGGCATCGTCGATGCACTCGAAAAATCCAAAAAAACCGGCGCGTTCGTTCTGGGCTTTGTTGTAATTGTGGTTGACGATCGCGGCAATGCGTCCCACAACGTTCCCGCCCTGTTCGGCGAGCCACCAGCCGGTTTCGGCATGGGTGTAGAATGGATTTTTTTTCTCGTCGATGAGCTTCATCCGGTCCATTTCGAGCGGAGGAACCCAATTAGGATCGTTCCGGTAGATGTCCCACATCATGCGCACGAAGCGGCGCTTCTCTTGCGCGGACGAAATTTTGCGGATCGTTACAGTTTCAGGCATGGAACTCAGTGTTGGTCATCATCCAGCGCATTGCTCGGATTTTGCGAGAGCTTATTCGCTTCCGCGTTCGCCTTTTGCATGTTGTCGTTCGCTTTTTTCAGTTCTTTGGTGTCCGCATCGACAAGCTTCATGCGTTTTTGGTATTCCTTCATATCTTTTTTCTCCGTAAACGTGAATTCATTGTGGGCCAGCGAGTACGGTGTATGCTGAAGATAGAGCAGCACATCGAGCACATCGGAATAGGTTTTGGCCATATCGTCGAGGAAGACATTGAAGGCATCGCGGTCCAATCGGAACGCGGCGTCCATATCCTGAATCCCGTGCGAGTTGATGTCCGGAGGCAGCTTGACGGTGAGGATATAAAGCGAATCCTCATAATCGCGGGCGATCGTGTCGCTTGTTGCGCGGGTGTGCTTCAAATAATCGATGAACTCCAGCACGCGCGTGACGTTGGCTGCCACATGGACGGAATCGAGATTGCGCATGGCGAGCGGGTCGTTCGCATTCATGGTAGAGATGCGCTCGTTGAGTTCGGCGTTCTCCGCGTTCGAGCGTTCGGTCATCGTTTTAACGACCTGGCTGAGCCGTGCCTCGAATATAGCCTTGGTTGGATCTTTCTGCGGTTGCCCTTGCTGCGCATGAAGCGCGGGCATAAAAAGCTGCCCGGCAAGAAGCACGAATAACGCGGTTATGGATAGGGGAGGATTGGTGCGTGTAAGCATATTCCATGAAAACCACGCTTTGGAAGTTAAAGATTCTCTTGCCTTTTGTGAAAACAAAAACGAACGCCTCACACCGAAGGGGGAGGCACATAATCCTGCCTAAATCCTTGTAATCCTGTAAATCGTGGTTATTCCTTTACCAACTTAACTGTTTGCACTTCGCCGTAAGCCGTCATGATGCGGGCGAAGTAGGTGCCGGAGGGTAAACCCGCCAGCGAGAACGAAACCGATTTATTTCCCTGCTCCATCAGGCTTTCGTAATCACACGAGGATTACTCATGCCCGAGCACATCGAATAGCTCGATCTTCACGTATGCCTCTTTGGCGATGCTGAAGGATATTACCGTTCCCGCGTTTGCAGGATTTGGATTAGCGGTAGCATTTGAAAGAATGGTTGCCGGTGGCGTGCCACTTACGCTCGCATACAGAAAATGCTTATTTAATAGCTCCTGAAGGCCGGGGTCAATGGTATCTAACGGTGGCAGTGTAGTGTCGAGTTTATATTCGTTAGTGTCATTCGACCAAATATGAATTTGTGATGATCGCCCCGCAGCAAAATCTTCGCGGAGATAAACTGAATCGCATGGCGTATTTTGGATAAGCCAATTAATCACAGCAAGATTCCAATCATATCCGGTATCTGGATAGAGATGGTTTGGAATTGGTACCTCGCCAGCCATAACATACACGCACTGGCAGAAATATTTGGGATCGGTGGTATTGAGATATAGTACCGATTTTAGCCAGCTGTAAAAACTTGAGCGAAGTGAGCCATTGTTCCCAAGTCCATCAGCAGCTTGCTGCATAAGGCTAAAAGCGTCCGAAACGCTACCGAAAGACAAATTACTATCGGCGCACTGCATAACTAACGCCATGCCAGCATTGTAGGCCTGTTGCCAATCTTGATTGTTATCATAGCTGTATGCTTGATTATATAAAAGTTGACAACCCGTAGGTAAACTATCACCACCCAGAGTTTTCATTCCTTTGCCCTTTTTTGCAACGAAACCGGTTCCACTACCACATGTTACGCCTTCCTTCCAAAAAAAGGAAATTTTGTTTGTGTCAAAATTGAGATTACTATGTTCGGCAGAAAAATTTATATTAATCTGATCCACCTCTGAGCTGTTGATGGTGCTACCGAATGTCCAGTCCGAAGTCCCCCTTGTCCACGAACTAAAATCCTTCGGTACATCGGCCGTTCGATCCGGAATGAAAGTTCCTTCTATCTCTGAGAGAAGCATCTCACTCGGATTTTTAGCAGGAGCATCGGCGCTCTGCTGCGCATGCACCGATGGAGCAGCGCATAGCACGATCATTAAGAAACCAATAGCAATGTTTTTCATAACCCGAAATTTATGATAATTCCTGGCCAAAATTTATGATAATTCCTGGAGCCGTGAACCGCATGTCCGCCGTCCATCGGTTCGGTTTGGTAGAACATCAAAATATTTCGTTTAATTGATCGGGGGGGCATGTGCGTTTGGGGGAGGACGTGCGCAGCGCGTCCCTACGGTTCGCTAGGCGGACTCACTTCGCCACCACCACACTCATGCTCCGAACTCCCGCGATGGAATTTATGCGAACATAATAAATTCCCGCCGCATCCGGAAGTGAAAAAATGGCGGGCGCATCGTTCGATAGCGTAACCGTGAGATTCGCGTGCTGAACGCCGAGTACATCGTAAATTTCAACTTCTGCAACGCCGAAATTCATCGAAGAGGTAAGCGTCACTTCGCCCATCGTGGGATTGGGGCGAATGCTGAAAGTGGGAATGGTACTATCTTGCAGGAATTGAGATAAAATCTCAGTGCCGCAGCCCGAAGGCGGCGTGATTATGCTCGTAACGGGAGCAGGCAATGTGTATTCGCATGGAGATGTTGCTGAAAGAACATCCAGCGAATCGAATGTCACTTGCGGCCTTGCAACCGAATCTGCAAAGACGGTGAATCGCGCATAGCCCGCGATCATGCCCGATTGCGCTTGCGGAATGTTTAGCTCCGAGCGTCCCGGCCACTGCTGGCCGGGAATATCCAACTTCACATTCGCTGCATCGAACGAGCCTTGATACTCAAGCACCGAATCGTAATGCAGCACAAGGTTGACATTCTCCGTCTGATTGAGGCCAGTGATGGTGATGGGAACGGAAACTGTGGCGCCAATAGTGTCAGTTTGTACATTTTGGGTTGAAAAGGTGAGTGCATTTGGCAAAGTATTGACATAACCTCCAAGAGGTACGGTTTCGCTCGTACCATTGTTGAGAATAAGAACCAACTGTGCATGTTGATTCCCTGGCATTTTGCCAATGCCATAAAGGGACACCAAAATTGAATCGCTGGAGAGATTACTCGCACTGTAACTCATTGAATCAGCGCCAATTATTGACCATCCCTCAACGGAGTCAGGATACGGTGAACAAAAAGCTCTCGTAAACGATACTGTTCGAGCAAGACTATCGCAAGATACTGTATCGGTCAAGAACAATGAGGCCGGTGAGACTGAAAGGTCTGGAGGATAACTTGAGGCTGTGATCGAATCCCCGCCACTATTAAAAGTCGCCCAAATGTTCCCAGCAGTATCAATTGCAAAAAGAGTATCGTCGTTCATTGCAGCAATGCCGCGAGAATCCCAATTCAAAACAGGACCTCCAATGCTTTGCCATGTATTGCCCTGATCGAGAGAGCGAAGAACTCCCGACGAGTTCATTGTTCCAGCATAAATTGCAGTCTTGCCAGCCGTCATATTCCCAGCAATAACTCCTATAGTATCTGTGAAGGTCGTCTGCCATGTAAACCCGGCATTGGTAGAAATGAATAGGTGAGATTTTTTATCGGCAGAAGTTATTACACCTTCATGCGCAAGAAAAAGTGTGGATGCGCTACAAGAATCAGCTATTAGAGCATACGAATCGCCGTCAACATTGCCAGTATTTGAAGACCAAGAGAGTCCACCATCGCTTGAAGAGTTGATAAAGCTATTAAGAGTAGGATTAGCAAAGGAGAATATATAAAGCGTCCCATCTATACCAATGGTAAGAGCCTGTCCCAAGCATTGTCCAGCTCCGAACTCTGTCGTTTCCCAAGTATTTCCCATGTCCGTCGTCATTTCAACTTGATCTTGCTTTGGCCCGCCCAGGTCGGCTTCAAGTCCAAAGATATTCGAATCAGTTTTCCCGAATACGACGCTTGTTGTTTGTCTGCCAACCCAAATATTTTTCCAGGTCTGACCTCCGTCTTGAGTGAGGTAAATTCCATTCGCACTAATTACTCCGGTCTTCTTATCAAAAAAATTGATGTCCCGAATTTCTGTCGATGAAAGGAAGTTGTTTGGCTCGATTATGAGTGAAGATTTTAGCCAAGTTTTCCCTACATCGGTCGAGAACCACAGCGTATCGACGCCTGCCCAAATTACGCCCTGCTTAATATGGATTGCACCTATCTGTGGCTCCGCGCCTTTGAAACCAGATGGTAGTAGCTTCGGGGCCACAATCTTCCACTGCGCCCGCAACCCATCCCCTCGCGCCGCGAGCAGCGCGAGAAGAACGAAGAGCATGCGTTGAAGGAAAGTTCTCATAATTCCAAGTGTGTTAAAACTCGGAGTACACTCTGCGCTACTGCGGCGCAACGGCGAAATTGATGTTTTCGATCAGGAGCTTTGGCAACTCGCCTTTGCCGAGTATTTTTTTCGCGTCCAAAATTTCCACGCCGACGAGTTGCTCTCCGCGTCCGATGTTCAGCGCAACCTCCTCCGATAACCGGAGCGTGTGGACTTCCTGTTCGCCTTCGAGCAGCCGAATGTAAAGTGCATCTATTTCGCCATCATAGCTGATTTTCATTGGTCAAAAAATATTGGTTAAAAATAAAATGTATAGACGGTAATCACCACGATTTCAAGTTCCTCCACTACGAACACCGGCGCAACCTGTTTAATTGGATAAATATTCCCGGTCCAAAACCGGCCATATTGAAGGTTCAGCCGTGCCATCATCCTCCCATTCTTCGCCTCTTCCCATTCTCCATTCCGAATGGCCTCTGTAACTTCATGTTCGCTGGCGCCTCGTTCCCTGCATTGCTCCCGCGCATGCTTGGTGAGTCGTATGGGCATTTTGCTTTGGTCGTTCATTCGATCATTGTCAATTGGGAATGTAATGGAAGGCTTTTTAAAAGGTTAAGTTTCGGCACCTATGTACAGCGGGTATGCAGTATAGGTGAACACTTAGTCCGGGTAAAGTCGTTTTCAGGGTTCGAAAACAAACTCCCCCTGCCTTCGTTAGAGAGGGATTCGAGAAAGCAACCGCCTCCACACATTGCGCATTACGCCATTTCTTTTTTTCATCGCCTGCCTTGCGGCTGCGGGCAGCATTGCTGTGGGCGGCTTTGCCGTGGGTGTTCGCGCGCAAACGCCCATCGGCTCGGATACCAGCATCGATGGGCGGCTTGTGGATACCACGAAACCGGTTACACAACGGCAGGGCGGCGATTCCACGCTGCCATACACACCAAAACCCGAGAATGGGCTGTGGCGGCGTCCGCAAGTCATGCGCGATGGCGGCGATCTCTATTACAGCGGCGAGGCTCTGCGGTATTACGGCTCGCAGAACACGCTGCCGGAATCATTCGATGAATCCGGCGGGCCGTTTCCGCTGGTGCAATCGGACGAAGGTTATGGGCGGGAATCTTTCGTCATGACCTCCCGCACGAGCGAAGATATTGCCTCGACGATGATGGATGGCGTCCTGCCCATGAACAGCATCCTGAATGGCATGACGCTCACAAGTTACTTCCCAATGGATGTCTATAGCAGTATTCGCATGAATAGCGGCGCGGAAGGCGAGGCGATGACCGGCGCCGATTTCGCATCGAGCGACGCAGTGGATTATACCATTGAGCGGTTTCGCGCGCCGGTGCCGTATTCGCGCATTCATTTCACGCAGGATCTCGACCGCGATAATTCTAATTTCGACGGCCTGTTCAGCCTCAATACGTCGCGCTCCACGAATCTGACGCTGGCCATCAATCGGCATACGGCAGGTTCCACGCCGGTTCCTTACGACATATCGTTCAATCCGCGCATGGACACCTGGAACGTTCGCGGACAAGTAACGGTCGATAAATATCTCGGAACCCTTCCTTCGGACAGCACGATGACCGCGCATAAAATAGATTCCATTCTCGCCACGCCCGAAGCGCGAGCCAAGACGCTCGATCTGCTCGTCTGGACGCAATATATCACGGCGTTCAGCGGACTGAACGGAGGCATTGCCGAGACCGATTCGAACGATGAGTTCGATCAGGTTAATGCCGGAGTTAATGACGATAGCACCTCCGATCACCGCACCCGCGCGGACGCGCTGGTGGAACTCGAATTGCCGCTCCTTGCGGAAGCGCGCACGAAGATCGCGGGATACGCATCCTACGAAGCGCGCACGATCATTACGCCGGCGAGCACGTTCCCAACGTTTATTCCGCAGTCGTCGCAAGGTACGCGCATTGGCGTCATGCTCGATCAGCCACTCAAGCTTTCCATCGGCGATTTTATGACCAGCGCGAACGTGCGCGGCGATGCCGAGCGCATTCAAAAAGATTCCATGTTCACCTTTACGAAGCCTGTCACCGAATCGCGGCTTTCGGCAACGGCAAGTGATTCCCTTGCGCTAAAGACCGCGCTAAGAATTTCACTCTTTGGATTCGCGCGCACAGTGGAATCGAATTTATCCATCGGCGGCGGCCCGCTCTCCTTAGCTGTGCTGCCATCGGCCGGACTTGCAGGCATGATCGGCATTACGGACGCGATTTCGTTCCACGCCAGCTATCAATACGCGGAGGATCGCGCCACGCTCAGTCCGAACCCCGGAGATACCTACCTGCTTCGGGATCTTGGCGGCTGGTTCGATGCGCATTTTGCTTTTTCGAAGAATGACAGCCTTGCGCTTCATGCTGGATTTCTCGACCGTCACGAGCCGGAGGGAATTATTTATCCGTATCCGGTCAGCACGTCCAGTGATCTGCCCGTATTCTCAAATGCCGATCTGCATTCGCAGTCCTACACGCTGGCATTCGATGCGTATATCTACAAATTCCATTGGGGATCGTCGGTAACGTATTTCCCCAGCAACGTTCCGATTTCGCCTTATACGATCACTCCGGCACTTGAAGCAAATTTACCGAACCGGTTCTTTGGCAATACGGGAATTTACTTTGAGAACGAACTTGGCGAGGGCAACATGCGCTTCATTGCAGGCCCGCGTGTCCGGTTCATCAGTCAGCTCGATCCGCAGATCTCCTACGATCCCGCGTCTGATTATTATGTGTATCGTGGCTATGCGTATTCGACCCAGGCCAATGGGGCATTAGAGAGCATCCAATCCTTCGATTCCCGTCTTTCCGTTCCGCAGCCGATCTTCGATTTTCTGCTATCGGCGGAAGTGGATCGGCGCGCGCATATTAGTATGGAGTTCCTGAATATTCTCAGCGCACCGGATTACAATGTTACGCTTTATCCACGCGACGGCTTCCACTGGCGCTTGGATGTTGTGTGGGCATTTTTGGATTGATCTTTATCTTGCTGTAACAAATTCTGCGCGCGCCTTTTTCGTATTGAGTACTTGTTGAACAGCAGCAAAATACGGTTCGGATCGGGCAGTATATTGCGCAAGCTCGTGTTCACGCACTTCGGGTGTGAATTCTTCTTCCACAAAGGCTGTAGAGAGTTCCCCATGTTTGAAGCGTGGGTTCCGCATAGCGAAAAGCCCGAAGGGGATTGTTGTGGAAACGCCAACCACACGCATTTCTTCAAGCGCGCGAGTCATGCGGCGGATCGCTTCGTCACGATTTATATCCCACACAATAAGTTTCGAAAGCAGTGAATCGTAATAGCCGGATATTTCCAACCCGGCGAACATTCCGCTATCGTTCCGAACAAATGCGCCACCGGGATGGCGCACATAGGTTATCATTCCAAGGCTGGGAAGAAAATCATTCCATACATCCTCGGATTGAATACGAACCTCGATAGCGTGGCCCTGCGCAACCACCCCCCAGCCCCCTCCTTCTCCGCTTCGCTGCGTAGGAGGGGGAGTAAGCTTTTCGCCTTCAGCAATCCGGAACTGTTCACGCACAAGATCAAGGCCGGTTACAAATTCCGTTACGGGATGCTCGACTTGCAGGCGGGTGTTTACTTCAAGGAAATAATATTTCAAATCCTGACTAACTAAGAATTCTACCGTTGCCGCGCCTTCATATTTTGCATGGGTGAGGAGCGCAATAGCCGCTTCGCCCATTTCGTGGCGTAATTCAGGAGTTAGGATAACAGAGGGAGATTCCTCGATCAACTTCTGGTGCCGGCGCTGGATGGAGCATTCGCGCTCGCCGAGATGAATAACATTCCCGTGCGCATCCGCCAATAACTGGAACTCGATGTGGCGTGGTTTTACAATATATTTTTCCAGATATACTCGGTCATCGCCAAAAGCGCTTTTCGCTTCGTGCCGCGCGCGTTCGAGGTTCTGCAAAAGATCATCTTCCCGTTCGACCTGCCTCATCCCGCGTCCGCCGCCACCGGCTGCGGCTTTGAGAAGAACCGGGTAACCAATAGCGCGAGCAGTTTCAATCGCTTCAGCATTCGATGTTAGTTCTTTCGTTGTTCCATCCGGCGTTGGGATGCCTAATCGTCGTGCCAGTGCGCGAGCTTTTGTTTTATCTCCCAACAATTCAATGGCTTCCGGCGATGGGCCAATGAATTTCATTCCCGCTTCTGTTACACGTTGGCTAAAGTGAGCATTCTCGCTCAAAAAACCGTAGCCGGGATGGATCGCGTTTGCGCTAGCCTTTTTTGCAGCATGTAGAATTTGCTCGATGTCGAGATAGGATTCTTTCGGCGTATTTCCCGCAAGTGGGAACGCAATATCTGCCTCGCGGACGAAGAGGGCAGAAGCATCGTGCGGCGAATGGGCCACGCTCGTTGAGTAACCGCATTCTTGCGCGGAGCGAATAACGCGGCGCGCGATCTCGCCGCGATTGGCAATAAAGATATTTTTTAATTTCATGATTATTTTAATTCCACGATGGTAACGCCGGCTCCGCCTTCCTGCGGCTCGCCATAACGGTAGCTTTTAACGAAATCGGTGCGTTCGTAAGTGCTGCGTGATGCGCCGGCTGAGCGCCCCGGTGCCATGACCATGAATGATCTCCACTCGGTCGAGCGCATGCGCAGATGCATCGGCAAGGAAGCGATCGACCATCATCACTCCATCGTCGCCATACTGCCCGCGCAGATCGATGCGGCGTTCAGCGGTTTCTGCAAGATATTTCGTTGCCTGAGATACTTCGCGAGATGCAGGTTTCTTGGGCTTTGCATCGGTCTTGCTTACAATTTCAAGCTGATCGCGCTTTGTCCGCATCTTCAGCGAGCCGATCTCGATCTCAACATCTTTCCCTTTTATCGAAAGCACTTTACCGATCTGCGCAGGATTAGATTTCAGGCGAACATTCGTGCCAATTACAATTTCATCTACAGTGACGGAAGGGACTTCCGGGACGGAAAGGTCTGCTATGAGTTTTTTTCGTTCCTGTTCTTGTCGAGCCGCATTGCTCGCAAATTATCATTTGCTTCTTCTGGTTTTGCGACTGCTTCTTTTGCTTCACGCACGGCTCGCTCGACAAATTGATTTGCGCGTTTCAATATTTCTTCCGCTTCTTCGGATGCGCGTTTTTTTGCGGTGCGGCGAATTTCATCGGCTTCGCTCACTTTGCGCTCGAACTCCATTCTAGCGGCGCGCGCTGCGCCAAGTTCGCGTTCGGCTTCGGTTTTTCGGGTGCGAGCTTCTTGCTGTAATGCTTCCAGCGATGCCGTTAAATCCTCGATTCGATTGCTTTGCTCGCCGGTAAGTTCGCGTGCATGTTGAACAAGATTATGTCCTAATCCGAACCGCTCGGCAATATCGAAAGCATGGGAACTGCCCGGCACACCGGCACGAAACCGGAACGTGGGCGCAAGCGTTGCGCGGTCGAACTCCATTGAGCCATTTTCCACGGCAGGCGAAGACTCCGCATAAGCAGCAAGGCGCCCATAATGTGTGGTCGCGATGGTAAAGCAACTAATGCGCGTCAGATGTTCGAGAATACTTTGCGCCAATGCGCCGCCTTCTTCTGGCGCTGTGCCGCCGCCAATTTCATCGAGAAGCACGAGGCTTGAGCGAGTCACATCGCCCAGAATTTCTACCAATGAGCGAACGTGTGAACTAAACGTGCTCAGATCGTCCGCGATGGATTGCGAATCGCCGATCTCGACAAAAATCCCATCCATCATCGGCAAACGGCAATCCGCACCGACCGGGATCGGCAAACCGGCATGAGCCATCAGCGAAAGGATCCCAACTGTTTTGAGAAGAACGGTTTTGCCGCCGGCATTGGGGCCGGTCAAAACGAGGGTACGGCGATCTTCATCGAGCTGGATCGTGAGTGGGATGGTTCGATCTCTGCCAATTTTTTCGATGAGTAAAGGATGCCGCGCATTCGTAAGGGTAAATACTCTGTCGCGTTTTGTAGATTGTTGCTCAAGCACAGCATCCTCTGCAACAATACGAAGTGCATACGCGCCTTTTGCATGCACGGCATCGAGATGAGCAGCCGCTTGGAGCGAGGCGCGAAGATCAGGGATGGAACTACGCAAACGATCGGCAAGCATGCGGAGGATGCGATCTATTTCCCGTTGTTCTGCGAATTCGAGCGAGCGCAGTTCGTTGTTAAGTTCCAGCGTTTCGCTCGGCTCGATGAAGACCGTTTGCCCGGTCTGCGAAACGGAGTGAATAAATCCCGGAACGCGCCGTTTGTGTTCGACTTTTATCGGCACGACATAACGTCCTTCGCGCTGGGTAATAATTTCATCGCGCACGAATTCATCTTCCGAAAGCCTGCGCACGATCGCCATGAGCCGGTTGCGAAGTATCTCCGCCGCGCGAACCATGTCATGGCGAATGCGCGAAAGCTCCGGGCTTGCGGAATCGCGGATCTTGCCGGTATCATCGAAGACGGTATCGAAATGCAGTTCGAGCACTTTATCGTCGAAAAGATGTATGGCTGTTTTCCAAAGAAGCGGAGCTTCTTCATGACGGCGCGAAAAAAATTCCCGCATCATGCGCATGGCCTTCATGGCACTGAGCATACGAAAGCCTTCATCTATGATGAGCGTACTGCCTTCGATCTCAACTTTGCGGAGGGTTGGGGCAATATCGGTAAGTCCGGAAAATCGGGGAGCTTCACCTGAGATCAGGAACAAGCGCATCTCTCGGATCTCTGTGAGCGATCGATCAATGGCAAGCGTATCGGATTTGGGAAGTAATTCGCGGACGATGGCTTGCTTGCCCGGCGTGGTGTGTGCCAATTGAAGATGAGCAATGCAGATCTTATCCAACTCCAATTCGCGCGCGGCATGACGGAACGTTGGAGCAATGGAACGAAGAAATTCTTCTGCAAGCCGCAGGTTGAATTCTTTCGAATCCTCAAATTCAAAATCCGAATAATCTTCCTGCGTAGGCACAGTCATCGGAGATCAAACTACGGTCGTAGGAGCAGCCGTGGAGGAATGAATATAGGGCTTCAAAACTGCGATTAACAACGTGGCAGCTTTGATTAGCAGGGGATAAAGCACCGAATTCGCGGTGATACTATCCGGCGGCAAATGAACGAGCTGGAAGAGCGCGAGAAACAATCCCAGAATTACCACGCCGCGAATCAGCCCAAGCAATGCTCCGGCGATTCCATCCATACTGCGCAACAATCCACGTTTTGGACGAATAAGCCGCTTCGTCCAGCTACCTGCGATCATCAGCACAAGAAACGTGAAGATAAATCCAACGATCGGCCACGACCAGTTGGGTCCAATATGGAGCATTGTGCCGACTTTCAATGCGAGCATGGATGCGGCGATCGAAGCAACGATAAGCACAATAATGGAAACGAGCATCGTCATGGCGCCGGAGCGCCATCCGCCGATCGCGGCAAGGGCAAGCAACACAATCAGGATAAGATCGAGAACCATTTTGGATTTACATCGCGGCGAGCTGCGCCTTCAGAAGTTCCTGAACGAGTTTGCCGTCCGCTTTGCCTTTCATTTCTTTCATGAGCAGGGGATTGATTTTGTTGGCATCCTGCGGCCCCATAGCGCCAACTTCGGCAACGATGGTGCGGATACGTGCGGAAATTTCTTCTTCCGTAAGCTGCTTAGGTAAATAATCCTGAATAACGGCTAACTCTTCGCGTTCTTTCTGAGCAAGCTCCGGGCGGTTATTTTTATCGTAGAACTCAATGGCCTCTCGGCGTTTTTTTGCGCCGCTGGAGAGAATTTTCATCTCATCGTCAGGCGTCATGGCGCGATCCTGGCCGCTTTTTTCGAACTCGATGATCGAAGCACGAATGCTGCGCAATGTTTCCGTGCGGACTCTCTCACCCGCTTTCATCGCGGCTTTCAGATCCTCGTTGATTTTTTCTATTAAGTTCATTTGAGGAATAGGACGAATAATTCTTCGTAGCCGTGACCTTCAGGTCACGGTGGCAGACGCCAAAAGTCCTGAGCAAAACACACCGTGACCTGAAGGTCACGGCTACAGCCACTATGCAGAAACTGCAGTCTGCGGATACACGCTTACTTGCGTACGGCCAAGACGGAAGCGCTCGAACTTCACATTGCCATCGGCGACGGCGAAAAGGGTGTCATCCTTGGCGCGCATGACGTTCTCGCCCGGATGGTATTTCGTGCCGCGCTGACGGATGAGAATGTTTCCCGAACGGACGAACTCGCCGCCGAATTTCTTTACGCCTAATCGTTGTGCATTGGAATCGCGCCCGTTGCGCGTCGATCCCATTCCCTTTTTATGTGCCATAAATTTTTTCCTATTGTAGCGCCGGCGTCCTCTCCGGTTCCCAAATTCCGGGAATAGGGACCGGCGAGGACGCCGGCGCTACAAACCTTTTAATTAATTACCAACTGATCGCCAATTCCGTGTAACGCGGGGTATGCCCGTTCGTTTTACGGTAACGCTTGCGGCGCTTTTTGTGAAAAACGATGACTTTCTCGCCGCGGAGATGTCCACGCACGGTGGCAAGCGGTTTTGCGCCTTTTCTGCCATCGGAGAACAGTACCTTATCGAGCGAAACCTCCTGGCCTTCCTCAGCGCCTGCCATGTAAGGTACGCGGAGCGTGGTCATGCTGTCGTCGATCTTGAATTGCTCTCCTGAAATTTCTACGATTGCGAACATGTGTGAGTACCGAGTAATGAGTATTGAATACCGAGTTTTCCGTAAAACGAGCTATTTGCTTTGCTCCTTTTGCGGGAGGGCGTTAAATGCGAAGAATAGCGGAAAAGTTCGCCTTAATCATCCGTAAGCTTCGATTTTGGCAATCCCTGGTAATCGTCTGTCGATTTTACGATGGAATCCACATATTCGACAAGTGTTTTCAGATCGTAGTTTACAGGGTGAAGACTATCGATCGATCCGAACCAATGGACGGTTTTATCCAGCGTATCGGCCCAAATTCGCAGAAAATGGGGCTGCCCGGTTGTTGCATGATCGGTATGGTAAAACGTATCCGGCATTTGGTAAAAATGTAGCACGATCGCCTTATTCAGTACCAACAACTGCTGGCCGGGATCGAGATCGATGCGTGTTTCTGCAAAATGTCCGGTATCGATCTCCTTTTTATAGAATCGTTCATACGAGCTGAATTCATTTCTGCCGGGATACACGTAATGCGCATCCACACGGATGATTCCCATGAGTGGAACCGGCGGCTTAAACGTGATCTCACATCCGCCGATGGCAATAGCGGTCAGGCAAACGAAGCAAAATATGGGCAAACCTCGTGTAGTAGGCATCGGGTAGTAGGCACAGGCATCAGCGGTTATTCGTCGCTTCGGGGCCGGTGAGCACAGGCGTGGTTTTCATGCGCTCGAAGCGGTTGCGCGCGCTATTGTATTTCCAGGAGCGCTCCGGGCGGACGAGCTGCGTCATTCCGAGATTGTATGCTTCATCGCTGGCCGAGAGTACTACCTCATTTCTATTGGAATGTTTTGGAGTTGAGGAATCATCGGTTTCAACGTGCATCGAAATTTGCTCGCCGTAGAGCGTGCGAAACGGGAAGTGGGCGCGGGCGCGAAGCCAGGGAAGTTCTGGGGTGAGATCATGCAGCAACAGTCCATCGGGGGCATTGTTGAAGGTAAACACGCTTGCAAGCCCGAACGCACCTTCGGCTCCTCCTTCCTGAAACAAAACAAGGTTCCGGTCGCGCGTTGGCAGGGCAAGGAAATGAAGATCGCCGGAGTTTCCTTCCCAGGGACGGGAACGCCAGACCTGATTCGGTCCACCGGGTTCCATTCGGTAAATGGCCAGCTCGTTGATGGGTTGGTTCCACTGGGCGGAATAACCGGCGAGCACAAAGTTAATTTGCTCCTGTGTAATGACTTCGTAGGTCACGCGCCGGAGCTGGGTTGGGCGTTCGTTGCCGGCAACGTGGGCAAAACGCCGCAGGTGCCGCATGGGGAACACATGGGTAAGAAACCGCTCGATGCGATGGTAGCTTTTTTCGGAAATGGAGACGCCCGGGGAACTCACGCGATTGAAGTCGATGACTTGCGCATAGCTTTTTTTCGGCATTGCTGCCAGCGTACAAAATAAGAGTACCGGCGCGAGAACAAACGCCATCCGAATACCTCGCAATGAGTGATTCATAATCCTTAATTTACGTATTTTTTCAGGCAAAAGCAAGTCCCGGACTGGAAACTGCCCATTTCAGCGTATTTTCGCCACAAATATGTCTATCCGAGTGCTCCAAATCATGCCGGAGCAGAACTGTTTATTCTTGCGCGGCTGGTATCTAAAGTCTGCCGGGACCGGTACATTAATAACTCGTCATTTTTTCTGAGGAGTAAAGCGAAACTCTTTCTTATTCTTGACGTTTGCACAAAAGCCACGGATGCCGTTCTTGGCGCGGATGGTGGCTCCTCTTCAATTCTTATAAACCGCGAACCTATCGACGATTTCTACGATTTCTGAGACACCAGCGAGGTGATTGCTCATCGCACGATGGATTATGGAAGCATGATCGATCGTACATAGAAGATGGTCATTCATCTGCGGCCAAAAATTTTCTTGGCCATTTATACAGGTCGTTCCTCATTGCTCTGCGTGATTCGCAGAGCGATGAGTGGGTGTATAACTTATTATCGGAAATAGAAGTCGATGCGGAACCCAATAAACTACCGTCTTAATCCGGAAGCGCTCCCCGAGCGTCCTATCGTCATGTCTGGACTGTATCGGAGCAGCTTCTTCTTGTTCGTTTTCGCCTTACTTGTACTATTCATTTCATCGGGCGCCTCGTTGCATGCGCAAGGCTCCGGTGGTAAGAGCTACCGGGTGCTCTCGGTGAAACCGGGGGAAGTCATTGTTCGGATACAGCCGAGCTATACCTCGAGCACGGTCAAGGATAGCACGGGCCGCGCGTTTACGGAAATGACCATCCCCGACGGCTTCCTGACCGACTCTGCCGGTGCGCCGGAGATCATGCGGCTTTCGCTTCCATTCCTTGCGCCGAGCCGGCAGCAGGCGAAGGTCGAGATCGTGAGCCAGTCGCTCGAAGTCCTGCCGGACATTGATCTTGCGCCCGTTCCTACGGTTCAAAAGAAAAAGGACTACGTAATAAAGCAGTACGTTATCAGAGACGACCGCTACCGCGCCGTTTCGAATAGCGAGATGGTCAGCGTGGGTGCGGTTACTCCATACCGAACGGCCTTCTCAGAACGGATCGTTGTTTCGCCGATCGGATATGATGCCGAATCGCGGAGCGTTACGCGCGTAAAATCCCTGACGTTGCGCATCACATTCGAGGATGCTTCGAGCGCGGCGTCCGTATCGCCCTCGCAAGGCGGCGTCACGATCTCACCGGAAGAAGCAGAGTTTTTCCGTACCATTTTCATCAATGGATCGGTCACCGGTTTTTATGCGTGCGCGAGCGCCGAGTGGACGTACGCGCTTAAGTCGCAAAGCAAGGCTTCGGCGGGGATGTCCACCATGTCTGCGCCGGCTGCGAGTGGGCAATGGCTTCAGATCACGACAAATGGCGCAGGTATCTATCATATCTCTGCGCAGGATCTTGCTAATAATGGAATAACGGGAACCATCGATCCTGCATCGATCCAATTATTTGGCGTCGGCGGAGCGATGTTGAACGAATCGACGACGGATTCAAGCGGCGAATGGATTCAGTGTGCCATTGAGGTTCAGGCGGAGGGCGAGAATTTTACCGATCTCTATTTTTATGCGAATGCTGCCAGCGTGTGGAGATACGATGGCGCTCTTGGCGGTACCGATGGGTTGTTCCATAATCTCAACCCGTACACTTCATCGGGGCATTTCTTATTGAAGATCGGTGGGACGCCGATCGGTCAGGCGCTTCGTGTTACTACTCAACCAGACTCGCTTGCTCAAACGCCCGTTGCGGAGACTACGGTGCTCACGGCAACATGCCATGAGGTAGATCGCACGATGGAGGATGTGACGGATGGCAACATTGGCCGCGAAATGCTCGATCAGGGACTCACACAGTCCATTCCTATGCAGCTTAGCTTGGATGCTCCGGGCTTTGTCAGCGATTCCACGGTGATACGCGTGGCATACGATGCGCAGATCGCCAGTGGGGATACCGGTTCTTTAGCTATTCAAATTAATAACCAAAATGTCGGCGTCGTTTCTTCTCGCGTCGGGGACTTTCCCGATCGTAATTGGGATGATCCACTGGTGCTCGATAAGAGTATTTCGGGGCCGCTCAACTTAAATATTACGTTCTCGAGCAGCGACGTGTCAGCATTGGCCTGGCTGGATTTTGTCGAATTGGTGTATCGCAGAAGCACGGATATTGGTTCCCAATCCATTCCGTTCATGTTGATGGATAATGGCGGAGCTTATCAATATCAGTTCACGGACGCCACGGGTGGCGCGGTATGGGACGTTACCAATGCACTTGCGCCCACGATCGTTGCCGGCGCCAATGGCAATACTATTTCGGTTGCATTACAAGGCCAGCATGGCGCTATGCGGCAGTTTATCGCGTTCTCTTCACAATCGGCGGTTGCTCCGACGATTGCCGCTCTGGCTGCGCCATCGCTTCGGAACTCGGTGTGCCAAACCGGCGCTGAGGAGATCATCATTGCTCCGCAGGCATTCCAGACCGAAGCCAATCAGCTTGCCGCGCTTCGCCAGGAAGGCGGGCAGGCGACCGAAGCAATGTCAGCCGCTGTTGTAACCGTTGAAAGCATTTATCAGGAATTCGGATATGGCAATAACGATATTGTCGCCATTCGCGATTTCATGGCCTATACCATGCACCATGCAGCGGTCCGGCCCATGTATCTGACGCTTCTCGGGGGCGGTCACTGCGACTATCAAACCCGCCAAACATCGTCGCCTGACTGGATTCCACCTTATGAAAATGGCACGAACACAGACAACCCCGGCGATGACCCCGGCGGCTTTCGTACTTCGTTCGGATCCCAGTCCTATCCGGATGACGATTTCTATGTTCAGTTGACTCCCGGTGAAAACTCCGAAATAGACGATCTTGCCGTGGGCCGTATCTCTGCGCGCAACGAGGCCGATGCGGCCGTCTATGTCTCAAAAGTACAGGAGTACGAACATGCGAGCGATACCGGCGCGTGGCGCTCGATCGGAACGTTTCTTGCCGACGACCATAACGCCCCAGATTTTCTTTATTCGATTGATCCGCTCAATCATTTCTACGATACGCAAAATGAGATATCGCATTTGCAGGACCGCGTGCTCGTGCATAAGATCTATGAGGTCAGTTATCCGACCGTCTTTGCAGCGAATGGCCAACGGCTGAAACCTGAGGTCAATACCGCGATCATCAATGCCTTCAATACAGGAACCGTGCTTTTTTCATTTGTCGGTCATGGAAATCCGGAAGTATGGACGCATGAATCCGTGTTGTACGTTCCCCTGTCGATCGATCAAATGACTAATTTTTCCCATCTTGCGTTCGTAACGACCGCGACGTGCGACTTTAGCCAGGACGACGATTTCACGGAATTTTCCGGCGGCGAGCAATTCCTGATGAGTCCCAACGGCGGGGCCATCGGGCTGCTTGGAACTTCCCGCTCGGTGACGAGCGGTGAAGCATTGCCCCAGGCGTTTTATCAGACGTTGTTCCATGCTGATTCCGGGCATGGGACTTCGACCGTTGGCGAGGCGCTGGTTGTTGGCAAAGCCAGCGGCGGCGACTTTGAAGATTTTTATCTTCTGGGCGATCCGGCACAACGGCTGTTACTGCCCAAGTTGTATGTATCGTTCGATTCGGTGAATGGCAACGCTCTTTCTGCAAGTAACACACTCCAGGTTGCGGATCTCTCGAAGGTTCAGATTTCCGGCAGCATTCGCGATGACAGTACACAAGATTCCCCGATGGAACTGGGATTTAACGGCACCGTGTGGGTTACGCTCTTCGACACTCCCACCCAGGAAACTGCAACTTCGACCTACCTCCCCGATACGTTTCAGTGGCATGATTCCTGGCAGATCGATGGGCCAATCCTCTTTAGCGGCACGGCAACGGTAACGAACGGACGGTTCACCGTTAGTTTTATCGTTCCGCGCGATGCAAAACTCGATTCCGGCGTTGCCAAATTTTCGGGTTATGCGTATTCGGGCGCGGATGCGCGAACGGCGCTCGGTTCTAACGAGGAAATTCATCTTATCAGCTCCGATTCTACGCAGGCGATGAACGATACCACCGGACCATCGCTCGGATTGTGGCTGGGCAGCCGTGCGTTCCAAAGTGGCGATGAAGTCTCGACGAATTCTACCATTATCGTCGATGTGCATGCCTCACTCGGCCTCAATACTTCAACGGCCAGCATCGGGCATAGTTTTATTGGATGGATCGACGACGCCGAGGATTCCGCGATCGATCTATCGAGCAGCTACGTCTCCGAAGAGAATAATTATCAGTCCGGGACGAGCCAGCAGCCTATTTCGCTCCCAGCCGGCCCGCATACGCTGCATGTGCGGGCGTTCGATACGTATGATAATGCCACGTTCGCGAGCGTGAACTTTATTGCGATGAGCGGATCGCCGTACCAGCTTTACAATGTATCGGTCGTGCCGGATCCCGTGCAAGACCAGACGACCTTCAGTTTTGTTCAGCCGGGACAAGCTGGAAGCCTTGTCAATGTCACACTCTCGATCTATTCGGTCGATGGCCGGCTCGTGCGCACACTCACGGCTTCCTCGACCGAAAGCGTGATCGACATTCCCTGGGATGGCCGTGACGCCAGCGAAACGTTCGTTGCCAACGGAGCTTATATGTTCGTTATCAATGCGCAGGATGTCGGCGATGGAACCTCTTCGACCGCAACCGGCAAATGTATCGTATTACATCAATGAGGAACCTATTACCATACGGCAAGAAGAACAACACTTTTTAATTAAAACGATAAGACCTGACACCACAAATAAAAGGATGAAACAAAAAGAATATACGAAGAAGATCATTATTGGGGCCTGGATACTGGCGGCGGCGTTTGCCATCGGTCTGCCGCGCAACGCGCGCGCGCAGCAGACCTCTTCTGCCATTGTTTCCACAGCGGTTCCATTCATGTTGATCGCGCCCGATGCCATCTCGAGCGGCTTGGGGGATGCCGGCACCGGCATGCCCGAAGGCGCCGGCGCGATCTATTATAATCCGGCAGGTCTTGCGTTCCAGACGGGCACTTCGGTTTCGCTTACGCATTCACAGTGGCTGCCCCAGTTCAATCAAAGCGATCTGTTCTATGACAATCTTAATTTCAAATGGAATGACGACGATAAATTCGGAGGGACGATCGGGGCAAGCATCATCTTCCTTAATCTTGGCACTTTTATTTATACAACGGAAGCCTCGCCCACTCCGTTGGCTACATTCAATTCGTTCGAATATGCTATTACGCTATGCTACGCTACTAAGTTATCGAATGACTGGGGGTTTGGCGGCAGCTTACGCTATATTCAATCCACGCTTTCCACGCTCCATGTTGCGAACGAGGCATCGAATGGCGTAGGAGAATCGGCATCCTTCGATCTGAGCGTACTTTGGAAGCCCGATTCCACGTATGTCGATGGGATTGCAAACGCGCTTCAGGTCGGTGCTATTCTTGCCGATGTCGGGCCGAAAATAAAATATGTAGATGCGCTTCAGGCAGATCCGCTCCCGACCGTCATTCGTGTCGGTGCGTCCTATAAGATTTATAGTGACGAATACAATGAAATTTCGATCGTCTCCGATCTTGCGAAGCTATTGGTACATGAGGATTCTGGCGCTATCACCGCCGACCCACTGCCGCAATCGCTTATTACATCGTGGGACGATAGTACGATGCATTCCTTCATGTGGTCCACGGGCGTGGAATATTGGTACGATCAATTGCTCGCGCTCCGCATGGGCTATTATGCGGAGGGTTCGCATGTCGGCGGCAGAAGTTACCTGACCTTTGGCGCCGGTTTGCGTTACGATGCGTACCAATTCGATTTCAGTTATATCGATACCTTCGCCCAGGATAATCCGCTGGCTAATACGCTGCGCTTTACGCTTGGCATTGTATGGTAGCTACGATGAAAGGTCGTGTAGCGCCCAACTTCAGTTGGGCGAAATAAAGAAGGATGAAGTATGAATTTGTTTCCCTCCGACGAGCATATGTGATCGTCCCATTTTTACTTCTTACTTCTTACTTCTTACTTCCTTCTCCGCCAAGGCACAATTCTTGGTTCCAGTTAGCGAATCTGCTTCTCATCCTGCACTTAATCCTCTTGTCGCGAGTTATGCGCTAACGAATATCTTTGCCGCTCCTCGGGATACCGTCCCGATGCGGTTTGCTTCGGACAAAACCTCGGCACCCGGCCACAAAAGCGTATTTCTGGCTGCGGCGCTATCGGCCATACTTCCAGGGCTTGGAGAGTATTACGTTGGCGACGATATTTGGCGCGGCATGATCTTTACGGGCATCGAGGCAGGGCTGTGGGTGGGTATGATCCGTTGGAACCAACGTTTTAACGATTCGCTCTCCGTATTCTATGCCTTTAGCGACAAGCATTTTAGCACAACGAGATATGCGAACAATCTGGATTCCAACATTACGTCCTTGCATCTCGATTCGGGAATTGTTGTAGCGAATGGCAATAACATTGCTTCCATTAATCGCGCGGAAGCCATTCTCGATAGCTTTTATAGCAGCAATAAGTATGTTGCGGATGACTATGGGCACCGGCTTGTCGATCCGAGTGTCGATGATCAGCAGTATTATGAAATGATCTCGAAATACGATCAATATATTCCCGGCTGGGACAATCTTGCGAATTATAACTTGGCATCGCTCATGCGCGCGGATGCGAATGTCCAAGCGGACGTCGCAAATATCTTTTTGTATGGGATCATGCTAAACCATGTGCTTTCGGCCATCGATGCGGCACTGTTGGCGAGAGATCACAATTCGCCGCTGAGGCTGCACAGCGATCTGATGGAGTTCCCACTCCCGAATGGCGCTATGGCTTATGTTCCCACGGCAAATATCGAATACCGGTTTTAAATATCTATGCGTTATTTCTTGAGATATTTCCAGTTCCGTATCTTTCCTTCGGCCATCCATGCAAGAGCGGTTGCGAGGCGTTTTTCTCGCGTGGCTTCTGTTTTTGCTTCGGTGAGCCAGTCGATATACTCTCGTTTATTGGAGGGACTAAATGCATCGAAGGTTCTCTTTGCGGCTGGATTTTTCTTCAGCGCCTTCGTCAAGTAATCCGGCGGCACCACCGAGACCGGAGCAGATTTTGGCTTGGCAACAACAGTCCCTTCATCGTTCAACTTCATGGCCTGACGAATAAAATCCGTGAGCACGGCATCGCTGGGAAGATCGGCAAGGGATCGTAATTTACCAATGCTGCCCATTCCGTCATTTCGTGCAAGAACTTTTTGGGGATCGTCCAGTAACGATTCTTTCCAAAATCCGAACGAGGCATGTTCTTTGAATGCCGCCATGCTGCACAACATCTTATCCTTGTAATCGAAATGCGGGAAGCTCCACTTTATTTTTTCTTCGCATGTGGGGCACACCCGATGCACTAATGCGCGGAGATGTTCCAGAATAGATCGTGCAAACGGCTCGGATCTTGCGATGTAGGCGTCAACACTTTTGTCGTAGGAGGCCATCCGTGCTCGATCTTCTTATTTATGCTTTGTCGATAGGAATTGATTTCCCCTGTCGGAACAGAGCAATAACAGTTAGCAAGAAAAAAATTCCGAAGAGCGCGAACATCGACCAGAACAACCATTTCATAAAGACGAACGGATAGTGAGGGCTATGGCTATCCTCGATAATGTAATGCAAGTCGTCCGAGCCGAGCATGAGCATGCGTACTCCGCGTGTAGCGCGTAGCGGAAGCTTATCGATGACGGGCGCCAGTGGCATCAGCCAGCCGTACCGGTGGGCATAGCGTGTGCGAAAATCGTTGTTCGCGTGAAGCATCGCGCACGGCGCGAGAAATCTTAGTTCCGAGAGAATATTGGCATCGGGCCGGTCGTCTGGCAAATGAACGTACTTTACAATATGGATGGCCGATGGTGTTTCGAGCAGTGCCGATCGAAGGGTTGGCACATCGATCGGGGTGGTATCGTATCCCGGCGCTGAAAAGACAAAATAACAATGATAGTAGGGATCGAGCGCTTTCCAGGTATGCGTCGAGTGGTCGAAAACCTCGAGCAAATTGTGCCCATCGCCGCCAAGCTGGGTGGGACCGGTGAAATCCCAGAGCCGTGCCAGCACATGTTGGTTGGCAAGCATCGCACAGACCCCAATATCTGCATTGTAGCAGTGAATTCTTTTTCCATTTTTGAGCAGTTGCAAGCAAGTGTCCGGTTGATCCAGCGCAGGCAGCGCATCGCCGGCGACTAAGGGGTGGGTGTGTTCGAACGTTGCAAGCTCTGTGACGATGTCGTAGAATCCCATGACACTCGAGTCCGAATGGTGTGCCATAAAGCTGACGTGTTCGTCTGGACCAAGCTGGGCCAAAGAATCGACAGCCTGATACGAGCCGGCAATGAGGCGCACCCGGTGCTGGGATGAAACCAGCACAACAAGGCCGGCGAAGAACACCAGCGTCAGGATAGCACTTACGCGTGCTAACGATTTCTTAAAAGCCAAAGGGATGCAGTCTTACTGGGTAATGAGCGATGAATACCTTAAGAACACGTTGAACAACGATGGGTCACGAACAGCGACGAATAGCTGTTAAACGGACACTCTGATTACATAACTACGGGCAAAGCTGTTCCCAGATCAACCGACATGCAGATAAGATTCTTCATCGCGATAGAGGCGAAGGAACTCCTCTCGCGTTGCACGATTCGGTGGGGTGCGAAGCTGAGGATCGGTGGCAATGATAGATTCGGCATCGTGGAGGGTATGTTCCACAATGTCGGCATCAGTTGTTAAATTTGCGATTCGAAGCATGACGCGGCCCGATTGCTTTAATCCCAAGATCTCTCCGGTGCCACGGAATTGCAGATCGGCCTTCGCAATTTCGAATCCATCGGACGTTGCAACAAGGGTATGCAATCGTTCCAGCGCCATCGAGGATTGCTCGATCTCGTCGCTCGTCAACAGGCCTTCGCCGGAATCTAATTTTTCGCTTGCCACAAGTACGCACGCTGAGTCTGCGCTGCCGCGCCCCACGCGGCCACGAAGCTGATGTAGCTGCGCAAGTCCGAACCGTTCGGCATGTTCAATGATCATTACAGTAGCGTTGGGAACGTCTATTCCCACTTCGATTACGGTCGTTGCAATGAGCACATCGAATTCTTTTTCTCGGAAACGCCGCATGGCCTCTTGCTTCTCGCTGGAAGACATTTTGCCATGCACCAATCCAACGCGAACATGCTTGAATTCATGCTCCTTCAAATATTCGAATGCTTTTTCCGCTGCTTCGGAATCGATTTTCTGGGATTTCTCTCGCAAGGGATATACGATAAAGACCTGTTCCTTTTTCTGTTCGATACGCCGTAATGCAGCTTTGTAAATTTGTGGATGATCGTGCTCAAAAAAGAGCAGAGTCGTGATCGGCTTTCGTCCCCCGGGCAGTTCCCGGATGGTACTTACTTCCATATCGCCATACAGCGTTAGTGCCAGCGTGCGCGGAATGGGTGTAGCCGTCATGAGAAGCACGTCCGGTGTCACGGGTTCCGGCGTGTGAATGGTCATGCGAAAGAGTTCGTGTTCGATCTCATCGAGGCTTGCCGCATCGGCTCCCTTTTCAACAAGAGCTTTACGCTGTGCAACGCCAAAGCGATGCTGCTCATCGGTCACGACAAATCCGAGCCTGTTAAAGCGGACTGACTTTTGAATGAGCGCATGTGTGCCAACGACAATATGCGTTTCGCCTGCCGCGATCGCATCGAGAATTTGTTTGCGTTCGCGCTTGCCTTGACCGCCGATAAGAAGGGCGGTTTTGATGGCTGTATGCTTCAGGATCTTTGTAACGGTATCGAAATGCTGCGCGGCCAGCACTTCGGTTGGCGCCATGAACGCGCATTGGTAACCATTTTCAATGGCAACGAGCATAGCAAGCAGTGCTACGATGGTCTTGCCGCTTCCTACATCGCCCTGCAGCAGCCGGTTCATTGGATAAGAACGGCCTCCATCTTTTGACATATCGTGAAGAATTTCACGCAATGATCTTATTTGGTCGGATGTAAGTTTATATGGTAACGAAGCAAGGATTTTTTCCGCTACGCCGGAATCCGAAAACGTTTTTCCCTGAAGCGCAGCAAGCATTCGTGAAACATCGTATTTCACAACCCCTTTCACTGCCATGCGCATACGCTGGCGTTCCAGCGCAAGCCGGAGCTGCATAAAAAATAGTTCTTCGAATTTCAATCGCCGCCGTGCCAGATCCAAATGCTCCGGACTTTTAGGATGGTGCGCTTCACGAATTGCATCGATGCGAAGCATAAGCTTTTCGCGGCGCAGCAGTTCTTCGGGAAGTATCTCGCGAAGCAGTCCGAGCTTTTCAGCTTTTTCGATCCCTGTTTGGATGAGATCGCGGAATTGCTTATCGCGAAATCCGGCCTTACGCAGCGTCGGGGATAAATAATACAGCGGCAGCATTTGTCCGTGAACGAATTCTTCCGGGTTCGTTAAATGCTCGACAAATGGCGGCTGAACCACCTGAATGATGTTTTGATACTCACCGGCATATCCGGCGGCAAGATATTCTTCATCGACTTTGAATTGTTTCACACGCCAATCGGGAAAATCGAAATACACGAGTTGCAGAACACCGCCGGACTCATCTTGCAATGCGATGACGGCACGAGCGCGGCGATGCCCGGGAATAAGTCTGGCAGAAATTACTTTGCCACGCACGCTTACCGGCTTTCGCAAATGTTTCCGAAGTTCGGCAAGCGGCACAAGCTGGCGCGCGTCGAGATAACGACCTGGGAAGTGGAGTATAAGGTCTTCGAGCGTTTCGATACCGGCGCTCGCAAGTGCCTCCGCACGTTTCGGCGTAATGCCAGGGAGTTGGCGGATCGGATCGGTTGGTATGGTTGTGGTCAAGTAAGAATTTAGAATTAAGAATTAAGAATTATGGTTCAGTTCATTCCAATTCTTTATTTCAATCCTCAAGTGCTACGCGATAATATTCTCAAACTCTTTCGAGACCATCCGGGCGAGCTATTCAAAACGAACGAGATCTCGAAAATGCTCGCCATTAAATCCGATAGCGAGGAATACCAGAATCTTCGCCGCACGCTCGACGCGCTGGAGCGCGAGGGCACTATCGTCCGTGGCTCACGGCGCAGATATGGCTTGCCACGTATTGCGCTGACCGAGGTGGAGGGTGAACTTAAAGTTAAGACGACTGGCAACGGCATTGTTACTCCTTCTGCGGAATTCGATATTGGAGATACCGTTCTTATTCGCGCGCGAAATCTGAAATCGGCGATGAATGGCGATGTCGTGCGCGTGCACCTCTTCGCTGCAAAAAAGGACGAACGTCCGCAAGGCGAGATTACGGAAATCCTTCGAAAAGCCGCGCACCGTATCGTAGGAACCATTGAGCGCACACGGCAAGGTTTTTTTGTGCGTCCCGAAACCGGTAAGATCAAGCGCGATATTTTTATTGCGCGAAAAGATATGCACGGCGCGCGCGAAGGCGATCGCGTAACCATTGAGCTATACGAGTGGACTGACGAATATCTCCAGCCCGAGGGGTTTGTCCTGAACGTGCTCGGCGCTATCGCAAAACAAGGTTTTTCAAATGCCGCCATCATTTCCGAGTTCAATCTTCCCGAGCAATTTCCCAGTGCTGTCCTGAAAGAGGCGGATAAGCTTCCGGATACCATTCCAGAATCGGAAATAAAAAAGAGACTCGATCTACGCGGTGAAACCATCTTCACCATCGATCCCGAGGATGCGAAGGATTTTGACGATGCGGTTTCCCTCACCGCAAACGACGATGGCACAGTAACGCTTGGCGTTCATATTGCGGACGTCAGCCACTATGTTCGGGAGGACTCTTCGCTCGATAGAGAAGCGCTTCAGCGTGGTACGAGCGTCTATCTTGTTGGAGGTGTCATTCCGATGCTGCCGGAACGTATCTCGAATGAACTGTGCTCGCTTCGTCCCGATGAAGATAAACTTGCCTATTCCGTTTTTCTTCGCATCGATCCCGAAACCGGAAAGGTGAAGAAAGCGGAGATGAAAAAAACCGTCATTCGCAGCGTGATGCGATTTTCGTATGAAGAAGCAGAAAAGCGCATTAAAAGTGGACGCGGCAAGCACGCAAAGCTCCTGAAACAAATGCGGGCGCTCAGTTTAAAGATGTACGATCTTCGGAAAGAATCCGGTTCCATTGACTTCGAATCAGAAGAATTCCGATTTCGATTTGAAGATGGTGAACCGGTCGAGTCCGTGCGTAAGGAGCGGCTTGGTTCCATGCGGATGATCGAGGATTTCATGCTCGCTGCGAATCGGGCCGTTGCTGAATTCATCGCGCGTAAGGCAAAAGATGGCAGCGAACGGCCATTCCTTTATCGTATTCACGCAGAGCCTGATACCGCAAAAATACGGGAACTTGCACTTCTTGCTAAAACGCTTGGATACAAATTATCTACCGATAATCCTACGCCTCGCGTCATTCAGAATTTTCTCGAATCGCTCAAAGGCAAGCCGGAAGAACATTTACTCAATCAACTGATGCTACGCTCCATGGCAAAGGCTGTATATGCAGAGCATAACGTCGGGCATTTCGGTCTTGCTTTTTTGCATTACACGCATTTTACTTCTCCGATTCGCCGGTATCCCGATCTTATCGTGCATCGGATGCTTGCCGAATACCAGCGGCCCGGCGGAATGAACCGGGAGCGGGAGCATCATTATTATCAGATACTTCCTGACATCGCAGATCAGACGAGCGCTTCGGAACGTCATGCTACGGATGCCGAACGGCAGTCCATCAAGCTTGCGCAGATACACATTCTGAAGAAGAGCGTCGGCGATGAATTCGATGCGGTTATTTCCGGCGTCACGCACTTCGGAATTTTTGTCGCGCTGGATTCCGGTGCGGAAGGATTGGTGCATATTCGGGAACTTCCCGGTTATTACGAATTCGACGAAGCACATTACTCGCTCATCGAACGGCGCGGGCAGTATGGCGCAAGAGGCGAAGGCCGCAGGTTCCGGATCGGAGACCAACTGCGTGTGCAATTAATTAAAGTACTCGAAGAGAAACGGCAGGTCGATTTTCGGCTTGCCGAGATCGATTCGGCAGATGAAAAGCGCCCGATCAATTTGCCGCCCGCACCGGCATTGAAGCGCGGGCGGCGCTCCGCTGCCGGCGGGCCTCGAACAGCGCTACGCCACAAGCGACGCTCGCGTTAAGCGAGGCCGTTTTGCCGAACATGGGAATCGCTACTAATTTTTCACACCGCTCCCGGACTAATCTATGAAGTCCCTTTTCTTCACTTCCGATGACGAGACAAATGGGACCGATGAGACTGGTTTCGTAGAGAGTTTGTTTCGCTTCTCCGGCAAGGCCAACGCAAATAACGCCATATTCCTCTTGTAATTTTCGAATCGTTTCAGCAAGATTCCCGAACTTCACAATGGGTAAGTGATTCGCTGCACCGGCGCTGGATTTATAGACTGCAGGAGTAAGCACTGCGCCCCGCTTGGGCAAGAGTATAGCGGTTGCGCCAGAGGCTTCCGCCGAGCGGATGATCGCGCCGATATTGTGTGGGTCTTCAATATCATCGAGTGCGACAAGCAGGGGACACCACCCCCCAGCCCCCTCCTCTTGCAGAGGAGGTGGAGTAAGAACATCTTCCAATTCCTGATAATCGCGTTGAGAGATAAGAGCTATGATTCCCTGCGAATCTTCTCCGGTAGCAGCGCGGCGTTCCAGTTCCCGAAATTTGCCGCGATCCATTTCGCTGAACGCAATTTTATTTGTTCGTAGCAGGTGCAAGATCTCGCCCATCTGCGGGCCGTGAACACCATGGGCAATATAGACTTTTTCGATGCGCGTGCGTGAGGCGTCGTCGCGCAAGAGTTCAAGCGTCGCCCGGCGTCCGGCAATATAATTTTCAGATTCGTTCATTCTTCATGAAGCTTATTTTAAGATTTCCAGATCGGGTAACGATATTTGCGGGCCAAATAATTTACAGAGCGCATCTATTGCCGATTCCGGCGTTTTATGATATTCCAGAAGATGCAGCCAAGGAGCGAACTGCGATTCTTGGTTCACATAATCGTAAAAGCCCTTCCAGCTTTCTCCAATAAGGAGTATCGGTTTCTCCGGCAGGAATTCTTTCGTGATATAATCCCATGCCATCGCAATTTCGGCGAGCGTTCCGGTGGAGTTTCCAATTGCAATAAAGGCATCGGGAAGATCGAGGAGTTCCATGAGGCGGTCGGTCGCGCTTTTAACACGCACTTCGCGCGTGAGATACGCGTTCGCTTCGCGGCCTCGGGCGTAATACACTTCGGCGGTAACGCCGATAGCCTGTCCGCCGGGGGTGCGCGCACCTTTCGATGCTGCTTCCATGACGCCATCGTACCCACCGGTTACGACAGCAAACCCGGCCTCAGCAAGCATCGCACCGAGGCGCTCTGCATCTTCGTATAGTGCATCGCCCTCCGAAATATTGCCGGACCGAATACGGCCACAAGTTTTTTCATCGCACAAATTTACGACAAAATTGTTCAAGTGCATTATTATACGGAGGAAATTTCGGGCTGGAACCGCTTCTGCTTCGTTTCCATTATATCAAGGAAGGAGTCAATCATGCACTTAACATTTTCCGATATTGTGGATGGAATCCGGCAGCTTCCGGTGGAGGGTAAGGCCGAACTGCGCGAATTGCTCGATCATGAGTTGATCGCTGCCAGCGCCGGACGGAAATTAATGAGAGTCACGCCGAGACCATGGCCGAATGGGAACGCGGTGAGCTAAAGCCAACCTCGAATGTCGATGAAATCATGCGCCGCCTGAATGCTGCATGATTCAAGTTGCCGAGAGTTCATCATTTAAGAGAGCGTATAAGCGCTTCATCAAGTCGCATCCTGATCTCGAAGAGAAATTCCGCACGCAGTTAGCCCTCTTTATCCAATCTCCTCACGACCCGAAACTCCAGACCCACTCCCTCTCTGGAAAACTGCAAGGCCGCTGGGCATTCAGTATTAACTGGAAATATCGAGTCGTTTTTTATTTCAAACGAAACGATTTAGCATTTCTCGAAGATATTGGTACGCACGACGACGTATATTAATTAATAATGCAAAATACCATTACCAATCTCGACGACGCCCGGCGCATTGCCATTGAATTAGGCCTCATTCCGGAAGAATTTGACCGGATCGTTTCAATTCTCGGTGGGCGCATTCCGTCTTACACCGAACTTGGCATTTTTTCCGTGATGTGGAGTGAGCACTGCTCGTACAAGAATAGCATCGCCGTGATTAAAACGCTGCCGCGCTCCGGCGGGCGGTTGCTGGTGGATGCTGGCGAGGAAAATGCGGGACTCGTCGATATTGGGGATGGTTTGGCCGTTGCGTTTAAGATCGAGTCGCATAATCATCCCTCGGCGGTGGAGCCTTACGAGGGCGCGGCGACGGGCGTGGGTGGTATTCTGCGCGATATTTTTACGATGGGAGCGCGGCCTATTGCGGCGCTCAATTCGCTCAGGTTTGGGGAATTCAACTCCGGCAACCACACCACCCCCCAGCCCCCTCCTCTTGCAGAGGAGGGGGAGTCTGATCCAAGTGAACGGACGAAATTCCTGGTTCGAGGCGTAGTGAGAGGTATTGGAGATTACGGTAACTCATTCGGGGTTCCGACGGTAGGCGGGGAAGTGTATTTCGATAAATGTTATCAGGGCAATCCGCTGGTGAATGCGATGGCGGTCGGAATCGTAGAGCGAGGCAAGACGGTCAGTGCGAGCGCGGATGGTGTGGGAAATATTGTGATGATCGTTGGCTCCCGCACGGGGCGCGATGGTATTCATGGCGCGAGTTTGCTTGCAAGTGCAGTGTTTAGCGAAGCTGCCGAATCACTCAGGCCTACGGTGCAGGTTGGCGATCCGTTCGCAGAAAAATTATTATTGGAAGCAACTCTGGAAGCCATTGCGGCTGGCGTCGTGGTCGGAATGCAGGATATGGGTGCGGCAGGCATTAGCTGCTGCACTTCGGAGATGGCCGCAAAAGCGGGAACCGGAATGAAGATAGATCTGACTCGCGTACCCTTGCGCGAAGCAAGTATGTCGGCATTCGAGATCATGCTATCGGAATCGCAGGAGCGAATGCTGGTTGTTGTGAAGCCGAAGGATGTCGGAGCTATCCAAACTATCTTCACCAAATGGGATCTGCAAGCCGAGATCATTGGTGAAGTTACGGATACTGGACGAGTAGTAATTGATTATCACGGCGAGCGGGTAGCGGATATTCCAGCGAAAGCCTTAGCACTCGGCGGCGACATGACGCCTGTTTATTATCGCGAGACTTCGAAACCGAAATATCTTGCGAAGACAAATGCTTTCGATGTCTCGCAATTGCCGGATGTCGAAGATGCAGGTGCAATGCTTCGGACTTTATTGTCCACTCCGACGATAGCATCCAAACGCTGGGTGTATGAGCAATATGATTCGATGGTGCGGACGAACTCGCTCTATCTGACAGGCAGCGATGCAGCTATCGTGCGCGTAAAAGGCACGACAAAGGGGCTTGCGATGAAAACGGATTGCAATGCGCGCTATGTTTATCTCGATCCGTATCGCGGTGGAACGATTGCCGTTTCGGAAGCGGCGCGAAACATTGCATGCACCGGCGCAACGCCGATTGGCGTGACGAATTGCCTGAATTTTGGAAATCCCTATGATCCGGAAGTATTTTGGCAATTCAAAGAAGCCGTTCGCGGCATGGGTGATGCCTGCAAAGCATTCGGCACCCCGGTCACCGGCGGGAATGTCAGCTTTTACAACGAATCACCCGACGGCGCTATTTATCCAACCCCAACCATTGGAATGATCGGCCTCATCGAAGATATTACGAAAGTGGTATCAAATGATTTCAAGCATGAAGGGGACGCTATTCTCCTGCTTACCGCATCTGACCCCTCGGACCTAACGGACGGATTAGGTGGGAGTGAATATCTTTATCAACGGACCGGCGAAGTGATAGGTAAGCCCCCAGTGTGTGACCTGGGAAAACAGGCCGCGCTTGTGCAATCGCTCATCGAACTTGCTGATAAGCGTCTCCTGAATTCCGCGCACGACGTGAGCGAGGGTGGCCTCACCGTTGCGCTTGCAGAATGCTGCTTCGCGCAAGGAACGGAACATCCGATGGGAGCGAAAGTGCAGATGCAGAACGTGCATCTCAGAAGGGATACCGTGCTGTTCGGTGAACGGCAGGGATTTGTAATTTTATCCGCCGATCCGAAAAATGTGAAAGATATTCTTGCCATTTCAAAAAAGCACGGTCTGGAAGCGAAACAGGTAGGAACGGTAGGTACCGATCGTCTTATGATAGACGATCTTATAGATGAATCGGTCGAAGAGCTTTATTCGATCTATTCTACAGCATTGCCTGCCGCACTTGGTGAGGAAGTGGCGATGGTCTGACGGCAATGACCTCATCCGATACTCTGCTAATGTTGAAATTAGCCGTTTTGGGGGAAATTTTGGAACTGCGCTTACCTTTCATTGCGTTCTCAGCCCGCTTACAAAAAACAGCATTCCTGAGTAGCTCAGTTGGTTAGAGCATCTGACTGTTAATCAGAGGGTCGTAGGTTCAAGTCCTACCTCAGGAGCGGCTCCGGCCTCAGGAGCGGTCTCGTATCTCCTTATTCTATTGAACATGAGCGAAAAGGCAGCCACCGCGCTCGCGAATCAAACCATTCTCATCACCGGCGCCTCCAGCGGCATTGGCCGTGCTGCGGCGGAGGCATTTGCCCGAGAAGGTGCGCGTATTCTGATCTGTGCCAGACGCGGCGACCGCCTAAATGAACTGAAAGCTCTTCTCGAAGACGAATGTCATGCAAGCGTGTATTCTTTCGTCCTTGATGTCCGCGATCGAAAGGCTGTCGATCAAATCGTAGATTCGCTGCCCGAAGATTGGAAAAAGATCGACATTCTCATCAATAATGCCGGACTTTCTCGCGGACTCGATAAACTTCAGGAGGGACTCATCGATGATTGGGAAGAAATGATCGATACGAATGTAAAAGGCTTGCTTTATTTAACGCGCAAAATTGTGCCCGGAATGATCGAGCGAGGGCGCGGACACATCATCAATATTGGTTCCATTGCGGGACATGAAGTGTATTCTCGTGGGAATGTTTATTGCGCCTCGAAGTTCGCAGTGGATGCAATTACGCAAGGATTACGCCTCGATCTTGTCGATACGCAGCTGCGGGTAACGGCGATCGATCCGGGCATGGTCGAGACGGAGTTTTCCGAAATCCGTTTCCATGGCGATAAAGAGCGCGCGAAGAGTGTCTATAAAGGAATAAAGCCGCTTATGCCATCCGATATTGCCGAAACGATCGTTTGGTGCGCCAGCCGTCCCGCGCATGTGCAGATCGCAGACATCATTATTTTACCGACGAATCAGGCGTCGGGAGCGGTGGTGTATCGCGCATAGGTCACGATGTCATTCCCGCTTTCGCGGGAATGACAAGAAACTATTCGTTATATTTCAACCGGCATTCCCAGTTGAGAGGATAAAGTTTGAGATAAGAATGGAATTAGTTCCTGCCCGCCTTTCTCATTTACCCAATTCCCATTCAACCAATTGAACCGATGCCCCGCATAATTTGCGGAGACCCACAATTGCTCCGTTGGCGCTTGCGGAGTAATGATAATTTTCTCGCCGCTATCGAATTCGATAGTAAGCACATCGCCAGTGCGGGAGAAATCGAATTCGATACCGGAATCGATCAGCGCGTCGAGTTTTGCTTCAAGATCGCGTATGGTGGTGTCGTAATTGCGAGAGAAGTCGGTCATGCTTAAATTTGTTCGTCTAATTTTTGAATGCGCTCCCGAAAATATTCATACCGGTCAGGATTGAGCCGCGAAAGCTGGATATACACCTTTCGCGCTTCATCGAATTTACCTTGCCGGATCATTAGTTCCGCCAGCGTTTCGCTGACTAATCCGATCTCATCCACCGATTCACTCGGCTCTTCTTTGGAGAGCTTATTTCTATCAATAATCGGACGAGGCATCGTTGGCGCAGCAATCTCTGGTTCGGCGCTTGCAATGGACCCAGCAATGTTCGTTGCCGGACGCATGGTGCGCGAGAGTTCCAGCATTTCCGAAGCAAGAATAAGCAGAATTTCCGCGCGAGGAGAATTTGGAGAAAGCCGCAGTGCATTCTCAAACTCCCGGACGGCATCGGCCCACTGGCCGAGCACGTAACAGCACTCGCCGCGCACGATATGCAGCGTAGCGAACGGGATTTGAATGCTTGCGATCCGCCGAAGCGCATCTCGTGGCCGCCCGGCAAGCAAAAGCTTGCGTGCAGCATGAATTTCAGCGATCTGGCGGGGAGCGGTGGATGACATTGATACAAAAATACGACAAATACGAGTGTGAAACGCGAGAAGAAGAAAGAGAGTTATCCCAGTATCCCAGCGAAAACGAGCGACCTAAACCCAGTGAAACTTCCCAATTCCCATTTAGCTTTTGTTCCCGATGCAAAGCTGTTCGATTATCTTCTTTCTCCTTCTCATCCCGAAGGAGGGCCGAAAGCTTCCTTCTTTGCAACGGCAGGTTATACGGTTGAACATGCTGAGCAATTGAGAGGTGAGTTACTCCGAATTGCCCGAGAAGGAACTCTAAAACAAGAAATGTCCATAGAGTGCGGCCAAAAATATATTGTGGAGGGGATGCTTTCACGAGATTCTGGGCCAGGAATCCCATTGCGTACCATTTGGGTTATAGATCGGGGAACGACGGCTCCCCGGTTCGTAACCGCTTACCCATTATGATCAAAGAATTATCGTTAGTCGTGCTCACACGAAGTATTCCGGAGTATTCGCTCGTTGCAGGCGATGTCGGCACGGTTGTGCATGTCTATCCCGGGGCGGAAGCGTATGAGATCGAATTTATGACCGGTCTCGGTAAAACCATTGGGGTGCTGACGCTCCGTCCGGGAGACGTTCGCCCCATTGCCGCCGAGATCTTGGCACGCTCGAAGCCTCGGTCAAATGGCTCCGGCTTGAAATAAACGTGGCCGCCCTGCAAGCATAAGCTTGCGGGCTGCATGGATTTCAGCGATTGGGCGGGGAGCGGTGGATGGCATTATCACAAAATTTAAGGGCTCGGAATAGTGGTGTCGTGATGTATGAAATATAACATTACCCCAAATACAATAATGCTGCCAACAATCTCCAAAATTTCTACTGTCTCACTTTTTGCAGCTTTCAATGCCTCTCTCGCATCTTTGCATTCTTGATCTTTGAGCTTGAAGTACTCGAATTCCCGTTAACTCATCGAATCAATTGGTAAGGTAAGGAGCCGCTTATATTCGGGATCATTACATTCGGGACAGTCGATAGTTACTTGCTTGTGCACTGCACACGAAGTGAGGAGCAATAGAATCAAAAGGCCCCATATAGGATTAATACGTTTCATGTTTGAAAAAAACGAATGCTTTGGCTATTCATTGCTTTTGAATTTAATCATGACGGCTTTTGCTATGTTATATTCGGTGCGGTTGCCTGTGATAATACCATAATGCACGTTAAATTCTCTGAGTTGAACGTTAATTAGGCCATCCGCGCCACGGGCCTTTGCTTCGTTCACCATGCATCTAAGATTGTCTTCGTCATCGGGCGGGGAAGGGTAAGTATAAGGCATAAGGTTGCCGTTTCGATCAAATTGTTGGAGCGTCTGATCCGTCTCGACGTAGCCGATAACATCGAATGGCTGAGAGGGTGTAACGTCAAACACTTGCACGTTTTGCGTTGGAGGATATACTCTCCCAGGGACCATCCGGGATGTTGCGCCCGTCCCGCCGCATCCAGCTATAAACAACGCGATAAGGATAAGTCGGTTTCGTTTCATGGATACGAAAATACGCACTTTTTGAACGCTCCATTGTTAAAAAATGACGGACACTCATGTTCAGTAAAGCGTCCACTTCGTCGGCTGAATGAAACAACCAGTTCATTTCGGAACTTCTTATTGAAGAAGAGCCCGTGTTATAATAACTGAGCCAGTGGGAATTATAGCGTTACAATCTCTACATTCGACTGTAAAGTTGCGGACAATGACTTCAGAGTCGGAGGTATCTTCATGATGTTCGCTCATATTATAGCTTACATTGTTCGATGAGCATTTAGCGCACTTAGTTAGCCTCTCTTTTATTTCAAGGGGCACGTCATAGTTTGATTGTTCCATATTTAGAAATCGATTAACAAACCATACTTAACACGCATCACATTTAAAAGAATCCTACACCCGAATTCTTGACTCACAGCCTAAAATGTCGTAACTTTGTGTTTTTTAGTGAACGGAAAACAATGCTACCTGATCTTATCGTCATTGTTAGCGCATACGTCGTTTTACGGTGTTTGCAAATCGCCCTTCAAAACAAAGAAAGTTTCGCTGGTGAGTGGCCGAGGATAATTGTTATCGGTTTCAGCATGATAGTCGCGCTCGTTGCGATTGTAGGCGCACTTGATGTTTTGATTTTAGGGGTCAAAACGTCGATGCCTTCTTCTCCATAATAGCGAACTTATAGAACGTAATAGTGTTTAAACATCCATGGCAAATCGTATTGTAGAATTAATAGACGTTACCGCTGCCCCACACGAAATTATAACACACGACGAAATTCTCGAACATAAGTCTCAGGGTGTCTATCGCACGGAAGGCTCTATTATTAAAGGCTCAATTATTGAGCATAACGGAGTGAAATATCGCGTGGAAGAAACCAACGAAGGTAAAGAAAAGCAAATCCCTCTTCTTGAGGTTCGCGTCGTTCGCATTACCGATTAATTCGTATTTTTCCTCCGATTAGTTAACTAAAGTTTGAATTTTAGAAAAAAGCATTGTCTTCAAAACGGTTTTGTAATTTGGGCGCATCTTAAAGAAGCGAACAAATCCATCCAAGGATAAAAAGAATGATAAAACCAGCAACGATTCCAATAGCGAATTTTGCATAAAATTCGATCACTTGCGCGCAGCCGGCATTGTTCCTATTGATGGGTGTTTTTTGTTTCTTGGTGTGTATCTCGTCATACAGCTTTTGATAATAATAAAAATCCCGAGGATTATCCGGGTCATTCCAATAAAAGCTTCGGGGGTCTGTTTTATCGTCCCAATATGGCGATTTCTGTTCCATAGGTACAAAAATACGACCAATCTAATCGACTGCGAGTAAATTAAGCTACTACCTTAACCACATTTCTCGAAAGCTGGCACCGTGACACGCACACTGGCGTTACCTTAATTTACAAAAATTCTTGAATGCCAGAACCATTAGCAAAAGCCTACACCCCGAGCGCCGTTGAAATCGGCGTGGTACGACCGTTGGGAACAATACCATCTCTTCGACGCCAATCGCGCCGAACTGAACCCGCAGGACCCCACCGGACGCCGCGCCATCGATAAGCCTCCATTCGTTATCGCCATCCCTCCTCCCAACGTGACGGGTATTTTGCATGTCGGCCATGCCTTCACATTCACGATCCAGGATGTTTATACGCGCTACCACCGGATGCTCGGTCATGAGGCGTTGTGGCTGCCGGGAACCGATCATGCCGGCATCGCCACGCAAACGAAGATCGAGCGGGAAATGCGCGCCGAAGGTCTTACGCGCCACGATCTCGGACGCGAAAAGTTCTTGGAGCGCGTGTGGGAGTGGAAGGAAAAATATGGCGATATTATTATCAGTCAGCTTCGTGCGCTCGGCTGCTCCGCCGATTGGCGCCGCACTCGCTTCACGATGGACCCGAAATATTACGAAGCCGTCATCGAATGTTTCGTGCGTTTGCATGAGAAGGGACTGATCTATCGCGGCAAGCGAATCATCAATTGGTCGCCGCTCGCACAGTCTGCCCTTTCGGATGAAGAGGTCATTCACAAAGAGACGCAAGGGAAGCTTTATTATTTCAAATATCCGATTGTTGGCTCGCATGGAGATCAAATAGAATATCTAACGATAGCAACCACGCGCCCGGAAACCATGCTTGGCGACGTTGCCGTGGCTGTAAATCCGGATGACGATCGATATAAGAGATTGGTGGGTCGGACGCTGATGCTGCCATTGATGAATCGGGAAATTCCCATCATCATGGATGGGTATGTCGATAAAGAATTCGGCACCGGATGCGTGAAGATCACACCCGCGCACGATCCAAACGATTTTGAAATTGGCATTCGCCACGATCTTCCCCAGATCATTGTGATGGATACGCGCGGCATCATTAACGAGAACGGCGGACGTTTCGCTGGTTTGGAACGATTCGATGCGCGAAAACGCGTGGTTGAAGAAATGCAACTGCTCGGACTTGTCGAGAAGATCGAGAACTATACGCATTCGGTCGGTTATTCCGAGCGCGGCGGCGAGATGGTCGAGCCATATCTTTCCGATCAATGGTTCGTTTCGATGAAGCAGCTTGCGGAACCCGCGCTTCAGGTTGTCGAAGATGGAACGATAAAGTTCTATCCAGAGCGATGGACGAATACCTATCGCCACTGGATGACGAATATCCGCGATTGGTGCATCTCTCGCCAGCTTTGGTGGGGACACCGCATTCCCGCATGGTATGCAGAGACGGGCGAGATCTTCGTTGGCCGGAACGAAACGGAAGCTCGCGCAAAAGCAAAATCCGCAGGATATGATGGCCCGCTTCAGCAAGATCCCGATGTGCTCGAATACGTGGTTCTCATCCTGGCTATGGCCGTTCGCCACGTTTGGATGGCCCGATGCGAATCCCGACCTTGTGGAATTTTATCCTACATCGCTGCTTGTCACCGGCTTTGAGATCATTTTCTTCTGGGTTGCAAGGATGATCATGGCTGGAATTGAATTCATGCCGTCCATTCCGCTTAAAGATGGTTCGCCACGCATCAAGCTAAGCGACCGCATTCCGTTTCGGGAAGTTTACTTCCATAATATCATACGCGATCTTGAGGGACGGAAGATGTCAAAATCGCTCGGCAATTCGCCTGATCCGCTCGATCTGATGGCACAATACGGCACGGACGCCTTGCGTTTCACACTGCTTTATCTTGCTCCATTGGGACAGGATATTCGCTTCGGCGAGCAATCCTGCGAGTTCGGCAGGAACTTTGCGAATAAGTTATGGAACGCCACGCGGTTTGTGCTGATGAAGACGGGAAGAATATACTTCCACTTTGCCGAAAACCGAGTTCGAGCCGGAAGACGCTGAAATAGTGGATAGTTTGAAAGTGGATAGTGGAAAACGGACGAAGAGGAATTCCTCTCTATCCACGGCTCACTATCCACTATCCACTTTGAGTGACAAGTGGATTCTATCCCGCGCTAACCGCACGGCGCGGGATATTCGTGCAGCATTCGATAAGTACGAGATCAATGAAGTCACGAAACTTCTCTACGATTTCATCTGGCGCGATTACTGCGATTGGTATCTCGAAATTGTAAAGATCCAGCCGGAATCCATCCCGCTTGCGGTGGAAATTCTGGAAGGAATTCTCCGAATGCTACATCCGATCATGCCATTTGTGACCGAGGAACTCTGGCACGCGCTTACCGGCGAACCGGAAAGTGTCCTGATTGGCCGCGATGATTATATTACAGCGGATGAGGGGAAGATTGATGATAAAGCCGAAGAGGAATTTGGCAATATCCAAAAAGTTATTGCAGAAATTCGAACTAATGTTCCTCCAAAACGCAAAGTTAAAGGAATACGTATTGAGGTCTATGATAACTCGATTCGTGAATTGTTGGATTTAAATCGGGCGCTGATCGCCAAATTTGCAATGATCCATCAAGATGTGATTGTAGTTGAGTTCAAGTCAAATGCTAACTTCCACATGGGATTTGATTGGACTAATTATGTTATTCCATCAATTGGAGAACTTCATATTCTTTGTGCAGACTTAACGAATGCCGATAGACTTGCTGAAATCCCGAAAGTGATAAAAGAGCTTGAACGCACGGTGAAAATGTTACAACAATCAGAAGCAAAATTGAAAAATGAATCTTTTAAAACTAAAGCACCGAAAGAAATTTTAGAGGCAGAAGAAGCTAAGTTTCAAAGTCTCAAGCTGCAGCACGACGCACTCGTAAAAACGATGAACGATTTAGGAGTACCAATCTGAGCCGCTCCTGACGGAGCTATGCCTAACTTCTCACCCCGTTCATCCGGTTGAAGATCTCATCAAAATTGGCACGAGAGCCATTGATAAGATTCCCGGCCATGCCGACCGCGATCTCCGGCGTATCGTCGGACAGCCCTTTGATAATATCCTTCACCGCCTCCTCGGCAGAAATGCCACGTTGCGTTTGACCGCGCCGGGCGCGGGCGCCACGATCGAGTTCCGTATCGACGGTCGGCGGAATGACCTCGAACACCTTCACGCCTTTCGGTTGAAGCTGATGCCGCAGCGAGATCGTGTAAATATGGATCGCAGCCTTCGTCGCACAATAGATCGGCATAATAGCTATGGGAATGAATCCCAATCCGGACGACACATTGACGATCGCTGCATCTTTGGTTACCATCAGGTGTGGGATTAGCTCGGCGGTGAGATAGACCGTGCCTTCAAGATTGATCCGGATCTCGTTATCGCCTTCATCGAGCGCAGCAACGCCGCGCGTGAGATCGATCTCGCGTTGCATACCGGCATCATTGACGAGCATGTTCACGCCTTCCGAGATCGCCCACGCGGCAAGCGATTTGCGGTCCGCGGGGATTGCAATATCGCTCACTTTATAGAGAAGCTGAGGACTCCCGGCCTTCGCTTCGATCAGCTTTTGCTCTCTGCGTCCGCAGATGAGCACTTTATTCGATCGTTCGATAAACGCGTGCGCCAGCGCAAGCCCGATGCCTGTGCCGCCGCCGGTGATGAGGATGGTGTTACCTGTAAGATTCATAATTTGAGAGAGGATTTGTTGTTTTGTGAGATGCGTTGAAAACAAATTCAAATCAGTTATGGATTCAAAATAAGAATTAGGAAAACTATGTTCGATTTTACTCCGCCGCATCTGCATCTCTTAGTCAATCATTTCCCGGTCGAGGGAAGTATTATTGTGCTCGTGCTGCTTATTTACGCGATGATCCGCAGGAGCGCAGAGCTAAAGCGCATAGCGCTCGTCGGGTTTGTGCTGCTTGGCGTTGCCGCGTATGTTTCCGATCTTACCGGTGGGAAGGCATCGCGCGAAATGCGGAACGTGAGCGGCATTGATAAGCTGCTTATTCATGAGCACGCGCAAGCTGCCGATTGGGCGAAAGATATATCCTACGTATTCGCAGTGGTTGCGCTTGTAGGGCTAATTCTCGCATGGCGAAATCCCACGGACAAGACGCCAAACAAATGGATCGTCATCCTCTGCCTTATCGGCGGATTGTTCGAGGTCTCCACCTTTGCCAAAACCGCATACCAGGGCGGCCTCATTCGCCATCCGGAGATACAATCGAGCTTTCCGGTTCCGGTGGATACCAGCCATAAGTAACAGACCGAAGTTAAACAATGCAAAAGAGAAACCGTCGTCGGCTTGATTTCATAGTAGATAAGCTGACCAATTCGATCGAAAATACTCTTACGGGTGAGAAATTCGAAACGGAGATTATACGGTTGGTCAAGGACGATACTCCTGTGCTTCGAAAACTGGAATGGGAGTTCAATTGGACACAAGAATTGCAGGAACCGTTACGCAAGGTCTATGCTCTTACTACGAAAGAGAATCCATTAGTGTGGCATGGTCTGGCGAGTTCTGAAGACCTCGGCGATCATATATTTATGCCTCTGCTTGAGGCCGCGCCATTCAACATAGGACGCGCTAAACTTTACGACGGTGTAGCTGGTAATTTGGTGGCGTTTCTTTGCAAAACTTCTTTTGAAAAAGGCTATCGTGGTGTCGTTGTGTTCAAGCCTAAAACACGGCTTGTAAAACACTATGAAAAATCCCTTGGGGCACAACTATTTACCGCATCGCGAATGTTTATTCCGTCGAAGGCAGCGTATCAATTAGTTACAAGATATTTCCCGGATTTCGACAAATGATAGACTTTGAATATCTAAAAAAGGCAGACATCGAAGTGGTGAGCACAAAATTTACCGCCGAGGACAAACGCGAGATCAGCGAATTCCTGAAAGCGTACAGAGCAAAAGAAGACCGAAGCAAAAGGGCGCGGTCTATTTCGTCGCGCGCAGGTGCGTCTGCGCGAAAAAAGGCACAAGCGAAGTAGATCCTATTGAAGGCGGCCTCATTCGCCATCCGGAGATACAATCGAGCTTTCCGGTTCCGGTGGATACGACGCATAAGAAATAGTTACACTCTCCATCATTAGATTACAGTTTCGTCGTCTTGTGAACATCCGGCAGCTACAGAGATGAGATCAACTCTTCTCGCGAAACTTCACATTCACGCAGAATTCTGGATAGGAGACCGGGACCGATCGTTCCATTGGCGTGAACAGGCACCACTGTGGCACGACCATCGGCGTGTTCGAGGAAATGATGACTGCCGCGAATCCGTTGAAGTTTGAAGCCAAGAGAACTCAGTGCCCTGACAAGATCCTTCCCGCCGATCGCGGGCATTTTGCTCATACTTCAAGCGCCATCCGCTGAAGGCCGACAAAATGGACATCCGAATCAGGTTCGCCTCGGACCTCCAGGCAGAGCAGGGCGGCTTCCTTTATGCGCCGCATCAATTCGTCTAAGGAACGAGCTTGCGTATGGCATCCTTGCAACTGCGGAACAGATGCAATGAGCCAGCCTTCCTCATCCTGTTCGATAACCACATCAAATTCGCGTGTCATACTATTCAAAAGGAGTGCATGAGCAGTTTAGTTCATTGGTTAATTAGCGCGAGTGGCAATAGAAAGGGGCGCAAGCCAAACGGCGGGCGTGATTCGAGTTAAGCGAGCAAGTCTGCCAAATCCTCAATACCAATTCCGGCTTCGCGCATGATCTGACGCAGCGTACCTTTTGCTATCGTTCGATGATTGGGAACCGTAAGGCGCCGGTGCGGAGGGTGTGCGTTGCGCAAAATGATATGGCTTCCCGTCTGATGGTCGAGTTCATAGCCGAGCTTCGATAAGGCGCGGACAAGCTCCTTACCCGAAACCACTGGAAGATGTCCCATTTCAGGCGATCTCGATCACTTCCTCTTCGATCGGAGGAGGGATGGGTTCGTCATGCTGGCGCAGGCTTTCGAGGTAGCCGTGCGCGGCATCGCGGATGTTCTCGATGGCTGCCTCACGCGAAGCACCCTCCGAGACGCAGCCCGGCAGCGCAGGAACCGTCGCGATAAACATGCCGTCCTCATCCTGCTCGATGTTGATGCGGTATTTCATACTATGGCAAAGGTTTTAGAGGCTGTGAGGGTTCCACTTGCCTTTATTAACAGATGCGAGCGGCAATAGAAAGGGCTGCAAGCCAAACGGCGAGCGCTGCGGTTGCTTTCCAAATGGTTTTCATGTCCATAAATATGGACGTAAAGCAATCTCTATTATGCTTTTAACCTAATTCGGCGGATATTGGGAACTAACTAAAAATACATGAATATTTTGAGGACTCATGTTTCCACACGCCTCTGTTATCACAGAATAGATCTCTTGAGGCAATTGAGATGATTCAACTAGCCACCATGTAGGATTGTTATTGATGAGGATTTTTAATCCGAGCCCTTTAACTGCGTTCTCAAAAGAACTTGCGGAGATTGTATCAATAGAGCCTGAAGCTGCAATGATTATGTTCGTCATAGAATTTGAATTTAAAAATGAAATAAACTTGACAAAAGAGACGCTATCTGTGGCATTATTGAAGATTATTATTAGTTGAATCCTTGGCATCGACTATAAGACCCTGTTCCCTAAGTGTTAAATACAAAGGATTATTTCTCATTTGGATTCGTTCAAAAACGCTGGCTTGATTGAAACGATTAATGAGGGTATCAATGTCGCTTTGAGTTATGATAGAGTATTTAAATGTCAAATGCTCTTTCGGAAAAACTTTGGGAATGAAAGGTGCGAAATGAAAAGATAGAACAAAAATAACAATGAGCAACAAGCCAACCATTCCAACGGTGAGGAACCCTATATTCGCTGTTACCGGGTTTTTCTTCGCTGAAGTTGAGGCATCACTGGTTCCCAGGGGAATGTTCATTCCGTTTTCCAATTTATTTTCCTCCATAAAGTTTTTCAAAAAATTCATCCATTTCCGTTCTCCTTCGTCGATTGATTCATTCGGTTTCAGAAATACTCTGCACTGGGTGAACTTCAATATTATTTATTGCGGTTCCATCTTGATTATGTTCTACGTCGTAATATTGTAGCCCTTTGACAGTGATTCTTATTGGAGTCCATCCAGCCCCTTCGTAGGTAGGGGGTGATCCCCATTTCTTACGAAGTAATTTGAATTCCGAGGCAGCTTCTGTTCCCGGCATTATCTCAGCTATCATAAAGCATTTTGAGCCGATTGAATCAGTGAGATTGAGGTGATAATCTAAATCACCATTTTCGCCGTTTTGGTATTTATATGCATATAGGATAGCTGTGACCTGCACTTTGTCTCCAAGGCCCACGAATCGGTCAAGTTGGTTTTCATCACAAACAGTGCGGTGGACAAACCCATCGCATGAGCATAAGAGTATTTCACTGAGAAGAAAAAGTAATTTTATTTTCATACAAAAAATACAGATTACTGCCAATTTTCATTCTAAATCGCAACTCAATGGAAACAAAGATAAATGAAAATTCATTCTGGCGGTTTGCATCGTTTGCAGGGTTGGTAGTATTTTTTGGCGTCGGAAAGTTTGATGGCGATTGCGCTTTTGCCGAGGTACTGGCATCCGGCGCGGTGGTATTTTTTGCCGCTTTTTGTGATATAGACGGTTGAGTCGGTTGTTTTTTCTATTTTAGTGGTGTCGGATTTCGAGAATGCGATCTTTGTGGTATCGGCTGGTTTTTGGGCGTGCGAAGGGGTTGAGAAGGCGAGGAGAGTTAGGAGGATCGCGAACAGGAATGGGCAGGGACGCATTTTATGGTAACTGTTAGGTGGGATGTATTGTCCCCCATGGGGAAAAGATGAAAAATGAAAGATGAAAGGGGTGGGGGGGGCGGGCTGGCTCCATCGGTCACGATGGAATCACGCGACCTATGCGATCTGGATTTTTCGTTTTTAAACACGCGTACAATTTGTGTCGTATATTAGTGTGTGCAATGATGGGCACCTATATCAATTTTCAATTACGAATTGAGAATTAAGAATTGGTGCTCATTTGCTCTTTGAAAATGAAAACATAGGTTTCGTAATGAACGAGTTCTTTGAGAAAAGAATTTGTTGCGACAAATGGCGAAACTGGCTCAAATTCGAGGGTCGTCGGGAACTCACAAGAAAGAAAAATGGCGGTTATGAATTACTACTTGCCCCAATGGTTGTTGGAACAGGGATTAGTGCTTTATATGGCTCTCTTTCGCTTGTTTTTGCGGAATAACGAGTTTATGAGAATCCCGGCATAGAATCCGCCACACACAATCCATAGCGCAATTCGAGCAACACCCTCAAGGTTGGGTGAGGTAAGCCCCACAATGAGGGCGATAAAGAATAAGGCGGCTAAAACGACTGTCCAGTTGGGTTTCATTTTGAATTTCCTTTGATCTTCAAACGGGATAAATCCTAATCCCGTTCATGGCTACAAAGATACGGTAAACTCACTACTTCTCTCGGTACATTGCCCGCGATTTGAATGAGCCATCGTATTGAAGTGGTTCTGAGTAATAAGGCTTTTTATCCGCGATAATTACTCCTCGAATAGAAACAGGTTCTTTTACAACAGGCATTCCAATAATTCGCCACAAGAACCTGTTATTCCGTCTCAACAACTTGGGTAATTTCCTAAGATTCTTGACATAGCCTTGCCCACCCTTTTCGTACTCAATCCTTTCAGAGCGATCATCAAAAATCACATAATCTACTTTTCGCCATTTGCCATTCTCTAAGGCTTCTAAATAATGGTCAGTAACCCTAATGGTATGGGGTTTATGGTTAATAGTTTCAATCCCATACGTGGGTACAGGCGGCATTCCGGGCAACATTTCATCTTCGTACTCATATATGTCAAATAGAACTTCGACACCCTCTTTCTTTTCGATCTCAGTTGAGAGTGGCAACTCTTCTTGAGAGTTATGTGGCAAGGTAGGAAATGGAGTCTGGATAAGCTGGTCAGCAGGAGAACTAATAATCGCATCCGAAACAGGAGTTCCTAAATTTTTCGCTACAAATGCGCCGCGCGTAGTAGTAAGGGCATCGGTTGCCAAAGTTGCTGGAATATAGCTTGGTAGTTGTCCGCTATTATTAATTGAAGCCATTAAAGCCGCTGGAATCTCGGCTGTTATGTAGGTGCTTTTCGTTTGAATTGACGCTAACTCTGCCGACTGCTCTCCAGTATCCTCATTAGCCCAATGTAATTTTACATTACAATGAATAATGAATTCGCTCAAATCTGGTGGGAACAAAAATCGAATAGAAACGATAAATTTATACGTCGGAAGGCTTTTGCCCTCTCTGACAAAAGAGTCCTTAATTTCTTTAGTAAGCTTATAGCCGTCAGGAGTGATTGAATATCCTTCAATTTCAAAACTCGACATGCGAATTTTGAAATTCATCGAGTCAAGAAAGTTAGCGTCTGTTGTAGTCATGATTTAAGCTTGCTAAGTTCGTTGAGTTCATGGAAAGAGGTGTCTAATCTCTCAGTCGAATACTCTATTGAGACCTCTTTCGGGATAGTCTTCTTCTTTTCAAGGATCGTATTGAATCCTTCGGGTTCACAAATTAATTCGGCGTCTAAAGCGACCTCTAATTTTGCAATGCTTTCTAAGGTGACATTAGCCTTGCGATGAAGTATGCGATTCACGTAAGGAACGTGCATATCAGCTCGCTTCGCAAATTCCTTTTGGTTAATGTGCCGCTCATCGAGTACCTCTTGAAGCCTTGTGGCGATTAAATCTTTAAGAAAATCTAACCGATTTTTTTCAAGAGTTTTCTTACTTACCGACATTATGATTAACTTTTAAGTTTAAAAAACCTGAAACCAAACCTGAAACTTAGCGTGTTTGCCAAATTAGTTCAATTACAATTTCTGGTGAGAGTAACTTAAAAATTACCCTCACCTTAGTACCCCTGATCGGACTTGCACCGATACGACCTGTCAGTCTGTGGTTTTAAAGACCACTGCGTCTGCTATTCCGCCACAGGGGCGTTGTGTGCCAGACTGGACTCGAACCAGCAACCTAATCCTTAGCGGGGAGTTGCTCTATCCAGTTGAGCTACTGGCACACGGAGTAATACATTAGACCATCTTTTGACGAATTTTCATTCGTTAGGGGATGGTCTTTTGCTTTATCCCAACACCTAACATGTAACCCTTTTGTTATGTTCCTCGTATAATTTTAACGTTATTTTTTTCTTCCTGAAACGCATTTTAACGCCCATACTTAACTTTTAGTGTAACTTTCTGAATCTCGATTACGTTTAATCCTATGAAAGGCAGAAATTACAATGACACAAAAGCAACCGAAAACCTTGTTAGAAGCAATCGCATTTTACAGCAACAACGCGAACTGCGTTGAGCACATCAAAAAGCACTACTGGCCCGGTGGTGAGGTTTGCTGTGTCCGTTGCGGTTCGCTGGCTATCTCTGAAAAGAAGAGCCGCCCTCAGTTCCGTTGCAAAGATTGCAAGTATGATTTTTCGATTCGCACCAATACGATCTTCGAAAACTCCCCACTCCCTCTTTCGAAATGGTTAGCGGCGTTCTGGTTAATGGCAAATACCAAGAACGGTATCTCTTCGCATGAATTAGGACGCTCTCTCGGTGTGACCCAAAAGACGGCATGGTTCATGACTATGAGAATTCGTGAGGGAATGAGAGCGAAGTCCTTCAAAAAGCTATCCGGCAAAGTTGAAGCGGATGAAACTTATATTGGCGGTTCCCGCAAAAATTGGAGCAAGAAAAAACGTGCGGCAATCCCCCAAGCACTCGATCACAAAACCCCGGTGTTTGCGGCTGTTGAGCGTGACGGTAACGTAGTGGCAAGTTCCATCGGAAACCTCAGTGATTATCAAATTCAGAAACAGGTTCGGAAGCATGTCGCTCCGGCCTCTATTCTTTACACTGACAGTGCTCTCGCTTACAAGGGGCTTGCAAACGAATACCTGCATGACACCGTGAATCACTTAATCAAAGAATACGTGCGCGGGGATGTTAGCACCAATCGAATTGAGGGATTCTTTTCTATCCTGAAACGAACAATCAAAGGCACTCACATTCATGTCGCTCTGTATCACTTAGACCGTTACTTAGACGATCAGACTTTCCGTTACAATGCCCGTAAATCAAACGACGCGGGACGTTTCGATGTTATCACTTCTCAATCTATCGGACGTAGATTAACGTGGAAACAGCTTACCGGGAAGTAACATGAAGGACAAACCGAAAGAATCAAAAAATCAAACGAACTTAGAAGAGAGCACCAGCGAAGAGTTCAAAAATTTCGAGAACTTTTCGAAGCGCATGGGAAGCCTGACGCGCAGAGAGTTAGATACCATTTTCGAAAAAGAAAAGAAGCTCAAAAAGAAGCGCAAGACCCCGCGCAAATGAGCTTATTTGTTGTTGACCTTTAGCATATTAGCGTTTACTGTTTCAATATGCTTTTTAAGCTCTGCATCCTTTCGAATCCGCTTCTCTGCCCATTTATGTATTCCATAAACACCATATTTATTGCCATTGGGCGGATCTAATTCCTTAATTATACCTCTGTCCATTAGCGAGATTCCCGTATGGTGGTCAAAAATATAGGCTCCCGGCCTAATCGCTCGATTCATCGCACTCGATAGCATCCAGCGTTCGTGTATTGAAAGGGCTTTATAGCGACGGCGGCGGGTTACAATGTCGCGGGAAGAAAGTATGGAAAGTCCAATTAAGAAAATCACAATAGCGCACATCGCTCCAAATATCAATTTGTCCGTTTGGCTCTTAACAGCGAATGGAATGAATTCAGGCTTGTAAAAATAGCCTACACCAAACGCGAGAATAGCGATCAGTAACAACACGGCTCGGCTTTCCGTGAAGAATTTAGTAAAATCAGCGTAAGCCATCCCCACAAAAATACAACACAATTAAATGCAAACTCTGAAATGTGGGTTATCTGTTCAAACAAGTAAAAGGGCAACATGTAATTCATAACCAAAATGGCACCTATTTTTTATAGAAAACTAGTTGATGTTAATTCATCTTCTTTTCCTGCAAATCAATGTCCGGGAGAAGAGGCTTACAATTCCGTATTTTTGTGGCGGACTAAATACTCCTCCCTAATGTTGAAGACCTCCATAACACATGACGACACATCAATTTGACGTAATAATCGTAGGCGCAGGCGGAGCAGGGCTTCGCGCGGCCGTAGAAATTCCGGCAGGGTACTCCTGCGCCGTTTTAACTAAGGTGCATCCGTTGCGGTCGCATACGGGCGCGGCGCAGGGCGGAGTATGTGCCGCGCTGGGCAATCTGGAGGAAGATCATCCCGATTGGCACGTGTATGATACGGTGAAAGGCTCGGATTATCTCGGCGATCAGGATGCGATCGAAACCATGTGCTACGATGCGCCGAGGGCCGTCATCGAGCTGGAGCACATGGGCATGCCATTTTCGCGTACCGATGAGGGCAAGATCGCGCAGCGAAGGTTTGGCGGACATACGCGGCCGCTCGATCCAAGCGATCCGGATTCGAAGCGCGTCGCGGTAATGCGCTCCTGCTATTCGGCGGACCGCACGGGCCATACGATGCTGCATACGCTCTATGAAAATTCATTGAAGAATAATGTACGGTTCTTCAGCGAGTTCTTCGTGACGGAACTTCTTTATGAGAATGGCGTGGCAAGCGGCGTTGTTGCGATAGAAATTTTGACGGGTGAAGTTCATGTCTTTCATGCGAAAGCCGTGATGTTCGCTACCGGCGGCGATGGAAGGATTTGGCGCATCACCTCGAACGCGCATGTGGGAACCGGCGATGGCTTTATGTTAGCGTATAATGCCGGGTTGCCGCTCGAAGATATGGAATTCATGCAGTTCCATCCGACGGGACTTTGGAAACTCGGAATTTTAGTATCGGAAGCTGCTCGCGGCGAAGGAGGAATTCTGCGCAACAAGAACGGTGAGCGTTTCATGGAACGATATGCGCCAACGGTGAAGGATCTTGCGCCGCGCGATATGGTTTCACGAGCGATCATTCAGGAGATCCGCGAAGGCCGCGGAATTCGAGGCAATGATGGCACGGATTATATCTTGCTCGATCTGACGCATTTGGATATTAAGATCATCACGGAAAAGATTCCGGAGATCGTTGGGTTTGCGAGGACATATCTTGGAGTCGAGCCGACGAAAGAGGGCGTGCCGATCCAGCCGACAGCGCATTACATCATGGGCGGCATTCCAACCGATGTGGATGGGCGCGTGAGGCTCGATCATAAGGATGGCATCGTGCATGGATTTTATGCGGCAGGGGAATGCGCGTGCGTCAGCGTACATGGCGCGAATCGGTTAGGAACGAATTCACTGCTCGATCTTATCGTATTTGGGCGCAGAGGCGGTAAAGCGATAGCAAGCTATCTCAAATCTGGTGCAGAATATCCAAAACTTCCAGCGAATGCCGGAGAAGCAACGAAAGCTAAAATTACAGAAATTAAATCGCGCACAACGGGCAACAAGCCGGCTCCGCTTCGCACCGAAATGCAGCAACTGATGATGGATGATTGCGGTATCTTCCGCGATGCCAAAGGTTTGCAGTCGGCGCTCGATAGAATTGGGGAACTGCGGGAGAAATATAAAACTGTTGTCATTGATGACAAGGGCAGTCAGTTCAACACCGATCTTTTGGAAGCGATAGAATTGGGGAACCTGCTCGACACCGCGCATGTGACGCTTGTGTGCGCGCTGAACCGGACGGAATCCCGCGGTGGGCATTCCCGCGAAGATTTCCCCGACCGTGATGACCATAATTGGCTGAAGCATACCTTCGCCTCCAAGAATGGCGATGGCAAGCCGAAGCTGGAATACCGTCCGGTAGCGATCACGAAATATCAGCCGAAGAAAAGAGTCTATTAAGAAAGGATGAAGGATGAGGGATGAAGGATGAAAGAGGGAAATAACTTATGGAAGGCGTCGAAGGTCAAAGCAAGCTTTTTTATATTCGGACTCGCCCTCATCCTTTATCCTTCATCCCTCATCCTTGCCCAGAATATGCCGCATGAGATCGGTTTCTGGTTTGCGGTCAATGGGCAAAAGCCGCTTATCACGCCGGATGAAATCAATCACGGATTTTTTACGAATCCAACGATAGAGCATTTATATTATAGCTTTGCTACGAATGGGGTGCAATCCTTATCGGTGTTTATTGAGCATATAAGCGAAACACAAGATTGGAATGGCGAGTGGCCTACGTATGCGTTGGGAAAGAATCCCAACTATCCGGCATCCGTTGAAGAAACACTTGGGATGACTTCGATCGGACTTGAGACCGAGCGAAATTTTATCAGCGAAGGTGGCTTTCGTTTAGGCGTAGGACTTGGCGTAGGATTTGGTTTGGGCGGTACATCTGCCAATGTTCGGGATTCGGCAACAGGATCTCAGACGACCTATAGTTCCGCTACATCGTGGGATGCTTTGCTGGTAGATCTTTTTTTACGAGCACGATATACGGTCTATCAGGCCAGCGCGTATGAGGTTGCGATTCAGTTAATGGGAAGGTATTGGTCGTTTCCGCTCATTGGCCCAACAGGCGATGGCGGGAATGCATATAATGGTCCGGGGCTTCGGGCCATCAGTGAAATAGGTTATATGGCAGGAGTTGCAGTTGGGTTTTGAATATTGGCAGCGAGTACGATGCACTTATTTGCCGTCTGGTCGAAGAATTGGCATTCCGGGCAATGTTCAATGTTGCGAGGAAGCAATGTCAGAGCGGGAATGTTTTCTTGTTCTTGAATTTGTTCGATAAGTGAGGTGCAATCCGATTCAAATTGCAAGAAATCGGAACTCGTGAATTGGAATTCCGTTGTTTCGCCGGTCGCGGTGAAGAACAGGATGCATCGAATAGTGACGGCGTCAGGATACATTCGATGAACCAGGAAGGCATAGAGGAGAAGCTGGAATTTATACCGATCGATGCTTTTGGTTTTTGGCGTAGCATTCGTTTTGTAATTGAGGATGGTCCATGTTCCATCCTGATCTTGAAAGAGCCGGTCAATGATGCCGAACAGCGTATCGCCGGTAGTAAGGATGGTTTGAAGCGGCAGCTCGGTGCGGCTATTTTTAGCAGTTCGAACTTGGTTCGATACTCGCGATTTCAGGAATGTCGAGAGATGTTTTCTTGCTGTTTCGGAATAGATAGATCGCTCCGATGCTCCTGTTAATTCAAGGGAATCGAAAATGGAATTAATATCTTGAGTAAAGATTTCATCATTGAGATTACCCGCAGGAGCAATCCGATCGATCTCCTCCATTAGCTGATGTACGATTTGACCCAGCATCGTTCCCATGATGCGTTCGGGAAAATCGTCTGTTTCCAGATCATACGCGAGTTTAGGTTCCTCTGGCATTCCGAGGATGTAGGAGAGATGATATTTGGTGGGGCATTCTTTGAAGCGAAGCAACTGCGTGGCACTATAACGCCCGAAGGGTTTTGGAATACTAAGGGGATCGAGATAGAATGGGGGATTGAGAGGTATCGGTTGTCCGATTGCTGGCTCATGAATTTCTGGAATATCAGAAAGTGCTCGAATAAGCGGTATCTCGAATTGGAACGACTCGGAGTGGACTTCTGGCGATTCGGGATCGTAGCGTAAGACCTGTTCGGATAATGACAGATGAGCGCCGGTCGATGGAACTCCAAATGCTTCGCAAATCCAGGAAAGCCAGGAGTCGCGTTTTGGCTGTTCCGGGAGGGTGCAAGAAAGAATGAGATGATCGCGAGCGCGAGTCATGGCCACATAGAGAATACGTTTTTCTTCCGCGATAGTACTCGCGTGTGACCGCTGATGTATAAGTTCCGCAATGAATGGTTGTGGGCGATCGTCGGGCAAGCGAATTTGAAGTCCAAGCTCTTTATCCAGTAAATGCTGGTGATCGAAATTGAATTTCTTTTGAAGGAACGGCAGAATAACGATCGGGAATTCAAGTCCCTTTGCGGCATGAACAGTCATAATGTGAACGGCACCAATTTCTGCCGAAACTTCGGCCTGGGACTCCTGCTCTTCAGAATCAGCCAGATATTGAATGCGCTCGACGAAGTCGAAAAGCCCGGAGAATCCGCTCTGATCGGCAGCGCGAGCCTGCGCAAGGAATTTTTCGAGATTAGCGATCTTCTGTTCTGGCTGCGGGCCAGCATACAGCGATGCGAAAATTCCAGTTTCTGCATAGATCTTCTCGACGAGCAGTGCAGTACTGGTGCGCCCGGCTAACGCAAGGTTTTCAAGAAGTTGATTCTTCGTACGAAGAAGGTGGGGCCCATTATTCGATTCGGTAAAGCTTTGAAATAGCTGCCAGAATGTCAATGGGGTTTCAGCAGCCCGATTGGTGACAGCTCCGTGATGCGCGATCTGAAACAGTTCCACATCCGAAACTGCAAAGAATGGCGAGCGAAGCGTTGCAACGAGCGCAATATCGTTCGTTGGCGAGGCAAGGAACTTGAGATAGCTCGTAATATCCAGAATTTCCTGCTGACCAAAGAATCCAGAGCCTTTCGAAACAATGTACGGGATGTTTGCTTCATTCAGCGAGCGTTCAAGGTTTCTAAGATTTCCCCGTGAACGGAGCAAAATGGCAATATCACCGAAGGTAGGATTTTGAACTTCGTGTTCGACTTCTACGGAATAGGATGAATCATCATTTTGAATAATGCTTTGAATCTTTCGTGCAATAAGTGCGACTTCACTGGCTTCATCATCCTCACCTATCGGCGTTTCATCAGTTTCTAAATTATCGATTTCAAGATTTTTTTGTCTTTTCGGTTCCGGTGGGCAGATCCATTCAACTCGCCCTTGAAGTTGCGTTTCTCGACCTTGAATGAGTTCGGAATATCCGCTCTCATTCATGAGATCGCGGAACAGGAGATTGATCGCGGCAAGAGGAGAGCGGGTCATGCGGAAAGATTCCGCAAGCACAATTTCCCCCAACTCTTCGTTGGGTGAAAGCATAAGAGAGACAGACTCCTTTATTGCAGAATCGGAAAGCGATTGCTCACCGATCGCCCGCCGGGTACGATCGAACACATCGGCGTCCGCATTACGGAAGGTGTAGATCGCTTGTTTTGGATCACCAACGATGGCCACATTATTCGAAAGTCCAAAAGATTCCGTTAGCATTTTTGCAATTTCGAACTGACTTTCATCGGTATCCTGATACTCATCGATCATCAGGAACCGGAAGTCGCGACTGATCTCACTACGCAATTCTGGATTTGAAAGCAGGCCGATCAACTTTTCTATCAGATCATCAAAATCGAGAAGGCCATACTCGTTTTTGGTCGAAGCGTATTCGAGGAGCACTTGATCATAGAGTGAGAATGCCGTTCGAAGCAACGCAATATATTCTGTATGCTCGGCGGTATAGGTTTCCTCATTTTTAGGGCATGCGTTCAAAAGGGGACGAAGCGGTATAATGTCATCGATCAAAGTTTGTACGTCATCAACAATGCTCGATGGAGCAGATTTAGAGTCAATGACGTTAGCTCGGAGCGTTCCTTTATCGGTTATCAGCTTATTGACGACGTTCCTAAAAGCAGCAGCTTCTTCGAAGAAACCCGTCGATCGGAAATAAGCTTGCATGGCTTCCAGAGCATCGGTTCCAACTTTACCTGATTTCAAATACTGTGATACTCCGTTGAGGAATTCTTTTGTATCCGATGAAAGAACCGGGCTGAGTGCTCGTTCGAATTCCTCTTGCCAGAATTTGAGCATTTCTGCATCACTTTTCGAGAGCAGATTCCTTTGCACGGTTGCCGCGCGCATCCGATTGCTTAGAAGTGCCCGCACCAGATTCGTTACGTTATACCGGCCCAGTGTTCGAAAGAGGTGCAAGGTGGGGTTTTCCGACGTCTGCTGGTATCCTTCTTCCAACGCGGAATAAAATACTATACCGATCGCATCTTCCGCAAGTAGGCGCTGGTCTGCTCCTGTTACGATGGCAAAACTCGCATCGATATTGGCTTCGACAGGATAGGCACGTAATAACCTTGATGCAAATCCATGTATAGTGCCGATGAATGCGCTTGGGAGCGAATCCCGAAGTGCTCGCAGGCGGGAACGCAGCGCAGCATCAATTCCGTCGGGATCTTTCAGGCGTTCCGAAACTTCGTCGATGATCCTCGAGCGGAGTTCGGCAGCGGCATTTTCTGTGAAGGTAATTGCGGCAACATTACGAGTTGTCAGATCGGGATATTTCTTAAAGAGATCGACATACCGTTTCACGAGCACGCGCGTTTTACCACTACCGGCATTGGCCGTGATCGCGAGGTGCCGCTCGGTCGAAAGCGCTTTGGTTTGAGAAGGAGTTAGCTTCATTGCAGAATTGCTCTCAACTATTTGCGGCGAATGAAAGCTCCGCACCGGGACTGACAATTAATCGGCCGCTGTTATCCTTTCTAATGAATCGACACGAAACAAGGGCCATCCTTGGCGAGCTTATCATGCCGCGCCTCGAAATAGACGCGTATTTGCGTGATGAGCATTATGCTGCGGCCACCCATCATTTGGTGAAAAACCGAATGGCAGGAGGGTTTTGCGTCTTTGGCGGAAAGCCTGAGGATGTTGTGCGTGTCGTGAAGGATTTGCAGCAGATCGAGGAGGGTAAAGGCATCACTCCGCTAATTTTTTCCTGCGACTGCGAATTTGGGCTTCCCATGCGCCTCACCGAAGGCGGAACGGAATTTCCCGATGCGATGGCGATCGCAAAAACAGGAGAACCAGAGCTTGCCTATAAAGCAGGGCAAGCTATCGCAAGAGAAATGCGCGCGCTTGGGATCTCCTGGAACTTTGCGCCTGTTGCGGATGTGAATTCCAATCCGAAGAATCCCATCGTCAATACGCGCTCGTTCGGAGAAGATGCAGAAACGGCTGCGGAATATGCATCTCAGTTTATGCTTGGATTGCAATCGGAATCTGTAGCGTCTTCCGCTAAACATTTTCCGGGGCATGGCGATACCTCGGTCGATTCACATCGTGAGCTACCTGTTATTGAAAGAGATTTTGAAAGTTTTAGCAAGCTCGAATTGCCGCCGTTTCAGAGCCTTATTAAACGTGGCGTATGGTCGGTGATGACGGGCCATCTTGCTGCGCCAAAACTTGCGGCGCATTTTGGTGCATCCTCTGAAGAGCAGGAACTTCCTGCTACGCTTTCCTATGCACTAACGACAACGCTGTTGCGTGAGCATCTTGGATTTGGGGAAGTCGTTGTTACCGATGCGTTTGAAATGCGGGCCATCACCGAACGCTTCGGTGCTGCGGAAGCCGCGCTGCTTGCGTTCGAAGCAGGAGCAGACGTTTTACTTATGACGCCCGATCCCGTTTTTACTTTCAACGCGCTTGCAAATGCTGTTGAAACCGGACGCATTAGTTCCGATGGTATAGAGGAACGGGTTCATCGTATTCGTAAACTGAAAGAAAAAACACGAATCACGATTTCCGAGATTCATCCTGACCGTTTGGCAGAATATGCACCGGAGCATGCGCGGCTGGCAAGCGAGATCGCCCGCAAAGCTATTGAAATGACCGGCGATGTTCAGTTGACGGATTCGAATATGATCATTCTCACCGATGACCGACCCGATGCGATTAACAAATCCAAAAAGTTTGAAACAATGATGAAACCGTTCGTTTCAGATATTAAAATGTTTACACCGCTGAATTGGTCACAAAACGCAATGCAAATAAGCAGGGATACGATACTTATCACATTCCACCGTGCGCGAGGGTATGTCAATCCTGAAATGGCGGTTGTTTCTGTTCCTTCTGTCGTGAGAGAAATAGCCGCTTCGTTCGGCACTCCAAAAGGAATGATTCTTTTCGGCAGTCCTTATCTGGATTCGGAATTTGAAACGAGGCCGGAATTTGTTATGAAAACATTCAGCGAGTCCGATGCGTCCATTATGGCTGCGGCGGAATTACTTCAACATCAGAAATGAAAATCAGAACTCTTCTTCTTTTATCGTCGGTAGTGCTTGCATCGTGCCAGAGCAAGCAGGCTGCGAAATCCGGAGCGGATACCACACATGCGGCCACTCCTGCTATGCCACCAATTTTCAAATTCAGCATGTATATCAGCGGGAGCGGGTTGCACAATAAGCCGCTGGACTCCTGGACGATCGATACCAATGGAACGATCACGATCCATACTACGCAGCGCGTGTCGCAGGGGAAGTTTGACGACCTTAACGCCATGGCCTCGCTCGATCCGAAGGATATGGATACGCTCCGAATGCTTCTTCGCACTGGGAAGCTTTATGCCATCGACTCGGCCGATCTGAACCAGCAGTGCGCCGGCGACGAGCATTATATCCTGAAGATCCTTCCACTCGCCGCGCTGCCGTATCTCTCGGCAAGTTTCGATGCCTGCGCCGCCGATTACAATCTCCTGCTCGAACCCCAGCGCCGCTATTTCCGCATGTTCATCGATTGGTGGGAACGTATGCGCGTGAAATACCGGCCTAATAGGTTGGAATGAGTGGGACTGCTCGTAGCGGAACTGCTATTTCGAAATTTTGCCTTCCCAGCGGAATACGTCCTCAATAAAAAGCGTGCTTGGATGTACTTTGAGCGCAGCTGAAATAAGACAAAGATTACCTACACTCAAATTGCGTTCGCCGCGTTCTACGTGGCCTACGTAAGATCGATCAATGCCAGATTTTTCAGCAAGTTCTTCCTGCGAATAACCCTGCTGTTCGCGCAAGAAACGAACGTTTTTGCCAATCACTTTGAGTATGTCCATGCCTTTAAAGTCAGTTTTAGGAAAGCAGGATGAGCAAACTCTACGCAGAGTCCCAAATAATGTCGTATATTTGTGTCGAGGGATTGGAATGCGTTTCATAATGAAACACTTCGCGCTAATCATCTTCGCACTTTTTCTTGCATCGTGTCAGCAAAGCACGACGGGTTCCTCTGCGCCACAATTTCCGCAAGACCAACTCATTATTCCGCCAGGGTTCCCGCAGCCCGTCGTTCCGGCGGATAATCCGATCACGCCTGCAAAGATCGAGTTGGGGAGGGATTTATTTTACGAAACCAGACTTAGCTATAACAACACGAAGTCCTGCTCAAGCTGCCACTCCGTTACGGCGAGTTTTTCGGACTCGGGTAATTCGGTTAGCACGGGTGTAAATGGTCAGCAAGGAACGCGAAACGTGCCGGGACTGATGAACGTCGCATACGATACCACCTTTTTCTGGGATGGTCGCGCCAACTCGCTGGAAATGCAAGCCAGCGTGCCAATATTAAATCCCACCGAAATGGGCAGCGATAGTGTAACGCTTGTTGCAACGTTAAATAATATCCCATATTACCGCGAAATGTTTGCGGAAGCATTCGGCGGAACAAGCCCAATTACATTCACGCATATCGAACAAGCAATTGCTACCTTCGAGCGCACGCTTATTAGTGGTGAGAGTGCCTATGACCGATACATGCAAGGCGATTCCACAGCTCTTTCTGCTTCTGCGAAAAATGGACTTGCGCTGTTCAACAGTTCCAAAACAAATTGCTCGAAATGCCATAGTGGAATTAATTTTACCGACAACGCATATCACTCTACAGGTCTTTATGTCATATATCCTGACATAGGCCGTGAAGATGTCACTCATAATCCTGCCGATAACGGAAAGTTCCGCACACCATCTTTGAGGAACGCTATGCTCACGCCGCCATATATGCACGATGGCAGCTTTAGCAATTTCCTGGCAGTTATAAACAATTACAACGTTGGTGGCAGGCAGAATGCGACGCAGGACTCGCTGATTCATCCACTCTATTTGACGCCGTCGGATTTTAATGATCTCATTGCTTTTTTGAATAGCCTGACGGATACAAGTTTTACTGAGCGACCGGATTTTCAAAAGCCGAAATATTCCAAACTAACCAAACACATCATTCCTTCACTAAACATTCGAGGTAAATATGAAATCGAGACTGCTTTTCCTTTCAGTCGTAATAATAGCATTCTTCAACTTCAATCAAAAAGCGGAAGCTCAAGGTGGGATTGCGGTTGTGAATCCTGATGTGTTATGCGACTGTGATTATGTCCCCCCTCAGCACGATACCACAGGCTATGGGCTGATTAAGTGCAACACCTCTTCCGGGGCGGATGAAGCCGCTTGCAATGACTCATCCACCAGTGGGAACCTCGGTGTTCATTTTGCTATATACTCGACGGTGATAACCTTGGGGGACACGACGTATATAGCAAGCTCCGAAATGTTTAAAAACAAGACCTCTTGTACCGAAAATTTCGTTACCTGTTCGATGGTTGAATACGCCGCGCCCGAAATGGCCCAAAATCATCTTGATACAAATTACAGTCTTAAGCTCGATTCGATGCTCGATTCTGTGGGTCTCATAATGAACTTAGACACGGATGCTTTTGGAACAACCTTGATGGACTGGCAATTGACACAAAACTCGTGCGGTGCATGTAGCACGGGATGTAACTATACTTGCGCCCCCCTCCCGCCAACTTTTGTAGAAGATTGGTCATACTATTTCGGATGCACAGACGTAAATCTCGCTCCCGGCCATAGCATTTGGATCGGCGGCAATTGGCAAACGGTCTATGCGCCTATTTTAGCTACTCATGAAGGTAGTGGTCCCACGTTGGATACAGCGACACAACCGATAATCCTTTCTCCAAATACGGCAAATATCAAGGATTCGAGTATCTCGACTTGGAACTATAATGGATACTATATGGATTTTTTAAAGGGATGCCAATTCCTTCCGGGGAGTGGCTGCGATTTTGGGAATGAACCTGGTCAGGAGGTTTCTCTACAAATTGACGATGCAACCTGCATCAATTCTATATGGTATTACCCGCAGAGAATTGAAACAGCTTATCACGGTAGAAGTTACCCTACTGGCATCGTGTCGTTCCCCATTGGCAATCAGGCAACTTCGTCAGTAGCGGATACAGCGAACGCGCACACGGTCTATCAGGCGGAATTTATCGGAGAACTTGATGGTGCGCCCGCCGGCTCCGAGCTAATGATTTACGCGCCGGAAGATACTTCTCATGGTGCGGCTGTGATCGATAGCGGTTGGGTTTGGACAGACACAGTAGGTGACTGTCAATCCGATACGCTCAAATTCGAGTTCCAATTTGAGATACCTCCAGAGCAATATTTAGATCGCGGCATGACGTTCATCGTTTATTTTCCATCGGATTCATGTTCCAATGTAGGAAACGGCAAACGGATTAATCTTAACGGTCTGGTTTATGCTACTGCCACGACTCCGCTTTACGATAGCGGCGCTTTCATGTATAATGCCCAAAGCGTCATGATATTAGATACCACCCCTCCTGTTATCACAAATTTCATAGCAATTCCCGTCGATTCCACTCATCTTGCAATCCAACTGACGGGCATTGACGACACAACTGTGGTTCCATTCGGTTTTGTCGAATATACCATCAATGACGGGCCAGAACAACTAATGCCTCTTACGTTTGCGGATAGTTCCGTCAGCGATTCCACAACGTTCATCGATACGTTGCTCTCTCCGGTCAGTCATCCGACTATCCATATTAAAGGTTTTGTTGCGAACCAATTAGGAGTTCTCGATTCTTCGACATCATTAATGGAAGTTCTTCCACCGAAAGCTGCGCCCCAGGGTGACGTTGTACAAACAGAAGATTCCCTTCGAGTCAACTACTTAATGATCGATCACTCGTCTAAAACTTTGACATTAGATGTTCAAGCCGTCGGCGCTCCGATCGAGCTTGATCTTGTGACAGAGGATGGCCGCTCGACAAAGCTGACATTCGAAACAAGTTCTCCCGATGGCGAGCAGAAATTCGTGCAATCCATTTCAAATTTTGCGAACGGAGCATATTTTCTCGTAATAAAATCGGGAAACAATTCTATCATTAAAAATATTGTTCTCTAAGAGAAATGAAACACTTAGCCGTTATACTGATTTTCATGCTTGCGACTTGCGATATTGCAACCACGCAATGGACGAAAGTTTATCAAACCGATTCCTGCCATTGTAGCTTTTTCACGCGATGGCCATTAGTTGGAATGGGTTTTTTTGACTCAGGCGGTGGTGCCGTCTGCGAAGAAGGAAGTGGGGTATCTGCATTGACTTTGAATGGTGGCATGTCGTGGGACACTGTGGACGATCCCAACTTGACAATTAACTTCCCCAAATCGAATTATGGCAGCAATTCGAGCTTTCTCAATGTAAACCATATTTGGTTTTGCAATGAAGCGCTTGTTCACCACACCGGCGATGGCGGCAAGAATTGGGAACTCAATACGAACAAAGATACGGACGCCTTCCTTGTACAATGTATTTGTTTTGTCGACACTCTCGTCGGGTTTGAGGGAAGTTACGGTCAAATTTATAGGACATCCGATGGCGGAAAAGATTGGCAGCCAGTCAATGTTCCTGGCGGGGATAGCAGCAATTTCGATGTCTATCAAATCCAGTTTTGCAATCCAAAGATTGGTCTGGCAATATGCAATGATTATGCTGCCCTTGTCCTACGAACGACGGATAGCGGAATGACTTGGGTGTTCACAACTCCCCAAGATTGGGCGCAATTTGGTTCCGCGGTTAGCCTTTCCTTCCCAGACCTGCGCGATGCATGGTTCGCGGATGGTTTTGAGATTTTTCATTCCACTGATACAGGTTCAACATGGATTCAAGTATCGGGACAAATTGAAACTTTTAGTTCATTTACTTCGATCTCCTTCCTCGATTCGATTCATGGTATTGCAACTGCAAATGGTAGCTCCAAATCTTTAATAAGAAGCTACACTTCTGATGGTGGCAAAAGTTGGCAAACGGATTCTGTCGATTTGGAATCTGGAGGGGGTTTTACTTCATTTCCCGATTCGAATACGGCTTATGTGGGAGGTTACGATGCGGTATATAAACTTAATTTTGGGGATTTAGGTGTTCAGGCAACGCCTATTGTTGATTCGAGTATTGGGATTTATCCCAATCCGGCGCAGGATGAAATTACCATTACACTATCCGGCACTGCGCAGCCGGAGATCGAGATGTACGATGCGTTGGGGCGGGAGCAGGACGTGCGTAACACGCCCCTACCGTCGGGGGTTGCGGTGGATGTTTCGGGTGTGCCAACCGGAATATATTTTATACGGGTGTCGGCGGGTGGGTATGTCGAGTCACGGAGTGTGGTGGTACAGCGGTAAAGAGATAAAGGTTATGTAGGGCCGCCGGTCCCCTAATCTCCTTAACACACGAAACCCGGGGGACAGGCGAGGACGCCTGCGCTACGGGGTCATTTAGTTTAATTTATTTTCAGAAAACACTTGACTTTGGGTTTTTAAGTGCGTATATTGGTATCTACTTTGATGGGCACCTATGACAATTATGAAGTATGAATTATGAAGTATGAAAGGGAGGAGATAAGTAAGAAGTAAGAGTTAAGAAGTAAGATATGCGGAGCGTGGAGAGTTCATTGACAATTGATGCGGCGGTGGTTTTCGGAGTGAACGAGTTCTTCGGGAAAGCAAAATGTGAATAACTTTTGCAACAAATGTCGAAAATGGCTTGGAATTGAGGGGGCATCGGGAACTCACAAGAAAGAAAAACGGCACCTATTTCTTGGAGACACTATAAAACGTGATTTTTATGTGAATTACAGCAAGTGGGTTATCGTGAACTTCTTGGCGGGCATCGCGGTTATTGCCCGCCCAAAATTGGGACATAATTATCCTGTAATACGAACATACTCCTCACTTTACCCACATGGAACAGATCATACACGCCGTTAACCTCGCTCAGCTTCGTCAGGATATACCTCAATTCCGGTCTGGGGACATCATTAACGTGTCGGTGCGCGTCGTCGAGGGCGATAAGGAGCGCATCCAGCATTTCGAGGGAATCGTCATAGCGCGCCGCGGTTCGGGATTGAATGAAACGGTGACCGTCCGCAAGATCTCGAATGGCGTGGGCGTCGAGCGTATCTTCCCTATCCACTCGCCGCGTATCGCGAAGATAGATTTCGTATCGGCCGGTCAGGTTCGCCGGGCGAAGCTGTACCACCTCCGCGGTTTAGGCTCGAAGGATGTACGCCGTAAGACGACTTGATAATTAAGAATTAAGAATTAAAAATTAAGAATTAAGAATGGGGGCTGTATTTGTCCCCATTCCAATTTTAAGGGAACTCGGACACTAAATGCTCCGAAATAGCCTTCCTATTAATTCTTAATTCTTAATTTTTAATTGTTACGTTCTCTTTACATAAAGAACTACGCGCTCATCGACGAGTTTTCGGTCGAGTTCACTGCTGGGCTGAATATCATTACCGGCGAGACCGGAGCGGGTAAGTCGATCATTCTCGGAGCGTTCGGTTTGCTGCTCGGCGATCGGGCTGCATCGGATATGGTACGTGCCGGAGCCGATAAAACGATCGTCGAGGCAGAGTTCGATAGCGTAAATGATCGGGAACTCAGTAGTTTTTTCGCAGAGAACGAAATAGAATCGCAAGACGCCCTGGTGATCCGCCGGGAAGTGACCCAGCGTGGCACAAGCCGGGGATTTGTGAACGATTCGCCGGTGAGCGCGCAGGTGTTGAAATCGCTGGGTGAGATTTTGGTCGATCTGCATGGACAACACGAGCATCAATCGCTGCTAAGAGCCGGAACACATATCCAGATGCTCGATGAATTTGGTGGATTAGAAGCGACGGTAATCGAATTCAGGAATCTTCGCAGCGCCTTAACGAGATTGCTTGCAGAGATTTCAGAAATGAGATCGCGCAAGACGAGAGCCGACGAAGAGCAGGAACTTCACGCATTTCAGCTTCGAGAAATTAGTGCGATCAATCCGGTAGAAGGAGAAGATGAAGCAATAGAAGCTCGGCTGAAGGTTTTGGAAAATGCTGAGGAACTTCAGAGTGCTGCATCGAGCATTCACGAGTTACTTTACGATGGCGAAGAATCGGCTACGGAGAAATTAGGAATGGTACGCGAGCAATTAACACGGCTCACGTCCGTCGATCCGGCGCTTGAAGAGCCGCTCGGCGAGGTGAAATCGGCATTAGCAATAGTAAGCGAGCTTTCCCGATGGTTCAGCGATTACGCAGGCCGCATCTCGCTTGACTCCAAAGAGCTTGCGGAACTGAGAGATCGAGCACAAGGGATCCAACGATTAAAAAAGAAATTTGGCGGAACGCTCGAAGCGGTTTTGGAAAAAAAGCGAGAGATCGAAGAAAAGCTTTTGTTCGAGGAGGAATTCGAGCAAAGGATCCTATCGAAAGAGAGCGAGCTTGCTGAGATTCGTCCGCGCTTATCGAAAATTGCAGTGAAGCTTTCGAAAGCCCGTATCGAGCAAGCAAAAAAATTGGAACCGCAGATCGTAGCTATCCTGAAAGAATTGGGTATCGAGCATGCGCAGTTCAAAGTTGAAATTACGCAGGAAGCGGCAAGCAATGATGAGCCTCTGGCACTGGAAGCGGATACTGGATGCTTCATTTCGAATGCCAGGGGGTTTGATAATGTGGAATTTTTCATTTCGACCAATGCCGGTGAAACTCCAAAACCGTTAACGCGGGTAGCTTCCGGCGGCGAAGTATCTCGTATCATGCTCGCACTGAAAACCGTTCTCGCCAAAGCTGACAGGATGCCGCTTCTTATATTCGATGAGATCGATATTGGCATATCAGGTCGCGTGGCTCAGCGAGTGGGCCGAGCAATGAAGTCACTTTCGGAAGACCACCAGACTATCGCGATAACGCACCTTGCCCAGATCGCTGCTTGCGGCGATTCGCATTATTTAGCAGAGAAAAATGCAGTGAAAGGAGTGACTTCGTCACGACTTCGAAGGTTGACTGATGCAGAACATGTTGAAGAAGTCGCGCGGCTTATTTCCGGAGATGTTTTAACGACAGGCGCGCTGGAGAATGCTCGATCGCTGATCTCGGAAGCTGTAAAGAAAGGTCCCAATCAGCAGAAGAAATCACGCCTTGCCGAAGTATGAGTGAATATCAGGAACGGCTTGACGCGCTCTACAAACTCGAGTTCTTCGGCATGAAACTCGGACTGGATAATATCCGAGCATTGCTTGAAGAGCTTGGGCATCCGGAGCGTAAGTTTGATTCGATCCATATTGCCGGCACGAACGGCAAAGGCAGCGTGGCTGCTATGCTTGCGGCAGTTCATCAAGTTGCCGGAAAACGAACGGGGCTTTACACTTCGCCACATCTGGTGGATTTTCGGGAACGCATTCGCATCAATGGCGAAATGATCTCGCAAGAGGAAGTGGCGAACTTCCTCGAACGAATATGGCCGCGAGTGGAAGAGCTTCGAGCCACTTTTTTCGAAGTGACTACGGCAATGGCGTTCGATCATTTTGCTCGACACAAAGTCGAAATTGCGATCATTGAAACGGGGCTGGGAGGCAGATTAGATGCTACGAACGTGCTTGAACGACCGCTCGCTACGGTCATCACCTCGATCGGGCATGATCATCATGCGCAGCTTGGTCCCACGCTGGAAGACATTGCGAGAGAAAAAGCGGGAATTTTCAAACCAGGTGTCCCGGCCATAGTGAATTGCTTGCCAGAACTAGAATCGATTTTTATGAATCATGCTATGGTGGTCGGATCACCCATTACATTTGTGCGCAATGTCAAAGCAAGTCTATCCGAAAACGAGGTATGGGAACCGGCCTTCCCCGGAGCACATCAAATAGAGAATTTACAGACGGTTCGCACAACGTTGAGTTTGATGCCCTATCAATTTTTCTGACGAAATAATTACAAAGGCAATACGTGATATATCCCACCTAACCGGACTTCGCGGCCGGCTCGAAGAAATTGAATGGCCAGAATTGCGTGAGCGAAATCTCCGCCTTTTCCTCAATGTGGGTCATAATCCTGAAGCAATTCAGTCCATTCGGCAATTTTTCGATGAAATGAATGTCCGGCCAATAGTAATTTTGGGGATTATGCGGGATAAAGATGTCGCCGAAGTCCTCCATTTAATAAAAGATATTTCTGAGGATTTTATAGCTGTTTCAGCAAATACTCCACGAGCACTGCCGAGTGCCGAGCTTGCTTCTCTTGCTGCCTCCATTGGGATTCCATCTAAAAATGGCGGGAGCGTTATCCAGGGCATTCAGATGGCAATGGAATATGCTTCTCCAGGAAACGTACTCCTTCTTTCAGGCTCCCATTTTGTCGTCGGCGAATTTCTAAGAGAACTTTCCAGCAACAAACTCAGTTTTAGACGTTTGACGGGCGTAAAAGACAATAAGTCTATCACCTGAAACTATGGTGATCTTTAGTAGAATAATGCGACTACAGGTATGGTTAGAGCCATTCCGAAGCTCCGAAACGCTCGTGCCCAAACCCTCCGATCCCAAGACCAACATCCGACGGTCTTCTGTGAGAATCACTTGATATTTTCCTTTATTGCAATCACGGTGACCGGAGCCTATTTGAATTTCTCAGTTTGAACGAACTCCTTCGATCATTGGTCTGAAAGCGTAGTTGCCGAAACAGCAACAGATTCGCAACTCGCCAACTGTTACCGACTTCCTAATCAAGCTCTTGGCACCATCCACCGGCTTGTAAGAACGTCAACCCAATTGATTTAACCACACATTTTGTGAGTCAGAGTGGCTTTTGCCATCCGGACTTTCGAAGCAATAAGCACATGCGGGCTTCAACCGCTATCCCTTCAATATATTATGGCACTACTTAGCGCAGCAGAACTAAAAACAAAAAAGATCGTCGAATTGAACGATCTTGCAAAAAACCTTGGCATCGAAGGCTACGCGGATATGCGAAAGCAGGAACTCATCTTTCGCATTCTCGAATCCGATGCATCCAAGCTGCAAGCAACTGCGGCTCCGACAACAAATGGAAAAGTCGTCGAAGAAGAATCGAGCGCTCCCACTTCTGGAACGCTCGAATTGCACGCCGACGGATACGGATTCCTCCGCTCACCGGACTATAACTATCTTCCCTCACCAGACGACGTTTATGTTTCTCCGTCTCAAGTTCAAAAATTAAAACTTCGAACCGGCGATACGATCGAAGGAACCGTCCGCCCACCAAAACCCGGTGAGCGTTTTTTCGCCCTCTCCAAAGTAGATAAGCTTAATTATCTGCCAGTAGAAATGGCGCGAGATCGCGCACTCTTCGATAATCTGACGCCCCTCTACCCGAATAGGCATATGTTGCTCGAAACATCCCCCGGCGAGTACAGCATGCGCATCATGGATATCATCTGCCCAATCGGATTTGGACAGCGTGGGTTGATAGTTTCGCCGCCAAAATCTGGAAAAACAGTCATCCTGCAAAAAATAGCAAACTCTATCGCTCGTAATCACCCCGACGCAAAGCTGATCGTACTCCTGATCGACGAACGCCCGGAAGAAGTGACCGATATGGAGCGTTCGGTCAAGGCGGAAGTCGTGGCCTCGACATTCGATGAACCTGCCGAGCGGCATGTCCAAGTAGCTGAAATGGCCATTGAAAAAGCGAAACGACTGACCGAATCTAAACTCGATGTAATAATCCTGCTGGACTCCATCACACGCCTTGCTCGTGCTCATAATACTGTTATTCCCCATTCTGGTAAGATATTATCCGGGGGTGTCGATGCCTTGGCGCTACATCGTCCAAAACGATTCTTTGGTGCTGCCCGCAATATCGAAGAAGGCGGATCGCTCACCATTATTGCAACGGCGCTTGTCGAAACAGGCTCACGCATGGACGAAGTTATCTTCGAGGAATTCAAAGGCACTGGAAATATGGAAATTCAATTAGATCGCAAACTTTCCGATCGCCGAATTTTTCCTGCCATCAACGTGAATGCTTCCGGAACGCGACATGAAGAGTTGCTGCTCAGCGCAGAGGACCTTAACCGTGCATGGATCCTGCGTAAACTCCTTGCTGACATGCAGCCCGTCGATGCAATGGAATTCCTGCTCGATCGAATGAGGGGAACGAAGACCAACAAAGAATTCTTGCGCTCGATGTCAAGCTAAGGTTCAAGAGTAATTATGGTTTTTATTTCGTGAATCTTTTTGCCGTTCTGGACATTCTCTGTTGCCATTTAATCCACCCTAATTCATCTATGAAATTTTTCAAACAACCCCGACTCGTTGGCGCCATTGCTGCACTGCTTATTGGAGCGGGCGTACTCTCGGCAAACCTTAATTCGTGTGCAACGCTAAATGCCCTTACCAATCTTTCGAGAATTCAATTCAAATTGAACGATGTGCAGCAGGTACGGCTATGCGGTATCGATCTTACGAATAAGCACAGCGCCTCAGATTTTAGCGTCATGGATGGCATTAATCTCGCAAGCGCGTTCGGATCGGGAAAATTCCCGCTCACGTTTATTCTCGATGTAGCAGCGAAAAATCCGAATCCGCCGTCTCAATCTGCGATGCTCAGCGCATTTAAAGTAACCGATTTTCCCTGGCGGCTGCTATTGAACGGACAAACAACCATCTCAGGCGACATCGGCGCTCCCGTCGGTGTCCCACCGGGTGGCACAACAACTATCATTCCGCTGGCCGTAACGGTCGATCTCAAACAATTTTTTGTCAACCAGGGCTATGACCAATTGGTGAAACTTGCACTCGCGCTTTCGGGGAATGGTGGCGTTTCTCAAGTGCAACTCAAAGCTCAACCCACGATGTCCACACCGATCGGCTCTATTCGTTACCCAAGTGAGCTGACGATCGTTAGTACGCAATTCGGGAGCTAAACACGAAATACAGTGGCTAACTTTTAATCGAAGGAGTCAATTATGAGTGGTCAACCCATTCTTAATTTCAATAATCCTTCCATCATCCTCAACTCGCGGTTTCTTCCGGCAACGAAGGCGTCTAAACAGGTTGTCGTGTTGTTACATGCATTTCCGTTTTCCAGCGAAATGTGGCTACGGATGGCGCGGAATCTTCAATCGCTCCGTGATGATACTGGCTTGTTGCTTATAGATTTCCCGGGCTTCGGAGAATCAACTCGACGTCTGCAATGGGATTTCTCTTCCTTCGGTCTTGAACTCCGGACTATAATAGAACATCATACACGCAAACCGGTTGTTATTGCCGGGCTAAGTATGGGAGGCTATGCAGCATTAGAATTTTACCGTGTGAATTCTGATCTTGTTCGTGCCTTCGTGCTTTCAAATACGCGTGCTGAAGCAGACACGGATAAAGAAAAGCTAAACCGTGCTGCGTTTGCCGAGGAAGCACTTCAGCGAGGAGCAGAAGTAGCTGTTGAACGGCTCTATTCAAATTTCGTAACAGAAACGACCGATCCTGAAATCGCAAGAGATATTCGAAGATGGATGCTCGAAGCAAATCCTACTGCCATAGCCACAGCCCTCAAAACAATGGCTAATCGGCGCGATTCACGCGTCTTGCTTCCCAAAATACTCATTCCTTCTCTCATTATTGGAAGCGACCGCGACCGCGTGACACGAAGCACAAGTATGCGAAAGATGGCAAGTGAACTTACGAATTCCTCCTTCATAGAAATAAAGGATGCTGGACATCTTTCCGCAGTAGAAAAGCCAAAGGAGTGGGCCTCGGCACTCGCTAATTTTCTTGACCGCCTTTAGCAATGGATGAATTTAAATCACCGGAGCGCAGAGCAAAGATAGAAAAGGCGCTCATACACCGCCAACCAACTCTAACGGTCGTACTCGAAAACATCCACGACCCACATAATGTAAGTGCTATTCTTCGCTCATGCGATGCAGTGGGCATTCTACATGTTCACTTGCTTTATACCATCGAAGAATTTCCGGAAACAGCCAACACGGCATCGAGTGGCGCACACAAGTGGGTGGAACTCATTCGGCATAATTCGGCACAATCATGTTTTTCACAGTTACATTCCGATGGGTTCCATATTCTTGCTACGCGGCTCGATCCAAACGCTACCCCGCTTTACGACCATGATTTTACACTGCCTACGGCATTCGTTTTAGGCAATGAGCATCGTGGCATTTCCAACGAAGTTGCAGCGTTAACAGACGAACAAATATACATTCCTATGATGGGCATGGCAGAGAGTTTGAATGTCTCAGTGGCATCAGCAGTTTGCCTGTTCGAAGCATTTCGTCAGCGAAAAGAGCGAGGAATGTATGACACGCCGCAACTTTCGCCCGAAATACTCCGTTCGAAAAAGCTTGAATGGCTCCTTAAATAGTGGATAGTGAAATAGTGGATAACGGATAGTAAATCGGCTACTCATCCTAATGCGCACCATCTGTCATTCGATTCTCTGTTATCCACTATCCGTTTTTCAACTATCCACTACTCCAAAATCCACTACTTGCTCAGAATTTCTCTCGATCTAGCCGCAGGTTCTTTCTGGCTTTACGCCGGAATTCTTCTTGCGAGCATACTGCTGGCCATCTGGTCCTACCGGAACACGATTCCGCGAACAACACGCTCGCGAAGGAACACACTCATCGCTTTGCGTTCGATGGGAATTGCCGCCTTGCTTTTTGCGATCTTCCAGCCAATTGTTAGTTCGATCAGCACCGATACGATCACTCCATCCATCGCTCTGGTTATGGATAATTCGCAGTCCATGACGCTTCCGGAAAAGGGATTTTCGATGCAACCCGGCACTGAGACACGCAGCGAAGCAATGGTTCGCAGCATCCATCAAACATTTTCTAAAGATATTCTTCGCGACCAGGACAGAATTAAATTATTCACTGTTGGCGATCAGACAATCCCTTTTCCGAACCGAACACCGGTCGATAGCATTCGTCCTGAATCTGGAGCCACCGACCTTTCAAGCGCATTTCGTTCCATACGCGACGTGCGAAAAACATCTAACACCGAAGCCATCGTCCTCTATACCGATGGTGCATTTACTGCCGGTGAAAACCCGATCTATCCAGCACAAGAACTTGGAGTGCCTGTTTACGCGGTGGGATTAGGCGATTCGACCGAACCGCGTGACGTAGCTGTGACAGAGCTTTTTACAAATGAAGTCGCTACGGTTGGCGCCGCACAGCCCGTAGATGTTACACTGCATTATGGCGGCATAAAGCCCGGAGAGCATCTGACAATTCAACTGTTCGAAGAAGATCAAAAATTAGACGAAAAAACAATTGAACTTTCACAACAGACTGGCGATGAGGATGTCAGCTTCCAATACACTCCCAGGTCGGAAGGAACGAAAAAGCTGACAGCACGAGTCTCCGTTTTGGCAGGCGAAGCAACGGATAAAAATAATCTTCGTATCACGTATGTGAAGGTACTCAAGAATAAATTCCATATTGTGCTGTTTGCCGGCGCGCCATCGAGTGATGTGGGTTTTTTGCAGCAATTTTTTGCAGCAACCCCGGCGCTGCAACTATCCACGTATATTCAGAAAGAAGGCGCCGCCTTTTATGAAGGAACCCCAACGCGTGAAAAATTGGGACAAGTCGATCTTGTCATGTTGTCAGGATTTCCAATTGCATCCACTTCGGAAGAATCCATTGCGCTCGTACGTGAACTTTTGACGCGTGAAGGCCGATCCCTGCTATTTATTCCATCCCGCCAGCTCGACCTCACAAAACTTGCGGAGCTTGGCGATGCAATGCCATTTCGTGCCGATTCTCGAACCGCCTCTCAGGTAGAGATGAAGGCCAGTCTGGCTCTTACTCCATCGGGAGCCGAGGATCCGATACTCCATATTCCGCCAGAGGAACAAGGTGCAGTAAGCTGGGATGGTCTCGCTCCTCTATTTAAGACAGAAACGCATTTTGAGGCGTTACCAGAAAGCCGGACACTTGCTACTACAATAGTACAAGGAGTAAAAATGAATGAGCCGCTACTCATTACTCGCTCCATCGGCACGGCGCGGCAGATCGCGCTTACCGGATACGGGATTTGGCAATGGAAACTCACCACATTCGGTCGTGAAGCTGCGTATGCGGGAACAACAGATTCTTCGAAACTTGGCATAAGCGCACTCGATCTTTTTTTAGCAAATGCTGTCCGTTGGCTTACAACTCAAGAAGAGAATAAACGGGTACAGATAGTGCCAAATCGAAAATTCTATCAGGCGGGTGAACGTATTGATTTTCTGGGACAAGTGTATAACGAAAGCATGGAACCCGTCGAACAGGCGGATGTTACCGTTCATATCACCGGGGGCGCTCTGCCAAAACCTCTGGATCTTTCGCTCGAAGCGGTCGGCAACGGGCGTTTCACAGCAACCATACCTCAGGGACTTCCGAAAGGAGATTACAGTTATGTTGGAACGGCATCTCTGAATGGTACTGAACTTGGTAAGGATGATGGCAGATTTAATGTTGGGGATTTCAATATCGAACTTTCCGAACCCCGAATGCGAAGCGATATTTTGCGCGCCTTAGCTGAACGGACTGGCGGTAAATTTTACACACCGGAAACTGCTGCAAATCTGTTGAAAGATATTTATGCAAATCCGCGTTTTCAACCTCGGGAGATCATTAATACTCGTGACTATGAGCTTTGGAATAGCTGGCCGCTTCTTGCATTGGCTATCGTATGCTTTGGTTCCGAGTGGTTCATTCGCAAACGGCTCGGAATGCTGTAATGATATTTCAAATCTTCGGAAACTTTCACTCATAAGCATTAACTTCGTTCGTCAATCGTTATAATTTTTCATGTTATGAGACGACTTTTCTTGATTCTTTCGCTTCTCGCACTCTTCACCCCCGTTCGATCCATGGCTCAAGACGATTCCGTCGTCGATGGATACCGGCATTTTATTATGCCCACCGGCAAGCCGATCGAAGGGGGCTATTTCGGATTTTGGGAACTTGCATTTCTGACGGGAGGATATGGATTTGGCGATGTTTTTTCACTTAGCGGAGGCTTTACCGTTTTACCCACCGTTTCTGTTCATTCGCAGTTCGGGTATTTACAGGGCAAGTTCACGCTTTACGACGATCAGAGTTTATCGGTTGCCACCGGCGCAAATTGCCTGTGGCTCACGACGGATAATACCTTGCTGCATCTCTTCGGCTCACTGACCTATGAATTGCCCAGTCAGACTCGCTTCACCGGCCTCTTGTTCTATAAAGTTTATTCGAACACTTCTACTCTGGGAGGGCCTCCGAGCTCGAATTCGACGCTCGTCACAGTCGATGTGGTACCGTATGGCGCATTCACCTTCAATTATACCGGCGGACTTGGTGCTGGCCTCGGATTCGACACACCGTTAACAGGAAATAAAAACGTGCGTTTCGTCGCCGAAGCCTGGAGCCACGATCTCACGGAACCAACAGCATTTGCACTGCTTGGCGCGCTTCGTCTCGAAAGCCAAAATTTTTCTTCCGATTTCGGATTTATGTTTTTTACGCTTCCATTGCTTGTGCCGGTAGCAAATTTTGTCTGGAGATTTTAAACGACTATGCAATTTAAGATCGGCCAAAATAGTACGGAAATATCGCCGCAAGAAATAGATGTTTCTCTTACATTCGAGACGAACGGAAAGATGCTAACGGCAATCGGCCATGCCGATGCCCCGCTGAATGTATCCATACAAAGTTTCGATCCTACACGCGATATTTTTTACCGCGCGCCCGAATCATTAACTCCTGATGAATTAGCGGAAGAAGCCGAGATACATGTCCCTAAACCATTACAGCAAAGAATAGATGGTCGCGTGACGCCAGGAACTTTAGATGGACTTGTGCTCATGCAACTCATTACTTCTACACGTCCATCCATCCCTGCGTTAGCCGCATTGGAAAAAATACTTCGGGCAACGGGCAGTATAAACTCGGCAATTCTTCAGGCAGATAACGGCGGGATTCTATTTGTTCACAATGCAGGATTGGAATTTCATGCCGGAGCCAGCCCGCATTCCTTGAAAGAATTCCTCGATCTGAGCATCGAAGAACGCGAGCGTATCTTCCCAGATTTTCATGCCCTGGAAATCCTATTGAGCGGCTCCGATCTCGATCATTTTCTTGCTCTCGATCTTGGTTCCCTATCAACATCTCGCCGAATAGAGATTTCAGATCTTACTTCTCTGTGTGAATTTGATTCCGAAGCCAGAGAGCTTGTCGAGTCAAATCCACATTTATATACCCTCATTATTGGCGCAGCGGCCGTCTATGCCGATATAGTTCATGAGGAGTAATAGCCAAATAACGATATAATATGCCTATTCCAAAATTAGTCGATCATCCGGGATTTTCATTTATCGGCATTGCTGCGCGTACTACGAATGCGAAGGAAATGTCCGGCGAAGGCGTTATTGCTGACCAATGGGAGCGCGTAATGGCTGGTGGTATTATTGAGCAAATTCCAAATCGCGCCGATACGAGCGTGATTGCAATGTACACCGATTACGAATCGGATGCCAATGGCGAATACACCTTTCTGATTGGCGCAAATGTAACTTCCATTGATTCAATTCCAGAGGGAATGGTCGCAAAACAAGTTCCATCTGCCCGTTATGCGATCTTCACTTCTGAAAGCGGCCCAGTTTGGAAAGTTGTGCCGGAAACATGGCAGATGATCTGGTCAACAACAGCATCCGAAATGGGCGGGGAACGAGCGTTCCTCGCTGATTTTGAAATTTATGATGAGCGCGCCGCCGATCCGCAGAATGCGGTGGTGGATGTTTGGGTAGGGATAAAATAAAAGAGCCTCCTCTTTTAGAAAAGGCTCAAATTCTGTAGCCTTATCTCCTTCGATCCCCACCGCCATAACCACCGCCACCGCGGCGATCTCCGCCGCCTCTGCGATCCCCACCACCACGGCGATCTCCGCCGCGACGATCGCCGCCACGGTCGCCATCGCGATCGCCGCCGTATTCGCGGCGTGGGCGCTCTTCGTAGCCCTCTGGAACCGGCAATAGCGCTTTACGCGAGAGCGAGAACTTCCCATCCGGCTTGACGGCAATAAGCTTCACATCGAATACATCACCGACCTGAATGACATCCGAAACGTTCTCCACGCGCTGGTAATCGATCTCCGAAATGTGGAGTAAACCTTCTTTCTTCGGTAGGAACTCAACAATCGCTCCCAAACCTTCGCGTACCTGCGTAACACGGCCTGTGTACGTCGCGCCTTCTTCCGGTTCTGCAACAAGTCCGAGAATAAATTGCTTGGCGCGATCACTTGCTTCGCCTGAAAGCGCGGCAATGGTAACCGTTCCATCCTCTTCGATATTGATCTCGACCCCGGCATCCGCCTGGATCTGACGAATGGTCTTGCCACCAGGCCCAATGACCAGTCCGATGGCATCAACAGGAACCTTAACAGTCGTAAGGCGTGGAGCATATTTAGAAAGTTCTGATTTCGGCGCGGCAAGCGCTTCATCCATCTTGCCGAGGATATGCATACGTCCGTCACGAGCTTGCATCAGCGCCCTTTCGAGCAGCGCAAAGTCAATACCCTTGATCTTCATATCCATTTGGCAAGCGGTGATTCCATCGCGTGTGCCGCAGACCTTGAAATCCATATCGCCGAGATGATCTTCATTGCCCAAAATATCGGAAAGGATAGCCACGCGATCGCCTTCTTTGATAAGGCCCATGGCGATACCGCTCACCGGCTTCTTCAGCGGAACGCCGGCATCGAACATAGCAAGGGAACCCGCGCAAACGCTTGCCATCGAAGAGGAACCATTCGATTCCAATATTTCACTGACGATGCGAAGTGTATATGGAAAATCTGCTTCGGCTGGAAGAAGCCCTTTGAGTGCGCGTTCCGCTAAATTTCCATGACCGATCTCGCGGCGGCCGGTTCCCGAATAGCGGCCAACCTCACCAACGGAATACGATGGGAAATTGTAATGCAGCATGAACCGCTTCGTGGATTCCGGTTGCAACCCTTCTATGGATTGCTCATCGCGCTTGGTGCCGAGCGTACAGCTTGCGAGCGATTGTGTTTCACCACGCGTAAACAAACTGGAACCATGTACACGAGGAAGCACTGCTACTTCACAGGCAATGGGACGGATCGTCGTCGTATTACGTCCATCCAACCGAACATTATTCTCCAGGATCATCTCGCGCATTTCGCGCTTTTCGATGTCATGCAAAATATGGTCAACATCGGCTTCAATAAGCTTGAATTGCTCTTCGCCGCCTACTTTTTCCGTGATCGCCACATGCGCTGCCTCGTATGCCGCCTTGGTCTGATCGTGCCGTTCTTCCTTTGCAAGAACGGTACGTGCAAGTTCACGTAATTTCGCGGCGGAATGCTCCACGATTTGCGCAACGAGTGCGGCGTCGATAACTTTCGGTTCCTGAACGCGCTTCTTCTTCGCAATGCCGCTTTCGGCAACGATCTTCTCCTGACCGATGCACAGTTCCCGAACGGCGCTTGCCGCATTACGCAACGCATCCAGAAAATCTGCTTCACTGATCTCGTGGCATTCGCCTTCGACCATCAGGATCGAGTCCTTCGTGCCGGCAACAACAAATTCGTAATCGGCCGTTTCGAGTTCCGAAAAAGTGGGATCGATAATGATCTCGCCATTAACCCTCGAAACGCGAACCTCGGCTACGGCTTCTTCGAATGGTATATCCGACAGCAAAAGGGCAAGCGACGCACCGGTTGCAGAGATCGTATCGGCGTCATGCTCCTGATCGGAACTGAAAATCGTGGCTACGACTTGCGTCTCCACCCGCCAGCCTTCGGGAAACATTGGGCGAATAGGACGGTCGATCAGACGAGCCGAGAGAATTTCCTTCTCCGTCGGGCGGCCTTCGCGCTTGAAATAGCCGCCGGGAATTTTCCCGGCTGCTGCTGCCCGTTCCCGGAACTCGACTTGCAGGGGCATGAAGTCGATTCCCTCTTTCGGTTTTTCAGCAGCGACAGCAGCGACCAGCGCCATCGTATCTCCCAGACGGACCATCACCGACCCGTTGGATTGTTTTGCAAAGCGGCCTATGTCGAAGCTTATCTTTTTGCCGCGACCGTATTCGATTTCGTAGTTCATTGTGTTAGTGTATAACGGATAGTGGAGGGTGGATAACGAAACGTGTATAAATGAATGTGGATAGCATCGATGGATGAAATAGTTTTATCGAGTTGAAGTAGTAACTATTTGCTATCCACTATCCACTGTTCAATTATCCACTACTTACGAATATCCAATTCCTGGATAAGCGCGCGGTATTTATTGAGGTCCTTCTTCGCCAGATAATCGAGCAGACTGCGGCGCTGGCCGACCATCTTCAGCAGCCCGCGGCGGCCATGATGATCTTTGGGATTCTTCTCGAAATGCGGTGTGAGTGAATTGATGTGTTCGGTGAGGATGGCGATCTGGACTTCCGCGCTCCCCGTATCGTTCGGCGCTTTGCCGAATTTCGCAGCAAATGGCTGCTTCTTTTCTTTCGTAACTGGCATGATATGTATAATAGCGCTAATTATGATGCTGCCGATACCGCGCGCTATAGTAGCATCCGGCAGCCAAGTCGCACGATCGCCCATGCGACGTCCCCGTTTGAGACCGTTTTTCAATTTGAAGTCCGCAAAACGAGGCCAGAGTGTGTATAATTCCGCAACCATCCTTCGCGGTGACCCAGAGTCAAACTGAGCATCCATTTGTCTGAATGACAATGGAAATATTTTTTTTTGCATTTGGAGTTCATGAACTCTGGCGGAATCAGCGCAGATTCACCATTTCGTAAAATAGTTATCCACAGCATGCTTCCGCAAAGAAAACGAACGCCGTGAATTGTCAATGAACTTCTTCCCTCATTTTCTTACTTCTCAACTCTTACTTCTTACTAATTTCCCCCCATTCATACTTCATAATTCATACTTCATAATTGCCAACAGGTGCCCATCAAAGCAAATGCTAATATACGCACTAAAAATCGCAATGTCAAGTGTTTCTGAAAAATAATTGTCTGAACCGTGACTTATTGGGTTACTAAGTCAAAGCGACCTTCTTGAAGCTTTGAGTCCAAATATTGTAGAGCAAAATCTCTAAGCCGTCGGGTGCGTCACTTCCATAGTATTCTATCTCCATTCTAGCACGAATGGCAGCATTAACAATCCCGATTGGATTACTATAGAGAAGATAGAGCATATAGGAATTGGCCAAATCCTTCCCTACTAATTTGAGTGGGTCAGATTTTTTGATCCTTTCAGTTATGAAGGTTATAAATTGATTATCTTCTTTACTTAATCCGCCTTCTCTTCGAAAAGAGACTTCATAACCGAATATCAAATCTTCCATAGTTAAGCGAGTTTATAATTTAAAAAAACACGTTCTTCAACCGAAAAAATTCAAAAAGCTTTAGTAAAGCCGATAAAGGATCCTACATGGAACTCACTATTTCCCCACGCACAATTTTTAATATGTCACGCGTGTCAATTAGCGAGGGAGACTTGAGCTCTTCGAGAATATCGTAGATACTACGCTTCTCATCAGTCATGATTTCATACACCCCCTCGAAAATCGGTGGCTGATTACCGTCCGTGAAATTATTAGCTAGGTACATGTGCATTTGATCTCCGTGGCTGCGCTCAAGAGGAAGAAGCTCCCTGCCGGGGTAGGGATTATATATCACAAATGTGCGTTTCATAAATAAACGATTTAAAATTTTCTCTTAGAGATATAACGGCACCAGAAATGCAGCCGTTCCGTGCGCAAGGAGATAAATCCATTGTTTTTCATGTAATAATGCAACGCTACCATGATAACGAAACTAATTTTCATATTTTTAATTGCGCTCTCTTTCGCACCGAACGTAAGCGCGCAGTGGGTGCAGACGAATGGGCCTTATGGAGGTAGTGGACCATATGGAGTTGGTATTACGTGTTTCGCTGCGATGGGAACCAGTCTCTTTTCAGGAACTCAAGATGGAGTTTACCGCTCGACCGATAGTGGGACAACCTGGACTTGGGCGGGTAACGGCTTGCCGAACACCAGTTATAGTGGTGTGACAGCGATTGCAGTGGTTGGAACGAATCTCTTCGCGGGCACGTCTCCCGGCTATGAGCAGTATTACGGTGGGGGCGTTTTTCGATCAACTGACAGTGGCAAGAGCTGGACGGCTGTCAATAACGGTTTAACAGATACTTATGGCATTACTGTTACAGCCCTCGCGGTAAGCGGAACGAACCTCTTTGTAGCAGTTGGCAATGGTGTGTTTGTCTCTACAGATAATGGTGGAAGCTGGATTGAGGCAGATTATGGATTGAACACCACAGCAATCGTCATTGCCCTCACGTCGATTGGTACGGGTCTCTTTGCAGAGACAGAATACGGTAGTGGGGTTAACGTTTTTTTCTCTTCTAACATCGGCGAAAGCTGGATTGCAGCGAGTAGCGGCCTGCCCGGCGGGTTTGCAAATTCCTTTGTGGAGATTGGCGCGAATCTCTTCGCAGGAACCGGGGACAGTGGAGTATATCTATCAACGAATAACGGGTTTAGCTGGGTGCCCGCTGGCTTGAATAGCTCTTCGATCGGTGGTCTTGCGGCCATTGATTCGGTTCTTTTTGCAGGTACTGCAAACCGCGTTTTTTCATCTTCGGACTTAGGCGAAAGCTGGACATTGTGCTCAAATTTTCCCGGTCTTCCTTTGGTGTGGGGCACGAATCTTTTTGTGTATAAAAGCGGAGCCGTTTTTTTATCAACCAATAATGGCGCAAGCTGGTCTGAGGCACCAAGTAAAGGCTTGGCAAGCACTGATGTAAATGCCTTTGCAGTAAGCGGCACTAATCTTTTTGCGGCATACTCCGGCGGCATTTCTTCAACGACAGACAATGGCGCAAGTTGGGTAGCCCCTAGCCTCGGCCTGACTGCTGCTGCATCCCTTGCAGTGATCGGCACGAATATTTTCGCGGGGAACGACCAAGGCGTGTTTCTTTCAACCGACAACGGCGTAAGTTTTTTTTCGGTCAGTAATGGCTTGACGAATGATGATGTCACTGCGCTTGTGGCGAGCGGAGATAATTTATTTGCGGGAACTGAGGGATTTACAGGTGCATACATTTTTCGATCTAGTAACGATGGATCAAGCTGGACCGCAGTTGACTCGGTGATCGCCAGCTCATACGGAGCGACTGTCGGTCCAATTGCAGTTAGTGGAGATAATATCTTTGCTGTAATTGGTACCTACGGCTATCGTGGCGTTTATCTCTCGACCAATAATGGGTTAAGTTGGAGTGCATCTGACGATTCCGGCTTGACAGCGTTGCCTTATTTATTATTTGGGGCGAGCGAAATGAATCTCTTTGCTGTATCAGACAGTGGTGTCTTTATTTCGACCAACAATGGCACAAGCTGGACTTTGGCGAATGCAGGTTTGCCGGAGATTGCTTCTATAAATGGATTCGCGGTGGCTGGAACGAATGTCTTTGTGGGAAATGACAGCGGCGTTTTTCTTAGCACTGATAATGGCACAAAATGGAATTCCGTCAGTACTGGTTTGAGAGATTCTAATGTTCTTTCTCTCGCAGTTTGCGGTAATAATTTGTTTGTGGGTACGTCTTATAGCGGTGTCTGGCGTCGCCCCCTATCCGAAATGTTAAACACGAGCGCCGTTGAGACACAAGCACCGGTACAAACTTCGCTTACCTCCTACCCCAACCCTTTCACCCAATCCACCACCATTTCCTTCACCTCGCACGAAAGCGGAGCGGCGGAAGTAACGATCGTAAACCTTCTCGGCACAGAGGTTGCGCGGCTGTTCCCCGCCTCCGCGGGGTTGGGTGAGTTATCTGCCGGCGAGCATACCTTCACCTGGAACGCCGCCAACATGCCTCCGGGAGCGTATTGGGCCATTGTCCGCATGAATGGCGCCTCGCAGCAAATTCCCATTGTGCTGCAACCGTAGGAATTTTTCATTAGCTTCGGGGTTATTGTAGGTATGAAAGGCATTAAATACGTCACCGATGATACGGGCGCTCGGGTAGCAGCTCAGGTCGATCTAGCTCAATGGGGCGAAGAATGGCGGGACTTTTTGGATGGGCTTGAAGCAGAAAATGAACCGAAAGAGCCAAGTGTACCATGGCGCGAGCTAAAGGCCGAAATGGAAGAAGCCTCTCGCCGTGTACGAGCTTAAATTCACGCCTGCCGCCATACGAAATTGGCGCAAGTTTCCGATTCTTGTTCAGCAACAGATTGCACCCCATCTCGATGGGCTTTCCTCCGATCCCCGTCCGCCTGGCGTAAAGAAATTGAAGGGATTCCAAAACCTGTACCGAATCCGCACCGGTGATTATAGGGTAATCTACGAGATCGAGGATGCATCGAAAACCATTTGGATCACAAAAATAATGGATCGAAAGGACGAATATTAAAGCATGTTGCTTTCCATCCTCAAATCGCTCTCTCTTGGGCTTTGGCTCGGGGCGCTTATCATGCTTGGCTATGCCGTTGCGGGACCGATCTTTCAGCAGCTTCCATCGAAGACGCTGGCGGGAACGGTTAATGGCGTCATCCTTACCAGAATGAACCACATCGAATGGGTGTGCGCGATCGTTGCGCTTGCTTCTTCTCTCATTCTGCTTGCATTGAACTGGAATGATGGTGCGCGTGCGCTTCGCCTGACTGAATCAGCCGCTATTTTCGTTGCGATGATCCTTCTTTGGATCTATTCCATCCAAACCACAGACCGCATGAACGCCCTGCGTTCCACTATCGGCGATTTCGACCATCCACAGCAAACCGCACAATACATCGAAGCAAAAAGCGAGTTCGATTCGCTGCATCATAGATACACCGCGCTCGTCAGCGCGAATATGGTTCTGATCTTAGGTGGGTTCGTCCTTTCGATGGTCAATTCGCGAAAGTGAACCCGTTCTGCAAAAATTGTGGTTAACCGTGCGTGACATTAACCACCAGTAACTGCCCTGTCTGCGGAAATGCCGGCTCTAAGCCATTTCCGATGTACTATTTCCTCCAAAACAAGCGCTTCGATGCGCGGAAATGCACGCGCTGCGGATTTATTTTTCTCGATCCGCGCCCAACCGAGGACGATCTGCGCCTCATGTACAGTGATGAATATTTTCTTTTCGATGGCGCGGATTTCGGCGCACATGCCTCCACCGATTACGAGACCGCCGCGATCAAAGGCTCTGTAAAATTCCCAGCGATCCTCGGCGCAATACAAAAATTCAAGCCGAACGGAAAGTTCTTTGAGATCGGCTGCGGCATGGGGTATTTCCTGAACTATGCTAAGACGCATGGGTATGATGCCAGCGGAATTGAGTTCGCTGCTCTCGGCACAGAAACATGCCGCACAAAATTCGGGCTGGATGTTACACAAAGCTCGTTCGAAGATTGGAATGCCTCACCAAATACCTACGATGTGATCTTCATGGGCGATGTGCTCGAACATTTCGTCGATCCGCTGCCCATGCTGAAAAAAGCGCACACGATGCTGAAGCCATCGGGCGTGGTTGCGGTGGAAGTTCCAGCCGTGTTTAATTCCCTGATCGGCCGCGCCGCCGCGATCGGACTACAACTGCTCGGCAAACCTCGCAAAATGCAGATGCCACCGTATCATGTTAACGAATTCACGCCCGCAACACTTCGAAAGATTCTGGAAAATGCAGGATATTCCGATATCAAGATCATTCAGCGCATAAAACCGCCATCGACCATTACTCTGCGAGGCAGTGCGTTCGATAAAGCAATAAAGAAATCGCTCCAATATCCCAATTATTTTATAACCAAGACATTCGGCATTTTTGGCGACCGAATGCTCGGAATTGGCGTGAAATAGTACGAAACGGATACAGCGATTTCCGGCGTTATGAAATTTCCCAAGAGGTGTTAAACTAACAGATATTCTATTATTGAATTATGCAAAATCGCTTCTTCTTGTTGATCCTTCTGTGCTCGATCATTCTTTCTGCCATTCCGGTTATGGCGCAACCCACTTCGCCCAGCATTGTGAGCTGGGTCGTTAACACCACCGGCGCGACGGGCTACGGCAGTTATCCCACCGATGTGCAATCGGTGAAGTATTCGGATAGCAATGTGTATCTCACGTGCACAGGCATTCCCTCGTATGATATTGGCCCGTGGCCCGGCGATCCGAATACACCGGTGAATCAAAATTTCCTTTTTAAGATCACCAGGTTCCCAATCGCGAATACCGGCACCCCGACGGCTACTCCACTTGGCCATATCGGCATTTGGTCGAATGGTGTCAGCATGTTTAACGCCAAAGATGCCAATTCGTACCAAAATGCCGGCGTCTGGGACCAGAATGCGATCGTTGTGGAGGGTTCGAGTTTCGATTCCTGTCTCGGGCATCCCGCGCCGAACGGAGAGTACCATCATCATCTGAATCCTGTTTGCATCTACGATGATAAAGATTCCCTTCATCATTCCCCGATCATTGGATATGCCTTCGATGGGTTTCCCATCTACGGAGCGTATGGTTATTCCAATACCGATGGCTCCGGCGGCATTCGCAGAATGAAGTCGAGCTATCAAAAACGTTCCATAACAACGCGCACAACCTTGCCCAATGGAACGGTCCTAAACGCTTCTCAGTATGGCCCTCCGGTATCCACGCAATATCCGCTGGGGTATTATATCGAAGATTTCGAGTACGTCGCCGGCCTTGGCGATCTCGATCAAAGCAATGGCCGCTTTTGCGTAACGCCGGATTATCCCAAAGGCACGTATGCCTATTTCGTTACCATTGATAGTACCTTGACAGCAGTATATCCTTATACAGTTGGCCCCAATTATTATGGCATCGTTGCAACAGATGATATTGGCCCCACCTCTGGACATATCACGATCTCAGAACCAGTTCAAACATACTCCCCACTCTCCCGAGTTGGTGAATCGCCCGCAGCAACTACCTGTTCGATCTATCCGAATCCGGCACAGGACTATATCTCGATAGATTATTCTTCCACCGGCAATTACATTGCCAGAATTGAGATAACCGACGAACGTGGGGCCGTTCTCTATGCAGCTAACAACGTCGGACAAAACACAAAGCTGGCGTTAGCGAAGTTTGCACCGGGCAGCTATGTTCTTTCGTTCCAACTTTCGGATGGAAGTTCGTTCGTGAAGCGATTCGTGAAGGAATAATTCCTCCATCAACTTCTCCATTTGCCTTTACGGAAGTTTCGCAAAGGTAAAATCATCGACTGTGGTGGGGTTCCCATGTATGATCGCTAATCCGCTGGAAACTTCAAGCGTAACAGAGTCAGTAGGAAGCAACGTTAACGTGTCCACCATGGTCTGAGGAAACCAGTCAAGACTATCGGTGAGAGAATCCGTTACAGTAGTCGTCACACCTCCACTTTCTTTTATGATTGACATCCACGCCGGGTGAAAAATGCTGTCAGGAAACACATACTTGGTATGAGACCAGAGCGTGAACTCGTACACGCCGGACGACAGATTTGTGAAGCCTTGAATAATGTTATTGGATTGAGTAGGTAAATCGACAGAGTGAAGCTTGAACCCCCATGTTCCACCACCAGGAGGGGCATCCTGCTCAAAATCGGTGGTATCGAACGTATGGCGAAAGGTCCAGCCATTCCAACCATGTGTTCCGCCCGAATCGAAATTCGTATTTATCAGCGGAAAACGGGTAGGTGAGGTTGGTGCTGAAGTGGTGGTGCTCTTGCAAGAAAATAACCCAAGGCTACCAATGCAAACGATAGCAAATAGTAATTTATTCATAGTCTCTATTCTTTGCTGAATAATATTAAGGGAGCTTTTTAAAAGTGATCTCGTCGTACCAATAGGGGTTACCATGACAACTACTGTCGCACATACCCGACGCGATCATCAGCGCAACCGTATCGGTTGGCAGAAGAGAAAGCGTATCAAGCACCGTAACGGGGTTCCAACCTGTGCTATCGCCGGCGGAGACACTGGTCGTATCTAATACGCCTCCACTGTGCTTTACGATCCCAACCCACCCCACGGGGTTATATCCCTGCGCGGAATCGAGAACTTTCTTCATTCTCAGCCATACTGTAAGCGAATAAATGCCACTAGAGCAATGAATAAAACTCTTGGTAACGTTATTCGTGATCGGTGGCACATCGCTTTTACGCAACGATATGGACCAGGAGGCAGTATCGCCGGGAGGAACATAATCCCCTTCACTGACATCGTAAAACGTGATCGTGTCACCTGGGATAGATGGATGAAAAACCCAGCCATCTAAAGAGGGCAGTCCATTCACCTCAAAATTCTCGTTATTCGGGAACGAGGTGGAGTCAAAAACAGGTACAGCGGTGGATGTAACATTTGGTGGGCTGGTGCTCTTGCTGCAAGCAGAAAATAGTACCGCAACGAAGCAGAGATAACTGAAATGGAGTTTGTAATTTAACGTGTGCTTTATGAAATAGTTATTCGGTAACGCGGGGCAGGTTTTGATGATTCCAAAAATTCCCGAAGGAAGTGACAGAGAGCGCATCACCACAAACATACGGCAGAAAAGATAAGAATACAATGAGAATATGATGAGAAAATTCTTATCTGAAATCTGGATAGATAATCTGGATAAATTATTGGATGAGATTTTCAGAGTTCATGAAAACTCTGAAAAGAATGTTGAATTATTCATTATATTTTTTTGTAACCCAAGCGACCCTGTGCGTTTTAACTACTGAGAGGATTTACTTTCTTCATATTTTTTACCAGGAGCGTATTATGTCCAGTTTTTCGGTCGGTCTTTCTCGTGTATCTTCCCGTCTATTGCTTCATTCTCGCCGCAGCGCGCCATTCTTACTTCTACCCGTCGCATTACTTGCGATAGTTAGCTTGGTTGCCTTTCGACAACCAGCCGTGCTTTCATTGCCGGCCCATACACTAAGCGATCCGCTGGTGCTTCCGTCGGGATGGTCTGCGCCGCCCACTCCGGCAGATAATCCGATCACGCGGGAAAAATTCACGCTTGGCCGTCAACTTTTTTATGAAGTGGCGTTGAGCGGGGACGGAAAAACATCGTGTGGAACCTGCCATCAGCAAGCGCTAAGTTTTTCCGACACTATTCCGGGGATGCCGGGAGCGTTCGGGGTTTCCAGCACGATACGTCATGCACCCCGGCTCGTCAACGTTGGATACGACACCGTGCTCTTTTGGGATGGGCATGCGCACACGCTGGAAGAACAGGCTCAGATGGCACTCCTCCGAGTGGGCGATCTCCAAGCCGATACGAATGAAGTCTTTACCAAGCTTTCGAGCAACCCGGCTTATGTGGCGATGTTCACTAATGCGTTTGGGGATCCCACGATCAACGTGGATCGTATCACCATGGCCATCGCAACCTTTGTGCGCTGCCTCGTCAGCGGTAATAGTTACTACGACCAGTATCTAAATGGAAATACGTCCGCGCTCTCGGCTTCCGCCATTCGCGGAATGACCTTGTTCTTCGATACGAATAATCATTGTTCCCAATGTCATGGCGGCGTGAATGGAATTAGCACGAATGCTGTCGGTAACCTTTTTTCGGATAATGACTTCTACGCTACCGGTTCCGTGCTGCTCTATTACCAACATGGGAAAATCGATTCCGGACGCGAAGATGTTACCTTGGATTCCCTTGACTTTGGGAAATTCCGCACTCCAACACTCCGCAATGTTGGGATCTATGGCCCTTACGGAGCAGATGGGTCTGTGGGTTCTCTCGAAGACGTGATAGAGAACTATAATAATGGCGCTGCTGCCCGAGGTTCCAATGTCGATCCTCGACTCACTCCCCTCCATTTGACGTCGCAAAACGAAACCGACCTTCTTGCGTTTCTGCAAAGCCTGACAGATTCATCGTTTATCAATAATCCGAACTTCCAGGATCCGGGACCGCCTGCTATTGTCGAAGATGGTTACGTGGTCTCCGGTGATCTTTCGGCATATCCGAATCCCGCTTCCGGCACCGTCAACATTGAATGCCCTGATTTCAGCGGCTCGGCCGATGCAACGCTTGTTTCCGAAAACGGAGCAACGATTTGGCACCAATCGCTTAACTCCGATGGCAAACTGCAGCTTAATTTCTCCGGCATAAGCAATGGCTCCTATCGCCTTGTACTTCGTTCGAGCAATATACAACAATCAATACCGATCGTGCTCCAGCGATAAGAAATTTTCGTATGAAACGCTTTTTCTGCCTCTCGATGATCCTATGCTCCGCCGCGCTCCACACGAGCGCGGCGCCAGCGCAGTGGGTGCAAACGAATGGGCCGTATGGGGGGTGGGTTTATTGTATTACACCATTTGGAAATAATATTTTCATTGGAACGGGTCGTGGAGTATTCGAATCGACGGATTCGGGTACGAGTTGGCAGAGAAAAAGTAATGGATTACCAGCAAGTTCCTACTTTGAACCACTTACTACTCGCGGTTCCAATATCTTTGCTGGAACGTATGGGAATGGTGTTTATAAATCAACCGATAGTGGAGCAACATGGAGTTCCGTTTCGACGGGATTGCCACATTCGTTTAGTGTTCAAGCATTAGGATCGGATGATCACACACTTTTCATTCCTAATGGTTCCGATAGTTATATCAGCTCAAATGATGGTAATACATGGACACTTCTCGATACTAATCTCACGAAATTTTCAAATCCTCATGCAGTCTTAACCGTCGACTCCGCCACGTACTTCACTGGCAATTGGATTACTCAAACGACCGATCATGGCTTGACCTGGAATGTAATCTCCACATCGAATGGCAACAACTCATGGGATATTCTTGCAATGACCAACATCAACAATATACTTTTTGTCGATGACGGTGCCACCGGTGTGTTGCGCTCAACAAACTCTGGCGCAACATGGACTACCTCAAGCCCGCCCGTTTCGTCATTCGCTTCTATTCAATGCTTAGCTTCAGTCGGCTCTGAACTCTTCGCCGGTACTAATGGTGGTCTCATTTATAAAAGTACAGACAGCGGAACAACATGGCAAATTTCTGAATCCGGATTGTCAAACGGCGTCGAAATCAGTTCGCTTGCTTTCAATAATAACGTGATTTTCGCAGGCATGTATAGCTTAGGCATGTTTTGCTCTTTCGATAGCGGACAGACATGGTCGCAATGCAGTCAGGGACTTAGTAATACCAGCGTTAATGTTATTGCGAGCACCGGTGACACAATAATGGCCGGAGCGAATACGGGTCTATTCTTTAGTGTGGATAATGGTGCTACGTGGCAGTCCAAACTAAATGGAATGACAAATTATAATATTCGATCCCTTTTGATCGATGGCAACACTCTTTTTGTAGGCACACTGGGAGGGCAAAATTCCCCATCTCTTTTTTCATCGACAGACTGGGGAGAAACCTGGAATGCAGACACGTTGATCAATGGGTTTGACATTAACGCCCTTACTCGAAGCGGACCTAATCTGATTGCGGGAGGCTATCCTTTTAACTACACTGCTGGATTTTTCGAATCGACAAACGAAGGGACGGAATGGACCCAGCCAAAGGTCTCCGCCGATACGGAAATTGTTGTCCTTGGAATGGAGAGCCTACAGTCCACACTTATCGCTGCGACAAGCGTGGGCATCTATACTTCCTATTCTAATGGAAATACTTGGGCCTTATCGAACGAGTTTTTGACGCAAAATGGAACTTCCTATAAGTACCAGCCTTCCGTTCAATGTGTTGGGATAGCTGGAACCCGATTTTGGGTAGGCACAAGCGGATCGTACCCTCACTATACAGGATCCATATTCTTTTCTGACGATGCCGGAATGACGTGGCACCCTGCCGAAGATACCTCCATTCCGCCGAAGGGATATGTTACGTGTTTTGCATCGTACGGAACGACATTATTCGTTGCGACCGATAGCGCCGGAATTTTTCTCACCAGCGATAGCGGTGCAACCTGGGCAAGCGAAAATTTAGGATTAAGCGATACAAACGTTATCTCTCTTACCGTGCAAGGAAATGAACTTCTTGCAGGCACTGCCTCTTCCGGCGTGTGGCGCCGCCCGCTCGCGGAGATGATACCTTCGTTAAGCGTAGCAAGCACAAATCAACCATCGGAAGTGATCTCTGTTTATCCCGACCCGGCATCGAGTATTTTAACTGTTTCCTGCCCCGATCTCAATGGAGCGACCGAAGCAAGCCTCATTTCTGAAACGGGTGAAGTCGTTTGGCGCCGAACGCTTGTCACGAACGGGCAGCCATTCAAAGTGGATTTAACCGGTGTTGCCAATGGGGCATATCAACTCGAATTTGTTGCCGAGGGGCAGAACCAGGTTGCACGTAACATCGTTATTCAACATTGAGAGTAAACGGATCAAGAAAGGTTTTCATAGATTTTCGGATTAGCATAAGTATTCGGATAAGCATAGGTTTTCAAAAACTTTTTTAGAAAGAGAGCAATTTATGTCTAAGGTCAGTGTCGGTCAGTCGTTTTCTTCTTCTCGCATTCTTGCGCGGTCGCTCCGTACGGGAAGGTTTTTACTTCTTCCTGCTGCGGTTCTTGCAGTCGTTAGCTTGGTTGCCTTTCGGCAGCCAGCCCCGCTTTCGCTGCCTGCCCATACCTTGAGCACTCCGCTGGTGCTTCCGCCAGGATGGCCTGCGCCGCCTACTCCGGCAAATAATCCGATCACGCAGGAAAAATTCGTGCTGGGCCGTCAGCTTTTTTATGAAACGGCGCTCAGTGGCGATGGTCAAACATCGTGCAGCTCGTGCCATGATGTTTATGTCAGTTTCGCTTCCGGTAATGCTCAGGGCATTGGTTCCCATAGCGGGGCATTTGGTGTCCAGTCGCAGCCCGTGCGAGATGTCCCGCGACTGATGAATGTCGGCTACGATACCGTGCTCACCTGGGACGGCCACATTCAAACACTTGAAGATCAAGTGGAAATTGCCGTTCAGAAAAAAGGCGATTTGCAAGGAGATACGACCGTGATCTTCCCCATCCTTGCAAGCAATCCGGTTTACACCGCCATGTTCACGCAGGCCTTTGGCGATCCCACGATCACGCTCGACCGCATCGCAATGGCTATTGCAACGTTCGAGCGGTGCCTTATCAGCGGCAACAGTCCTTACGATCAATATGTGAATGGATACACTGCCGCGATGGATTCCTCGTCCATTCGCGGGATGAATCTCTTTTTCGACACCACGAAAACGAATTGCTCCGAGTGCCATAATAATCTCGGTTCCAAAGCCTCGTTTGCGGCAGCTAATATCTTTACCGATAATAATTATTACCGGACGGGAACCTTTGAATCCACGGTACCCGGTGTACCAAATGGTGGATACGGGTTCGATACGGTGGCCGATACGCTCCGGGAGGGTGTCGATCCCGGACGCGCAGCGGTCACCGGCGATTCGAGCGACATTGGAAAATTCCGCACTCCCTCGCTCCGTAACGTTGCGCTCCATGCCCCGTATGGAGCCGACGGAACTGTCGCTTCTTTGTCGCAGGTGATCGCAAATTATAATATGGGTGGCAATGCCGGACGTGGCGACATCGTAACGAATCAAGATCCCCGAATTAAACCGCTCGGCCTGACCAGTTCAGAAATGACAGATCTCGAAGCGTTTCTCAACAGCCTGACTGACGTTTCTTTCGTTTCTGATTCGGCGTTTCAAGATCCCGGCCCACCTGCGATCGTCGAGGATGGCTACGTGATCTCGGGTAATGTTTCGGCATATCCGAATCCCGCTTCCGGCAATGTCAACATTGTATGTCCTGATTTTACCGGCTCGACCGATGCAAGCCTGATCTCGGAAAACGGAGTAACGGTTTGGAAGCAAACACTGAACTCCGATGGCAAACTGCAGCTCAATTTCTCTGGCATAAGCAACGGCTCGTATCGCCTGGCGCTTCGTTCGGGTAATATGCAGCAAACGATACCGATCGTGCTGCAACGTTAGGAATCTGCTGAGAATGTTTCGGATGAAACGTCTCTTCTACCTCTCGATGATCGTGCTTTCCGCCGCGCTCCACACGAGCGTGGCGCGAGCACAGTGGGTGCAAACAAATGGGCCGTATGGGGCGTCGGTTTATAGTATTACTCATATTGGCAACGCAATATTCATTGGTACCTATGGAGGCGTCTTCGAATCGACAGACGGGGGTTCAAGCTGGAATCGCAGAACATCGGAGTTGCCAGAGAATCCTTATGTTCTTGCCTTGCAGTCTCAGGGTTCAAACTTGTTTGCTGGAACGGAGTGGTATAAAATATTTTGTTCCACTGATAGTGGGTCCACTTGGACTCATATTTCACTTGGTTTTCCAGCCGATCTTGAGTTCTCCATTACTTCATTAGGAGCCAGTAGAGATGCGGTTTTCGTACCCGCAGCGGGTTATCTTTTTTTAGGAACGGAGAATGGAACTAAATGGATCAAGGCCGATACCGATCTCACTAATTTTAGTAATCCCGGATGTTTTATAACTATCGATTCCACTACCTATGCTGCAGGGAGGTGGGTTACGACAACAACGAACGACGGTTCCACATGGACCGTAACAGGAATATCTCCTTCCGATACTGCTTGGAGCATTACTGCATTAGCCAACATCGGGAATGTACTTATTGCATACGATGAGAATTTGGGTATTCGTCGGTCATTTGACGAAGGTTTTAGCTGGGAATCCGCTAACAACGGACTTCCAGAACCAAAGAATAATTACTACTTTGGTGGCATCTTCGCTACGCTTGGAAATGAAATTTTTACAATAGGATCCGATGGATCAATTTATTGTTCGATCGATACTGCCCAATCATGGCAGCTTGCATCGTATGGACTTCCAAATGGAGTGAAAGTGAATACCATTGCGTCCGTCGACACCGAACTTCTTGCTGGGTTCACTGGCTATGGCATTTATCGATCTTCCGATAGTGGAGTAACATGGTCCCAATGTAATCAAGGACTTCTTAATACATCTGTGAATTGTATTACGTCCGTCAATGATACAACGGTAGTTGCAACGAATGAGGGAATCTTCGTAAGTGTCGATAACGGCGTATCTTGGCAAATGAAGGATAATCCTTTCCTCTTATCCAATTTTACCTCTCTACTGCTTGACGGAGGAAATCTATTCGCAGGAGCATCCAACTGGTCTCCATTTTCCTCTTTGCTTGTTTCCTCTGATCTTGGGAATTATTGGGATGTGATAGGCGAGCCGATGACAGACTACTCCGTCTATACACTGATTCGATCAGGGAATAATTTACTCGCAGGCGGAGAAGATAATGTCTATTGGTCACTGAATCAAGGAGAATCTTGGAATCTTTCGCTTAAAGCTTATATTTATAATTTCTTGAATTTCGGTTCCAGCATCTTCGCTTCAACGAATATCGGTATTTTTGTTTCTAATAACGATGGAATCACATGGAATGAATCGGATTCAGGCATACCATTTATTCAACAACTCGCAATTAATACTATTGGGTCAGCCGGAACTAAATTATTTTCAAATCGCTTAGGCAGGACAAACCTTGACAAAGGTGCCCTTTTTATGTCCGATGACACTTCTGTCTCGTGGCATCGCACTATAGATACATCCGTTCCCCCCCGAGGGGAAATCGAAACTTTTGCCTCGGTTGGGGACAATCTTTTTGTAGCAACTGACAGCGATGGAATTTTCCTCACTACCGACTACGGTACCAGTTGGACGCGTGAGAACTTGGGTTTAGGCGATTCGATGGTTGTCTCTCTTGCGGTACAAGGAAATGAGCTACTTGCTGGCACGGCATCTTCCGGCGTTTGGCGCCGCTCGCTTGCGGAGATGATACCTTCGTTAAGCGTAGCAAGCACAAATCAACCATCCGACTCAATCTCCGTTTATCCCAACCCATCATCGAATATTATCACCGTCTCTTGTCCCGATCTCTCTGGCGTGACCGAAGCAAGCCTTATTTCCGAAACAGGCGCAACCGTCTGGCATCGAACGATAACCACGAATGGGCAGCGGTTTCAGCTTGATCTTACAGGTATTGCGAATGGTGCATATCGGCTCGAACTTCAGGGTGGGAGCGTGAAGCGGATAAGCAAGATCGTACTACAAAGATAGTGTCGGGATTTTCGCCTCATCTGAATATAAATTGGTTTGCGAACGTCCCCGCTCCCCCTGCTGTTTTCCGCTTCGTTCTCACAATAACGAACAAAATTTTAAAGTGAAGCCAACCGACCAGCAAAATCCGGATTATTTTCATAAAGTAGTTGATTGCCAATGGGCGTGCCCCGCGCATACGAATGTACCGGAGTACATTCGCCTTATCGCGCAAGGCAAGTACACCGAGTCGTACATGTTGAACCGCGAGTCGAACGTGTTTCCCGGCATTCTCGGGCGCACCTGCGACCGCCCGTGCGAGCCGGCCTGCCGCCGCGACCGCGTCGATGGAAAGCCCGTCGCTATCTGCCGCTTAAAGCGCGTCGCATCCGATCTCCGCGACGAGGACATTTCGATGCTGCTCCCGAAAATTCCGACCGCAAAGAATGGCAAGCGCATTGCCTGCATCGGCGCGGGGCCTGCATCGCTCACCGTTGCGAACGACCTCATGCCGCTCGGATATGAAGTAACCATTTTCGAAGCAATGGATAAACCGGGTGGACTCATGCGCTCGAATATCCCCTCCTTCCGCCTTCCCGCCGGTGTGCTCGATGAAGAGATCGCGATGATCGTAGATATGGGCGTGGATGTGAAATACAATACTCCCATCAAGAGCATGAGAGCAATGCTCGAAGAAAATTTCGATGCCGTCTTTATTGGTTCCGGCGCACCGCGTGGGAAGGATCTGCAGATTCCCGGTCGCCAGGAAGCTGCTGCGAATATTCACATCGGAATTGACTGGCTGTTCTCCATTGCCTTTGAGCATATCAAATCCATTGGCGAGAAAGTGCTCATTATCGGCGTTGGCAATACCGCAATGGATTGCTGCCGCTCCTCCCGCAGACTTGGCGGAAAAGATATTAAGGTAATGGCTCGCCGTCCGCGAAAGTATTTCAAAGCATCGCCGTGGGAACTGGAAGATGCTGAGGAAGAAGGGATCGAGATCGTTATCAATCACGCACCGAAACGGTTCGTGATGGAAAATGGCAAGCTCGTCGGAATGGAGTTCGAACGTCTCGAATGGAACGAAGGCGCAACGGAATCGCGCACCATCGACACCGTGATCCTTCCATGTGATGACGTTATTCTCGCTATCGGTCAGGATAATGCATTCCCATGGATCGAAAAAGATCTCGGTATGGAATTCGGCAAGTGGGATATGCCCAAAGTTGACGAAACGACGTATATGTCAACGCTGCCCGGCGTGTTTTTCGGCGGCGATGCTGCGTGGGGGCCGAAGAATATCATTTGGGCTGTCGAGCACGGGCATCAAGCTGCAATTTCGATCAATAATTACTGCTTCGGCATTCCCGTCACTGAGCGCATGAAGCGCGGGATGAATCTCGTCTCTGCCAAGATGGGACTTTCGGAATGGTCGTATAATAATAATTACGATCCCGAGACGCGGCAGAAGATGAAGCATGTCGATCTTGTCGAACGCTTCAAGAATCTCACAACAGAAGTCGAGCTTGGCTTTACCGCCGAGCAAACTGCGAATGAAGTTCAGCGCTGCCTGAATTGCGACATGGAGACCGTCTTCTTCGCGCCGAAGTGTATCGAGTGCGACGCCTGTATAGATGTATGTCCAGTACAATGCCTGACGATCACGCGCGATTCAGATGATGAGATGGAACTTCGCTCCCGCCTCTCCGCGCCGGCGCTCAATCTCTCGCAAGCACTCTTCGTTTCGGAACCATTGAAGCAAACCGGACGCATCATGGCAAAGGACGAAGACCTCTGCGTTCACTGCGGCCTCTGCGCCGAACGCTGCCCTACCTTCGCATGGGATATGCAGAAATTCGATGCGATCATACCCAAAGCGATCGATATGCGGGAATTGGTGATGGCGTAATGCTTCAAATTATCACCTCGAAATTTGGGAAACCTGTTCGTCTGACAGACGAACGATGGGCACACATCACCGAGGAGCACTCCGAGGTCGCCGGCCGCAGAGTAGATGTTTTGGACGCCATCGCAGCACCTGATAGAATACTCCAAGGGAACGCAAACGAACTTCTTGCGGTAAAAGAGATTGATACTGGTAAAGACATCGTGGTCGTGTACAAAGAACTCGCCGTTGATGGGTTCATCATAACGGCATTTCTTACGCGACGTAGAAAATCACTCGAAAAACGAAAGCAACTATGGCCATAGTGAATGTTAATGACTATCTGAAGATTCTACCGGCTGCTCTCCATGCGCCCGCTGGATATTTATGGACTTCTTATGACGAAGAAGCGGATGTCCTTTATGTCAATTTCAAGAAACCCAGCTTCGCAACCGACAGCGAGTTGACCGACGATGATATTATCATGCGTTATGAGGGCGATGAGTTGATTGGCCTCACCGTTTTGCATGCGAGCAAACGGGATTAGCTCTATTTTTTCCCCTAATTTCACTTATAATTTAAGGCCGACTTTTCGGCCTTTTATTTTTTCCTAAAAATTAGGAAACCGAACGGTTACGCATTCGGTTATGAGGGTTGTGAGACGAGACGTATTTCAGGCCATAGCAGATCCGACGCGGCGGGCGATCCTTAGTTTGCTCGCCGTGCAAACATTGACGATGACGAGCATCGCCGATCACTTTAAGGTGTCGCGGCCTGCGATCTCGAAGCACGTAAAGATACTGGAGGAATGCGGTCTGGTAAGCATCACGCAGCAAGGCCGCGAACGGTATTGCGAGGCAAGCATGAATAAATTAGACGAAGTATCCGACTGGGTCGAACGCTACCGCAAAATGTGGGATGAACGGCTCGACCGGCTGGAAGAATACCTGAAAGAATTACAATCCAAAGAAAAAGAACATGGAAACAAGATCTGATCTCGCCGTTTCGACAGCTCCGCGAGAAGTTATTATCACCCGCACTATCAACGCTCCGCGCGAGCTTGTCTTCGATGCGTTTACGAAAGCCGAGCATTTAGCGAAGTGGTTCGGGCCTCGCGCATTTCGCACCACCGCAGAAACCGAGCCGCGCGTTGGAGGCAAATTTCATATCACGATGCATGGCATCGATGCGCTTCCTCAGCCATTTGCCAATGAGCATTATCCGATGACGGGCGAATACCTCGAGTTCGTGCAACCGGAACGAATCGTCTATACGAACGATCTTCATGAGCATCCGGATAGCTGGAAGAGCACGATTCAAAGTGGGATCGAGAATGGAGAAACCGCAAACTTCTTATCGTCACTTGTTACAATCACATTCGATGATCTTGGTGGCAAGACGAAATTAGTTATCCGCACCCGTTTCGATTCCGATGCCGTCCGCGATGGATACATTAAGTTCCAAATGGGCGAAGGCTGGAGCGAAAGCCTCAATAAGCTCGAAGAAATGCTTACCGGCGTTGTCGTTATCGAGCGTACATTCGATGCGCCCGTCGAAAAAGTTTGGGATGCAATATCCAACAATGACTCCTTAAAACAATGGTATTTCAACCTTCCCGAATTCAGACCTGAGGTCGGATTCGAGTTTGAATTTCAAGGTGGCCCTCCCGGAAAAGAACCCTATCACCATAAATGCAAAATAACCGAAGTTATTCCTGGAAAAAAATTAGCCTACACTTGGCGCTACGAAGGATGGAAAGGCATCTCCACCGTCACGTTTGAATTATCCCCGGAAGGAAAGCAGACGAAGCTTCGGCTGACCCATTCCGGGCTTGATTCCTTCGCCATCAATAACAATCCCGATCTCGATGCGCACAATTTTGTGGCGGGATGGTCGGATATTCTTGGCAGATCGCTGAAAGAATTTGTTGAGACAGCCAAGATGGAGGTAACGCGATGAGGAACGTCATATTCCAAATGCTGACATCGCTGGATGGTTACTTCGAAGGGCCGAACCACGAGCTCAATTGGCATAATGTCGGCGCGGATTGGAATCCGCATGTATTCGAGCTTTTCGAAGAAGTGGACACGTTCCTGTTTGGCCGCCGCACCTACGAAATGATGGCTGCGTATTGGCCAACGGCAACGCGCGATCCGATCGCGGTAAAAATGAATTCGTTTCCAAAAATCGTTTTTTCTAAAACGCTGCAATCTGCGGATTGGACAAATTCAAGAATTTCTAAGGATGCGGCGGCTGAGCTAAGAACGCTCAAGCAAGAACCAGGAAAGAATATGGTGATCTTCGGCAGCTCGGATCTCGCTGTTTCTCTCATGAAAGAAAACCTGATCGACGATTTCCGTATCGTAGTAACGCCAATCGTTTTGGGCAATGGGAAACCACTCTTTCATGGCTTGAACGATCGTTATAAGCTCAAACTTGATAAAACACAAACATTTCAATCCGGTCACGTTATGCTATACTTCCGACCTGACCGTAGCGTATAGTACTCATTAATTCAGGAACTGATAATCATGTCACAGAATAATCCAGCAATACTCGAGGCCGAACACGATCAGCTCAATATTACCCTTACGCGCGAATTCGATGCCCCACGCGAACTCGTGTTCAACGCGTTATACGATGCGAAAAGCGGCTACGCTCCAGTAAACGGACTCAAACTCTATTACGAAATTCATGGCTCTGGTGAGCCGCTGATTCTCTTACACGGGGGAGTAGCCGGGAGCATAATGTTCGCTCCGGTTCTGCCGCAGCTTGCTAAAGACCGCCAGGTCATCACAGTCGATCTGCAGGCTCATGGCAAAACAGCCGACATAGACCGCCCGATCCGCTTCGAGTCAATGGCTGATGACATAGCCGCCCTCATCGAATATCTGGGTTTCAGGAATGCCGATGTTCTTGGATACTCTCTCGGTGGTGGCGTTGCACTAAGGCTCACGATTCAACATCCTGAATTGGTTCGCAATCTCCTACTTATGTCGACGCCATTTAGTCATAATGGTTGGTACCCGGAAGTTTTGACTTCGTTCGCAGGAATGTCGGCGCAAGCTCCAACCTTCGGCGCAGGGATGAAGAAGTCGCCGCTCAGTCAGGTCTATCCGAATGCAGACTGGATCCTGCTTTTTACAAAGCTGGGCGACCTGCTTAAACGTGATTACGATTGGTCAAGCGATGTAGCGGAAATCAAAACGCCGACTTTGATCATCTATGCCGATGCCGATGCGATAACGCCATCGCATATAGTGGAATTTTTCGGGCTTCTTGGTGGCGGGCAAAAGGATGCAGGATTGGACGGCTCTGGCAGATCTCTGAATCAGCTTGCCATTCTGCCGGGTTTTACACACTATACGTTGCTTTCATCCCCCTCTCTGCCGGTAAGCATTCTTCAATTCCTCAATGCACCGCTACTTGCAAGACGATTCGATCAAGTGGAAATTTCGACTAATAATTAAGCTTATGAGGAGAATATCAAACTCGGCTTTGCGAACTTATTCCAGTTCGGAAATAATTTATGAATTAGAAAGAAATACAATCATGTCACAGAACAATCCAACAATACTCGAAGACGAACCGCGCAAAAGCGAAATGAGTCGTACCATGGCTGCAACGCGCATCCTTAATGCTCCACGCGATCTCGTATGGAAAGTATTTACCGATCCGGAACACATCACAAACTGGTGGGGGCCGAACGGCTTTTCACTAACGACCCACAAATACGAAATGCGAACCGGTGGCCAATGGAACTTCACCATGCACGGGCCCGATGGCACCGAATTCCGAAACGAGATGATTTTCGATGAACTCGTTCCGAAGGAACGAATCGTCTATTCACACGGCCCTACCCCAAAATTTAAGATGTTCATTCAGCTTCTTGAACTTGGGAATAAAACGGAGCTGCACTGGAAAAACGTCTTCGAGAACGACGAAGAGTTTAAGCAGGCCGTGGAAGTCTTCCACGCTGTTGAGGGACAACAGCAGACCATCAGTCGGCTTTCAGAATATCTTAGCAACTTTAACAAACATTAAAAAGTCATGGCACAGAAAAATTCAACTGCCCTCAAGGCCAAATCCACCAAGAGTACCGCAATGGATAAAAAATCCCAACGATTCACCGACGACGAACGAGCCGCGATGAAGGCTCGCGCTAAGGAACTAAAGGCGGAGGCCCGCGCGAACAAGGACAAGGATGCCGGAGAAAAAGACGTGCTTGCGGCGATCGCAGGGATGCAGGAACCGGATCGCGGCATGGCTGAACGGCTTCATGGTATCATTAAAGAGAGCGCGCCTGCGCTCTCACCGAAAACCTGGTACGGAATGCCTGCCTATGCCAGGGATGGCAAAGTCATCTGCTTCTTCCAAAACGCGGGGAAGTTCAAAACGAGGTATTGCACGTTCGGCTTCAGCGATGCGGCAACGCTCGACGAAGGCGATCTGTGGCCCGTCGCCTTCGCACTGAAAGAGTTGACATCCGCCGCAGAGGCAAAGATCGTCGCGCTCTTGAAGAAAGCTGTGGGTTGATAGCAACTGAAAGACTTTTAGATAAAATTGATTCGTAATAACTCACTTTTCTTTTTCATTTTTCATTCCATTTTTTAACAAATAAATCATGTCACAAAAAAATCCAACAACACTCAAAGCCGAACCCGGCCAGCTCGATACCGTACTCACACGCGAGTTCGATGCGCCACGCGAACTCGTTTTCAAAGTCTTAACCGATGCCAATGCCGTGCCTAAATATTATAACGAAAACGCAAAAGTCGAGCAGTATGATGCTCGACCCGGAGGCTCCTGGGCGTTCACAGTTCGCGCAGAGAACGGATGGGAAACCCGGTTTCACGGCGTATATCATGATGTCGTTGCGCCGGAACGAATTGTCCGCACCTTCGAAATGCAGCCGGGAAAGACCGTGCTCGAAACGTACACTCTGGAAGACCTGGGCGGCAGGACAAAGCTGACAAATCAAAGTATTCACCAGTCCGTTGCCGACCGCGACACAGTGCTTCAATATGGGTTTGGGAAGTACGCCGGAGAAGCCCACGACCGGCTGGAAGCGCTGCTGGCATCATATAAATAAATGCTTAGCGAGCATGACCAAATCGTAACAATCCTTCGGGAACTGCTTATGCAAAAGCAGCCGGTTTTGCTCGCGATTGGCGGATATGGTGGCTCTGGCAAGACAACACTTGCAAGAGCTATCCAGAGCGAATTTCCTGGTTCGGAAATCGTCACACTCGATGATTTCGCAATCCCTGGTGGCGGCTCGGACAGAAAACGGATCGTATCGCAAGTCCTCGATCCCCTTTCGAATGGCATACCGGCTCATTACCAGCGATTCGATTGGGAGCAGCAATCGCTCACGGAATGGAGAAAGGTCAAGCCGGAGGGTCTTATAATAATCGAAGGGGTTTCCGTGCTCGGTGATGATTTTAATCCCTTTTTCGATTTTAGAATTTGGATCGATTGCCCGCATGAACTCGCGTCTAAGCGCGGTATGGAGCGTGATAAAAATGTCTATAAAGTTGACCACGACCGAATGTGGAACGAAATATGGATACCGGAGGAAATAGAATACGGAAAAACCGAACCGTGGAAACGGGCAGATCTTATTATTCCAGTAATTTTATAACTACGCATACTTATTCCGATAATCGATCGGCGATAAACCCGTAATCCTCTTAAATGTCGTTCGGAATGCTTTCGTATCGGTATAGCCGACATCATACATCACTTCGGCAACATTCTTGCGATTATGTTCGAGGCTTTTTTTCGCCGCTTCGATTTTCACGCGTTGCATATACTCCACAACGGTATTCGATGTTGCCTTTTTGAAACGGCGTTCGAATGTCCGGCGGCCCATTGCGGACATTGCAGCTAATTCCTCAATGGTTATCTTCTTATGGAAATTGCTTTCGATGAAAGACTGAGCATCCTTGATCTGTTCATCTTCATGATCTTTTTGGCCAGTAAACATGATGAATGGCGACTGCGAATCGCGGTCTATTTCTATTTCATAAATTTTAGCACAGGCAATTGCCACTTCCCTTCCGGCATATTTATCTATCAAATAGATCACCAGGTTCCAGAAGGAATTAGCACCGCCGCTGGAATAAATTCCCTTTTCATCAGTAATGATTTTTTCGGACACGAGATTTACCTCTGGGAACATTTTGCGGAACTCGTTTTGGGACAGCCAATGCGTCGCACATCTTTTCCCATCGACGAGTCCCGTGGCCGCAAGCAAGAACGAGCCGACACAGAGGCTGGCAACTTCTGCTCCATTCTTGTAGTGGTCTACGATCCATGGGAAGAATTCGCTGTTTATAGCGACAACCTCATTCATCTCTCCATTGACTGCTGGAATGATAATAAGATCTGGTTTGTAAGAATCCGCGATCGTCAAATCGGGGCGAATGGTGATGAATCGGTTGTATGTTTGAAGTTCGTTATCGATGCCGACCATTCTCATCTCAAAAATAGGCTCCTTGCCCATATTAGCCAAAACTTCATTTGAGCGGGAAAAGCCTATGAATGAACCTTCGATACATCCCACCGAGGCCGCTCCGCGAGGTACAAGAATTGCTATTTTTTTCATAAATACAAAAATACGAAATAAATCTGTCATAATCAACCCCTTGGAATGCCGTTTTTACGCCTCACGCGGCCATTAATTATTTCTGTAGTTTTGTACTCATTAACTGAATCACTTGTCATAACAATCAAAAAGGATAAAATCAAAGACCATGAGAAAATTAAAATTACAAATGCAGGTATCGCTCGATGGATTCGTAAGTGGACCGAATGGAGAAATGGACTGGATGGTGTGGAACATCGACGATGAAGCCAAGAATTATATTACTCGATTGACCGAGCCGGTTGACTTGATCGTACTCGGTCGTGAACTCGCGGAAGGATTCATTCCTGCGTGGGAGTCGCGCGTCGCAAATCCTGAAACCGCAGATTGGTTCGCCCACAAAATGCGCGACACATCCAAAATTGTTTTTTCACACTCGCTGAAAAAATCCGAATGGGCTAATACCGATGTAAATAACGGAAAGATGGTCGATGAGATTGCTAAACTCAAAGCTCAACCGGGCAAAGACATTATTGCGTACGGAGGCGCGACATTTGTTTCGAATCTGATCGAGGCAGGTCTCGTTGACGACTTTCACCTTTTTGTTAACCCCTCAGCAATCGGAAGCGGACTGAGAATTTTCAATGGGCGCACAAATCTGAAACTGGTCAAGTCGCAGCCCTTCGAATGTGGCATCGTTGTTTTAAACTATCAGCCCATAAGATAGAACTGAGTCACTACGTAAAAAGCACAATAGACCATGAGAAAATTAAAGTTACAAATGCAAATGACCATTAACGGGTATGTTGCACAGCCAAATGGAAAAAGTGACTGGATGACCTGGAATCCAGATGACGAATTGATAGCATTTATGAGTTCTATGCTTGATACCTCTGACACTCTTTTACTTGGCAGAAAAACGGCAGAAAGCATTATAAAATATTGGGAGAATACAGCTGACGAAAATCCTACTCATCCATTCGCAAAAAAAATAGTTGACATTCCAAAAGTTGTTTTTTCTAAAACACTTGACAAGTCATCGTGGAACAACACCACTCTGGCAAAAGGAGATCTTGCTGAAGAGATCGGTAACTTAAAAAAACAGAACGGTAACGATATTCTTGTTTTTGGCGGCGCAGGTTTTGTTTCATCACTAATAAAGGAAGGGCTTATTGATGAGTATCATCTTATTGTAAATCCAACAGCTATCAGTAACGGTATGACTATTTTTAATTCACTTAACGGAATACGGAAATTTTCTCCCATACAAGCAAAGTTATATTCTGGCGGCAAAATTGTTTTAAGTTACAAACCAAAAAACGATTAAAAAGACAATTCATCACTAAACATCAAACAAAATGAAAATAGTCAAGGTAACGTATACGACGAAGCCAGAGTACTCTGAACACAATCAGGGCAACATTAAGAAAGTCATGGCTGATCTGCAAGCCATCAATAATCCAGGCATTAACTATAATTCTTGCCTCGGAGCGGACGGCAAAACATTCATTCACACCGCATTTTTTAATTCCGATGAGGATGAGAAAGTGCTCTTACAATTACCAGCCTTCATCCAATTTCAGCAGGAGCTTAAAGCCAGTGGGCCTGAAGCACCACCAAAAACAGAACTGCTTACGTTAGTAGGCTCCTCCACTACTATTTTTTAATATTTTAAATGAGCAACGAACCATCTTTTCGCACAAAAGAAGCATTTAAGATCGTCGGGATCGAACGATACACGGGCAGCGGCATTCCTGCCATCCGCGAGGCATGGGCCGAATTCTCGAAGCGAAACACAGAGATTCCGAACGCGATTCTACCCGATGCATACGGTATTGAGGATTACTCACGCGATTTCGATATGAACAAAGGCGGCTTTCCTAAATATTATTACATTGCCGGCTACCAAGTGAGCGATCTTTCAAACATTCCGGCTGGTATGGTTGGCAAGGAGATTGCTGCTGCAAACTACGCTGTATTCACATACAATGGCGCCGTTGGTGGCATTCACGCTTTTTTCGGATTTATTTATGGCGAGTGGATGCCAAAGTCAGGTTACTCGATGGATCCAAAATTATCACTCGACTTCGAACATTATTTTGCATCGAAGATGGATATGAATAATGTCCATATCGAAATTTGGGTGCCGATCGTGAAGGAGTAATAGCAAGAAGTCACGAAAAAAACATTAAAAAATAATACAAAAACCATGAGAAAACTGATCGTTTTATCGTTTGTATCGCTGGATGGAGTCATGCAGGCTCCGGGCGGGCAGGAAGAAGACACAAGCGGCGACTTTAAATATGGCGGATGGACCGCGCCGCACTGGGATGAATTTGCGCATGAAACGATGGTTACACAGATGAGCAGTGGTTTCGACCTGCTGCTTGGCCGAAAAGACGTACGATATTTTCGCCGCATACTGGCCGCTTCCCGAAAATAATATCGGCCCGATCGCCGCAAGCCTCAATAGCGCGACGAAATACGTGGCCACGCATCGGCCGCTCAATTCCTATTGGGAAAAGACGGTGCGTTTAGGTGACAACGTAGTTGAGGAGATCAAAAAACTCAAGTCCGGTGATGGGCCAGAGCTACAAGTGCATGGAAGCGGTAACTTAATACAAACGCTCCTGAAACACGATCTGGTGGATGAACTCTGGCTCAAAACTTTTCCCGTTACGCTCGGATCGGGTAAGAAGCTCTTTGGCGATGGCACCATTGCTGCCGGGTTCGAGCTTATTGAGAGTAAGACTTCACCAACGGGAATCGTCGTAGCAAGCTACAAGCGGGCCGGTGATGTCAAAACCGGAACGTTGTGAGAATAGCGAAGGAAAGCATGATGATGCTAATGATTTTTTTTTGAACTCGTTTGCATCGTAACTCAGCAATCAATAATAAAAGGAAAATAAAGATGATTAAAGATTCCGAACGACAGACGCCACAACCGGCTCGCACTCTCAAACAGTTTGATGTCTTGGTTGGTGAGTGGACTATGGTGGGAACCCACCCCGCTCTTCCATCCACTCTGCATGGGCATTCGTCTTTCGAATGGCTGAGGGAAGGCGCGCTGCTGGTCTGGCATTTTGTTTGGAATCCCGGTCAGGGAATTCCCACCGGTTTCAGTATCATCGGCCATGATGACGCGGTCGAACCATGTTCCATGCTTTACACAGATGAGCGGGGTATTGCCAGAATATATCAGATGAATTTAGCGCGCGGCGTTTGGAAGATGTGGCGAGAATCGCTCGATTTTTCACAGCGTATGACTGGCTCGTTCAGCGATGATGGCAATACCATCGCTTGGCATGGCGAGTTGTCGCGCGATGGCTCAACGTGGGAAACGGACTTAAGTGTGACATTCACAAGAAAGAAATAAGCCGCATTTTTTAAAAACAACTTCATTTTACTCAAGGAGAAACACAATGAACTCAGTAGTACATTTCGAAATGCCGGCAAAAGATACCAAACGCATGAGCGATTTTTATTCGAACACATTCGGCTGGCAAACACAGCAGTTAGGCGCAGAGATGGGCAATTACGTGCTGGCAACGACCACCGAGGCTGATGCAAACGGACGCCCGAAGGATCCGGGTGCGATCAACGGAGGTTTTTACCCGCGCACGGAAGACCCCGTTTCCAACGCTCCATCGGTCGTGATCGCGGTGGATGATCTGCATGATCATATTAAAAAGGTTACAGCCGCAGGTGGAAAGATCATCGGCGAGCCGATGCCAATTCCAGGCGTAGGATTGTGGGTATCCTTCCTCGATACGGAAGGCAACCGCGTCAGCATGTTGCAGCCAAACCCAATGGGGTAACCAAAAAAGGCGATGCAAAAAATCACACCATGTCTGTGGTTAGACACACAAGCTGAAGAGGCTGCAAACTTTTACGTCAGCCTCTTCAAGAATTCGAAGATAACGAGCGTGCTCCTGACCGATGCGGCAGCCGCACAGGCGTCCGGCCAGCCAGAAGGCAGCGTACTCTTCGTCGAATTCGAGCTTGATGGGGAACGGTTCTCGGCCCTCAACGGAGGGCCGATATTCAAGTTCAATGAATCGGTCTCACTCATGATCGAGTGCAGCACGCAGGAGGAGATCGACCATTACTGGTATGGCCTTACTGCAAACGGCGGTGAGGAGAGCCAATGTGGATGGCTCAAGGATAAGTTCGGCGTGTCGTGGCAGGTCACGCCGAAACAGCTTCTCGAGATGCAGCGTGATAAGGACTCCGTAAAAGCCGGGCGGGTCATGAAAGCGATGCTTGGAATGAAAAAGCTCGATATCAAGGCACTCGAAAATGCATTCAATAATGGCTGAGATATTATCTTTTCACCTTGACCGACAAATTATCTAAAATACAAATAAAACGTATGCAAAAAATTCAAACATTCATCTGGTTTAACGATCAGGCTGAGGAAGCTGCCAATCTCTATACCTCCGTTTTCAAGAATTCGAAAACACTCAGCACAATGCCCGGCCCCGGCGGAAAGCCAATGGGTGTAACGGTCGATCTTGCCGGCAGTGAGTTTATTTTATTCAATGGCGGTCCACAATATCATCCAACGCTTGCAATTTCCTTTACGGCTTACTTCCAGACGGAATCAGAAATAGATGATGCGTGGAAGAAGCTTTCGGATGGCGGCACGGTTCGTATGGAACTACAAAAATATCCATGGAACGAAAAATATGGATGGATCGAAGATAAATTTGGCGTGAATTGGCAGCTTTCGCTTTCTAAAGAGCCGAGCCTGGTCACCCCTTCTTTCCTTTTTTGCGGAGCACAGCAAGGAAAAGCAGAAGAAGCGATAACATTCTATACCTCACATTTTCCAAATTCGAGCGTTGCTTTTATCGCTCGTTATGAGCCTGGCGAAACCGGACCTGAAGGCCAAATAAAATTTTTAACCTTCTCACTCAATGGACAACCCTTCGTCGCAATGGATAGCGGAACTCCAATGGATTATCCTTTCACGCCCGGAATTTCCATGTTCGTAAATTGCGATTCGCAAGCGGAGGTCGATAACTTTTGGGACAAACTTTCCGAAGGCGGCCGCACCGACCGCTGTGGCTGGCTGCAAGATAAATTCGGTGTTTCGTGGCAGATCGTTCCCACCGCGCTCGGCAGACTATTAGGCGACAAAGACCGCAAGAAAGCTGGGCAAGTTATGAATGCGATGCTGAAAATGAATAAACTCGACATTGCTGGTTTAGAACAAGCATATAATCAAGGATAATCATAGAATGATTATCGGACTTTCCATTAATTAACTCATTACAATAACCATGGCAAAACTCAATCCATATATTAACTATCAGGGCAACACCGAAGAAGCGTTCAACTTCTACAAATCTGTATTCGGTGGTGATTTCTCGACCATCATGCGATTCAAAGACCTTCCTGGAATTGCCGATAAAATGTCTCCTGTTGAAGCCACGAAGATTATGCACATCGCGCTGCCTATCGGCGGAAATACGATGATGGCGACCGACATGCTGGAGTCGCAAGGGCACACACTGAGGCTGGGAAATAATCTCACACTTTCGCTCGAAGCTGATAGCAAAGAAGAAGCGGACAAGCTTTTCAATGCTCTCTCTGCCGGTGGAAAGATTGGCGCGCCGATCGCGGATGCTCCCTGGGGTGCATACTGGGGGATGCTCACCGATAAATTTGACGTTCAATGGATGGTGAACTATACCTATCCAAAAAAATAAAAATCTCACATTGGTAACAGGAGGAAAAATATGTTAGGAAATAAAGATGCTATTGCAACCATTGCAGTGAAAGATGTTGATGCCGCCGGGAAATTCTATGAAGGAACGCTCGGCTGGAAAAAAGTCGATAAGGGTGGCGAGGAAGGTGTCAGCTTCCAAAGCGGGAACTCGACCATCTTTGTGTATCGCTCGCAATTCGCCGGAACGAATCAGGCTACTGCACTGACCATTAAGGTCGGTAACGAACTCGAAAAGACCGTGCAATCGCTCAAAGCGAAAGGCGTTACTTTCGAGCATTACGACATGCCGGGAATGACACGAAATGGCGATATTCACGGCGAAGGAAATATGAAAGCCGCGTGGTTCAAAGACCCCGATGGAAATATCCTCGCGCTGGTAAGCGAATAACCGGCGCTCCTTCTTTCCGTCGTGCCATCTTATGCCAAGAGACCTTGCGATTGTACAAGGTTCTATCTGGCATGTTATTACCGTGAACCTTCCTGACTGTTCACGAATTAGTACATTTGCACACCACAGGTGCGTTCTTAGATGGCACATATACTTATTGTCGATGATGAAGCCGGGATTCGCGATACGCTCGCGATGATCTTCGAGTACGAGCAGCATCAAGTCACGACCGCCGAAAGCGGTATCGAAGGCTTGAAGCTTGCTCAGGACTCAGATAAACCAATCGATTGTGTCCTTCTCGACGTCAAAATGCCTGGAATGGATGGCCTCGAAACGCTCGAAAAACTGAAGGAAATAAGGCCCGAAGTACCTGTCATCATGATCTCCGGCCACGGCACGATCGAAACGGCCGTCGAAGCAACCAAGCGCGGCGCCTTCGATTTTGTCGAAAAGCCTCCCGATCGCCAGCGATTGCTCCTCCTCGTTCGCAATGCGACGGAAAAGAAGCAGCTCGTCAGCGAAAACCGGCAGATGCGCGAGCGGCTCAAAGGCAAAGAGCGCATGCTCGGCACCTCAACCGCAATGCGAAACATCCGAGCCATCATCGAACGCGTTGCTCCAACCGATGCCAGAGTGCTGGTCACAGGAGCCAATGGTTCTGGTAAAGAACTTGTCGCTCGCGCTATCCACCGAGCTTCAAAGCGGTCAGATAAGCCTTTTGTCGAGGTCAACTGCGCTGCTATTCCGAAAGATATGATCGAAAGCGAGCTGTTCGGCCATGAAAAAGGGTCGTTCACCGGCGCGCATTCACAGCGGATTGGGAAATTCGAGCAAGCCGATCTCGGTACGCTCTTTTTGGATGAAGTCGGCGATATGTCACTCGATGCGCAAGCCAAAATGCTGCGCGTCATCGAAGAAGGCCGCCTCGAACGTGTCGGCAGTTCCACTGGCCGTCCGATTCCTGTTAACGTCCGAATTCTCGCTGCCACGAATAAAAATTTAGCGGAGGAAATTCATTATGGCCGCTTTCGCGAGGATTTATATCATCGCTTGAACGTCATTCCAATTTTCGTTCCGCCACTCAGCGAACGAAGAGAGGATATTCCCATGCTCGTCCGTGAATTCAGCAAGGAATTCACAGCCGAGATGAACCGCAAGCCCATTCGTTTCGATGACGCCGCCATGCGGATGCTTACCTCGCTACCCTTTTCCGGCAATATTCGCGAACTGCGAAATATCATCGAGCGCATCGTTATTCTCGTACCGCACGAGGTCGTTCATGTGCAGGATGTCGAACATCTTGGCCTTGCATTTTCTATGCAGGAGCAACATCCGAAAGCCACGAATGGAGATATTTCTCAAGAGGCAGCATCAAATGGTCAAGCAATAGATGAGCCTGCCAAGAACATCAATCTCATCGATACCGAATTCTCAAAAATGGATGGTTCGCAGGATGGCACCGATCAGGAAGCTTATGTGTACCAGAGCGGAAAGGAAAATCCTCTCGATCAGGCCATGCAAGCGCCAACATTCCAGGAATTTAAAGATCGTGCCGAAAAAGCGTTCATCGAAGAAAAATTGCGCGAGCAAAATTGGAATATCAGCCGCACTGCTGACGCGCTCGACATCCAGCGATCTCACCTCTACACCAAAATGCGAAAATTTGGATTGATGAAAGATGGCCGCGCTCAAGATATTCCGCCGAGCGAACAAGATACCGATATGATCGACGATGATGACGATGATATTTAGTTATAACATTTCGAGCATCATCTCTTAAAATCGAACGAACACTCGCCTCCCGGCGTTATCCTGACTCTCTAACATGGAATCACTAAAAGAAAAAATGGAGCACGCCTTAACCAATGGTTTTGAGCGTGCGCAAGAAGAAAAAGTACGCGAACTGAACCGCCTCTTCGGTCACCGGCAAGCAAATTTCCCGCAAAGATTATAATACCCGCAATCTTGCCGATATTTATCTCGAGTTGGGGCTTGCATACCCCAGCGGAAAACCCATCGCAGAAGCCAAGTAAGCTGAAGCTCATCAGCATTGCTGGAGATGTGCCTGCCCCCTTTTGTTGTCTTCCAGCAATAGGTGCCGTTTTTCTTTCTTGTGAGTTCCCGACCCACCCTCGATTCCGAGCCATTTTCGCCATTTGTCGCAAAAGTTATTCACATTTTGCTTTCCCAAAGAACTGGTTCACTCCGAAAACCAGCGCCGCATCAATTGTCAATGAACTCTCCACGCCCCGTATTTCTTACTTCTTAACTCTCACTTCTTACTTATTTCCCCCATTCTTAATTCTTACTTTTTAATTCTTAATTGATATAGGTGCCCATCAAAGCAACCACAAGATACGACATAAAAATGAGGAAAGCAAGCCTTTCGTGAAAATAGATGAAAATTTCTTTGAGAAATTGGTGCCTATGGCGAATTTGAGTTACCTAACAGTGGCGATCCTTTAGGAAATATCGAATTTAGAAGAGTGACGAAGGGGGAACCTGCTTAGAGTTGCAGAAGTTCGAGGCTAATTCATTATCCCTTAAATTACTTACGTACTCATGGAATGTAATATTGGTTTTTTGACGCTTGAGCAAACCTCTACCGATGGTTTTATAGGAGCTATTTTAGTAACTGACTCAACAGGCGTTCCGCAAGAGTTTCGCTGTACACACAGTGTTAAGCCTACCGGGATTCAACGCCAACTTTATGGCGGAATGCTTCAACCTCACATCGGAGTAGAGTTATGCGGTAGGCCACTCCTAAGAGAAATCAAGACCAAGCCCGCAATTATTCTTGTAAAGGAAACTTTTATGCTAGCGATTCGTGGGAACTTGGACAAGCCTGTGGTGTGGATTGGGCAAGCTTCCGGTGTGATTGAGCGTGGTGATGCGACAACCAACTCAGAAAAGCTCGAAAGTCAGGGCGGTGAATATGAGCCAATGGTAGTAAAGCCTCAAATCGGTAATAATCCAGACCTTCCGATTGCTATGGAAATTCTCCGAAGCCTCAGCTTCGATCCCCTCGAACCATTTGCTCGTGTGCAAACCGCGCTCAAATCACTTGCTGAAGCTGATGCGAAATATCGTTGATGAGAACTTCTAATTACCTTCTTCGAGGTTTTCGATACAATACAGCGATTAGGCTCTCTGCCATCGCTATGCCGGACCATTCGAGCGCTGGACTTCTCAATCAACTAACCCGAACGAGCTCAATAGTAGTCGAAAAACTTCAGTTACCACTTGCCGAGCCTTTGCCAATGCTCGCATGTTTTTTATTAGATGAGATTCAGCTTTTAAATGAGGTTACGCCAACAGAAGACATTTTTCTCGACCTACTTTCGGTGTTGTGTCCGCCACCTATAGAAAGTATAAACTTAACAATTGGTCGACCGGAATTAGAAGGAAAGAATTATTCCGCTAAGACCGGGCAGATCCCTTTAGCAATTTTTGACAAAACTACTGGTGGCGAGGCTCGTGCGAGTATTCCCTCTACGCCTAAGGCTAATCGTCCTCAACCGAAGGATGGGCGAGCTATACCCTTCAATGTATTCGATTTGATTTTTCCACTCCTTCAGCCCAAATTTCTTGGAGGGCCACAGAAGAATCCATTTCTTCCACATGAGCTAAAACCTTGGCAGTATAATGGAATTGAGTTCTTAGTTAAGAATGGAGCGGCGCTTCTGGCTGACGATATGGGGCTTGGGAAAACCGTTCAAACAATCGTCGCTCTAAAAATTTTATTCCAGCAAGGCTCTGCTAATACTACCCTAATACTTTGCCCAAAGTCACTTATTGCGACATGGGATGATCATTTACAAAAATGGGCTCCTGAGCTAAGAACTATTGTCATTCGAAGTACTGGCTCTGGCCGCCAAGCATTTTGGGAAACTCGCGCACATGTGTATTTAACAAATTTTGAGTCTTTCAGTCGAGATGCCGAAACATACCCGTGGTTAACAACCAAGTTTGACGTAACAATTTTGGATGAGATTCAGAGGATAAAGAATGCCAATGCAGAGGTTTCTAAAGCTTGTCGCCAGATAACATCTAAATTTCGGTGGGGTCTTTCTGGAACGCCCGTTGAGAATCATTTGGGCGACATTGTGAGCATTTACGGCTTTATAAAACCCGGACTTCTTAGTCGCAAAGATGCTGAAAGTGAGAAAGGCTTAATGTCCAAAATTGAACCTTATTTCCTCCGTCGAAAGGCTGAGGGTCTTCCAGGTTTACCCGCAATTCAATATGACGAAACCTTCTTAGACCTCCTACCAAAACAGCAAGAAGCATATGAAAGGGCGGAAAAAGAGGGAATTATTCGTCTTAAGGATTTTGAAGACGAAGTAAGTCTTGTCCATGTACTTCAATTGATAACTTCTCTCAAGAAAATTTGCAATTTTGACGATCTTAGCGGTGAAAGCAGCAAATTGGATTATCTTGAGACAGCCTTGAAAGAGGTTACAGACCAAGAGCATAAAGCTCTTGTATTTTCGCAGTATCCTAACGCAACGTTAAGAAAAATTGAACCAAGACTAAATAGTTTCAAACCTCAAGTATTTGACGGAAGACTCTCATCAAATGAGCGGGATCGAATTATCGCTGATTTCCAAGCTAATGAGAAAAACAAAATTCTGCTAATGTCATTGCGAGCCGGAGGGGTTGGACTCACTTTAACGAGGGCTAATTATGTATTTCATTTTGACCATTGGTGGAATCCGGCAGTAACTAATCAGGCAACTGGTCGTGTAGCTCGCGTAGGCCAAGCTGAACCAACAGTGTTCGTTCGTAGCCTCATCATCAGAAATACAATTGAAGAAAAAATTCAGGATATACTTCAAAAGAAGCAAGCATTATTTGATCGTGTGATTGGAGACTTGAGTGATGAGGGATTGGAGGCTCGCCTGACAGAAGATGAAATGCTTGGCCTTTTTGGCTTGAAGCGACCGGCAAAAAAGACAAATAAGGTAAACTCTGGACAAGCACAGAACATAGATGCCTTAGACCCGAAAGAGTTTGAGGACTTGATAGAAGGTCTGTATGAGCGGATGGGGTATAGGGTTCGGGCAACACCACGTAGTCATGATCATGGTATCGATATTTTAGCAAGCAGACAAACATCAACTGGTGCAACTGAGATAATCGTTATTCAATGCAAGCATTATCCACAACGGGTCGTAGGTGAAGATAAGGTAAGGGAATTATGGGGTGTTATCACAAACGACCATTCTGTTACAAGAGGAGTTTTAGTTACATCAGGTCGCTTTTCTCCTCCAAGTCAGGCTTACGCGATGAACAAACGGATCGAATTAATTGATAGGCCAAAACTTGAACGACTGCTAAGTGATTGGCCATTAAAACTCTAATATTTCACATCAAATATACGACACCCATTCGGGTTCCATTCTTCCAACGATTTCTTTCGTCCTTCCGGGTGGTGTCGGGCTGGCTCCATCGCCCACGATGGAAGAAGCATCGTCGGCGATGCGTCCGATCCTTCGGCAAACTCAGGACAGGCTCTACGGGGGAAAGTCAGCTTTCCTCATCGTCATGGGTACGGAACCCGATCTTTCGTTTTGGGGTAAGGAATAAGAGTCTCGTAATGTGTGTTCTCTTGGCATGGATTACCATTCAATTGTAACTATTCAGCCCGGCAAGCGCGGAGGCCGTCCGTGCATTCGAGGTCTGCGTATTGCTGTAGCGGATGTGCTGGGCTGGCTTGCTGCCGGTATGTCGCACGAGGAGATCCTCAGCGATTTTCCAGAACTGTCGGAAGAGGATATTCGGGCCTCGCTTGCCTTCGGTTTTTGAGGTCGAAATTTGCGACCTCATAGTTTCCTCATCAGATGTGGTCACAAAATTGTGACCAGTTGCCAGTCTCTGAGGCAAGCACTAAATTGCTCCAACTTGATAAGTAATTGTGATAGTAGAAAGGCCTCTCAGTCGCGGAGCGACGTGGTACCCGCAGCCCAGGGTGTAACGAAGTGGAACCCTGGGTAAACGTGGGACACTTACTTTCATAGCCCTGAAAGGGCGGAGTCAACCCGGCGGAAAAACATCGCCCTTTTCAGGGCTGGGAATTTAAAAGCCGATCACAACCCAGGGTTCCGTTTCACTCCACCCTGGGCTGCGGGTACCTCGCCACTTCGTGGCTGGGTCTGTCGGATTGGCCCCATCGCGCACAATGGAAGAAGCATCGTCGGCGATGCGTCCTATCCTTCGCCATACTCCACATACCATTCATCGACCATTCGTTGGATCTCTTCGCGCACTTCACGGGTGCGTTCCAGTTTTTCCTCCCAGGTTCCCTCGAAGGTTGCGGGATCGTGCAGGCTCCAATGCAGGCGGATCACGCCGCCCGGAAAGACGGGGCAGTGCTCGTTATTGCTGTCATCGCACACCGTAATGACGTGAGAAAACAACCTGCCGTGTCGATATAGCTCGAACGCATCCTGCGTTTCTTTTTCCGCAATATCGATGCCCACCTCTCTCAGCACTTCGATCGCCAGCGGACTGATGGTTCCCTCTTTCAATCCCGCGCTTTCAACGCGAACGGTATCGCCGTAGGATCTGCGCATAAGTTCCTCCGCGATCTGGCTTCGGGCGCTGTTATGGGCACAAATAAAAAGGACATGATTTTGCATACGCTACACAGAAATGAAAAATAGGGGAATTAACAACAATAAGGAAAGAAAATAAACAACAGTCAGAAATAAATGAGTTCATTCCTGATAAAGATCTTAGGAAATAAAGATAAGATCACTTCTTGCGTTCATCGAACGCGCGCACAAAACGCAATTCCTCATAAGTGAAACCGTCCCCTAACTGCTCCTTCACTGGTCCCAGAGCGGCATAGCCAGCCTTCTGAAATGCAGCGCGAATGGGTGCGAGCTTCGTTGGCTCGACTAACGAATCAATAGATGTAATATCCCCATTCTGGATCAGCGCGGCTAAATGACTGCTGATGGTGCTAACGGAAAATCCTCGCAAGCCGGCAATTTTTGCGAGCGAGTAGCCTTTACGGAAGTATGCGAGCGTATCGATCGCGCTATCTGTAACCTTTTCTTCGCGCGGCGCGTGATGCACAACATCCGTTCCCACAATAGAGGGATTTTCCTTTCGGAACGTTCTCACCACGCTTAAGAATTGCATTCCATACTGCCGTGCCTTCACCTCGCCAACGCCGGAAATGGCAAGGAACTCCTGCCCATCCACCGGCAGCCGCGCCGCGATCTCCTTCAGTGTGTAATCATTAAAGATAACATACGGTGGCACAGATTGCTGCTCGGCAATGGTGCGGCGCAGTTGGCGAAGTTCCTCGAATAGCTTCATGTTCGGCGCGGGAAGTTCCACTGCCTCGCGCGAAACGCCCTCAATTTCCTTCGGTCGCGATAGCGTGACCTGTAATCCGTTCTTCAGCACATCCCACCCTTTGCGGGTAACTTTTACCACGCTAAAATGATCGTGATCTTGCACGATGAGTCCCTGCCGCCGAAATTCATTGGCAAAATGCCGCCATTCTTCTTTCTTATATTCGTGGCCCACGCCATACGTCGGCAGTTCGTGGTGACGGAAATCCTGAATCTTCTGCCCGCGAGAACCTTTCAGCACATCGATAACGTGCGCCTGACCGAAATTTTCCTTCAATCGTACTACGCATGAAAGAAACATCTGCGCCAGCCGCGTGCCATCGAAGGATTCCGCATTTTGTTTGGAGAGACAATTATCGCAGGTTCCACAATTCGCGCTTGGGTAATCTTCGCCGAAATATCCGAGCAATGCTCTGCGCCGGCACGTAGTTAGTTCCGCAAGATCGACGACTTTATCCAGTTCAGAAATGGCGCGCGCGCGTTCTTCGGGCGTTTTGTCTTCGAAGAACATCATGTATTTCTGCCGGTCGCCGCTGGCATAGAACAGAATGCAATCGCTCGAAAGGCCATCGCGTCCTGCGCGGCCGGTTTCCTGATAATAGCTGGGAATGTTCTTCGGAATATCGTAATGCACGACGAATCGCACGTTCGGCTTATCGATGCCCATACCGAATGCAATGGTCGCGCAGATAATATCTACTTTATCGCGATCGAAGAGTTCCTGCGTTTTAGCGCGCACATTGCGTTCCAATCCAGCATGATAGGGGAGCGCATTGTGCCCATGCGCTTTGAGCGATGCGGCCAATCGTTCCGTTCCATCGCGGCTGAGGCAATAGACAATTCCCGATTCGCCTTTTTTGCGTTCCAGATAGCCGGTAAGCTGCGAAAGCGGTCCACGCTTGGGCCATACCTGATAGATCAAATTCTTGCGGTCGAAGCTCGCGCGAAAGATCCTTGTATCCGCACGTAAGTGTAATTGTTCGAGAATATCGGTGAGAACTTGCTCGGTTGCTGTCGCAGTAACCGCCATGATCGGCGCATTCGGAAACTGCTCACGCAAAACGTGGAGATTGCGATAGTCAGCGCGGAAATCATGGCCCCACTCCGATATGCAATGCGCTTCATCTACCACGCAGAGCGAGATCGTCAACTCTTCAAGAAATTCTAGAAAACCTGTGGTTGGAAATCGCTCCGGCGCGATATAAAGCAATTTATATTTCCCTTCTTTCAGATCTCGTATTCTTGCATATAGTTCTTGACCACTCAGCGAGCTATTAAGAAATGTTGCAGGGATTCCGGCGGCGTTCAGCCCATCCACCTGATCTTTCATCAGCGCGATCAGCGGACTAATAACGATGGTAATTCCCGGCAACAGCACCGCCGGAAGTTGAAAGCACAGCGATTTGCCCGCGCCCGTCGGCATGAGCGCGAAAACATCGTTCCCGCCGAGCACCGCCTCCACGATCTCGCGCTGAAGCGGACGAAATGAATCGAATCCGAAATATTTTTTGAGTGCGTCTTGCAAGATAGTATTTATTTTATCGTGTCATCCTGAGCGGAGCAAAAACGGAGCGCCAGCAGAGTTTTTGCGGAGTCGAAGGATCTCCGGTCGTTTACCAATGAGCCAAACTACATGAGATCCTTCGACTTCGTTTTTCTCTCCTTCGTCGAGAAAAACTCCGCTCAGGATGACATCTTCTCTTTAACTCTTATTTAAGAGCATTTGTTGGGTGCCCATCATCCAATCTCCTAATATACGCTAAATGATTTCTCTCTTACGCGGAAAGCTCCATTTTCGTGCTCCTTACACGCTTGTTATTGAGGCAGGTGGGGTGGGCTATGAGGTGCTCTGCACGCAGGAAGCCTACGACCGCGCTGCCGTGATCGGCGAAGAATACGAGATCTGGACGCGCCTTGTCGTCCGCGAGGATTCGATGACGCTCTTCGGTTTTGCCTCGCCAGCGGAGCGCGCGCTGTTCGATCAGCTTGTAGCAATTAGTGGCATTGGCCCAAAGAGTGCGATAGCCATTCTCTCCGGCATCGGCGAAGCGCCGTTGCGCGAAGCCATCCGAGCCAGCGATGTTCATCGCCTTATCGGGATTCCCGGCATTGGCCGCAAAACCGCCGAGCGGCTTATCGTAGAATTGCGCGATAAATTATTGAAGGAAGAATTTGTGGTCGGCGGGCTCGCTGACAACCACGCGGGTTCGAAAGTTCGTAACGATGCGCTGCAAGCATTGCTGGCATTAGGCTATCAACGCAATGCAGCAGAGAAAGCGATTCGAGATGTTGTGCGAGATCAGCCGAAAATGCTTGCGAATGTCGAGAAGCTAATAAAGGCGGCGTTGAAAGCGGCTACCCAATGACCGGCAACAACTCCGCTTTCTCCGGTTCCCCACACATTTTGTAGATCGCGTCGGCTACGCGCTGCATCAGCCATTGTGGTGTGCTCGTTGCGCCGGTGATGGCAACGGTTTCGGCATTATCGAACCACGCCATATCCAGTTCCTGCTCGTCCTCAATGAAATGCGTGCGCGGGTTTGCTTCGCGCGCGATATTGATAGAGCACAACGCCGTTCGAGCTATTGCGTCCCGCGACGAAAATTATTACATCCTGCGTTTTCACAAGCTCGACAAGCTTTGTCTCGCGTCCCGATACTTGTCCGCAGATGGTATCTTTCGCCTGAAATTCTATTGCGGTTTCCTCCATCGTATCGACCACGAGATCGGCAATGCGTTCTTTCAATCGGTCGCGGATCTCGCGGAAAGTAGGGCGATCCATCGTCGTTTGCGAGAACATGACGGTTGGGCGGTCAAATTTGATCTTCGATAATGCCTCTTCGACAGATTTGATGACAATGGCTTCGTCATTCACCACGCCGCGAAGCCCAATCACTTCCGCGTGATCTTTTTTTCCGAAGATAACGATCTGGTAACCTTTTTCGTAGAACTTATAAATGCGTTCCTGCACTTTCGCCACGACAGGACAGGTGGCATCGACCATTCCCAAACCCAAGTTCTTCCATCCTTGCAAACGTAGATGGCGGCTCGCCGTGTGCGCGAATCAGGATCTTCGATTCAATACCGAGCGCGCGGTTCTCTTCGGCAATCCGTTCGAAATCGGCATGGGTGATGGTTTCGAGACCCTCCGAGCGCAAACGATCCACTTCCACCGGATTATGGATAATATCGCCAAGCGAATACAGCCGCGGCGCGCGCCCGTTGCCGGATTGGCCCGCAAGCTCGGCCTCGGCAAAGTTTACGGCGCGAACCACGCCCCAGCAAAATCCCGAATTTTTATCGACGGTAACGATCATCGCATTCAATAACAATAGGAAAGGCGAAATGGTTAGGGGCCGACGGTTTGCTCGCGTGCATCATCCAGAGGCAATTCCATTGAGATAACATATGTGAAAGTAGGTCGGCGCCAGGGGTGTTTAAATTAACCCGCTCACGCTTTGCTTGGGCAGGTTTTTTATTAGAACGAATGCTATTGAATCAATTGTTTTTATTTTATGGCAAAATGGCGAATTATTACTTGGTTCGTATTGGTAATCTTATTTACTACCGAAACAGCCAACGCCCAGACTGAGAGGCATACGATCCGAAGCATTTCGAGCGGAGGCGAGGTAATTGTTCTCGAAGACGGAACAGCTTGGAATGTTAGGTACAGCTTAGATTTCCTTACTGTCAAATATTGGTCTAAGGACGCAGATGTTTTGCTTATTGACGGGGAGAAGATTACAAATCCCGAAACGAATGAAACGGTTGAAGTCAAACTTGTGAGTGAGAACGATAACTATGGATTCCATCAATCTACGAATGTAAGTTCACAAAATAATAATGCAATAAATAATGCATTTGAACAAGGAGCAAATGACGGAGCGCAAGCTGTTGAAGCAGAAGATCAACGGAAATTTCAAGCTGCGGAAGCAGAGAAGCAACGACAATTTCAAGCGGCGGAAGCAGAGAAACAACGACAATTTGAAGAGCGGATGGCGCGGCAACATGAAGAAGCTGAAACTCAACGATTAAAATTATTGCCTGCACACAATTCGGAATCGACTTCAACTTCGAAACCACAAAATACCACAACGGCTCATGTATCCGAATCAAGGCCCATAGATCATAACCGATTGCTTGATCTATCTGAATCAATCACCGAGGATTCTCTTTGGCTGACAAACGCTCATTATATTTCTGGGAACAAACTTCTCAAAGATACAGTGTCTTGGTCAAAATGGACGACGTCCGCGCGATTTCTTTTAAATAAACTAAATGAGCACCGAGTTGCGCTCGATAGTTTATGGGCAATTCTCCGACGTCCCAGCAAATAAATCCACTTCCAATTAATTTAGGGCAAGTCCAGTTTCTAAAAAAAGAGGAATTGTTCAGGAGGAATTACCGCCCGATTCCCTCGTTATATGGTCGTAAATCTTTTTCTAAGAAAAACTCCCGGTGAATTTCCCCGTCTTTATCGGTATATTCAAAGAGGTATCCGGTGGACTGGATTTCTATTATAATCCCGATAATGGATGGGTCTGTTCGTAATGTGGCTTGAGCGCCAATCATGTATTTAGGCATGAGGTATAATAAATAGAAGCGCATACAGCGTCAACGCTTCATTCTTTAAACAAGGATTCGGTGTAATAATTCAGTCCAATAGCGGTTCCCAATCTTAAATATTTTTCGTTTATTCCTGACGCTATTGCTGAAGTGAATCGAAGCAATTTGTACTTTTTAGGTATGTGAAGTATAACAAAAAAACGAAAGACCCGATTTTCAGTTTTACACATGAAAATAAAAAACGGCACTCGAAAGTGCCGTTTTTAGTGACCCCGGGCGGGCTCGAACCGACGACCCTCTGATTAAAAGTCAGATGCTCTACCACTGAGCTACGGGATCTTGACAATTATGAAGTATGAATTATGAAATTCGTACTGTCAAGCGGCACCGAAACGTGCGTTGGGATGCCTACGTTTCCCTGGACTTCGGATTATTGAGGAATTCTGGCTTTTTTAGAGCCACTAAGGAATCTTCAGCCCAATAACTCGCGATGGCGTTTGGTTATAGGAGGTAATAACCTCCTCATTGTACGTTGGATCGAAATAATCTCCAGGATAGCCGGGTGCGGCGACTGTGCCATAAACAGCGATATAGAGTGAATCGCCAGAATGAAAATTGGACTGCGTGAGAATCGATTCAGATTGAGAGAGAACGTAATGAAAAGTATTATTTGTAGTATCAAATACGTATGCGTTTGTGCCGTCTAATTCAGAAATATTTCCCGACTCGCTATAATAGCTGTCATAATGCCCCTCAATTGGGGAGACGTCGGATTTGTGTGAGAAAAAAGCTGTAATAAAGTCAACATGGTCGGGTTGCAAATATTCATCATCGGTATAGGATCCGTCAAGGACCAAACATGTGCCATAGTAGTTGCTGGCCGAAAAAGAAGCACTTTGAACATTCGCAACTACGTGAGAAAAAGCATGCAAGTACGTCGTGATATTCTGAGCTGGCCATTGGTCATAAATCGGTTGTGCAATATAAACCGGAGAGTTCCCACCCCCTTGAATGGCCGCTCCGATATACCTCATGTCACCATATCCGGGCTTTGACCATCTCACCGTGTAGGTCCCGCCGGGGACATCCTTTAATTCGAAACGTCCGCTATCGTCCGTTATTGTTGAAAAATTCGTTCCTTCGAGCGAGACGGTGACGCCGCTCGGAGTAGGTGATATTCCGCTGCTATCGAGCACTACCAGACCCATAACATCCGCCGTTTCGGGCGGAGCAGTTTGAACTCGGCAAGACATGATCGAACTCACTGCTAAAAGACCAAGAATTATAGCTTTGTATTTCATAATGACTCCTGAAGATTAAATAAGGCCTAAAATGTCTATCTTGAGTACCAAATTCTCAGCCAAAAGATTCATTAGGCAAATATTTTTGTCCTTTTGGTGTTAGGATGCACTCATGATACAAAAAGATTACATTACAGACTTAAACAAGCACGTCGGCGAGGAAGTAACCCTGCGCGGCGGGTTTTCGAATAAACTGTCCAGTGGAAAGTCTAATTAGTGCCGGTTACTGCCGACAGATTTACGAGGGATTTTTCCTTAACGGACTTCATGAAAGCTTAAGGAACAAAGCTCCAATTCCTACGCTTTAATAGGACATGAATACGACATTTCGGCTAAACGGAGATGAATTGACCCCTTCTTTTTTTGATATGCTAAGGGGGATGTTTGCTCATAAGAATATATATATTTCAGTTTCGGAAGAAGAACCTTCTTCTGCACTTCTGAGCACACCTGCATCTCCACAAGGTGTTATCGGCAAAGATTTGCTTCGAGTGATTGACGCGCTTCCTCGTTTATCAAAAGAGAATGCCGAGAGTTTCGCACACGATATTCGTGAAATTCGCCATTTAGGCAACGCTCCGCTAACATCCGAACCATGGGCTTCGTGATCGATTCTGACGTTGTAATCAATGCGGAACGTCAGCGCAAAAAACTTTCCGATCTTATTATACAGGACCCCACCGCGGAGTATTTTATTTCGGTGATAACAGTAAGTGAACTATTTCATGGATATGAACGCGCGACGAATGAAACGGTACGCGATGAACGGAAACAATTTATCGAATCGATCCTCAATAATTTTCATGTAATATCCATTGATCCCGAAACTGCAAAAATTCACGCGAAAATTTGGGCAGGTCTCCAGGAGAGACATGAAATGATCGGCGTTCACGATTCGTGGATTGCAGCATCCTGTCTTTACTATGGTCACACTCTAATTACTCTCAATCTACGTGATTTTGAGCGTATTCCCGGTCTTAGGCTTGCCTAACTATTATTATTGCAAATAAAAAGAGTACTCTGATTTTATGATGCAGCGCGATTACATTACAGACTTAAGCAAACACGTCGGCGAGGAAGTAACCCTGCGCGGGTGGCTTTCGAATAAGCGGTCGAGCGGGAAGATACAATTTTTGATGCTCCGCGATGGCACGGGCGTATGCCAGTGCGTTGTGATGAAGAATGCCGTGGACGAAGCCACGTATACCATTGCCAACGAACTGACGCAGGAATCCACGTTTGCCGTAACCGGTAAGGTTCAGGAAGCGAAAGGGAAGGCTCCGGGCGATGTCGAGCTGTTCGTTTCGAAGCTTGAAATGATCTCGGCCGCGACCGATTACCCCATCACGCCGAAAGAACATGGCATCGAATATCTGATGCAGCATCGGCATCTGTGGCTGCGGCATTCGCGTCCGTGGGCCACGATGAAAATTCGTGACACCATCATCGTTGCGATTCGGGATTTTTTCCATAAGAGGGATTTTATTTGCTTCGATGCACCCATTCTCACTCCGAATGCTGCCGAGGGAACCAGCACACTGTTCGAAACTAAATATTTCGATGAAGGGATGGCCTACCTTTCACAATCCGGTCAGCTTTATGGCGAGGCCGGCGCGATGGCATTTGGGAAGGTTTATGTGTTCGGTCCTACGTTTCGGGCAGAGCGCTCGAAGACCAAGCGGCATCTGAACGAATTCTGGATGGTCGAACCGGAAGTTGCATTCATGGATCTGGAAGGAGATATGAAGCTTGCAGAGGATTTCGTGCATTATGTCGTCGGCCGTGTGCTGGAAGACCGCAAATCGGAACTCGCTATGCTCAATGAAGGCAAAGGACTCGTTCAACGTTGCGAGCGCGTGTTGAAACCATTTGTACGAATGCATTACGATGAAGCTGCAAAAATTTTGGATAAATATTGGGATGAGAAGTTGGCATCGGGAGAAGAGTTACCACCGACCTTCAAGCGGTTCGAATATGGCGATGATTTCGGCGCGTACGATGAAGTGGCATTAACTTCCCTTTATGATTCCCCGGTAATAGTTCACCATTACCCCGCAGCCGTAAAAGCATTTTACATGAAGCGCGACCCAAACGAGCCGGATAAAGCGCTTGCCATGGATGTGCTTTTTCCCGAATTTGGCGAAATTATCGGTGGTTCCCAACGTGAAGACGATTTAATGAAATTGCAGGCCCGGTTAGCGGAACATCACCTTCCGGAATCCGTCTTTGAATGGTATCTCGACCTTCGGAGATATGGAAGCGTGCCACACGCAGGTTTTGGACTCGGACTCGAACGACTCGTCATGTGGGTCTGCGATCTGGAGCATATTCGTGAAGCGATTCCATTCCCGAGGACGCTAACAAGAATATGGCCATGATACACACACAAAAATCACACCACATTAAATCATTTCGATTAAGTGCATTATTAATTCCCGTTCCCATCGTCCTACTTGCACTCATGAGTGATCCGGCGAACAGCCAAACGTTGCTCACCGCAGGACAAGCCGGCGTACAGCGCGTTTTTGCCGATAATTACATGGGCGTCGGTTTCAGCGCGAGCTTCGTCTCGGGTGTAGGACTGACGCTGAAAGATCATCTCCCATACAGCCCGATCGCAATTCAGATCACGGGGATGCCATTCAAAGATGGCAATGTCGGCATGTACGACATCGGTGGGGAACTTCAGTACGATCTATTTTTAGGTTATACACGGTTGTATCTCGTCGGAGCAGCGGGGTATTATTATTACAACGATGGCTCGACGAATAGCAATAATCAGAACGGCTTTAATTTCAACAATAATAATTCGAATGCGAATAATTCAAGCGGGAATGAGCTTAGTTCACCATACCGCCTCGGTTTTGGCATCGGGTATGAAGTTCCGTATGGCCGCAACGTTGGCATGACCCTGAACCTTATGTTCACTGCCTTTATGCCATCCGGCGATATTATCCCAACGCCTTCGATCGGTTTTGTAGGGTATTTTCGGTGAGCGATTCAACCGAAAGCGGCTTGTCTTCCAGAAAAGCCTTATAGAAGAATATTAAGCCATCCGCCTGATCGCTCATGCGTGTGTGAGCTGAATGCGGCGAAGCAATCCCTTGAGATTATGCTTGATCTCACGAGATTGCTTCGTCGCACTCGGGGTTTTTCTCGCAATGATGGGAAAAACTGCTTAATCGGAAATTCCTAAAAAATAAAATTCGGGATTAATACTGAGCCCCGCGTGGTTTGATTCCGAAGAAATTTTCATTCCTGCTTTATGAATAAAACCGCCAATATTCGATTCATTGTTTTCGCATCGCTTGCCGTAGTTGTTTCGCTTTCCCAGCCCGACCAGGCAATTTCGCAGACTGCACCCTCGCCGCGTGTTCCATGCACGGCGATCAGGTCTAAAAAAGTAATCGATAAGAAAGGGAATATGCAGACCCTTTCAAACGATCATACGCTTTCCAATACGCAATACAACTGCGGCAATCCGACGGACGAAGAGCAGCTCATGCTTGAATACATCAATTTTGCGCGCGCGTATCCCGATTCCGAAGGTATTATTCTTTCTACCACACAGGATCCCGGAGTCGTGAACGAATATAATGGATATCCTTCGTCGAGCCGAAGTGAGGTGGCCACGGATTTTCCGACGTATCCCGCCCGTCCGCCATTAGCAATGAATGCCGATCTGCTTACCGCCGCGCGCGGTCACGATAATGAAATGATTATCGTGGATAGCCAATATCATGTTGGTCCGGATGGCAATCCCGGCAGCCGCATTGAAGCAGCCGGATACACCGACTGGAGCGCGTGGGGCGAAAATGTCTTTGCGTTTGGCGATTCCGATGTATTCTATGACGATGCTGCGTTTCTCATTGATTTTGGCAATTCGGATCTCGGGCATCGGCATAATATAATGAACTTTGCCTCGACAGATGCGATTTATACCGAAGTCGGGTTAGGGATGGTCGCCGGTAATGGGAACGGAAACCCTAATGGCAACGTAGGCCCGGTTCTCACGACAGAAGATTTTGTGACCGGGCCAAATGTGTTTGTGCTCGGCGTAGTTTATAGCGATTCCAATCAAAATGGATTTTATGACGAAGGCGAAGGCGATGCGGGTGTTAAGATTACGCTCTCATCCGGTTCTTCGTATTATGCCGTTACTTCTGCATCCGGCGGGTATGCGATTCCTTATACAGGAAGCGGCCAAGTTACCGTGACGGCTTCGGGCGGAATATTCAAGACTCCGGTTATGAAAACCGTTACCTTATCCGGGGTAAATGTTAAAGTTGATTTCGGTCCTGATTTGACGGGGTTTCCGTCGCAGGTTACGCTCGTAACGCCGGTGGATGATACGGTGGTCAATACGAATGTCGTTGATTTTGTTTGGGACAGTATTCCGGTTGCCACGAAATACCATGTTCAGATCGCGACCGATGCGGGAATGAAAAATTTAGTTTTCAACGACTCGCTGGCCGATACTTCCGTCGTATTTAGCAATCTTAACGATACCAATACTTACTTCTGGCGCGTGCTGGCTGAAAATACCACGAAGGAATACATCGGCCCGTGGTCACCCATTGCCTCGTTTTCTGTCGCGCTTCCGCCGAGCAGCGTTGTGCTACTCACTCCACCCAATGGATCGAGCGTCGGTGATAGCAATGTCTCCTTTACATGGTCTGCAAACAACGAAGCCGACGACTATTGGTTCATCCTGGATTCTAACATAAACATGCTGGACACCGTTTATCAAGATCCCAGCACACAGGGCAATACGTACGAAACTGCTTCCTCTTTCTATTTCACGGTTGGGCAAACGTATTATTGGGAAGTTTTGGCTGTGAATGGTAATGGCTTGAGCAACCCCGGTACGCCATGGAGCTTTACGTTCGGCGCGCCCTCATCCGTAACTCCATCCAATACTGACGGCTTGGATGCGGTAACTATTTCACCGAATCCATCGGCTGGTTCGGCACTCATCCAATTTACACTTCCAATTTCGGAAGATGTTTCGCTTCGCGTATTTAATACGTTAGGCGAACAAGTGCAAACGCTCAATCTGGGAATGCTTCCCGCTGGTACGAACGAATACCTTTGGGATGGCTCTGGGCTATTGGCAGGAAGTTATGTCTGCCAGATCAGAATGGGAGAACAGATCCAAAGTGCGCGTGTCGTGATGCTTAAATAAGAGTTATAGTTAGATTACAATGTCATTCTGAGCGAAGCAAAACGGAGTCCGCCTCAGCGGACTCCGTTTTGCGAAGTCGAAGAATCTCCGGTCGTCACCATCGAGCCAAACCTCACGAGATACTTCGACTCCGTTCGGGATGACAAATATAGAAACCAGCACACCTCCGCAAAGTCGTACTGGTAACAAAACCCGCAAAACGGGGTTATTACTAATAGTAATGGTCAGGCGATTCATACCGGTTTTACTCTCAGCGTGCGTGCTCGCAGTGAGTGGGTGTACTACAGAACCCAGTTCGCTGGGGCCGCTGGTTTATACCCAGGAAGTTTCCGGGAATATCTCGACCATTCTCTGGCCTGCCGGGGCGGCCCGCGCAAACGATAGCGTGCTTTACGCGCCTGATTTCCGATGGTACCGCGCCGATAGTACGCTCGATAGTTTGAGCAACCATCACGGTCAGGTGGTGCTGATCAATTTTTGGGCTACGTGGTGCGTGTATTGCAAATCGGAAATGCCGGCCATACAATCGGTCGTAAATCAAATGGGAGACAGTCTTTTGGTGATCGGTGTTTCGGACGATAGTCCCGGCAATCCCTTCAATACAGTCAGCAGTTATGTAAAAAGTAATAACTATTCCTATCAATTCGCAATCGACTCGCTTTTCACGCTGTACTACAAATATTTTCCCGATGAATCGGAATTCGTGCTGCCTCAATCGTGCTTTATCGATCCCGAAGGAAGGCTGGTTTATACAGTAACCGGCGAAATGCCGAGTGAGCAGTATATCCTTTCTTTTGCAAGGGAAGTGGCGGCAGAGTAAGCACCCGCTACCGAATAACAACAAAGCTTCCCGTTGTAACGCCGGTTCCGCCATCGATCGGATGCAGTCGGTAATGATACGCCCCGCTCCTGATCGCCGCTCCTGGTATCATATAGCTTGTCGCTCCGGCCTGCGGAACATTACACAGATCGGAATAGACGACAGAACCGGTTTCATCCATAATTTCTATTTTGACGGCAACGGCCCGCAAAGCAGTGAAGGGAACGGAGATCGGTGAACCTGCCATCACCGGATTGGGATGAACGGCTCCGCTGATGGGAACGATACCATCCTCCGGCGACCAGTTCGCGCCATAGCGAAGTAAATTATAGAGTTCGGTATCGCCGCATACGAATTGAAGTGCAATGCTTCCCGTATCCACCGTAGCGCCGAGCAGGCATTTGTTGAATACGTTATCCCCGTTGTTGAGCACGAAACTCGCAATATGAAAATCGGTTGAAAGAGAATCCGAGAGCGAGATCAGGAACTTGATGGTCAGCATAGGCGTGGCCGAATCGAAGGTCATATTCGTGCCATCGATCGTAATGGGCAAGTTCCTGAGTTCCGGGCTGACAATGATCTCTGGCCCGACAAAGGGCGTCAGTGCGCCTGCCATTTGTGTCGTAGCCAACGGTGTGGCGACGGGATAGGGCGTCATAATGTCCCCATTGTATGACAGAGTGATCGCAACCGAGTTCAGTCCATTATTTTTGAATTTCGCATTTGGCATGACGATAAGCGTTGCCGTATCGCCTGGAATGACCGTTAAATTAGGCGTCACTGCGCTAAATTGTATGGTATCGGTTGGTGTAGCGTATCCGGTGAGTACGATCTGGCGCATGGGCGCGGAATCGGCATCGGTTCGGATCGTGAGTGTATCCGAACCTGCCCCACTATTGACAGGTAGATATCGAACCGCTACATAGAATGTATCGTGCGGATTTATAATGAACGGTGTGTTCGGCGGATTGACAAGAATGAAGTCGGGTCCTGCGATCGAGAGCACCGAATCGTGAATGGTGTCGCATCCCAAATTCACGATCGGAATGAGGGAATCAATTTGATCGCAAAATGCGATCGTATCGTAATGGTAGATCGAGTCTTCGAGCGAAAGCGTCCGCGTTCCCGGTTCGACAAACACCTTATAGGGGATTAGGGTAATAAGGGTAGCTGTGCCACCTTTGATGCTGTCGCTGACGCGTAAATATCCTTCATAGCTCCCGGCTATAGGCGGCAGCGCTTCGATCCCGGCAACAACCGTATCGCCGGTCACAACCCACTGGCTTTTCGGAGTAAACCAATGAAACTGGTTAAAAGGCGGAGGTTTTGTTTGCGTGGAATCGAGCCACTCAATCGAAACATACAGGGAATCACATCCTTGCTCAAAAATGGTGAACGCAAAGATCGAGCTATCGCATCGGGTAATAGTATCGAAATCGATCTCATTCGGTAGAGGATTGCCAGAGGCATCTTCCAGTACAAGCTTAGGATTATCCGACCTCCCAATGCCGGTGACGGGATAACTTACGCGCACCGGTCGCCCGAGCACGATAAGATTGAGCACTAAAGAATCGACGAGCTTGCCCTGCTGCGCCGGAGCAAACCGAATTGGGAATGATTTAGTAGAGAACGCCGAGATGGAATCGTTCGTATAAGTAGAATCGAGCAGAAAGCTGGTGCCATATTTCATTCCCGAATTCACAATTTGAACCGAAAAGCAGCTATCGTTCGAAATGGTCAGCGCGCTATCGGTGCTGCCGCAGAGATCTGTCGAGTCATAATTGATATTGGCAACGAGGCGCAACGGATTGTAAAATTTGAGCGCCGAATTGACGGTCACCGTGTCGTAGGTCACGAATCCTTCGCGTTCGATCTGAAGAACAACCTTCGTTTCATACGCTCCTGCCGTGAAGGAACTAAGCTCAAGTTCCAGGCTGCCGGTCTCGCCAGAGTCGGCGATCACGATTGGAAAGATCGGTGGGTTACCAGTTTTAGGATCGAGAATCGCGAGCGTTGGGGTTGCTGGTGCGCTGGCGTTCGTAATGAGCACCGTATCGCAACCAAGATCCGTTACGGCTATCACGGTATTGCGGGTTGCACACATCGATCGAATCTATATTTAGCGGCGAAGGAGGAAGCGAAAATTGCGGCAGGGAACCATCGCCGCCATCGGAAGTTTTCCACACGTTGCCTTTAGTGTCAAAAGCATAAATTACTTCGCCTCTGCATCCGGTTACGGCGAAACGGGTGTCTTTTGTATTAACAGGCCCGCCAATACTCACCCATGTTTGCCCGCTGTCTTTCGATCGATACAGACCCGAACCGGGTATCTTATCACCATTATAAGGCTGCACGTAGAGAGTAAACCCAAATCCTTCCATGTCACCAGTTGTATGAAAAGGAAGTTCGGTACCAATTACCCATGTTGCTCCGAAATCCCGGGAATGCCGCACCGATGAGAATGGGAAAGGATGTCCATTGCGCCCATCTCCTTCACCGGCTGTGAAAAACCAAGAGAAACCCTTCACCCCATAAATGCCCCAAGTTTCAATGGTGTCTGCGGGCGAAAGGGTAACCCAGTTCAGGCCGCCATCAACTGTGTTATACCAAACTTGCTCTTGGAATCCAGTTGCAACTCCATGCAAATCATCCACGAAATCAATACCATTAGTTGTATCTAAGGATGGCCGCCAAGTATTCCCACCATCGGTTGAGATATACCCGCTTCCCAATAGATTCCGGCTTATGATGATAATTGCAGATGGAGTTATATAAATATCGGACGCACCTCCCGTTAGGCCGGTAGGTTCCCAAGAAAGGCCACCGTTACTCGTTTGATAAACCGAAGGCTCGTTTGGGTTAGACGTATCTGCCTTTGGTTCACAAGTAAGCCAGCCATTGAGCTGGTCGGTCATCAAAATTTGAGTGATGAATCCGTTGGGCTGCGGCCCATTGGGGTAATTTGGAAGAAGTGTATTAATCCATGTCTGTCCGCCATTTGTAGTTTTATAAACGCCATCTGTCAATTCTCCACCAATAAAGCCAACGGATTCATTAAAAAAGAATGCGGCGCTAAAACCGTCGCCATTCGGTTGAGTGAAAAGGAGTTGCCAATTCGGCTGGCAATAACTTGCCCCGACATTAAGAAAAAACATCACGAGCACCAAAACCCCCACGGACAAGGCCCGTGGGTTCAAAAGCCGATTCATAAATCGATTTCGTGCTCTCATGTATGCTGGGATGCTCTCCATAAATATAACTCCTGAGGATGGGTAAGCTCACAAGAGAAAATTTTCCGTTATTTTGACAAGTGTGAATGAAGTAAGGTTCATTTCATGCGCATTTGAATCTTATGCGAAGGCATCGGGTTAAGAGGCCCGAATTTATACATTACCCATTATGAGCGAAATTACCACCACCCAAATCGCCGATCTGCGGGCACGCCTCGCAGAGCTTGGCGACTCTCTTTGACCTCGCTCTAAAAGAACGCCGAATAAATACCCTCGAAGACGAATCCGGTCAGCCCGAATTTTGGAACGACCCGAAAAAAGCTCAGCAGAGAATGCAGGAGCTTTCCCGCCTGAAAAAAGAGCGAGATGACTTCCAAAAACTCCGCTCTCGTTTAGACGACGCCGAAGAACTCTTCGAAATTGCCCGCGAGGATGAATCGCTTACAGCGCAAGTTGCGGAGGAATTCACGCGCCTCACGGATGAGCTAACCGCGCAGGAAGTGGCCGTCATGCTAAGCAAGCCGGACGATCATAAAGATGCTATCCTGACCATCAATGCCGGGCAGGGTGGCACCGAAGCCTGCGACTGGGCCGAAATGCTCGAACGCATGTACACTCGCTGGGGCGAACGCAATGGCTACAAAGTCCGGATGCTCGATGAGCTTGCCGGCGAAAGTGCCGGAATAAAATCCGCAACGCTCGAATTCAATGGCGAAAACGCTTTCGGCTATCTGAAAACCGAAAACGGCGTGCATCGTCTTGTACGTATTTCTCCGTATGATGCCAATGCGCGTCGGCATACCAGCTTTGCAAGCGTCTATGCCTACCCCGTGATCGAAGAGGAAAATGCCGATATTGTTCTCAATCCCGCTCTGTTGCAGCGCGATACATATCGTTCCGGCGGAAAAGGCGGGCAGAACGTCAACAAAGTAGAAACGGCAGTTCGCCTCACCTATAAATACACCGATGCCATCGGTGGACAGCACACCGTAATCGCTGCATGTCAGGAAGAACGCTCGCAATTCCAAAATGGCGAGCGGGCTATGAAAATGCTGAAATCCCGCATTGTTGCCATCGATCGGGAAATCGAAGAAGCACGCCTCACGGCCATCGAAGGCTCGAAGAAAAAGATCACATGGGGTTCGCAGATTCGCTCCTATGTTTTCCAGCCCTACACGATGGTCAAAGATCACCGTACCAAAGTCGGAAAAACCGATGTGCAGGCCGTCATGGATGGCGACATCACCGATTTCATGAAGGCCTATTTGCTATACGAAGGCGGCAAGCTGAAAGTCAGCGATGCAGCGGAAGAGGAACTATAAACTCCCCCTCCTATGAGCTTGCGAATAGGAGGGGGCTGGGGGATGGTTGTTGAGGAACCAATGCACTTAGTCGAGCCGTTAATTTCAATATGCCACCAAATTTGACCGCTATTTTTCAGAAAGTCCCCGAGGGCTACATCGGCTTCGTGGAGGAACTTCCCGGAGCTAATACTCAGGGTGCAACCCTCGATGAAGCCCGTCGAAACTTACGGGAAGCCATTTGGCTGGTGCTTCAGGCCAATAAAGAACTTGCTGAAGAATCCATCCTTGGATTCGAAGTCATTCGCGAGCCTATTGCGGCCTCATTTGTTTGAAGATAAAAGAGCTTCTTCGACACCTCGACTCGAATGGTTGCCAGTTCCTTCGGCAATCATTCGGTGTATGTCAACGAGAAGCTCGTGCTTCTTCTTCAGTTCCACGCCATACGGAAATTAACGAGTTATTAGTCCGTAAGATTTGTAAGGATCTCCATATTCCGTCTCTCCGTCTCCTCGAAAAACATAATTTGTTCCCAATATCTTGGTTGTTCTGAAACAATCTCACTCTCCGCTTTGTAAGCATAGAGCGTGGTAGATTATTTTCAGGTATTTGGCATAAAGCGGAATGCTTCCGATCGGGAAGTCAAGGCCGCGTATCGTGCGCTGGCTAAAAAGTACCACCCCGATTCGCATCCCGGCGATCCCGAAGCCGAGCGCCACATGCAGGAGATCAACGAGGCCAAATCCGTCCTCTTCGATCCTGTTCGCCGTGAAGAGCACCGCGTTGCGCTTCGAATGCGGGAAACTTTTTCCGCCGAGCACATTGAGGAACTCCGCCGAAATTCAAGATTTCAAGGAACGACTACCTACAAAGCGCCCCCGGTGCCACCCCGTCCCCGCAGCAAGTGGGATAAACGCTGGAAACAATTCGCGTTCGGCATAGCCGCTGCGGTGATCCTGGCAGCAGTGGGAATTATCTCCTACGAGATCGTCTCTGCGCCGCGCTCCTTTTCTGGCGACCCCATTAAGGACATCGTCGAGCGATACCGTAATTCGAATCGCGATGTCTTTGGCGATACCATCGCCACTTTTCGCGATACCGTCTCTATTCCCGACGATAGCGCTCCGAAACTTCGTCGTCTTGGCGATATTCTGTTCAATCTCGGCGAGTTCCATTCGGCGTCGAAATATTACCGAGGCGTATCTCAAGAAAGCTCCCGGAAACGATACCGTGATCGGGAACCTGTCCTATGCCTTGTTCAGGCAAGGGCAATATGCCCAAACGCTCGAAGTGCTTTCACGCCAGATGCACGGCGATTCCAATCTCGTCGTAGCCTACTATAACATCGGGGAGCTTTTCCTTAAAGAAGAAAAACCCTTCGATGCCCGCGATGCTTTCCGTGCCTCCATACACATTGCCGACAGCATGTTCCGCACTGGTCGCCGCCCACCAGACGATGCCCGCCGGGCGCGCGATGAACTTTCCAGAATTCCATAATGTCTAATCCCTAATGAAAAGAATATTGCAGATCCTCGCTGTGCTCATCGCGCTCATCGGTATCGTCTGGTTCGGACAAGGCATCGGCTTGATCCACGGCAGCGTAATGACCGATGACTCCAAATGGGCCGTCATCGGCATCATCATGATCGTTGTCGGTGCCGGAACGTTCCTGTTTGCCCGCAGACGTAAATAACAAGATTATCTCCTGCCGCCGCCACCTTTAGGTGCTCCGCCGCCTCGTGCCGGTGCAGGATGATACCCCCCGCCATAATTTAGCTTCCTGCTTGCTGCCGGCATCGAAGGTGAAATCGATTTCATCGGTACCATGTGAGCAACGCGGTGATAGTTGTTCGCCGGAGCATGCGCTGCACCCGGAGCCGCAGTCGGACGCTGCATGAACGTCACGCGATTCGTATTCTCGTTGAACGCGCGCGGAACTAATTCATGGCCCGGCTCGGTGTTCGTAATAATTCGGTTGCGGACCACGATGTCCCTGTAATTATCGTACCCATGCGCCGGATAATTAGCGCGGTAATACGCCTCGTTCAGCCACGGACGAGAAATATTACGGTCGATGAGCACAATGAACGCTCCGCTCAGATCGACTCCGGCGCATTGTGGCGGCGGCTGCGGAGTGGAAATCCAAACCCCGTCCGGGCCGAGATACCAGAACAAGCCGTCCCACACATCGTAATAGACGTCGTAATCGGGAAGGTAATAGTACCGCACCGTGCTGACATTATCGTACGGTGGCGCCCACGGCGGCGGCACGTAAGTGGGAACGTCAACGCCGAGGTTCACGCCAACGTGTAGTTGCGCATGGCTTGGAATCGTGAAGCACGCGAATGCCGCAGCAAGTGCGAGCATAACGGGAACTTGTTTGAACTTGAATGATCGGTTGAGATGTTTTTTCATAAGGTATTAAGATGTAACTTGTGTGAATGTTTCTATCTTACTTCTTATTCTTCGAACAATAATTATGAATGTTTCGATTTCGAACATTAACTCATTGTCAGGATCATGATTTTTTGGGTGCTTCGCAATGAGATTCCCTCTTCCATTGTTATCGTCGCCCAATGAGACCCACGCGCGCCGAAATACAGACGGATTCTTTTCTCGCTAATTTGCGGGCTGTTCGCAAGCAGATCGGCGAGCGTGCGCGTATTATGCCGATCGTGAAGGCGAATGCGTATGGGCATGGCCTCGATATTATCGCGAAAGCTGCCATTGGAAGCGAAGAGATCGATTTCTTCGGCGTGGCGACCGAAGAAGAGGGGATGCGTCTGCGCCGCCTCACTATGCTGCCCATCCTTGTTCTCACCGGCGCAACCACTCATGATATCGATGCCTTCCTGGATCACCAGTTAGATTTTACGCTCTCAGATTGGCAGACGCTCGAGGCGATCGCTGCGCGAGCTTCGGCTACCGGCATTCGCGCGCGCGTGCATCTGAAAGTCGATACCGGAATGCGTCGCATGGGCGTCGAACCTGCGGAGGTGATCGCGTTTCTGCAAGAGATCGTGCGGCATTCCGCGCACGTCGAGCTTGTCGGACTTTCCACTCACTTCGCTACCAGCGATGAGCTTGACCAAACTTTTTTTCGCAAACAAATAGCAGAGTTTGAATCCGTAGTGCGCGAAGCCCGCGATGCTGGGATTTCTATTCCGCTCGTCCATGCTGCGAACAGCGGTGCGATCCTGCAATTGCCGAAAGAATCGGCATTCGATATGGTGCGTCCGGGAATTATGCTCTATGGCTATGCGCCGAGTTTGGAATTGCAGGATTTATATGCAGATAAACTTGAGGCGTGCCTGACGCTTGTGAGTACGGTCGTGCTCGTCAAGGAAATCAACGAAGGTGAAGGCGTAAGCTACAATCTCCGCTGGCGAGCCGCGCGCCCGACCCGCATCGCAACGGTTCCCATCGGCTATGGCGATGGGTATCCGCGCCTGCTTACAGGGAGAGCCTCTGCAATGATTAAAGGAAAGCTTTATCCCGTCGTCGGCGCCATCTGTATGGATCAAGTGATGATAGATGTCGGTGGTGATGATATTGCAATTGGAGATCGTGTGGAATTTATTTCTGCGTCGAACCCTGCGCTGAATGCGTGGTCGCTTGCAAACACAATTGGAACGATTCCATACGAGATTCTCACTGGCATCGCGGCACGGGTGCCGAGGGTTGCGGTATGAAGGAGATGCAATGGATGAGCCACTCCGAAGCAGACACCGTGCGCTTCGGCGAGGAATTCGGCGCGAAATTCATACGCGATGGAGTGGTCGTGTGCGTGCATGGCGAGCTTGGCGCAGGTAAAACACACTTCATCAAAGGCATCGCTGGCTCGCTTGGCATAGATGAGCGGGAACTGACTTCGCCGACGTATGCGCTTGCGAATGAATACTCCCTCGCAACGGGGAGCCGAGGAGTATTGGATTTTTTGTATCATTTGGATTGCTACCGTTTCGAAAAACCGGAAGAACTGCTTGAATTGGGAGTGGAAGATTATCTCTACCCTCACCACGCCGCAACGATCATCGAATGGCCGGAACGGATCGCGGGGTTGATTCCGGAAGGTGCAATTCATGTGAAGATAAGCGTTTTTTCAGAAACAGAACGGTCTATTCAAGTAAGAGGTAAGAGGTAAGAAGTAAGAATTTTTCGTGATCTTAGTCATAGATACATCCAGTTCACAGCTTTCCATCGGTCTTGCGTCGCAGGATGGCGCGTTGCTTCGCGAATTTCATGCCGAGCCATCTGCGGAAGCTGGCGAACGCGCCATTCACGATGCGAGACTGGCGTTTGAAACGTCAAAACTGCTTCGAGATGGCAATGTATCGCCAAACGAAATTACCCGCATTGGGATCATCATCGGTCCTGGAAGTTTTACGGGACTCAGAATTGGGTTATCGTTCGCGAAGGGATTGGCGTTTGCTGTCAGCGCAGTCATTGTCCCGTTGACGGCTCATGAGGTTCTGGGCGCAGAAGCAGGAAATTTCGATGGGCTTATTGTTTCGACTGCTTACCGAGAAGAATTATGCTACGTTTCGGAAGCGAATGCTCCGAAAGAGATTCGTTTAGAGACAAGCGCCGAGTTTCTGAATGGTTTACCTCGCCCAATTCTGGCACACGATTCGTTTCTGAGTCGTGCTTCGTCTTTTATTCCGCTGTCGTCCTCATTCGCCTCTCTTTCGCTAGCGTCGATGGCGCGTTTAGCCGAGTCTTCTTTAAACGTAATCAGCGGGGTTGCGCTGAATTCATTGGAGCCGCTCTATCTTACGGAATTTAAAGTTACTCACGAGCCCCCAAAAAGCCAATATTAAATCTTTCATCTTCGCAAAATTGCCGGAGTATCACAAGGCGTACCTCTTGTTTATTCATTAATGCCCCCAAAAAGTAAGGAGAAAATGAATCCACGATCAGCCGCCACCCTTGTGCAGAGCGGGTGCGCGGAATCGCTGGCGGCCATGAAGCAATATCGTGCGCGCGCCATGAGATTTCAAGCGGAGCCGATCCATCAGATGCGGGTCGGAACTCGCAGACTTCGAGCGATTCTGCGCATATTCTCCGACGTGATGGACCCACAATGGGCATCTGAACTCGAATCCGAGTTGCGATGGCTTGCCCATTTGCTCGGCAGCGTGCGCGATCTCGATGTGCTTCGGGCAGCGCTTCGTGAATCGGTGAGGCAGGAAGATGTGGAAGTACAAGCCGCGTGTAAGCGAGTTGAAAGAGTGCTTGCCGTGCGTCATCACGATGCAAAGTCGGCCATGCTGGAAGGACTGAACACGGAACGCTACCAAGCACTATTGGAGCGCCTACAATCCGGTGTGCTTGCTCCGCAGGTTACGCTCGAAGCAGGTGCTCCCGCGATTGAAGTATTGCTTCCGCGGCTGAATCGTGCATGGAAAACACTTTCCCGTGCGGCAGATAAATTAAAGTTCTCGGATCCCGCCCCTGAATTTCATCGTGTTCGCAAAATGGGAAAACGAATTCGGTACGCTACAGAGTTACTGAGTACCAACTTTCCTCACAGGGAGAGAGAGCGCGCACTCCGTTTTATTGACAGCATGAAAAAGCTGCAGAACGATCTCGGCGAGCTACAGGATGCAGAAGTGGCATCGAAGACGCTCACACAGATGTTAGATTCTGAGACAGAGCACCTCGATGGGCTTCGTGATTTGATCCGTTCTCAAGACCGTCTGGAAGATAAAGCGCGCCGAAAATTTCCAAAGTTGTGGCGAGCCGCCCGCGAACTCGGTAATAAGAAATGGATGACCGGGCAATCCAGCAAAGCCAGCAGGACTATCGCCTAATCTGATAATGATTATTTAACATTCATCTTCCACTAATTGATGTTACAGGTCATTCAATTGTTAAATGAGGACTTTTTTTAATTCATGATCTCTTACGGTAATCATAAATTCCCCGGACGCCTATTCGTTGTCGAAGGCACCGATGGCAGCGGAAAATCCACGCAGCTTGCCTTGCTCTATCAGTGGCTGAAGAGCGAAGGATATCCCGTCATTTTTTCCGAATGGAATTCCTCCCCGCTCGTCATGCAAACGACGAAACGGGCGAAGAAGAAGACCCTGTTCACCCCCGCGACCTTTTCCTTACTTCACGCCACCGATTTCGCCGATCGAACGGAGCGCGATATTATCCCTCCGCTCAAAGCGGGTGCTATCGTGCTTGCAGACCGGTATATTTACACGGCGTTCGCCCGCGATGTCGTGCGTGGATGCGATCCGAAATGGGTGCGGCAGGTTTATCGTTTTGCAGTCGAGCCGGCGGTGAGGTTCTTCTTCCGCGCGCCGCTCGAAGTAGCGTTGGAACGCATTCTTTCTGGACGCCCGGAGTTGAAATTTTACGAGGCTGGCATGGATCGCGGGTTTGCGGACAACGAAGAAGACAGCTTTCGTATCTTTCAAGGAAAGATCCTCGATGAATACGATAAAATGGTCAAGGAATTTGGACTGACGGTGATCGATGCCACGCGCTCGATCTTGCAGCAACAGCAGGAAATGCGAAAGATCATTGCACCGCAATTGAAGGGGCTTAAAAAATTTTAAAAGAGATCTTAAATGACACCAATGCGATTTTACGGGACGACCTTGCCGGATGTCGATCTCAAACCCTATCCCGGCAAGCTCATCGTTATTGAGGGAACCGATGGTGTGGGCCGTTCTACGCATATTGCCGAGCTTCGGACATGGCTCGAAGCGCAAGGCTATGCCGTTGCCGATACCGGCATGACGCGCTCCGAACTTGCCGGACGTGGAATTAAAGAGGCGAAGATGGGGCATACGCTCGGCAAACTGACGATGCAGCTTTTTTATGCTACCGATTTTGCCGACCGTTTGGATAACGAGATCATTCCCGCGCTCAAAGCCGGATTTATCGTGCTTACGGACCGCTATATTTATTCTGCCATTGCCCGCGCTGTTGCACGCGGCATGGATCCCGAATGGGTACGCGATATTTATCAGATCGCGCTCGTGCCGAACGCTATTTTTTATCTTCGCATTGACAGCATCTCCGATCTCGTGCTCCGATTGCTCGAAACCGGCAAAGGATTCGATTATTGGGAATCCGGAATGGATGTCGGTTTTGGCGAGGATTTTTACGATAGCTTTGTTGGGTATCAATCCAAATTGTTGAAGGAGTTCGACCGCATGACTGCCGAGTATGGGTTCAAAGTCATTCGCGCATCGCGCACTATTGCGCGCGTATCGGCCGATCTTCGACGTGCGATCACGGCCGTGATCCATGCGCCTTCGGACTCCAAAGGTTTAACGGAGCCAATGTCCCTTGCTCCGCGCAATGGCATGAGCAATGGATCCGTGACAGAAGCTCCTCGAAAGCAAAAAAAACAAAAGGTCTCGGATATATCATAGCATGATCGAACGTTACGCGTGAGAGTCGCAGCGATAGATATTGGGTCGAATTCCATCAAGCTGCTCGTTGCCGAGACGGCTGCCAATGGGACATTACTTCCGCTCCGTCGCGAAAAGTCGATGGTGCGGCTTGGGCATGAAACACTGCTGAAAGGGCATCTTTCCAGCGAGGCGATCGTGCAGGCTATTCGCACGCTCAGTGTGTTCAAAACGCTCTCGCAAAATCTTGGCGCGGAGCAGATCATAGCCGTGGCAACAGCTTCGGTACGCGAAGCAGATAACGCCCAGGCCTTTATTCGTGAAGTAGAAAGCCGCACCGGTATTCGCATCGAAGTGCTTTCCGGCGTGGAAGAAGCGCGACTCATCGGGATCGCAGCAGTCCGTGGCTGCGGGATGAATGGAGCGTCTTCACGCGGAAAAAGCCTTTTGAATATCGACGTGGGTGGCGGTTCTACGGAACTTTCGCTCATGCGCGGAACAAAGGCGCTGATGCTCGAATCGATGAAAATCGGAGCGGTTCGGCTGTCGGAACAGTTCCTCACTTCCGATCCTCCCAGGCCCAAAGAATTGCTTGCCATGCAGCGCGAGATCGAAGGCGCCCTCGAACGTCCCATGCGCGAGATGAAATCGATGAAGTGGCAAATGGTTACGGGTACATCTGGAACGATCATGTCCATAGGAGCCGCGTTTCAGTCCCTGGCGTATCCCGATAACGAGTCGATATCCGATGGCAGATCTTCCGGCCAACTCCCGAGCGTGGTCATGACACGCAGCGCGCTGTCGGAATTCAATCAGCATCTTGCTTCGCTCTCATTGGCGGAGCGCAAGAAGATTCGCGGCATTTCAGAACAGCGCGCGGAAATTATCGTGGCCGGCGGTCAGATCATTGAGCAGATCATGCGCGCCTTTAAGATCACGCGCATTACTACCTGCGATTGGGGCCTTCGAGAAGGCGTTTTGCTCGACCGGTTGTCCGAATGGAGCGGCGTGCGCGCAACGCGCTCAAAGGAACTCGATGCGCGTCTGGCAGGCGCTGAAGCATTAGGAGAGCGGTTTGGATATGAAGCCGCACATGGCAAGCAGGTCTCAAAGCTTTCGACCATGCTCTTTGACCAGATACGTTCCCTTCACGGGCTGAAGCCGCATGACCGTACCCTGCTTGCCGCCGCCGCGATCCTGCATGATATTGGTTATGTGATCTCCCCGGAATCGCATCACAAACATTCGTTGTATCTCATTTTGAATTCGGAACTCACAGGATTCACCGATCTCGAACGGCAGATCATTGCGAATATCGCGCGCTATCACCGGCGCGCGTTCCCAAAACCGAATCATGAATTTTTCAGCAGTCTGAGTATGGAAGATCAGGGCAAAGTGTGGATGCTGGGAGGGATTCTTCGTCTGGCCGATGCGATGGATCGCAGCCACGAATCACGAATTAAGAATTTTAAGGCTGTATTGCGGGGTGGGAATATCCGACTTGCGCTTCACAGCTCGCGGCGCTGCGATCACGAAATATGGGCTATCGAACATAAGAAAGATATGTTCGAAGAAGCCTTTGGTGTAACCGTCGAGTTGGTGCTGGACTAAACGCCTCGTCTTGCACGCCTCCATGCAAGGAACCACGGCCAACATCCCGCCACAATGAACAGGAACGCCATGGGGCCGATACCAAGAAATCCAACAATGCTATAGAGGATGTTTGGCGCGCCAGAAGCCTGGCTGCCAGTGCTCATATCAGAAAAGGGAAGCAATCCGGGAGTGAAATCATCTACCCATTTCTGAGTCGTTACCGTGGTGCCGAAGAGTTCGTCCGTTGTTTTTACTTCTACCATGGTTTGTGTCGTTGTCCAGGGATGGTGGCCGCTGGCGAACCACCATATCAACAATGCCGCAGCAATGGCGAAGAGAACAATGGAGATGATTTGTTTAGTATTCATAATAACATGTCATTCTGAGCGGAGCAAAACGGAGCGACAGCGGAGTTTTGCGTAGTCGAAGAATCTCATGCGGCTTAACTGACAGCCATACTTCACGAGATCCTTCGACTCCGTTCTTCTCTCCAAGCATCGTGGGCGATGCGCGTCGAGAAGAACTCCGCTCAGGATGACAAGCTCTTTTAATAAATGAATTTTTAACCATTCGATGGTTATTGAGCTGTTTTCGGTAACGCATTCCCGAAAAGCTGCGCCGTGATCTTTATCGTCTCGCCCACTTTGCTGCCGATCGTACCTTCCTGGCCGGTAACTTTATAATCTTTGAGCGAGACATTGAAATCAGCGGAGATCATTACGAGGTCACCGGGCGCTCGCTCGCGTGTTTTTGCGCTTTCGGGAATGTATTTCATCGTAAAGGGGATGGACATTTGTTTCGTTACGCCATGCATCGTGAAGTTGCCGGTCGCAGTCCCGGTTGCTGTATTCCCATTCACCGATATGTTAGCAACAGAGGTGATCTTAAAGGAAATAAGAGGGAAATGCGAAGCATCCAGCCATTCCGCGCTTTTCAGATGATGATCGCGAGTATCATTGCCGGACTTCATCGTGGAAACTTGCGTGGTGACCGTGCCACGGATCTTTGTAAGATCGCGCGTATCCATCGTGAGGGTTCCGGCTACGCCTTCGCTCGATCCTCTGGTATTTTCCAGTGGTGCCTCGCTCACCCAAATGAATTGATTTTGGTTTACCTTGTCATTGATCGTAACCAGTTTTTCTCCGCCGCCGGGTACATTGAAGCTCTGTGATGCTACAGTTCCCACTCTGAGAAAGAGCAGGGCAGCAATGCTCAGGGCAGCGATGCTAAGTATTGAACGAAATCGGGTCAAAATATTAACGCTTTTCATGGTATTAGTAATAAGTGCCTCTTCATGAAATAAAGACTCTGAAGGATGTATCAAAATTACAAGATTCGGCTATAAATCTTCCTTCTCTTGTATAACGCGAGTTTCAGGGCATTGTAACAGAGAAAATCATGAACGGGATTAATTACCCCCCTCATCATCGTTTCTATCGGCGAATTTATTTACTTTATAACAGCTACGTGCAATTCAAGCATCTTTTTACACTCGAAGAAGCCCAGGCCGCTGTGCCGGATGTGCAGCAGAAACTTGCAGAAATGGTCAGGCTCAAGCAAGAATGCGACCGCAAAGGGTATGACGTTCACCGTCATCAGTATTTTGGTGGCATGGGACCGAACGGCCAAAAAGCATTCCCTCCCGAGATGGAGCTGCTCGCGGCAATAGCGGAGGAATTGAGCGAAATGGGCATCGAAATCAAAGATCTTGATAAGGGACTTATCGACTTCCCGCATCGCCGCGCCAATGGCAAGATCGTGTTCCTCTGTTACCTGCTCGGCGAGCCGGCCATTGTTGCATGGCACACCGTAGAAGGTGGTTTTCAATCCCGCCGAAGTTTAGATACTCTTTGAGTGGATCATCAATAATTTTCTTTCAATTCCCCGAAATTAGATAATGAGAAAAAATAAAATTCCTCATAACCGCAGTGTTGCGATGCTCATGATCGCAGCTTGCGCGATTGTGCTTGCGCTGTATTCCGGTTGCAGCAAAGATGAACAGGCTGCTCCTGCTAATGCGGATTCAACTTCAAAAAGTGCTGTTGTTGCTACAGCTAAACCAGCATCAACGCCGCCATCCAACGTGATTTCCGGCCCTGCGCTTGCAGGACAGAAAATCTTCTACAATACAAGCTATGGCCCGATCAAAGATGCCTGCGCCTCCTGCCACACCGACGGTGAGCCCGCTACGAAGGATACCCGTATCCGCGCCGGGAAGACTCTTGTTGGTATCACAAGCCGCGCAAGCACATGGAACGGCGCATTCAAAGGCGATGCACTTGCAAAAAATGCCTATGGTGCAACGATGTGCGCAGTAATGTATCAGCACAAAGGTGATGATGTTGCAACCGTTATGCCGAAAGCTGACATCGATGCGCTGAATGCTTATTTCGACGCCATTAAAAATAATTCCGGAGCGATAACGAGCAATTTAAACATTGCTTGGGTCACAAAGCCTGCATTGCACGAGGAAGATAACATAGATGATAAAGCAGCAACCGCTGCCGCGAAAAAGATCATGATGCTGCCGGGCGATCCTGCGGCGGGCAAGTCGGTGTTCACTAACTCTTGCCAGTATTGTCACGAGTTGAATGAGAAAAAAGTGGGTCCTGCGATGGCAAAGGAAATGGACGATGTTCGAGCTGCTGCTAAGTCGGTTCGCTGTGGCTCCGGCGCGATGCCATTTTATACCAGCGATATTCTTTCCGATCAGCAGATCGCGGATGTGCTGGCGTATATCCAGCAGCAATTAGGGAAGTGATGTGGATCCCCGCCTTCGCGGGGATGACAAGGTTTGGAATCACTGCGCGAAGCGCAAAACGACACGTTTCTGTCATTCCCGCGAAAGCGGGAATCCAGTATTGGCACTTACTCAGAACTTCCTTTACTATCCACTATCCACTTTTCCACTATCCGTTATCATGGAAATAGCCATTTCACCAGAATCACACTCATAATAAGTGCAACGACATCAGAGAAGATCCCACCCAGTGCTGCATGACGCGTTCGCTTGATATTTACCGAACCAAAATACACGGCGAGCACGTAAAATGTGGTTTCATGGCTTCCCATCATCGCGCCGGAAAGCCTTCCCATGAAACTATCGGGGCCGTGGGTTTTCATGATGTCTGTCATAAGGCCGAGCGAGCCGGAACCCGAAAGATTGCGGATAATGGCAAGCGGCATCAGTTCGCTTGGGAACCCAATAGCATCCGTGAATGGGCTGATGGCTTTCGTAAGGAGATCCATCGCGCCGGATGCTCGGAACATCCCGATCGCAACCAACATAGCCACAAGATAGGGGATGATGCGCACTGCCGTCGTAAATCCATCCTTCGCGCCTTCAACAAATTCCTCATACACTTTCACTTTGCGAATCGCTGCAACCGCAACGACCGTAAACACGATCATCGGAATGGCCGCGCTAGAAAGAATTTTTACTATGACAATAAAGGTGCTATCCATTTAAGTCCCTTGCGTCCCTTCTGTCCTTTGAATAGGAAAAAATCTCTGAATGAATCGCGTAAATAAAATGCCAAGAATAAGACTCACAAACGTTGCCAAAAACGTTGGCATGATAATATCCGTTGGATTGGTTGAGCCAAGCGTAAGCCGAATCGCAATAACGGTCGCGGGCACAAGCGTAAGCGCCGTCGTATTGATCGTGAGGAACATGCACATCGCGTTCGTAGCAGTTCCCGCGACAGGATTCAGCTTGTTTAATTCCTCCATTGCTTTGAGTCCAAGCGGCGTGGCGGCGTTAGAAAGGCCGAGGAAATTCGCCGCCATATTCATTACCATCGCTCCCATAGCGGGGTGGTCGGGCGGGACGTCTGGAAACACGCGCACCATGATCGGTCTGACAATTCTCGCCAGTAGCAGCACAAGTCCCGCTGCCTCCGCGATCTTCATAACTCCCAGCCACAGCGCCATAATGCCGATGAGGCCGATGGCAAGTTGAACAGCGGTATCTGCAATCTTCAAAATCCCATCGTTCCCAACTTTTGCGAGAATACGAAAGTGAACGGATGGTGGGGTAAAGTCTAACTCCCCCTCCTCTATAAGAGCAGGGGGCTGGACGGTGGTGTTTTGAAGATTCAGAGAAATGGTAGTTTGCCCGATAATTTTTGATGCATCGCCGCCAGCAGTAGCGGCATCGACCATCACTTGCGGCGCATTGGCTGGAAGTGTGAGTGTAAGCGCGCCTGATTTCGCATTCGTTGGTGACTCGACGAGATCGGCAGAAAAAAATACCGTATCGCCTTTGATCGGCTGCGCTTCATCCGCGCCGTAGAAACGCGCAATTTCTGCTTTGGTGAGAAAAGCTGTGCCGGTAAAGTGATTTGGTCCCGCTATTTTCATCGCGCCGGGCGCAACGTGGAGCGCGATCGGCTCGTTATTTCGGAAGCGGTCGCTCGTTTCTTCACTCACGTCGCGCCCAACGGCTACGACGATAGCGATGGCGATCAGGCCAAGCCAGATGTAATTCAGCATAGACTAAAATACGAAATTTGGGAGCGCTTGCTGGGAAATTGTCAATTTGAGATGAACGATTGAAGTTCATTCCAAACGAACTGCTTCATCTCTTGCATCGGAAGATTTAGCAAGTCTCTGGCACTAAAATCATTTTTAGCAGCTATTGATTCAATCAATTTCAACCCGACATAATATCCTGCGCGGTAGGAATGAATATCTTCAGGATTTGCAGCATAGAATATTTGGATGGATGGATCGGAAGAATCGAAATGTGTTGCAATAAATAGGAATAGTTCTCTCTCGCAATGTTGGCAACGTATCATCCAAGAATGGATTTGAGAATTAGGAAGTTTATCCGCCCACAGTGCGATTTCGTCTGTTACATTCAAAAGGTGTTTTGTGAGATACGTTGCAATTCCTTCGGTTATCAATTGCCGCGCGACGTTTCGCTGTTCTCTTACATCATTGAATGCAAACCCTGGAAAAGCCGCATAATGCAATGCATGAATGAGTTCATGCATCGTAAATACTTTTGCATCAAGATCGCTCTTGAAACATTCGATCGCAAACCATGCTACGGGTTTGCCAGTGTCGAGAAATGCGTGGCCGTTTGCAGAATTATTTCCCACAAAGAGAACAACATTTACATCATCGGTTGAAAAACCATGCTCACGAAGCAGTATCTCTGCCGCAGCTAAATGATCGAGAAGAAGCGCTCGGCGGATTTCTATTTCATCGATAGACAGAGTTGGGACAACGTTATCGCCACCTGACCAAAATTTCAGGTAATGATCGAATATCGCAGCATTCTCGGCGCGATATTTCTCGAAGCTGGTTTCTCCGGCAAGAAATTTTGAATAATCAAGAGTAAGATCGACGATCTTCATTCCCGAAGAACGAATAATTGCCGAAGTTAGCGCCAGGATGAAAATTTTATCCCGGCGTTATTCATTATCATCCCTAATTCGGAGTGAGAGGGGCGCTTTGTATTAATGCATCGCTCTCATTCCCATTCGCGGCTTGCGATAGAGAACTCTTAGTTCCACCTTGGCGCGTTCGAGTACTACTTTTCGATTGGCCGTCAGGTTTTTGCCGGCTCTGTTAATATAGAAATTGAGCATCGACATGGCAGACCGGAATGCCGGGACGTGGCGTCGCATACTGCGTTCGGCAGAACGTTTGAGCGATCTCGCGATCCGTTTCGCGCTTCTGAGGTTGAACACGTTTTTGCGAAGGTCAAGCGCCCTCGAGCGCTTCATGACCTGTTTCGACCATTTTCTGATTGTCTTATTCATATTAATGTGCATTAATGTAAATGAAAATTTCTGGTACACTATCTAACTACTTAGAGTATCCCACAAACCTCGTGCCTATCATAAAAATCCTTTGAGATATTAGGGAACGGGGCAATGTTGTATGGTTATGCTGGATGCAAATGATAGTTATTTTCGAGTGCAAAAGAATGCGGGGCTTTTCGATGCGACGAGCACGTATGGCCGCCTTTTTGCTAAGGGAAAGGATGCCATTGATCTGCTGCACCGTATGTCCACCAACGATATGAAGCCGCTCGAAGAGGCTAAACCGCAAGCCTCGCTGACGGTTCTCACCAATGAAAAAGGCCGGTTCATCGATGTGCTGAAAGTGGTTCGAGATAGTGATGGGAAGGTTTTGTTAATTACGAGCAAAGGTTTGGAAGAAACCGTTATTCGCTGGCTCGATAAATTCACGATCATGGAGGACGCGCACTTTGAACCGGCAACCGAGAAGATCGCTCAATTTCTAATTTGCGGTCCGAATGCAACGGCAATCGTTAGTAAATATGCAAGTCAAGATTTAACGGGAGCAGATCGATCGAGCGTTTTTGATCTGCAGATAGATTCCATGGCTGCCACGTTGGTAAAAGCTCCAAGTCTTGCAGGAAATGCGTGGTTTGTTCTTACAGCATCCGAGGCCGCTTCAAAAGTTTGGAGCAAACTCGAATTGGATATTTGGGATCATGATGGAGCCATTTTTGATTCTGAGCTTTTTGAGATATTACGCATCGAGAATGGAACTCCTATCGCACCGAATGAAATAAACGATAAGCACAATCCATTGGAACTCCCGCTTGCTTCCGAAGCGGTGAGTTTTACGAAAGGATGCTACATCGGTCAGGAAGTGGTCGCGCGGCTCGACGCGCAGAATAAAGTGCAGCGGCAATTGGTCGGATTGAAATTCCCGGATGGAACTCCGAACATCGGAGATCGAATATCTGTGGAATCGTTGGCCGAAACACCGCTTGGAGATGAAATCGGCGATATAACCAGCATCGCAAATTCTCCAGAGCATGGCAATATCGGATTAGGTTATATCCGCGCGAAGTATGCGAATCCCGGCGCAGTTGTTTCCGTAAAGGATAGCGCTGGAAATAAATTATCTGCAACGCTCGTTCAACTACCATTTCATGTCTGATATTCTGGAACTTGATGTAATTTCTGAGACCGGGACGGTCGAGGATGCGCTCGTGGCCGAAACAACTTCGGAAGAAGTCGTTCGCCGCATTCACGCGCTGAAAGAAGAACTGCGCGATCGGATCGTCATCCTCGGCCACCACTATCAGCGCGACGATATTATCCAATTTGCCGACCGGATGGGAGATTCCTTCGAACTTTCACGCTTTGCATCGGAACTTCACGATAGGGAATTTATCATTTTCTGCGGCGTTCATTTCATGGCAGAAACGGCCGATGTGTTGAGCGCGCCGCACCAGAAAGTAATCCTTCCCGATCTCAAAGCCGGCTGTTCTATGAGCGATATGGCACGTCTTGAGCAAGTGCAAGATGCGTGGGATGAAATAGGGGAGTATATCGATACCCAAAAAGTGTGCCCGATAACCTACATGAATTCAAGTGCCGCAATAAAAGCATTTTGCGGTGAGCATGGCGGCGCAGTATCTACCAGCTCTAATAATCGCGCAATTTTTCAATGGGCGTTCGATCAGGGATTTGAAAAAGTATTTTTCTTTCCCGATCAGCATCTTGGCCGCAATACCGCGTTCTATCAGATGAATATTCCCCTTGAAGAGATAAAACTATACGACCAAACGAACTCCCCCTCCTATGCAGCGGAGCGGAATAGGAGGGGGCCGGGGGGTGGTCTTTCCGAGGATGAATTAAAGAGTGCAAAAATTTTACTGTGGCGCGGACATTGCTCCGTGCATCAGCATTTTCAGCCATCGCATCCAAATATCATGCGCGCGCTGTATCCCGGCATACAAGTAATGGTGCATCCGGAGTGTAATTTCGAGGTTGTGCGGCAAGCAGATAAAGTTGGTTCCACATCGTACATCATGAAGACGGTCGATGAAGCATCGCCGGGAAGTAAATGGGCGATCGGAACGGAGCATCATCTGGTGAATAGGCTGAAGAAAGACCATCCAGAACAGTTTATTACCACGCTTGCGCCGTATGCTTGTGAGTGCGCAACGATGTACCGCATTTCACCGGAATCGCTGTTGGATATTTTAGAAAATTTGAAAATTTGCGTGGTGAAAAATCAGATCGTCGTTTCGGATTCTGAGAAAAAATGGGCGCGAGTTGCGCTGGAGCGAATGTTGGAGATAACGGCGCGGGTGTAGCGACCAACTTTAGTTGGTCGAAATTGTTCTATGCACAATGTTAAAACGTCCCGGAAGCAACGATTACCGTCGAAAGCTCCCGCATTATTTACCGAACGACGCGCCATATTTTGTGACGACGCGGCTTGCGGGTTCACTTTCTCCCATCGAGATCGCGAGGTTGAAGTCGCTTCGTGGGAGTGTAGGGGAGGGTCAGTTTTTTAATTCCTACGATGAATCGCTTGACATGCTTCATGGCGGGGTCGATTATCTCCAGCGGCGCGCCATTCTCGGAATCGTGCGCGAAAAACTAATGGAGCTGGAAGCGCGAGGACTTATATTCATTCATGCCTTTTGTATCATGCCGAATCATATTCATCTTGTCATAGATGTCGTGGGTGAGGCCAAGCTCTTCGAAATCATGAGGCTGCTCAAGGGCGCAACTGCCCGCAATTGTAATAAACTCCTCGGCCACATTGGGCAACATTTTTGGCAATATGAGAGCTACGACCATGTCGTGCGGCGCGGTTCTCTGGAACGAATTATTCGGTATGTTATTATGAATCCCGTGAAAGCGGGGATGGTGGCTCAGTGGCAGGATTGGCCGGGGACTTATTTATCGTCACGATATGATGCTGCAAAAATTATTTCGCCCAACTAAAGTTGGGCGCTACACCCTTCTAATTTTCGCCGGCGCGATTCTCCTGATCATTAACGATTCTGCGAAAGCACAGGCCGATAGCACCCCGGTCGAGCGTTATGGATACGTTGTCGGAGCGACACTGGCTTTTTCGCTTGCGGATTATGCTGCATTCAATCTGGTAAAGAAATCCTACGGCGGCGGCGACTTTCAAGTTCCCTTTGCCTATAGGCTGTGCGCCGGCATCACGCAGGCAGCCATCACCTATTTTTTGTATAAAATGTGCGGACTTAGTTCTGCGATCTCGTTCAATCTTATATGGTGGACCTGTGGGGATGATTTTGCATATTATGGATGGGGCGATCTGTTAAGCTGGTTCCCATGGGAGAGCCGCGCGCAAAGTGGCCTGCGATTTACAGAATATAATTCCGCGGGATGGACTCCCATCGGGTTGCTTCGGCAACAAGGGAGCTATATTGCAAAAAATGCGCTTATTGCGCAAGCTGTTATTGGATTCTCCGTTTCGATGGCTATTATCTGGTAATTATCCATGCGAACACTTGTCGTTGCTATTCTTCTTGCATTCGTTTTTATTCCACCGGTGCGCGCGCAGGCCGATAGCAACCGCATTGCATGCTATGAATACGTCGTCGGCGCTTCGCTTGCGTATTCCCTTTTCGATTATGTGGGATATAATTTAGCGAATCGGACAAGCTTTCTTCCCACGTATCGCATCCTGGAAGGAACGGTTCAGGCTGCGATTTCTTATTTTCTCTATAAACAATGCGGACTGAGTTCTGCCATCGCATTCAATCTGATCTGGTGGACATGGAATGACGATCTTCTCTATTACGGATGGGCTGATTTGTTCAATCTACCATCCGATGCCCTTCCTACGTCCGATTGGGAGAACAGATCGAACAGCGGGCTGTTGGATCGGTCACCCTATTGGGCATGGTGGACTCCCATCGGTCTCCTGCGACCCAAATATGCTCCCATAGCTCGCTCTGCATTAATAGCTCAGGCTGTTGTCGGGTTCTCGGTCTCAATGGCTATTCTTTGGTGAGATGTCAACCGAATCTTTGCTTTTAAGCGTTTAGCTAAAAGAGCATTACATAAGCACTCAGCACTTTAGCATTCAGCACTTTAGCATTCATCACTTTAGCATTCAGCACTTTAGCATTCAGCACTTTAGCATTCAGCACTTTAGCATTCAGCACTTTAGCATTCAGCACTTTAGCATTCAGCACTTTAGCATTCAGCACTTTAGCATTCAGCACTTTAGCATTCAGCACTTTAGCATTCAGCACTTTAGCATTCAGCACTTTAGCATTCAGCACTTTAGCATTTTCACATGTCAGCAGTAAAACAACGTGCCGAAAAGGCCTATTTGAACGAAGATTTTCTCACCAGCCCGGAGGCGCGGGTCATTCGCCTTTTGGCGGAGTATATTGAGCCGAGAACGCGACTCGCACATGCGCGTGTGAAAGATACCATCGTGTTCTTCGGTTCTGCGCGCATTCAATCGCCGGAAGAAGTTAGCGCTGCGCTGCATCAGCTCGAAAACGCTCGCGCGCTTGCGCTCCAAACGAACTCCTGCACGCCCGAAGTGGAAGCGGAACTGACGGAAGCCGTTCGGCGCGCCACGCGGCATAAGGAACTTTCGCGTTACTACGAAGAAGCGGTCGAGCTTGCGCGTATGATCACGGATTGGTCCATCACGGAGGCCGCGCAGACGTATGAAAAAGCACAGTTGACAAAAGGAATGGTCGCTGCCGCACAAGTCAAGGAGCAAATTCCTTACGTGAACGTCGCTACCATAAAAACGCATTCGTTCAAGCAGCGGTATGTGATCTGTTCCGGCGGAGGTCCGGGGATCATGGAAGCTGCGAATAAAGGCGCTACGCTCGCCGGTGGAAAATCTATAGGCTTTAACATTTCGCTCCCATTCGAGCAAATGCCGAACAGCTTTATCACCGATGAACTGAATTTTGAGTTCCATTACTTTTTTATGCGCAAATTCTGGTTTGCGTACCTCAGCAAGGCGCTTGTGGTGTTTCCCGGAGGATTTGGAACTATTGACGAACTTTTTGAATGCCTCACACTCATCCAGACGGGAAAAATTCGAAAGAAAATGCCGGTCGTTATTTATGGTAAAAGTTATTGGGATGAGATCATTGATTTCGATAAGCTCGAATACTACGGCATGATCGCGCGAAGCGATCTCGAATCTTATCCACTTCTCCGACACACCCAAGGAAGCATTCGAATATCTGAAGAGCGAGCTAACCCGCTTAGATGAAGGCGAAGAGACGTTTTTACAGAGCAACCCGTTGTCATAAAGCAATAGAAAGATTGCTGTCAGAAAGTTGCATTTCTTGCCAAATTTAAATCAAAAAAAATAGGATAGAAAAAAAAATAATTTTCATTCTTCATGATTAATTCGATTGCCATAATCCTGTTTATTCGCGCAGGTAAGGTGATTTTCTCCTGATAATAGTTGTGTAAGTGCAATGCAATTCAGCGTGTAACATCACAACGAACGGTCGTTTCTTTTGAGGGTTTGTAAAAATTTCGTATTTTTGTAAAAATTCTGCTGCCTTGCCGTCGGTCAGTACACCTTTTTGCTATTTTTTAGGAGACACTTGTCATGAGATCTAAATTCATTTTTGCAATCGCACTGGGGCTTGCCATGGCCTTCGGTATAGGTACAACACATGCACAAACCCGGGGTGTTGGGGCTGGTGCGTTGGTCCTCGATGATAACCACGGTCACGTCGTGACGCTTACCGCGCCTGTTGATCCATCTCCGGAGTGGACGGCGTGGTCACTGACATCACCTGCGTTCAAGCCACTACAGTGGAGTGTTCCGGTGCCTCCTGCTAATAATGCTCAGGCCGGTTTCATTTATGCCGGTCCTTTGGGTGGGACAACAGTTCCTCAGCTTGCCTACTGGCTTCCACCAGGGCAGACGAGCTGGAGTGGGGATGGAAATACCGGAGGGTATGCCGGTGCATGGGATTACGCCGGTGAGGGGCAGCTCAACATCATTAGCGGTCATACCACGACGCCCACCTATCTCCCAATCTGGTCCACGGATACCAGCCTGGGAACTTCCAGCCTCAATGATGACGGAACGACGGTTTCCACGACCGAGAAGGTGGATTTCACCGGCGGGATGAATGTTACAGGAACGACCACCATAAACACGACGGGAACCGCCACCACGTCAATTGGAAACACGGGTAATGACGTTTACATCAATGGTTCTACCGTTGATCTTGAAGATGCCACAACTGGCTCTCTTATATTGAACGGGTCGGCGACGGGCAAGGTCACGCTTGGTAATGCGAACAGCCCGATCTTCCTTCCACAGGGCGAATACAATAATGGAACCTTCGATGATACCGGCACGATCAATATACATTCTACCGCGTCGGGCACGTCGCTCGATCATAATTCATACTTCCTCAATTTTGTGGATGGATCCGGCTCGACTCGTGGATCCGTAAAAGGGCAGAGCAACGTCGATCTTTTAGAGAGTCCCACCTACGATGGGTACATTGCAGCCTCGATCGTTTATACCATCCTGCTCATCGTCTATGTCGCCGGTTCCTATTCTTCGACTATCGCAGCCGCAGACATTTTCGAGGCGCCGGTTGCCCTTATCAATGCGCTCATCTTTGCAGCCCAGATTCCGGGAATTATAGCCACGGATGCGACGGACGCAGCGATTGTTGCTGCGGAGTCCATCGATGCAGGAGTGCAGTACACCTCGTCGGGTGCGGATTATGCCGAATACCTTCGGCGAGCCGATACTTCGGAATTTCTCTTTCCCGGAGATGTCGTGGGTGTCAAGAATGGCATGATATCGAAGAATACCGAGGGCGCGCAAAGTATTTATTCCATATCCACGGCTCCCATCGTGCTCGGTAACCAACCGCCATCGGGCGAAGCCGCTAATTATAATGAGGTTGGCTTCCTGGGTCAGGTTCCGGTCAAGGTGCATGGCGCAGTGCATCCCGGCGATTTTATTGTGGCTTCCGGCCTGAACGATGGCTTTGGAGTGGCTATCGCTGAGGACAAGATTACACCGCAGCAATTCACGCAAGTGATTGGCAGAGCCTGGACTTCTTCAGAGGGTGGCGATGTCGGGTTCGTTAAAGTTGCGATCGGACTCAGCGCAAAGGACATGAGCGAGATCGTGAGCCGGCAGGAGGCTGAGATCGCAGCAGTGAAATCCGAGTCCGAGTCGCAGATCGCCTCGATGAACACACGGTTTCAGAAGCTGGAGCAGGCGATGACGGAATCGGATCCGGCAAAGAAGCAAACGCTCCTTGCCGAGGCACAGCAGCAACCTCCGGTTCAGCCAATGGCACAGCCGCCGGCATCATCTCAACCGCCGGCATCACCTCAGCCGTTGGCACAACCGATCGTTTCGAAACCGATCGTTTCCACGATGCCGGTTCTAAAAAATCCGTCGTTTGCTACAGGGAAACCTTTAACAGATTATACCAAGGGTTTTACAATAACGGCCTCAGATCTGAAGGAAATGGGTAACATCCAGCACCTTCAATCTTACGATCGTGCGATGCAGGCTATGAAGGACAACATTCGAAAGATTATGACCTCCTCGGATACCCGTCAATCCAAGTCCGACCGGATTAAGCAATTACTCTTGCATCCGACTAATGATCCGACGACGGCGTCTGCGATAATTGACTGTGCCATGGAATCGGTTCAAATGGCGAAATCCAGAGTGAATAGCTCTGTGGCTAACAGTCCTTCAAACCAGACTCACTAATTTATCTTTATCATTATTTATTGAGGAGATTTTATGAGAAATTTAGTAATCTTATTGGTTTTCGTAGCGCTCTCTTCCTTTTCGGCCATGCCATCGGAAGCGCATTATGCCAGTGGCAGGACTGTTGTCCTTTCGGAGAACATGCCATTATGTACCCCAGCGTTGTTTGCTGCCGGAATTATGGAAAAGGCGAATCCGGTACATGACTGCCTCTTCGCCAATCGTGCCAAGAGCGCGATGGACTTAAACGAGATCGTGGTTTTTAGCGATACGCCTACCTTAGCGGATTCTACGGCGCTCGAAGACAGCGTGGATAATTCGTGGAGCGACCAGTTGACATCCGAATTCGGGGATATTGGGAATATGATTCTCAATTGGCTGGAAAATACAGCCTGGCCGTGGATCGAGAGTGAAATTGGCGGTGGAATCAGCAGTGGCGTGAGCTCGATCGGTGGCACGATCGAGTCGTGGGGGGATGATGTTGCAAGCTGGTTTGGAACTCGCCACGGTGGGCCACGGGGAGGGTTTTAACGCTTTCGACTCCAACGGACACCTCCGTGGTTTTTAGCGACGGAATGGGGACGAAAGGAATCATAATAGGCAGTTCCTTAGGGCTATTAGGAACGGCCAATGGCGGTACGGTCATTGTCGAGCCAACACTTGCCCAGAACACCACGTACACCATCCCCGATCCGGGCACGGCGACGGCGAATTTCGTTCTGGATCAGGGCAATCAAAGCTTTGGTGGAAATAGGACATTCACTGGGAACGTAACGGTCTCTTCGCTCTCCGCGAACCAGGCCGTTGCCACCAATGGCAGCAAGCAACTCATTTCGCTTGCTTATGGATCTACCAATACGGCAAGTACACTCGTGGAGCGCGATGCTTCCGGTAATTTCGCCGGATCTGAGATCACTGCAACCCATGTGTTAAGTTCGGGTTCCGCACAGACGGCTACTGACGATGGAACGATCGTCACCAGTGCGACTGTCTCTGGCAGCGATGTTTCCGGGACGATCACGTTAACCACCGCCTCTTCTGCTGGGGAAGGTACTGTGACAGTTCCCTTCGGTACTTCTTACACAGGCTCTCCTGTCGTGGTGATTACGCCGGCTTCCCTCAATGCCCAGCAGGGTGGAAATATAACCGGGTATTATGTGACGCCCTCTGCCAATAACTTCATTCTGAATGTCAAGGACAATGGTACGGGAGTTACGTCGGCGGTGTTCAATTATATTGTGATTCACTGATTCTAATCTGTAAAAAATAACAGAAAGAGCGCATGGGCCGGAGCTTTGCTCCGGCCCATTTTAATTTGCTCTCGCGTAGATATCCCCGGACAAACCTCTCTCGGCTCCGTCGTCTAATGAAGGTAGAAAATATGAATATCCTCTTTTCCGACACACCGCAGGAGGCATTCGAATATCTGAAGAGTGAGCTAACCCAATTAGATGAGGGCGAAGAGACGTTTTATGCCGAGCATTCCGATGGCGTAAAAGGATTTGAAGGGTTGCTGTATGAGATTGGAATTTAATCAAAAATTTTTTAAATCACAATAATAAATGTTTTAAAATTATTTTTACATATTTAATCGAACATGATAAAAATGTACGTATCTTTGTAGCGTATTACTAACGCTATTCTTTATTACTCTTGTCCCTTTTCATCTATTCCGGAGGTTCGATGCGACGTATTTCTTTTGTCGTTCTGTTTCTAAGCAGTTTCTCATTATTTGGATCGTCGAAACTGTATGCACAAACACCTCGTGCGATCGGCGCCGGTGCACTCATTCTCGATGATGGTGTAGGTCATACCATGATCTACCGTACCCCAATTGCAGGGTCTTTGGAATGGACTCAGTGGGGTACCACGACTCCACCGTTTATGCCACTGACCTTGATTCCCTCGCTTCCTCCATCGAATAACGCCCAGGCAGGGTTCGTTTATGCAGGACCACCGGGTGGTTCTGTTGTACCTCAACTCTCGTATTGGATCCCTGCGAACCAGAATAGCATCACTGCAGATGGCAATACCGGAGGCCCATCGGGAGCCTGGGATTATGCCGCCTCGGGCCAGCTCGGGCTGGTGAACGGCACCGGAACGCTGAACACGATTCCCCTATGGAAAGTGGGCGACACCGACATTGGCGATTCCCATATAAGCGATGCCAGCGGGACGGTTACATCGTCGGAACCGATCGTGATCGATGCTCCGCCAGCCCCAGGAACGCCCGGGCTTACCGTAAATTGCACGGCTTCGACTGACCTTAATAGCGGTACGCACTTTATTGACTTTATCGATGGTGCCGGCAACACGCGTGGGTCGATTCAAGGACAGGATCAGACTGATCTCGACAATGATCCCTTCTATGTTCTGGATGAGGCTTCAAAAGCCGTTAGCGTGGCGAAACAAGCCGCCGAAGATGTCGAAGCGGCCGCGGCCGAGACCGAGGGCGACGCCGAGACTGCCGAGGCCGTTGCCGATGAGGCCGAGGGTGTCGCCGATGAAGCCGAGGCCACCGTCGAGGAAACCGATGGCGGTATAGAAGAGGGTATCGGAGATGTTCTCCTCGTGGACCCCATTACCGCGGCCGAGGGGGCCATCGATGTAGGTCTGGGCATTGCAGAAATAGCTGCGGGCGTTGCCGAAGATGCTGCGGGCGTTGCCGAAGAGGTTTTGGGCGCTGCCGAAGAAGCCATGGCAGAGGACGATTATGCCGTTTCTGCTGGGAATGTCGCGAAGGCTGCTGCCGATGGTGACGGTATCGTGAATTGGGGAGCTCAAATCACTTCGCTAAGCGGTAGCTTAGGAGTTGCTTACACTTCGTCGGCTGGAGATTATGCGGAATACCTGATGCGCTCCGATAGTAATGAACATCTCTTTCCTGGCGATGTCGTAGGAATGACCGATGGACTAATTTCGAAGACGACCGCCGGTGCGCAAAGTGTATTCTCTATCTCCTTGGCGCCGATCGTGTTGGGAAACGTTCCCGCGAAAGGCGAAGAGTCCGAGTATAGCAAAGTCGCATTCCTTGGTCAGGTACCCGTGAAGGTGCGGGGCATCGTACATAAGGGTGATTTTATTGTCGCTTCCGGACGGAACGATGGTGTGGGCATGGCCCTTGCACCCGGCAGTATTACCCCGAAACAATTTACAACGGTTCTGGGCAGGGCGTGGTCCGCTTCCGAGGGTCAAGGAGTTAACCTTATAAAGGTAGCGGTCGGATTAAGTGCGAACGATATTAGTGAAATTGCAAGTAATGAGCAGGCGGAACTCGACTCGCTGCACGCGGAAGTGGTTGCGCAGAAGGCAGAAGTGGCTTCACAAAACGTGTGGCAAGACAGGTTAGAGCAAGCCATGCTGCAAACCGACCCGCAACAACGAGTAGCGTTGCTCCATGAAGTAGTATCAGGAACGCAATCGGGAAATGAAATGGAAAGTTCCGGTGAGCCGATCGACCGGTTGTTCAACATTTTTTCAATTAAACAATAAAAGTACTTTTATGAAACGCATTCTACTTGCATTTTTCTCATTGGTGGTTTATACTGCCTGGATTGGTTCGGCAAAGAGCCAAGTACGCGCAATCGGTGCCGGTGCGCTCATTCTTGATGATTCCCATGGTCATACGATGATCTACCGTACCCCCATTTCCGGGTCTTTGGAATGGAATCAATGGGCTACCACGACTCCACCGTTTCTGCCCCTCACCTTGATCCCCTCACTGCCTCCATTGAGTAACGCCCAGGCGGGGTTTGTTTATTCGGGGCCATCGGGTGGTTCTGTTGTTCCTCAGCTCTTGTATTGGATCCCGCCGAACCAGAACAGCATCACAGCAGATGGCAATACCGGAGGCCCATCGGGAGCCTGGGATTATGCCGCCTCGGGCCAGCTTGGGCTGGTCAATGGCACCGGAACGCTGAATACGATTCCCCTATGGAAAGTGGGTGACACGGCCATCGGCGATTCCCACATAAGCGATGCCAGTGGTACGGTTACATCGTCGGAACCGCTCGTGATCGATGCTCCTCCGGCCGCAGGAACCCCCGGGCTTACTGTAAACTGCTCTGCTTCGGGGGGTGGGCTTAACAGCGGTACGCACTTTATTGATTTTATCGATGGAGCTGGCAACCCTCGCGGTTCGATTCAAGGACAAGATATGACGGATCTGGGAAATGATCCGTTCTATGTTCTGAGCGAGGCTACAGAACTCGTTATCGGGCTGAAAGAAACCGCCGAAGATGTCGAAGAGGCCGCGGCAAGTGACGATCCAGCTGTTTCTGCTGGGAATGCCGCGAAGGCTATTGCCGATGCTGACGATCTCGCGAATTGGGCCGCTGAAATCGCTTCGAAAACCTCCAGCTTAGGAGTTGCCTACACTTCGTCGGCCGGAGATTATGCAGAATACCTGAAACACGCCGATGCGGACGAACATTTGTATCCCGGTGATATTGTAGGAATGACCGATGGACTAATTGCAAAGACGACTACCGGTGCCCAAAGTGTGTTTGCTATTTCTTTGGCGCCGATCGTGTTGGGAAACGTTCCTGCGAAAGGCGAAGAGTCCGAGTATAGCAAAGTCGCATTCCTTGGCCAGGTACCCGTGAAGGTGCGGGGCATCGTACATAAGGGTGATTTTATTGTCCCTTCCGGACGGAACGATGGTGTGGGCATGGCCCTTGCACCTGGCAGTATTACCCCGAAACAATTTACAACGGTTCTGGGCAGAGCGTGGTCCGCTTCCGAGGGTCAGGGAGTTAGCCTTATCAATGTAGCGATCGGATTAAGTGCGAACGATATCAGTGAAATTGCAAGCAAGGAACAGGCGGAACTCGATTCGCTGCACGCGGAAGTTGCTGCGCAGAAAGCAGAAGTAGCTTCGAGGAATGTAAGACTGAACACGTTAGCAGAAGCCATGCTGCAGACCGATCCGCAACAACGATCCGAATTGCTGCGTGAAGTAGTATCGGAAAGCCAATTGAGGAATGAGACGGAAAGTTCGGATGCGATTCTGGCATCACAATCGGGAATGGGTCCAAAGGATGCGATTTCAATAGTTCCTGAAGATATGAGGCCTGTCGCTGGTTCTTCGTCTGCGGCTGGGGAGCTTGATAAAAATATCCGACATCTCAAGTCGTTCGATGGTCTGGTTCGGATCATGAAAACAAAAATAGGAGCAATAGCCACATCTGCCGGCTCAGCAGATGATCTAAGAAAGGAAGTGAAGGAGTATCTTTTACATCCGGATCCTCAAACACGCACGGCAGCTCACGATTGTGCAATGGAATTGAGGCAGGCCATGCCTCTCGCGGGATCAGAGCAAGAGTAGTATCTCATCTTAGTTTTAATACCTCGAAACCCGCCCATCGGCGGGTTTTTATTTTATTTTACCTTCGCATCCAAGTACTCCTGCAATAAAATCCTTGCGGCTTCTTCATCGCGCAGGGATTTTTTCTCACGCTTGTACTTGGGCAGTTCGCGGGATCGAATGTTGGTTTCGGCAATGAGCGAGGTGAGCCGCTCGTCGCGTGTTTCAAGCAGCACTCCGAGCGGTTCAAGGGATTTTGCAAGCTTATCGCGGAAACGGAGAACTTCGGCCGTCATTTCACTTTCCGTGTTGCGAAGCGTTCGTGGAACTCCGAGGATGACTGTGTGGACATGCTCGGAACGAACGAGCGTTAGAATTTCGGGGATCATCGTTGGCCCATTCGCAATGACTCCGCGCGAAGAGGCAAGCATTTGCATCTCATCCGATATGGCGATGCCGAGGCGTTTGGTGCCGTAGTCGATGGCGAGGATGCGGCCGTTATTCTTCAAATCGTTCTACGCTGGTTACGCCGCGTACTTTTTTCAATTTTTCCATCAACCGGGCGAGATGATAGGTATTTTTTACAAAGACGGTTACTTTGCCATCGAACATGGCATCACGCGAGTCGATATTAACGGAGCGGATATTGGTATTATTGTATGTCGAAATAGTATGCGTGAGATCGCTTAACATTCCGGGCCGGTCTTCGCCAAAGATGCGAATTCCGACGAGATAATCGGCGCCTTCGTCGGTGCTGGGCCACGATACGTCGATGAGGCGTTTCTCGGAATCTGCCTGCAGCTTCTGAATATTTTTACAACTTGCCCGATGGATCTTGATGCCCTGGCCGATCGTAACGACGCCAACGACATCATCGCCCGGTACAGGATTGCAACATTTTGCATAGCTATACAGAAAATTATCGCGCCGACCTTGAATGAGAATGCCCGTTGTGGCGCGAGATGTGTCGAGGTAGTTGACAGTCGTCGGTTCTTCTGCTTCCGTTTCCGCAGTGGGAACCGGTCGATTACCCGGGCGCAGCCAGTCGCGCAGACGCTTGAAGTATTCTTCAATGTCAATGTCGGCTGCCGCAATGGCAGCGTAGAATTTACCAACGGTTCCGAAAGGAGTGGTAGCGGCAAAGCGGATCAGCGTGTCTTCATTGACATGCAGCTTTGCTTTCGTAAGGCGCTTTTGCCACATTTCGCGCCCTTGCGCAACGCGAGCGCGTTGTTCTTCATTTAAGAATTTTCGAATATATTGGCGCGCTTTGTGTGTCGCTACAAATTTTTCCCAGTCTGCATTCGGGGATTGGTTCTTCGAAGTGATGATCTCCACCTGATCGCCGCTCGCCAGTTTTTGATGCAAGGGCACGATGCGTCCATTCACTTTTGCGCCAATAGTACGCAGGCCGACTTGGGAATGAATTTCAAAGGCAAAATCGACTGCGGTTGCGCCTTTCGGCAGGATGCGTAACTCCCCTTTAGGAGTAAACACATAGATCTCATCCTGATAGAGATTGAGCTTGAAGCTTTCGAGGAGCGCGCTCGGTGCATCCTCGCCATGTTGCTCAAAGACATCGCGTACCCAGGTAACCCATTCTTCAAGATCAGGATCGGTCGCAGAAATATGCTCTTTGTATTTCCAATGTGCTGCAACGCCTTTTTCCGCGATCTCATGCATGGCGCGCGCTGCGAATTTGCACTTCCACCATTCTTCCATCCGGACCAATAACCGTCGTGTGCAACGATTGATAGCCATTCTTCTTTGGAAGCGAAATATAGTTCTTAAATCGTTCGGGAACCGGGGTATAAATAGAAGAGACGAGTCCGAAAACGGCGAAGCAATCGTTATCGTTGGGCGTATCGAGCAAAATGCGAACGGCGAAGAGATCATAGACCTCGTCCAGCCCTTTACCGAGGCGCATCATTTTGTTGTAGATCGAGAAAATATGTTTTGGCCGTCCCACGATCTCAAATTTTAAATGTTGCTCTTTCAGGGCTTCGACGATCGGCTCGATGAAACCGGCGATATACGTTTCGCGCTCGATCCGTTTTTCGGCAAGCGCACGCTTAATATCCGTATAGGCTTCACGATTCAGGACTTTGAATGCGAGATCTTCCAGTTCCCACTTTACTTTTCCAAGTCCAAAACGGTTCGCGAAGGGCGCATAAATATCCAGCGTTTCCTTCGCCATGCGGAACTGCCGTTTGGGCGGCAAGATATTCGATCGTCCGCATGTTATGCAGGCGATCGGCGAATTTCACGAGCATCACACGGACATCGCCGATCATGGAGAGCAACAGCTTGCGGTAACTTTCGGCCTGCGTGATCTCGCGGGATTTGAAAATGTCTGTGATCTTGGTAGCGCCATCGACGATGTCTGCTATTTCCGCGCCAAACTCTTCGCGTATTTCCTCGATCTGATACGCAGTATCTTCCACGACATCGTGCAGCAAAGCGGCAACGATGGAAATATCATTGAGCGGAATTTCCTGCGCGACGATCATCGAGACTTCGAACGGATGAATAAAGTACGGCTCACCTGAAGCGCGGCGATCGTTCTTATGTGCTTCGTAACAAAGCCGGAAGGCACGAATGACCAGTTCTTCGTCGAGAAAGTGAAGATTTTTTCGGCAGGCTGCCAGCAGTTCGTTCAGCTTGTCGGCATAGAGTTCATCGTTCGTTGCACCGGACCATCGGAGCGCTAATCGGGCGGGTGTACGACCATCACTGGCACGCTGGCCGCGCACGTCCCGGCCATCGGCAGAGATGCGGCCGTTGGTTTGCGATGCTGTTGAGGCGGCAATAGCGCCTTCGTGGGTTGCTGCGTCCATAGTGCTTATATTGCAACGTGCGGTAAACCCAGCAAGGTTTCGCTAAAGGGAACAAAAAGGAATCGCTGTTGGAAGGTTACAACTCGTTATTGGCGAGGAACGCCCCACCAGCCGAAATAAACCGTGAAGCCCGCCCGGACATTATCGGTGATGAGAGTGGTCTTGAGCGGTTGAAAGATAAATGAATCGAACTGTGTCGGCCCGTTGAACAATCCCGTGGCTGTAACTTCCGCATAAGGTTCCAAGGTCAGTCCATTACCAAGCTCGATCTCGCCCTTTGCTCCAAACACAATGTCGATCCCATTGCGGCTCCAATCCTGTTCATAGGTATCAATTCCTGGATAAGGATTCAGGGAATCCTTCATCAAAAGATAGTTCTGAACGCTCGCCATCATATAATGTTGATATCCCAGCCCAAAATAGAATTTAATGATAGATGCCGGTCTGGTAATAGTATAATCGACGTCGATACCGATCACGGAAATGCCGAAGCTTTCGCTCTGTATCATTCTCGTTGTATTCGGCTGATAATCCTGGCCGGGCGAATAGGGGTGATTGGGTGGTGTGGGAGGGCCACCGCCGGCTGCGGTGTCGGTATAGTTATAAATATAGTTTGATGGGTAACTCTGGCTGAACTCGGAATGGGTAAACGAAGCGGCAATATTGAGTCTGCGAGTTATTTCCGACCTGATCTGAAAACCATCCGCAAATACAGATGTAGGAGACAATATGCCGCTATTGACCGCTGTGCCTGGTATGCTTGCAACGCCGGCATTTACTCCTAATCCGATCGCGCGCCAGGGTTCCGGGGTAAGAAGGAACGCTGCGTGACGTTCCTCTTCGGCCGTTTCCTGGGCAACTCGAATAGAGTCTTCGCGTACCTGCTCGCGGGCTTTGGCTTGTGCATTGAGTTGATCCTGCTGTGCAGCTTTGAGGCTATCTTGCCGGTGTTGTTCGGCTTCACGGGCAAGTTCGGCCGCCTGCTTGTTGCGCAGTTCTTCCGCTTTACGTCGCTCGCCCGTAAGGATGGAGTCCGGTGGTGCTATACCGGCGGGCTGTCCAGCCGGCTGTCCGGCAGGCTGCGTGGGTTGTTGGGCATATACATTAGCAGCGCCCATAAGCAATCCGAGTACAAGCAGTAATGATCCAAAAGTGTTTTGAATGGATTTTGTCGGGAGGCGAAAAAAGAGAGATAGCGTTCCTGAACGTTTGCTGCATTATGATTGAAATATCCTGTTGTCGAAGCTCGGCGGCCTTCTGTGCAATGAACGGAAGCATCGCCGGTGAGTTTCGTTTGCCGCGATTTGGCGATGGCGCCAAATAGGGGAATCTGTCTCAATGAGAAGCCGGTCGAGTGGGGTTTCCCGAACAACTTCTGCCAAATTGCTATTCTTAAACGTAATATTGCCGGTAAAGCTCACATAAAATCCGAGCGAAATAGCTCGTTTCATCCATTCAACGCCAGCGGAAAAGCAGTGGAATTGTCCTCGAGGAATTTCCATCGGAATAGAAGCATACTGCTCTTCAACGATCCGAAATACATCCTCTTCCGATTCACGAGTATGAATAACAATGGGTTTTTTAAGCTCGATAGCCAATGCAATTTGCTCCGAAAATGCCTTTTGTTGAACGTTGCGAGGTGAGAAATCATAATGATAATCCAGCCCGATCTCCCCAATAGCGACGATCTTATCGTTATCCCGAACGCTGGCTCGGATCTGTTCGCGTATCTCATTGTTCCACTCGTTAGCAGAATGCGGATGGATTCCCAGTGCGCAAAACACATTTTCGTGAGTATTGGAGAAGTCGATCGTTTTGGCAAAACTTGCGGAATCCGTTGCCGGAACGAGGAAATGGGAAACGCCCGCCATGCGAGATTCGGCAAACATTGCCTCGCGATCCTCATCGAAGGCTGTATCCTGCAAATGGCAATGAGCGTCGAAAAAATTGATGGATTCGTTCATGGCCGGGATTAACCATTGAAATTGCTGTTTGGCTTCCGGGATTGCAAATAACAGCGGTCGCCCTGTCATTGATGACAACGAGCTATTCATGCAGAAAAGTATTACCCTGAACCTTTAAGCGTTCATAATCGTATTACTATCGAATGCTAATTCGAAAAGACATACCCATCGTTGCCCCATTCAAAATGATGGATGCTGCCACCCGAATGAGCGACCATGCAGCGCGTATGAGCGATCATGCGGTAAGCACGGTTCGCATCATTATTACAGCGGAGGAGCGATTGCGGCAGCGCATTCGCTCAGTGTTGCGTGTGGGGCTGGCAACGATCTTTTTCGGCATTTCGGGTCTCATTTCATTAGGGGCTAATGTCACAACGGCATTTGCAAAAAAAGTCACGCCTCATCGGGGGAGCAATAGTATTCTGCCACATGCCAAACGAGCCGGATCGCAGATCAAGGCTGTTCATCACAGACATTCTTCGAAACATCACTATCGAAGCCGATTGGCAAAGGGCAAGAGCAACTCCTCAATGCGTGGGGTTGCATCGTGGTACGGAAACGAATTTCATAATCGAAAGACCGCCAGCGGAGTTCTTTTCGATACCCATGCCATGATGGCCGCTCACCGGACCCTGCCGTTCGGAACAAAAGTACGCGTAACCAATCTTGCGAATCGCAAATCCTGCGTGGTGGAGATCACCGATCGGGGACCATTTTCCCATCACCGTATCATCGATCTTAGCTACGCAGCAGCCCAAGAACTCGGAATGATGGAATCGGGAATAGCAAAGGTTCAGCTTGAAGTTATTGGTGCTACGCCCTCGCTTGTTTCTCAAGAACTTTCATTTGTGATGCAGTCACCGGCTACGGATCGGCTTGCTCCCATGGTTCTGAGCTACGCAAAGCCCTTACCATCTGATGGCCGCACGATGGACTTTTCTTCAACCGGCGCAGAGAATGCCGGGCACTGAACTTCTCATGAAACTATTGTTACTATGAACCCTCGCAATTAATTAGCGGGGGTTTTTTGTTTCTATGAACACGATTTATCTGATCCTGGTGATTCTTGGTTTTATTGTATTCGATAGACTCGTGCGCCATAAACCCAAAGATGAAATAAAACGACCGGATACCTCGACACATGCGGATGATAATTCCCAAAATCCTTTCCCATCTTAATGGAAGAAGCAGAGCAAGCGCAACAGATAATTGAGCAGCCGATGGCTCGCCGTTTCGACGGGATAGTTCTTGCCGTTGGCAGCGTCGCGCTCATCGCGTTAGCATGGACGGTTCGTTCCATCTTGAACCCGTTCGTCATCGCTTTTTTGTTTTACATTATTCTTGCGTCGTTTAGGGATTATAAGGCGGCTCGGAAGCTCATGACGGTAGGCTTTGTCCTTTTTGGTTTTTGGTTGTTATTTACGCTGACGGGAATTCTTGTCCCGTTTGTGCTTGGTGCGGTGCTGGCCTATCTTTTCAATCCTGTTGTGTGTCAGCTTGACGAGAAACGAAACATTAGCCGGACGTGGAGTTCGCTCGCGATCGTCATTCTCTTTTGCGGGGTGTTAGTTGCAGTCGGTTGGATATTTCTGCCCAGCCTCGGTAAGCAAACGAAAGAGTTTATCGAACGGCTGACCCACTTTATTCGGCAGAATGCCAACACGCTCGACGAGCAGCATCTGCGGCGTTTGCTGCTCGGCATGGGGTTGCCGGAAGGTCTGATCGATCGTTTTATTTTAAATCAGGCCGGTCCGCAGATCAGCAGGATGGTTGCTGTGGTTCCATCTATTGTCATGAGTATTATTTCCAGCCTCCCGCGCATTTTAGAGCGTACCTTGAATCTTGTCATCGTGCCGATCGCCATGTTCTATTTCCTGAAAGACTGGCCGAGACTGATGCCCATCGTAAATGAACTTTTTCCTTCGAACAATCCCGCACGCCGAAAGAAAATAGTCAGCGATGTGGACGGGGTGCTCTATGGATATCTGCGCGGGCAGGCGACCGTCGCGCTTATGGTCGGTATTTTGGGCGCGATCGCATTTTCCATTCTCGGGATCCCGTATGCGGGGTTGATCGGCGTGATACTCGTCTTTGCCGACTTAGTTCCTATTGTCGGGATGCTTTTCAGCGTCTTCGTCGTCGAATTAGTGATCTTTCTGACGATGGAGTTGAATTTCGCCGTGATCGCCAGTGGGTTGCTTGTGATCGGAGCGCTTCATTTCTTAGAAACGTATATTATCGCCCCACGCATTATCGGGCCGGGCATTGGCGTTCCGCCGATCCTCATGATCCTTGCGCTGCTTGTCTTCGGATTTTTCTTCGGATTTATCGGGCTGCTCGTAGCAGTTCCCACAACGGGCGTTATTTTGCTCTTTGTCAATGAGTATAGGAGGGGCAACGCATCGCTGGAAAGCGTGCAATGAAGAAGATTGGTAGGCTTACCGCTCGAAGGAACCAAGCTCAGCACAATAGGCTTTTTCTAAATATGAGCACAACATTCCGCCTTAATGCAGATGAATTAGAGCCTTCCTTCGTGGAAAAGATCAAAACGCTTTTCGCACATAAGGATATTGCGGTCACGATTTACGAGGAAGACGAAACTGATTACCTTTCCACCACCCGCTCGAACCGCGAGCATCTCGATCGATCCATTGCCAATATTCGTGAAGGAAAGAATATGATCGAGGTCGATCCTCGTATCTTCGAATGAAACACGAACTCCGTTTTCAGAAGGAGGCGTATGAGCAATTGGAAGAGTGGAAGCACGTTAATCCCTATGGTCTTCAAAAAAATTGGTGAGCTAATTAACGCTATCGATGAAACACCAAACTCCGGCATCGGAAAACCGGAAGCACTTCAAAAAGACTGGAAGGGATTTTGGTCGAGAAAAATTACGAAGAAAGACCGACTTGTCTATCGTGTGCAAGGCAATGTTATTGAGATCGCCTCCTGCAAATTCCATTACGACGATAAGTAGCGCTTAGCCATGATGGAACGTTTCATCCTTGACGAGGCCCCGCTACGGAGCACTCCGGGCACATCCGGTGTTAAGCAACATCTATGGATCATTCGCCGGGCTGCCTCAAGATCGTTTCCGTTCCCATCGGGAATAGCGGTGATATTACCCTTCGTGCCATTGAGGCGCTGAAAAATGCCGATGCCATTCTTTGCGAAGATCTAAAACCCGCGCGCGCCCTTTTGCATAAACTCCCCCTCCTTTTCAAGGAGGGAAGCATCGCCGACGATGCTGCTGGGGGGTGGTTAGAAAAGCCCTTAATACCACTTAATGAACACACGGAAGCCGATGTCACCTCTGAAGCGATAACCCTCCTGCGTTCCGGTAAAAATCTTGCACTGATTTCGGATGCCGGAACTCCGCTCATTGCCGATCCCGGCCAGCGCTTAGTGCGGCAAGCCATCGAGGAGGGGATAGAAGTATCGCCCGTGCCTGGTGCTTCGAGCATACTTGCGGCGTTAGTGGTGAGCGGGTTTCGGTCCGATCGTTTTTATTTCGCAGGAATGCTGCCGCGTGAGAAAACCGAGCGAAAAAATGCAGCGCGAAAGCTTGCCGCGCGTGAAGAAACCATCGTTTTGCTCGAAGCTCCATACCGCCTCTCGCAATTGCTGGACGATCTTGTCCACGGGTTCGGCACCGACCGGCACGCCGCCGTGGCTATGGATATTTCAATGCCTAAGGAACGTGTTGCCCGCGGGACACTCTTAGCAGTACGTGATTTGTTTCAAACGAATCCATTCAAAGGCGAATTTGTCGTCATCATCGAGGGTCGCCGCTCATAGCGGTGCGTGGGAATGCGTCTCCGCTAATTTTTGGGCGCACTGTACGCCGCTGCGGATGCTCTTACGCTGGATTGCTTTGTGTTTGCTTTTTAGTTCCGTAACGCACGCGCAATCTCGAACGCTTTCCGTCACCCTCCACTCGATGAGGGATTCCGTTGTCCTGCTCTCCGATAATTTTCCAGATTTTTCGACGCTGCGCATTCAAGTCGATTCTTCTTTTTTTCTGCGCGATCAAAAAGATTTTATCATTGATACCACAGGACGATCTATTATTCTGTTGCCGGGCATTCGGTCGCTTCTTTTTCCGATGAATGCTGCGGCGGGTACGCACCACACGCTTACCTTGAATTATACTGCGCTGCCGCTCACCCTAAAAACAAGTTACACGCAGCATCAACTTGAAAATCCAAAACTCAACGATTCGGTGCGTGCCTTGCTCGATACCTCAAAAGAAGCACTACGGCAAATTGCCACAACGCAAACGGACACCTCCCACGCAGACATACTGAATAATTTTCAGAAATCCGGTTCGATAAGCCGAGGATTTCAGGTTGGTTCAAATCAGGATCTTAATCTTACGAGCGGATTCAATCTCCAATTTTCCGGAGACGTCGCAAAAGATGTGAACATCACCGGCGCGCTCACTGAGGAGCAGACTCCCATTCAGCCGGAAGGCACCACACAGACACTGAACGAGATCGATAACATCTTTATTCGTATCAAAGCCGGAGAGCATTTTACATCCACGTTAGGAGATTTCACGCTTGAACTAAATTCACCAGCCGATCCTACGCGATTAGGGTATCATGCGATCATTAGTGATTCTGTAAGATCGAACAGTCGTGATAGCACCGTCAGCCATAGTGGATTAAACAAGCACGATTCTACGTCCATTCACGATAGTACCACCATTCACGATACTACGGCTAATGTGGCGACACGATCTAAACCTATTGCTGCGATCGAGAAGACGCGAGATCAGATCTTTAATGCGTTCAGCCAGAGCACACTCGATGTTATTTCGCGCAAGCTGATCGGAGCGGAAGCGACGGCGCAATTCGACGATGGTTCGGTCACGATCGCAGGCGGTGCGCCGCGTGGTGAATTTACCACCAACACGATTCAGGGGCAGGAGGCTTATCAAGGTCCTTACTCGCTCGTGGGACAAAATGGCGAGCCGTCCATTCTTATTGTTGCGGGAACGGAACACGTGTATATCGATGGAGTGCTGCAAGTGCGCGGCGAGCAAAACGATTATATCATCGATTACGCGCTGGATCAAATTACGTTCCAACCACGCCGCCTCATCACCAGCGATTCAAGGATCGTTGTCGATTTCGAATATTCCGATCAGCAATATAATAAATCCCTGTTTGCGGCGAACGTGAAGGGTGATCTCCTGGATGGGGCGCTCAAGATTTCCACGACCTATTTACGCGAGGGAGATAATCAGGATGCGCCGCTCGATCTCTCGCTTTCCGATACGGATCAGAACATTCTTGCGAATGCCGGCGCTAATCCGGCAAAGGCTACGACTTCGGCGGTAACGTATGCCGGAGTAAGCTCGAACCGGGCGGGCGCAGGGAAGTTATTCGCTTGCCGATACAGTCATTGCCGGGAAACAGATCATTTTTTACCGCTATGCGCCGCTCGATACCATTAATGCCCTGTACAACATCGCATTCGGCTACGCGGGAACGAATCAGGGCGATTATTCGCAGCTTGCCATTGGGCAATATCAATTTGTCGGGCCGGGAATGGGCAATTACGATACGCTTTCGTTCCTACCGCTGCCACAACTGCATCAGGTGATGGCGGTGAGCAGCAGTTTGCGCCTCACGACAAAATTTTGGATTGATAGGAGAGTTTGCCGAAAGCTGCTCGACCCGAATCGTTTCGCGAACATTCCTTCCATCAATGGAAACGCGTATCACTTCGGTGCGCTGTTCGCCGATACACTGCCACTTTTGGGATACACGGAATTCACTGCGACCGAGCGAAATCTCGGCGCGCAATTTACGCCCATCGACCGCATTCAAGATGCGGAATTTGAGCGGGACTATGGCAATGACGAGCAATCGCCAAATTCCTACTCTACCACATTGCCCGTTAGTGGCGAACTCAATCAGGAAGCCGACCTTACCGTACATCCGTTGCGCGCTGTTATTTTGGAAGGCGGATATGGCGATCTCGAAGAGCCACAGTTACAATTTTTGTCCACTCGTGTGTTCGGCCATGCGGAACTTATTGAAGATTCCGGGCTCATCCCTCATGCCGCCTTCACCGTCGAGCATTTGCCGACGCACGATTCTTCCATTCAGGAACAGGCGGTGTGGGATCGGATGTCGGGTGAGGTATCGAAGTCGTTTCGGCTCGGTGGCGATGGCCTAATGCTCGGATTAAAATACGGGCATGAATTGAAACAAGCAACGCCGTTCGATACCGTTGGCCTTGCTGTGGATTCGATGACGCTTAATAGTTTTGAATATAAATCTATTAGTCCCATCGCTTCGATCACGCTGGGACCTAAACTAACACTCAGCGGCAGTTACGAAATTCGCACCGACGACAGCGCGCGAAACGGTTTGCTTACGCCCATCAGTGATGCCCATACAAGCCACATCACGGCATCCATGTTCGGTCTGGGTGGATTCAGTTCGAATATCGATCTGACCGTCCGCGATAAACGCTACAGCGATTCCACCTCTTATGCGAACAATGGCGGTAATCAATCGACGCTGCTCCTTCGCTTCGAGCCGCGCTACACGCTTGCCTCGCATGGCATCAGCGCTGATGCACTGTATGAAATTTCCAATCAGCGCGCTGCACAGCTTCAGCGCGTATTCGTTCCGGTGCCAGCAGGATTGGGACAGTATTATTATATTCGGCGATCTCAATCATGACGGCAAGCCCGATCCCAACGATTTTGCGCCTGCCGTGTATGCCGATTAGGGCGATTACGTACTTATTACCGTGCCCACGACCCAGCTTTATCCAACGACCGATCTTAAATCGAATTTTCATTTGCATATCGATCCGAAAAATCTATTTGGACTTCAGAATCCAACGAACTTCATGCAATCGGCACTGGCAAATATTTCGAGCGAGTCCTATATCAAAATCGAAGAAACAAGCACCGATACTGTTCCCAGCGATATTTATTTCTTTCGCCTTTCGCACTTTCGGAACGATTCCACCACGATCAATGGCATCATGGAGATCGGGCAGGATTTCAATATCTTAGAGAACAATGCGAACGAATCATTCCGGTTACATTATCTGGAGCGCGAATCTGCTGCGCAATACAACACCGGACTCGAAAGCGCGTTTCAAGCGGAGCGGTCAGTTCGCGCGCGCTTCCGGCCATCGTTTGAACTATCGAATGAAACCACAATTTCGTCCACGACGGATGAATCCACTGGCGATACGCTTTCGGTCAATCCCCCGCATAATACTTCCACCATTGGCATTTCATCGGATTGGAGCTATCATCCTATCGGTTCCAAATTCGATTATGGTGCTGTGGTTGCGTTATCGCGCGGAGTCGAGCATACCTATTCGCCGGAGTTAGTCGCGCTTACCGAAGCATTTACGCTTCGAACGAGCTATGCGATAGAAACGCGCGCGCGTGTTCGAGCGCAATTGGAATATGACGATCTAAATCTATCTGCAACTCCGGCGGATACGTTGTCATTGCCATACTCACTCACGCAGGGAAAATCCGTTGGCGTAACCTGGATCTGGACCCTGGCCCTCGATTATCAGTTCGGAAGCGGAATCGTGGCAACCATTTCTTACGATGGCCGCAACGAAGCCGGCGACCTGCTCGGCGAAACAGGCCAGCGCGTAACGATCAATAATGCCAGAGCGGAAGTAAGGGCCAACTTTTAACCAGGATTTACAGGATGGGAAGGATGAGCAGGATAGGGGTCGTATGTACGCAAAATATTACTATTGCCGCAATGAATGACCTAGGCAAGCTGTTAGGTTCAATATCTGCTCTCGTTTATAACCAATAAGAATCTTCCTCTATGGAATTCGAAGACAACGATTCTACTCGTATTATCATCGGATGCGCTATGAAAGTGCATTCTACACTTGGCAACGGTTTTCCTGAAGCGTTGTACCAACGTGCGCTTGAAATTGAATTGGCTAAAACCGAACTCGAATTTATTCGCGAGTTCGAAATGGCTATTTATTATGACGGTCAAAAAATAGGTGCGCGCAGAGTAGATTTTCTTGTTCAACAACGTATTTGTGTGGAACTAAAAGCAGTAATTAAGATCGAAGACGTTCACCTTGCGCAAGCCAAAAACTATCTCGAAGCTTATAACTTACGCTCTGGCTTATTGTTAAATTTTGGATCGCGCCGTTTAGAATATAAACGTTTGTTCAACAATCGAATTTCAGGATAATATCTAATTTTCAGTGAATCTCTTGCGTATGACAAATATTAAAAAGATCTTAAATCTATCCTGCTTCATCCTTCCCATCCTGTAAATCCTGGTCATGGTTCAGTTTATCGACGAAGCCCACATTCGCATCGAAGCCGGCAAGGGCGGCGATGGGGTCATCTCGTGGCGGCGCGAGAAATACGTTCCCAAAGGCGGACCTGACGGCGGCAATGGCGGTCACGGTGGCAGCGTGTACTTCGAAGCCGACCCGGAGCTTGGTACGCTGCTCGATTTTCGGTATCGCCGCACCCATAAAGCCGAAGATGGGGGTAAAGGCGCTGGAAAAAATTGTACCGGCAGGAGTGGCGAAGATATGATCGTGCGCGTACCCGTTGGTACTATCGTTCGATCGTCCGAATCCGGTAAGACTATTGCCGATCTGACCGAACCGCACGAGCGCATTTTGGTCGCGCGAGGCGGAAAGGGTGGGCTTGGCAACTCAGAATTCAAATCACCTACGAATCAGGCGCCGCGCAAGCAGACGAACGGCAAACCCGGCGAAGCTTTCGATGTCGATCTGGAGCTAAAACTTTTGGCAGATGTTGCGCTTGTTGGGTTCCCAAACGCGGGAAAATCCACGCTTATCTCGCGCATCTCGGCGGCACGGCCCAAAATTGCAGATTATCCCTTTACCACGCTGGTTCCGAACCTGGGAATTGTGCAAGCGCCGGAAGAACACCGGTCGTTCGTGGTGGCGGATATTCCGGGTCTGATCGAAGGCGCCAGCGCGGGGAAGGGGCTCGGATTGCAATTTCTGCGGCATATCGAGCGAAGCCGTCTGCTTCTTTTTTTACTCGATGGCACCTCAACCGAACCCCATCCCCGCGATGCGTTCAAAACGTTAGTGCGAGAACTTGAAAAATTCAATCCCACGCTGCTCGCAAAGCCCAGAATCATCGCAATCACAAAATCGGATGCCATGGAAGAGCATGCGATCCAAGCAAGCAAACGCATGAAGATCGATAAGCAAAAACCCCTCGTTATTAGCGCCGTTTCCGGCGAAAATATCGACGTGCTCATACGAACGCTATGGGAAGCTTTAGGTAAGTCACGCTCTTTAAGCACATGACGGATACAATGAGCGTTACTTAAGAGTATTGCGACTCACGGATGAAGAATCGCTGTGGATTGCTACTCCGTTCAACAGGATCGCTCCTGTTCAACAGGATCGCTCCCTTACTTTAGGAGGATCGCTGCTAACGCGACGAGAACCGTCACCAAAGAGGCAATTTCAACGAATAGTCTTCCCGTAGAAATTTCGGGTCGTCCAAACATAATATTCCCTTGAATGTGGCAATGTTGCAGGTTGAAGGACAGGAGGATGGCAATCCTCATGGGTTTCTCCCGGCAAAGCTAAACTAATGTACTAAACTAAAATGGCTATACTAACTAAAATCAGCCGTAGGGGGCAATCTTCGTCTGACTGAATACAAACTTACGACATTTATCCACAAAATGCAAGAGAATTCATGAGAAAAACAGATTTCAGACAGAAAGAAATGTTAATAACTCACTTATCAACATATTCTACCACTTATCTCCACAGTTTGTCAACTTGATCGTTGTGCGAATACACAAAGGGAAATAGTCGATACAATCTTTCAGAGTAGGTCGGAATAAGCAGGACACAAATCGACCTGGGCCCGATCGCGGCCCCGTCGTACAAGAAAAACTCGATGCTTTATCTGTAACATGTGTGGATAATTGTCGTCGTAGTTTCGTATTCGGTTCGTTCGGTTGATAATCGCGAAAGCCATTGTTTATTGGGTTCTTGCTACCGATGAACTCAGCATCCGAACCGGAACAGACACTCGCACTGTTCAAAACGACCGCGATTGCAGCGACAAGGAAAAGTACACTGCGATCGAAATTATGTAAGTTTTGGTACGCACCTCGGTTGCGAACACAGAGGTGAATCATCATTTGCATTGCTATTCTTTTGGTTGCAACAATATTTCTCGGTCGAATCTCATCAAAATGATTCGAGCGAGAACAACGAATATCCCACGGCCTGAATTACCGCGTCGATGCGTGCAAGCATGATGCAGGAGATCAGCCGGTGGCGCGATATTTATGTCTCACGAAAATTTATGGTTCTTCACATAACGAATATGGATTTGGCAGACGATCTCTGCTGTGTACGCCGCGAGCTTGAGGCGCGCGGTTTTTCCCTGGAGTGGTACGACATCGGTCAGGCGAAGATCGATGGAGAGACCTCCGAAGCAGACATGGCATCTCTCAGGGAGGCGCTTGCAGCAAAAGGCTATGCAGTGCTCCGAAATCCGAAAGAACTCCTGGTCGAACACGTAAAACAGATCATCAGAGAAGTGATCTTCTGCCCGAAGTTTTCGGAACTGCATCACATGACCGGTATTCTTTCCAAGCGGACAGGTTATAATTACCGCTATCTTTCGCGCGCGTTTTCTTCGACGGAGAAGATCACGATCGAGCATTACATCATTATCCAGAAGGTCGAGCGCGTAAAAGTATTGTTGCTGGCCGAGAACCCTATTTCACTTTCGGACATCGCTTACCAACTGAATTATTCGAGCGTCGCGCATCTATCTGCGGAATTTAAAACCATTTCCGGCGAGACGATTCGTTCGTTCCGCGCGATGCACGGACGCCCGCTGCACGACCACTCGAGCAAGCGCTCGCGCGATGCGCAGGACCGCACGCTGCGAAGCAACCTGTTGCGATCTCGCCGAGCTGGACGCCGTAGTTTGGCGCATGCACCCATCGTGCATGCACCGCACTCGGGGCGAATGGTGCAAGAGGATTCGTAACTCGAACCAATACTCGATGGAAATTATGGACTCGAGGGAAATTATGGCGTGATATTTCCATAATTTATACTTAATGTGATTGGTACTTTATTTGTAAGACTTTCGAGATTTACCGTGCGTAAATTTGTGAATAAGGTTAAAGCAGTGATAGAATAAAGCGAGTCGATTGCTGCGTTCCTTTTGATTTTTGAAAATTGATTTTCCCGCATGAGCGGTCATGCGGGTTTCGAGTGAGCGGTTGATTTCGGAAAAAATGGTTGTTTACACAACCATATATAGTTGTTTACACAGCTATATATAGTTGTTTACACAACTATGAGTGTACGAAATTGAAAAGACTGTTCGATTTTGCGTCAAATACAAACCGCATTTCTCATAATGCGACATTAGCTATGAGAAAGCGGCCTAAAAACGCAAAATTCAACAACTTATTGTTCGGCATGGTTTTTCGTTACGGGCTGCTTACTATGACTGTATCCAATTCCGTTTCGATTCTCGCAATCTTCGCGTTTATCGTTTTGTGCAGGCTTGCGTTTTAAGCGCTGCTTGCATAGCGGTTTTTACGTCAGCCTTTTTCGGAGAATAATTCCGGTGTAAGTAAGTCTCGCTTTTAGTTACACCGCTCAAAATCGAAATGATCGGTCGGTTTTCGATTGATCGCTGCAGGTCAGGCGGGTTCTCGCTTCCGTTTAGCTGCGCGTTCGATCCCATGGCTGAACTCTTGACATGAGTTCTCCATGCTCAAATTTGGTTGCGATACTTGAGATAGTTCACTAAGGATGAACTCCATCGGCGACGATGCCGATCATCCCGTGAGATGCTTGGTAAGCATCCGTAACGTGAACGGTTCACCGGCGATGGGTAACACCATTGAGGGTGGGCTTAACGCGCAACGATTAGTCGTGGCGCGACTCACATAGCGCCACGATTAGTCGTAGCGCATCATTATCAGCAGCGATGATGAACGTGGTTGCGATGATCTCTGAGCATGGTTCCGGTTAATGATGCTATTCCTTAACCTTCAATAACAATAGAAAAATTCTCGCTAAACAAGCCCGTTTTATCGGGTCTGGGCAGCGCTTTGTGTAAAAACGATTTTAACACCCAACATTGGGTGCAGGTATATCTTTCTTTAAAAATACAATGACAGTTTCAAGACCCGTGTCGGGCGGCGCTATCTTCGTATTTATCGTGCTTTGCAAGCTTTTATTTAAACATTAACTCATGACTTCACTCAAATCCCTCGCTATTCGCGGAATCCTTCCCTCGCTGCTTCTGCTCACCGCCGCAACCCTGCGTGCGCAGAACACCAGTAATGCGAACTATTAGAAAAAAGCACAAATGCGGTAATGGATCGAAATGACATGAGACCTCCCGATTAGTTATGTTCATATCTGGAAACATCCGACCAATACCACCGTTGCTATTCTGCATTGAATTTGACTTCAATTCTTTTGGAAACCGCCGATTTGTTTTCGCTTTAGTACGATTTGTACTTGCGCCGGTGGAATAATTTGGTTCTCCATTAGAGCCGGAACTTCGGATGAGGGTAAAAGGTTAAGGGAGATACAATTATGAATTTACGTACAAACGCCACCCAGCACCACCACCACCATACGCGTGGCCGGTGACGTTTGAACCTATTCCAGAGTTTCTTAAGCGCCGGCCCGTAATGCCGGCGCTGCTGTTTTACAGCAATTCCTTCGCTGCGCTCGGCACCGCTTCCGGCTTTTCACAAAGCACAACAAATGCCGACAACACCGAACGCTGCTCCGCTTCGCCTTGCGCTGCCGAAAGGCCGCATGCAAGAAGCCGTATTTCGTCTGCTTGAAGATGCAGGAATTCACCTGAAACAAGGCAGCCGTGGCTATCGCCCAACGGTTTCTGTTCCCGGATTCGAGGTGAAGATACTCAAGCCGCAAAATATCGTCGAGATGTTGCATCTTGGTTTCCGGGATCTCGGTTTCGCAGGCGCTGACTGGGTCGCTGAACTCGATGGCGAGTTGATCTCACTGCTCGACACAGAATTCGATCCCGTCTCGCTCGTTGCTGCTGCTCCCGGAGAAATTGCGGCCTCACTACGCGAGAGAAGCACGCGTCCGATCGTCATTGCAACGGAATATCTGAGCCTTACTTCGCGATGGATCAAACAGACTGGCCTCGCCGCAACGTGCGTCCGCTCGTTCGGCGCGACCGAAGTGTTCCCACCCGAGGACGCCGATTGCGTAGTAGATATTACAGCCACCGGCTCGACGCTTCAAGCCAACGGCTTGCAAGTGATCGATACGCTGATGAAATCCTCCACGCGGCTGTATTGCAGTCGGCAGGCATGGCAAGTTCCCGACAAACGCGAAGCGATCGAGAGCTTTACGCTCCTGCTGCGCTCCGTGCTGGATGCGCGCCAACGGGTGATGCTGGAACTCAATGTCACAGCCGATGCGCTGGACCGCGTGGTACAATTACTTCCCGCCATGCGCGAGGCCACGATCTCCGCACTCCACGGGAATCAAGGCTATGCCGTGAAAGCCGCGATCAGCCGATGGTGCTGCCAAGCCTCATCCCCCAACTCAAGCGTTCCGGCGGCACGGACATCATCATCACCAATCCCAGCCAGATCGTACCATGAGTATGGTGAAGATTTTCTTAGCACTGGGTATCAGGCTCCGACGGTAGATCCGCTCATTCGGCTCTATTTGGATAGGACGGAACCGCCCGTTCCTTACCGCGATCTAACGCTGAAATATTTCACTTGCATCTTCTTCGAACTATCCGTCAGCCCGCGAGTTCGAATCCAAGATAGCGAACCGTTTCGGCGTTCGTTCAGAGAATGTAATAGTTACCGCCGGTGCCGATGAATCGCTCGACCGGGCCTGCCGTGCTTTTCTTACTCCGGGTGACGAATTGTTAACTTTCGCTCCCTCTTTCGAGATGATCGTTCGGTTTGGAGCGCTTTCTGGTGCATCGATCATAATGGTACCGTGGTTAGATGGGGAAGTTTCTGCATCGTCGCTCCTCGATAAATTATCCGATCAAACTCGGCTTGTGGTGTTGGTAAGCCCGAATAATCCGACAGGGCAAGTAATTCCCGACGATACTATAAAGGAAATAGCTTCCCAATGCGCGAATCGAAATCCTAACATTGTAGTTCTGATCGATCTTGTTTATGTCGAATTTGCGGACAATGATCCAACGATGGATCTCCTTCGATTTCCGAATGTACTACTCGTTAGAAGTTTTTCAAAAGCATGGGGACTGCCCGGAATTCGCGTTGGGTACACGCTCGGAAATGAAAAACTGATCGGCGCGATGCTCGCTGTTGGTGGGCCGTATTCGGTAGCGGCTGCTTCCATTGAAATGGTCTCCACAAATTTCGAGCGATTTGAGATCGAAATGCGCAGGTACGTTGAGAAGATTCGATCTCAGCGGGACTTGATTCAACAATGGTGCTCAACTCGCGCAATACGATTCATTCCATCTCAATCCAATTTTATACTTTTGCTCCCAAGCGCTGCCGAGCGATTCGATAGCATTCTGCGCTCAAATGGGATTCGCACACGCGCATTTCCCGATCAACCACTATTACAGAACGCTCGCAGGCTTACAATGCCGGGTGATTCGGAAGCATTCGCACTTCTGCAATCAACGCTAAACGAAGCACTACGAGCTGGCTCACTAAATTAATCCATTCACCCATGACACGAACTGCCACTATAGAACGCACTACGAAAGAAACTCGCATTACCTGCACGCTGAATCTTGACGGCTCAGGACAAAGCACCGTGAATACCGGTCTCGGCTTTTTCGATCACATGCTGAATGCGTTTGCGAAGCACAGCCGAATGGATCTGGAACTTACCTGTATCGGGGATCTTTCGTGCGACGACCACCATACGGTTGAAGATTGCGCGATTGTTATCGCCGAAGCCATTGGGAAAGCACTCGGAGATGGGCGCGGCATTGAGCGGTTCGGCCAAAGTTTTGTTCCGATGGACGAAACGCTTGTCCGCTGTGTAATTGATCTTTGTGGACGCTCAACAGCCATTGTTGCGCTCCACCTTAAGCGCGAACAGATCGGCGGCGTAGCTACGGAAAATATCACGCACTTTTTTAGCTCGTTCGCGAATACGCTTCGTTGTTCGCTTCACCTCGATACGCTTCGCGGAGAGAACGATCACCATAAAGCGGAAGCCGCTTTTAAATCCCTTGCTCGCGCGCTTCGAGATGCGATCGCTCTTACCACATTTAATGATATTCCAAGCACGAAAGGCGTGGTTCGATGAAAACGCCTGAAGTTACGATCATTCCAACAGGTGCGGCGAATACAGCCTCTGTGATGAGTGCGCTGAAGCGCGCCGGTGCATCGCCACGCCTTGCGCAGGATGCGCCGGATATTCTGCAAGCTGAGCGTATTCTTCTTCCCGGCGTCGGGAACTTCGGAGCGGCTATGGAACGACTTGAAAAGGAAAAAATCATTGATCCGCTGCTGAAAAAGTTTTCGGATGGTACTCCGATCCTTGCGATATGCCTTGGCATGCAGCTACTATTTACATTGAGTGATGAAAGCCCTGGCGTTGCAGGATTATCTATTCTGCAAGGGAATTTAGTGGGATTTCCGAGCGGCGTTCTGAAGACACATGTCGGATGGAATACCGTTGAGCCGTCGGATGACGCAAAATTTCTTCGCACCGGCGATGCGTATTTCACACACTCCTACCGATTGCTTGCACTTTCGGGCGTTGCAACGGTTGGTATGACCTGCTATCAAGAGCCGTTTGTCTCTGCATTCGAGAGCGGGAACCTTCTGGCCTGTCAATTTCACCCGGAACTGTCTGGCGCATGGGGTTTGGACTTGCTGCGCCGATGGCTTTGCACTGCGGAGGGATCATGCTGAAAGCGAGAGTCATACCATGCCTCGATTGCGACGGAGGCCGCGTGGTGAAAGGCGTGCGTTTCTCCAATATGCGCGATGCCGGCGATCCGGTCGAGCTTTCAGCACGGTACGAAGCCGATGGAGCCGATGAAATTGTCATTCTTGATATTTCTGCAACTCTTGAAGCAAGGCAAAATAATCTCGCTACCATCCGCGCCATTCGCCGAGAGGTTTCTATCCCATTGACCGCAGGTGGCGGCGTTCGCTCTGTAGAAGATTGCGAAGCGTTAGTATCTGTCGGCGCAGACAAGATTAGCATCAACACGGCCGCGCTGCGCGATCCCAATCTAATAAATCGTATTGCCGAACGTTTTGGGAATCAATGTACAGTGCTCGCCATCGATGCTCATGCGGAAAATGACAATTGGCGTGTGCTCGCCGATGGTGGAAGAACCGAAACTCCGCGTTCCGTCATGGCGTGGGCCACGGAAGCGGAAGAGCGTGGAGCTGGTGAGATATTGCTTACCAGTTGGGACAAGGATGGCACACGCTCCGGATACGATCTCGAATTACTCACCAAGATCACAACCGCAGTTAAGATTCCCGTTATTGCGTCCGGCGGAGCAGCAAATGCTCGTCACCTTGCAGAAGCGTTTGCAGCAGGCGCATCCGGGCTTTTGGCTGCTTCACTTTTTCATGACGGGGATTATACCATTCGCGCGATCAAACAAGAATTACAATCCTTCGGAGTACCAGTCAGATTATGATCATTCCCTCTATCGATATTCAAGCCGGGCAAGTAGTGCAGCTCATCGGCGGCGAGACGGAAGCTCTCGTTGCAGGCGATCCGCGTCCTATTGCTAAGAAATTCGGACTTGTTGGTGAAGTCGCGTTGATCGATCTTGATGCGGCGCGCGATGATGCGAATGTTGGGAACGCAGCATTGCTCCAGGAACTGCTTTCGCTCGCATCATTCCGTGTTGGCGGTGGAATTCGTTCGCGCGAACGAGCGATCGAATGGCTCGATCAAGGTGCTTCCAAGATTATTCTCGGTACTGCGGCCAGTAGGGATCTGCTTCTACAGTTGCCGAAGGAACGCACGATCGTTGCACTCGATGCGCGCAATGGCGAAATCTTCGTTGAAGGATGGCGGCGCGGAACCGGCGCGCAATTGCTCGATCGTATGCGCGAGCTAGCGCCTTACACCGGCGGGTTCCTTGTTACGCTTATCGAGCGCGAAGGAAGAATGGTGGGAACGGATTTCTCAATTGTCGAACAATTACGAGAAGCCGCCGGAGATGCCAAGCTTACCATTGCTGGAGGAATTTCCTCTGCCGAAGAAATCGCAAAGCTCGATGCTATGGGGGTTGACGCACAAGTTGGCATGGCATTATACACTGGCCGCTTCGATCTTGCCGATGTTTTTGCCGCATTGCTTCAATCGGATAGGCTGGATGGATTATGGCCCACCGTCGTGACCGATGAGCTTGGCGTAGCGCTAGGGCTTGTTTATTCGAGCAAAGAAAGCCTTCATCATGCCATCGAAAACAGAGAAGGATATTACTTCTCACGCCGCCGAGGATTGTGGCGAAAAGGAGAAACTTCCGGGAGCGTGCAGGAACTCATTCGGATCGATCTCGATTGCGACCGTGACACGTTGCGTTTTACCGTTCGCCAACAGGGCGCTGGATTTTGCCATACTAATACTGACACCTGTTGGGGAAATCAGCATGGGTTGCAATCGTTAGAAAAGCGGATTCAGGAACGTTCCTCTGTTGCAACCGAAGGCTCATACACCTCGAAGCTTTTTAACTCACCAGACCTGCTTGCATCGAAATTGCTGGAAGAAGCTGGCGAGCTTGCAGTTGCAACGGATAGAGAAGCCATTCACGAAGCAGCCGATTTACTGTATTTTATGATGGTCGCGATGAAAAAGCAGAACGTCCGGCTTGCAGATGTTGAGCGCGAATTGGACCGGCGCGCGCTGAAACTCACGCGCCGCCCCGGATTAGCAAAACCACCAAAGGAGACCGCCAATGCTTAAACAACTATCGGTTGAGGAAGCCCTCCGGCTCGATCTTACGTCAGCGTTGGATGATATTTTGCCGCAAGCTCAGAAGATCGTTCAAGATGTGCGCATCGGCAAAGATGCGGCGCTGCGAAATTACTCGGAACGATTTGGTGACATCGCGCCATCTGCTCCGCTCATCATTGATCGCGCCGGACTGCTCGAAGCTTTGAACACATTGAACGAGCAGGATCGCGGCATGCTTGAGCGAACTGCCAGCCGCATTCGCCGCTTCGCAGAGGCGCAAAGAGCATCGCTTTCGGATCTTTCGATCGAAGTCGATGGCGGTTTTACCGGTCACACCGTTCTGCCGTTGGAACGCGCTGCGTGTTATGCGCCCGGAGGGCGTTATCCGCTGCCATTGAGCGTTCTTATGACCGCAGTTACGGCGCGCGTTGCTGGCGTTCGTGAAGTTTGGGTGGCGTCGCCAAAGCCATCAATACACACGCTGGCAGCAGCAGCAATAGCCGGGGCGGATGCCGTGCTGGCCACCGGTGGCGCACATGCGATCGCCGCAATGGCCTTTGGTACGGAAACCGTTCCGAAGTTCGACATTATTGTTGGGCCTGGGAACCGCTGGGTCACTGCCGCAAAACAGATTGTCGCTGGATTTGTGAAGATAGACATGCTTGCCGGACCTTCGGAACTTGCCGTCTGCGCGGATGCATCGGCAGACCCTGCGCTTATTGCCGCAGACCTTCTCGCACAGGCCGAACACGATCCCGACGCACGCGTGATACTCATTTCACTCGATCCTTCCGTGCTCCCCAAAGTTAAAATAGAGATCGAAATGCAGCTTGCGGATCTATCTACCCAAAACATTGCAAGCGAATCGATCGGCAAAAGTATTTGCATCGTTGTTGAGGGTTTCGAACAAATGGCGAGCGTTTGCAATGCGCTTGCACCGGAACATCTTTCGCTGCAACTGGATCGCAATGCGATTGCTGTCATCCAGCCGTTGCTTAGAAATTATGGAGGATTATTCATCGGAGCCGGTAGTGCAGAGGTTCTTGGCGATTACGGTATCGGCCCGAATCATGTGCTTCCAACCCAAGCCACAGCACGAGTGCGTGGCGGCCTTGCCGTGTTCGACTTTCTCAAAATTCAAACGTGGCTCGATGTGTCAAACCCATCCACCTTACTCTCTGGTGACATTCAATCGCTTGCCAGAATAGAGGGGCTGGAGGGGCATGCACGGTCAATGGCAATTCGTTCGAATTCGAACTATTCTATGGAGCTTGCCCCCTTCACTTCGAGAATTCCGCTCACCGTGCCTTGAGCACCGAGTCATAGATCGGATGCAGCGTTGAGATATAGGTACCGACAGGATAGGTTTTCGCGACAAACTTGGCGATGGTTACCAGTCGGTTGGTTGTAGCGCACGAGGCGAAAACGAGGCAAGCGAGAATCGCTAATATCTTTTCATAATGTGTTTCCATTTGTTTGATTCGAAGCGATCACGCGCAGAGCCGAGCGTACTTACATGGCAAGTATGTTTCGTTGGGGCATTATTTTGGGACAATACGCATTATTCACTGTTCTGTTAATCGTCGTCCTATATGTTGTGGACCACTCGTCACATACTATTCGCGTTCTTTTGTTTCTGCTTGATCGTTCAAGCGGACAGCGTGTTTGCGCAATCCATTGAGAATCGGGGCTCCGCAATAACCTCGTTTGGATCATTCGATCAATCGGGCAGCCTGAAATTTATCCCGAACCGAGGGCAGCTTTCCGATCAAAATGGAGCACCGATGCCGGAAGTGCTTTATACGCTCGATGGCTATGGGATGAAGACGTATTTCACCAAAGGCTCGATGCACTATGTGTTTTCAAAACTTTCGCGCGCGAAGGATTCGCTCGGAAGACCCTTGACGCCGAATGCAATGGACATAGAGGGTTCTGGGAACCAGGACACCCTGAGCCTGTACCGCGTGGATGTGAATTTTATCGGCGCGAATCCCGATGCGGAGATCGCCGCGAGCGATACCACCGGCGATTACACCAATTACTATCTCACCAATTGTCCGGACGGGATTACGCACGTTCCGGGATTCCGAACGATCGTGTATAAGAATATTTATCCGGAGATCGATCTCGTATTCTACACGAACAATCCCTCCCAGAAAGATTACCTGGAATACGATTTCATCGTGCATCCCGGCGGCGATCCGAATGTGATACGGATGAGCTACGATCACGCGACATCACTTTCGGTGGATGAGGGTGGTGTGTTTCATCTGGCATCGCCGTATGGCAACGTGGACGAGACGAAACCGAACGGATATCAGATCGGCGCGAGCACAAACGAAAACGTGCCATGCGGTTTTAAACTTCACGATAATACCGTGAGTTTCGAAACCGGCAACTATGACCATGCGCGCGATCTCTATATCGATCCGCAACGGTTGTGGGGAACGTATTACGGATGGGCCGATACAGATAACTATACGCCGGCGACCGATCTCGTTGTGGATCGTTCCGGTAACGCCGATCTCTACGGCTATACCGATGGCACGGCGAACATTGCGACGAGCGGCGCATACCAAACAACGTATGGGGGCGGCGCGTACGATTGCTTCATCGCGAAATTCGGATCCAGCGGGAATTTGATGTGGGCCACGTATTACGGTGGAAAAGGCGATGATTATTCTGCTGCTATTGCGTGCGATACATCGCGTGGGATTCTTATCACAGGCAATACGACCAGTACGAGTGGTATCGCCTCATCCGGCGCATTTCAAACAACATTTACTGGCAATGAAGATGCGTTTCTGGCATCCTTCGATAGTAACGGTGTGCGAAGGTGGGCTACGTATTACAGTGGAAATGGACTGACGCCGCCCGGGCCCATGTGCCCTTGTCCTTCGAATACGGTCGGATGCGGCATCGCAATCGATAGTGCCACCAATATAGTACTTATTGGGGAAAGCGGCTCTACCAGCGGCATTGCGACTTCGGGAGCATTCGAGACTACCCTTGCGGGGCCAGGCGTTAATCTCTTTATTGCAAAATTTACTTCCCAAGGATCGCGGCTATGGGGTACCTATTGGGGTGGCACGGATAATACACCTGGCGCTAATGCCAATATGGCTGATGGGCAGGTGTGCGCCGATGCCAACAATAATATCTACATCACCGCAAGTACCACCTGCACCGCCGGAGTCGCCACAGCGGGAGCGTACCAAACTTTGTACGGTCCTGCTTTTTTCGCGAAGTTCTCGCCCTCGGGCGCCTTGGATTGGGCCACGTACTATCTGGACTCCATCTTCCCATATACCACCGAGCATCAGATCTACCAAATAGCCGCGAGCCGATCTGGTAATCTTTATTTTGTCGGTTCCGAAATGTTTGGCGGAATGGCTTCGCCGGGCGCGTATCAAACTTCGGTTGCGGGTGATTCCGATGCCATTCTCGGAAAATTCAATACGAACGGCAAACGGGTATGGGCAACGTATTACGGCGGCGATTCGAATGATGTGCTCTGTGCAATTACCCTCGACACGGGAGAGAATATTTTTGCCTGCGGCGAAACAGCCAGCCCCAATAAAATCGCAACGGCAGGAGAATTTCAGACGAGCCTGCTTCCGCCATATAATCCCTTTATAATCAAGTTCGACAGCGGCGGCCACCGGAAGTGGGGAACGTATTACGAACGCAGGGGATACGGACTCGGGATCGGGCTCGACCCCGGCGGTCATGTGTTTGTGGGCGGGTTAACCTATACCGGTACGGATGAATATGCAACTCCCGGCGCCTACGATGGGACGCCGTGGGGCGATGGCACCGCGTTCGTCGCCAAATTTTGCGATCCGCTGGAGATGAGCATCACGAGCACCACGTCCGATACGGTCTGCCCGAACACCACGGTCAGCTTGAGCACCAGATCCGGACTCGCATCGTATCAGTGGCTTCTGAACGGGAGTGCTATCGCCGGCGCGACGACAAATCCTTATACGTTTATCTCGCCAACCAATCCGCTCCGCCCCTATTACTATACGGTCAACGGGGTGGGAAGCGATATGTGCGATGTCATCTCCGACACGTTCGCGCTGGTGGTGCGGTCGGTTCCCGAGATCACGATGCCCGTGGGAAATAATGTATGTCCCGGCTCCTCCATCAAGCTGCTTCCGACGATCGCCGGCTGGACCGGCCCGCTGAAGTATGCGTGGACACCCGCCGCCACGCTCGATCATCCGGACTCGCTGCAACCAACGGCCACGCCCACGCAAGGGACCACGTACACGCTGGCCGTCACGGATTCGAACGGGTGCGTAACGACCGGGAAGCTAACGGTCTCGTTCTACGGCGTACCGAAAATAACCCTGCCTGTAAACCAAACGGTCTGCGCGGGTTCGTCCATCGCGATCACGGCTGCAGTTACCGGCGGGTTACCGGGTTATACATACTTGTGGTCGCCTGCGGCAGGTTTGAACCGGACGGATACGAGCACGGTCATCGCCACCGTCGCAAAAAACACGACCTTCCATGTGACGGCCACGGATGCGCACGGCTGCTCCTCGGAAGATTCCCTTTTGCTGGTCGTGACACTTGCTCCGGCGATCAAGGTCAGCTCGCCGCTTTCGGTGTGCAAGGGTTCCTCGATCGCGCTTGGCGGAACTGTGAGTGGCGGGACGCGTCCCTATACTTATTTGTGGACTCCCTCGGCCAGCCTCAGCGATTCGGCAAGCCTGACCCCAACAGCCACGCCGGATTCGACCACGCTGTATATCCTGACGGTTACGGACAAGAACGGGTGCAGCTCGCTCGATTCGGTGTTGGTTACGGTTTCGGATTCGCTCACGCCCACAATAACCGGCGGGCCATGGACGCTCTGTATGGGCGATACGGCTCATCTCTCGGCGGGAACCGGTTATACGAGTTACGTCTGGTCGGATGGCGAGACCACCCCGGATATTTCGGTCACGCAAGCGGGCGATTACACGGTGCATGTCACGGGCGGCACGGGCTGCGCGGGAACTTCCGCCGCAGTACATATTACCGTGCTGCCGGACAGTGTGCCCCATCCGGTGCTTACCGCTGCAAAACGCGTGATTTGCAATGGCGATTCGATTCAAATCAGTCCCATTGAGACGTATGCATCCTATCTATGGTCCACCGGCGATACGACGCCAACGATCTTCGTTTCAACGACCGATACCATCACGCTCACGGCGGCGAATGCTGCGGGCTGTTCGGGAACCAGCGCGCCGCTCGTCGTTACGGTGCTGCCCACGCCGGTCGCGACGGTCACCATTAATGGTTCCGACACGCTTTGCGGCAGCGACAGCCTGACGCTCGCCGCACAGAGCGGATACGCAAAGTACGAATGGAGTTCGGGAGATACCACCTCTGCTATTGTAGTGAAAACCAGCGGAATCTATTCGGTCACGGTGACGAATGCGGGCGGATGCAGCGCAACAAGCGCGCCTGATACGGTGACGGTCAATCCGACGCCCGAACTGTTTATCCATGGCCCCGCTGCAATCTGTCCCAACGCCACGGCAACCTACACCGACAGTAGCAATATCAATATGGCGAATGACCTGTTCACCTGGTCGCTCACGCCGGCGGGAGCAGGCAATCTTTCCATCAATAATCCGGGCAGCATCACGGTACAGTGGGGCGCGGCAGGAACCGCAACGCTGACGCTGACGGAGACCACGCCGAGCGGCTGCTCGGCAACGGACTCAATTAAAGTCACGATCAGTTCCAATCTTACTCCGATCGTTACGGCGAGTGAGCCGACGGCTTTTTGTCCCGGCGATTCCGTTACGCTCGATGCGGGCGCGGGCTATGCAAGTTATCAGTGGTCGATGAACGGACAGCCGATCGCGGGAGCCACGCATGAGCGGCTTACCGTGAATCAATCGGGCGCGTACACCGTCTTCGTAACCAGCGTGGGCGGATGCTCGGGAACCTCTGCTGTGACGAACGTTACCGCATATCCAGTACCGGCAACGCCCGTCATCACGCAGAATGGCGCTGAGCTTACCTCCTCTCCCTCATCGCACTACCAATGGTATTTTGATGGATCGCCGCTTATGGACTCTATTCATCAGACGCTCTCACCGGATACGAATGGAAACTACACGGTAACCATTACCGATACGAATGGGTGCGAGAGCACGAGCGATCCCTATCCATTCTCTGACTCGGTGGTGCTCCGGGCGAGGGTCTCGGTGCGCGGCACATTGGGCGCGCCGGGCGTGACTGTCTCCATTCCGCTCGTGCTCGATTCAGGAACGAACCTTGCAAAGAGCGGGGCAACGACGTATGCTGCCAGCATCACGCTGGATGGCCGGATGCTCAAACCGATCAATCCGGTTGGCGTTGCGGCTGGGAATGATTGGATCGTTTCACTGAGCGGGAACACTCCCAACGCACCCGGCGTATTGCAAACCATCACGGCGTTGGCGACGGCAAGCATCGCCGACGATGCGTCCGGACTCTGTTCGGCCATCACGATCGACACGTTCTATTTTCCAGGCGCTCCGATCGAGGTAACGACGGTGAGCGGTCTGTTCTGCGATTCGGGAACGTGTTCGCCCGCGATCACCTCCGGCGCTCCGGCGTTCATCATCGAGAAACTCTATCCCAATCCGTCCGAATCCGCCTTCACCGTGGAGTATCATGTCACGCAGGACGGCCCGCTTTCGATTGCGATCGAAGATTATCTCGGACGCACCGTAACCGTCCTCAAAGACGAATGGACGACTGCCGGCGACGAGAACGAATCCTACTCCACGCAAGCCATCTCCTCCGGCGTCTATCGGCTCGTGCTCCGATCGGGAGCGAAGGTAGCAAGCACCGTATTGATAGTAGCGAAATAAACCAGGATTACTCTGGCGATTTGAGGGACTTCTCAATTATTATTAGAATATCGGTCGTCATTTTACAAAACTTACCGGAATAATCATGATAATAGTTGATGGAGTGTAAGTCAAGGAAGCTCCTTCCGCATAGAATTTGAAAAAGAGTGTGTCAGGTTTGTGTCCGATTTTCCGGTGCGTTCATCAGGAGATGAAGACCATTTGGTATTCAAAGTGCTTTCTTGCCAGCATACGTATATCAATTGGGGCGAATTCAGGATAGGAGCTGGCATGGAAGCATGAGAAGCTATAAATTCATACTGTTTTGGCGGATTTTGACCCATTTCATGCGATTTTTCCCACTATCAAAGCAGAACCACCAGTTCATTGAAATACCAATTTTGAAGGTGCGGAACCTACTGATTTCGAGAGGCATTTAAGGCTCGCTTCCTTAGCTCAGTTGGTAGAGCAACTGACTCTTAATCAGTGGGTCGCCGGTTCGAGCCCGGCAGGAAGCACTTTCTCGGGTAAAGAGTACCGAGTGATGAGTACAGAGTCCCTTGAGCGTTCAGGCGCACTCGGTTTCTACGGCGATTAGTTTCTCACATAGTGCGGCAAGCTGATGGAGATCGGATTCGGACAGATTTGTCATCAATTTTTGATCGAATGCGACCACGTTTGGCGTGATCGAATCGAGAGTGGTGAGTCCTTTTTTGGTAATATGTACGCGCACAATGCGGCGATCATCCGTAGAGCGCTTGCGAGTCACCAGGCCTTGTTTTTCCAGCGCGTCGATCCTGCGGGTGATGTCGGGAGACCGGTCGAGCATACGGCATCCGATCTCGCCGGAGGGGTGTCCGTCGGCACCGGCGCCGCGTAAGATACGCAGAATATTATATTGCTCGCCCGTAAGGTTGGCTTCGGCGAGGACTCGGTCGAGGTTCGAGCGTAATTCGCTCGCGGCTGCCATCAGCGCGAGCGTAGCCTCCTGTAAGGGGCTCTCGAACTTCGACATTTTTAGTCGTTTTTGTAGGACTTCTCCCATAATAATAATAACACAATTGTTTGAACAATAATTGACATAATCAGAACCATGATTTGTGGCGATTTTAGAGATTAAGAAAGATAGATCAAACTAATCTCCAAAATCTCAGGAATCGCCCCAAATCATGGTTCTGGCGTATTCCGTGCTCGCTCCCGTTCGGTCAGCGGATGCTCTCTCAAAATATCATCCTTGATCTTCAATAAATATTCTTTTGCGGCGGCGTAGTCGTTCGGAATGATTCCGTCCAAAATGGCTTCTTCGATCGCGGATTTGAGAATGCCAACCGTTTTGGATGGGGGAATGCCGCAGATCTGCATGATCTCCTCGCCGCGAACGGGAGATTGGAAGGCGCGCATTTGATCCTTCGCTTCGACTTCCGCCATTTTTTCGGCCACAATATCGTAATTGCGCTGATAGCGGTTTGCGAGCTTCGGATTTTTCGATGTAATATCCGCGCGGCAAAGGGTGAGCAGATCGTCAATATCCTCGCCTGCTTCGAAGAGAATGCGGCGCACGGCGGAATCCGTCACGCCTTCATCGACAAGTCCCATCGGCCGCATGTGAAGCCGCACAAGTTTTGCAACATACTCTGCCGCATCCATCGGCAGTTTCATCCGCCGAAAAATTTTCTGTACCCAGCGAGCGCCAACGATATCGTGGCCGTAAAATGTCCATCCAATACCTTCGCGGAATTCTTTCGTGCGCGGCTTGGCGATGTCATGCAAGAGCGCGGCAAAGCGCAGCCATACGTTATCGGTCATTGCCGCCATGTTATCGACGACTTGCAAGGTATGCCGGAACACATCTTTGTGGGCGTACTCCTGCACGCCAACGGTGCGGAGCTCAGCGCCGCCAAGTTCATCGACTTCACGAAAGACGAAGTGCATGAGTCCGGTTTCGTGCAATATATTCAGTCCAATGGATGGACGCGGCGCTTCCATTATTTTCAGGAACTCATCCGTTATTCGTTCCTGGCTGACAATGGTAATGCGGTCGGCCATGTGCTCCATTGCGTCAAGAGCGTAACCATCGACATGAAACCCAAGTTGTGCGGCAAAGCGCGCGGCACGCATCATGCGAAGCGGATCATCCGAAAATGTTTGTTCCGGGTCGAGAGGCGTGCGGAGAAGATGTTCTTTCAGATCGAGCAGTCCATCAAATCTATCTATAAGATCGCCAAAACTTGTTTGGTTAAGCGAGACAGCAAGTGCATTAATGGTAAAATCACGGCGGGCGAGATCATCTTCCAGCGTGCCTTCTTCAGTAATGGGATTGCGGCTATTCGCGCGATACGATTCCTTCCGTGCGCCAACAAATTCAATAGTATGCTCTCCAACTTGCAGCGCCGCAGTGCGGAATTGCTCATACACAGCGAGCTTCGCGCCATCGAATTCACTTGCGACAAGCGAAGCGAAACCAACACCATCGCCAATGACCGTAATATCAATATCCTCTCGAAATCCCCGATTCAGTAGTTCGTCGCGTACAAATCCACCAACGACGTACGCCTCCATGTTCGCTTCATCGGCAATGGAGCCAATGGCGAACAGAATGGGGTCGGTGATGGGTAAGTGTTCAGGCAATGGATGAAAGAATGGATCTATTTATGTTTGATCTTTAAATAAGTGTCATCCTGAGCGGAGTTCTTTCGACCGAAGGGAGAAAGAACGGAGTCGAAGGATCTCGTGAAGTTTCCAAAGATTCTTCGCTTCGTACATCTTCGCTCCGCGAAGATGTACTACGCTCAGAATGACATGTTGTATAAAGCGTTCGTAACCAAACACATCGGGCAACTCAATTATTCTTCCGGATCCGGACCGGGCTTTTTATTCCAGGTTACGATATAGCCATCGTTGCGGATAAGCGTGTGCATCGTCTCAAGTTCCTGAATTTTGGGAAGTAATTGAGCAAGGAATTTATGCAGCATTTCCAATCGCTCGTTTTCGCTCGTAATGCTAAGCAGCGCCTGACGCTGCGGAGCTTCCAACCCTGATTTCTGTGCGATCTTGAACGATGGGAATCTATCTTCGGCATTCCACAGCTTTTCGTCGAGTGGATCGATAACGCCTTTGTACGCGATCTCGGCAAGTTCATTAAAAAGATGGATGGTTTTGCCGGCAATTCCATGTCGCGTTCTTCCGGCTCATCATCCAACCAACGGACAGTCGCGAAAGATATTTCGCCTGGGCCGTTCTGCTCGAATTCGAGCACTTCGTAGCGGCTTTCGCCTTCGGTAACGACATCGATCTCGCCATCGGGATGGCGCTCAAGCACCTCGACCACTCGCGCCGAGCAGCCGACGGCATGAAGCCTATCGCCTTCGACGTAATTAATACCAAACGATGATTTATCGTTTATTGCATCGTTAATAAGCTTTTTATAACGATCTTCGAAAATATGCAGGGGAATACGGCTCTCAGGAAAGAGCACGACTCCGAGCGGAAAGACGGGAATACGAGTACGTGAATTAGTCACAATGCAAAGTCACGAAAAATTAGTGACCATCATGCCATAATTCATACCAGGCCATCTGAATAGCTTCCAGCTTTTGCTCGTTCGAAGTGTGAATATCATCTTCGAATTCATCAATTTCGGCGATCCAATTTCGCAGATCGGTAAAACGAACTGTAAGCGGATCGACGCCCGGATGCGCTTCCATCAATGCTTCGGCAATATCTTCTCTATCCGACCACGTCATAATGCTTCTTTAACTAATGTGCTCCTTCGTGAAATAACTTCGCAATCGCAGGATTAAGCTGTGGGATTTCGACGATGTAATCCATATCCTCCTGAATTTTGCATTGGCATCCGAGGCGCGAATCGAGCGCAAGCCCTTCGGCTTCATCCAATTGATCGGCTTCGTCATCTTCCATTTCGGGCAATAATTCCATGCCCTGCTTTACCTTCACATGGCAGGTAGAGCACGCGCAGACTCCGCCGCAGTTATGCTGCAAGTCGATATGATGCGCGAGCGCAACGTCTAAGAAGCTCTCACCCATGAGAGCTTCGCATGTGACGTTCATTGGAAGGAAAGTGACTCTGGGCAATTGTAAATGATGAATGTGGAATGATGAATGATGAAGAGAATCCGAAAATGATATTTCATCATTCTACATTCATCATTCATCATTTCGGTTTATCTGGCGATATACTTCAAAAACCGCTCATTGATGCGGCCCCAGTGCAGGCCATTGATGAAGTTATCGATGTACGCTGCGCGCTTTGGGCCGTCCTTGTGATAGTAGGCGTGCTCGAACACGTCACATGCGACGAGCGGGATCGCGCCCCAGACTGCGCCATAATGATGCTCATCGACGAGCACATTCTTTAGCTCGCCTGAGCCGAGCGTATCGAACACGAGCAAACCCCAGCCGGAAAGTTTTGCGGCGAGCGCGGTTGCTTTGAAATCGGTTTTCCATTCTTCGAACGAACCGAAATCGCGTTGGATCTGCGCGTGGAGTTCCTCTCCGAGCACCGGATCGCCATCGCCGCCTAAGCATTCCCAATAGACATCGTGAAGGATGTTGCCGGAATGATTCCAGGTCCAGCGGCGCTTCAACTCCCCGAACGCAGAGTAATTGCCATTGGCTTTTGCAGGGTCGGCGTCTAAGAGCGATTTTTCTATCTCGTTCAGTTTATCGACGTAGCCTTTGTGGTGCGTGTTGTAATGCCAGTCGGACGTTTCGGCATCCATCACTTTTGCGAGGATGGTTTTTGCCTCGTCGTCGGAATACGGTCGTTTTTTTAAAGAGAATTCAGTTGCTTTCATGTCAAGTAAAAAGAATATGGTGTAAAATTCGTAGCCGTGACCTTTGGGTCACGGTCGCGAAGCGTGTATCATAATTATTACACCGTGACCTGAAGGTCACGGTTACAAAAATTCATACTTGTTCGACGGTTTTTCCTTCGAGCGCTTCGGCGAGGCTTGCATTCATGATCTCATGCGCAAGCGGCTCGGTGGCTCGTTCGAGGAGTTCTTGTTGCTGCAAGATATTGGACGCATCCTCGCCACTGGCGGCGCGGCGAAGCGCATAGAGTGCATCAATGACATCACCGACATTGATCGTTTTAAGTTTTGCTTGCGAGATGGCAAGCTGTCCGCGCCGAAGCTGCCCAAGCACTTTTTCCGTAGCAGCAAGAATGCGTTGTGCTTCTGTCTTTGCTTCAGCTAATCGGCGTGCTGCAATATCAGCAGGTGCATGTTCGACGGCTTCACGCAGCATCTTTGTGATTTCCTCTTCCGACAAACCATAGGATGGTTTTACTTCGACTTGCTGCTCGGTTCCAGTGTGTGCCTCGCGTGCGTGAACTTGCAATATTCCATCGGCATCAATGAGGAATGCAACATCCACTTTCGCTGCACCGGCAGGAAGCGGGGGGATGCCCTTCAGCGTAAACGATGCAAGATGCCGGTTATCCTTTACGAAATCCCGCTCGCCCTGGAAAACATTGATCTCAACGCCCGTTTGATTATCGGCAAACGTGGTGTACGTATCCGATACTTTCGTCGGAATGGTCGAATTTCTGGGAATGATCGTGCTCATCATGCCGCCCATCGTTTCGATCCCAAGCGATAGGGGAGTAACATCAAGCAGAAGAATATTTTTCGTCACGCCGGCAAGAATATCTGCCTGAATCGCAGCGCCGAGCGCGACGGTTTCATCCGGATTCAATTCATCGTGCGGCTTGCGCTTGAAAATATCTTTCACGAGCGCTTTCACCATTGGCATGCGCGTTGCGCCGCCAACGAGCACTACTTCATCAATGTCGTTTATATCGAGCTTCGCATCGCGCAGGGCATCTTCGCATGGTTTGCGGGTGCGTTCGACGATGCTTTTTGCAACTTTCTCGAATTCTGCGAGCGTAAGGTTCCTTCGATACGCGATGCCGGATTCTGGCAGATCAATTTCGACGGTTATGTGCGATTTGGAGGAAAGCTCGACCTTTGCTCGCTCTGCGACCTGCCGGATCTTTTGAAGCTGCTCCGGTGTCGGCGCGAAGTGCGGAGTCATGTGCTGGATCTGCGAAATGAACAGTTCCATGAGCCGGCGGTCGATGTCATCGCCGCCTAAATAGGTATCGCCATTGGTGGAAAGCACTTCGAAAATACCATTCTTGATCTTCAGGATGGAAATATCGAAGGTTCCTCCGCCAAGATCATAAACGGCAACCGTTCCTTCTTTTGTTTTGTCAAGTCCGTACGCAAGAGCGGCTGCCGTTGGCTCGCTGATGATGCGGAGCACGTCGAGTCCTGCTAAACGTCCTGCATCTTTGGTGGCATGGCGCTGAGCGTCGTTGAAATAGGCGGGAACTGTGATAACAGCGCGTGTGACCGGTTCATCGAAAAATAGCTCCGCTCTGCGTTTCAGCTCGATCAGGACATAGCTCGAAAGTTCGATGGGCGTGTAAACCTGCTTGCCAATTTGGATGCGAACCAGGCCCTCGTCTGCTGGAACCAGTCGGTATCCCAACATGGCTGATTCTTTCTTGACATCCTGATACGATTTGCCCATCAACCGCTTCACGGAATACACCGTATGCTGCGCATCCTGCATAGAGCGTTCTCGTGCTTTTTGCCCGATGGCAACAACATCCCCGTGATCGTTCAGGGTAACAACAGAGGGAACAAGCTTGCCATCCGGTCCCTCGATGATCTTCGCCACGCCATGATCGACATACGCCACAAGCGAGTTTGTCGTACCAAGATCGATCCCGACGATGCGGCCTTCGGTGGCGTGGCCATTTTGTTGTCCCGGCAATTGGATGTTCAGCGGCATTAGAAAGGCAAAATCAATAGAGTTCCGGAAATAACCGGCGTTCGGCGCATTCGATGGCAATGTGAATGATCTTGATATGAAGTTCCTGAATGCGGTCGCTTGTGGCACCAGGAACGATGATAGGAATATCGCAAAATGCTTTCATTCCTCCGCCGTTCTTGCCGAGCAAGCCAACGACTTTCATTCCCTTCCGCTTTGCAACTTCGGCTGCTAAGATCAGATTCTTACTATTGCCGGATGTTGTAATAGCGAGAAACACATCGCCCGGTTCACCAAACGCATCGACCATTCGTTCAAAAATGTGCTCGAAGCCATAATCATTCGAAGTGCAGGTGATGTGGGATGGATCGGAGAAGGCCAGCGCAGGCATCGGTTTGCGGTCCTTGCGATAGCGCCCCGTCCATTCTTCGGCGAAGTGCATGGCATCGCAATGGCTGCCGCCGTTGCCGGCGGAATACACTTTGTGTCCGGATTGAAACGTTTCGACGAGCAGATCGACAAATTGCTCGATCTTTTGTGCGCTGGAACTATCATTCAGGAATGAATCGAGGCATTCCTTTGCTTCCTGAAGGCTTGCGAGAATATGCTTGTCAGCCACGTAGTATTAATGTTGAATAAAAGCCGGTTTGCCCTGATGCGCGGCTTGCACAGAAATTCGGAGGGTTTCGATATACGCTCGTTCGCTCATCAGTTGTGCCATACGCCCGAGTGCGTCCTGCTCTTCTTTAGAAAGTTCGCCGGACTCGTTCGGATGCATGCGTGAATCCCATTTCCGCGCAATGCGTTCGCGTTCTTCATCGATAGCTTCGCGCTGGCCTTCCAATGCTTCGACGATAGCGTAAAGCTCGCGCATCACTTTCTCTTTTTCGCGCTGGCTCGACGCGGATTCGAGTTCCGCGATCTTTTCCTGGGCTTCCATCACGGTCATGAGCAATCCTGGCGGAACGCTTTTTTGATCGGAGATGGGGAAGCCATAGAGTTCCACTACATGCTTGGCACGAGGGATGGGTTCCCGAAGCGTGCGGTAGGCAGCATTGATGTCGCTGGACTCCGCAAGCGCGCGGTCGCGGCGTACCTCTTCGGCCGTCACATGCCGGTCCGGATGTGACTGCAATTGCAGCTCGTGAAATCGCTTTTCGAGCGCATCACGGTTCACCGCAAACGTGCGATCGATTCCGAAGCGACAAAAGTGGTCGGTCATAGGGGAAAATGATGAATGATGAATGCAGAATGATGAATGACGTTTTCATCATTCATCATTCAACATTCAACATTTCCCTGATTACGCTGTAAACGAGCTACCGCAGCCGCAGGTCTTGGTGGCGTTCGGGTTATTGAACACGAAGCCGCGTCCGTTGAGGCCGTCGGTGAAATCGAGTTCGGTTCCCGAAAGATAGAACAGCGATTTGGTATCGACGAACATGCGGATGCCATCCTTGATAAGGATCTTATCGTTCTCGCGCTGTTCGGCGTCGAAGCCAAGCGAGTACGATAGCCCGGAGCAACCGCCGCCCTTTACGCCAACGCGCAGGCCGTAGGTCTCTGGGATCTTATTCGCTTCCATGATCTTTCGTACTTCGCTCACGGCCTTATCGGTCAGCGAGATCTCGTTATCGAGATCGGTGAACGCTTGCTCGACGGTCGTTTCTTCTAACGAAGGCATTTCCATTACTTCTGTCATAGTTGTATTTTCTGTTGGTTGAAAAAATTTATGTTTGAAAAATCTTTTTACAGTCATTGCGAGGAGATAAAAGCGACCGGAGGGAGCTTTTATCGACGAAGCAATCTCTGGCGGTTTTCCTGTACCTCAAGGGATTGCTTCGTCGGAAATTCCTTCGCTCCGCGAAGGAATTTCCTTCTCGCAATGACGTTGGTTACGCAGCTACTGCTTCTGCAGAAACCGCCGCACGTTTCTTTTTGAAATCCTCGATGGCGGCTTTGATCGCGTCCTCGGCTAAGACCGAGCAGTGGATCTTGACCGGCGGCAGATTCAGTTCCTGCACGATCGTGGTGTTCTTGATCGCGTAGGCTTCATCGACCGTTTTGCCTTTGATCATTTCGGTTGCGAACGAGCTTGATGCGATCGCGCTGCCGCAGCCGAATGTTTTGAACTTTGCATCTTCGATCACGCCCGTTTCCGGATTGATCTTCAGTTGCAAGCGCATGACGTCGCCGCATTCCGGCGCGCCGACAAGGCCGGTGCCAACGTTCACGTCCTTCGCGTCCAGCGTTCCAACGTTGCGCGGGTGCTGATAATGCTCGATTACTTTGTCTGAGTATGCCATAATTTATTCTCCGATAACAATAATATCCCTATTCGAGTCCCGAAGGGACGCCAGATAATAGCCGGTGACGTGAGTCACCGGATGGCGGTTCCCAAAGAACTCAGGTAAGTCCCGAAGGGACGACAGGTAATCGCTCGCGTGTCGTCCCTTCGGGACTTGAATTCAGTTTTCAATTCCTTTCCGGTGACTTACGTCACCGGCTATTTTATTTCGTCCCTTCGGGACTAATTTTTCTTCATCCACGGCGGCGGAGCGATCTTTGGTTTTTCGCTCACGGCCTCCGTTGGTTTTTCTTCCGATGCTGTCTGCGGATTGCGGACCTGGTACTCCCGCTCGTGCGGAAGGAACGGCCTGCCATCCAAATGTCCCGGCTCCGCGTTTTTCGGCGGAGCGATCGGGAACGCAAAATTTGCAATGCGCGATTCCTCGCGTTTAATCTCTTCGGTTTTCGGTGCAGGCGGCGCTTCTGCTACGATCGGTTCCACCACTTCACCCGGAAGCGGCGTACCATTTAACGTAAGCATCGCATACGTTCCGGCTTTTGGCGTGGCCCACGCGGGGCCATCGAGCCGGTACGCTTGATTGTTCACTTCGCGCAGAACGCCGCTTTTCGTATAAAGTTGTACGATTTCCCGCGTCATCTGTTCCGCTTCGGGCATCGTAACTTTTTTGCCCTGCACGCTTTCGAAATAATCATGCACCGCGAACTGAATATCCCGAAAAAACAAATTCGATTTATGAAATACCGGCTTCCTCGTCTGCCGCATAAAGCCAAGCAGCACTTCGGGGTTGCCGAAATATTTCTCAATTAAGTCTTTTTTCAAGCTCATTTTAAGCTTTCAGTTCTCTATTTTGTGCCTCATGGAAATTTCGCGATACTCCCCAGCCGATCAGGCATGTGCCAACGGTAATGAAAAAAAGAGAAGTAGCCAAAATGTCCGTGTTATTGTGAGTTGCGCTATCAATGCAAAACCAGCCCCAGAAAAAATAGAAAAAAGTGATCCGCGCTAAAGCATCCTGTCCTTGCTGATTCCTATGTGTTAATTTCAAGTACGCCAGACGTAGAAAATAAAATACAAAAAAGCATGCCCAGAAAAGTAATCCTAATGCTAAAATGTAAAATAGGTCATGAAACATCAGGTTGATGTTCGCTGTCCCGTTGCGGATGATACTAAAAATAACAACGAGAACAAAAAAGATAGAAGGTGCTCTTCGCCGATACTTTGTAATAAATTGTACGTCTTCATCCTTCATCCATCAGCCTTCATCCTTTCCCTAATGCGCTGCCCATTCTATCTTCGTTAGATCGATGCCCGCTTTTGCCATTTCGTAGAGCGGCGACATCTCGCGCAGGTGCTTCACCGCTTCGACGACGTTCGCGACGGTGTAATCGCATTCTTCCTGCGTATTGAACCGCCCGATGCCGAAACGGATGGAAGTATGCGCCAGATCCTCGCCTACGCCGAGAGCTTTCAGCACATAACTTGGTTCCAAACTGGCCGAAGTACATGCCGAGCCACTGGAAACCGCAATATCTTTAATTCCCATCATCAGTGCTTCGCCTTCGACGAAGGCAAAGCTTACGTTCAGGTTGCCCGGCAAGCGCCACTCGGGTTTGTCCAGAGGATCGGGGCCGTTGATGTAAATTTCGTCAAGCTCGGCCTGGAAATCCATCCACATTTTGTCGCGCATGTTTTGGATGAGTTTGGTGTCCGTTCCCATTTCTTCGATGCAAAGTTCCAGCGCCTTGCCAAGTCCGACGATACCGGGCACGTTCAGCGTGCCGGAGCGCATTCCGCGCTCGTGGCCTCCGCCATCCATTTGGGATGCAAGTTTCACGCGCGGGGATTTCTTGCGAACGTAAAGCGCGCCAACTCCTTTCGGTCCGTAAATCTTATGTCCGGAAATAGAGGCAAGATCGACATTCATCTTCTGCACATCGAAGGGAATCTTCCCGATGGATTGCGTAGAATCCGTATGAAAAATCACGCCTTTTTCGTGGCAGAGCTTGCCGATGGCTTCCAAGTCCTGAATCACGCCGATCTCGTTATTTGCGTGCATGATGGTGACGAGCACCGTCTTATCCGTGATGGCGTCGCGCAGCATATCGAGATCTACAAATCCTTCTTTCGAGACCTGCATATAGGTAACGCGGGAACCACGACGTTCGAGCGCCTTACAGGTATCGAGCACAGCTTTGTGCTCGGTGGTGAGCGTGATAATGTGATTGCCCTTCGTCGCGTACATCTCGGCAATGCCTTTGATGGCGAGATTATCGGATTCCGTTGCGCCGCTGGTGAAGACGATCTCCTTCGGATCGGCGCCTATGGAGTGCGCGATCGTTTCACGCGCCCAATCGACCGCTTCCTCGGCTTTCCAGCCGAAGGAATGATTCCGGCTCGCCGCATTACCGAAATAGTCGATAAAGTACGGTTTCATCGCCTCGAAGACCCGTTCGTCCATTTGGGTCGTGGCGTTGTTGTCTAAATAAATTGGTAACTTTACCATTTGTTATATCCTTCGTCTCTTATGGTACCGATGGGTCGGATGGGACCGATCGGTCATTCAAAAATTATTAAAGCAACTGCGCTATAGTGACTGAATTAAGTACCTGCTCGACTTGCTCCTGTAGTTTGTGCATCGGGCCTTTGATGGTGCAAACGCTTTCGCGAGAGCAGCATTCTGTGTCCGATGTACACTCTGTGATCGAGCTTTCTTCTTCGAGTGCATCGATCACACGCGAAACGGAGATCTGCTGCGGAGCAAGCATCAACGTGTATCCGCCCCTAACGCCTTGCTGCGAAAGGATCATGCCATCGCGCTTTAAGTCCTGCATGATCTTCGCTACAAGGTCGTAGGAAATGTTATTCTCGTCCGCAATTTCCCGCGCGGTTAGAACATTGCCGCTTCGCGCAAGCTGTTGCAGCGCGATAAGGCCGTATTCCACCCGTTTTGAGAGCCGTAGCATTTCCGGAGATTAGAAACACAATATAGGACTAAAAGAGTCCGGTATAAAAAAGATTTTTTGCAAAACGATCGTGAAAATGGTGGCGAACTTTTCAGACAATCGAGAAGGTTCGATAAAGTGTCTTTTAATCATCCAATTAATAGAATTGCAATGAATTCACAACAATGCCACAGATTACTACTTGTCATCCTTGCCGCCTTTATTATTTTTATGCAGGCAGGGTGTAGAACTGCCGAATCCCCGGAAACGGGTACATTGAAAGGTACTGTCTATCTTGTGGATTCTACCGGATATCGAATGCCTACTTTTGATAATACGACCGTTTCGATTGTTGGTACGTCGCTTACCACAACCACCGATTCGCTCGGGCATTGGGAACTTCAAGATGTGCCAGAGGGAGCAGCGACTATTATTTTCTCTAAGCCAGGATTTGGAACCGTCAAAGCGTTTGGTTTTGATGTGCCCGCCCCGGGCATAACGTATGTACACAACCAAAGCTTGGCTCATATCTGTTCCGTGTGGAGGCTTTCGGCAGATAGTATTTCTACTGGATATACAGATAGTATTCCTACTGGATATAATGGATACGTAGTAGTATACGGTCATCCGCTCGATACATCGGCTATTGGCCGATCAGCTGTACTGCTTATTTCTACCGACTCTAATCTTTCTCAATCCAGCCCCAATACTTGGGTTCAGGTTGAGTGGCGTTCGGTCACATTTGAACCACAATGGGCTTTTGAAACATCAGTATCCTCAACCGATCTTCACGATCTAGGATTCGCATCAGGAACGAAAGTATTTCTTAGCTTTAGCTGTATGGGTGATTTTGATATTGCAACGGAGGCTGATCCGAGCTATTATTGGGATGAAAATTTGCAACACTATGTCTGTACTGCATGTACCCCACATTATAATGTTCTCACAGCAGTGGTACCATGACATTTTACTGTTGGGAATTCAGTCAAAAAATTATTAATTCTGCGGCTGGTTGGCACGATCCTCGGCCTCGATGCTGTCGATAACCTCTTCCATTCTCGGCGGAAGGCTGTCAGGATAGAGCGCGTATTGGCGGAGAAAGTTGTAGTCGCTATCGGTGGGATGGGCGAGGACAATATCTGAATCGGCGAACATTCCGCCAACCAGATATCCGATTCCTGCGCCGGCGACTAATCCTATGCCGAGACCAAGGGCAAACCGCGTTCGCTCCTGATTCGGCGAAGCAGAATCGAGCGCGCCGGAAGCAAAGATTCCACCGACAGCGCCAATAAGTCCGCCGAGCACCGCACCGCCGCGATCGTATCGCTGGCCAACGACTCGCACACTATCGATCAAGCCATAATCGATCAGCGTAAGCGGGTATTCATCTAAGGTCGCGCCGGTTTCCGAGAGGATTAGCCACTCGGAATCCACGGCAATGAGTCCGCCGTTGACATGATTGCCATCCGTTAGCGCCACAGCGACAGGGGTGGTTTTGATCTGAACGCTGCACGCCGGGAATAATAGGAGAACAAGCGTGAGGAATGCAAGGGATTTCTTTTTTCGCAAAATTTTTTTCGCTGTTGATACGATCACAGAATGAGTGCGGTTTCGAACATTATGCGTTCGGGAATCGCTTCGCATTCTCATTGTTAACAATTTTAGAGGTTTCAGCGTAAACAATTAAAATTGACCTTTGCGGAATTCATTTGCCCGTCAGTGAGATTTGATAGATAAGAATCGTGGACTAGATCAGTAACATGGACAGAGTTCAAGTCGAAATTTTAGGTATCTCCGCCAACCCCTCGACGAGCGGGGCGTATGCGCTTATCCTGCGCGAAACTGCGGGATTGCGGCGCATTCCCATCATTATAGGTGGATTCGAGGCGCAGGCCATTGCGCTGGAAATGGAAGGCATCAAGCCGCCGCGCCCGCTTACGCACGATCTCGTTAAGCTGCTCGTCGAAGCGCTTGGAGGATCGCTGGCTGAGGTATCCATTCACGAACTGCGCGATGGCACCTTCTTCGCGAGCCTCAAACTCACGGACGATCAGGAAATAGACGCGCGTCCGAGTGACGCCATTGCGCTTGCCATTCGTTTTGGCGTACCGATATGGGTTGCGGAGCCGGTGATGGCCGAAGCCGGATTCCTTCCCGAAGAAGGCGAGGAAGAATCGGAAGAAGATGAGGATGAGAATGAACTTAGCCTTGCCGAACGCCTGGCCGGAAAATCCGAAGAGCAAGCTCCGAAAAAACCCGCGAAGCCGCTTACCGCGCTCGATCAACTCAACAAACAGCTTTCCGACGCGATAAAAAAAGAAGACTACGAACGCGCCGCCAAACTCCGCGACGATATTCGGAAGTTAGAGTTGGAGAAGAAATAGCTTAATTACGAATTACGAATTTCAAATTACGAATTAGGAATAAATTTCCCTAATCCTGAAAAATCTTGTACGCTTGTCCTGAGCCTGCCGAAGGATCGTGGTTCCTTTTCATACTTCATAATTCATACTTCATAATTTTCCAATGCCCACTAAGCTGCAAAACGAATGAGCAGAGCATTTGTCAAAGAATCCGAAGGGGAGTGGTTGGGCGATGTTGCTCCGGAGATCGCGGCGCTGGAACGGTTCCTAACGCGCGAGAGCGGCGAGTCGGTCTTCCTCATTCGCACAACGCAGGACGCCACAACCAAACGCGAAATACACGAAATGAGCAACGGCAATTCCTATGCGCTCGATGGTGATGGGCGATGGATGAGCGTGGGGTGAGGAACCGAAAATGGGTACCCGATATGTTCAGTACACAATATTATCAGTCAGATAATAATATGGGACAGCGAAATCTCATCATGAAAAACATCGAAAGGCGCTCAAATCGCCCATTATGCACATAGGGAAATAATAATAAGTTTGCTACTGGTGCGTCATTATTGTCGTAATTTTGCGTACCATACATACATAGGGAAGTGCTAAAAAATCTAAAAATAAAAAATTTCAGGAGCATAATCGACACCGACATTTCATTCGGAAGCTTGACCGTGCTTATCGGTGCAAATGGTTCCGGTAAATCAAATATTTTAAAGGGAATTAAGTTTATTTCGCGGTTCATTACGGAGGGGCTTGATAAGGCTATTCCAGGGTATAATCATTTTAATTCAATCGTACCGAAGTCAATCCCAAAGGAGGATGTAAACGCCACTGTAATTAAGTTTGACTATTTGATTGAGCTCCCTGGCGGGATTTCTACGGATGCCAAGAGCTTCAACCATGTATTCGAAATAAAAAAATCATCACAAAGAAATCGAATTTGCGATATTGTTTCCGAGGATATTAGATTCATCAATCCCTTCCAATTTACGGATGCAAAATCAGAAGTAGTAATTACGAGAAGTTCTGCGACTGGCCCACTCTTTCCTGTGAAGGTGAAAATCCATCCACCAATAACGGTTGATACTTTTGATACCGTTTTACGCTGGTTCGGTCTGGAGGGATTGAAAAATTCTGGTCTCATTTCAGCGGTTGCTGAGAATCCACAGGAGTTTGGAAAGATGTATGAGTCTATTTTTTCGGCAAATCAAGATAACAATACAGAGGTGTCTAATAAATCTTTTGTTGGTGGGGAACTTACAACTTTATTGACCCTTATAAAAGATCTACATGTTTTTCGATCACAAGTTTCTCAAATAGAGAGCTATAATTTCTCATCCAGCGATCTCAAGAAAGCTCAACCTATAACCCCGAATGCCGAGCTTTCTGAGACAGGTAAAATGATGCCAGCTGTCTTTAAAAGGCAATCAGAGGACTCAATAAAGAGAATTCATCGTGCGCTATCTCATATTGCTACGCACATTGAGCATATAGATGTTCAGGATAATATTAAAGAGAACGCATATGTAGAATTTACCGAGAGCAATTTGAGTCGCAAGGTTGCATCTTTTGATTCTTCGGACGGGATACTTCATGCTCTCGCAATTATTCTGGCAATGGAAATTCAGCCAGAAGGCACCACTATGTTAATCGAAGAGCCGGAGCAAAACTTACATCCGTGGGCTATTCGATACATAATTGATTTCGCCCGAGATGTGGTTGCGGCTCATAAAATACAGGTTATTATGAGTACGCATTCCGAGCATGTGCTAAATTGCGTAAATCCAGAGGAGGTTCTGATCGTTACAAGAACACCGCAAGATGGGACTAAAGCAAAGACCATAGAAGAAATCAGCCCAGGTGCCACTCTCGAAATGAAAGATGTTGGCAGATTGTGGATTAAGGGATTAATTGATGGGGTGCCGTCATAACATGCTATTGTCTGGATGGAACCACACGAAAGACCACCTATCGGTTTTATTATAGAGGGGAGGGGAGAATACGTCTCTTATCCTTCGCTCGTTTGTCGTATTTTGGGGAAAGAGGTGGGGCGAATTCCGCGCAATGAAGTTAGATATGGCTGTGGAGAAATTTCGGCGAATCTCAATGAACACCTACTCGATCTCGTTAGAGTGGCGCATCCATACGTTGTAATTGTTACCGTAGATCTAGTGGATTTCAAGGATCAGTTTGCGGATTGCGTTGCCTTAATCGATCATATACAATCTATGGCAAATGATTGGCTTGAGAGAATGAGGACACATCCGAAAATGTCGCCATTGCCACAGTATATCAAGGTTGTGTTGCAAATCCAAAAATTCGAAGGATGGTTGGCTTCTGACGATTTCGGTCTATTTAACAATGGTTTACTTGTGGATGGATATACTCCACATTTTTATAATGATACTGATACCGAGATTGAGAAGCCGCACAGGCATTTGAAAGATATACTGATTGATTTAGACCCCAAAAATCCAGAAGATGTAAAAAAGATTGTAGCAGCGTTAAATGTGGATGCTGTTGAGCGTCAAAGTAGGTCGTTCAGAAAATTTGCGAAAGAGGTGCGACTATCTTATGACCTATGGCAAGAAGCGTGCGCAGCTTAATTCCGATGCGCTTAGCCCCGGTAATTGTCAACGAATTTGAGATCATCCGAGATCTGGAATGAGCGCTCCGGGTGAACTCGTGAAGACTGCCGAGGGCGGCAGACTCCACACATTGTACCCATCTCTACATATTATATCCGCGTGGCTCGTGCCGCCCTCGGCACGAGAACCCTGCAATCCTTACAAAGCTACCTTACCGATTGAGGGGCAATAAAGCCATCGATAGTCCTTCGGCCGCCCGACAAGTCCTGCCTGGACAGGATTCATCACAAGATAGTTCAGCTTTTCATTGTAATCGCGTTCATTGCGAATGATGTGGTCGTAGTTCTCATCTTGATAAATTCGAACACCGCGCTTTCTTCTTTGGCCCGTGCCGAGGGCGGCACGGGCCACGCGAGGGTCGGTGTCTTCCATGTTGCTCGTGCCGAGGGCGGCACGAGCCACGCGGGGGTTGGTGTCTTCCATGTTGCTCGTGCCGAGGGCGGCACGAGCCACGCGGGGGGCAGGATTTGAGTTGCCCATTGCTCGATCTCTGGCTGCGATCTGTTTAGCAGTATAGCTTTTGATGCTATGGAATATTTCAGCAAGTGAGTAGTACGAATTTTCACCCTTCAGCAGCGGCTTCAGAATGAGATGGAAGTGATCGGGCATAACGACGGCCGCCTCGAGTATGTATTTCGTTCCATTGTGAAGTAGCATCGTTTCAAAGATGAGATCCCGTTCCCAACCGTCCAGTTCACGGCGCTGCCAGGTGTTGGACGTCGTAAAATAGTAACTGCCAGGCGACTGCATGTGCGGCAGATTGCGCTGGGTCAGGTTAAATTCCTCTATGGGTTCGATCCATTTGTTTCCACTCATGGTGAACAAAGATACAACAGTGCAAGAAGGACATTCTGAATAGCTACAATTATTATGGCTGCCGACGACTGCCGAGGGCGGCAGTCGCCACGCGGATACTTTGCGTGGCCTGTGCTCGCGTGGCCTGTGCCGCCCTCGGCATAGCCCCGGTAATTGTCAACGAATTTGAGATCATCCGAGATCTGGAATGAGCGCTTCGGAAAAACGGACGTGCGTCCGCCGCGGCGGATCCCTACGGTTGCCGGATTTTCAAAAATAATTTTGGATTTTCTTGCATTGGGGTTTTGGATGTGCGATTTTTCGGGCATCTTATGTTCCCATATTCTGGCGTCGGCAGGGTGTACCGGGAACACCTTCGCCGGAAGAGTAAGGAAACTCTACCAGATTCGAACTGACAGCTCCAGAAATAATAACCTTATTTCTTTTCGAGCGTCACAGAGACATAATCACGATCGAGGTTTAGCCATGCGCTCGTCGCGGCATCGACGGCAACCGGGAGCAGGCCGAAGATCACGTCGCAAACGATCCAACCTGCTCCGGCGCTGGTGGTAACCATCTGCGTTGCGGTTTCGTAGCCATCGAGTTTGAATTCGAAGAGTTGATCTCTCCTTTTATCGACATGCGCCGCAGCGGGGGTTGTGCCAATAAAATTCCCATTGGCATACACTTTTGCGCCCTCCGGATCGGAGTTGCAATTAACGGTCGTCATGTTGCCGCCACCGAGAATCGCGGCGCAACCATACATCGAAAGTGAACAGACAAGAAGAATGCAACAAAGTAATTTCATCAGATTCAAGTTAGGATTCATGATCAAGCTGGGGCTTAATTTCAGCGCAAAATTACGGCGGGAATCCGTGTTATGCACGAATTCTCAATTATTTTCTCCAAACGCATAGCGCCCCGGTAATTGTCAACGAAATTGAGATCATCCGAGATCTGGAATTAGCGCTTTGGGAAAACGGACGTTCGTCCGCCGCGGCGGATCCCTACGGTTGCCGGATGTTTTAAGTAAGAAGTAAGAGTTAAGAAGTAAGGGATGGGAATAGGTGCTGTAACGGGCACTTTCATTCAAAAAGAATTGTTATATATAAATGGGCGATTTTTTCCCAGCATACAAAATTGAAAAAGGAAATGCATAAATTCATGAAAAGTACGAGTGAGTTAATGAATACGCATCCAACACACACTATAAAAAAGCATATTCCATAAGAAGACTGGCGTTTTTGGGCCAGAAAGGGCATAGCAAATTGTCTGAACCGGGATTTATGGGATATTGGGGATGAATCGGATGAGATTTTATGCAATGAGGAATGCATAAAAGTACGGAAATGTCGAATTTGGAGAAATATTCGGTAATATGGAACGGGCGGGAGAGGGTTATGGTTAGAGGCGTCCCAACAATAGGGAAGGCTCGAAAAAACTCTCGTAGAGCCGCCGTCGGAAAGGTGCTCCAAGATCGACCACGATCCAGCAAACCACCACCGGAAAAAATAAAATCTTAAAAATCTCTTAATATATCGCGGAAGCGAGAACTTCCGTTCGAGGTCGCGGGTTATACCGCTCCCCTCGAAAGAGGGATTTTGTCTGTCGTTTGAAAAAAGCTCAGCTTTTTTCAGTAAATCGAATAAAACAAGTGTTCATTGAAATAGAAGGGCTACCCACTTTAGGTGGGTAGCAAAAGTCAGCATGATGAGCCTGCGCAGTGATGCGTGGGGGTTACTTGCGGATGGGAAGACATTCTCATCCCTTTTGACGGCCAGTTATCTGGTCTCATCAGCAGCAAGCAACCGTGAATTTAGTCTGATATTTATATCGGACGTGAGGTTCACACACTTGCAATCTGGAACAACAAAGCGTTTATTTATAGACGTCAGAGTTGTTCTGAGATTTCAGTATCAAACCTGAAATAGTACAGCGCTAAGTAGTTCGGACGCATGTTCGCCCTATGAAGCACCATTTTTATAAATGGTAAAGTGAAAATATGTACTACGGAGAGTTTGATCCTGGCTCAGGACGAACGCTGGCGGCGTGCCTAACACATGCAAGTCAAGGCGGTAGCAATACCGACTGGCGCACGGGTGCGGAACACGTAGGTAATCTGCCCTTTAGGGGAGAACAACCAGTCGAAAGATTGGCTAAATCTCCGTAACATGAGAGACCGGCATCGGTTTTTCATCAAGCTTTCTAAAGGATGAGCCTGCGCCTGATTAGCTCGTTGGCGGGGTAACGGCCCACCAAGGCTACGATCAGTAGCTGGTCTGAGAGGATGATCAGCCACATTGGGACTGAGACACGGCCCAGACTCCTACGGGAGGCAGCAGTGAGGAATATTGCTCAATGGACGAAAGTCTGAAGCAGCAACGCCGCGTGAGGGATGAAGGTGCTCTGCATCGTAAACCTCTGTAGATGGGGACAAACTTCGAGTTACTACTCGATTGATGGTACCCATAAAGTAAGGATCGGCTAACTACGTGCCAGCAGCCGCGGTAATACGTAGGATCCAAGCGTTGTCCGGATTTACTGGGTGTAAAGGGTGCGCAGGCGGGCTGGTAAGTCAGGAGTGAAATCTCGGCGCTTAACGCCGAAACGTCTTTTGATACTGTTAGTCTTGAATCGGGGAGAGATCCGTGGAATTCCGAGTGTAGCAGTGAAATGTGTAGATATTCGGAAGAACACCAGAGGCGAAGGCAGCGGATTGGCCCTTGATTGACGCTCAGGCACGAAAGCATGGGGATCAAACAGGATTAGATACCCTGGTAGTCCATGCCCTAAACGATGATCACTTGGTGTCGGCCGTAAGGTCGGTGCCGGAGCTAACGCGTTAAGTGATCCACCTGGGGAGTACGCTCGCAAGGGTGAAACTCAAAGGAATTGACGGGGGCCCGCACAAGCAGTGGAGCATGTGGTTCAATTCGATGCAACGCGAAGAACCTTACCTGGGCTTGAAAGGTCGTCTAAACAGGTGAAAGCCTGCTACCCGCAAGGGGGGCGATACAGGTGCTGCATGGCTGTCGTCAGCTCGTGCCGTGAGGTGTTTGGTTAAGTCCAGCAACGAGCGCAACCCCTGAATTTAGTTGCCAGCACGTAATGGTGGGAACTCTAAATTAACTGCCTACGCAAGTAGTGAGGAAGGTGGGGACGACGTCAAGTCATCATGGCCCTTACGTCCAGGGCAACACACGTGCTACAATGGCATCTACAACGCGCAGCAATACCGCGAGGTGGAGCGAATCGCTAAAAAGATGTCTCAGTTCGAATCGGAGTCTGCAACTCGACTCCGTGAAGTTGGAATTGCTAGTAATCGGGGGTCAGCACACCCCGGTGAATACGTTCCCGGGCCTTGTACACACCGCCCGTCAAGCCATGAAAGCCAGGGGTACCCAAAGCCGCCTTATAAGCGTCTAAGGTAAAACTGGTGATTGGGGCTAAGTCGTAACAAGGTAGCCGTACCGGAAGGTGCGGCTGGATCACCTCCTTTCTAAGGTGCTAAGGATTCGCAGAGAATCCACGACCGATCTTCGGATCGGTCGAATGTTTGGATAACATCAAGGTTCTTCACGGGCCTGTTATGCAAATGCACGAAAAATGGGTCAGCAATGATCCGGAACGAATATCAGCAATGGTATTTAGTTCGAAGGTGAATCTCACTAACCGAATCGATCATGCTATACGCATATCGACATCATGTCTGACCCTTCTGTT